>JARGPI010000035.1 GCA_029213005.1 Verrucomicrobiales bacterium
AATCGCAATTCATTCATTTCCCGCTTCGGTGTCTTTTTTTATGAGGCAACGCGCGATAAGGGCTTGCTTGCATTTAGGCCTTGTATAAACAAATTCCTATCAGCTACACTTCGTCAGAATGTTCCGGTTCCACTTCTCCGGCATTACTTTCCCGGGTGGTTGTGTCTGCGACGACGTTTTTGAATCTGGCGTAGTTCACATCGAGGTTGCCATTGCGAAATGCTTCGGCCATCGCCATGGGAACTTGTGATTCAGCTTCGACGAATCGAGCTCTCATTTCCTGGATTCTTGCGGACATTTCCTGCTCGGTAGCTACAGCTGCAGCGCGGCGAACCTCAGCATGGGCCTGAGCAACCTGCTTGTCGGCTTCGGCCTGGCTGATTTGAAGTTTGGCTCCGATATTTTCACCGACATCGACATCGGCAATATCAATGGAAATCAATTCGAAGGCGGTATTGGCATCCAGCCCACGTTCGAGGACACGTTTTGAAATACCATCTGGATGTTCCAAAACATCTTTGTAGGAATTTGCCGAACCGATCGACGTCACGATGCCTTCGTTTACCCGGGCGATAATCGTTTCCTCTGTCGCTCCGCCGACGAACCGGTCGAGGTTGGTTCGAACCGTGACCCGGGCCCGGGCGCGGAGCTGGATACCGTCGCGGGCGACGGCGTCAATTTTTTCACCTCCACCAGGACAGTCAATCACGGCGGGGTTGATCGAGGCCCGAACCGCTTCGAGAACAGTTTTTCCGGTTCCTTTCACCGCGAGGTCAATGGCGCAGGCACGTTTAAAACTTAGTGGAATAGAGGCTTTGTCAGCAGCGATCATGGCGAGGACGACATGGTCGACTGCTCCGCCGGCGAGGTAGTGTGCCTCCAATTCGTCGGTATCAAAAGGCAGACCAGCTTTGACGCCCTTGATTCGGCTGTCGACGATGAGCGCAGCGGGAACTTTCCTAATCCACATCCCGACGAGAGCAAAAAGGCTGACGGGAGCATTCGAAACAAGAGCCCTGATCCATAATGTGATGAATCGGCTGAGGATAAGTAAGATGACGAACGCGACCAACGCTGCGCCCGCTAATAAGATAAATGGAATGTTGTCTATCATTTTCTAGTGGCAGCGAAATTATATTTACTACGTTAATCTAATCCGAATCGGAAGATACTGCTATTTTGTGCAATCCGAGAACTCTTTTCAAGATCGGCTCACAGGCCTCAGACTGTCTTACAAACCCCAATACGTTGGGATGGGAATCGCCTTTGCGCAGCCGGACCGCCGCCCCGATAAAATCCTTGAAAAGGCTATTCACTCAGGCCGATCGTTTATGTTTACGTGCAAGTTTCACAAATCGGTCGTAAAAAGGAGGGTCCTTCGCATCCCGTAACTTCTCATTTTTCCCGACTTAGAAATTAGAGCGGAAAAGGAGAGGTACGGAAGATGATAGAGGGGGGCCAACCTTGGGTGAAATCTTGAAATTTGTAGTAGAATGGGGATACATGAAAAAAGTGCGCCCCATCGTATCGAATCTCGAAGAAATCATCATCAACCGCCAATCTGATGGCGTCATCATCGAATACGTAGACTCCGACTATGGCACGACTCACCTGCAAATGCCTTTGAAAGCGGTAAGAGAACTTTCCGACGAGGAGATTATGGCTTTTTACAACGCCAAGCTCAAAGAAAGAACAAAACACGCCGCAGCAAATCCTTAAATTGCAACGGAGGTCCCTTTGAATTCGACTCAAATCGAATATCACTCCAGGAGCAACCAATGGACACCGCGTGGAGATGTGCTGCGCTGCGCAATTAACGATGCCTCAGACGGGATGGAACCGGTAATCGAAATTGATGACAAGGAGTTGTCCTTGCAGGAATTCGGCCGCCTGCTATGCACCTATGCCGGATGGGGAATGCGAATTGAGTTTGTGCCGGATGACGCGACCCATCGCCGTCCGGCGTTGAGGGTTCAGGAACCGGATAATCTGTCTTGATCTGATATTTCTTCGAGTCAAAAAGCTGAAAACTCCTGCGCACACGCGACAGCGGGCCGAAAACGGTGATTGATCTTCCATATTTCCTAAACAGTCTCACAAAAGGGTGTTTTTGTGAGATTCCGGAATTTTCCCAATAATAAGCGGCAAGGCTTATAGTCATGATGGATTAAGCAATCCGGATGAGTGGCCTCCCATTGATCGACTATGGCCAATAGATCGGTGAAAATTCACTCGGCATGGCTGAATTGCCCATTACTCATTAAAGTCCTTCAATCACCACTGTAAGAGTGAAATGTTTGATCGTGAATTCCTGCGTCTTCAGGGAGTTTATTGTGATCATCCAGTGTTTTTATGAACGAGATCATTGTACAAAATAGCGGCTTTAGTGATTAATGATCTGATTGCTCGGTGCTTGATTTATACATCTGGCCTCTGAGCGACCAACTGCCCGGTATATCATTGCTGTAATGCCCGACCGAACGCCCCCGAATTACCGGCTCATTAGAAATTTTTCGATAGAGAAAATGTGACTCTTCCAGAATATCAAAATTCACTGGGGCTCGCCAGCCCATGTCAGCAAGTATCAATGCGATTATGCCGCCTCCAACCATTTTACTTAAGTCGAACTTTGAATGCTCAACTACCGGGGCGAACAGTTCACCGTGAGCCATCGCATTTCGCGGGTTGATCCACACATCGACAACTCTTTCGAATTGCCCCTCCCACTCTATTTGAAGTTTTTCACAAACAGCTTTAAACCGTTCCCTTGCGTTGCGATTCTTCTTAAACTTTGTTTTCGACCAGCCATCTCGTTCTTTCAATATTAGTTTCGAGATTCCTTCGAGAATTGAGCATTGATGCATAGCCCCATAAATATTTTGGGTTGTTCCACAAGTTGCCTCTCGTAGCTGCCAAAGGTAGTTTGCAATTTGTTCCGGGACAGGGCCGCTACCCATAAAGTAAGTCGTGGCCATTGTAAGAATCCGGAGAGCAAGATCGTCTTGGTCGACCATTTCATAAGCTCCAGCACAAGGACGCGGGGCGCCGCTATTCCCGCAGAAGTTTGGTCGAAAAACATCTGCATCGTATTGACCATTTCTTTCGAATGAATACCAATAAGGGCGGGCATCACAACCTTGTAAAAACGAAAAACCTTTAAGGAGGGCTTTGAAGGCATCTTTGTTCTCTTCTGGTTCGGTCTTGAATTTTCGGTCGGTATCCATATAGACGGATATATCCTCACCGTTTTGACGAAAGCAAAAGGTGTAACCATTTACTTCTCCAATCAGGGAATCAAAGTCTGAATTTTCGGCGGGGTTTTCAAAATAGGGGAACGAATCAGTTTTGGTCGAAACTTTATTTCGAAATATGAGCTTTGTGTCCGCTATAGATGCGCGAATTCTGCCGATTCCTTTGGTCTCTCGATCCTCAATAATCTTGTTTGCATTATCTATATCTTTTAGAATCTCCAATAATTTTTCATTCCCTAAATGATCAGTGCGTTCAGCTTTTAACGACTGTGGGTATAGATCGACTGTTCGGTACGATCCGCCGGTCTCGCAGTTCTGATTGGCGTTCCCTTGTAGCAAGGCCCCTGAGAAGATTCCGCTCATACTCAAACTGAGATTTGATACGGTAGTCCCCCTTGCGTCCCACCAATCGGTTTCATCGTATGATCCCTTATCTTCGATTTCTGGGATCTGCTCATTCTCTAAGGGGGTGACTTCTAAGCGGAATTTGTTTCCGTCTCTGAGCAAAACACCGTGGGCTTTAAACGAACCCTCAGGCCCACTGAGTTCTAATTCTTTAAACGAAACACAAAGAGAGTTATTTCGTAATCCTACAGAGATGTCCTCGACGGATTTTGGGCGGGTAACGATTGAAATTTTATTCATGCAAATTTGTTACTCCCTCGTTAAAAATTTTCATGTGTTTTGACTTCATGAACCATGACTTCATAGTCATGGTAAACGAACGGTTGCAAATTTAGTCGGTATTTCACCTGTGCTTTTATAAATTCAACTGCACTTGCCGCATCTGGTCTAATTTTATTCTTCTTGGGATTCCACGCAAAGACAAGCTTTCGGGAGTAATGCTCACATTGGTCCTAAGTGGGCAGTCAAATAAGGTGAAAAATGTAAAACCTGATTCGAAGACGCAGTTCATCATGTGATGGCTAGCGGCAATTGAAGGGAATCGATTGTGTTTTCTGATTACGAAGTGCTTTGAAAACCTTGGCGAGATTTCGATCCCTGGCGATTTGTCTGACAAACCAGACGAACTACCTAATCATCAGCAACTGCTCCCTGACCGCAAATTTGCAAACAGCGGTGGCTCAGGCGAAAGAATGACCCGTATCAGGAACCATCACCGAAACCAGTGATATCATTTTTCGGGCAGTTCCCACTCATAGGTTCCGTTCCGGGTGGAGACGTAGAGTTTGAGGAGTGTATCGTTGTCTTCCAGTTCCCAGGAGTAGGAGCCGTCGGCCTGGGGATTGGCTAATTCCAGACCGTGCCACCACTCATCGTTGTTCGCGATTTTCACACTGAGAAAGTCGCCGTTCCGGGTGCCGGAAAAGCCGTAGCCTTTGCCGGGTTGACCGTGTTCCTGTGCGGAAATGGTGCCGCTAACATATTCCCCATCGAAGGTCGAAATGACATCGAGCTTGAACTTCAAGCCTGCCAGCGAGTAAGTGCGATCGGAAACGGTTGCCTGAGAGTGCTTGTTCTGGTTGATACCGAAGCCGGATAAGCTGCCGTTTGAAATTAGAAATAAAGAGACGAGTAACAACACGATGGCGAACCCGGCGCAACCAACCCATTTCACAGGTTTCTTTTTTTTCTTCTTTTCAGTCGAAATGGCTTCCGATTGCGGCGTGCCGGAGGTGGGACTGACGAGCTTTTCGATATCGTCGATGAGCCTACGCATATGGCTGTTGAAATCTCTGCCTGAATCCACGACCACGGCGTTTCGAAACACAAAAGAACCCAATTCTTCGGGCAGGTCCTGTTTTGACGGCATTTGAGCGGCACCGACAAGGAGCGGAATAACGGGAATGGAGCGATCCAGCGCGGCTTTCACTTCAATTTTCACAAAATCATCGGAATCTGCGGCTCTCGCTTTGAGAAGTTCCACCCAGTTCGGGCCGACGACCGCGAGTAGAACGTCCGCTTTGGAAACCGCGTGGTTGAGGTGCTCCACAAAATCGACCCCGGGCGGAATCGAATCGACATCCATGAAAACATTGTCCCGCCCGAAGTGGCTTTGGAGCCGGTCATGAATTCGACCGACCATAGCCGATGCGTGTCCGTTTAGGTCGCTGCGGCGATAGGAAAGAAAAAGTTTGGGTGTTTTCCCTTTTTTGCTCATCTCTGTAGTTGATTCATTTTACATCAATCTGGAAAGGGAGATTGAGTCAGGGTAGAGACCTCCGGGGCCTTTGTCCAGCTAATGCAAAAACCTTTTGAGAGACTCAGTTTATTTGGCTTATTTTTCGAAGTAACTGAGCTTCAATTAGGTTGAGAGCGGATTGTACCCTGTACAGTTTCGGATTGTACAGGGTACAATCACCCCACGCTGACCCGAAAGACTATTGAAACGTGTCGCTTAGTTCCTCAAGCCATTTGGAGACTTGAGAGTAGACCTGGTCGCGGAGGCTGCGGTAGTGAATCAGTTTTTCTGATGGGTCGAGGTCGGCGGGTTTCCGGCCCTGGAAGGGGCTTTTGATGTCCCAGAAGAGATGGTTTTTTGCGAATTCGGTGAAGCCGGGGCATTGATTTTCATCGGATTTACACACGATGATGGCGTAGTCGAAGGGGCGCAGATCGTGAATTTCTTCGACGGTTTTGCTGTAGTGGCCGTCGAGGGGAATTCCGGATTCCTCCATGACTTCGAACACGGTGGGTTTGATCGCTTTTTTTCCAAATCCGGCGCTGTAAACGCGGATTTTTCCTCCCGATAAATGCCGGAGAAACGCTTCCGCCATTTGGGAGCGGGCTGAATTGTGATTGCAGAGAAAAAGGACGCTGGGGACTGGCTGGGACATTTCTGGCTCCACTTAGGACCGGATTCACAAAATTAACAACCCGATTCCATACTCAGCGGGGATGCGGGACCACTCCGAGTCCCCGGGAATTTCAGGCAAAAGCTTTCGAATATCACCGCCACAAAAATCTTGACTCATGCCGCGAAGTTTTCGTTCATACAGAGCAAGGCATTTCGTTCCGTTTATCTTATTATGATCCCATTTCGCTTTCTCATTCTTCTGCTGTTGCTCGCCGGTGTCTGCTCTTCGGCGATGGCGCAGAAAAAACACGCGCCGATCCGGGAGGATATTCCTTTTGGTGGAAAGTTAGCTCCGAAAATGGAGGAGCCGGTCTTTGCTGTTTCCTCGAAACAGGGCGGCCGTATCCTGGTGTCGCGGGACGATGGTAAAACCTGGCAGCAGACATTTCTCGGAACGGAATCGCTGGAGGATGGCGGCTGGCACGGCACGTTCGCGGTTTACGGGATGGCTTATACCGGTGGGGTCATCGGTGTGTTCTCGGGTTGGGGAACTCCGGGTGTCTACATCGGCTCTGACGACGGAGTGAACTGGTGCCACCTTAATGCGGAACCGATCGAGCGACTCGGGAGCGTCTGGGGCGCAACGGGTGGTCAGGGTAAGTTTCTCACCAGCGCCGATATGTGGCGGGGGATGACGAGCTCCGGAGATGGGTTCGCAAGCTGGCAGGCCCACAAAGTAGGGCCGTTGCTGGCAGATGGGGAAAAAACACATCACATGATCTGCGGATACGGCGATTACAAAGGTGGCCGGTTTATTGTGATTGGTGACAACCAGCATGTTTTTTACAGCGAGGACGGGTGTGAAAGCTGGAAACACAGTCGCATCCCCGAGGAGGCGGGCGGTGGACAGGAAGTGGTCGTGTATGGCAACGGGGTGTTTTTATGCCGTTTCAAAGAAGTGGTGGCGCGCTCTGAAGATGGTGGTGAGACGTGGACGCTGCACGATCCCGGTCTCAAAGGTTGGGGGAATTCCTGGCGGGGGCTCAGTTTTGTGAATGGCGAATTCTGGCTGACCGCGCAGAAGGGGAGTCATGGTCGGAAGAGCAAAGATGGCATCACCTGGGAGGATTTACCGAAAGGAACGCCCGGCGGACGATTCGTCCAGTCGGAGGGTGGAACGATCGTCAATGTCGAGCGGCGCCGTTACGACATCAAGCGCAGTGGCGACGGTGGTCAGACCTGGGAGTCGGTTTTCACCCCGCCGAAAGAAGATGTTTCCTGGGACACGGCGTTTGCTGTCTGGGGAAAGGTGAACGCTCCGTAGGGGGGGGGATTTTCAAAAGGGTTGTCTCTTATTTATTTAATGTCCGGTGCCTGGTTCGCTTGGCGCTCACTTCGACATCGGCTACCGTCTAGACAGGCCTCCGGCCCTTTGGTTCTTCGCTGGATTGCGATGTAATGCACACTTTAAATTTTAAACCGGACGTTTTTTCTTTCGACGGAACCGGAGTTGATGGGCCTGCATAACAGGTTCGATGAAACTACCGGCGGGACGAGAGTATTGCCAAAGGGAGAAAGGTCCTTTGGATGTTCCTCCGCATCACTCTGACCCAAAACCAACGCTCCGGACGTCCTGAGGACTTCGCTACTGGTACGCTTCCGGCGCTAGGGGGCTTGCCGGGAATTGCGGGGGCAACTATTCTCCACTACGATAGCCTTTTTCGGGAAACGCCCGGCTGTTCATGGCTTCGCCGAGGCCGTTCCAGTTTTCAGTCGGGTTGACAAAGTTCGGGGCCTCGGTGATCTCGGTTTCCTTGATGACCGCTCCGCCTTTGCCGCCTGTTTTGCGATGAGTTTGGCTGGTATTGGAGATGAGACCGTTAGTTAAGGTGATCGGTGCTTTAGCGCGATCATCGGTGAGCATCGCCGTTTTTAATTGGTGAAAGGTGCAGCGATTCGCGGTGACGGAATCCCCGTTGCTCCACAGGCCGGTTCTCGACCAACCGGAAAAGCAGTTTTCCAGAACGCCGCCCGACCAAATCCGGAAGTTGCGTGAGTTTTTCAGGGCGATACAACCGGTTAGTTGCACTCCGGGGACTTTGAGATCGAAGCCTCCATCCTGATTACGGATCGCCCGGCAGCGGATCAATTTGACGTCTCTGGTGTTGCCCTCGATCACAAATCCGTCGCCGTTCTTATAGCGATTTTTTTGCAGGGGCATCAGGTTGTTGGTCGCAAGACAATCTTCGAAAACAAAGGCGGTATTTGGAGCTCCGCCCTTGTTGACGGTGAATCCGAAAGGAAACAGTTCGGTTTTGGTTTCCCAGTTTGGGTCTCCCTCAGAACAGTCGGCTACGCAGGCTCGTAGCGTTACCCGGTCGCAGCCTTCTTCGAAACGGAATGCGTGCTTGGTGTAGCGTTTCAAACGGCAGTTATCGAGACGCAAATCGTCGACATCTGAAAGATAAAAACCGTAGCGCACCCGTTCGATGCCGATGTCATCAAAGACGATGTGGGAGCAGGCGTCTCGCCCTCTGGCGGCTGGGGATATCTTAACGCCGGTCATGTATTTTCGAACCCGAAGTTTACTTAGTACCAGATGGGAAACGCCCGGTTCGATCCGGATCGCTGTGGCGCCTTTCGAAGGGTTATCCTCCGACCAGGTCGACTCGAAAACGGGCAGGCCTTCACCGCGATCCACACCGATAATTTGGTTCGGGGTTTGTGAGGAGCCTCCCCGGAAAATCGTGAGTTTCACATTTCGATAGAGCCCACTTCCAAGGAACAACCGGTCGCCGGATTCCATGTTTTGATTCACGATATTGCTGATTGAGCTCGCGGCGAGGGCGTGGTCCCAATCGCGGCCGTCCCGATCACCGGAACCTGTCGGGGTCATGTAGTGATCTTTCGCGATAAGGGTGGCGGGGAGTAAAAAGAGGAGGAGCGTAGGGAAAAGCTTCACGGGCATCTGTGACTCTCCCATGGGCCGGGGGAAGGTCAAGCTCTGTGCGGGTACGCAGGTTTCGAGATGGCTTCACCGTGGTGCGGGTTCGTCTCTCAGGTAGCGATCCAGATGATCGACCAGCTTCTGTTCGATCTCGCGTTTTTCGTCCTCGGCGAAGCCTTCGTTCTGATAGAAATCCAGGGTCAGCGTGGAGTGTCCTTTGGGAGACGACCGACCGTCCTGCCCGATAACGTGAGGAACAAAGCGTTTCCCGAGCGCGTTTTCCAGTTTTTCGAATCGTTTCCGGGGACAAAGGGGATCTTTTTCAAAGCGGAAACCAAGCACATCGATATTTTCCTTTTTACATCGGGTCGACGTCTTTTCCAGATCCGATGGCGACAATCCAATTTGACTCACAGGGAGGAGGGGATTGGGGATGCTGGGTTGGCAGACGACGGGGGCGCGCACGGAGGGTTCGACCATCATCCCGAGACCAAAGCCTCCGGTGAGACACATGCCGATGGCGCCAACTCCGGGGCCGCCGCATTCCTCGTGCGCGACTTTTGCCAGTTCGGTGAGAAACCCGACAATGGGGCTGGTTTTATCTGCACCCCAGAGATGAAATTCGCGGCGAACACAGGGCAAAAAGAAAGGTTTCACGCCGAGATTGTCGCCCGGTTGCCCGAAAAGAAGAGGCATGTAGACGGTGAAGCCCTGCGCGGCAAGCCACTCTCCGCGGCGCTGGCATTCCGGGATCATTCCCGGTAGTTCGTGGATTAGAATAACGGCGGGTCCGTTTTGAGGCGAGCGGTAGATCTTTTTCGTGATCTCGCCGGCCGTAAACGGAAAACAGTCGAAGTCTGCGAACGAGGGCGTCATAATTTGACCAAACGAAAGGTGATCTCACCCAGTTTTCCAAAATCAGCCCGATAGTTCCCGGAGCCGGTTTTGTTGATTTTTCCGAGTGCCCCGGTAATCACCAGGTTTCCCGGTTTCAGGGTGTAACTATTGGCGATCGCCCAATTGACCTGGTATAGAAAGTTCCACCATTGACCGTTATTGGCATCGCCTCCGTTGGTCTCGTTTATGATCTGATTTTCTCGAAATAACTGAATCGTTACCGCATCGATATCGATAGACAGATCAGTGAAGGCATCGCCAACGATGTAGTTGTCAGAGAAAACGTTGGCGACAATGAGGTCGGTTGCGGTTGGGGGCTTTGACCAGTTGTGTCGTCCTGCCGGCAGTTCAATCACCGGGACGAGATAGTCGATGTAGGTTTTTAACTCTTCAATCGATGCAACCGGTTCCGTGATCGGCTTCTTCAGAACAATCCCTATTTCGGTCTCAATACCGGGATCGGCTCCATCCCGGATTTTAATCTCCGGATAGCGGCCTGAGATCCAACCTTCTCGAAACAGGGTAGCGCTCAGAGGATTTTCAATCTGGAAATGGGTTTGCCCACCTTTGCCGACGACCGCGCCTTTGATCCCCGCGAATGATTTGTGATCCGAGAGCTGGGCTTCGTAAGTTTTACGTGCTTTTTCGGCATCGGTGATTGACGCGTCCGGGAAGGTCACGCTGAATTGATCGATCGGTTTGCCGCTCTGGGTTGCGACGGCCTGTTGCTTCGCAAATTCCTCGAATGACGTCTTTTGCTGGCTGTTCCCAACGGTCTGCAGCAAGCAGGAGAGCAGGGTGAAGTAGATGATGGTTAGGAAAGGTGTTTCCATACTGTTATTCGGTGACTTTTAGATCAGTTCTCAGTTTCTCCAGTTCCGCTTTCATGCGCGACTGTTCTTCCGCCAGACTTGGATCGTTGTAACGACTCTCCATTTCATGAGGATCGGTTTCGAGATCGTAGAACTCCCAGGTGTCGTATTTCGGCTCGGGGAAACGGATCAGTTTATAGCGTCCGTCGGTCACTCCGTAGTGTAGCGCGACGCCGTGCCCTCCGCTTTCGTAGTAATGATAGTAGTGCGACTTGCGCCAGTCGTTCGGGGTCGATCCTTTGAGTAGCGGTAGTAGAGAACGCCCCTGCATCGCCTCCGGAATGGGGGCTTCCGCGATATCGAGAAAAGTTTCCGGGAAGTCGATATTGGAAACCAGATCATCCGCGTTGATGCTGCCGGGTTTGATGACTCCGGGCCATCGGATCACCAACGGCGTTCGGTAGCTCTCTTCATACATCCAGCGTTTATCGAACCAGCCGTGTTCTCCGAGGTAGAAGCCCTGATCGGAGCTGTAAAACACTACTGTATTTTCGGCGAGATCATTGTCATCGAGGTATTTGAGCAATTTCGTGACGTTCTCATCCATACCGCGTACACAACGCAGGTAGTTTTTGATATACCGCTGATAGTGCCAACGCGTCCGGTCCTTCCCGGTCACCTTTGCCGCGAGGAAGGCTTCGTTCCGGGGGCGAAAGTAGGCATCGAAAACCTCAAACTGCTCCGGTGTGAATTTGCTGGAATACGACAGCATGAGACGTTTTTCTCCCATGTGATCCGCTATCCCCATCGTGTGGCCCGCCGCTGGGCCTGATCGGCCGGAATAGTCATCAAAAAGCGATTTGGGTTCCGGTACCCGAACGTCGTCGAGCCATTCGAGATGTCGCAGGGCCGGTTCCCAGCGCCCGTGGGGAGCTTTCTGCTGACTCATCAGAAAAAACGGCTTCTCTTTATCGCGGGATTCGAGCCACTTGATCGACTGATCCCCGATAATGTCGGAAGTGTAGCCGACGTGTTTGATCATTTCTCCGTTGGTGAAGAGGCCCGGATTGTAATATTGCCCCTGACCTTTGAGCACTTCATAGTGATCAAAGCCCGTGGGAGTCGATTTGAGGTGCCATTTCCCGACGATCGCGGTTTCGTAGCCCGCTTTTCTCAATAATTTCGGAACCGTGACCTGTGAGCCATCAAAAGTGTCGCCATTTTTCCGGAATCCATTCAAATGAGAGTATTTCCCGGTCTGAATCACAGCGCGGGAAGGGCCGCAAATCGAGTTGGTGACATAGCATCTCCGGAAGAGAATTCCTTCGTTTGCGATTCGGTCGATGCCCGGAGTCGGCGCAATTTCAGTTAGATAATTGTCTCCGTAGGCACTGATAGCCTGCGTTGCGTGATCGTCGGTAAACAGAAAGAGGATATTGGGACGTTGCGGCGATGCGGTGATTGAGGAGGCGCAATTCAGAAACATCAAGGTTCCCAGAACAAGGTGAATGCGTTGCATCGGGAAAGCTTGCATCTGTCGTCTGAAATGACAAAATAATCTGAGTTAAATGTCGTATCTTGCGAAACAATTCGCCGTAAATTGGTATTCCGTCATTCTTTTCTAAAGGGCTTCTTTACAGCGGCATTTGTTTCTTTAGACTGTGCCCCCTCAGATGCCTTCTAAAACAAAATGGATCGTCGAACCGGAGCCGGATCCCGCCCTGGTTCGCGAATTTGTCAACGAGTTCGGACTTTCCGAAATCGTTGTGCGTCTGGCTATCCAGAGAGGTTTTTCCGGGCGGGAGGAGTTTATCAACTTCCTGTACCCGAGGCTCAAGGATCTCTCGGATCCCTTTAAACTACATGGGATAGCGGCTGCGGTGGAGCGAATTTTGCGGGCTGCGGATGACAAAGAATCCGTGGTTTTGTTTGGCGACTACGATGTCGACGGGGTCAGTTCTGTCGCGCTTTTGACCCGGATTTTGCAAGGTTACGGTATTGAGCCGAGGAGTTTCCTCCCGACCCGTCTGAAAGAGGGCTACGGGCTGAGTACGGACGGTTTGGAGAAGAGTTTCGAAGGGAATCCTCCCGATCTTGTCATAGCGGCGGATTGCGGTACCAACTCCCGTGAAGAAGCAATCTATCTGAAGGAACAGGGGATCGATCTGATCATTCTAGACCATCACGAACCATCTCCGGAAGGGGTTGCGGAATGTGACGCTCTGGTGAATCCAAAATTGGGCGACGATTACCATTATCTCTGCACCGGCGGGGTGGTTTTCAAGGTGGGGCATGCGCTGCTCAAGACCCGGGCGGTTCCGGGAATGGATTTGAAGGACTTCCTCGATTTTGTCGCACTGGCGACGATTGCGGACATCGTTCCTTTGGTTGAGGAAAACCGGATTTTCGCCCGGAAAGGGCTCATTCAGCTCGATCGCACGATTCATCCGGGTCTCTCGGCCTTAAAATCGGTGGCAAACGTGGGAACACCTGCAAAGTCTCTCGATGTGAGCCATAAACTCGGTCCCCGTCTCAATGCGTCGGGCCGACTCGACACCGCTAAGGCCTCGCTGGATCTCCTGCTTTGTGACGATCAGGTTCTCGCAAAAACCTGTGCGGAGGATCTCGATTTGCAAAACAAGGAGCGTCAGGAACTGGAATACCGGACCCGCGAAGAGGCGGAACAAATGATCCAGGCGCTATCACCCGATCAACGGTCCTACGGTATCGTTGTTGGATCGCGGGGCTGGCACCCGGGTGTGGTCGGAATTGTGGCCTCCCGAATTTCGAAGTTTTATCATCGCCCGACTTTTATCATCGCTATCGACGAGGACGGTCTCGGGAAGGGAAGTGGTCGCAGTGTTCCGGGAATCTCTCTTGTTGAAGCTCTCAACGCCTCCCGCGACATCATCGAAGCTGGTGGGGGACATGAAATGGCCGCCGGTGTCACGGTGATGGAGGACAATATCGATGCATTTCGGGAGCGTTTCGATGCGCAGGTCAAAGAGCAGGCGACCAGTGACTCTCTGACTCCCAAGCTTCACATCGATTCAGTCGTGTCGCTGGCCGAGGTGAAAATGGAGCTACTCGACAGTTACGAACTGCTTCACCCCTTCGGAGCGGCAAATCCGCAGCCCCTGTTTATGACAAAAAATGTCGAAATGGGCGGTGATCCGCGGATCATCAAGGAAAAGCACATGAAGTTTCAGCTCTACCAGGACGGAGTGCTTCGCGATGCGATTTACTTCAATTCAGCCGACCTCGATCTGCCGAATCCGCCCTGGGATATTGCTTTTAATATCGATCGGAATGAATTCCGCGGGCTGAGTCAGCTCTCGATCACGATTCAAGCCGTCCGGAAAGCCGGCGGCTGATGTTTTCAGATCAGGAAGAGAGGCGTCGAAACCACATTTGGAAGAGCATTTCGACGAAAAGCAGGCCGCAGAGTGCCAGCAAAAACCAGTGAAATATCTGGGTTCCGTTCTGGATGGCCTGATAGTCCTCGGTCCCGGAAACAAAATGAGCCCGATCGGGATCTTCAGTATTTGAGTCGGTGACTTTTTCATTGGCCCGCTGGGGAAGTCGCTCCCTGTCCATAAGCCGGAGATCGGATTCGCCGGGGTTGGGATTGACGGCGAAGGTCTTCCGGAGTTTGCCATCATTGCCCGTCATGCGGTAGTAGCCGGGGATCGTCGCGGGGAAACCGATTAGCATCCTTTCGCCATCGCGGGCTTTGGTCGGTTCAATGATGGTTCCCAGTGGGTTTTTCAAAATAAGGTCGTGGGTCTCCGCACGCCACAGATCAGCGGTGATTTCGGTTCCTGCTTCGTGATAAAGTTCCCCGGTATCAGCACTCGCGATATTTTTCACGAGGTCCTGAAGCCAGGCCGGAAAAGTTTTTTGGCGGGCGAGATTGGAGTGAGCTTCATCGATCGAGAAGTTTGCCATCAGAAGCGTTCCGAGACCAATGTTCGCCGAGGCCAGCGCCGGGGTGCCATCCGCAAAGGAAAGTAATATCGAGGTGTCATCCGAGGCGGTTGCCTGACGGTATTGGGTGAAGTTGAGAAGTCCCAGATTCTGTCGGTTGGAACCCCGAAAGAGTCGGAGAAAATCAGATTTAAAATTGCCCCGGCTCAGTTTTTGAAAACCGTCCGGCATACTCTTCTCCGGCTGCCAGCCGAGAAGTTTAAGCGGCAGGTTTGAGTCGTCGCCCAGAGCGGTATTCAGGTTCCTGATATTGACCGGATCCATCTCCCCGTCGAGAAACCAGATCGCCCCGCCGCCCCGTTGCAAATAGTTGACCAGAGCGGCACCGTTATCATCATTGAGCGCCCCGAGTTCAATGAGGATAAGCTTTGAAGTGGTCGCAAGGTTGGCGCTGTCCAACCCCGAGGAGTTGAGGAGGCGCGGGAGCAGTGAGCCCTCCAGATCACGATAGGGATTCACTGCTGTGCGGACAAAATGGGGTGCACCCGTATCCGGTTCGAGGCGGTCTGTTACGATGACGACTTCCTCTTTATCGAGCACATTGAGATTGAGATGGAAAGTGTTGTCCTCCATCAAATCATCTTCCGGAAGACGGACTTCGATCGTGTGACTCCCGGGGGCCGGAGCTTTCATCGTTAAATTCAGCGAGGTTTGGGACCAGGCGGGGCAGGAATAGTTGGTATCAACCGCGTTGGTGTAGTCGACGATTAATTCGAGCGGTTCCTGGGAAATGACTTCGCTTGTAAAATTTCCCAGCTTCACTTCCAAATCAATGGTTTCACCGGCGAGAACCGTGGAAGGGGAAATTTTTACATCGAGAACGGCGCGGTTTTCCCGGTCGGGAGTTCCCACATCGACAAAAAAGACCCGGGCATCTTCCGGTAGTTTATCGAAACGGATATTTGCCCAGTTTTCACGCTGGAAGTCGGAGATAAAATAGATGTCTGCTCCGCTCGCTTTGTTTTTGCTGTTGGTAAGATGACGGGCCGCCAGTGCGATTGCTTTGTCAAAATTGGCGGTTTGAATCCCGGGCTCAAGTTGATTCAGGAACGACAATACCGCATCGTGTTGTCCGGAGAATTCGAAAAAACAGGACCGGGGTTCGCGTTCCACGGCGATAGCATTGAGGTTTTGATTGGTCTCCAGCGAACTGATAATTTTCTCCGCTTCGAGCAGCGCCCGCTTCCGGGCCGGAACCAAGTCCGCCCGATGTTCCATCGATAGAGAATGATCAAAAACGATGAGAGTATCGCGGGCGGTTTTCTGGCTCCCGGCAACCGAAGATGAGCCGAACCGGTCGAGGAGCGGCTTCAGAAATGCCATGACCAGTAAGGCGACGATAATCGTTCGCAGTAGCGTCATGACCAAGTGCCGGAACCGGAGAAGTTTCGATCGTTCCGACTGAGTTTTTTTGATAAACTCGATTGAGGAAAAAATGATTCGTTTCGGGAATTTCCGGTTAAAGAGATGAATCAGGAGGGGCAGTAGAATAAACGGCACCAACCAACTTAAGAGACCGGAATTGAGAAAGTTCATTTGGCGCGCTGCTCCAGATAGGTTTCGATCGCTTCGAGATAGGGAGAGTCGGTGTGCAGTTGAGTGAACCTGACTCCGTTTTCCACTGAACGATCCTGAAGGTCGTCGATATACCGCTGTAGGGTTTCGGTATAGGCCTTTCGTATTTCGCCGGGGGAGACTTGAATCTGTTCCCCGGTTTCCGAATCGACAAAGGAGGCGATCTCCAGGTCGGGCAATTCCAGCTCATCCCGATCCATAATTTGGTAGAGAAGAATCTCGAATCCGCGATGTAGAAACCGTCCCAGCGAATCGAAAATTGCCTCCGGTTCTTCGAAGAAATCCGACAGCACTACAATACGGCCTTTTTTCTTAAACATCGCTCCGCATTCGTTGAGGACATCGGCGAGGCTGGTTTTATTGGTCTGTTCCCGGTTAGCGTACTCCAACGCGGAGACGATTTCGTGAAGGTGCCGTCGCGTTCCGGCGGGTGGCAGGAACTTTTCGATTTTATCGTGATAAAGGGTGAGAGAAACTTTATCTCCCTGATGGATCATCAAATAGGCAAGTGACGCGGCAATTCTCGCCACTCTCTGAAATTTTGGCTCCTTTCCTTTGCCCTGATAAGCCATCGAGCCTGACATGTCGACAACCAGATAGATTGCCATGTCGGTTTCCTCCCGGTAGCGCCGCACATAGACATCGCGTGTTTTCGCGTAGACCCGCCAGTCGATATGCTCGATCTGATCTCCCTGATTGTAGGCTTTATGTTCAGCAAACTCGGCATTGGAACCGTAGTCGGCCGATTTGTGTTTCCCTGAGAAATAGCCGTCGATCACCGCCTTGGCGAACACGAGGAGATTTTTGTATTTCGACACATCCTCCAGATTGAGGAGCTCAACCTGCTTCGGGACAGGTGGGGGCGTGACTTGAACCAACCGGGAGGGAGGTCCCCATCGGCCGTCGTTCTTCTGCGAGGGAAGAGGCGGAGGGACAGCCCGTTTTTTGGCTGATTTGAAAGCGTCGGAAGACATCAGTAACTGGGTTCCGGGACTGTTTTTACCAGTTCGGTGACAATGTCCGAAGTGTTCCGTCCTTCTCCGGTAGCACGATAATTCGCTACGACCCGGTGCTGGAGGACTGCCGTTGCGACTGAGCGAACATCGGTTGCTTCCGGGGCGGCTTTACCTAGTAACAGAGCGAGTGCTTTTGCGCCGAGCACGAGATATTGAGAGGCTCGGGGACCGGCTCCCCATTCAAGGTATTTTTTTGAAACCTCGGGAGTGGTGCCATCAAGATTCCGGGTGGCGGTCGCGAGGGCTACCGCATAGTTGATAATATGATCAGAAACCGGCACATCCCGCACCAGGCTTTGCACAGCGAGCAGTTCTTCCCTCGATACCACCGGGGACAGCGATTCCTGGGTTCCAATCGTGGTTTTTCTGACGATGTCGGCCTCCTCCGCGTGGCTTGGGTAGTTCAGGTTCAGTGAAAACATAAACCGGTCGAGCTGAGCTTCGGGAAGTGGGTAAGTTCCTTCGTGTTCAATCGGGTTTTGAGTCGCTACGACGAGGAATGGGGAGGGGAGAGGGCGGGTCTCACCGGATATCGTCACCGCGCGTTCCTGCATCGATTCGAGGAGTGCTGCCTGAGTTTTCGGAGGCGTCCGGTTGATCTCGTCCGCGAGGAGGAGATTGGTGAAAACCGGACCTTCTTCATATTTAAATTCCATACCACCCCCGGGAATTTCCCGGAGAATTTCCGACCCGACGATATCGGAAGGCATCAAGTCCGGAGTGAACTGAATGCGATTGAAGTTTAACCCCAGCACATCGGCTAAAGATTTTACAATCAGCGTCTTGGCCAGTCCGGGGACGCCGATCAGCAAGCAGTGGCCATTGGCAAAGAGGCTCACCATCAGGCCCATGAGAACTTCGTTCTGACCGACAATGACCTTTCTCAGTTCGGAATCGATTCTTTGATAAACGTCAGCGGCAAGATCGGGGCGGATTTCGGACATAAATAGAGCGTGAAGTTGCCGGAATCATCGCAGGAAATCGAGCAATGATCAAGAGAACCCGTCTCTACTTTTCGGAAAGCCGACTGGTGCGGCAGCGTTCCCCGTTCACGATCGCTGAAAACGTGGCGAAATCCGCGTCTTTGGAATCACTGATGATGGTATATTGATACTCCTGCCAGTGCTTCATTTCCTCGCGGGCATTGGCGAGACGCAGGGCAAGTTGTTCTTCAGACTCGGTTCCCCGTCCCCGGAGTCGCTCGATCAAAGCCTCGCAATCCGGAGGAAGGATGAAAATATCGATCATCGCATCGTGAATCATTTCGTTGCGATGTTCCCGGATTTGAGCGGCTCCCTGAACGTCAATATCGACGAGGACATCGTGGCCCTGGGAAAGGCGGTTCATCACCTCGCTTTTCAGGGTGCCGTATAAATTTCCATGAACTTCGGCGTATTCCAGAAAATCGCGGTTTGCGATGTGGTTTTCGAATTCTTCACGACGCTGGAAAAAGTAGTCCACGCCATCAACCTCTCCTTCGCGGGGAGCCCGTGTTGTCGCGGAAACAGCATAGTCCGCCATCCGGTCTTCTCTGGAGAGACGGTGGCATAAAGTGGTTTTCCCCGAACCTGAAGGACCGGAAACCACACATAAAAGGCCGAAACGATGATAATTAAGAGAACTCAAGAGGCTCTACCCTATCATTCATGGAGGGGTGAGTCGTCAACAGAAAGGTCAAAAAATCAGTTTATGAATTTTTATCATTCCGGATCCGGAAAGGCCCCTTTTGAGGGGACAGAAAAGGAGTTGATTTCCAATGTGGGAATTGAACACTAGTTAGTTAGAAGTCTTTTGACCAATCCATGAAATTTTTCCTGTTATACATCCTGATTTTGTCTGGTTTGCTTGTGAGTTGTAAGGATTTGAGCGAGGTCCCTGCAAAATCGCCGGAACCGTCTTCTCCTGAGGAGTCGCTGAGAGAGGTTGGCCGGGCGCGTGCCAACACTTTTCCTTTCGACCGGGCGATAACGGATAATAAGGGACGTTCCATTGCAGCGAAAGTTCTCGGAAAGTCGCAGTTAAAGATCGCAATTTCCAAAGGCTCCGGCACAGAGACTGAGTATTACATCATCCCTCTGGAGAGGCTGGTTCAAGCCGATCAGATTTTCTTCCAGGGTATAGAAGATGGTGGTCGATATGAGCAGGTCGAAAAAATGGTCAATAAGGCGGCTCAATTATCGGGACGGACCGCAAGATGGCATCTCGACCTCACATCCGGTCTTCGCGAAGCTGAAAAACTGGATCTTCCGGTGCTGTTAACGTTTCTTATCAATGGGAATGAGAGTAGTGCTGAACTGGAGAAAAGTTTGATTTACTCCAAAGAATTTCGGGACTGGGCATCAACTCGATTGGTCTTGTGCATGGTCAAGTTGGACGATCCCAATTCCAATCACACCACCGGCCATAACTCGCAAAAGGAAAGGGATGAGGCCCGATTGTTCGGGGTGACGAGATTTAGAAATCCAACCGCTTTGGTGATGATGCCCAGAACGAAAAACCGGGTCTATCTGTCCCCTCATTCCCTGAGCGGAACGACGGAAACCGCGATTCGTGCGGTGTCGGATGCACTCGATGATTTTTGAGTCAGCGCCCTGACCGTTCCCGTCGCAACTGGGGCTGGAGATGCCGGTGCATCGTGCGGCAATGGGGGTATTTTAATCGCTTTTCAAGCAGGGCGTTGCTTTGCTCAAAGGAGCCCCATTTGGTGATTTTGATTTCAACATGTCGACTTCCCCAGTCCTTCATGAGACGGAGGTTGGGTTTGAAAAGGTCAATCGTGTCGGTTCCCACCAGAGCACTTCCGTAATCATCGATTTCGTAGAGATGAGGCGTCCCCACAATCTTAAACTGGGTTCCCAACGGATAGCGGGACCAGTCAGCGGCTGCACTGCGAACCCGGCCATACTTGAGGGTGTTTCCACTGGCGCTGAGTCTCCCGTGGGCACCCGGCTCATTTTCCATGTGGCTGTATGCGGTCGTCCGAACGGTCCGTCGGGTCGAGGAATCCCAGGGGCGAAGCGGGGTGAGAACGGTTTGCGAAGCTCCTCTCGAGGTGCTGACGTGCTTGCTACCGCTTTTGGTGCAGGCTGCAGACAAACAACTGAGCAGGACGCCCGCTGTAATTAAGGGTAGGTTGAGCTTCATTCGCGCGTTAACAGTTAGGACGCACGAGTTAGGGACTTATCAGATAAAAATTCCGATAATTTTCGTCAGAATCACAAGGGCGGCAAAACGGCAAAAGGTTCCTTGAAAGAATTTGGAATTGGCTCGAACCCTTTCTTTTTCCGACATGAAATCAGCGCTCACCGTTTTTTTGCTATTACTGATCATCCCTTGCGGTCACTCAGCTAATCCGCCTGAATATCGCTGGTTTGAGCGGGATATCGATACGATCAACATTGGATATGGTTTGCAACTGGAAGATGTGAACGGCGATGACCGGATCGATATTATACTTGCCGATCAGAGAACGATTCAGTGGTACCAATACCCTACCTGGGATAAACACGTCATCGCAAAGCATCTCACCTTACGGGACAATGTGTGTGTTACGGCCCGGGATATCGACGGCGACGGAAAGTGCGAAATAGCAGTAGGTGCGGGGTGGAATTTTAAAGAAACCCTGAAGGACGGTGCGGTATTCTATTTGCATCCACCGGAAGATCGGACTCAACTCTGGGAGCCGATTCAACTCTATAATGAACCGAATACCCATCGAATGCATTGGGTGAAAGGGGCGGGGGACAGCTATAGTTTACTTGTGAAACCTCTCCGGGGGCGTGGCAGTGTGGACGGAGTCGGGCCTGGCTTGCGTTTGATGGAGTATATTAAACCCGTAGACCCGAAAGGTAAGTGGGAAATCAATTTAATTAACGATTTTCTACACCTTTCTCACAATTTCCATCCCGTTAACTGGGATGACGATCCTGAAGAGGAAGTCATCATCGCAGCTAAAGAGGGCGTCTGGTTTCTTGACCGGGTTGATGGCGAGTGGGTATCGACTCAGATTACAAAGGACTTCGCCGGTGAAATCCGCGATGGAGTTCTCCCAGGCGGACGGCGTTTCATCGCGACGATTGAGCCGATGCATGGGGTAAAGTCAGCAGTGTATCTCGAACCCGAAGAAGGGGAGACTCTCTGGCCGCACTTAAGCACTCTGTCCGATGAATTGATCGACGGACACGCTCTCGCGATTGATGATTTTCTCGGTGTCGGCTCCGATCAGGTCGTCGTTGGCTGGCGGGCGATGCATCCCGAGGGAACTCCCGGTATCGAAATCTTTACTCCGCTCGATAAAGCCGGTAAAAGCTGGCGTAGACAAACCGTTTCTGCCGAAAAGCTGGCGGTGGAAGATATCAAATCCGCAGATCTTAATGGAGATGGAAAAGCTGATTTTGTTGCTGCGGGGCGGCAGACGAAAAATCTGAAAATCTTCTTCAGTAAATAGGTATTAGTTCACGACTTTGATACGGACCGGTTTCGTAGTGTGACCGCCATCCTCCCTGGCTCGAAGGTGAAAAAGTCGCTCCGTCCCGGGAACCCACTTTGCGGCTGTGATCCAGAATCGTTGTTCGGTTTTTCCGGGCGGAATCATCAGCCCGCTCAGACCGATGTTATCGACGTATACGCCGTGAGGCAGATTCCTCCCCGAGTCGTCTTTACCGAAATTAACAATGCCATCGTAACCGTTTCTTTCCACTTTTACGAGCGCCGATACGGTCTCTCCAGCGTGCACGGTGATCTCGAGAATGCCGTCTTTCCCGACGCTGCCACTTTCTCCATCGGGATGAATTTCGACTTCCAGTTTTGCCGGTTTTGTGAGGCTTAACTGACCCAGCGTTTTGGCGGTTTTTGTGACTGGCTTACCACCGATTTCGGCGGTCGCAACGGCTTCGATTTTCTTTAGTGCCTCAGGTGGTGGGAGTGTAAAATTCTCTGCTGACCGGATCGCCATATAGGCGCGCCTTTGTGATGCCTCTATAGTGACCGGGGTGGCCGTTAAGCCTTCGGGGAGGTTCCTTAAGCTTATTTGAACGGGCTGAGAAAAACCATCTACAGGTTTCAGGGTGAATTCGATTTCTTCACCACTTCCCGGGCTGATTTTGAGCTTCGCACCATTGTCCCTTACGCTGAAATCCGGGCGGGAGGGACGGATACTCAGTTGGTAGGTATAGTTTTCCCCACCAAATCCCCGCACATCGGAAACGCGCACCCGGTAGCTGCCATCTTCGGGTGCAGTAAAGGTCAGTTTGGAGTCACTCCCGAGAATGCGTTCTCCATCGTCATCATTTTCCCAGAACAAGCGGTAAACCGGGAGTCCGTTGGGGCTGGGTTCCGTCCCGGCGGGATGGGCGGCAACGATGTAGCACGGGCCTCCGAGCGGGTGACTTAGCGGAGTGGTGTCAAAGTAGGTGGTTCGGTTCCCGAAACCGGGGTAGACTTTGAAACCGGAGTCCGGACCGCGAGGGTAGTGCCACAGTTTGACCACTTCGCCATTTGCATAGAGGTACTCGTTCAGCTCCATTTCCTCCCAGTTATGGACCCGGAAATCGTCAGAGGTATCGGAGTTTTTACCGCGGAAAGTGAACCAGGAATCCCTGACCGCCTGAAGAACGACCCTCTCGATTTTGTCGCCGGAGGCGGTGAGGACTTCGATTTTGGAATCCAGTAGAGATTTGGATCTTGCTGCGTTAATTTCCAGAACGATTGTTTCGCCCTTCTTAGCGGAAAAAAGATAGTCGTCGCTATCCGTTTCATCGCTGATTACCCCGGTAATTTCTGCGGGCCATTCGACGGGTAAAACCTCAGCGTCACTTTCGCTATAGTTTTTCGGGGGGGAAGAGGGCGAAGGTGACGACGTAATCTGTGGTGTTATTTTTTTGCCGCCGGATTTGGGACTGTACAGGGTGCGGTTTTGGAATGTACAGGGTACAATCCTGCCATCCATGCGTCCTGCGATCAGTTGATTCTGCCGGTTGAATGCGAGAGCGGAAACAAAGTCTTCCTGACCGCCGATCATTTCAACCTGATAGAGATCCGGAAGGGACCAGAGCTTAATCGATTGATCGGCTGATGCGGAGGCAAGCCACTTACCATCCGGTGAGATCGTCAATTCATTGATCGCTTCCTCATGCGCAAAACGAGCGTGAAGCACGGGATTGATCTTGGCTTTAGTTTTGGAGACTAGTCGCCACATCCGGATTTTTTTGTCGCCCCCCGCTGCGATGATGTGTTGACCGTCGGGTGTGAAAGTAATCCGGAACTGTTCGCCTTCGGGCTGGTTCAGGGTATCAAGGCGTTCTCCATCGGAAACCCGCCAGACTTTGCCGGTTTCGTCGGCACTGGCGCTGGCGATCAGCGAACTGTCCGGTGAAAAGGCGATGTCGAATATGGCCCCGTTGTGGCCTTCGATTTTACGGATGAAGTCGCCGGTCCCGGCGTTCCATAGCTGGATAGTGCGATCGTAACCGGTAGTGGCGATCAGTTTTCCATCCGGCGAAATTTCCGCATCGTATAGAATGTCGCGATGGTAGCCATCGCCGATCCGGAGTCTTTCTTTACCGCTGACGGCATCGTGAATTGTGGCAATTCCTTTCAAGCCGGTGATGCCACTCGCGATGATGATTTTTTTACCATCGCGGGAAAAGTGTAGCTGGTTAACTTTGCCTTCGACCGGGATTTTCAGATCGCCAATTTGCACTTCACCGTATCGCCCGACGGCCAGTGTTGTCCCGTCCGGGGCGTATTCAGCCGCCGTTACCGGCTTCGCATTCTTTGCGGAGGGTTTGATCTCCGGCACATTGAGAGTGGCAAGAATGGAGTGGTCTTCCTCCGGAGCGGGTCCCCTCGCTCCCTGTTTGATCCAGGTTGTCAGGATTTTGATCTGATCCTGAGAGAGTTGCGGCTCTTTTTTCGGCGGCATCGCAGGACGGGTTCGTTTCAGAATCGTGGACGCGAGAAACGATTTCGAGAGATCGCCCGGGGTGATGATAGGTTCTTCCGATTCGCCTCCCTCCATCAGCGAACGAAAGGTTTCGATCGAGAAGTCCCCATCGTAGTCGGCTTCGTTGTGACAGCCTCCGCAGTAGTCGCGGAGGATTGGAGCGACATCGTTATGATAGTCGATTTCGGCAGCGTGCAACCACACTGTCGACAGGGCAAAAAACAGATAGATAATCGCTTTCATAGTTTAATGCTGAAATAGAAATTCGCGTGAGGTCATCAGTGCCCAGAGGAGATCTTCCGTCGAGGTTCGGATGTCTTCAGTATATAAGTCAGTGAACTGTTGCTTTTCCGAATCGGTAGGCGGTCGGGATAGGCAAAGCAGGTAGGCTTTTTCGATGATTTCACTGACGCCTCCATCCAGTTTCAGGAGTTGGTCCACGAGTCCATCTTTCTGGCTCAGGTTCTTATTCAGCGTATCTCCATTCGACAGATGAAGCACCTGAACCATGCTCGGCTGATTCGACCGTTCGCATTCGCAGGTGATTTCGCGGTTGTTTCGGCCAAAAACTTTCAGGAAGTAAGATTCCACAGCGGAATCATAGAGCTCAAGAGAGCGGGTTCCTTTTTCGTAAACTTCGGTTTTGGATTTGCTGCCATCGCCCAGGACTAGATTGTTAAAGGATGGAGTGGTTTGCGTGATGCTGTTAATCGCATCGTGCAATATCTCGGCCATATGTCGACGCGGGTAGTAGCGCGAGAAATACCGGGTATCAGCTTTGTTTTCGGGCACTGGCTCACTGGCTCGCTGGTAGGTTTCGCTCTCCAAAATTGCTTTCATGACCGCTTTGACATTAAAGTCGTTTTTAATCAAATGATCGGACAGCGCAGCCAGGAGCGGTTCGTTACTGGCGGGGTTTGATACCCTCAGATCATCGACGGGATCGACCAGCCCCCGACCAAAATAGGCGGCCCAGATCCGGTTTGTGATGGCCCGGGCAAAGTAGGGATTGTCCGGGGAGGTAAGCCAGTCGGCGAGGTGATTGCGGCGGTCATCGGTTGCATCCTCCGGTATCGGAGTTCCGTCGAGTGGGGCGGGTGGTTGAGGTTTCCCGGTGCGCGGCTGAATCAGATCACCGCGTGGTTCGACGTATAAAGTCCGTTTCCCGTCTCCGTTTCGACTGTCTCCACCCCAACCCTTTGAGCGGACTCTGGCGAACAGATTGGCGAAGGAGTAGTATTGGTCGTTGGTCCATTTTTCGAGCGGGTGGTTGTGGCATTTGGCGCAGTTGATCGAAAGGCAAAGAAAAGCCTGACTGATATTTTCGGCCATCGTTTCGGGGTCCTGATGCACCGCGTAGAAGTTGGTGGCTCCGTTTTCGTAACTGTCGCCTTTAGCGATAACGAGTTGCCGGGCGAACTCATCCCAGGGAGTGTTTTTCGCTACATTATCCCGGATCCACATGTAGTAGGCTTTGACGGCCTCCGGTCTCAACAGTTTGCCGTTGACCAGAAAAATATCCGAATAGCGATAGGTCCAGTAATCGACATACTCTTCCCGCTGGAGAAGGTGATCGATCAACTGGCTGCGTTTGTCAGGGCTTTGATCTTCGACAAATGCGGTGACCTCTTCCGGCTTTGGCAGGACGCCGATGGTATCGAGATAGACACGGCGAAAAAACTCGTGCTCGGTGGTTTTTCGCGAG
This sequence comes from Verrucomicrobiales bacterium, assembly GCA_029213005.1. Taxonomy (GTDB): domain Bacteria; phylum Verrucomicrobiota; class Verrucomicrobiia; order Verrucomicrobiales; family DEV007; genus Arctic95D-9. The sequence goes on from JARGPI010000035.1 coordinate 25,892, forward strand.
GGTTTTAAATTCAATTGCTCGAGCTGCGTCAGGACGAGGTCATCTATGAAATTGGCGCGGGAAGCTTGGGAAAACCATTCCGCCGGAATGTCATTGCGGAACGGAACCGTCATTCGGGCGAGGACAACCTGACTCGAAAACCACGCGGTGACGGCGCCTTCGCCGGGGCCGATAATCTCTACTTTGCCAGTGTCGTCAACTTCAGCGACAGTGGCATCGGCGGAGGTGAATTTTGCCCAGTGGGTAACATCTTCAATTCGGCCATCGCCGTAATGAGCGCGGACAATGAGCTGCTGGCGATCTCCTGTTTTCAATAGGGATTGTTCAGGTAGGACTTCGAGGTGTTTCAGCTCTGCCTCGTCTCCGGGAGGTTTGGCTCCGCCTGCGATCCATTCCGCGACAACTCGATAATCGAAAGAACGGGTATCGAGTTTTTTGCCACCTTTGTGCGGCGTCGCCATCGTCGGTTTGGTCAAGATCAGGCTGCGTGCCGGATCGGCGGGTTCAATTCGCCGCCCCTGCATTTCGCGAGTGATGGTATAGAAATCTCCGGGTGGGTCGTAGCCTTTCAGGCTGAGGCGAAAGCCGCCTTTTCCGGCGATGGCGCCGTGGCAGGCTCCCATATTGCAGTCATTTTTTGCAAAGACGGGGAGAACGTGGTTCGAGAAACTCCACGAAAAATCCTGATCGAAGTTTGTCACGGTCACCTGTGCGGTGGCGCTCCCGGTAGATATAGTTGCTTTGCCATTGCCTCTGGGAATCAGGGTGCCATTCTCCACGGAAACTACCGTTTCATCGCTTGATGCGAATGTGGCACTCTCGTTTTCACCGCTGAACAGGCCGTCTTTGTTCAGCTCAACCGCCATAATCCGGTGGGTCGCTTCCGGGCCGGTAAGAGTCAGTTCGGCCGGGAGAATGGCGACGTCTTCAGCGCTGACTGCGGTCGATAAAAGCAATAGGTACAATCCTGCAAGAAAATAGACTTTCATGATTTCTCTAGAAAAGTTCGTGAATCGGCTCGTGACCAAAATCAACCAGTGGGAAGGGGCGTCCCGCAGGGCCGGGGAGGTGGCCTGTGTGATCGAGGCCGAGTCCTTTGAAAATAGTGGCGACGATATCTTCCGGGCCGACGGGGCGGTCAGCTGGAGTCGCTCCAATCGGGTCGCTTTTTCCGACGACACGTCCTCCCTGAACTCCGCCACCTGCAAATGAGCAGGTGAAACACTGCGGCCAGTGATCCCGACCGCCAGCCGGATTGATCTTTGGCGTCCGACCGAACTCAGCGAGCCCGGTCACCATCGTGGTATCGAGCATACCGCGTTGTTCGAGATCTTCGAGGAGCGCGGAGTAGGCCTGATCATACATCGGCGCCACCTCGGTCTTCATTTGCTGAACCGAGATAAAGGGTTTTGATCCGTGGATGTCCCAGGATAGTTGATTGAACACCGTCAAAAAGGTATTAACAGTAACGAAGCGAACTCCATTCTCTACCAGTCGCCGGGCGAGGAGGAAACATTGGCCGACGCGGTTCATGCCGTATCTTTCGCGAGTGGAGTCCTTTTCTTTCGATAGATCAAAGGCGCTTCGAGCCTGCTCACTGGTCATGAGCCGGAAAGCGGAATGAAAATTCTCATCGAGAAGTCGGGCGTCTTCACTTTCTTCGAATCCTTTGATTGACTGATCCACGATATCCCGCATCGCGCGGCGGCGCTCCAGTCTCGAGGCTCCGATTTGATCGGGAGGTAACAAGTCGGGGACTTTAAAATTCGGCTTCGATGGATCGGCCATCAGCGCAAAGGGATCCTGGGCTTTCCCGAGAAATCCTCCGGCCTGTCCGTTTGGTAAATTTCCACCACCACGCCCCATCAACTCGGGCAGCACGACAAAGGGCGGGAGATCGCCGCGACGCCCCATCAGGTAACTGGCGACGGCGCCAGCATGCGGGGTGTGAACTCCGCCGGTGAAGCGGCGACCGGTTTGCATCATCTGCCAACCGGCATCGTGAACCGCTGCGCCGTCGTGATGACAGGAGCGAACCAGCGAAAATTTATCCGCGACTTTGGCATGGAGCGGCAGGATTTCCGAGACTTCGAATTCGCCCGATTTGGTTCGAATCGGTTTAAAGGGGCCCCGGATTTCAGAGGGCGCATGCGGCTTCATATCCCAGAGATCCATATTACTCGGGCCGCCGAGGTTAAAAATCATGATACAGGACTTCTCGTCGTTCCCCGCATTGACCTGCCCCCGTTCCTTCGCCGCGAGATATTGGGGCAGCGACAGGCCAATCGGCCCGAGCGCTCCCACGGTGAGAAATTCGCGGCGGGAGCGTCCCTGTCCACAGATCGGAGCTTTGCCTTCGGCTAAAAAATCAAACATGATAAAATTCGGTTCAGACTTATCCCCAGCGTCCTTTAGAAGGTCCCTTCCGTCTTGTAAGGCTGCCTGTGGTTTTGGTATATTTCGATCAACGCGATGACGGGATGCCCGATTCGATTTTGCCAAATTGTTAAGAAAACTTAAATTTTTATGGAAACCATAGAGAACGCTGGCATGATACGGTATGGCAGGCAGTGATTTTCCCCAACCGTCGGCTGATCAGCTCTCTGGCCGTCAGCGGTTTTTTGTATTTGGACTGAACAAGTCCGGAACTACATTTTTGCAATCTTTGATCAATTCGCATCCTTCGGCTTCCTGTCCGAGTGAGCATCATTTTCTTTCAATCTGGAAAGTGATCAACAGCGGTCTGGAGGGGTATCGAAAGGTAATCGAGGATTTCGACGAAAAGACTTCCCGACAGGGAGTGGCTTTTAATGAGGAGATTACGGGCCGTGATACCTATCGCGCCTGGTTGGATTCTCTATTTCTCACGGCATGCCGGGAAGGGGATACTCATGTCGGGCTGAATGATAACAGTCTGGATTCCAATCTGGACTTTCACGCTGAGTTATTTCCTGACTCGAAGTTTCTTTTTATTCTCCGTGATCCCAGAGACGTCGCGGTTTCTTTATATTATCACCGCAAGCGAACTGAAGACGGTTTTGATATACCGCTGTCCAGGATTGCGAGTTCGGTGGGGAAAAAGTGGGTTTCCGTGATAGAGAATGTGACCAACTTCAGTGAAAAATATCCGGGGCGGATCGAAATCGTTCGCTACGAAGATCTGATTTCAGATTCGAAACAGTCGAGTCTTTCCCGAATTCTGAAGTTTCTGGGGTTGCCCGCCTCTGGCTCGATCACTGCAGCGATGTTTGAGGCGAATGACATCGCCCGCCTCCGCAAAAAAGAGGCGACTGTACAGGGTACAGTCGAAAATGGTACAGGGTGCAGTCCCGAAACGAACTATGGTTTTTACCGGACCGGCACCAAAGGAGGGTGGCGCGAAGAGCTTTCGGAAGCTGACATTGAGTCGATCGAAAGCAGTGCGGGGCGGTTGATGAAAAAACTTCTCTATCCGCTGGTCTCTCAGGGTGAACCGGTTCCGGCATGAGTCGATCTCTGAATTTTACGGTTAACGTCGTCAGTGGGCGGGCGGAGGTTGTGGAGTTGAAAAACGCCCGAGGGTCAATTCAGCACTACTTTCATTTTTTTCTGGGTGGGCTGCTTCCGCTGATCAATCACCTCGTGGAACACGGGGAGGACCGGCCTGTTTGTATCCGCACCGACGTGGGACCGATGCATCGGATCCTCGAGGAACTACCGATAAAACTCGGAGATTCCCCTAACGATGTTGACCATAGTCTGCCCGGCTTTGATTGTTTTCTGGATGAAGATATTGGTCCCGAAGGGATTAATTTGATGACCCCGGAAATTCGCGCGCGGATTCTTGACTGGTTTGAGCGAACTCTTCCGCCGGAGCTGGACTCGGGTGATTCACCCAAAGTGATCCTCGTAGAGCGCGCCCGGGATCCGTTTTTTAATTCGGCAAACGCTGAGGTGAAGACTTCCGGTGCGGACCGGAGATCGATTTCCAATCATAACGAAGTAAAAGATTTACTACAGAAAAAGTATGGAAACGCTTTCCGGAATGTGGTTTTGGAGAAAGAAAGTATCTATTCTCAATACCGGCTTTTCAGTCGGGCAGATCTGGTAGTGGCTCAGCACGGCGCGGCTCTCGCTAATATATTTTTTATGTCGGAGGGAAGTCATGTCGTCGAGATTGCACCTCCGTGGGGGAGGGGGCTGAATATGTTCGGGAATCTGTCTCGTCAGTGCAGAGTCCGGTATTCGCTGATCGAGCAGCAGGAGAATCACTCTCCGGTGGATTTGGACGCATTGCGCCATATACTTGGCTAGTTTTTCATGTCTGGTAAATCAATCATTCTCGCGATCGAGACTTCCTGTGATGAGACGGCGGTCGCCATCGCTGAAGGCACCGATCGTATTCTCGTCAGCGAAGTGGCGTCGCAAATCGATCTTCATTCCCCTTACGGCGGTGTGGTGCCCGAGCTTGCGTCGCGAAATCACAATATCACGCTTCGTCCGCTCGTGGATGTGGCTTTGAAAGAAGCGGGGCTGAAGATGTCGGATATCGATGCGATTGCCGCGACTTCCGGTCCTGGACTCGCCAGTTCGCTTTTGATTGGCGATACCACCGCTAAAGCGATTGCGGTCGCAGCTCAAAAGCCGTTTCTCTCCATTAATCACATGGAGGGGCACTTGCTCTCGCCCTTTATTGGCGACCCGCAGGGCGTGCGTCCCAATCTATCTCTAGTGGTTAGCGGTGGTCACACCATGATTGTAAAAGTCGATTCCGTAGCGAGTTATGACGTGCTCGGGACGACCTTGGACGATGCGGCGGGAGAGGCCTTTGATAAGGCGGGAAAGATGATGGGTCTGCCCTATCCGGGGGGACCCGAAATCGATCGGCGATCAGAGCATGGTGATCCGACCGCTTTTGATTTTCCCCGGGCGATGTTAAAAAGTGGGGACTATCAATTCAGTTTCAGCGGTCTGAAGACGGCGGTGAGCCATCGGATCGCCGGGCTTGGAGAGCGTTGGGATGAGAACGATGACGACTTGCTGAACGATCTCTGTGCGTCTTTTCAGGCCGCCGTGGTCGAAGTATTGGTCGGTAAGACGATTGCGGCAGCGAGAGCTCACCATGCGTCCCTGATCACCGTAAGTGGAGGCGTGAGCTGCAACCGGGGCCTGCGTACCGCCATGAAATCCGCGGCTGATAAGATCGGGGTGGAACTGCTCCTCGCCACGCCGGGGCATTCGACCGATAACGCCGCGATGATTGCTTATGCCGCCGCCTGTCGTCTGGAATCGGGCATCTCCAGCTCCAGTCTGGACCGGGATATCAATCCGAATCTGCGTCTGGTTTAGCTCAGCGTTTCCGTCCCATCGCCCGGGCGAACTTTTCAAAAGCTTCCAGATCAATCGCGCTTTCATCCATCAATTGATCGAGCTCCCGGCGTTCCTTTTTGGTGGGACGTCCGCTCCCGGCTTCGCGCGACGGAGAGGCGATTCGATTGGTTCGCCTGATCGAGGCGGCCCGCTCATACTCCTCCGGTGCGGTGTGATCGATCAGGAAATCGGGGACCAGTTTTGCACCGACCCGTTTACTGAGAATGTCCTTCACCTCGACGTCCTGCGTCATCGGACCTCGGTCGACTTGAAGCCGGTCTCCCACTCTCACCTGCCGAGAAGGTTTGCCCTTCTGACCATTGATAGTGATGCGATTGTTTTTACAGGCATCCGATGCGATCGTCCTGGTTTTGTATAGTCTGGTCGACCAAAGCCATAAATCCAGACGAGTGCTTTCCTCTGCTGTTTCGTCCTTTCCCATATACTCTTAAGCCGTAAATCCGCAATAGGTCCAGGTTTCTTCGCCAAAGTGTTCCCGTGCTTTTCTCGATAGAGAATCACCTCCGTCAAAATGCCGGAGTACTGCCAGCATCGTCGATCCACTACCTGACAAAAGTGCCGCGTGAACTTCGGGTTGCTTTAGTAGCCATTTCTTCATGTCTCTTAAGATCGGGAATTTCATATAGACAGGGCGCTCCAGATCGTTTTCCATACTTCCCCACTGGCAAACCTGCGGGATATCAGTTGGGAGATTCATCTCTTTAGATTTTGCCAGATTCTGGTAAGCCCAGGCTGCCGAGATTTCGAAAGCGGGTTTCATCAGAAAGATCGGGAGTCGCGGAATAGCCTCCTTATCAATCGGTACGACGATCTCGCCCCGCCCGCTGACATCGCAGGGTTGATCATAGATAAAGAATGGAATGTCAGAGCCTATCGAGGCAGCGAGGTTGGCCAGTTCCTCCGGGGGGATACCAAAATTACCCATCGTATTGATCGATTTGATCACTGCTGCGGCATCACTACTCCCTCCACCAAGGCCTGCGCCGGAGGGGATCTTTTTGCTGAGATGAATCTTAATTCCCAGCGGTCTTCCGAGGTGCTTTTCCATCACACGAACCGCTTTGACGACGAGGTTATCTTCGCCGGTCGGTAGTGATGGATCCGAGCAGGTGAACTCTACCTTTTCTTTATCAGTCCAGGTTAATTCAAGTTGATCGCAAAGCGAGAGGTGAACCATCCGTGATTCGATCGCATGAAAGCCGTCCTCTCTAACTCCACAAACGCGAAGCCAGAGATTGGTTTTTGCGGGGGCTTTGATGGTATACTTTTCCTGAGTCATCGTTTCACTAATTTGGAAAGCCGAGAACGGCGAGGTGACGCCCGGTCTCGCCTTTTTCAATCCGGTAACTGTAGTAGCGCTCCAGATCTTTGGAAGTCGACACGCCGCAATCGTGAAAGTGTGAGGTCGCGACTCCCGCGTTTAGACAGTCGCTTTGAATTTGCGCGGCAAAGTCTATTTCATAATCCGGAGGACGGATGCAAGGGGCGACTTGAACGATGATATCCTCGCGACGGCTCCCGAATGTTTTCTCCATGAGTTGCATCGCCTTCACCGCGATGCCCAGCTCGGAGCCTTTCTTGCCGGAATGAACCAGCCCGCAGGCTTTCTTGACCGGGTCGACGAGATATACTGCCCCGCAATCGGCGACGTAGATACCCAGAAACTGGCCGGGACAATTGGTCACCAACCCGTCGGTTTCGGGAAAATGAGTGCCTTCCGGACCGTCGGAGCCACAAATTTCAATGCGGTCCGCGTGAATCTGCTCGCCGGTCGAAAACTGCGCCCGGGCCACTCCCAGCGTCTCCAGACATGAGTTAAAGTGAGGCTGCAGCCGGGCGATCGCAGTGTCGCGATCGGTTTTAACGTCGATTTCCGGATGTCGGCAGATAAAGCCGTGGGTCAGTCCCTCGATCGCTTCAAGTGCCGGGTATGTTTCGATCCATCGTTGGCTCATTTTTTAATCGGAATTAAACAGTCGCCGAAAATGGGGCAAATCATAATTCAGGCTTTTTGTTTTGAGTCAAAAAACGCTTTATCAGATATTACTGCTCCGGTAGGTGCGGTGAATCTAATAGTTGTGAAAATTTTTAGGGATGGTCTGGGCGATTGGATCATTGCAAAGTCGGCGATTCGGTAAAGGTTTCTTTTTTTGATGGAATTTTCGACCTTTGGAAACCGGCTCACTGGCGGTAGTGGGATTGAGGAATTGATGGATGACCTCGGCAACGCTCTGGTGCTCGGCGGCCCCGAGACGCGAATGCTGGGCGGAGGTCAGCCTGCGAGGATTCCCGAACTGACCGCGATCTGGAAGGAGCGTCTCGAAGCGATTCTTGCGGAGGAAGGCGGAGTGGATCGTCTCGTGGGCAGCTATGACCCGCCGAGGGGAAATCCGAAATTTCTCAGTGCCCTGGCCGCGTTACTACATGAATCGTTCGGTTGGAATGTGACGAGCAAAAATCTTGCGATTACCAATGGGGGGCAGACTGCGTTCTTTTTTCTATTTAATGCCCTCGCCGGCACTTTTCCGGACGGTAGTCGTAAGAAGGTACTGCTGCCGCTGGTCCCTGAGTATATTGGGTATGCCAACCAGTCTATCGGATCGGATTTTTTCAAGGCGGTGAAACCGAAGATCGAAAAGATTGGTGACCATCAGTTCAAATACCGGGTCGATTTTGATGCGCTGGAAATTACCGACGACATCTCTGCGATCTGTGTGTCGCGGCCGACAAATCCCACGGGGAATGTGCTTACTGATAACGAGATCAAGCACCTCGCCGATATTGCTAAAGAAAACGGGATTCCGTTGATCATTGATAATGCCTACGGAGCGCCCTTTCCCAATATCTTTTTTGCCGACGCCAATCCCTACTACGATGATCACGTCATACTGACGATGAGCCTCTCGAAAATCGGGTTGCCGGGGACGCGCACCGGGATTGTGATGGGTAGTGAAAAGGTGGCCGGAGCCGTCGCTTCGATGACGGCGATCGCCGGGCTCGCTAACGGTAATGTGGGTCAGACTATCATGGCGCCGCTGGTTGAGAGCGGGGAGATTCTGCGTTTATCCCGCGAAGTGGTGAAACCCTTCTATCTGGAAAAATCAAAACAGGCTCAGGCGTGGGTTTCCGAATATTTCGACGACGAATTGCCCTACCGCATGCACCTGAGTGAAGGGGCCTTGTTCCTCTGGCTTCACTTCGAGGGGATGCCGATCAGCTCGGAGGTGCTCTACGAACGCCTCAAAGCCCGCGGTGTTTTGATCGTCTCGGGGCACTACTTTTTCTTTGGGCTCGATGAGGAGTGGCAACACGCGTCGGAATGCATCCGGATGACCTATACCATGGCTCCGGAGATCGTGGAGGATGGTATCCGGATTATTGCTGAGGAAGTCGCGAAGGCCTATCAACTCGAGGGTGCCCCGGCTTAGTTGTCCGGCACGTAGAGGCTCGATTGACCGCCAAAGGCGACGAGATTAATCTTCACATCGTTGTGAATATTTCGTCCGCCGGCATTCACGGCGATTTCGTTGAGCGACTGCCATTGAAACCAAGTATCGACCTTTCCACTCAGAATAGGGACTCCGTTTTGAACCGTCACCTTTACTTCGACGGTCGGGGAGGTGTTGATTAATTCCAGCTCGGTATTGATTGCCTCCAAAATGGCTTCGTCCGACTTCGGTTCCCATCGTTTCGAGACCGTTAAGTAGTTCGCAACATGAACGACGCCTTTCTGATTAGCGGCGATTTTTCCCGCCCGCTGCTTTTCAAATTCCGAATCAACCATTCCATAAAGATGGGCGTGAGCACTTTTGGTTTGGGGGATAATGTCAGCGGACTGCAGATAAGCGTCCCGAGCCACGGCGGCGGAAATGTCTTCTGATATTTCGACATCCGCAGGTCTATCATCGGTGCTGGTCCACACCACCCGGATGCGGTTGTCGATTTCGTTCACACCAATAGTGTCCCGGGCTATCATCTCCGCGGTGTTTTTCACTGCAAGTCGCGACACATCACCGAGTAAAGTTACCTTTCCTTTTGTCGAATTGACAGCGATCTGCTCGCCCTCATTTACGGTCAGCGGATGGTAGTTTAAAGCTCTACTGATTGCCTCGCTAATCGATTCGTCGGTGAGATGACGTTCGGTATCTCTACGCTGCATTCCGTCTCCGGATTCCCAATCAATTTCCAGGCCTTTGGCATCTACTTCGGTGACTCCTGCAATTTGAGCGCACTCGACTGCCCGGTGTCTTTCCTTCAGATTGGATACCTTGCCGGACAGTATAACTTTCGTGTCATCGACTGATACTTTTAGTTCAGAACTATCCAGAGTAGCGGTCGCGGCGAGGAGGGCTTCAACCTCGGATTTGATTTCGGCAGCACTTCTTTTCTCCTTCAGTTCGACCTTCAGTTGGTTATCAACTGCGACGACACCAAGTAGGGAGGATACGCTGGATTCGACGATTCGTTTTTCGGCATAGGAATCGACCATTCCATTGAGCGTCACTTTTCCATTTTCCACGGTTGGAGTGATATTCCAGTTTTCGGCAGCGAGATTCCATTTCAAAGCCTCGTTAATGTTATTGAGAAGGATGTCATTTTTGACTTCCGGGGCCTCCACCTGAATCTGATTAACCACGGACTCAACACCCCGGACCGTCTGAGCTGCCTCGACCGCGTGGTGCGAAGCTTCCAGATTATCCACTGAGCCGGAGAGCGTGACCACTCCGTCCTGAAAAGCAGCCTTTACATCCTTGGAGCGGATCGCCGTTGATCGGAGGATGCGGTTTTCAATCGCGAGGGCGATGGAAGAGCTGTTTTCCTGAGCCGCTGCAGGCATCGGGTTAACTAAAGCGCCCGAAGTGAGGAGTAGCCCCGTGAGGAGCAGAGGAGTGGTGAGCGCTGGGAAAATTTTCATAGCAGCTACTAATCGCTGGAATCGCACCAAGCCCGAATTCACCGGAGAAAGGGGTGTTTCGAGACTCCGGACCCGGTGTATCGGGCTTTTTGCAACCCGGGAGGGTGACTCGGGATTGTAAATCACAAGGAGGTGAGGCAGTATTGTCAGCCGAATCACCCTTGCATTTAGTCGGGTTGATCCAATTTTAGCCCAACATGAATCCGTCGCCTAAAACCATTTATCTCAGCGCTGTAGAGTGGGAGTTTGAATCTTATAAAGATGAGTTAGCTCACGCCCTGACACGTCGGGGATTTCTCGTCAAAAGCAGAGAGGACTTCGTCGGTGGACGGGACAGGCTTGAGCAAATTGAGGCATTTATCCGTCAGAGCGACATTGTGATTTGTTTGGTCGGTGATCAATTCGGAGAAGAGCCCGATTCGGCTCAGGCTGCGGAGTTTGCCGATATCTCAAAAGGCCGGCATTCGTTCGCCCAATGGGAATTTTTCTTCGGAACTCATGTCGCCAAATCTATACACGTGTTTTATCCGGCGGCGAACACTCCTCCGGATAACCGGAATGACGAGGATGACAATCTGAAACAGCTCCAGATCGATTTCCGGAAGACCTGGGTCGAGACCGGAAATGTAGCGGCTCTTGAATTTTCGGATTACAGCAGCCTCTGTGAAGAGGCTCTGGTGATTCCATCGCTCAATCCCAGTGCGACGGAGCCGGTTATCGCCCGGGCATTGAATCTGGATAATCCTTATGTCGGGCTGCGCTCTTTTTCCGAGGCGGACACTGATCGGTTTTTCGGCCGGAAGGCGTTAACTGATGAGATTATATCCAAAGTAAAGGTATCTCCGGTTTTGACTCTGTTCGGCAGGTCGGGTAGTGGGAAAACTTCGGTGGTGAATGCAGGAGTGATACCGATTTTCCGGAAGCAAAATCCGACCAGCAAAGTCGCGGTATTCTCTCCGGGGAAACATCCCTTTAAAAGCATGGCTCGCGCTTTCGAAAAGCAGGGCTTTCCAGATGATTTAGTAGCTCTGGCTGGAGTTCCCTCGTCGCGGAAATTTCAGGAACTACTGAAACATCTCGGTAACGCCAAAGAGCCGGCTCTAATTTTTATCGACCAATTCGAAGAAATCTTTACCCGTCCGGAAAAGCATGAGGCGCCGGTCATTTTCCAGTTTGTTCAATCGCTAATCGATATTTCGCAAATTCCAAACAGTCCGGTGAGACTTATTCTGGGACTGCGGGGCGACTTTATGGGAAGACTCAGTGAATTTCGAGGCCTCCCGGCGGCGCTCGATCAAAACCTCGTCAGAGTTACCCCGCCAACCTGGGAGGAATTCTGTGAAATGGTCGAGATTCCGGCCGCCAATCACGGGGTGCGATTCGAGCCTAATTTGGTGGCCCGTATCGTCAGTCATGTCGAGGGAAAACCCCAGCGCCTGCCGTTTCTCCAATTTGCGCTGGAGCTGCTCTGGGAGGTTGAGAAAGCGGATCAGGGTCAGTTTGGTGTCGGGGTGGTAGTTGATGACGATTTTGAGAAGATGGGCGGCCTCCACGATCGGAGAATCAATCGGGTTTCCTATCAGAAGATCAGCGGAGTGGAAGGCGCTCTGCCTGCGAAGATGGAGTCGGTATATGGAAAGCGAAATCCGGGTGAGTTACGCAGGATTCGTAATTTACTACTATCGTTTATATCGATTACAGAAACCGATCTGGGCTTGACGCCTGTTTCGCGATCGGAATCTCTGGCCAACCTGAAAAAAGCCTGCGGCATCGGAAGCCGTGCGCTGATCGAGGAGATGCTCAAAGAGAAATTGTTAGTCGAGTCCGCATCCAGCACGAATACTGATCCGGTATATGAAATTGCTCACGAAGCGTTAATTCTCGCCTGGAGCCACTTCGAGAACTGGGTAGGTGAAATCCGCGAAGCTGCGCAGATGAAGCGGGCTCTTTCCGTCGCCGCAGCCAAGTGGGAGGAAAAACGGTCTAAGGGCGAGAAAATCGGGCACCTCGACCTTTGGGGAGGGGCTAAATTACAACGGGCTCACGAATTTAATACCAAAGTAAACGGTTCCGCCCTGAGTGACTTCGCAAGGGTCGGCGGACTCAATGATACCGAGTTGGATTTTCTCACGGCGAGTAGTGATCGCTATGTCAAAGAATCCCATCACCAACTGAGTGAATCCGCTGCTAAATGGAAGAAGGAAAAATCGAAGGATCTGTTGTGGTCCGGAGCGCAGCTCAATCGCGCACTGGAACTGAATGAGGTTCAACCCGGGGCGGAGCAGAGCGAGTTCGGTCGAATCGGTGGGCTCGGTAAAACTGAGGAGAAGTTTCTGCAGCATAGCGAGAAAAACCGGCAGCCTTCCAAAAAGGGAATGGGTGTGGCTCTCGCTCTAACCTCCTGTGTTGCGATCCTTGCAATCTTTACTCCGCTGGGCGGTTTGTCGGAGCAGGCTCAAAATGCCTCGATGGGCGGGATTGAGAAGGTAAAGGGGCTGATAGAGAAATATCTACCCGCAGATAATGCGGCGGATTAGTGAGCCGACATTTTTGGGCTGACAAATTTCCGGGTGGGAGGCGGACAGTCTCGCTCCCGGGGATAGAAGACGAATCCCTTTTTCTCTATCTTGTCGAGTAGAGAAATAAAGTCATCGCGGAGCTCCTCATTGTCGCGGAGCTCTTTTAGGAGACCGTCGCCCTGTTCCAGTCGTCCGGTAAAGGCATCGGCATTGGCGAGGGTGCCCTGAAAGCGTAGCAGAGTGGTTTCAAACTGATCTATAGTGGGGTCAATTTTCTTCGCTGCGGATGCGAGATCGTCAAGTGCGTTGATCCCTTTGTCGAGATCGACATCGGTGTTTTCGATGGTTTGTCTGGCGACTCTGGCAGCGCTCTCGACCTCGGCGAGGGTGGACTGAGCTGAAGTCGTGAGTGGATCCAGCTTTGTGGACACTTCCCGCAGGTTCACGGCGGTCTTCCGGATTTCGACCAGTGAAGTGTCGGCTGAACCAAGTAAGGGATCGATTTTAGTGGAGAGTTCCTGGAGATTCAGAGAGGTTTTTCTGATCTCGTTAAGTGAATCGGTCACCGTCGTCATCAACGGGTCAAGCCCTTCGGAGGCTTTGTTGATCTTCGCGGAGGACTCAGCCAGATTGTCCATCATCTCATTAAAAGATTGGAGATTGTCCGCGCTGGTCAGGTAGTCGATCTTTTCGAAAGTTCGATCGAGATTTTTGATTGTGCGGTTGATTTCCGTCATGGTAACGCCCATTCCGGTAAGTAGACTTTCGACATTGGACTGTAATGCGACAAGTCCATCAGAATCGCCCATTGGCAGCGAACTGTCAGGTTCAATGAATTCGCCGGTAATTTCCGTGGGGAGAACGATTTTAACAAAACTGTCTCCCATCAGCCCTGTCGTGCCGATCGTGATGACCGAGTCTTTCGGGATCTTGATATCCTCAAAAATAGCAAGGGGGAGTTCCAGCGCGGAGTAGTCGTCTTTCAGTTTCGGGGTATCCGAGACATAACCAACCGAGAGTCCTCCAAGGCGGACCGGCACTCCTTTGCGAATTCCGTTCGCGTCGGAAATTTCCACCATCAGTTGATAGGTTCCTTTTAATCGCCCGTCGAGCTTTCCAAACTGTAGCATGAAACCTCCGATTGCCAGAATTCCGACAATCCCAAGTATACCTACTGATAGTTCTGTGCTGCGAGTTTTCATTTAAGAAACATATCCAAGTACTCTCCTAATATTATATATTCATAAAATCAAGATTTATTTATAGATAAATATAGTAATTCTATACTTTTTCACCTTTAGAGTGTTCGCTTCGGCCTAAAATGAAGTTTTTTATACTTGGGTCCGCCGAATTGTTGATCGCTTCAGGCGTTCCTGAAAAGTCAATTTTGCCGTTTTTTAACATCACGACGCGGTCAGCGATCTGATTCATAGAGCTGATGTCATGCGTAACTACTATCGCGGTGGCGTTGTAGGCATCGACCATCTCGCGGATGAGTAGGTTAATATCAGCTGCTGCTACCGGATCGAGACCGGCGGTGGGTTCGTCGCAGAGGATACAGTCGGGGTAGGTAATGGTCGCTCTGGCGAGAGCGACTCTTTTTCTCATGCCTCCGGAGAGGTTCATGGGTAGTTCGTCCATGTGTTCTTCCAGTCCCACCATTTTCAGGGCCTCGCGGGCTCGGTCTCTTAAATCATCGGTATCTTCGACTCCTTCTTCGGCGAGAGGAAACGTCACGTTGTCCGCAACGGTCAAAAAGTCGAACAGGGCGCCGTCCTGAAACAGGATTCCCATTTTTTTCCGGAACGGCATCAGTTCGATATCCTCGAAATTTGTGATGTCGGTTCCCCGGATGAACACTTTTCCGGAGTCGGGTTTCATTAACCCGAGGAGGTGTCGAAGTAATACACTTTTTCCTTCGCCACTGCGCCCCATGATAACAACACTTTCACCCTGCTGAACCTGGAGGTCGAGATCGTTGAAAATCAGTTGATCCCCCAGCGATGTCACGAGGTTCCTTGCTTCGAAATACGGTTCTGAGTTCAGTTGAGTTTCAGTCATGTGCTTCGAAATCAGTAGTTCTTGAGGTGCAGCGGGAAGAAAAGATTCAGGGCCAGGGAAAGAAAGAGATTCATGATCACGACAATCAGCGCGGTCGCCACCACCGAGGATTTGATTGCCTTTCCGATTCCGTCCGTTCCTCCCGGAGTCCTCAGGCCCTGGTGGCAGGCGACGAGAACGACGATGACCCCGAAAAACACCCCTTTGGTGATACCGATAATCATATCCGGAATGTTGGTGTTGATCCAGGTTTGATAGCTGTACCATTCCGAAGGAACCTTGAAGAGGTAAACCGCGATGTATTGGGAAGAGATAATCCCGCAACCCATCGCGATGACATTCAGAATCGGACTGGATATCAGCATGCCGGTGAGACGGGGAACCACTAGGTATTCGACCGGGTCAACGCCCATGCATTTTAAGGCATCGACCTGTTGTGAACTTTTCATCCCTCCAATCTGGGCAACCATAGCCGTCCCGACCCGTCCGGATATCATGAGGCCGGTAAGAACCGGGGCCAGCTCCCGGCAGACTGTTATCGACACCACTGCCCCGACGGTAGTTCCGAGACCGTACCCGCTGAATGCGAAATACATCTGGGCCGCAAACACTGCCCCGGTAAAGATACCGGTGACAATGATCAACAGTTGCGATTGGAGCCCGATCGATACGGCCTGTTCACAACAGAGTTTGATCCGTGGCTTAGAAGTCGAAAGAGTATAGAAACTGGTGACGGCAAATTTCCCCAAATCCGCAAGGTAGGTAGTGATGCCTATGAGGTAACGTCCGAAGGTTGCGACAGGATTCATTGAGAGTTTGATTTGAAATGGCATACTTTTCAGATTCAGGCAACGAATCAGAGCAGGCAGAAAGATCAGGTCGCCGATCAGGGCGATTAGTAGAACCGTGGAGGAGAAGGTGGCAAATCGAACCGAGGGCTTGAAGTTACTTAGCAGAAAAGCCATCATCCCGATACTGATAATGAGCGTCGTCTGGAGAATGGCCCCGGCGCTGTTTTCGAAGGCGAAGCGGATGGATTTACCCAATTCGTGCTCCCGGTTAAATCCCCGGCCGAGCCAGGTTAGGAAGTGAACGGTGTCATCCACGGCGATACCGAAGGCAACCGCCGCAATCATCATGGTCGCGATATCAATTCGTTGACCCGCCCAGCCCATCAGGCCAAAGAACACTACGAGAGGAAATAGATTTCCCAGTATAGCAATGAGTCCCAGATTGAAGCACCGCAAAAAGATGATGATAATCGGGGTGATGATGACGAAAGCATAGAGAAAAGTTCTCAATAGCTGGGTGAGTAATCCGTCCTGAGCATCGGAGAAAAGTTTGTAAGCGCCGGTCAGTGTGATTTCGGGGCGTGGATCCAGTCGGGCCTCGGCTCTCTCAAGTAGAGGCTTGATGTGAGAAAAGAATTTGGAATCCTTTGGATTGGCCGAGGGTGGGTGCCTGACACTGATTCGCCAATACTCCCGGTTGTTATCCACTTTTATCCAGTCGGATTTCCGTAGTTCGCCCAGCACCTTGGTATAAATAAACTCATTCGGAAAATTAGGGGCAGGTTTTCCGTCGACGATAAGGTCGGGTGCGCCTGCTGCGAAAATCGATGCGGAAAAAACGGCGTATTCGTCGTCGAGGGCTGCGATTTCCCGGGTGAGATCCTGTATGAGCTCAAAGCGTTCCACCGCGCGGACTTCTCGCATTCCCTCGGGGAAGCTTACGATAACTTCGGAAACCTGAGGGGAGCCGAAATGGTTGAGGAACCAGTCGTAATGCTGTCGAAATTCTGATTTCTCCGGGAAAAAGGTTTCCAGCCGGACATCTGACTGAAGACGGGAGAGGCCGGTTCCACAGACGATCAAAAATACGGTCATCCCGATCGCGACATGGCGCCGGTACCGATTCGAGAGTAACATCAAAAACTCAATAAAGTGTTTTTCGAAGGGGAGGGGCTCTTTGACTTTGGGACGGAACAGGATCAGTACCGATGGCACGACCAGAATCACGGTGAGAGCGGCGCAGAAGACTCCGATACTTCCATATAAAGCAAAATCGACGGCGACACCCAGGTTGCTGGTCGAAAGGGCGGCAAATCCTACGATAGTAGTGAGCGCGGCTGCTAAAGTCGGTAGCAATCCGACGTTGAGAGAATATCGCCAGGCACGGGTTTCGTCTTTATGTCGCAGCCAATCCTCGGAGTAGTAGTTAATGAAATGCACGGCATTCGACATGGCGAGCAACTGAGCGAGACTGGGAACCACCGCCAGCATATCTCCCAGGTCCTTGCCGCCATAGTGAATTGCGGCCATGCTCATGAGCGCCGCCATTCCACTAACGATAAAGGAAAGCAGGGCCATCACCAGATTGCGAAGCAATACCAGGGCAACAATCAGGGAAACCATAGCCACAATCGGGGTGACGATGACGAGGGTGCGACGGGTTTCTTTACTGGCGCAAACGGATAGAAAGAGAGGTCCCGCATATTTCGGTTCGATATCGGAGCCGAGGAAAGCGGTGGTGTGCCGGTCTACAAATTCGAATGCTTCTTCCCGATGGGCTGCGCAGTATGCCGTTCCCTCAAAGACGATTACTCCGGTTTCCAGATCGGAGCCGATGAGGAAACCTTTGAGTTGTTCGTGCACTTTTTGATCGACCTCGGATTCGCTCAGTGCTCCGGGCCAAATTTGATCTCTGGTGTCTTCGTACGTGATTACGACTTTGAAAAAGCCGGGCCGACCTTCAGCTTCTGCGAGCGCCTTGTCTTTCTCAGTGAGGTGGTTGGCCAGGGCCTGAAGTTTCGGATCGTCGAAACGGCATCCTTCCCAGCTGACGAGTAACATGTCTTCGACCCCAAATTTGTGGGTGAAGTTTTGAAGGATTTTGCTATCACGAGTCCCCTCGGGTAGCCATAGACTGCTATCGCCACTCGATATCGAAACATTCTTCAGATCTTTAATAAAGAATGCTGCCGCAATCGCGAAGGTTATTAACACCAAGCGCGCCCCGTTGTTCCATAGTCGGGCGTTATAGTCGGGTGATAGCATTATGTCGTATTTTCCGTATGAAAAATACACTGGTTACATAATGTAGGGTGAAAGCAAGTGTTTTACTAAAGAATAGTTAACAAATTGTTGGTGTTTCTCTATATCAAGCCAGCGTACTTTCGGCCCGCCCATTCAATACATAGTAAAGTAAGGATCAAGGCAAATAGGGACCAGCGATTCCATAGGGGCTTCTGAGAGGTCTTTTCCCGGCTTGTTTTGGTGGTGTTTCGGGAAAGGATTTCAATTGCGGTAGCCAGTGTAGACGGTGCGATCACGGCCCCTCCGGTTTGTTCGGCGATGAGGTGTGCGGTCTGTAGATCGGCTTTTCGGTCGCGGTCTTCGGTATTGGGGAGAGCTTCGACGGAAAAGCTGGATTTCAAGGTAGCATTGTCTTTGTCGGCGGGTTTGGGGAAAAGAGTATCTACGGTCGGGCCGAGCAGCGTGACGTTGTACTCCCCGTGTTTCAGGGGTGGGAGAGTGGCGGTATAAAATCCGGGGTTACCGGATTGTTCGGCTAGAGAATAGGTCTTTTTGATTCCTCCGGAACTTGTGATCTCTGCTTTGATTTTTGCCTCCGGAATTGGGTTGCCGTCTACCCCGAAGACTTCTGCCCGGACGACAGGCTGGTCGTTTTCCTGATATCGTTTTTCGTCGGTAGACAGGTCAACTAATGCGGAGTGGTTAAGTAATTCGGCAACGGTTGCCCAGCGAAGGAACTGTCCCCAGAACCGGTAATGATAGCGGTCACCAAATCGATAGCGCAAATGGTAGGTGGTGGGGGAGGAGAAATAGAAGACCCTTCCGGCTCCGTAGCGATGCCAGGTGATGTAGGGTATTGATTCCCCATTTTCGTTCTTTGCCTCGAGGATAACCTGGGCGCCTGGTTTGGGGAGGTTGAATGGCGAAAGTTCGGTCAGAGACAGTAGGCGGGAACTCAGTTTCCAGACGGCTTCGTTCTTCGTCTCGTTATCTTCCAGCTTCAGGGCCGCGATCCGTTTGCCGGTCTGACTCGGAATCAGGCTGAGGGTCTCGCCGGTTTGCAATCTCTTTTCGTCCAGTTTGATAGGGAGGATTTTGCTGAAAGGTCCATCGGTGAAGGCTGCCGGCATGGATTGTGAGCCGGAGATGACAATCAAGTTACCTCCGTTGTTGACGTATTTCTCAAGCGCAATCGATTCGGCTGCGCCTATAAACTCCGGGCCGACTTCTCCGACCACCACAATTTGGTAGGCTTTGAGCCGTTCGGGTGAGGAGAGGCTATTGGGGAACGGAAATGGCGGAACGGGAGCGTAGAGAATTTCGCGGTGTTTAATTTGATCATCGCGTTTCAACAGGTTGCTTAGATACCGGCTCTCCCAACGGGGCCAACCATCAACCAGTAAAACATTCAGGTCACCGGTATAGGATTTGACATCGATAAAGGTTCGATTGTTCAGAGTT
Source organism: Verrucomicrobiales bacterium (assembly GCA_029213005.1). Lineage (GTDB taxonomy): Bacteria > Verrucomicrobiota > Verrucomicrobiia > Verrucomicrobiales > DEV007 > Arctic95D-9. The sequence goes on from JARGPI010000035.1 coordinate 45,253, forward strand.
TGCTCTTCATTTTCGGGGGCGACTAACTCTACTTCGTAGCGGTGATTGCCGGTGGATTTGACTTTGGTAGTCAGTCGGGCTCTCTGATCCTCGTTATCGGCGCCGAAGTGTATTTCAACGCTGTCGAGTTCTTCTCCGTTTTCCAGGAGTCGAAGTTGAGTGCTTTGTCCGGAAAAGCCGCGGGATCCGACGAGGCAGTCCACACTTAAAAAATCGCCCTGACTGATGGTCTCCGGTGCAGTGGCGCGCCACAGTGTAGTGTCGTTGATCTGATAGTCGCCCCCGGCCGGTATAATGAAAAGTGGAAACTCTTTTAGCCCATCGGGGATGTCGGCGTTTTCCTGGTCGGCTGCGTTGTGGATTCCGTCTGTGATGACGAATGCAGCTTCGATCTGATCGGCGCGGTGTTGCTCATGGATGCGGTTTAGTACCGCGTTCAGATTGGTATCACCCTCTCCCGTTGTCGGAATGTTCCAGTCCCGGGGGGCGGGCGAAATCGAATCTGCAAATTGGTATCGATTGATTTCGAAATCTTTGTTTTCGGTAGTATTGAGGCGGTTCTCGAAGTTTTGTAAAGTGACGTCGGCCCATTGGAGGCGGCTTGGGGTAGGAGTAGGGAGATTCTCCGGTCTTTCCACTTCCTCGCGGCGGGCCTGTTCCCGGGAAATAACGGCGATGCGCTGAGCAATCCCGGAGATGTCGTTCAGAAGAGGGGGGATGTTTTCCGGGTTGGGATTCTCTATTAGCGCCGGTAGGGTTTTATTCAGAGCCGTATCCGCCCGGGTGATAATTTCCTTCGATAGCTCCGGGTAGGGAAGAGTGTTCGCGTGCTGCGAGACGGTCTGGAGTGCTTTCTGTAGTTCTTCTTTCTGTAACTGAAGCGCCTTGGCGATCCCTGTCTGATTGGTTACCGAGTCATTGAGGACAGACCGGGATACGGTGACCCGGGTGTGCGCTTCCTCAATGGCAGAAAGTATGGAGGATTTCGGATCGATTGCCTGAGTTGAGATCTGCCAGCGCCGAAGGTGACCTTTTTCATCGACAGGGTCCTGCAGTCTCATGCTGGCAGAGGTATCGAGGTAGATATCGAGCTTTTTTTTCTGACCGGTCTCGAACGTCTCCCGGGTCTGTTCAGCGGGAGCGGCCAGAGCCAGCAGAATGCCGGCGATTGCGACGAGGCGGAAAAGAAACAAGAGGGGGATGATCCATTTTTTCCGGGCAAAAATATAGTCCCGGATCGCGAGGATCAGAAGAAGGAGGCCGAGCCCTCCCCCGATCCAGATAAGTTGATCGATAGAAAACGGACCGCTAAGAATCGTTTCGTGTTCTATCGAGACGGGATCCATTTCCGGTGGAATAGCGGCAGAGGTGAAATAGGTAAGTCGGATTATCTACTGCGGCGCTGTGTCATCATAAATTCATTTCCCTCGGGGTCGACACACATCGCGAGGTGTAGCGGGTCTTCTTCGGTATCGACCGGTTCGCGGGTCAGTGCGCCTCCGCACGTGGTGAGTTTGTCAATGCCCTCGCGAAGATCGTCGAGCTGGAAGGAGAGGCCTGTCCAGGTCCGCTTGCCCTCGCCGTCGGCATGGATTCCGATGGTGGCTCCACAGACCTCGATCTCGCTCCACACCTCGGTTCGCAGCGTGATGGTTCCGTCAAACATTGACTCATAAAACGCGAGAGCTCGATCCATATCCTGCGCCCAAATCGCATATTTTACTTTGATGACTTTCATGTAGCCAATCCTGATTGGATTTGATGAAAAGTCGACCTCTTTTCTGGTTGAGAGTGGCCCGATAGCGTAGAAAATCGTTATCTGCTTACGTTCTGGGTTTTACAATTATTATAAAATATGTAATATTTACATCACCCTCCTCTTCAACACGACAAACACATCATGAATCAGGCATCTAAAGGCGGGACTGTACCCTGTACAGTGGAGGATTGTACCCTGTACAATCGGGAAAACCGGTCATTCGCGTTTTCTGTAGTTCGATTATTGCTCATCGCTGTTATCGGCGGTTTCGCATTGATTGCGTTGGCGCTAAGCTCGGTAGATCCCCGCGGGAAATATCACCACATCGCTCCTGAGTTGATCGCGGAGACCCGGCTCGATTTCTTTATTAACTCGATGAATGATATGTTTGCCAGCGTTACGCCCGGAACTGACGTGGAACTCGGGTTGGGGCGGCAAAGTAACCGGGTGGTCCTGACTGGCGCGGTCGATCAGATCAATTTGCCCGATGCGACGAAAGGGGCTGACCAAATCTGTATCGACTATTTCGACGGAAATATCGTGGCCTGCCATTTGGCGGATGATCGCGAGCTGTCGAGACTTTACCTTGTCGATCAGGTAAAATCACTGGTCTGGGAAGCGTATTTTGCGGAGACCGGAGAATGGATGCCGATTTACGTAGCGGGGCATGATTCAAAGAAACCTACGAAAATCCGCCTCGTTTATCAGCTCGAAATCGGGAAAGACCAAGTGGTGGAATTTCCCGTGGCCCATCCCGATATCGTCAAGGTAGCAGCTACGGGGCCAGCGGGTTTCTAAGCCGCGGCATTTCGTTTTGCGACCACCTTTTTAGCGACTTCATCGCCGATTGCCCCGGCGAGAATTACGGCACCGATCACAGCAAACTCGATGTTCGGTTTGATTTGATCGACGAGAATGATCATATTTTTCAGTAGCTGAAGCAGAGCTGTCCCGATCAGCACCCCGATGATTGTCCCGGTGCCGCCCCTCAGGCTGCAACCGCCCAGAACGGCCGCGGCGATCGCATACAGCTCGTAAAAATTGCCAAAGTCGACCGGCTGAGCCGAATTCGTATCCATCACAAAGAGCAGTCCGCCCAAACCCGCCAGGCTTGAGCAGATCACATAGGCGATGATCTTCATTTTATCCGTGTCGATCCCGCTGAACTTCGCTGCTTCCTCGTTATTTCCCAGCGCGAGGAGGTAGCGACCGTAAATCGTTTTATTCAGGAAAACCGCTGCCAGCGTCGCCACCACCGCGAGGATAATGAGGGGGACCGGGATGCCGAATTTGTCGTATATCGGGATTTCCCCGTTTGCGAGCCAGCGGAGCCCCTTCAGTTCATTTTGAAAGCCCGCCGTCTGGTCTCCGGTAAAGCCCCGGGTGATGCCGCGATACATCAGCAGTCCGCAAAGCGTCACGATGAAAGGTTGGAGGTTCAATTTTGTCACGAGCAGACCATGGCCATATCCGATCAGAACCGGGAGAATCACGACAATCCCGAGTGCCAGCCAGACCGGCCAGCCCTGTTGAACCGCCATCCAGGGAAAACCCACCCCGACGAGGCAGACCACCGATCCGACCGATAAATCGATGCCCCCGGTGATGATGACAAAGGCCACCCCGATCCCGAGGATTCCGAAAAGAGCGGTTCTGCGCAGGAGATTTTCCTGATTAAATCCCGTCAGGAAACTCGTCCTTCCCGTCGTCAAATCGCTGAAGATCCAGGTCGCCACATAGACCACCAGAAGGAGAATGAGAATGCCGAGGATTCGTTTCATAGTAAGAGCTCGAAATGGTTTTAGATGGAATGTCCGGCGATGTCAATTATCGGGATGCTGGCATAAGAAGTGCTTGGCCTGATACGAAACAAAGGTAAAGTGTCAAAGGAGTGAGTTGACATTAAACGACCTGTGAAAATGAGTTCGATAAGGTACCAGGAGAAAAGCAAGCCGGAGATGGATCGGCTCAAATCCAGACACGAAGAGCTTTTTCTTGCCCGCACCTTTCTTTCCGATCAAAGCGACGAAGAACAAATTTGCGGACGCGCCGTTCGGACCCTCCATTTCCTGTGCCCGGAAGTTCGGAAAAACTCATCAGCGAAGCAACTCGTCCAGCCCGAAGGGCATAATTAGAGGAAGTACTCTGAAACGCGGTGTCAATAGGAGGGATAGTCAGGTCCCTCAGCCTACTACCCTAAAGCGTTGAGTTCGTACGGTGGAACTATATGATGGATGTTTAACATGATGTTTTCATACGAATTCGGTTGAATCTCCGAAAAATTCCCTTTTCCAAGCATGTCGAAAGCAAGAGCCATTGTGCAGATGCATTGCTTATTGATACATGCCCCAGTGAACGATAATGGAAATATAATCATTTCCCGGTTTGGAGAAATGATCGCAATCTCACCTACTCGATCATCGACCACGACATCTGCCCAGTACCAGTTGAACTTTCTGACGATTTGAGAACCCCAAAGAGAACCCAGTAGGGCGTGTGGCGCTTCGCTATTGTTAAACGGGTTGGGTCTTGCGAATACTAAGTCAACAACAGAATCGTAGACCTTGTTCACGATAGCGTCCGGATCGTCGCTTTCCAAATCAAGTGACAACATCGAAGCCGCCTGACTTGCCATTGATTCAATCATCCGGCTTTGGTCGGCTTCCTGTGTTCTCTCTACTATCTTAAACTGTGGTGTTGGAGAACTGGGGAATTCATCTTTGGTTTTGTAATTTGCGGGAAGGGAGGCACCAAAAAGCCCGGGCTGCAGTCCTGAGTTTTTCATGACTCTGTTCGCTCTTGAATTTGATGAAAAGATCAGAAATAGACCAGTCGGGGGGAATAGTGTCTGGATAGTCGCTAAAAGTGTCGATCTACCCGTGAGCGCGACGGTGAGAAGTATAGTAGAGACTATGACTAAACCAATGGAAAAACCTACCAACCCCACGCAGGCAAGCTGAGCAATGCTTGAATCATAACCAGCGGATTTATTGTACTCTTTTACAGCTCCTAATACGATTAGAGACAAGATTGTCAAAATCAAGGCTATGGTTTGAGCACGATGCCACTTTACGATATTCTTTAGGTTGTTTCTCATAGAATTTACGAAAGCATTTCTCCTTGAGTCATCAGCAACTATATTAAGAAGTTTTTTGTCTCTGGTGAATCTTAAGGGATTAGCAGTAAGTGATCAACCCAATTCGGCGGTTTGTGCAATTTCGAATGATTCCGTTTTCTTCACTGCAGCAACTCTTCCTGCACCGATACGTCCTGTAGTAACTTTTTCTTTTCCGCTTCGGATTTCTGGTAGGCCATTTTCAGCTTTCCTTCGGCAAAACTGTAGGTAGTTCGACTGCTGAGAAAATCATCAGCCACGGACGCCCACTCGATCCACGCATCGAGGTAATCCTTCACTCTCACATCCACCTTGCTGCGCAGGCGCTGCAGCTTTGAGCGGGCTGCACCGATTTCAGTCAACGCCGGTCGATTAGAACTGTTCAGGTCCGCTTTTGCCGCTGCGGGCAGGCTGCCGAGGACTTTATCTATTTCCTCGAGGGACCCGACAATACTCAGCGTTACCGGCACACGGTTCTGTGCCTTCATCCATAGAATCCGGGCGGAGAGATGATTCGGTGCCAGTTCGACGACTTTTGCCAGCTTGGCGATGGTGGAGGGATTTGACAACCTCCGGCTTCGCTGGATTTCGGAAAATAAAGTGATGGCTTTTTCAAGGTTCTCCGACCGGTTTTCGGCAGCCAGTTTAAAGGCTTGTTCGAAGTTTTTAATCGTGAAAATCTGGGTCGCGAGGAGAGGGGATACGCCATCGGTCAAAAGCAAATCGAGGGCTCTAACCCGGTTCTTTTCGGGGATCGCCACAATTTGGGCACCACCTTTGGCGGCTCCCCGCAGTTTAGCGGCAACGCCGCCGATTGGCTGCACATCCCCGGCAGCATTCATATCACCGGTCACGGCAAAGGCAGGGTCGAGGTTTGTTCCGGTGATTAATGACTCCATCAGCAGCGCGGTCGCTACCGCGGCGGAAGGCCCGTCTTTCGGAGAGTATTTCTCGGCAAATGCCAGTTCGATGCCATACTTTTTCGGCCAACCGTTATGGCGGATTTTTAAGAAGCGGACAACCTCTTCCAAAGCGGCATCCATATCTTCCCCGACTTCCTGATTGAACGTTAAGGTGGATTCCTCGTCTGAAGTTGGCAGCGCTGATATAGAGAGTTTGGATGACAGTCCGGCATATCGGGAGTCACCGAGCGGAACGACAAGCAGGGACATTAATTTTGCGGTGTTGGTTTGCAGGCGGGAGCCGATCATTCGCGTGATAGAATTTGTCTTCACCGGCGGGGTTACTTTGGTAACCGGAGGGGGAGGGGGCTGAACCTCTCCCGCTCCGAATTCGACTAGAAAGGCGCCGCACTCTTCGTCAGCGCTGAGCGGGTGAACGGTATGATTTTTGAAGGCCAGAAGGGTATATTCGTCACCTGATCGAAAGATGGGGGAACTCGGCGGGACCATCGCCTTTTTTCCCGAAAACCACGAAAAGGTTCCATCAGGATTTTTCCTGCCACCAATCGCCATTGGAGTGATCAGGCACCGATATTTCATGGCATCGTTGAAGAAAACCCGTTTGTCCTTAGTATCGATTTCAGCCAGTTCGCCACCCATTTCGTGAGCCTGTTTTCGGCAGGCCTCCCAATTCTGGCCGCCGATTCGCTTGCCTCCACAAACCACGATTTTGTATTTGCGGCCATCAAGATTAAGAAATTCCGGATCAAGCTCATCGGGCTGAAAGTTTTTCCACTCGATTGAGAAGTTGAGAAATTCGGCATCGTCCGGTGGGTCGTTGACCTCCACAATGGTCGTGTAGTCGTTTTCTTCACGGGGTTGCTGAATGACATGGGCATGTCCCCGATCGCTGATATAGCTTACCTTTGCCGAGAGTGGTGGTTCCGGGGATTCCGGATACCTCTGCGGGAGAATGAAAGGCTCCGTGACATGTTTGATTTGTTTGGGGCGCGGTGGTTTCCATTCCGTTCCGTTAACTGTGACGGGCTTGAAATAGTCCGGCCGCATAAAACTTCCCTTTCGATGGTCGATCCACACTTTGTTGCCCTGAAAATGAAAATGACTGCGGCCAATCACCCAGGCTTGAAAGGTGTAGGGGCCGACACGGTCCTGCCCGGACACTGAGACGACGCTGAGAGTGAACAGAAACACGAGAAAACAGTAGAGGAGGCGGAACATTTCAGCGAAGACCTTAATCAAAGAGAAGAGAGCGGACAAGAAATTTCAGGATGCAATTTTGGCAGCAACGTTCGGGCGGCCCTCCCGTCGCATAGGCTGCCAGTTCCCTTGCTGACCTTTGGCTTTTGCTGGTGCCCTTGATCGAACTTGCAAAAAACCATTCTATTTGGCGTTCTGCAAAGTGTGGAACGATGTTGCTGACTCGATTCCCCGCTCTATCAGGGGGTTACGGTGCTGGCACAATCGCTGCGTTTCGAATTGGCGGTTGAAAGATTCCCTCCGGGTAGACCGGAAGGCCCCGGAAACCGGGGTTTGGGATCTTCACCTCCAACGAATAACTACAAAACTGATATACAATGACACATAAAGCAAAACTTGGTTTAATCGCAGGAATCGGACTCTTAACAGCAGGCGTCGGCACGGCGTTTGCGGGCGATCATTGCCGCAGTTACAAATCGAGCGGATCTCACCACCACAAGGCTCAGTCCCATTACAACGTGAAGAAGCATTCGAATTACCAGTATCGAACCTACACCAGGCCTTACACAACGTATCAAAACCACTACAGCAACGACCGTCGGCGCTATATCTCACATCACAACCATCTGAGATTCCGTGCCCAGGCGGCAAATCGCCGGAATAACGTCGCAGTTTACACCCGCGCCGGTATTAGAGTTCGCTAATCCCTATCGTTAACCACTAATAGGTAAAGCCTTTCGGATCGCAGGTCCGAAAGGCTTTATTTTTGTCAGTCTAAATTCCGTTGCCGACTTCCGTTTTCAAAATTGGAGAAGATACGGATCGGGATCAAAATACTCGACGGTCTGAACCGCTCCGCTTCCTTCGCGGATTCCGGTGGGGAATCGGGTCCATTGGTTGGTGTGAGCCATTTGAGGATCGGCTCCGAGCTCGCAGGCGTCGCGGAAAAACTCAATTTGGGCGCGGCGGGAGGCGCCGAGGACAGGAAACCATCCGTGGATGCTTTTGGAGCCGGAATTGACGGCTATCGCTGGTCTGGCGGTTTCGCTCAGTTTCGCTAACACGGTGGTGCAGACGTCCTGAGAGGTGAAATGAAGCTCTTTCATGACCCGGAACAGGTCGGGGTGATTCTCGATCGTGAAATCACATTCGATGACGATAAAGCGACGTTCCAAAACGTTACTTTTTGCCCGCGGGGAGAGTTTGCCGGTAGAGGTCTTTGCCTCGACTCCCTTCATCGGGTTGGGGACGATGTATTGCCAGTTTCGAGATTCGAGTAAGCCGTCCCAGTCACTTCTTTGCCGGGTTTCGGCTTCGTATACCGATTTGCCGAAACAGAGATAGGGATTCCTCAATTCGCCCTGACAGAATAACTGGTCGATTATTTCATAAGGACACTTGAGATCAGAAGGTCGCGCCGGGGAATCTCTATAGAAATCCTTTAGCGAAACGGGTGCAGTTTTCAGTAGTTCGATAATCTTTTCCTGACTACATTCCGGCCATCGTTCGCGCGGGGCACGGCGAGGTGCGAGAGAGGGCTCGGGGCGCTCGTCGTCATTAAGTAAATACCCGTAAGGTGATGAGCTGGTGCTGCCGTCTGCGGATTCCAGTTTGTGCCGGAGCGCATGATCGGTCCAGGGCGGAATGGCGTTCGACTCATTCCACTTCAGCATGATAGCGAAGGCTTCCTCGGTAGGTAGGGCAAAGCCGTGCCGAAGAATCGACGCCACCTTGAAGGTCTCGCGATGACCTCCCTGGCCGGACACCGCCTTAATCGCGGCGATGTATTTCCCGGCCCGCTCCGCTACGGTCATCATTCTCTATCTGAGCAAGCCATGCTCTTCGAGAAAGGGGACGAGTTCTTCGACACCAAAATCTGCTAACATCAGGTCGCCAACCGTCATCGTGGGCGCTGATGCCTGGCCGGAGATCTCCTGCATCTTTGCATAGGCAGTGGGATCAGCTCTCACATCGATTGTTTCGAAGTCGTAGCCGCCTTTTTTGAGGTAGTTAACCACTTCGACGCACCAGGGGCAGCCGGGTTTGATGTAAACTTGAAAAATTTCGTCTTCCATATCCGAAAGACTTTCCGTCACCGTCTGCGCAATGCAACTCACGTATCGAAAATGGTCTCACTGGTTTTCCGGTCCCACCTGGCGGTGATTTCGCCTTTGGTTTCGGGGTTGGCGATGAGCCATTTCGCCAATGGCGTGGTGAGGAAATCTTCGACGGCGCGTTGCAGGGGGCGGGCCCCGTAAACGGGATCGAATCCGGAGCGGGCGATCTGTTCGATGAGTTCCGGCTCGACGATCAGGCTGCGGCCGGCGTCGGCAAGGCCCTCGCGTTGTGAGAGTTCTTTGATTTCCTTCCTCGCAATTGCCTCGATCGATTTCCGCTCCAGAGGATCGAAGAAAATGGTCTGATCGATCCGGTTGAAAAATTCGGGGCGGAAGAAGTTAGTGACCGCACTGGGATCGACTTTTCCGATGGAGGTTTCTTTCCCTGCCTCCCCGGCAAATCCGATATTTCCGGAGGCTCCGGCGCCGAGGTTTGAGGTCATCACGATGAGACTGCTCTGAAATGAGGTCACTCTCCCTAGTGGATCGGTGAGGCGGCCTTCCTCGAATACGCTCAGAAAGATGTCGAAAACTTCGTCACTGGCTTTTTCGATCTCGTCGAGGAGGAGAATGCAAAAGGGATTGGCCCGGACGCGGCGAATCAGGTCAGAGGGCTGACCAAACCGCTTTCCGAGAAGGCGCTCCGGAGCATTCCAGCCAGCGTATTCGCTCATATCGAGCCGGATGATCCGCTCGTTGGCGGGGCGATTCGGGAACAGGTAGTCGCCGAGGCTGCGGACCATCTGGGTTTTACCGACTCCGGTTGGTCCGCAAAACAGCAGAACGCCGATCGGTCGATTCGGATCGTTCAGTCCGGTCGCAAACTTTGCCACGGTGCGGATGGTTGCGTCGACGGCCGCCGGCTGGTCGATGACTCTGCTCGAGAAAAATGAGAGCATGCTTTCCGGCTCAAAAGGCGTGTCGGTATGAGTGAGGAACTCAGGGAGTCCCGAGTATTTCGAAAAAGCATCTTCGACCCGTTGGCTCGTGATTTCCTCGACTCGATCTTCGTTGGCCCGGTCGACGACGCCGGCAGTGAACTGGATTACCTTCCCGGGGAAGGCGACGTAGGGCTGAAATCGTTGGAAGAGGCCAAAAACCCGGGAAGAGGCGACGGGACCGAAGATTACGTTGTCATTCCGGGAGTGGTTTTCCGCAGCGAGGCTGAGGATTCGTTTTGACTGGGTGGAGTCAAAAGCATTCAGTTTCAGGATCTGAAGTCGATCGGTCAGACCGGGCAGGACCCGTTCGCAGGCATCAAATTCTTCCGGGGTGGCTTCGACTACGATTCGCAGTTCGCGGTGCTCCAGGTAGGGAGCGAAAAAGGCGGCGATACTGGTTTCCGCTTCACTACCGCCAAGGCGGGTCAGTTCGGATAAATTTTCGATACAGAGCACTCCTTCGATCTGAGCGAGTTGCTGGATGACTTCTTCGAGTCGTTCCTCCCACTGCCCGAGCCATCGCATTCCTGCGATGAGCCGGGCTCCGCTGGTGATCCAAAAGCGACGCCTTTCACTGCCAGCTTCCTGGCGGCGCTCCACTTTGCGGGCTGCTTCAATCAAAATCGATGTCTTCCCGCAGCCCGAAGGTCCAATCAGGCAGATGCTGGAATTTTCCTCCTCCAATAAATTGGTGAGCTGAAAAACTTCGTCCTCGCGCTCCCAGGTATTGGAACTTTTGCGGAATGATTCTGAGCCGATATAGTCCGCGACATCGGATAGTGGCTGAAGATTTCGCTGCGATCCGTAACGGATATTGGGTTCCTTGACTGCGACGGTAAGTTGCTCCAAGTCAACCGGTCCCGGGTTGAGGTAGCGGGACAGTTCCCGTGGGTTTTTCCCGGACAACAGGCGCTGGGCGATGTGGATGGCGAGCTTTTCAAAGCTGTCTTCGCGATGGTAGTCGAAATAGACTCCGAGAGACGGCAGGCAGCCGACCGGGGAGCCATCCTCCCGTTTTCCGATGATGCATGGCATCCGGAATGCCATCGCGTCCCGACAGGGGAAGCGACGTCCGTTGTGGTTGTACTCCGGAAGGACCGAGAACTTCAGGATCCGGAGTTCCGGTTCGAAAAAGTCCGGTTCAAAGAGCTGCCAGGAATCGGTTTTCGATAGATAGGCGAGATGCTCTTTGATCTGCGAAACTGCATCTTTCACCGTCCGCGAAGTCACGATCACTTCGTCGTAGCCATCATCGATGACCCGTACGGTGACCGTGTCTTTCCCGCTCTTCCAGGAACAGATCGGGAGGCGAAAGATGGTAGCCATTTCCGGTGACTAGAGCCCGACGGTTTCCAGCCAGGTTTTCGCCATGAGGCCGTGCCCGGCGTGAGTTGGGTGAACGCCGTCGCCTGCCCAGTAGGCGGGTTCGGTGCCTGCGGCGATAGCTTCGTCAAACTTTTCCTGAAACGGCACCCAGATCGCTCCCGCTTTGGTAGCGACTTCTTTGGCGTAGCCTTTCCGGACGTCGAACTCGGGGAACCAGTTGTCTTTCACCGCGCCGCAGCGCAGGGCAAAGGGCTCGCACACCACAAAGGTGGTATCGGGCAGAGCTTCCCGGGTTCTTTCCAGCAGGGCGGTGAAGCCGTCGCGGTAATCTTCGGGGGTTCCATCGTAACGTCCGTTCAATTTGTGCCAGATATCGTTGACCCCGATCAGAATGCTGAGAACGGCGGGCTTCAACTCAAGGCAGTCGGCCTGCCAGCGTTTATCGAGATCGGGAACTTTGTTGCCCGAGATGCCGCGGTTGTGAATTTGGAGGCCGAGAGAGGGATATTTCGCCAGCAAATACGAGGCGATTGGAAAGGGATATCCGCGACCGAGCGCCCGGGAGTCATTTTTAACCTTTCGGGCTTTGTCGCGACCGGCATCGGTAATGGAATCACCTTGAAAGAGGATCACATCGTCGGTTGCGAGGCTGACTTTTTTTTCCTCGGCGGTGGCTGCTGCAAAAGGCGTCGCCACAGCGGCGGCACCGGCTAATTGAAAGGCAGATCTTCTGGAAATTGGCTGATTTTTCATAGTTTTCTGGTTCGTGGGTGGACCCTACACCAGACAGCTTGCAAATGGCAATGGCGCACTCCCCGCGATCTTAAAGTGCGGGTGGAACTTCGAGAAATTCCTCGGTTGTGGGCGGTTTTTCCGGCTTTTTGTTCACCAGAGTATCCAGTTCTTTCAGGTCAACAGCGGCGACTGGCGGAGCCGCTTCGATAAAGGCTTTCTTTTCTGTCGTCTTTTTGGCTTTCGGGTCTTTTTTCGCCCAATCGACCAGTGTCGTGGTCTTTTTTTCCGGCGCGGGCGAAGCTGCGGGTGAAGGTGAGGCGGCTTTGGTAAAGATTTTCCCTTTTTTCTCCGGCGAATCCTTTGCCGGGTTTGATACGAGGCGCTGTCCGAAGACTCCTTTGATCGCCGGGCTGACTTTTTTAGCCATTGCAAAGGGCTTTTTCTTCTCTTCCGATTGACCGGTTTGCGGTAGCAGAAGCGCGACCGCAGCCAGTAATCCGGGAGCTGATGTCAGAAAAGAACGCATTTCGAGTTCGGAAATTTAACGAGTTTCGGCGCTTTTAGCAATCCGAAATCCCGCATTCCGGGATCAGTAAGCGCCCCGGATGTGCCCGGCCACTTCGTTTTCGTAAAAATCTGCGAGCTTTTGGTGGAGTTCAGCAGAGAGTGGATCCCGGGATGACGCGGCTGCGTTGGAAACCACCTGCTCCGGTTTGGTCGCTCCGGGAATCACAACGCTGACTTCTTCGAAGTCGAGGATCCAGCGCATTGCTAGTTCCGACAGCGGGATGTCGTCGGGCGTGATTTCCTTGAGTCGTTCCGTGAGCTCGAGTCCTTTTTCGAAAGGGATTCCCGCAAAGGTTTCGCCGACGTTGAAGGCTTCCCCGTTCTTGTTGTAATGGCGATGGTCGTCTTCCGCAAAAGTGGTCTTTTGATCGAAACGTCCCGATAACATTCCGGAGGCGAGCGGTAGCCGGATAATCAGCGCGACTCCCTTTTCTTTTGCCTTGGCAAAAAGCGATTTGATCGGTTTCTGTCGGTAGATATTGAAGATAATCTGTAGTGAAGAAAGGCCTTCCTGCTCAAGACAGAAATGAGCTTCCTCCATCGATTCCACGCTGGCACCGAAGCGTTTGATTTTGCCGGAATCTTTTATCGTCCGGAGGGAGTCAAAGACTTCGTGCTCGACGAGTAACTCGGTCGGGATACAGTGAAGCTGGGTGAGATCGAGTGCTTCCACGCCGAGTCGTTTGAGGGAGGCATCGACATGTTCCTCGATCGTTTCGGGGGTGAAGTTTCTCGGCCAACCCGGCTCAGGGAATCGCCCCAGTTTGGTGGCGATGGTGATATCCGCTCCGGTGCGCTGCACAAATTCGCGGATCCGGGTCTCGCTCAAGCCAAGCCCGTAGACATCTGCGGTGTCGAAGAAGGTGATCCCGTTTTCCAGCGCGGTATCGAGAATTTCCTGGGCGTCGGCATCGGCAACCTCACCCCAGTCGGCCCCGAGTTGCCAGGTGCCGAGCCCGACTTCTGAAATCGCGATGTCATCAAAATCCCGGAAATTCATAAGTATAGAAATCTACGGTTTGCTGATACAGAAAAGGTGATCGACACAGCGAACTAACAATTTGTCATTTACCGGCACCGGGGCGGCGGCAATGCGTTCGCCCATCTGGTTCTGGGAAAGGACTTCCATACCGGTGTCGCTGATTTTTACGGTGGCGAGCATGCCATCTTCGCGGGCGCAGTAGAGCAGATCGCCGGCGAGAATTGGTGAAGAATAATACTTCGCTGCGGCGCGTGGTATCGCGCCTTTCCAGATGTCTTTGCCGGTTTTGGCATCGATGTAATTGATCTGTCCCCGGTCTGAGAGCAGGTAGACTTTTCCATCGCGACCCACCGGGCTGGGGCAGTCCACGCCGAGGTCGTTGCGTTCCCAGAGGCGGGCGGATTCGGTGATGTTTCCGGTGCCACCCATTTTGACTCCGGCACAGAATTTGGTGCGACCAAAAGGAATCACCGCGATTCCATCGGTAAAGGCGGGGGAGGCGATGACGCGCCACATCGCTTTGTCATCGGGATTGAAGCCCTCGCAGGTCCACATCGTCTTTCCCGTCGCGGGGGCGTGCCCCGTGAGACGGTCCGCCCCCCAGATCACGATGGTATCGACGCCATCGATCGAAGTAACAAAAGGAGTGGTGTAGGCCTGGCCGGTTTCTTTCTGCACTTCGAAGGTGCGGTCGACTTTCCAGGCTTCGGTCCCGTCTGATTGTTTGAGCGCGACCACGTAGGATTCGCCTTCCTGCATCACGGCGATGACGATATTTTCGCCCGAGAAAACGGGGGAAGTGCCGAGGTCCCACCAGAGGGTATCTTCGCCATATTTTTCCTGAAGATTGGTTTGCCAGTTGATCTCGCCATCGACGGTGAGAGAGGCGACGGTGCCGCTTTTGTAGTAAACAAAGACATTTTTGCCATCGGTGATCGGCGATGGGTTGGATCCGCTGCCGTTTTTGTGTTTACCGGCTCGTTCGGGCCCGAGGGTTTTGCCCCAGATCGGATTGCCTTCCCAATCGTAGGCGAAGATACCGTCCTGACCTTCGCTTCCGCTGGTGACGAAAATTTTGTCTTCCCAAACTGCGGGCGTACTGCTGCCGACGCCGGGAAGTTTGACCTTCCACTCAACATTTTTGGTGTCTGAAAATTCGGTCGGATAATCTCCCGGCTTCGCGATACTGAGACCGGCGTCGCCCCGCCATTGCGGCCAATTGTCTGCCAGTGCTGAGGAACTCAGAGTTAGAAATCCAAGAAGAAATATACGTTTATCCATGCTGAGGTTCAGTTTAACCAATGCGCTTGAGGAGTAAATCTCGTTATCGCGGAGAATGTCGGGGTTTTTCACGAAACTGTACCCTGGAATGCCGCTAAGAATTGCGTGGATTCCGGGGAAGTGAATTCAAAATACGGCAACGCCGTTACGTAACCCAGCCCATGGTTGCCGCAGTGAAACGGAGGCTACCATGGGTTTCGCATCCCAGGAGATTCCCTACGCTGAAGGCGTTGCGAAAGCTTTCAGATCACTTTCAGCGATCAACTCGTCGAATGATAAAATCCCCGGGTAGACTCTCTGCTTCGCTCCGGTCAACCCGGGGCTGTGTTGCGTAACGGCGTTGCCGTATAGCGACTTAAACCGAAAACTTAGCGACTATTCAACTGTACCCTGTACAGTCCGAAATTGTACACGGTACAATTTCGCTACGAGGGGATTTCTACTTCTTCTCCTCTTCTTTTGCGGCGAGGTCTTTGACTTCTTTCTGAAGGCGGGTCACGAGGTCGCGGAGATCGCGAACTTCGTCGGCTTGTTTTTTGCCTCCGTTAATTTTGTTAATCGCGTCCTGAGCGGCCTTTACGATGGGGTCGTGAGTGTCTCCGGCTGAGGTGAGAGGCTGCAGGATGGGGAGAGCTTTCGGATCGTCGAGGGAGCCGAGAGCGCGGATCACACGGGGGCGAAACTCGGGGTTGGGATGATTGATCATCGCTGCAATATAATGACGGATTTCATTCCGAATCGGATCGCCTGCGTCGCGGGAGAGGTAGGCAAGGGCTTCGAGAGCGGATCCGAGGTCGCGGGTTGTGAATTTTGATTCGGCAGCTTCGAGGTGCTGTTTGAGTGGGGCAACGTAGACGGGATCGGCCTGGTCTCTCATTGCGCGGATCGCGCTCATCGCAATTTGATGGCGGAAGGAATCCCGGCCCAGTGCGGTGATCAGGGTCGTGGAAACCTCGCTGACGGGGTATTTCCCGATGGCACGAATGGCTTCGGCAACGATCTCGGGATTGGTCTCTTCGGCGGCGACTTCCTTCAAGGTATCGAGGGTTTCCGGGGAAAAGAATTTCCCGATGGCTTCGACGACCTCGATCCGGACGCGGGCGTCTTTTTGATCGAGCGATTCGGTGAGAATTTTGAAAGCGTCCGGGGTGCGGTGGATCGCGAGTGATTTGGCGGCTTCGATGCGGACGCCGTAAAAGGCATCGTTGTTGAGATGTTTTTTGAGTAAATCAGCGGACTTCCGGTTCTTCTGGCGCTGCAGGGAGCGGACTGCGATGAGGCGGCCCATCATATCTTCGCCGTTTTCGAGCTGTTGATGAAGTAACTCGGTGGGTGGATCGAATTTGATCGCTGCTAGCACAGTCAGGTCGGGATCGATCCGGACGATTTTCGGTTTGGCGGGCAAATCAAAGGTGAAGTCCTCGCTGTCGCGCTGAATTCGCACCGTTTTGTCGTGAGTTTTCCCTTTTTCATCGATCATTCGGATTGGCAGATCAAAATCGAAGAGCAATACCTTATCAGAAACCTTCTGGGTCTGTTTGATGGTGAGTTTGACCTGCTTCTTCTTGCCGTCCCAGTTGTATTTCACGTCGAGTTGCGGGGTGCCGCCGTGGTAAACCCACTGGTCGAAGAATTCATCGAAGTTCCGGCCGCTCAATTCTTCGAAAACATCTTTGAGGTCGTCGGTTTCGACATTTTTGAACTGGTATCGTTCCACGTAGGTTTTGACGCATTTCCGGAAGAGATCGGGACCGAGCTGGCTGCGCAGCATGTGAAGGATCCAGGAGCCTTTCGGGTAGGCGCGGTAATCAAATTGCTCCCAGGGATCGGTGAAGCCCCGCCAGACCATGGGGCGGTCGTCTTTTTTCCCGGTGACACCGACTCCGTCGCGATACAAGCCGTAAAGCATTTCGTCGCGGCCGAATTTGTGATTCTCGTAAAGATGGGTGTAATAGGTCGCAAAACCTTCGTTGAGCCAGAGATTTGACCAGTCTTTGCAGGTCAGGAGATCGCCGAACCATTGATGCGTGGCCTCGTGGGCATCGAGACGGTGCGAGGTTCTCAGGTTTTCGCTGGCGCTGGAAAAGAGGGTGCCGTTGGTCAGAGTGGAGATGCTTGTATTTTCCATGCCGCCCGCGACGAAGTCGGCCACGCAAACGTTATAGTATTTCGACCAGGGGTAGGCGACGCCGATTTCCGCTTCGAGGAAGGCGAGGATCTTCTGGGTGTCGCGGAAGGAATTCTCCGCAACGGCAAACTGGGAGGGCGTGGTGTAAAAAGCGAGCGGGAGATCGCCGTGTTTTGCCTCGAGCTTTTTAAAATGGCCCGCGACAACGGAAACGAGGTAATTAACGTGAGGCTTTTGCTGGTGCCAGTGCGTGGTGCGAATCCCGTCGGTCACGGTGTCGCTGATGAGGTCGCCATTGGAAAGGACCGTCATCGACTCCGGCACGTGGCAGATCACTTCGGTCGTGAAGCGTTCGTTGGGGAAATCGTATCCGGGAAACCAGTAGCGATGTTTTTCCGGCTCGCCCTGGGTCCAGAGGTGGTCGTCGCCCGCCGGGTAGCCCATCGCTTCGGTCCGGAAAAAGAGCCCGTCTTTCGGTTCGGCGGTGTAATGAACGGTGACGCTGACCTCTTCGCCGGCAGGGATGGGGGCTTTGAAGTGGATCGCGATCCGTTTGTCGTCGTTGTCCCAGGATTCGATTTCCCGGGTGGATTCCACTTTTTCGACGCTGAGATCAAAGGCATCGAGACTCAGCTCGTCGATTGATTTGGCGATCGGGGCGAAGGTGGTGGTGGCCGTTCCCCGGATGGTTCGATTCCCGAAGTGGGGCGTAAAATCGATCCTCTGGTGAGTCACATCGATGATCCGGTCCCGGGCATATTGGCGACCGTTTCCGGGAGGTTTCTCCATTTTTCCCTCCATAAACCGCGCCCGGAGGCTGTAGAGGTCCTTTTTGCAGGAGCAATTTTCCCAACCGCATTCTTCGTAACGATTCCCGGAAAAGGCGATCAGTGGAATCGTGAAGAAGAGGCACAAAAAGGTGGAAAATTTCATGAAGCCGCTCAATCTGACGGGGAATCGGGGGAAAGCAAGATGCGCCTTAGTGGGCCAGTTATCGATTTCTCTAAAATATATGGGATGTGCCCTTGGGTATAAAACTTGCTCACGGGTGTCACGGGTTGGCACAGACCTTTATTTGCATGGGCAAGATAAGTCGTCTAGGTTCCGACCCGAATCGTCTAAATATCTGGGAATTTAGAACGTTCATTTATTTCACTTATCATTTTTACAGCATGCGAAGCGATTACGGATCAGTCCACACGAAGCCATCGAGCAACCGGTTGGCTATTGGATTAGCTCTATTGACAGTTTTTCTCTTTCAAGTAGTCGGTTTGGCTCAGGAAGGTGGGCCGGTCATTGAAGAAGTACCTGCACCTGCAGATTCGGGTATGGCTCAGAATCTTCTGGAGTCACTGATGGACGGAGGTCCCTGGCTGATGATTCCATTGGCGGCGCTCTCGTTTCTCGCAGTAGTCTTGATCATTTTCTACACTTTCACGATCCGTCAGGGTTCGGTGGTGAGCGATAAATTTATGAATGCGGCGGACGCCCTGATCCGGAAGCAGGATTACCTCGGTCTGATCGCGGTCTGTAATCGTGAAAACGAGTGTATCGCCCGGATCGTCTATAAAACCCTCGATTTTGCGACGAAGAACCCGACGGCAAGTTTCGATGAAGTTCGCGAAGTGACAGAGGCTGAGGGCACCCGTCAGGCCAGTATTTTGAACAACCGGATCAGTTACCTGAACGACATCAGTCGGGTGGCTCCCATGATTGGACTTTTCGGAACCGTTATCGGGATGATCAGTGCTTTCAAAGGAATGGGCGAAGATCCCGGCGTTTCTCACATGAAGTTGGCGCCCGGTGTGGCTCAGGCTCTCGTGACTACGGCGACAGGGCTGGTTGTCAGTATTCCCTGCGTGATTTTTTATTCCATCTTCCGCGGCAAAGTGCAGAAGTTGATTGCTGAGCTGGAAGCGGCGATGACCCACATCATGGCGCTTCTCGCAGCTCAATATAAGCGTGCTAACTACCGCGCATCGGCTCGTCAGCAGTCGAATAATGATTAAGATCACCCGAACTATTTCCCTGTAACCACATGAAGTTTCGCGACAGTCAAGCACAGCAGCCTGCCGAGCTGGAGCTTGCTCCGATGATCGATGTGGTTTTCCTCCTTCTGATCTTCTTCATCGTCAGCTGGCAGTTCGCCCGTTTCGAGCGGGACGAAGAGGTTGTGGTGCCGGAAGCGGAGGAAACGGATAAAAATGCTCGGAAAGCAGGGGAGATAATCGTTAATATAAGAGCGGACGGCGGCATTTTCCTGAATGGGGGCGAGGTGACTTCACAGGACCTGCTCGAAAAATTGAAATTGATCGCCGAAAATTATCCCAGTCAGGCCGTGATCCTGCGAGGGGATGGCACCGCAGATTTCGAACATATCATAACCGTTTTGGACCAGGTAAAAGAAGCAGGGATCTGGAATGTGGCTTTTGCGACGACGCACAAGCAGGAGCAGCAATGATTTTCGGGATGCATCGAATTATACCCATTTTACAGAACCGTTTATCCATTTCATGAATCTTAACCAACTGAATTTCGATTCCGCTGCTCCGGGAAGGGGACGGCCTTCCGGAGGTTTCCTGATCTGTGCGTTATTGGCGTTGCTGATTCCGATCGCGGCTCCTATTGTGGTCGCCCAGGAAAAAGAGCAGAATCTGGCATATGCCGATTTGCTGTACAGCCAGAAAGAATACGCCAAGGCTGCGAGACAGTATCAAATCTTCATCCGTGAAAATCCAACCAGTCCCAACGTCCAGTCGGGGTGGTTTCGTCTTGGTGAATGTTATCTTCAGGTTGGTCAGGCCAAAGACGCCTCGACCACCTTTCAGCACATCGTAAAAAGCTTCAAAACCGGAGCCTACGTGGGGTCGGCCGCTTATCGATTGGCGGTATTGAGCTTCAATGCAAAGGATTATAACAGCGCGGTGACCAATTTTGAAATCGCGGCCCGGGAGCTGACCTCAGCCGAAGCGAAACATCAGGCGACTTATTATCACGCCCGATCGCTTCAGTTCACCAAACAGTTCGACCAGTCACTGGCGCTTTATGACAAGGTGATTAAGAGCAATCCCGATCCGAGCACCAATCCCTTTCACGAGAGAAGTTTGCTGGAATCCGCCCGAATTTATTTCGACAAAGGCGAAAAGGATAAAGCGAAGGAATTGTTCCTCACCCTGTCGAAAACAGCGACCACTCAGACCATTCGCGAAGAGTCGATTGTCCGTGCCGGTTTGATCGCTGCTGAGGCGGGTCAGATCGCTGAGAGCGAGGAGATGCTGAATCAGGCCTTTCGTTTTCCCGACACCAGTCCCTGGAAATCGCTCGCACAGGTTGGGGCGATCTTTAACGCCTATTCCCGGCAGGATTACGACCGGGTGATTTCGATTTATGGATCGGGGAGCCTCGCGATCAGCGAAGAGTATCACGCCAAAATGCTCCTTATCGTCGGCCACTCCTATCGGATCAAAGGAGAGGCCAACGCCGCTTCAAAAATTTACTCTCTGCTTGAGTCCAAATATCCGAACAAAAGCGAAGGGATGGATGCGGGGTACCGCAAGCTCCAGATTCTGCACCAGCAGGGCACTGGCAGTCTCCCGACTGAAGGCCGTCGCTATGTCGAGCGGGTCAAGAAAATCAATCCTAAAGATCCCTACATCGACACCGCGATGTTGATGGTTGCTGAGTTTCATTTTACTCAGGCCGAAAAGGGAGTGGCCCGGAAAGATACCGCCTACGCCAAGAAAAATTACCTTCTCGCCGCGAATGCCTATGGCGAAGTGAGAGAGGAAAACATCAAGGATGAGTTCAAGCCGGTCCGCCTTTACAAGCAGGGCTGGGCATACCTCGAAGCCGGTGAACTCGAAAATGGTATTCTGGCAATTTCGCGGTTCATTAAGCGTTTCCCCGATAATCCGCTGGCCGCTTCCGCGCTCGCAAAGCGGGGTAATACCTATCAGTCTGTCGAAGATTTCACCTTCGCGCTCGATGATTATCAGAAAATTATCGAAAAGTATCCAAACTCACCCGAGTTGGAATTGGCGATGCAGCAAAAAGCATTGATTTACGCCCATCAGCGGAATCTGCCGAAGATGATCGACAGTTATGAGCAGTTGTTGAAACGATTTCCGAACACTTCAGGAAAAGACGAAGCCACTTACTGGATCGGGGTCGGTCATTTTGATCTGGAAGACTACGCCAAAGCGATTCCACCTCTTGAACTGGCCCGCCGTTTGAATCCCGAAGCATTCACCAACCGGACCACAATCCGGATGATTTTGGCGCACTACCAGTTGGAGCAAATTCCGGAGTTAACGGAAGCTGCGCGGACCTATATCCAGAGCGGTCGCGATGCCGGCGTGCCGAGCGAAGCGGCCAAGAAAGACAAGCGGGTTCCGATTCCCAAGCCTGTGTTGGAATACATCGGTCGTAAGCTGGCAAAAGACCGCAAATACGAAGACGCCGAATTTTTCCTGACTCACCTCAGCACGCCTGACAGTCCCAAGGATACCTCCGCAACCATTTGGAAAGTGCTCGCCGAGTGTCGGATGAGCCTTCAGAAATACAGCGAATCCGTTCCCGCGTGGGACAACTATCTGGTTCTGACTGAAGAGCCGATTGAGAAAGGTTACGCCTACTTGCAGCGCGGGAAATCCCAGCTGGCTCTGACCAATTACGATCAGGCCCGCGACAGTGCCCGTGAGTGTCTCCGCATTGTTAAGCAGGGAAGAGTCAATGCGGAAGCACGGATTTTGCTTGGCGACATTGCTGCCGGAGAGGGTGATCTGGAAGGTGCGGTCCGGGAGTATCTCGTTGTCAGTCAGATTTTCGAAGACAAAGAAATCACCCCGATTGCTTTGACCAAAGCCATCAACGTCTACCTGTCGCTCGGAGACCAGGAGGAAGCCGCCAAGTTGAAAAATCAGCTCGGCGCCAAGTTCCCCGACTTCCGCCAGTAAGGAACCTTTTTCTGATTTTGTACCCTGTACAAAGCCAGACTGTACAGGGTCAGACATTTCGCACCTTAAAAATCGGGCTTCGGAGAGAGCACTGC
>JARGPI010000005.1 GCA_029213005.1 Verrucomicrobiales bacterium
GCCGCCAGGTTATAAGAAAAAGCCGGTCCAGAAATGGACCGGCTTTTTGCGTTCCCGGAATCGCTATTCGTTAGTCCCCTGCCCTGTCTGGAATTAAAACGATACCGGCATACCATCAGCAATTCGGGAATACCCCGGGAAAAACTTCCCGCCAAGCAGGCTTTTCACCGGCCAAAGACGTGCCAATGTATGTCCATGAATCCATCAACCGACACCGATACCTCGCCGGCAGAATTTTCGCACCGGGTCACACTCCGGGTAAAACTCGATAACAACCCCGGAGTCCTCGCCAAACTGATGCAAAGGCTCGCTGATCTGGGCGGTAACGTCGGCGCGATCGATATCGTGAAACCCGGCAAAGATAGCATTATTCGGGATATCACTATCAATACACGGGGCGAAGCTCACGAGAAAGAGCTGATCGACAATATGGACGATCTCGAGGGAGTGGAAGTCGTTCATTGGTCAGACCGGGTTTTTCTGATGCATCTCGGTGGTAAGATTGAGGTCCATAGCAAATCACCTTTAACTACCCGCGATCAACTTTCCATCGCCTACACACCGGGTGTCGCCAGGGTTTGCATGGCGATTCATGATGCCCCTGAAAAAGTTCACACTTTAACGATAAAACACAACACGGTCGCAGTGGTTACCGACGGCACCGCTGTCCTTGGTCTGGGTGATATCGGCCCGGAAGCTTCGCTTCCCGTGATGGAGGGCAAAGCAATGCTTTT
Source organism: Verrucomicrobiales bacterium (assembly GCA_029213005.1). Taxonomy (GTDB): domain Bacteria; phylum Verrucomicrobiota; class Verrucomicrobiia; order Verrucomicrobiales; family DEV007; genus Arctic95D-9. The sequence continues at coordinate 735 of JARGPI010000005.1, forward strand.
CCGCGAATTTGCCGGAGTCGACGCGTTTCCCATCTGCCTCAATACTAAAGATCCGGACGAAATTGTAGAAACCGTAAAACGTATCGCTCCGGTATTTGGAGGTATCAATCTGGAAGATATTGCCGCGCCACAATGCTTCGAAATCGAACGGCGACTTCGTGAAGAACTCGATATTCCGGTTTTTCACGACGATCAACACGGGACAGCAGTGGTTGCCACAGCGGCTTTGATCAACGCGCTGAAAGTAGTCGGTAAGAAAGCCGAAGATTTGCGGGTGATCGTGGCGGGAGTCGGTGCTGCCGGGACGGCGACCACGCAAATGATGCTCAGCCTCGGCGTGAAAAACATCATTGGCTTCGACCGGAAAGGTGCCATCTACCGGGGACGTGACGATCTCAATTCGGAGAAGCAAAAATATGCAGAAATGACAAATCCCGATCTGATTCAGGGATCGCTGAAGGAATTGATGCGCGGCGCCGACGTCTTTGTCGGCCTCTCGGGTCCCGATATATTGGATGAAGCAGATGTCGAGGCTATGGCCGACGACGCCATTGTCTTTGCGATGTCGAATCCGACACCGGAAATCATGCCGGAGGTTGCCCTTCGTCACGCGCGGATCGTTGCGACGGGGCGCAGCGATTTTCCCAACCAAATCAATAACGTTCTCTGCTTTCCCGGATTGTTTCGCGGGGTTCTCGATTGCCGCGCCGGGGAAATTAATGAAGAAATGAAGATGGCGGCAGCACAGGCTCTGGCCTCGGTAATTGAAGAGGAAACGCTCTCCGAGGACTACATCATCCCCAGTGTGTTCGACCGGGAAGTTGTGGTCAGAGTTTCCACAGCCGTTCAAGAGGCCGCCCTGCGAACCGGGGTAGCGCGGAAGACATCCGGTACGACCTGAGAACGGGATCCGCGTTACGAACCGGCTCTGTTTAATGCCCTTTTGTGTTTCGCCACTGGGTCGGGCTCAGGCCCGACTGCTTCCGGAACCAACGGGCAAAATAGTTCTGATCGTAAATCCCGACCTGTTCCGCAATTTCGCTGACAGAGAGCGTGGTCCTTTCCAGGTCCCGGCAGCAACGTTCAAACTTCCCTGAAGTAAGAAGGCGAGCCACTGTGGTTCCCGCTTCATTCTTCAACTGCCGATTCAAGTAGTTGAGACTCTTCCCGGTGGCCCGGGCAATGTCCTCCGGCGTTGCGTCTTTGAAGTCCGACCGGTCGATTTGTTTTCTTACGAGATTCAAATACCGCCCCGACATCATTTCATTGCGGGTTTGCTCCAATTCCAGAGTTTTCACAAGGTTCAGCACCCCGGCAGCAACGGCGAACCGGAATGGGTGCTTCGTCGCCACTGCGAGTTGATGCAGCGTCTGTTCGATGGCAAGAAGCGCTTCGCCCGAAATGCGAGTGACGACAGGATTTTCCGTTTTCTCCCCCATCGTGATATCAATCGCAAGGCACATTGGACTGAGATTTTTCTCTTTCAAAAACCCGTGGTTTTGTCCTTCGGGCAAGATAATGAAGGATCCCCTTCGCACCGGAGTCGACTCTTCGCCGATCAATTGGAACCCCGATCCCCGCAGATAGAGGAGCCATTGATCAAACGGGTGATGATGGCTTTTCACCTGATCCACTTTCGGCATGTGCCGGTTTAAAGCGACCCGACTGATTTTTGAACCGGAAATGTCAATCTCCAGATCCTTCATCATCAATGGTAAAAATTCCCGGGCCATAAACCTTCACATTTTTCGTATTAAAATAATGCTAATAAGCCGCAAATTGTTCTAACTGCCCGTTTTTTTTTCAGTAAGTTCCACCTCATGATAGATCACATCGATGACCTCCGGCCCGACACTCTCTGGACAGATACGATTTGGGCTCACACCTCCGAGGAAACCCTTACCGATCATCAAAGCGAAGGACGCCTCTGTGTCGCCACTCTACTTCCTTTTAAAAACAGTAAACCGGACTGGGAGGGTTTCGAAAAAAGCATCCGCTGGATGATCGCCTGTGGAGAACGCTACGGGATCGAAATGGTTTTTGTGCTGAATGCCGACACCGGATACATTTTCAATCTCAGTCTCGATCTATACCGGGAAGTAATCGAACGGTTCCGGGCGCTATTCCCCGATCAAAAGATTATCTGTGGAACTACAGCAGTGGGTGCAGATGGCGAAAGGTTCAATGCTGAATGGTATTTCCCCCATCTCGATATCGTGCAGGAGTTTGATAACGCGGAGGCAATGATTATGACCTCGCGCCAACTTAATATCCTCGGAAACGAAGCCCGCCGGGATGCCTACTATGAAATAGCCGAACACATCACGGTACCGGCAATCGTTCATGCACTCGAACCGGCTTTTGTGCCCTGGGCGACGCCTTATGATCCGTGGCTCTTAAAAGAACTGGCTGCTCATGACAAATTTGTCGGGGGGAAGATTTCAACTCTCGATGAACCTCACTTTCTTTACTGGGCGGCTATGTGTCGTGACCAGAACCTGAACTTTTCGCCCCACAGCGGAGACGACTATGGAATCGCCAGCGCCATCAAAATGGGCTTACCCCTGCTGATCGGCGCCGGAGTTTCAGCCTGCCCCTTAATTTGTGCAGCAAAGCGGATGTGGAAAGAAGAGAGTTTTGACTCCCGGGTCGTGAAACTTTTCGAAGCCTTTCAGTCGCTCGAAGACGCTGTCTTCCGTCCCAATCACGAAGGCAGCGCGGCCGCCTATAAACATTCCACCGCAGCCGTGTTGAATCTTCTTGGTCTGATCGACACGACCGAAATTCATCCCGATTGCACTGATCTTCGCGAGGGCGACGAAATCGCCCGGATGAAGGAAGCGCTGATCCGACCGGTTCGAGTGGCGGAACGCCTCGATATCCCACTTTTCGAGCTTGCTCAGTCATGAACCCCTTAACCGATTTTTCGAAACTTTGTGTCCACACGATGACCACCAAGCCGTGGGATATCGATACCGCGATGGACAAATATGCCACAGCGGAAATTGGCGGCATCACCGTGTGGCGACAATGGCTGGACGGACAAAATATATCTCAGATCGGTGATCGACTCCGACAGCGTAATATAGACATTGTTTCCCTGTGTCGCGGCGGCTTTTTCCCGGCTGTGGATCAAACGGGTATCGATCAGGCGATTGAAGATAACAAGCAGGCCGTTCGGGAGGCCGCCGAGTTGGGAGCCCCGATGGTGGTTCTCGTATGCGGAGCAGTCCCCGGGCAATCGCTGGAACAAAGCCGCACCCAAATCGCTGATGGCATTGCAGCGGTGCTACCACTCGCTGAAGAATTAAATATCAAACTGGCGATCGAACCTCTCCATCCGATGTATGCAGATGATCGGAGTGCCATCAATACCATGGCAAGCGCCAACGAAGTTTGTGACCGGTTAAGCCATTCTCTCGTCGGAATCGCTCTCGATGTCTACCACGTGTGGTGGGATCCGGATCTTCCAAAGCAAATTGAATTGACTGCGGACAAAGAACGCCTCTTCGCCTTTCATATCTGCGACTGGATGACTCCAACTACCGATTTACTGAACGACCGTGGGCTAATGGGAGAAGGATGTATCAATATTCCGGAAATCCGTTCGATGGTTGAAAGAAGCGGGTTCCAGGGCTTTAACGAAGTAGAGATATTTTCCAATCGCTGGTGGAACTCCGATCAGGACCAATTCCTCGATTCAATCAAAGAAGCCTACCTCAAATACAGCTAACTATATGAAAGAACACAACATCGGTATCATTCTCAATGGCGTCACTGGCCGGATGGGAACCAATCAACATCTCATCCGATCAATCCTTGCGATTCGCGAACAGGGCGGTATTCAAGTTTCGCCGAACGAACGAATCGTGGTCGACCCCATCCTGACGGGACGTAACGAGAACAAACTTAAAGCCCTCGCGGAAAAACATGGTGTGGAACGCTGGACTACCGATCTGGACGGAGCGCTCAAGGACGATTTCAATCAGATCTTTTTCGACGCCAGCACCACACTGCACCGCGCCAAATTTGTGGAAATAGCCGCAAAAGCCGGAAAGGCGATCTATTGCGAAAAACCCACGGCGGTGACAACCGAAGAGGCGATTCGTCTCGCCAAGGTCTGTCGGGAAGCCGGGGTGAAAAACGGCGTGGTTCAAGACAAGCTCTGGCTGCCCGGAATCCGGAAACTGCAAACTCTGATCGATCAGGGTTTCTTTGGCCGAATCCTGTCGGTTCGCGGAGAGTTCGGTTACTGGGTTTTCACCGGACACGATGAAAACCAACCGGCGCAACGACCCAGTTGGAACTATAGAAAAGAAGATGGCGGCGGAATCATTATCGATATGCTGTGCCATTGGAGATATGTAATCGATAACACCTTCGGCAAAGTCAAGAGTGTATCCTGCCACGGGGCTACTCACATGCCGGAACGTGTCGATGAACAGGGAAATGCCTATAGTTGCACCGCAGACGATTCCTGTTACGCCACCTTTGAATTGGAAAACGGCATCGTCTGCCAGTTTAACAGTTCCTGGGATGTGCGGGTCCGGAGAGATGATCTTCTCGTCATGCAAGTTGATGGCAGTCACGGGTCTGCCATCGTTGGACTCCGCAAATGCTGGGTGCAACCGCTCGGCGCCACTCCGAAACCCATTTGGAATCCCGACATCGAGCAACCGATCAATTTTTTCGAGGGATGGCAGGAAGTGCCCGATACCACTGAGTTTGATAACGCTTTTAAAATCCAGTGGGAGATGTTTATCCGCCACGTCGTCCTCGATGAACCCTTTCCCTACGATCTGATGGAAGGAGCCAAAGGCGTCCAACTCGCCGAGCTTGGAATCGAATCGTGGCAGGACCGGTGTTGGAAAGATCTCAATAATCTGGCTTAATTGATCTTTCGGCTGGCTATTTGGGGGAACCCTTTTTAAGTGAGGTCATCCATGTCATCCGATAATTCTGAAACCCGTAACCTTGCCATTTTCGCCGACTTCGAAAATGTCGCTCTTGGTGCCCAGCAATCCAAATACCCCAAATTCGAGATCGAAAAGGTCCTCGAGCGGCTTCTGGTGAAAGGAAACGTTGTGGTCCGGAAAGCTTATTGCGACTGGACCCGCTACCAGAAGTACAAGCGCGGGATGCATGAATCAAACTTCGAGCTGATCGATATCCCGCATCTCTCGCAGTCGGGTAAGAACTCGGCTGATATCCGGATGGTGGTCGATGCCCTTGATCTTTGCTATACAAAAAATCACCTCAATACTTTTGTCATTATCAGCGGTGACTCCGATTTTTCGCCGCTGGTCAGTAAACTCCGGGAAAATGATAAAATTGTGATCGGAGTCGGGGTCAAAAATTCAACCTCCGAGCTTTTCGTCTCGATCTGTGACGAATTTATCTTTTACGACGATCTGGTGATCCGGAAGGAGAAACGAAAGCCAAATCCAAAGAAAAACCCGCGCCAATCCCCCACTTCCGGTAATGCGGTTGAAGTCGAAAAAGAGGAAAATTCAGAAAAGTCGGCCCGACGGGAAAAAGCGATCGACCTCATCGTTCAAACGGTGGAATCCATGATCGAGGAGCGTGGCGACGAATCGAAAATTTGGGGGTCTATGATCAAACAGGCAATTAAGAGGATTAACCCGGGCTTTAACGAGCGCTATCATGGGTTCAAAAGCTTCAGCAGTGTCCTCGAAGAAGCCGAAAAACGGGGTCTTCTCGAACTGGAGGTCGATGAGAAGTCCGGCGGCCACATTGTGACTCTGACCGACGAGTAAACCGGCTCAGTAAACGGCGTGACGGTGAAACAGCCAACTTTCGAGAAGCAAAACCACCACGATCAGCGTCAAAAATATCCGGACCAAACTCCCCAGCCCACTTTTCCCGACACCACTTTGTTCCATTTTCATCAGCTCGTCTTTTGAGATGCCGGGCAGGTCGGATTCATTGGCCGAGAGGAGGTGAGACGTCCCCACCATGTCAGAACTGGTCTGCCAGATCCCGGTGCGGACCATTTCAATCGTGGTGGAATCGAGCGGAAGTTCCCGACGCCGCATTCCGCCGTTTTTCCACTCCGTCCAGGCAATCGTCTCGCCTTCGACATCGACAAATTCGCCGGTCGATAAGTTATTGATCCGTTTTTTATACTCGTCAGAGCCTTCCACCGCCCAGAAAACGGAGTTTCCGAGAAGAAGCGGAAACGAAGCGGTCAAAGGGAGACGCTCTGACATCTGAGGCGAGAACGCCATCACGACGAGACGCTGCCCCTCCACTTCCCCGGCAGCCAGGATCGGTTCACGACCGGCGATCCAGAGTGGCTCAAAAGATCCCGAAGGCTGAAAAATTGACGTCTGAGTGAGCGCGACACGCGAACTGCTGACCCGGAAAAGCACGGGATGATCTTCATTACCTACCCGAACGGAGTCATAGGGAATCGGGCTTTCCAGCTTCTGAGCGACAATCGGACCGGAGCTTCCCGGTGGGTTGATCACGACGGCGGGTAAATCAGTTGGCCATTCATCGGGAAGCCAGCCATCGAAGATGACCGCATCGATATCGTGCTTCAGAGGCCACTGCTCGGGCGTTCCCGCGAGCAGTTCCAGAGTTCCCGATTCCTGAATCGCACTCAGGGCGAGACTCGTGTAGGCATCCTGCGGCTTCTCGTCCGAATTTTCCCGAATCCATACGGCGACGATAGGTTGGGAGCGCGGCAGCGGGGAAATCACGGTATCGTCGAGCGCAAAGCTGTCGCCCTCCGCCGCAACGTTCACCCTCAGAATCTGTCCTCCAGCGCCACGGACTCGAAATTCAAAGGTCTCGCGGTCTCCCGGTTCGAGGTCAAAATCCCGAACCTGCGAAGGCACGCCGCCCACAAAAAGCTCCAGATGGACTTCTCTTGCCTCTGGTGCGTCGCGGTTCAAGGTCACCTGCGCGTGAACATCGTAGCTGTCCTGCTCGAGTGGTGATTTCCGGATTTGAAATGAGGTGATTCCCACGTTTACCGGAGTTTCGAGAGCGACATTCACCAGTTCGACCGATACGTGATCAGGCAAGTTGGGACTGGCCACATCAGGATTCCCGAAATCACCGGCGTGAATTACCAAAGCGGGCGTTTCGTGCCCCGCCAGCATCAAAGCGGAATCCATTGCCGTGGAAACATCCCCCGCGATGGGGCGGATTTTGATCTCGTCGAGACGGGACAGAAACTCCCGCCGAATCAGGGTTCTCGGCTGGATAATGAGCGGCCGATTATCATAAACCACCAGAGCCAGTCCGGCGTCCTCCGGAACCGATTCGATCCGGTCCGCGATGATTTGTTTGGCCCGGTCGAGACGGGAAACGCCGTTTTCATCCTCCAATGCCATCGACGCGGAGCGATCCAACAACACCACATAAGTTCTATAATTTCCATCCCCTTCCCCGACCCGAATCAGCCGCGACAGGGAAAAAACCGAGGCGAGCAGGACCAGAATCGTCAGCGCAAACGACAGCCACTTCTTCAATTTGCGAAGCCAGGCGCTCTCCTGATGTTCCCTTGCCAGGGTCTTAAAAAACACCATCGTACTAACATTAACCTGTTTCGACTTCCGCCGGAAAAGGTAGAGCATGACGGGAATCACAGCCAGAGCGAGTAACCAGAGGTAAATCGGATGGAGAAATTGCATAAAAATGGAACTCGAAAGCCTAGAACGGGTTCCATCCTATGTCCATATACGACTTCCCTTCTTGACTTAACCTTTATCAATCCCGAATCTATCCGCCCATGATATTCGCCAAGGATGGCATTCGCTCCCAAATCCGCATCGGTTACGATGGCAAAGTTCATAAAACCTTTTGCGGACCCAATAAAGACGAACGATTCGAAAACGAAACTCGAGCCCTCGAAGAATTAGAGGCCCGCGGATGCGACTTTGTGCCCCGAATCCTGGAACTGGACCGGGAAACGTTGACGATCACGACCACCAGCTGCGGCCCACTGGTTCAGGATCTGCCCGAGGAACGTCTCAATGCGATTTTCGAGATGCTCAAGGATGAGTTCGGAGTGATCCATGCCGATCCCCGACCCGAAAATCTCACCTTTGATTCGAATCGCGGTCGCTTTTGTATCATCAATTTTGAAGAAGCCACCATTCTGGGGAACCCCATGGAGTCCAAACAACCCGTGGGTCTGGAATGGTTCGGAACGACCCGGAGCGGCGCCCGCAAGCCGGACAACGAGGACAGTCTCGCGGTATTCGGCTCGGAATCGGGCTGGGCGAAATCCGAGAGTTTACAAGGCCGTCGCAAAATCAGCGATGGTCCCCTCGCCTTTGCCTTGAGCGACGGGATGGGCGGTCACTCCGGCGGAGCACTGGCCAGCGAGTTGGTCGTGTCGCAGCTTCACGTAATTATTCCGGCACTTCTGGGCGATTACAACGGGATAGGCAATCCGTCCGCGTTGCTTGAAAAGACCATTTTGACGCTTCACGAACACATCCTTCGCACCGCGGAAGGGCGCCCGGAAGTCGACGATATGGGAGCTACCGTGGTTTGTTCACTTTTCAGCCGGGGCGAAATTCACTACGCCCATGTTGGCGACAGCCGCTTGTACCGGTTCCGGAACGGCAGGCTTGAGCAGTTGACCGAGGATCATTCCTTTGTCGGTCGTCTTCTCAAAGAAGGAAAGATCAACGAGAAAGAAGCCCGGGTGAATCCGAGAAAGAATATTCTCACTCAGGCGATCGGGGCTCAATGCCTTTTCATCCATCCCGACGTCAACAGCTCGCGAGTCCGACAGGGCGACTGGTATTTGATTTGTTCCGACGGCCTTATCGACGGTCTCTGGGACAAACACATCGAACAGGAGTTTCTGATGGCCGGCCTGACCAACAACACACCTAAAGGCGTCACCATGAATCTTCTGGAAAGAGCCTACAAAGAAGCGGGGCGGGATGACACCACGCTCTTTGTGATTCACGCCGAATAGCCACGGTACACTGTACAACCGGTGACTGTACAGGGCACAGCCCGAAACGGTACAGGGTACAGTCACTCGAGATTAATCCTCCACCCAGTTTTTGGAGCGCTCCACAGCGCGTTTCCAGCAGCCGGACCGCTCGCGGATCGAGGCTCCTTCCTCCGATGGCAGGTAGCGTTTTGATTCCTTCCAGTTTGCGGCAATTTCTTCGCGATTTGCCCAGACACCGGTCGCCAGACCGGCGAGATAAGCGGCTCCCAGCGCGGTGGTTTCATGGACGGTGGAGCGGACCACGGGGACGTCGAGGAGATCGGCCTGAATCTGCATGAGCAAATCGTTCTGGGTTGCGCCGCCGTCGACTCTCAGCTCCGTTAATTCGATTCCGGAATCTTTCTCCATCGCTTCTATCAGCTCCATGGATTGAAAAGCAATCGCTTCCAGTGCCGCCCGGGCGATGTGAGCCTTGTTAGTGCCCCGGGTCATCCCGACAATGGTCCCCCGGGCAAATCCGTCCCAGTGAGGCGCTCCGAGACCGGCAAAAGCAGGCACAAAATAGACTCCGGCCGGATCCTCCACCGTTGCGGCCAGTTCCTCGATCTCCGCAGAGGTTTTGATAATCCCCAGTTGGTCGCGAAGCCACTGTACCACTGCCCCGGCGATAAAGACGCCGCCTTCCAGAGCATACTCAGTCACGCCGTCGATCTGCCACGCCACCGTAGTGAGCAATTGGTGCTCCGAAATCACCTTGTCCGTGCCGGTGTTCATCAGGAGAAAACAACCGGTCCCGTAGGTGTTCTTCGCCATACCGCAGGAATGACAGGCCTGCCCGAACAGAGCCGCATGTTGATCCCCGGCAATACCGGCGAGAGGAATGGATTTCCCGAAAAAGGAATCTTCACAGGAGCCGTAGATTTCGCTGCTTTGGCGGATCTCAGGCAACATGGCGCGCGGAATATCGAAACCCTGGAGCAGGGCATCGTCCCATTCCACGGTGTCGATCCGGCACAGCATGGTGCGGCTCGCATTCGTTGCGTCGGTGATGTGGAGTTTTCCGTCGGTCAGGTTCCATACCAGCCATGAATCCATCGTCCCGAAAGCCAGTTCGCCCGCCTCGGCCCGTTCCCGGACGCCTTCGACGTTTTCCAGAATCCAGCGAAGTTTGGAGCCTGAAAAGTATGCATCAATCACCAGGCCGGTGCGAAGCTGGATATTCGGCGCCGCATTTTTATCCTCACTGAGTCTGCGACAGTAGTCGGCGGTGCGCCGGTCCTGCCATACGATAGCGTTTGAAACCGGTTGACCCGTTTTCCGATCCCAAACCAGAGTGGTCTCCCGCTGATTGGTGATGCCAATCCCGGCGATCTCTTCCACCGTGATACCTGAATTTTTGATGACCTCCTGCGCGGTTTTTAACTGAGTTTCCCAAATTTCCACCGCATCGTGCTCAACCCATCCGGGTTGGGGAAAAATCTGAGTGAACTCAGCCTGTTCGATCGCCACCGTATCGCCGGAATTGTCGTAAATAATCGAGCGGCAACTCGTGGTGCCCTGATCAAGAGCCAGAATATAACGGGACATAACCAAATTATAAAAGGAGATCACCCCACTGCAAGCCACGTAAGCAGCAGGGCTCAACCAAATCCACGCTATCCAATTTCCGCCAGTCTCACGGGGCGACCTTCCTCGGCGGATTTATCGCAGGCAAAAAGCACTTTGAAGGTTTTGATCGCTTCCTGAATGCTGGTTCGCTCAGTGTCGCGACCTTCGTCAAGGGCATCGAAAAACGCCTGAAACTGATCTTGATAAGGGTGATCGTGGACATCCCCGGAGTCAGCCAGCGCAATTGGTAACTCGGTCCACGATTTGTCCCGGAGATGTAATTTCGAGGAGTAAATTTTGTTGTCGAGAATCGACCCTTCGCTCCCCACGAGATGAGTGTGAAAATAATAGGGTTGCAGACAGTCGATGATCGAAGCGACCTTTCCGACTGCACCATTGGCAAACTTCAGAATCGATACCGTGGAGGTGGGATATTCGTATTTCTGGAAAATGTCGTTTTTCGAAGTTGTTGCGTAACTCGACACTTCCACCACATCGTTCCCCATGCAGAGCATCAATGCATCGAGGGCGTGGCAGCCTGCCGAGAGCAGACTGGAACCCCCGTTTTCACGGGTCGTGTTCCACCGGTACTGACCATACCAGGGCCCGATTCCATGATAGTAATCGATTTCGCCGTAGTGAATGTCGCCGATCAGACCTTCCTCAATCAAAGAAGTGGTCGTTAAAAACTGGGAAATATGGCGAATTTCAAAGCAAACCGTCGCTTTCACGCCGTTGGCCTGAACGGCATCGTAAATCGCGGAACAGTCCTCCCAGTTCAAAGCCATCGGCTTTTCCAGAATGATGTGTTTCCCGGCATTGGCCGCCGCAATCGCCTGCTCCCGGTGTTGTTTGGGATAACTGGTAATCGAAACCACATCGATCCCGGGATCTGCGAGCATGTCCTCGACCCGCTGATAGGCTCGAATTTGCCCGCCATGAGACTTGGATAACTCCGCCTCGTCGAGAGGCCGGGAGGAAAACACGGCGACCACATTTCCCTGAGTTGTTCCATTTATCGCATCAATATGAGCCTGAGCAGCCCATCCATATCCAATCACTCCGACGTTGTAACTTTTGTTCATGACTCTATGCTTCGAAAAAACTATCAGGCCGTTATTTGACATAACAGCCAAACTTTTCCGTTTTCACGGAATGGAAGGTTTCGGGGATTTGTAGTTGCCCTGATAATCCACCTCTCTAAGATAAATCGCGATGGCAAACACAGAAGACAAACCGACCAAGCTGACTCCGATGATGAAGCAGTACATGGACATGCGCCGCAGCCTGCCGGACGATGTCTATTTGCTTTACCGTCTCGGAGACTTCTACGAGATGTTTTTTGACGACGCGGTGCGGGCATCACCGATCCTCAACGCCGCTCTGACTAAGCGAAACGGCATTCCGATGTGCGGAGTCCCCTATCACGCCGCAGAAGGCTATATCGCGAAACTGGTCCGTGCCGGAAAACGCGTCGCCATCGCCGAGCAGACTACCGCGCCGCAGCCCGGAAAAATCGTGGAGCGGGAAATCGCTCAGATTATCAGTGCGGGAACGATCGACGACATGAATCTGCTCGATTCGGAAAAATCGAACTACCTCGCGGCGGTCTACAAAGCGAAGCGCCGTTTTGGACTCGCCTACCTCGAGCACACCACCGGCGAATTCAAACTCACCGAATTCAAAGAAATCGACGGTCTCTTTGACGAACTTTCCCGCCTCCGACCCAGTGAACTGTTGTTTTCAGACGAACAGAGTGAGCTCTTCGACCTGCTCGCCAACTCTCAGGATTACGATGGCTACACCTTCCTTTATGATCAGGCGGAATATGCCCTGAAACAACATTTCAAGGTGCAGACCCTCGATGGATTTGGCTGCGCCGACTGTGTGGCTGCGGTCTGTGCCGCCGGCGCGATTCTTCACTATGTGGAAACTCAGTTGCGTAGAAAAATGGACCACGTCCGGACACTCAGCACCTATCATTCGGAGAATTTTGTGCTTATCGATGCGGCGAGCCAGGCAAACCTGGATCTGATCACCAGTCGTTCCGGAGGCGTCAAACACAGCCTGATCGGGGCGATCGACCGGACCGCAACCCCAATGGGTGCCCGGAAACTGCGGGACTGGGTCCTCCATCCGATTCGGGATCTCAAGGAACTCGTGGCCCGGCAGGAAATGGTCGAAGCCGCAGGGAACCAACACTTTGTCCTCACTCAGGTTCAGGAATCCCTCAAAGAAATTCGCGATATCGAACGGACTTTGAGCCGTTTGAGCCAGGGTTCCGGAAATGGGCGTGATTTGAAGTCACTCGAGATTTCACTGGCGAAAGTTCCCGAAGTGAAAGCTCATGTCGATGCGATTCAGGGCGGCTCGCTGTGCGACCGCCTCCATCAACAACTCGGTGATTTTACCGATCTGGTCGGGCTACTCAGCAAAGCACTCGTCGACGAACCACCAGCAACGATCAAGGACGGTGGAATCTTCGCCGAAGGCTACAGCGCCGCGATCGACGAGTTGAAAAAAGGTGCGACCGAAGGCAAGCAGTGGATCGCCGAGCTGCAGGTCAAAGAACAGGAGCGCTCCGGCATTCCTTCATTGAAAGTGAAATACAACAATGTGTTCGGGTATTTCATCGAAATCACCAAGTCGAATCTCGACAAGGTGCCGCCGGAATACACCCGGAAACAGACCATGGCCAATGCCGAGCGCTACATCACGCCGGAACTGAAGGAAATGGAAAACAAAATCCTCGGCTCCGATGAGAGGCTTCGCGCTCTGGAATACGAGGAATTTCTCAATCTCCGCGAAACCGTTCTCGAACACCTCGAAGCGATTCAGAAAACCGCTGCGGCGCTCGCTGAAATCGACGTTTTGGTCTCCTTTGCCGAAACGAGCCGGCTTTTTGGATACTGCCGTCCGGTTTTGAACGAAACCCGGAATCTTCACATCGTTCAGGGCCGCCATCCTGTCCTCGACCAGAATATCGGAGAGGAAAAATTCGTGCCTAATGACACCGTTCTCGACGGTGATGAGCAGCGACAGATTCTGATTACCGGTCCCAACATGTCCGGTAAGTCGACCTACATCCGTCAGGTCGCGTTAATCACTTTGATGGCTCAGATCGGGAGTTTTGTTCCCGCTCAATCAGCCGAAATCGGGCTCGTCGACCGGATTTTCACGCGGGTCGGTGCCAGTGACGACCTCGCCCGCGGTCACTCCACATTCATGGTGGAAATGACAGAGACCGCTGTGATCGTTAACAGCGCCACAGACCGCAGCCTCGTCGTTCTCGATGAGATCGGTCGCGGGACGGCAACCTACGACGGGCTTTCCATCGCCTGGAGTGTGTCAGAGCATCTTCACGACACGGTGAAAGCGCGCACTCTCTTTGCCACTCACTACCACGAACTGACCGAACTCGCCGATTCGCGACGAGGGGTTAAAAACTACAGTGTGGCGGTTCGGGAATGGAACGATCAGATCATTTTCCTGAGACAGATCGTTCCCGGAGCCGCCGATCGCAGCTACGGGATTCAGGTCGCTAGATTGGCCGGATTACCGGATTCCATTGTCGACCGGGCCAAGGACATTCTTGCCAGTCTGGAAGGTGGTGCCGCCGTCCCGATCGCAGAGGAAGCCAAAACAAAGAAGCGGGCGCCCCGCCGGAAGCGATCGGAAACGGTAAAAGAGCACGTCGAAGAAGAAGATCCGCAGATGCTCCTCTTCAACTGATTCGCTCCCCGTCAGCGTTTTATGGTTTTTTTCTAAAAAGTGGAAACCCGGTTTCATACCTTCCCTATCAGAAGGTATGAATCCAAACAAAATCCCGCTTGAGTCAACTGTCTCCACTCTCAGAAAGAAGGAAGCACCCAGAACCGGGGAGCCCTCAAAGAAGAGCCTCCCCGTCCCGGCAAAGGCGCTGAAAAAAAAGCAATCCTCCCGCTTCCTGATGACCGGATTCATCAGTCTGTGGGCTCTCGTCATTTTCGGAGCCCTCGCCGCCTTGCTCACCACCGTCGGTAATACCAAAGGGGAGCGCAAAGAAGCGGCGATGGTTCGCCAGCAAGCTTACAAGGCATTGCTGCCCGTATTGGAAACCGTCGATCAGGTGGGTCTCCCCGGTCGCGAAGCTGCCCTCCTCGGAGCATTGAAAATGATCGATGAAAAGGTGCTCACAATCGATCCCAAACACCCGCTCGCGATCCAAACCAAAGACGAGATTCAGATCGAACTCGCATCGATTAACGCCTCCCGGATCGATAACCAGAAGCAAACCATTTCCCAACAGGCCAAAAACCTGAACCAATCGCAGAGTCAAATCGACGAACTTTTGAAGCAGGTTCAGATGCTCGAAAGCAATCAGGCCAAACTCGAAGCCGAAAATCAAACTCTCTCCAGCGATAAGGAAAACCTCCTCGCTACAAACGATCAACTTGAGAAAAATCTCCGGTCAGCCCAATCCGACAACGAAAGTCTCGAGTCCAGTCTCGCCGCTGTTCGTTCGGAGAAACAGAAATTGCAGTCTTTGTCTGCGCAATATTTGGCATCCAACCAGAAACTCGAAAGCTCGAACAACTGGTATGTCTCCACCAACAAAAAGTTGGAATCGACGAACAATTGGTATCAATCAACCAACAAAAAGCTCGAATCGACCAACAAATGGCTTAGCAGCGAGAAAGCGAAGCTTGCCCAGCAGGTTTGCTATCTGAACGATAAATTGAAGCGCGCCTACGCCGACAACTCAAAAAATCTTCACAGCAAAAACCGGGAAATTGCCTCTTTGAAACGTCAGATCGCGATGCTGAAGAATCCGAAATATATCACCTTTCAGCGCTAATCAGCCTTCCACTTTTTCGGGTAATCGTGATGGATCACGGCTCCTTCCCGATTGCCTGATAGATCCCACTGCTCAATTTGGAACTCCAAACTCACAACCCCGGCAGTGGGAAGATTATCGGTCAAGCCCGGGGAAAAATGATTCGCCAAATCAGTGAGTCCCGGGTTATGACCGAAAACCATGAGGTGATCAAAGTTACCTCCCAGCTCAGCGATGACTCCGATGATTTCCGGGACCGACGCATGATAGAGCCGCAGCTCCGGTACCACCTCATCCATCGGGAAATCAATCTCCCGCGCAAAAATGTGCGCCGTATCCCAGGCTCGCACCGCCGGGCTGCTGATCAGTAACTCCGGAGTGCCCATGGCCTCCTTAAACCTTTTCCCCATGATCGGCGCATCGCTGTTTCCCCTCATATTCAGCGGCCGGTCGCGGTCACTGAGATTCGGAAAATCCCAACTCGATTTCGCATGCCGAACGATCGAAAGCGTTTTCATGAAAAAGGCAATTGTACCCTGTACAAGATCGGACGGTACAGGGTACAATCCCATACCGTCCGAAGGAAAAAATCGAAAACTGAATGATTAAATCTTAGCAACGATCGCATCGCCCATCTCGGACGTGCCAACCTTCTTCTGGGAAGCGTCGCCGGTGAAAATATCCCCGGTGCGAAGTCCGTCGTCGATCACCGCTTTGACTGCGCCTTCAATTGCGTCAGCCGCGTCGCCCAGACCAAAAGAAAATCGAAGCATCATCGCTGCGGAGAGGATCTGAGCGATTGGATTGGCGATCCCTTTTCCTGCGATGTCAGGTGCGGTTCCGCCACTCGGCTCATACATGCCGTAGTAGAGTCCATCCCCTTTACTTTCCCCGAGACTGGCGCTCGAAAGCATCCCGAGAGACCCGGCGATCATCGCCATTTCGTCGCTCAAAATATCGCCAAACAGATTCGGAGCCAACACGACATCAAACTCTTTCGGGCGTGAAATCAACTGCATCGCAGCGTTATCAACATAGAGATGCTCAAGCGTCACATCCGGATAATCTGCGGCGACTTCTTCGACCACTTCGCGCCAGAGAATTCCATTGCGAAGCACATTCGCTTTGTCGATCGAGGTCACCTTCTTACCGCGACCTTGAGCCGCCGTAAACGCCACATGAGCAATGCGGCGAATTTCGCTGGTTTTGTAAACCATGGTATCGATCGCCACTTTTTCCCCATCGACTTCTTCGATGCTTTTTGGTGAGCCGAAGTAAATTCCGCCGGTCAATTCGCGGACACAAAGCACATCAAAACCGCCTTTGATGCGGTCCTCTTTCACCGGTGAGGCATGAGTCAAAGCCGGAAAACAAACGGCGGGACGAAGGTTGGCGAACAACCCGAAATGTTTCCGTAAAGGCAGAAGAGCACCCCGCTCCGGCTGCTGATCGGGAGGGAGCGTTTCCCACTTGGGACCACCGACGGAACCGAAGAGAATGGCATCGGCCTTTTCGCAGGCTTCGATCGTGTCCTGAGGAAGCGGAGATCCGCTGTCATCAATCGCCGCTCCACCGACGAGCTTTTCTTCGGTCTCGAAACTGAGATCAAATTTCTCTGAAACACGATTAAGAACTTTGATGGCCTCTGCCATCACTTCCGGGCCAATTCCGTCACCGGGAAGAACTGCGATTTGATAACTCATACTCCCGCGACAAAAGCTTGGATCACGCGAGAGGCAACTGAATTATTCGCGTATCAGAATTCTGACGTCTTCTATCCCGCCATCAAAATCAAAATCCGCTGCATAATCACCGGCCAACTCACCGGTATCCCTGCCGATATCGACTCCGTCATTGCTGGAGCGATCGAACAGTTCCACATCCGATCTCTGGGCGGCACTGCCAGCATTGATCGACAAACTCAAACCCGATGCATTCAATGAAGCGACCGCTTCGAAAGCACCCAGAGGAGTCGGTTTTGCGACCCATTTGACATCGGCATCACTGCGGATACAGCCGTAGACCTGACGATCTTTGACATACAAAGACATCCCCTTTTCACTTCCCCCGATGGCGACGATGACTCCGTCAGGCGATTGAACATCCGGATCGACTTTTGCGGAAATTGTGATCCGCTTATTCGCAAAATTAATCGGTCCGGGATGAGACTGCCCTTTTTTAAGCTGAAGATTGTAACGGTCGTCCGTAACCAGAGGCGCGCTCACAATGCTGCGACCAGATGTGGAAGAGAGCGCCTTCGCTGCTTCCCAGGTCAGTTTGTTGCTTCCCGCTTCGGTATTCGCAAATTCGTATAAGCTGGTGCCGTCAGCGAGTTCGATTTTGACGAGCACGCCGAGAAATTCATCTTCGCCGTAGTTCTCGCCTCCCTCATAAACCACGGTATTCATCTCCACCGCATCGGTCGTGAAGGTTTCCGCCCGATTGTAACTGAGCTGGGGAAATTCTTTCTCCCCTTTCATTGCAAACTGGTTTTTGCTCCCTGAAAAGAGGCTGTAAGTGGTCATCCCTTCGTCAAACGACACCCCTTCTTTCCAAACCAAAGCGTATCCGATTTTCACAGGGGGAACGGTTTCCCGGCCCTGACTCGTCACGGTGATATCGTAAGCGTACTTTTTCGTCTCGAGACGAACATAAGTGCTGTATTTTTTCCGATCGGATTCGAGTAGCTTCCGCTTTACGACCACTTCAAACCGCGTCTGCGAGGGATCAACCGTCATGACAGACGGCGCATCAGGAGGCATTACAGTATTTTCAACAGGCGCACTCGCCGGATCGATCGGGGCCGTGATCCCACGCTCGCGGAGCCAGTTTTTGACATATTGCTGGTCATCGAGAACCAACACTTTCGGTTCGATCGCAAACGAATTGCCATCTTTCCGGATCGTCATCTTTTTCCAATCGGGATTCACCGAAACGATCTCGGCTGAAATTTTGACGCCCTCTTTGTTGGTGAAGACCCGTTGCTGAGCCTGCGCCGACGAACCGAGTAAAATGACGACAAAGCTCAGTGTTAAAAAACGACTCCTCATATAATATTCTACCGAAATTACGTCGCTCCGCATCAGGAAAATCAGGGACAGGGATTGGGGATCCGGTGGTGAACGGTATCGATCGCTTTTCTCACCTCTCCGGGAAGCTGGATATCGACGCTCGCGATATTCGATTTCAATTGCTCCATCGTCGTCGCGCCGATCAAATTACTGGCCACATGAAAGCGGTCATTCACCCAGGCCAGACACATCTGAGCGAGGTCAAGGCCGGCATCTTCTGCGATTTTTGCATAGGCTTCGATTGCGGCATCGGAATTGGGCCCGTTGTAGCGGGCGAAACGCTCCCAACGTGTGATCCGTGCCCCGTCAGGCATTTTTCCTCCCCGGTACTTGCCCGAGAGTTTCCCGAAAGCGAGGGGCGAATAGGCCAGGAGGCGTAACCCTTCGTAGTGACAGATCTCGGCCAGCCCAGAATCGAAACAACGGTTCAGCAAATTGTAGGAATTCTGAATCGTCACCATTCGCGGCAACCCTTTGGTTTTCGCGAGTTCCAGGCAGGTCATCGCACCCCACGGGGTTTCATTGGAAAGTCCGACGTAACGAATTTTTCCGGCTTTAACGAATTCCGCCATAACCTCGAGAGTTTCCTCCAGAGAATCCGCGTTCTCGTTTTTTGGCGGAGAGTAATCGCGGGTTCCAAATAACGGCACCGGGCGGGAAGGCCAATGCAGTTGATAAAGATCGATCCGATCCG
The DNA here is from genome assembly GCA_029213005.1 of Verrucomicrobiales bacterium. GTDB lineage: Bacteria > Verrucomicrobiota > Verrucomicrobiia > Verrucomicrobiales > DEV007 > Arctic95D-9. The sequence continues at coordinate 19,871 of JARGPI010000005.1, forward strand.
TTTGAAGGCGCTGCAAGCTTCCCTCCAAAGCGGCAGTCAAGTTGGCTCGATCAAGCCCTCCCCCGTCACGAATGTGAGTGACATGCGGGCCCGGCCCCACCACCTTCGTCGCCAGCAGGACCTCATCACGCATCCCGCTTTTGGCGAACCATGTTCCAATGATTTTCTCGGTTTCATGACAGGTACCGGGCTCAGGTGGCACCGGATACATCTCTGCGGTGTCGAAAAGATTGACGCCCTGCTCGAGGGCGTATTCCATCTGCTCATGACCTTCCGCTTCGGTATTCTGCTGCCCCCAGGTCATCGTGCCCAGGCCAATCACTGACACACTGAGATCAGTGTGCGGAATTTCGCGATATCTCATAAATCCGTTCGCTTCTCAGGGTGAGCTGTTTATTCGCGAATCGTTATCTTATTCTCTTTGCCCCGTCCCCGGTCGCGCACAATCGCATTGTGAGCGTGCTGATAAATTCGACCGATGGTGTCTTTGTATTTGAAGCGGTATTCGGAAGTCTTCGCATGAGTCGTATCGGGATAATGCTTCGTCACAATATGCTCGGCATCACCCATACCACCTTTGTTGGTGACCCGGTTGGCAATATCTTTAGCCCGGTTGAAGGTATTGCTACTCGAGATGGTGCTGTTTCCCGCACCGACTGGCTCGATGTAATAAAACCGCCCAATCAATCCGCCGGTCACCGAAATGGTGCATTCGTAGACTTTAACCGTTCCATCGATCACATATTCGTGCTGACTGACTGACGAAATGTGATCGATTCGCGAAAAAAACTTTCCACCCGGGGTGTCAATTTCCCAAAAACCCGGAGTTCCCTCGCTGACACCTGAGGTCTGTTGACCGGTGTTATTTTGAGCCTGCAGTCCGGACGAATTTCCCACCACTGCAATCACTAGAATTAAGAACCAAAAAATCTTCATCATTCCACGAACTCTACCCTAAAGCCTCAACCTTGTCGACCTTCGGAGAACTCTCTTAGCTTTAGGCCCGCTTGCAAAATCACATCGGTCCAGGACCCCGTTTGATTTTGCCGAATCAGGAAAAGGGACTCGTAGAGGTAGGTCTCCGTTCCCGAAGCTCCCCACCGCCAATCGTTAAATTTCGGAAGCATCACGAGACAGGAGGTACCGACCGTCCCGGCGAGGTGAACGGTGGTGTTATCGACCGAAATCACCAGATCAAGAGCCGAAATTTGGGCGGTTAGTTGATAGAGATTGTTCATCGGATCCCCGCTGGTGTCTTCGAGCAGTCGGCGACCAAACTGCGGAACTAATTCTTCCAACTCTTCGGAACCGCAACCGTACTGCAGGTTGTGGAACTGCATTTTGGGATTTTTCAGCAGTGGAGATAACGCTTTTGGAGAAATGCTTTTCCGGTCTCCCGTCATTTTGGACTGACTGCGCCAGGAGATGCCTACATTGAAGTTCCAGCCGTTTTTTGCCCAGATCTCGCGAAAGCGATCCACCAGATTTGAATCGGGTTTCAAATACGGTGCAAATGGAGTCCTGACATCTTCCGATAAGGCGTAAGTCCATTTCCAGGCGGAAAACAACGAACTCTGAAAATCAAAATCACTTCCCGTTAATTCCTGATCGGGAACAACGGACTGAAGATAAAACTCCACCTCAGGGTAGTTATTCTGCAGCAACCGGTGGAGCCTCGAATCGCACTCGATTGCGACCCGTCTCGGTTCCTGTTCCAGAATCCACCGCAAGCAACGCACCTGCATCACCTGATCCCCGATCCCCTGCTCGGCCCACAGAAGAATCGCTTTGCCTTCGAGTGATTCACCACGCCACTCCGGCTGGGGGAAATCCCGGTAAACCGGCTGAAAACTTTTCAACTTCCAGCGCCCTTTATCATAGAGCGCTAAACCGGAGGAAAGGTCTCCGAAACGGCAGCGCGACAAGCCCAGCGAGCGCTGCAATTCGGGATTAGACGGATCGAGCTGAAAGGCCTCCTCCAGCATCTGGTGAGACAACTCCACAGCGCCCGACTCCCGCATTGTCGCAGCCACAACGCCCAGTGCTGAGGCACGGTCACGGTCATCGTTCCCGTGAATAATCTGAGCCAGTTTTCCCCGGGCAGCCTGTTTACGGAGTTCAGCCTGGTCCAGCTCGATTTTCATCACTCAATTTCCCTCCATCATCGACCGGATCGATCCGGGCTCATAACCCCAGACATTGTCGGGAATCGCAGGGTTATCAATGGAAACGAGACGCCAGCTTGAGGGTAGAAAACTCTGTTTTTTCCAGGTGAACACCCAGGGGTCCTTGAGACGGTTAATTTCCTGAATCACCTGACTGCCGCCACCAATCGGGTTGCCGCGCAGGGTCAGACGTGAGGTCACAGTCGCGGAGCGACCTTTGATGACCACCTTTTCATTTTCCGGAATCACCCCGAGCACGATAAACTGACTTCTCAAATCCAACATCGCATTGGTGGCATCATCAACAGTAAAGCCCCAACGGTCCTTGTATTCATTCGAAAGGAGGCGACGGAATCTCGCACCTTTCTTCGTTTCGATCGCATCAATCAGAGTCGCTTCCTGCCTTTTTACGGTGCGTTCCGGCTGCCAATGCACCATCAACCCGATCAAAGCGATGACCACAGCGGCGAGTGTGCCCAGAATCACACCTCGAACATAGCCCAAAAGAAAGTTGCGCGACGTCTTTTTCACCTGAGGATCTTGCAGCAATCCTAATGGGATTGAAAGCTATTTATTTCACCTATCTTAAATTTCTCTTATGGACCTCTTTCGACCAAACGTGGCAGCGATCCTCCGGAAGCGAAAAACCGGATTGATCCTGATCTGCCAGCGTAAAGACCACACCAATTCGTGGCAATTTCCACAAGGCGGAGTCGACGAAGGTGAAGATCTCATCGCCGCACTTTACCGGGAGGTCAAAGAGGAGGTCGGCATCCCCAGCAGGCAATACACCCTGAGATCCTGTCGCACTGGTTACCGCTACACCTTTCCCGATGGGCATTTGAAAAAAGGCCAGTTTCGCGGTCAGGAACAAACCTATTTCCTCTGCGACTATCGCGGAAAGAAAAGCGACATCATTCTCGATGGTCAGGAATTCATCCGCTACAAGTGGATTGAGCCTAAAGAATTTGATATTTCCTGGGTTCCTGATTTCAAAAAACCGGTTTTCAGACAACTTTTCCACGACTTTTTCCGCATCAATCTTACCAGCGAACCGGACTACTAATGAAAACACTTTTTGCCGTTCGGCATGCCATGCCCTGTCGTGATTTTCAGGGAAACGATTACGATCGCCCTCTCAGTGATATCGGCGCGTCCAACTGTGAGAAGATGGGCCAACACCTTCTCGATTATCATCCCGCCATCGAAGCGATCCGAGCCAGCTCAGCCAACCGTACGCGGAGCACCGCGCGGCTCATCGCGGAACAAATCAATTTTCCGGAGGATGAAATCGTCCAGGACGAGAACTGGTACCTCGCCCCGGCAAATGTATGGCTCCAGGTCGTCCAGCAATTGCCGGAAGGTTGCGCCACCGCCATGATTATCGGTCACAACCCCGGGATGAGTGAATTTTCCCAGATGCTCCAGGTTGAACCGGAATACCAGTCCTTCCCACCCCTTTCGATATCGAAACTTCAGCTCGATATTGACTACTGGGGCGAAGCTGATTGGGCCACGGCAAAGCAGCTCGAATACCTCTGTCCGGGAAATCTCTAACCTTCACACAGAGAAGCGTCTCGAACTTATCAGGGAACAATTGGATTGACTTCCAATATTCCCCTTACCTACAATTTTCCCCATATGGTAAACAACGCCATCGAATCAACCCATCACTTTTCCCCGAACGACGAGGAGTCCATCACCCACTGGATCGAAAATGGACAATCCAATGCTGCCTGGGAGTGGTTCACATCGATCAGTTCCCCGGAGACGGTAGACTGCCGTATTGGAAAATCGATCGCCGCGCGACTTCTCAATATTCGAGGCGCATGTCGACAGTCCGATCTCATCAACCTCCAAGTGTACCGGGAATTCCCCGAGGATCCCCGCGCTCAATTTAACGGCCTGTTTCGAATTCACGAAAAATTCGGCCCATGGAAAGCGCTTTCGAAAATTCAGACCTATCTGAAATCGCAGGAAAGTTCAGAGACGGATCCATCTTACGATGAGTTGCTTAGCTATCAGGCCGATCTATTCTCTATCTATCGGGATTTTGATAGAGCCTGGCATTACCAAAAGATCGCCGAAAGTCTTTCTCCGGAAAACTGCTGGATCAGAATGCGGCGAGCCTCCATTCTCTCTTCCGACGACAAACACGACGAAGCACTCAAAGAGGCGGAGGACGCCTTTAAAATGCGCCCTGCCTATCGGGCTCCAACTGCGATGTTGGCGAACCTTTACTGGAATGCGAACCGTGACGAAGACGCCCTCAACCTGCTAACCGAATCACTGGAGACAAATGACTCTCCGGGGTCCTGTGCGCAACTGGCGCACTACTACGACGAAATAGGTGAATATGACAAGGGGCTTCAGGCTATTCAACTATATGAAGACCGCAGTCCTTTAGCTGACAAACATGTCAAAGAATATATCGCTAACATGAGAGCGATGTTTTACTGCATGAAAGGCAACCAATCCAAACTCGTTGAGTTCGGAAAACTGTCCGGCCATCCCTTTTATGAAAAAGTGGTCGAGAAAATTGATAAAAAGGAACTCGATTTCGAAGCGGGAATGCGAAAAGTACTCCCCGTTCCTTTCGTCAGGCAGGATAATTTGACCTGTGCTCCGGCCACCCTCACCGCACTCTGCAAACACTGGAAAAAACCGGCTGAGCATCTCGATGTCGCGGAGGAGATTTGCTACGACGGAACCCCGGCTTTCAAAGAACGTTTCTGGGCGATCAATAACGGTTGGCATGTCCGGGAGTTCAACGCAGGCCCTGAAGTCACCAGGGCATTGATCGATGCCGGCATGCCCTATGCTCTGGGAACGGTCGAACCAACCAGTGCCCACCTTCAGGCCGTGATCGGATACGACACGCGCATAGGCACTTTAATCATCAGGGATCCCGGAGCCCGTCACTACCGGGAGGTGACGATTGAAGAGTTCTTCAAAGAGTATGAATTCAGTGGCCCGCGCGGAATGGTTTTTGTCCCCAAAAGCCAGGCAGCCAAACTGAATGCGATCCCATTACCGGCATCGGAACTCTACGATATCTATCACGACATTCAGGCTTTTCTCGAAGATCATTCCCGCGATGAAGCCGAACAGGGCTGGTCTGATTTAAAAACACTCGCTCCCGACGATCGACTTACTAAACTCGCGGAATGGTCACTATGTGCCTACGACGGCGATTTACCGCGGATTCGTGAGATAGCGGAAGAACTTTCCAGTGAATATCCCGAAGCAAACAAGTACCGCCTCGATATCTATCGCCGGAATGCCGAATTCCAAACCCGGGACGAACGGATCAGCTGGTTGCGATCCGAGCTGGCTAAAGATAAAGTCTTTACTCTGTTTTATAAAGAACTCGCAGATCTTCTCGAGGAAGATGCCAGATCACTGGACGAAGCCGAATACTACTACAGAAGAGCACTGAAATTCCGCCAAACCGACCCGGAAACTATACATGGCCTCGCCAATTTACTTTGGGGAAAACGCGAGTTCGAAGAAGCCACGGAACTCTATCGACTGGCGAGTTGCCTGTCCCCTCTGGAAGAGTACTGGGCCGATAGTTATTTCAAAGCATGCCGCTGGACCAATCAATCCGAAATCGGCCTCTCCTGGTTGAAGAACCGCTTTCATAAACACGGCAGCAAAGACAGCGGCCCGGCGATGACGCTGTGGACCGCGCTGGATCTACTCAATCGCGATGAGGAACGGGACGAATTGCTAAAGGAAGCACTTCAGCTCCGGCCCGACGATGGTCATTTGATCTACTTTGCCGCTCAACATTCGATCCACCTCGGCCCCGATCGGGTCGCCGAGTTGATTGCTCTGGCCGAAAACAATGTCGGTGAAAATAAATTACTACGCCTAAAAGCGGGATTTGCCGAAAGGGAACTGGATATCTCATCGGCCATTGAATTTTGGCAACGGATCCTTGAGAAAGAGCCTTTTGCGATGGATGCATACCGCGCCATCACTTCCCTGACCGCGGAAAGAGACGGAATCCAAGCGGCCGTTACCTGGCTGGAAGAACGAAGTCAGCGTTTTCCCAATCATATCGGACTTTTGGAATTGTTAGTCTCGTGGCAGCGTCGCCTCGGCCCCGGAAAAGCAACCACTTCTCTGGAACGATTGATTAGCCGACAGCCATCCAATGGCTGGGCGATCCGGGAACTCTCGGTCGATCTGTCGGAAACTGGAGATCTACAATCCGCACTCGAGCAAGCCAATCATGCCATCGAGGTTCAGCCCAGAGAGTCCGCCGGCCATTCTATACTTGGCTCGGTCCATGAAGAAGCCGTGGATTTTGAAAAAGCGAGGGAATGTTATCGCAAAGCAATCGAACTGGAGGTAGAGAATCTCTTTGCGCTCCGTGCCTTTGTTCGCACGTCGATCAATGACGAACTGAAACGGGAGGCTCTCACCTATATCGAAAGCCAACTGGTTTCTCAAGTGCTAAACGGAACCGGCCTAACCGCGTTCCAGGAGATCGCTTACGACATTCTCGAGCCTGAGGAATTGCTGAATTCCCTGCAGCGGGCCCACCGTGAACGGCCGGATTTGTGGCAGACCTGGAGTACCCTGATCGACCAAAACCGGGCCATGGGCCGCTACGAAGACGCCCTGAAAATCGGTGAGGGAATGATCCGGGAATTCCCTATGACTCCAAGGGCGTTTTTTGATCTGTCTCAAATCCATCGCGATCTGAATGATGTGGATTCAGAAATCAAAAGTTTAAAACGGGCCCTCGACATTAACCCGCTCTGGGATGTGGCGCTTCGCCGACTGGCGGACGCCTACGAGAAGAATGGCGAATACAGCGAAGCCACCGGGCAGTTGCAGAAAGCCGTGAAAATAGATCCTCTCAATCCGGCCAACCATGGCACCCTGGCGGACAACTTGAGAAAATCGGGCAAGCTCGATGAAGCCTTTGAAGCACTCCTTCAAGCGATCGAAGTCGATTCCCAGTATGGCTGGGCCTGGAACCAGATCGGCGAATGGGCTCAACAGTTGGGTCGACAGGACGAGGCGATAGCGGCCGGGGAAAAACTGGTAGCCACGCGCCCATTCGATCCCAATTCCTGGATCCATTTTGCCAATCTCTACGAAACACTCGGTGAGCACGAAAAACGTCTCGAAATTCTGGCGCGGGCCATCGGGCAATGCCCCAAATCATCGGATGTGCATGATCTCCACGCTTATTCGCTATGTATTGCGGGACGTTATAATGAGGCGATTGAGGCCTGCAACCCTCCGGCATTCGAAGGCAACGTTCCTCACTTTTTGTTGGGTCGCGCCGCCTGGGTGGAGGCTTACCGGGAGAATACGGAAAAGGCGATCGAGATGATCAAGGAGCCGCTGGAGGGACATTCCGACTGGCTGTGGGGCTACGAACGTCTCCACGACTGGTATTTGAAGCTTAACCGCCTCGAGGAAGCTACCGAAACCGCAAAACATATCATCCGGCTGCGCCCCCAGTCGCCCTATTCGCATGGCAACATGGCGGAACTATACCTCGAGCAGGACAAGACGGAGGAGGCGATCGAATCCTTGAACCGGGCCTTTTTGATCGACCCCAACTACATCTATGCCGGTTGGCATTTGATCCGATTAAAGATCGAAAACGAAGCGTTCAAGGATGCCGAAGATCTACTCGTAAACTTTGAATATCATAATCCGGGAGAATCGGCACCGGCAGAGATGCGTTGTTTACTGCTCTCCTCTACCGGCAAACAGGAACTCCCGGCCGCTTTCGGAAAACTGGTCCGTTGCGAGGATGTTTCGGAGGAGGCCCTACTCCGCGTCGAAGAGCTGATGCGCGAAAGCGGACACGGGAAGAGGGTTCTGTCGACCTATCAGGACATGATGGATAGCGGGAAGTGCCAGAGCCCGAATTCTGCGGCCCGCTGGGCGGCCTACCAGGTATATGATTCGATACCGAAACTGGAATCAACCATCGAAAAACTCGATCCGAACGAAGACAGCCTGTTTGCAATCTGGCGGGAGGCAATTCTTGAACTATGTAATGCCAGCCGGCAGTCAGAAGCGATCGGTTTGATCAAGCGGAATCAGGATGTCTTTACTAGAGACAGCAATCTTTGGGCTATAGCGGGTCATGCCTACCGGCTCGCCAAACGCGACAAACACGCCGTGAAATGGATGTCGGACTGGCAGGAGCGAACCGACCTCCGGCCATGGATGATGCTGAACCTGACTAACGCTCTTTTTATGACCAAAGGCATCGCTGCCGCCGGTCCGGTCTATAAGTATTCAGCTGACCAACTGCCACCGGATCACGATACCTTTTCCCATCATGTCGGAGCGGCTTTTTACGAAGCAGCGGAATCCAATTTCGACGAGGCGGAGCGCCATCTCAGCGAAGCGGACTCGGGAGTACTTAATAACTACTTCCGACATTTCTATCATTTGGCCCAATACCGGTATGAATATCACCGCAACGGAAAAATCGATGTCTCCCTGCTTAAGTCGGCGACGGAAGTCTATCCTGAATTGTTAAATGATAAAATCTCGCGAAAATTGTGGCTGACCGCCATCAGCCCCACCTTTTGGCAACTGCTCAACCCGGTCAACGGCGGCCTCCGCTACGCTTTTAAAGGCATCGATGCCATGATCCGCAATCTCACCGATTTTTAGTCGAAAATTGACCACTCCCGTTATCCTCAACAAAATCGCTTGTTAATTACAACATATCATGTCATTGTCACGACATGAAAGAAAATAGACATCCCAGAAAGCGGGCCGCAAAAAAGGCAGCCCGGAAACAAGCTCTTAAAGAGCGACTCGAAACGATGGAACAAAACGATCCGCAGATGCGGCTTCCGGAATTTGTTGAACGGGTCAATAAAATTGCAGCGCGTTTCGGTCCGAGGCAGAAAGACGGGGACGGGCGAGTCACCAGTGAATTCACGGAACGCACCGTCCGGCATTATCAGTCGAAAGGAATTATCGATCCCCCGGTAAAAGAGGGAAAGGAAGCGATCTACGGATACCGCCAGGTCCTTCAGGCTCTGCTGGTCAGGAAAATGCTGGTCAGGAAGATTTCAGCGGAGCGGATTTCCGACATGCTGGACGGCAAGGAAAACGAAGTTTATCTCGAGCTTTTGACCAAAGGTATTGAGATGTCTGTCGGCCCGGGAACCGGTGAGATGATTGATTCGGACACCGACCCGGCTTTGGTCCGCGGGCCCTGGATCAGGATTCCGGTCGTTCCGGGCCTGGAGGTCCACATCGCCCGGGGGTTTGAACCGCCGGAAGGACCCGAAGCCTTTCGCGAAATGATGCAAAAGATCGGGCAATCGATCCGTCAGGTCATCAAACGGAGGCGGGAACGCCGACTCCATCGCGGCTAGTGCTTGTGTTTCAGGGCCGCCATTGCCACCGGTGAAAAACTCATCCGGTGAATCGGGGTGGGCCCGTATTGGTTGAGCGCCTCGAGGTGGACTTTGGTTCCGTAACCCTTGTGGCGCTCAAACTGATACTGCGGATATTGATTTGCGAGTTTCACCATGAGCCGGTCCCGCTCAACCTTCGCTATAATGCTGGCAGCGGCGATGGAGAGACTCAGGCTGTCGCCTTTGACCACGGCTTGATGTTCGCCGGGAAATCCTTTGATAGGCTTACCATCGATCAACGCAATGTCAGCCTTCCGACATAATCCCGAAAAGGATTCTCTCATCCCTTTCCACGTCGCCTGGAGGATATTAATCTGATCGATTTCAGCAACATCAATCAGAACCGAATTCCAGATAATCTCGGAATGATTGGTGATTTCTTCGTAGAGAATCTCCCGCTTTTTTTCCGACAACTTTTTGGAGTCCGTCAGCACTTTGTGACGGTATCCACGAGGCAAAATAACCGCGGCAACTGAAACCGGACCGGCAAGAGGCCCCCGCCCCGCTTCATCGATCCCCGCAACGACGGGGAACCCGGATTTCTGCAATTTTCGCTCTAGAGATAAGTCCGGCATAACATTGTACCCTGTACACTTTTGGACTGTACAGGGTACAGTCCGGCGTTTTTCTTAAAATTCATTGATCTTATCGATCAGTTTTCTGAGGCGTCCCGACTCGCCTTTCTTGTTATGAAACTTCAAGCGATGGAGGTGCTTCAGCGCCGGTTCATCTTTTTCCTCTTTCAGCGCTGAGCAGGCCTCAAACTCGCCTTCCTCGAGAAGATCGCGAAATTCGTGATCGATAATAATCAGCATCCTCTCGTCGACCGGTTTCTGGAGGCGAAGCACGCACTCTTTTCCGACATAGCGGTAGGAATGGAAATTTGAGTAAAAGCCGGTGATTTCCTCGACGGCTTCATCGACATCATCAGTGACGAGAAAAAGACTGAAATCATCTTCCGAAATGAGCCCGAGCCGGAAGAGGTGTTCGCGGACAAACTGTACCCAGGTTTTCCAGTAGGTCCCGCCGGGAGCATCGATCAGGGTAATGGGAAAGATCGAAGCCTTGCCCGTTTGCATCAGGGTCAAGACCTCGAAAATCTCATCCATGGTCCCGAACCCGCCCGGAAAGGCGGCCGTGGCATCGCTTTCCTTCACAAAAGCGAGTTTCCGGGTGAAAAAGTAGTTAAAATTGATCAGCTTGTGATCGCCTTCGATCGTTTCGTTCGCCCCGGCTTCGAAAGGCAGATTGATGCCCAGACCAAAGCTGTTATCCCGTCCCGACCCACTTTGCGCCGCTCCCATAATCCCCGGCCCGGCTCCGGTGATCCCCATGAAGCCGGCATCTGCCATTTTCCGGGCAAATTCCTGAGCCGTTTTGTATTCGACCTCGTCAGGGCGGGTCCGCGCACTGCCGAACATCGATACTTTACGCTCCGCTGAATAGGGTCCAAACACCCGGCTCGAAGCCCGGTGCTCTTTCAGGGCCCGGTTGTAGAGTTTCAGGTCCGCATCATTGATACCGTCCTTGCCCATCACCAGCGAGGTGATGATCATTTCCTCGATGAGACTGTTTGAGTCGCCGCAATCCCAGGATTTCACCAGATCGCGAACTTTGTCATCAAACTCCTTGTCCCCGGTCGTTCCGGGACGCCTCGGGAGCGCCAGAATGCCGCCCCCGGTGAAATCCTTGGTATTTCGGTTCGAGAATTTTCTGGTGGAGTCACCACCTTTGCGGGGACCGGTCTTTTTCTTACTCATCGGAAGGCTTGATTTAAAAACGATGAACCCGTTTCGTCAAGGCAGGGAAGCAACGGAATCAGTATCTTCCGGCCCGTCTCTGATCGCAAAAGGTTTCCCGTGAAGTTTTAGCGATGAAATCACCATAGCTTCCCCCCGCGAATCGACCGAAGAGGGATAGTTGGGACTGGTGGCACCCCAGCGCCTTTTCCCGGGCTTCCCGACAGCTCGACACATCGAGAAAATAGTGCGCTTCATCATCAAAATTGACGAGACGGGGAATTTCGTGATTGAGGTTTCGGGCCAGAAAAGTCAGCCAGTCAGGTTGTTGCCCTGTCCGCCCCTTCATCACGTTCCTTATGGCATCAAAAAGCCGGAGATGAGCCGGATGCCAGTATTCACCATTACTTCCGTGAGAGACAATCAGATCTGAATCCATCAAAAAGGGCTCAATTTGATCCGCCAGCGCTTCCACGGTAACATCGGGCGCGTAGACCCGGTATTTTCGCGCCACCGGATCGACATGTCCCAGAAAAGTCACCTCCTTAACACCGAGGACCGCGCAGGCATTATTCATCTCCTCCTCGCGAGCCGCGCCCAGTTTTGCCCGCTCGATCCCACCGGTGGGACCGCCCTCACCTTTTGTGAGACAGATGACGCTCACTTTGGATCCGCGCGAAATCAGCTCACAAATCAAACCCGAACAAAACGTCTCGTCATCCGGATGGGCAATCACTACCGCGACTTGATCCCACGCCCGATCCTGAAGATCCAACATAACGGGACTGTCAGCGAACCGGGCAAACCTGCGAAGAACATCCCGGAAGGTCTTCCGGTAAAACACAGGATCAGTCGAACGCTGAGCAAGCATGTTTTTCAGTGACATAGAAAGGTCGACGGGGCACCGGTCCAGAGCCGTCCCCGATAGCCTTAACAAATTCCCGCCGCTTCACAACCAATTCCCGGTTATTTCCGGACCTGCGGAGGCACTGCCGGAATCTCACCAACCGGCACCCGTTTGGTCGGTTCCCAAACGCTGTTGCTGATTCCTTTGCAAAATTCGATCGAACCCATCAAAAGAGCGAAGTTCATGGCATAAAAGTACCTCACAAATTTGATGATCCTATGCCGGGGAAGCCCAAAGCGCTCCGCCATTTTGTCGACCCCGATCAGGCCCAGCGAACAAATCATACCGGCAAAAGCAATAAGATAGATCCAGTGCCCGAATAGAGACAAATACAGGCTGCTCAGCAAAATAAAAACTAACAGTAGCGGACCAAACCAGCGAAACCCTTTGTGGGCCCAAAACACAAAGAAAGTCGACAACCCGCAATTCCAGGGCAACAGAAACGCGAAAAAGCGGCCGAGGTTTTGAAAGTTCCCTTTCGAAATCCGTTTCTTGCGCCGGAATTCCTCGCTGATATCTTCGGAAACCGCTTCGTAACAGATCGCCTCCAAATCAACGATCCCGTCGAAGCCCTTTTCGTAACAAGCCATTGTCAGGTAAAAATCATCGACATTAAAATGCTCGGGAACCGCTTCAAACGCCGACCGCCGAAGCGCGTAGCAAGCTCCAAACGCGCCCATCATTTTGCCCCAGATTTCACCCTCGGCGAACTTCACCGCGTTTTCTATATTTACGTAGGTGTCCTCCTCTGCCGCAATGCCGTTTTGACTGATATCCGAGTCAATCACGCAGGATGCCACCACCCCGATTTCATCATCTTTAAAATGGCGGGCGAGATTTCTGGCAAGGTCCTTTGACCACACCACATTGGCGTCGCAAAGTAACAGAACCGAGTCATCATCATGAGGGATCTGGTCAATCAATTGATTGATGATTTTGATCTTCCCACTACGCCCACCGAAGACCCGTAAATTCACAAAATCATGATCGTTGGCGATAGACTGCACGATCTCATCACTGCCATCGGTGGAATTATCCGAACCGATCCACACCGTCAATTTCCCCGTTGGATAATGGGAATCGACTATTGAGTTTAGCGTGGCCCTAATCACCGATGCTTCATTATACATCGCCATCACGACGTGCAATTCCGGCAATTCTCCGTCAGAGATATCAATGGTTCTATTCCCCCTCCGTTTCGCACCAATTTTCGACATCAGAAAGGGGTAGAATCCATAGGTTACCAGAATACAGAAAACGGATACCCAGAATACTATCAGAATAAGAATCGAAATATACATTTCCATAATCAAATCGAGTCACCAGTGGGAGAGAAAGCGGAAACGCCCGGATAGGGCACCTCCAAATCGTCCGGAAGAAAATCCTCATCCAAAATAATCTGCGGCACCCCCTGCCCGACTTTTTCCCGATAGCTCAGGAAAAACGCGCGGTTAAAGTAAAATTGAGGAAATACCAGTAGCATCCCGAAGACAGCGCCGGCAAAGCCCGTAAACGGCATGTTCCCCATAAGAATACCTACCCCGGCACTGCAAAGCGAAACAAAAGGATAGAACACTAAAAACGAATCCCACGCCCTCGGCCCCATCACCGTCTGCGAATTCAAATAGGCCGCTCTCAAACTCAACCCCATCGCCACACCGATAGCGATAAAAACAACGACGATCGCGCCCACACTTTCCGGAACTGATTCCGGAAAACGACGAGTCGAAGATAGAAATTTTACGAGAAGACTGATTCCGCAGGCGACAAGACCGAAAAAGGCCAATCCACCAACCCGTCTCATGACATGCTTTTTATCGTAAAATTTCCAGAGCAGTCCCAACCCTAAACATACCGGTCCGGAAAGAAATGACATCACTACCGGAACGGCAAAACCGTTAACAGAGGGCAAAGCGATCGCAAAAGCCAATACCACCAATAACCACAATGAAAATTTATTCTTCAACAGAAGCACACAGGCTGACCAGGCCACTATTAGATTAACAGCCGCACCCGCCCCGCTATGGAGAAATCCAGAACCAGCTATTTCAGTCGCCCCTCTGTTAATAAAACAACTACCGATCCAATGTGATACCGCAGCCAGAATCATCCATCGAACCACCTCAGCCGGTCTCATCCCAACAGAGGCGCAGATCAAAGTCAAATTCACTGCCAAGCCAACGAGAACCAATAAACCTAACCAGTTCCCGGGAGCCCCAATTACAGCAGCGAATGCGATAGCGAACGTGACCATCCCCCACCAGCCCAGCGCAACAAACACACCCGGTCTGGAAAGGAGGTATTTAAATCCAAAAACACTGGCCAGACCTCCCGATAACCAGGCCAATCCCTGAAGGATGCTGAAACGGAAACTCTGGTCCGTTGCAACCGGGCTGAAATCGAAGGCACAGGAGAGGAGAAATATGACAAACAAGATCCTGAATCTTTGGCAGTGACAATGCGGTGGAGCCTCCAGCTCCAGCTGCTGCCTGTCCTTAAATGGATTGATAAGATTCACGATCGGAATGGGTTAGCAGGCACCTTCCCGTTTGAAGAAGGTCAACGCCATGATTTGCATATCGAAAATAACATTCCAGTTTTCGATGTAGTGTAGATCGAAACGAACCCTTTCCGAAAGATCGGTGTCACCACGGAGCCCATTTACCTGCGCCCAGCCAGTGATTCCGGGTTTGATATTGTGCCTCGCATTGTAGTGAGGAATTTCTTCTTTAAATTTTTCAATCAGTTCAGGACGCTCCGGGCGGGGACCCACTAAACTCATATCCCCTGTCAACACATTCCAAAACTGAGGCACTTCGTCGATATTCAACTTTCGCATCAAAGCTCCGACTTTCAGGCACCTCGGGTCGTTCTTTACCGTCCATCCGGCTTTACCTGACGACTCGGCGTTCAACTTCATACTCCGGAGCTTGATCATATCGAATATCCTTCCGTTGGCTCCCAACCTCCGCTGACGGTAGAAAATGGGGCCGGGACTCTCTTTGTAAATCAACATACCGAAAATAGCGATGACCGGAGCGGCCAGCGTTAAACCCACTATTGCGCCGATAATATCGACCAAACGTTTGATATACTGATTAAAAACCGAATGGAGCGGAAGTTTGGAAATTCCCAATACGGGGACACCACCTACCGATTCGAGATGCAGCCCGCTGAGCAGAACCCGAAAGCAGGTCGGCACCAATTTGAAGTCAACCATCTCTTTTTCACAGAGTGAGGCCAGCTGCAAAAGTTTACCGCTTCTCAACGTATCATCGGCAACGATCACCATCTGACAAACCCCCATCTGCAGCAGCACTTCGAGCCGTGCAAACTCTCCCAGAATCGGGATGTCTTTAGGCGGTGTACACTCGAAATCCCCTTCCGGGGGAGTGACCAGCCCGATGATTTCGAACTCCCTTTCCGGAGCCCGATGGAAGGCTTCGATTGCTTTGTCAAAATTCTCGCTCCATCCCACTGCAATTGCTCTCTGCCTCAGGCAGGAGGCCTGCTTTTCGGAACTCAGATACCTCCAGAAGATGCCCCGCCACAAAGGCAACAACACAATCACGACACCCAGACCGGCTCCGCAAAAAATCCGGCTGATCGGTGGATCAAACTTAAGAACCAGAGAAAGGGTTAAAAAGGCTATCAACCAGACGATCGACGACTTGATTATAATTTGAAGCGTTCCGATATAGGAAAGCATTTTCTGTTTCGAGTAAAATCGGAAGTTCGTGAGAATCAACATCATCAACACCACACCGAATGCGATGTGCCCGAGGTAATGCCTTAGCGTCAATCCAACACTATCTATCACTCCGACTTCGACTAGCGAGGTCTTAAAGCGCAGGTAATAGGCAATGACCAGCGATAAACAAATTACTGCACTATCGACCGCAAAACACATGAGGACCCACCTGTTGTACAGGGTAGTCGACCGCGTTGCAGTGGTCATTGGTTTGGGAATTGAAAGGTTACTTTGTGTCATTTGTGTTTCTGGGCTTGAAGGGATTCAATCGTCAGGGATGGGAACTCATTTCAACCGGTTGCGGCAGGATTGGCACCGAACGATTCACATAGCGTTCTTTCGCCTCATCGACCTTTGAAATTCCGTTGAGCACACAGCCGGCTAATGGCGCTCTCATCCTGCGAAGCTCGTTGACTGCCTCCTGAGCCGGACCAGCCTGAGTGTGATCGGACTTCACGACCAACACGACGGCATCCGCATACCGGGAATAGGTCAAACCATCACTCACCAGACAAAGCGGTGAGGAGTCGATAATGACACAATCGAAGTTCGAATAGGCCTCCCAAAGCATCGCAGCGAAGTGCTCGCCATTTAGCGGCTCCCCCCCGTCGGGCATATAGCGGCCCAGGGAGATCAAAAACAGATTCGGGACAACGGTTTCCTGGCAGTGGTTTTGGGTAACCAGACCATTTTCAGTTTCGCCCAGTTTTGGATCGGTAAAGATTCCGGCCAACTTTGGATTCCGGAAATCGGCATCAACAAGTAGCGTTCGATAACCGAACTGAGCCTGTAGCACGGCCATGTTGGCCGCGCAGAAACTCTTTCCTTCCTCCGCCATAGCACTGGTGAACATGACACTCCTCGGGCTCATCGATGACAGCGAGGTTCTCAGGGCCCGGAAGCCTTCACTGACTAGAGAATTGGGAGCCTTCGATACCATGATCGATTCTCTCAGATCCCACTTCATATCCGGATTGGCCAAAGGTATTTCAGACAACACCGAGATACCAAGTGTCGATTCAACCTGCCGTTTACTGGTAAGCGTCCGGTCCAACAAACCCATCACCAAAATAACACTGAGCCCCGTCATCCCTCCAAGGATACCGGCGAGCGCCACCGTCACGGTTTTCTTCGGCTTCACCGGCTTGTAGTCGACCATGGGAGGACTGAAAGTACGGATTACGGTTTCATCCACGTTGAGTGTCACGCTGGTGTCTTCAATCCGTTCCAACAATCGATCGTAGGTAGCGAGGGCAGCTTCTCTGGAACGCTTCAACGTCCGGAACTGACGCCGGATATCCTCCACTGCCAAATTGGCAGCAGCCTGCTCCTCTACCGCTTCTGCGGCACTTTCCGCTCTTTGTTGCGCGGACAAATATCGAGTTTCAATCGATTCACCCAAGGCGATCGCTGCCTGCCTGACTTGCTCCTCAAGTCCTTTGACATCGTTATCGTAGGCCTGATAGGTCGGATGCAATGGAGTGTATTGCTTTTTGATCTTGTAGAATTCTGCCACTTTCTGGTCTTTGGCTAAAATCAATCTCTGGATACTCTCCAATTTGGAATACCCTCCAATTTCGAAAATCCGCTCGGGCTGATCTTTGACTTTGAGGTATTGATTGTATTCCGCTTTCAGACGCGAAGCTTCCTCCGATACCCGACTGGCAATTCCCTGAAGTTCGAGATACTTCTTTTCCAGAACCCCATCCTCTTCATCCAGTGGAATCGATGGGTGCTCTTCCCGGAACTTCTGGAGTGCAATCTCCGCTCGATCGACCCGTTCCGCCTGAGCGACACTCTCCGCCAGTAGCGTTTGATGAGTTTTTGCTGCGGCTTCGGAATTCTGCTCGCGGAGTAAATCCTGAAACTCCGATATCAAAGTCGAAGCAATCAAACGGGCCCGCTCGGGATCGGTATCACGAACGCTCAGATATATATTTCGCTCGCCCCTGATCAATTCGGAGGAAAGCCGCTCACTGAAAAATTTTACGATCTCGGAATCGGAATACTGACCTTTTTTGGAAGGTTTGATAAAAGTAGGATCATTGCGGAGATCCAGTTTATCGACCACCCGGAGCATCGCGGACCCACTGGTGAGTCCTGCGGCAATTGATTTGAGAGCATCCAATGACTCATAACTCGTCTTTTTGACCCCTTTAATGCCTGCAAACACTCCATCGGATTTTGACGATTCTATATTAATCAGGGCACTTGATTCATAGATCTTTTCCGCAGTGAAAACATAGATCAACGCCAGGGCCACAAAGGCACCGAAAATCGCGATGGCTATCCAGAGACGCGCAAAGATTAACTGAACTAATTTAGCAATATCCAGAGTCGGAAAGCCAGGGAACAGCCCTTCAGTAGCGTTACTTTGCGCCGGCTGGGTTTCAAATTGATTCATTATTTCAGGTGAAAACTAAATGGTCGGGAAATGGATTTATTATGGATTTTACGATAATTATATTCGTGATAGAGGCATTTTCAACCCAATTCAGGTTTTTATTTTGGGTTCCTGAAAATGCCGAGCGATGAAAATATTAGCTATCGAGGTGGATTTTTGAGTCGCAGATCCACCTGATTCGCTATGCGCAAATGCGCTTTGCAGACGATGAAACAAACCACTAGAATGCCCTCATGAGCAACGCATCGGATTCCAGTCACTCAAATTCCACAACCTCACGTCGGAAGCTTTTAAAATACGGAGCCGGGTTCGGCCTCGCCCTCGCTTATCCTAATTCGAAGGTCATCGGGGCTAATGATGACATCAGAGTGGGTGTGGTTGGCGTCAACGGTCGTGGCAAAAGCCACATTTCGGCCTTCTCCGGAATGAAAGGAGTCCGGGTCTCAGCTCTTTGTGACATTGACCCCAATGTTCTCGACGCCCGGGTTAATAAGCTCGCCGATGATAAAAACTACGGGGTTCAGGGATTTTCCGACATGCGGGATATGTTCGAAAAGGGAGATATCGATGTGATGTCCACCGCCACCCCCAACCACTGGCATTCGCTGGCAGGCGTCTGGGCGCTCCAGGCCGGAAAAGATGCCTACGTTGAAAAACCGATTTCGCACAATGTCTGGGAAGGACGTCAACTGGTGAAACTCTCGCGCAAGCTGGACAAAATCTGCCAGGGCGGCACCCAAAGCCGCTCCATGGGCTCCATCCAGGGCGCTGTGAAGTATGTAAAGGACGGAAACCTCGGAAAGATCAAATACGTCAAAGGAATGTGTTACAAACCGAGAACTTCCATAGGTCAGGTTGGACCGGAGGGCGGAAAACTGCCGGAGGGCGTGAACTACGATATCTGGAGTGGCCCTGCCGAGATGGAAACACCTCTTGGAAGAAAGCGATTTCACTATGACTGGCACTGGTTCTATGCCTACGGAAACGGCGATATGGGAAATCAGGGCATCCACCAGATGGATGTCGCCCGCTGGTTCATCGGGGAGAGTCAGATCGCCCCGCGTAGCATGAGTATCGGAGGTCGGCTCGGATACGAAGACGATGGCGAATCACCCAACACGCAAATCGTGTACCACGATTACGAGTCCGCTCCCCTCATTTTCGAAACCCGCGGACTCCCCAAAGATAAAGCCGGTCAGGACAACTGGGGTAAAAACATGAATAAGCCCGACGAGTTCCCCGATATGAGCGGAATTTCTGTCGTCGTCGTTTGCGAAGGCGGCAACATCTTCTGCGACGCCGGTGGCCGGGTTACGATGACGGATGAAAATGGAACCAAGATGGATGCACCACCCAAAATCGCCACCGAAGACATTTTCACCAACTTCATGAACGCTGTGAAGAGCCGGAAGCGCGATGGCCTCTATGCAGACTGCGAAGAAACGCACATTTCCAGCGCCCTCTGTCACACCGGTTTGATTTCTCACCGCCTCGGTAGCTTGAAGTCCAACGACGAGATCAAAGAGGAAATCAAGAGCGATCCGGTTCTGACGGCGCGCTACGAATCCATGGCTGATCACCTCCGGAAAAATGAAGTGAATATCGATGAAAAGAGCATCACCTACGGGCCAATGATCAAATGGAATCCCGATACTGAGTGGGCCGAAGGTAACGGCGAACTGGACAAGATGGCCAATGCTTTGGCGACTCGCGAATACCGGGCCCCTTACATTGTTCCCGAAGTACTTTAAACCTGAAATTTTCTTTATCTCACCCCGCCGGGTTTGCCAATTCAGCAAACCCGGCGGTTCCCCTTTCTCCTTTGATTCAGACGGGCTTTGATGGAAGCCCCTGTTTTTAGGGTAAGAATCCTCTCACCTCAACCGTCTTAAAGGATGTGAATATGCTCCTCAAATCCCTCACCGCGCTAATCCTGTTTGCCTGTGCGATCGCGCAAGGTTTCGGACAGGAAATCAACACTTTTTCCTACGGGGAACATCCCCGTCAAAAACTCGACGTCTTAACTCCGCCTTCGGCATCCAAGGCCCCGGTGGTGATTTTCCTGCATGGTGGCGGTTGGATTCGCGGCGATAAGAGAATCTATCAGTATGTTCAGAGAAGACTCGCAAAAGAAGGCATCGTGTCAGTTTCTGCCAACTACCGCCTCAGCCCGGAGGCGGTCTTCCCCGCTTTTGTCAAAGATGGTGCTCAAGTCGTTTCCTGGACGAGAGACAATATCTCAAAGCACGGTGGTGATCCGGAAAACATCTACCTGATGGGGCATTCCGCCGGGGCCCATACCGTGGCCATGCTCGGAATGGACGAGACTTACCTCAAGGAAGTGGGCGTTGATAAGTCATCGATCAAGGGCGTGATACCGATCGCGGCGCCGTTACTGTTGAAATCGTCACAGGTCCCGCAACTCAGCTTTGTTTTCGGTGGAGTGCCGGACAATGAAATGTGGCCTCTCGCCTTTATCGATGGAAGCGAACCTCCTTTTCTCCTGCTCCAGGGCGAGAAAGACCCCTTAGTGCAGCCTATTCATTCGCAGGTGGCCGAGAAAATGATCAAAGAAAAAGGCGGCCGTGTGACCGCCCGGTATTTCAAGAATCATGATCACATGACGATAATTGGCGCCTTCTCCCCAAAATATGAGAGTCGCGGCGATATTATGGCCCCGATCACGACCATGATTTTCGGAAAGTAGCCTTGCCAAAAACGGCCCGTGGTTTCAAGGTCGCTACACGTTATGAAACTTGAAACTCTTTGTCTCCACGGCGGGCAACAGCCCGATCCCACTACGAAATCCCGCGCCGTTCCCGTCTACCGGACGGCGGCCTATGTCTTCGATTCCACCGAGCACGCGGCGAATCTTTTTGCTCTCAAAGAGCTGGGAAATATCTACTCCCGGTTGATGAATCCGACCACCGACGTCCTCGAAAAAAGAGTCGCATTATTAGAAGGAGCACCGGAGATGGGCGGACTGGGGCACGCATCCGGAACCGCCGCAATCTTCAACACAGTCGTCAATCTCGCGGAAAACGGCGACAATATCGTATCCGCCCGGAATCTTTACGGGGGAACTTACACCCAGTTTAACGACATCCTCCCCGCTCTTGGGATCACGGTCAAATTCGTCAACGCCCAAAACCCTGACGAAGTGGCGAATGCAATTGATGATAAAACCCGCGCGGTGTTTTGCGAAACAGTCTCCAACCCCGCCTCGGAAGTGACCGATCTCGCTACGCTTGCCGATATTGCCCACGCTGGCGGCGTCCCTCTCGTCGTCGATGCCACCTTCTCCACTCCCTACTTGTGCCGCCCCATCGAACACGGTGCCGACATCGTGATTCATTCACTCACCAAATGGCTCGGCGGTCACGGGACCGGACTGGGCGGAATCGTCATTGATTCCGGTAAATTCAACTGGGCTGCAGGCAAACACCCCCTCTTTGACAAGGCAGATACCTCATACCACGGACTGCGCTGGGGTCACGACCTGCCAGCACCTCTGGCACCCCTCGCTTTTATCCTCAGAATGCGAACCGTTCCGCTGCGAAACCTCGGCGCCTGTATCGCTCCCGACAACTCGTGGATCGCGCTCCAGGGCATCGAAACCCTGGCCCTGCGCATGGAGCGACACTGCGAAAACGCACTGAAAGTCGCGCAACATCTCCAGAAGCACAGCGGTGTGGAATGGGTCAAATTCCCCGGCCTCCCCGAAGACGCCGAGTATGAACGCAACCAAAAGTATCTCGATGGAAAAGGCGGCTCAATGGTCGTTTTCGAAATCAAAGGCGGAAAAGAAGCCGGTCAGAAATTCATCGAAAATCTGAAGCTTTTCTCCCATCTCGCTAACGTGGGAGATGCCAAATCACTGGCCATCCACCCTGCCACGACCACGCACTCCCAGTTGAACGAGGAGCAACAGGCCGGAGCGGGAATCTCTGCCGGATTGATCCGGCTCTCCGTCGGAATTGAAAATATCGACGATATTATTGCTGACATCGATCAGGCGATCGCCGTTGCCTAATTTCTCAATTTTGAGAAAGTAGATCAGTGAAGTAAAAATTCAAGACTTTGCCCCACTGTACCCTGTACGGTCCCAGACTGTACAGGGTACAGTCCCTCCAACCACTCGAAAAACCATCAAAATGAGCGAATACTGGTAGGTTCTTTACCAAATTTGCGATTTGACTTCGCTTCTTTATTTTCAAAGGGTAGTGCTGACAAAAAACTGTCAATAAAACAAATGCGTGACCACTTGGTCACCATAAAATCCATAATATTTTAGACTCACTATTGGTTAGATTAACTTAGCGAAAACAGTTGCCGGAATATGCTAAATCCCCTTATATCCCGGCACCAAAACACCACATCGCAAAAATGAGAATTATCCCTGAATTTTTATCCAATCAGTTCGAAGAGGAACTGAATGCCCCCGTTCAAACCGTCCGCGCGACCCAACCAACTCAGCCATGCACCATCCTGGCAATTGATGATGATCCCGGGTTGCAGCGGTTGATTCAGCAGACTCTGGCATCGGGAGCCACCGTGCTTCAGGAACTGGATCCTATCGGCGAATATGTCGAAACGCTTGATCTCGATGGAGTCGATGCGGTTATCCTGGATTACAAGATGCCCGGAGAAGACGGCATCGCCGTTCTGAAGAAAATCCGGAACAAGTACTCGCAACTTCCCGTTCTGTTTATGACCGGTTTTGGCGACCTCGATATCGCTCAGGAAGCAATCGCCGCCGGTGCTAACGAATACTTTCCAAAGCCGTTCAATCCGAACGATCTCAGAGCCGTAATTTCCAAGTGGGTCCCCTCTTTTGATGCGACACCAAAGCGGAACATCAGTCCGTCTCCAAGTGAGCAAACCCCGCTCCACGACACTACGGAAATCGAGAATTTCCTGACCGCCCGCGACGACACCGAAACGGAATTCCGTGGCCGGGTGGTGAGATACAATTCCCGTTCGGTCGTCATCGAGACATCTCTCGATCGCCAATTTAAAATAGGGACTCCTCTCGAAGGTACCTGTATCACGCTCGGGCACCGTTCCATGGAAGTGGTTTCCGCACTGGTGTTACACGTCACTGAGCTGGCCGAACGTCAGTTGGTGGAGATCACTCTTCCCGGAGTTTGGCAAATCGAAGGCTTTAAAGAAGGCACCGAGCCCGAGGAAGTGGCAAAAATCATCAAGTCGCGGGAGAAATCTTCCGCGCCTCTTTACTCCCGTTTCGATCAGGGTTTGATCGAGCGGAAAATCATCCCGGAGAGCTACCGCGCCACGATCTCTGATGTTGAGCACATCCTCCAGGAGTTTTATGACGATCTGGAGCCATTCGAACGCTTCCTCTATCAGGTAGATACCACCGAGAGAACGGAAATCGAAAAACGGATGATTGAATACGCCGAAGGACGATTTTTCCCTGCCTTAACCGAGGCAATGAATAAGTTCGAAAAAGCGGCGCATCAGGCTGAGAAAGAAGGGATCAAAAGAGAGTTCGGCAAATACGCCCAGAAACGACTTTATCCTTTGATGCTCTGTTCACCCTTTCTTTCCCGGGTGATCGCAAAACCTATCGGAGTGCCCGGTGATTACGGCATTCTCGGACAGTTACTCGGTCATCCGTATGAGGGTCATTCTCTATATGGAAGAATGTTGAATGCCTGGGCGATCACAGCCAATCCGTCAGCCGCCTACCGGTTCCGGATTGATTTGCTGGGTCAGGCGATCAACGAAACCGTCGAGAAGGCAGTCAAGGAAGGCAGAAGAGCCAAGATTTTAAGCATGGCAAGCGGAGTCGCTTACGAGGTGCAACGATTCGTGATGAATCCGGTTCCCAATCCTCAGGTGGATTTTGAACTGGTTGATTTCAGCAATCGGACCCTACTGGAAGCGAAGAAGCAGTTCTCGACCTGCCAAAAGGTTTACGATCCAAACAATATCGATATTACTCTGCGCCACGGCTCGGTAATTGACCTCGCCAAGCAAACCAAGCGCAGCCTCGATGATACCGAAACCGGTCAATATGATCTGGTCTATTGCGCCGGACTGTTTGACTACCTTTCGGGTCGGATGTGTTCCAATATTGTGAGCTATCTTTACGATCTGGCGAAACCCGGCGGGAAGATGGTTGTCAGTAACTACACGCCGCAAAATGCGCTTCGCTACTTTATGGGAGTGGTTCTGGACTGGGAGTTGATTCACCGCACACCGGAGGAATTCGATGCGCTGATGAAAACCACATCAGCGAAAGACAATTTCAAGATTGTGGAAGACCACACCCGGACTGAGCTCTATGCCATCGCTAATAAACTCTAGCAATTATAAGAGAAGCCTGAATTTGCGCCGGAACGTGGTATCTTTAGTGGATGCCCCATCGTGACATTGCTAGCGGGAAGACCCGGCGTTTCGCCATCTTTCAAAAGCAGTTTGCCGCCCCAACTGAATTTGAAAAACTCCGCTTCTATGCGGAGGACAGCAAATTCACGATGCGGAACGTCGCGCTTGCGGGCAAGATGGCGGCCATTCTGTATCTGCTATTCGCGATACTCGATTACCTGGTCTATCCCGATTACCTGTTCCAGTTTCTGGTTCTGCGCGTGATTTGCTCAGCGACCGTATTGGTGATCGCCCACGTCTCCGGCAAGAAGTGGGCGAGACGCCGTTACCGTCTGTTTGCTACACTGGTGCCGCTGACTGCGGCATTCTTCATTGCGATCATGGTGTATTTGGTTGAGGACCCCTCCACCACCTACTACGCGGGACTTAATCTTTGTATCGTGGGCTCGGGAACGCTCTTCCAGTGGACATCGCGGGAGGCTATGATCACCTCGCTTCTGATTTTCGGAATGTACCTCGTCTCGGTAATCCCCCATTTGCAAGGAGTACCCTTTTCAGAAGGCCTCAGTCTTATCGCCGGAAACTGCTTTTTCATCTTCTCCACCGCTGTGCTGGTGGTCGTCGCGGCTTACAACCATAACAACTTCAGGTATGGCGCTTTTATCGCCGGAATGCGTCTCCGTCGAAACCAGGCGGATTTGGAGAACCAGTATCAACAACTGCAGGAGACTTTGAAAACGCTCCGCGAAACCGAACGGCAACTTTATCAGTCCGAGAAGATGTCATTTATCGGTCAACTCAGTGCCGGAGTGATTCATGAAATTGCCAACCCGCTGAATTTCGCCAATCACGCGCTGTTTATTCTCAACAAACGCGTCTCCTCCGGAAACAACGACGTCGGAGAAGTCGTCGCGGATATTCAGGAGGGGCTCGACCGGATGAAAGGAATCGTATCGGATCTCAGAGAATTTTCCCACACCGGAACTCAGAAAGGAGAGAATCTGGAAGTGAATGAGGTGATTCAAAGCGCGCTTCGTATACTAAATAAACCTATCGAAGAGTCGCAAACGACCGTAGAATTGGAGATGGATGAGAGACTTGAAGTCATCGGAGTTAAGAACCAGATAATTCAGGTTTTCACCAACCTTATCCTAAATGCCGTGCAGGCGATGTCCGAAGTGAAAGATTCGCGAATTTTGCGGATTACCGCAACTCCGGTGGAGAACGATTTTGTGAGTATCTCCGTCTCCGATAATGGCAGCGGCATTGCTGATGAGGACAAAAACCGCCTCTTCGATCCCTTCTTCACGACCAAAGATCCCGGCATTGGAACCGGGCTCGGATTGAGTATTTGTTATCGAATCATCGAAGCTCACCGCGGAAAAATTGAAGTGAAGAGCGAAGCGGGAAGCGGAACTATCTTTTCCGTTTTATTACCCTCAACCCAAAAACCGGTGACCCCAGGAAATGACCATAGCTAAAAACAAATTCGGGATTCTCTACGTCGATGACGAGGAAAAGTCTCTCAAGTACTTTGAGGAAGCTTTCGGCGACATCGCTCCCATTTTCACCGCAACCAGTCCCGAAGAGGGACTGGATATCTACCGCTCCCAGATCGGCAAAATCGGCGTTGTCCTAAGCGACAAACGCATGCCCGTGATGTCCGGGATCGAGTTTCTGAAAGAGATCAAGAAGATTGACGATCATCCCCTCCGCATTCTGGTGACCGCTTTTGCCGACATGGACACGGCAGTGGAACACCTCAACGAGGGATTGATCTATTCCTATTTAACCAAACCATGGGACCCCGTTGATTTAAAATCGAGACTGAGCCGGGCGCTCGACCGGTTCTGGATCTCCAACGAAACCAATCGGCTGCTCAAGCAGAGGAGCACCGCTTTTCAGGAAATGATTATGGCGGAAAAAGCCGCCAACATTCAGACAATCTCGAAGGGCCTGAATCATCACATGAGAAATTCGCTTAACGTGATCCAGGCGTATTTCGACATGATACCGGTGCAGCTTAACGAAGAAGTGGGCGCGGTTCCGAAAGACAGCTTTTTCTGGGGCGAATATTATCAGAACGTCGAAGAACAGATCTCCCGGGTCATCGCGATCCTCTCTAACCTGACAGCTTGGAGCAACACCTCGAACGGGGAGGCCACTGACCTGGAACTGGAAGCCGGCATCAATGTTGCCGATATCATGAGACAGGCGGCCGAAGCTGAAATAGGAGACCATCCATCCTATCAGTTCAAATTAACCGAGCTGGACCGGGTGGAGGGAATCACGGCGGACAAAGATAAACTGTCCCTGATGGCTCTTAATCTGGTGAGAGAAGCCCGCAAGAACATCTCCGATACCGGAAGCATAGAAGTCCAGATTTTCTCAACCCCGATCGACGGCGCGGAGGGAGTCAGAGTGCGTTGCATCGACGACGGCACGCCGATCCCGGAACACGAGCAACATAGGCTCTTCGACCCGTTTTTCGTCCGGGCCGACCGACCGTCTGAAGTCGGAACGGATTTGCTGTTTTGTTACCTGACGGTGTTTCACCACGGCGGTAAAATCAAAGCATCGAGCCTGAAGGATGGAAGGAATATGATTGAGTTCCACCTGCCCGTGATACCTACCAAACAGGCCAATCAGAAACTGCCGTTTAACGAGGCTTGAAAAGTGGAGCGTAGCGGATTTGAACCGCTGACCCCCTGCATGCCATGCAGGTGCTCTACCAACTGAGCTAACACCCCTTTTTTCACTTCGTCCTCAGATTTGAGGAAGGCATCGACTTTAGAGTGAATCCTGATTTAGAGCAACCACTTTTTGACTGAAAATCGGTTTCGTTACCGCTTAAACCATCCGCCGATCTTCTTGATTGCATCCAGAACCGGCGTGTCGGATTCAGACGGAGGAGCCGCATTGACCTGATCCTTCTGCTGCTTATACCACTCAGGTGATTTTGAGAAAATCGTGTATTTCTGGTGGCCCGCGCAGGAAGAACCTGGAATCAGATCCGGTGGCACATTCATCTGGTAAACTTCCTGATCCGATGTTTTGCGGCTCGCTTTGAGCCCACATTCGCGACAGAGATGGATCAATTCCGTTCCCGCCGGAGCTGGAATCGGCTCCCCTTTGTAGCCGACTTCGTCCGCCGCTTTCATCACCGATGCCCAGATCGGTAAAGCCACGGAGCTTCCCGTTCCTTTATACATAATAGTCTTAGGATTATCCAGACCAACCCAGACACCCGTAGTGACTTTGTCCGTGTAACCGACGAACCACGCATCTTTGTTATCGTTAGTGGTCCCCGTTTTTCCATAGGCGGGCGTCTGATAACCGTAGCTGGAGGCGGCAGCACGGGCCGTCCCTTCGGTGAAGACTTTACCCAGCACATCGGTGGTCATCCAGGCCACCGATTCCCGGAAAATCCGGACACCCCGGGAGTCGTTTTGAAAAAGCACTTTTCCCGCACTGTTTTCGATCCTTTCGATCAAATAGGGAGCAAAATTGGTGCCGCCATTTGCGAAGGTGGAGAAGGCGCTGGTCATCGTCATCGGAGTCGCTTCGAACGCTCCCAAATAGGTAACCGGAGATTCCGGAATCTTTCCGAAGTACAACGCTTTGGCCAACCCCTGAATGTTGTCCATTCCAGCCATCTGCCCCACCCGGATCGACATGGTGTTCCGGGATTTGATAAGTCCCCAGGCCGCCGGCTTATTGCCTTGATAGGTGCCATCGTAGTTCTTTGGACTCCAGATCTTACCATTTTCCTGACGATACTGAATCGGGCCGTCGCTGACGTAGGTTCCCGGTAGTAGACCGCCCCGGTCAAAAGCGACCGCATACACAAAGGGTTTGAAAGTGGAACCTGCCTGACGCTTGGCGTTCACCGCCCGGTTGAAGGGGCTTTCGTTAAAGCTCCGTCCTCCCACATAGGAGAGAATGGCGCCGTTGGAGTTATCGAGACTCACCACCGCACCCTGAACGTAATTGGTCATCTTAGTCTCTTTTCCGGTGTGATCTTTCCGGGTCGGGTGAGCCCAACCGGAACGTTCCTCCAGTTTGCTAAGGTGACTTTCAAGCCCCTCTTCGGCAGCTTTCTGAAGTTTGGAATCAATCGTGCAGTAGACTCTCAGTCCACCCTGTTTGATCACATCATCCCCTTCCAGCGCATCGGCGAGGAAGTTGTGGATTTCCTGAAGCACATAACTGCCGGTCGCGAATCGCATCTCAGGTGGACGCAAGGTGATTGGCGCAGCTTTCGCAGCTTCAGCCTGTTCAACTGTGATCAGCTCCTCGGCAACCATCCGGGCGAGGGTTTCATCCCGCACTCCTTTTGCCGATTCAATATTACGGAACGGATTCAGCAAGCTTGGCCCCCGAATCACCCCGGCGAGCATCGCTCCCTCCCCGAGAGTCAACTCGGACGCCGGTTTCATAAAGTAACCCTGCGAGGCTTTTTCGATACCGTAGAGACCTGAGCCGAAATAAATCCGGTTCACATAATACGAAAGAATTTCATCCTTCTCCAGAGCCCGCTCCAGTCTCTTTGCGAGCGCCACCTCGTTAATTTTCCGGAGCAGAGTTTTATCGTGCATCCCAAAAGTATTCCGGGCCAACTGCATCGTCAGCGTAGACGCACCCTGATCCATCTGACCCGACTTCAGGTTGGTAATGGCCGCCCGGGCAACACCTAGGTAGTCGACGCCGCCGTGGGTGTAAAATCGGATATCCTCACGGGCGAGAAGCGGTTTGATGAAATTTTGAGACACCTGGTCCACTGAGACGATCAACCGGTTTTCGCCGTGCCCGGACACATGCCCCATCAATTCCCCGTTACGGTCATAGACCAGCGTTCGTTCGGGAACTTTCTTCAGTTCATCCAGGTCGTGGACCAACGCTTTTCCATGAAAATAGATCGCGCCGGCGAGAAAACCAATCACGCCGAGAATGCCGAAAAATATCGTGGGGAAAACTACAAACCGGACAAAAAAACTGCCCTTTTTCTTCTTTTTAGTATCGGTTGCCATATATGGGGAAGAAACCGTGTTAACAGCACGTTGCCGCGCAGTCTGAGCTGCGATTGGTGACAAAGGCTCCGTATTTCCGCCATCATCAGATGGCTCCTGCCGTGCCCGCGAAGAAGATTCCCGAAAGATTTCGGGCTGTTTCTCTTCTTCAGGCTCGGGGGTACTTCCGAGGAATCCCCAGCGGTTGGGCAGGTCGTCGTCGCTCATGTGTCACCAGTAGTTTCTCTAATTTAGACGATCTTAGCAGAAGATCATCTCGTCTTTTTTTCGACGGTGGCCCGGGTCCAATTTAAATCTCCATAAGAATAACGTTTTTACGACTGGAATTGTGCCGAAAAGTTTATCTAATTACCGAATATTTTGAATTCCGATACCAAAAGACAGCATCCGAAATACCTGGCTTTGATGGCTGTGATCATCGTTACGATCGCAGCTGGATTTCTACATCGCTACAAACAGAAAAATCCGGGGGCTTTTCTGATCTTTGCCTCGGGCCAACAGGGCGGCGTTTATGTGGAACTCGCAAAGGAGTTTAAGACAATCATCGAAGATCACCTTCCCAATGTGAGCGTCCAATTGCAGAGTTCGGCAGGGAGCGTCGAAAACGTATTTCTGATCGATTCAGGCACTGCCCAACTGGCCCTGGTTCAGAACGATATCAGAGGTTCCGCGCAACTCCGGACCGTAGCGCCACTGCACCGGGACTATCTTCATATTTTAGTAAGGAAAAACTCCGGGATCTCCAGCTTCCGGGCGCTCGATGGCCGCACTTTCACGACGGGCTTGAACGGTAGCGGTTCTTTACCGGTGGTAGAGGCTCTGACTCGTTACTTCTCGTTCTCCGATCAGACCGTCATCCAAAAGATGTCCGTTACGGATGGTATCTCGGCACTGCGGGAAGGAAAAACCGATGCGCTCATGCTCGTCCTCGGCTTTCGGGCCCCGGCGATCATGGATTTGATCGCCGATGCAGACTCGGAAATCGAATTTCTGAAGATTCCCGCTATCGAAGTGGAAGCTCTCAAGGGCTTTATCCTGTCATATCCGATCTGCGAAACGATCGAACTGCCCCCGTTCAGCTATCAAAGCGAACCGCCGCAACCGGTCACAACGCTTGCGATCCAGACCCTGCTGGTTGCGGATAAGGATGTGCCGGATGAAATCATCAAACCCATCACCGAAGTGCTTTTTGCCCATCGTTCGGAACTGATCCATCAACACCCCGCCGCAGCGCAGATGAGCGAATCGTTCGATCAGTCGCTTATCTCATTTCCGATGCATCCCGGAGCTAAACAATACTTCAGCCGGGACGAACCGGGATTTATTATGCGGTATGCCGAAGCGATGGCTTTTATCCTGTCACTTATGCTGGCGACCTACGGACTGATCACCGCCACCAGAAAGTGGATTTCCCAAAAACAGAAGGACCGGATTGATGATTACTACATTCTCGTAGAGCAGTATTTATCGAAGCTGGAAAACACCCGGGATCCGGGAGAAGAGGAAATCGAAGAGATTGCCCGATCACTCAAAGAGATCCGGCACGCCGCTTACAGCCTCCTTGCCCGGGAAAAACTGATTCCCGACGCTTCATTCCGGATTTTTCAGCACTTGCTTGAGCAGTGCGAACAACGCCTCCGCGAATTCAGATCCTAATCTTCGTATCCATTGGGATTCCGGCGATGCCACTCCCAGGCTGATGACACAATGGCATCAAGATCCGGAAATTTTGGATCCCAGCCGAGTTGGCTCCGGATCTTGGAACTGTCCGCGATCAACGCATCGGGATCTCCCGGACGACGCTTCACGATTTCGGCAGGAATCAGATGTCCCGTCACTTTTCTAACGGTATCGATCACCTGCTTGACGCTAAAACCACTGCCATTCCCCAAGTTAAACTCGAGGACATCTTCGTTAGTCAGGGCATTGAGAGCCAGAATATGAGCATCGGCCAAATCCGACACATGGATATAGTCGCGAATGCAAGTTCCATCGGGAGTTGCGTAGTCGTCCCCGAAAATTTTGATATCCGCCCGCTGCCCCAGAGCCACCTGAAAGATTAAAGGAATCAGATGAGTTTCGGGGTCGTGGTCCTCGCCACGACGATCGGTGCAACCGGCGGCGTTAAAGTATCGCAGCGCCGCGTATTTCAACCCGTGGGTTTCACGATACCAGCGAAGAATCCGTTCAATGAAGTATTTCGATTCACCGTAGGGACTTCCCGGAAACAACTTCTCGTCTTCAGAAATCGGGATACTCTCCGGAGCACTGAACAGGTTTGCCGTCGAGGAAAGGATAAATTTTTTAACGCCGTTTTTCACTCCGGCATCGATCACGTTTAAGGCATTGGTGGTGTTAACGCCAAGGTATTTGGCGGGATCCTGCATCGACTCTCCAACCAGTGAATACGAAGCGAAGTGCATTACGGCTTCCGGCTGATGCTCACCCATCACCTCGGAAACCTTTGCCGAATCACAGAGGTCAGCCTCCACAAAAACCGCGTCACGGTTCACCGCCGACCGGTGTCCCATGTAAAGATTATCAAAGACAATCACTTCGTGCCCGGCAGCGATCAGGGAATCCACCGCAACACTGCCGATATATCCCGCTCCGCCCGTTACTAAAACCTTCATAGTAGTAAATATAATACCTATTATAAATTTTAAAACTCCCGAATTATTATTGGGACACCTTCCGGCTCTTCCGTATCACCAACTCCGACATATAGAGATCTTTGTTACTGGCCTGGAACTCGGCTTTAAGGCGGACCCGGAAATTCGCAAGATCGACGAGTAGCCAGCGGGGAAAACTCCAATCACCGCTCCTTCCATCGTGCTCGATCCCTATCACGAGGTGATGCGCATCGTCGAGGACCTTTCCGGCATCACCTCTGGGAGTGAAGTAAAATGTCTGGAGGCTCGAATTGAGCGAATTCTCTTCCACCAGTTTGGGCACCAGATAGATCACTCGTCCGGATTCCCGGTGGACCAATCTCAGGTCGGGATAGCCCGATCGCTGCAAATTTCCCTGTCTATTCCTCGGCCGCTCGCATGAAAAACCGGGTGCCGCATTCATCAGAGCTTCGAATTTCTTTTGAAACAGTGCTCCCGCATCACTGATCCGGGATTTTCGCCGGATTTCGGACTCCGGCTGATTGAAATCGACGAGACATTTGTCCAGAGCCAGAGAAATTTCGTCGACAATCTGCGCATCCAACTCGTCGTTGGGATCGAGAGGGATTACCCGTTTTCCACTCGACGCTTCGATCACTTCTGAAAACGGCACGTCCCGGTAGGAGCCACCACCATCGAGAAGCGTGTTAATCACTGCGGAAATCGTCGGCTCAGCTTCGATAACCACGGTAGGTGGAGCCGGTTCCCGACTGCAACCGGATAGAAAAGCGGACAATCCGAGAATGGCCGGGATTAACTTGCAGGGGGCAGGGCGCATTCGAAAGGGACTAGGCAGGACGAAACTGATTTAACTCGGGGTAATAGCGAACTCCGATTGATTCCAGACGACCGGTCAAAATGGACTCGTCCAGATCGTAGCGTTTCACCAGATCATCAAGGCTGTCACAATCATTGCGCAGCGTGGTGTTGATCAACCCGAGCAACAGATTCACATCCATTGTCTGATAGTTTTTCAGACTCATCCGAATCAATTTAAGCCGATCGAATTACAACGGGACGATTTGGGCATCGAATTTGACAGCTCCATCAGTTTTTCCCGATCCTCACAGGCGATATTACTGAAGAGCAAAGTGACCCGGTGTCGAAAATCACCCCGCTCGGACAAAGCCAGTTCAGAACCGACGACAAGGGAATCCGCACTGATGAAGGTGCTGCCCTCATTGGGTTTCGAGACATGAAACCCTATCGTCATTTCTTCGCCAATGTCGAAGGAGCGGCTCGTTTCCACGACCAGTCCATACTCGCTGGTTCGAAGCACTTTAAGAAGCGGACAACGGGACAAAGCAGAGGAAGATCTGGATGAGAGGTAAGATGATTTTTTTGATTCCTTCTCCATTTCTTTCTGCGTGTCAGGAACGGTAACTCAGAAAAGTAAGGGTGTCAAAAGTTCGGGGAATTTCGGAAAAAACAGGGTGAGGTGACGCCAAAACATGGTTCATTGGCCCCAAAATGCACATTGAGGATATTTTCGCCAATCGTAAGACCACGATTTCTTTTGAGTTTTTTCCACCAAAAACCGAAGCTTCGTCAGAGGCTTTGTATTCAACGATTTCCGAACTGGAATGCTACAAGCCATCCTTTGTCAGTGTGACGTATGGAGCAGGAGGTTCCACTCGCGAACTGACCCACGACCTGGTGGTCCGCCTCAAAGAAAACACCGATCTGGACCCAAGTCCCCACCTCACCTGTGTTTGCCACCAGGAGAATGACATTCAGGAGATTCTCGATCGCTATGCGGAGGCCGGAGTGAGCAACATTCTGGCGCTGGGAGGCGACCCTCCCCGAGATTTGAAGAATTACCGAAAAGAGGACGATGCTTTTAAACAAGCGGCCGATCTCGTGAAATTTATCAAGAATTACCAGGGACATCCCGATAAGCGTGGTTTTGGAATCGGGGTTGCCGGTTTCCCGGAAGGCCACCCCTCTACTCCAAACCGGATCAAAGAGATGGATTACCTGAAAGCCAAGGTCGACGAAGGCGCCGACTATATTGTGACTCAGTTATTCTTTTCCAATCACGACTTTCTCGATTTCAGGGAACGCTGCAGCCTGGCGGGAATCACGATTCCGATTATCGCCGGTATTATGCCGATCAACTCGAAATCAGGCATGATCCGAATGGCGGACCTCGCAGCCGGCGCCCGCTTCCCGGCCAAGTTGCTGAAAGCTCTCGACCGGGCCAAAGACGAAGAAGCCGTCGAAAGAGTCGGCATTCACTACGCCACCGAGCAGTGTCTCGATCTTCTGGAAAACAACGTGAGCGGCATTCATTTCTACACCTTGAATAAGTCCCATGCGACCCGCGAAATTTACGCCAACCTCGGATTAAAGGATACCGATGGTCTGGTTTGATTGAAATGAAGAAACTCCCCTGGAGATCTGCTTTTTATCTGGTCGTATTGCTTTACCTCTTTATTGATTTAAAGACCTGCAATGGACCGTTGAAACGGAAAATTGCCGAGTCACGCCCCTCTTCATCCATCACCTTGGAAAAGGCCCGGCAGCTCGGCTGGGTCGCCCTCGTAAACCAGGAGCCGATCACTCAAAACCAGCTCAATCTCGCTGTGGCGCGGCATCTTTATCAGCGCGGCAAATCGTTCGAAGAAACCCCGGAAAAGGCTCTCCTCCAGATCAAGCGGGCCTCGCTCCGGGGCCTGATCGACGATGTCATGATCAGGCAATATGCCGACGGGGTGGATTTCGAAGCCCCGGATGAGGAAAAGGCAGCCTTTATCCAGTCCTGGGAAAATCAGTTCCATAACAAACGGGAACTGGCTGATCGAACCGAGTTCCAGGAGCTTTCCGAAACTGAGGTAAAGGAACAACTTGGAAAAATCTGGTCCCGGAAAAGGTGGCTCGAAAAACGGATCGAACCGGGCTTGGGTGTCACCGACGAGGAGGTCAAATCGTGGTTCGAAGCCAATCGCGACAACGAATCGCTAAAAGAACCCGAAAAAATCCGGGCCCGTCAGATTTTCATCAGCACCGTCGAGGAGGACGGCGATGAACAGGAAGCGGCAATCAAGACGGCCCATCGTCGAATCACCGAAGATGAGGAGGATTTTGCTGAAGTGGCCCGCGAACTCTCTGAAGATGAGAGAACCCGGGAACACGGTGGTGACCTAAACTGGTTCAGCCGCAAGCGGGTCCCCGATGAGTTTGCCAAGGTGGTTTTTGATCAAACCGTCAACCAGATTGGAGAACCCTTTAAGACCAAAATCGGCTGGCATCTCGTCGAAGTGACCGACCACCAACCGGCCCGGCCCGTGAATTTCGAAGACGTTGCTGAAGAAATCAAAATCCACCTGCTGAATGAGCAGAAAGTGGATAAAGTGAACGAGCTGCTCGGAAAGCTCCGGAAAGTCGCTCACATCATCGTTTTTACCGAAAATCTGAATTAAGCGCTCACTGTACCCTGTACAGTCCGGGAGTGTACAGGGTACAATTTTTCAAAGGCGCCTGAAAATATCTATTTCTCGTCGGCGAGACCGTCCATTTTACTGGCATTGGCACCTTTAGGAGCCTTCGGCCAGGGTGTTTCGCCGGGAGCCCATTCCTTGGGCTGAGTTTCTCTCATCGCATCAACTGCTTTCACGAGCCACTCCGGTGGATTCTCATTTTCCGCCTGTCCGTACACGTAGGGAAGTGGTGGTTCCATCAGCAGCGGCTTATCCCCGAGGGGTGGACGCTCATTACCGACGGAATCGACTCGCTCTTTCAAGGTTTTCACCAAATCAGGATTCGCCTTCGCGATGTCATTTTGCTCGGCAGGATCGTTCACGATGTCGTAAAGGGCATCGCCCATCAGCTTGTAGTTCCCGCTCCGGATCGTGGGTAGCCTGACGCTCCCTTTCACGTCGTAAACAATCTCTTCACGGGGACTTTCCGCACCGGCAAAAAGCATTTTCGTCATGTCGAAAGCATCGACTTTTTTCTCCTGCTCGTGACTTCCACCAGCGAGGTTGATGAAGGTGGAGTAAAAATCGGTGATAAACATCATCCCGTCATTCGTGGCTCCAGCCTCGGTCTGACCGGGCCAGCGAAGGATACAGGGCTGGCGAACACCGCCTTCAAAAGTGGTATTTTTCGTCCCCCGGTAGGGATGACTCATCTCTTCGAGAACCGGGCCGTTATCATTGGTCAACACCAGCAGAGTGTTGTCGCGGAAACCGTTTTTATCGATTGCCTTTACGATTTTACCGATCCCCTGATCCAGACTTTCCAGCATCGCCTCCCGTGGGTCCATGTCCTCTTTCCCCCGGGGAACATCAAGCGGGCCGTGCACCGCGTTAAAAGCGACATACATGAAGAATGGCTGATCTTTCTTCTGCTCCCCAATCACCCGAACCGCTTCATCAGCGAAAAGCTCGGTGGCATATCCCTCTTCCTCAATCGGGGACTGGTTCCGGTGCCAATCGTAAACCGCGAAGCGAGCCGGCGCGTTGTGGACGATCATCTTGTTATAGTAACCGATACCCCAGCCGTAATGACCGTATTGGTGATCGAACCCCTGCCCCATCGGCAAGTGCTCCGGCAGCCATTCGCCAAGGTGCCACTTTCCGACCAGAGAAGTGGTGTAGCCGGCCTCTTTGAGAGCCTCGGCAATGGTTCGTTCTTCGGACGCGAGAGCGTGAATCCGGCGGGTTTCAACACCGTCTTTTGTCTTCGGCAGCGTCAGCCCCAGTTTTTCAAGAAAGCTCGGTTTGCCAAAATCTTCAGTTCTCCAATCGGTCCAGGTTCGAAAGGAATACCGACCGGTCAAAAAAGCCGATCGGGTCGGGGCACAAACGGAATGAGTATAGAAACTGGAGAGCTTCATCCCCTCGGCAGCAAGCGCGTCCATATTGGGCGTGAGCTCTTTCTTTCCGCCGTTATATCCCGGCTGAGCCCAACCCATATCATCCGACATGATAAAAACGATGTTGGGTCGACTGCCGGACGGTTCCGCTCCCGACAGAAGGGAGCTAAAAAGGATAGACAAGCATAGGGTGAAAATTGTCCGGTATTTCATGATCCGATCCTGCGGATTTTCCCGGAAAATGCAAGTACTTCCATCGGGCCTGTGAAACGCTCCCGGGGCGAAGTTTTCAGGAAACCAGACTGCCCCGCCCTTTAAAAAAGCGATGCATCACCGGAATGTAATCTTTATCGGTGTAGAGCGGTAGATGATCAATCCGCAATTGAGCAAAGGTGGTAGCCAGATTTTGCTGCCACTCAGCCGACAACTGAGCATAAGCCTTTCGCAACCGGGGGTTGGAGGTATTGATTTCGACCTGATCCCCCGTCTCCGGATCCTCCATCCGCACGTGCCCGACGGATGGTAGAGCCAGTTCCGCCGGGTCGATCATTTGCAGCGCCACGAGATCGTGCTTCGCTGCCACACTCTTCAACGTCTTACTGAAATTTTCCTGAAACAGAAAATCGGAAAGCACCATAACCAGCGACCGTTTTCGGACCGCGTTTTTCAACAAATCGCAGGGTGCCTTCAAGGAAGTCCCCTTTCCTACCGGTTCGTGATGAAGGATCTCACGGATGAGCCGCAGTGCGTGCCCGACTCCTTTCTTGGGCGGAAGGTAGAGTTCGATGTCATCCGTAAACAGAATTAAACCTACCTTGTCTTTATTCTGCATCGCGGAAAAAGCCATCAGTGCGGCCACTTCTGCCATCAACTCCCGTTTGCTTAGATTCACACTCCCGAAATCGCCGGAAGCGCTCACATCGACGCAGATGTAGACGGTCAATTCCCGTTCTTCGACAAAGTTTTTGATAAACGGAACCCCCATCCGGGCAGTCACATTCCAGTCAATCGCCCTCACCTCGTCTCCCGGTTGATACTCCCGGAAATCTTCGAAATCGATGCCCTCGCCTTTAAAACAACTGTGGTACTCCCCTCCGAAACTTTCCCGGACCATGCCCCGGGTGCGCAACTCTATCTTACGCACCTTTTTGAGGAGCTCTTTAACTTCGCGATTTTTCTGTTCGTCAGACATGGGGCATCAGCCGGATCACGGCGCCTCGAATGACTCAATTTCCTCTTGAGTCATTTCCCCGGAGCGAATCACCAGCTTGTATTGAACCTTCAACGGCTCAGCCGGTGAGATATCTTTGAAAAAATAAGAGCCGAACCGCCCATAATCCCGTTCGCTGTAGCGGGCCGGTTTCGGGTTTTGCGGACTGTCGATGTAAGCCACGGAATATCGATTCCCTCCCGTGACAAAACTCATTCCCTTCCAGGGCAGATCCCGGGTCGTTTCGTTATCGAGTTTTGAACTCCAGTTGATCGTCTTTCCGGGCGCTGCTTTCCCCGATCCGGGTCGGATGTAATAGGTTTGTTTCGCGGTACTCTCCGCCACCTCGTTATTAGCCCGGAACTGAAAGCCCGCATGCTGGGGATCGCCATCGACCCGCATCGCAGGATGAAGCGGGGTGACCACGGAATCAAAATCGACAACCAGATCGCCATTCCCTTTTTTAGAGAAAGTCAGCGTCCTTACTTCGGTGGCAAACTCCGCACCTTCGTTGTCAATCCAGGCGATTTCCGAAGTCATCGAAGCGGATTTTTCATCAGCCGATTTTTTGATCAGTTTCTTATGAACCTGATGCGCTTTCTTACAATGCCAGGTATCGATATTTTTATGAACCTTCCCTTCACTGTCGGTATAGCTGCATTTCGAGAAACCAAAATAGATTCCCCGGTGATGAGGAAACTTGCCGCCCGGACCTTTGGTAATGAAATCTTTACCGTCAGCATCGAAGACATGATGGAATGGCTTATAGGTATCATGCCGCCGCTCAGGGCTGCTCTCGTCGATCGCTTCGTACTGATATCGAATCACGGGGACACCGTCGATCCGAAGGTCCATATACTTACCTTCCGTGTCGTGCCACGAGTAGTCAGAGGCGAAAGAAGCCGTTGCGGTTAGAATAACAATAAGTGATAACCAGGTTTTCATAAATCAAATAATCAGGGTGCTGTCAGCTTCATCTCTACCATCTGAGCCTTGGTCCGGCGAGGGCGCACTCGCGCGGGAGTCGGCAATCCAGTAACCCTGTCAAATTCATCCGCAGTTCGTAACGCTGGCGGGGAGTCTTCGTGAACCGTCTCCCATCCTTTCAACGCCGACCGCATCGCCAATACCACCGAGGCATAGCGGGGATCAGCGGCTACATTATTCAGCTCGAAGGGATCTTCTTCCGTATCGTAAAGTTCCTCTTTGTCGCGCGGAGCGACGAAACAGGCTAACTGATGAGGTAACAGCTTCTTTTCCCTTCCCAGTCGCTTCATTTCTTCATAAGTAGGGCTTCTCACCGCATCAGCCGGTGGAGTCAGCGGCAGATCATCGTAATAGTTACGAATATACTTGTAGCGCTTATTTCGTACCGCCCGGGCGTGATCTTCGAAATCGTGCCAGTTTTTCTCGGCATAAATATATTCACGCCCCGGTTTAGTCGGGTCGATAAGTTGCGGCAGAAAGCTGCGCCCTTTGAACAATGGACTGATACTTTCAATCTTCGCTATTTCCATACAGGTCCTTGCGATATCCACCGAACTCACGATCTCACCACAAACCGAACCGGCCTCAACCACATCGGGCCAGCGCACCAGAAAGGGACTGCGAATTCCACTATCATAAAGGGTGGTTTTATCCCGGGGAAAAGGGCGCCCGTTGTCGGATATGAAACAGATCATCGTGTTTTCATCGATCCCCTGCTCCTTTAACTTATCCAGAACCAGTCCGACATACTTATCGAGTCGGATAATCTCATCATAGTAGAGTTGATAATCCTTTCTCACCTCCGCCGTGTCGGGATGATAGGGCGGAATTTTAACGCTCTCCGCCGTCGCCGCATTGGGAACAATTCCATCATGATACGGGCGGTGCGGATCCAAAGCCGCCAGCCACACAAAGAACGGTTTCGACTTTTCCCGACCATCGATCAGGTCCATCCAATCCGCACATCCACTCTGCGCTTCACCGGCAAGAGTTTCTTTAAATTTCCCACTGCTGCCGTCCGAACCGGAGGGCAATTGAAATCCGGAAGTGTCCACCTCAATCACTTTATCGAAACGATCTTTAACCGCATCGCCGAGATGCCATTTACCAGCAGCCCCGGTCCAGTAGCCCGCCGCCTTTAGCTTCTCCACAAAAGTAATTTTTTCCTTGGGCAGAGGCCAGTGCAGTTCATCCGCATCGGTCGTGGTCGGGTACTGTCCCGTTATTATACTGGCGCGACTCGGGCTGCAGGAACTGACCGTGACAAAGCCTTTCTCAAACTTCATTCCTTCGTCCGCGAGACGCTGCAGGTTAGGCGTCGGAATCGATTCATGCCCGTAGGGCGAACTGTCATCCCAGGCCATATCGTCGGCTATAATTAAAACGATGTTGGGCCGGGAGTCGGACTCGGAAGCCACTGCTGAATTAGCTTCCTGCGAAAAAATCCTGCCAGAAAAAAGAAGGCACCACAGGATTGTTAGATGGAATAATGGAATACGAAACATGCTGCGCAACTGAAGCAGAAATTGCCGTCTTGCGCCAGTGTGAAGTTGTCAGAGACCCTGGGTTTCAGCCTTGATATGGCGGATCAGATAATCGAGCCGGTCCTTCACATAAACAATCTCAAGCAATTCCTGCCGCTGGAAGGCGTCCTCCACAAAATTGTGCCCCACCATGTCCGCGATTTCCACCGGGTCACTCAGCATCTCCAGAATTTTTTTCATCGGGGAATTTTTCTTGTCCTTGATTTGGTCCGCATCGATCGCCCGCTGGCAAAGCGCTACCAATTCGTAGGCGAGATGCTGCTCCCCTTCTTCATCGATCGAAATGTTATCGACCGGGATAATCGTCGCAATCCGGAACGGATAGACCTGGTCCCAGCCGATAATTTCGACCCTCTGAAGTCCCTGCAGCATCAAATGGGAGGTCCCGTCGTCATGGCGAATACAGGCTCGAATCAATCCCGCCGTGAAAATCGGCCTCACCGGATTCGGAGCGGAATCAGGATCCAGTCCGGGAATTGCTGCCGCTACTCCGAACATTCGATCACCCTTCAGAGCGTAGGACAACATGTCCCGATAACGCTGTTCAAAAATGAACAATGGCATCAATGAACGGGGAAAATGAGTAGCTTCTCCCAATACCATAATTGGCATACAATCTGGAATCGGAACGTCTGAGGGTATTTTCTCCATTAATTTTCGGAACTATTCACAGTAAAATACGGTTTTCGAACGATCTTTTCCTTTGCATCCTAAAATTTGTGTGATTTTGTTGGCGCGTTAAGACGAACTAAGTTCAGAAACACCCTTGGCATCAAGGTGATGCTATTTAAATCATTCCAATGAGTGAAACTGTAGAAAAGGTAAAGAAGCATAGGCTTCATGATAACGACACTGGTAGTGCCGACGTTCAAATCGTACGTCTCACAACCCGCATTAAGGAACTGACTGCTCACATGTCAGAAAACAAGAAAGATGTTTCTTCACGTCGCGGCTTGCTTCGCCTCGTTGCAAGACGCCGGAAGCTTCTCGACTATTTGGCGAGAACCAAGCCAGAGCGTTATTCAGAACTTCTTGAATCTCTCGGACTGCGTCGATAGTTCTCGACGCCCTTACGTTCGGGAGATTTTGGTTTTCAGGCACGTCGCCTGAAATCGCTCCCGAGTATTCTTCTCGAAGGTAACGTCCGGTTTCCGGGCGTTTTTCGTTTTATCCGAAAGACGATGCAGTCATGCACCGAGGAGTGATTTCAACCAATATAAAAATACATGAGCATTGAAAAAGTGACGTGCCAGGTCGGCACGCAGGAAATCGAGTTTGAAGTTGGACGC
This sequence comes from Verrucomicrobiales bacterium, assembly GCA_029213005.1. Taxonomy (GTDB): domain Bacteria; phylum Verrucomicrobiota; class Verrucomicrobiia; order Verrucomicrobiales; family DEV007; genus Arctic95D-9. The sequence goes on from JARGPI010000005.1 coordinate 62,163, forward strand.
ATGGGTAAGTTGGCGGATGGAGCCGTCACTGTGCGAGTCGGCGATACCGTAGTGATGGTCACTGCTGTTTCTCAAACCAACATTAGAGAAGGTCAGGACTGGTTCCCGCTTTCTGTCGAGTACAAAGAAAAAGCGGCTGCGGCTGGACGTTTCCCCGGAGGTTACTTCAAACGTGAAGGACGCCCCACTGAGAAAGAAATTCTGACTTGTCGGATGACCGACCGTCCCCTTCGCCCACTCTTCCCTAAAGGTTATTTTTACGACACTCAGGTCGTTTCTCTTCTTCTGAGTGCTGATGCTGTTAACGACGCGGATATTCCGAGCATGAACGGTGCATCCGCTGCTCTTTGTGTTTCCGATATTCCTTTCGCAGGACCTATCGCAGCCGTCAGAGTTGGATTGGTTAACGGAGAGTTTGTTGCTAACCCAACTTTCGAACAGCGCGAAGAAAGCACGCTCGATCTCGTTTACGCTGGCCTTCGGGACAAAGTGATCATGATCGAAGGTGCTGGTGACGAAGTGCCTGACGACAAGTTCAAAGAAGCACTGACTTTTGCTCAGGAGTCTATCCAGCCGCTAATCGAAGCTCAGGAAAAACTGATGCAACTTTGCGGTAAAGAAAAACGTCAGCCTGACTTGCTTTTGGTTAACGACGAGATCCTTAACGTCGCCTACGAAGTCTGTGGTGATCGCATCGAGGAAGCTCTCATGATTAAGGCCAAAGTCGCTCGCGGCAAAGCCGTTGGAGCTCTTCGCGACGAGGTTGAAGCCGCCGTTCTTGAAAAATTCCCCGAAGCAGGAAATTTCGAAATTAATCAGGCTTTTGATTTCATGCAGAAGAAGTCAGTCCGCCTTTCCCTTCTTAATGACGGAAAGCGTATGGACGGACGTGGCGAGAACGACATTCGTGATCTCTCCGCTGAAATCGACGTGATGCCAAGAACTCACGGATCATCGCTTTTCGCCCGTGGGGAAACCCAGGCATTGGCGCTCGCAACCCTCGCTCCCGGCGATGAAGTTCAGTATCTCGACAACTACGCAGGTGGCGAAGACACCAAGCGCTTCATCCTTCACTACAACTTCCCGCCTTTCTCAGTTGGTGAGTGCGGAAGAATGGGTGGAATGAATCGTCGCGAAATCGGTCACGGAGCCCTCGCTGAGCGCTCAATCGAGCCGGTTATCCCAGATCTTTCCGAGTTTCCCTATGCGATTCGTGTTACCAGTGAGGTGATGGAGTCAAATGGTTCGACTTCGATGGCATCCGTTTGCTCAGGTTCACTGGCGCTTCTCGATGCGGGAGTCCCGATCAAAGCCAACGTCGCTGGTATTTCCTGCGGACTGGTTGCTGACATCGACGACGAAGGAAACTTCAAAAGGCACGTCACCATTCTCGATATCATCGGAAGCGAAGATTTCTTTGGCGACATGGACTTCAAACTTTGTGGAACCCGCGAGGGTGTCACCGGTTACCAGCTTGACCTCAAGCTTCCCGGTATCCCACTCGAAATCCTCTTCGAAGGTATCGACAAGACTGTCGCGGGCCGGATGAAAGTGCTCGACGTTATGGACAACGTCATCAAAGACGCCGGTAAGATGAGCGAATACGCTCCTCGAATCGAAACGATCCAAATCGACCCGAGCAAGATTGGTGAGCTGATTGGACCTGGTGGTAAAAACATCAAAGGTATCCAGAGCGAAACTGGAGCCGATGTCAGCATTCAGGACGACGGAACCGTCAATATCTACGCAGCAAACAAAGAAGGTTTGGAGCGTGCGATAGAACTGGTTAAGCGCGTCTCAGCTGAGATCGAGATCGGAACGATCTACCACGGCAAGATTGTGAATACGACCAACTTCGGAGCCTTCATCGAAGTGCTTCCGGGCAAAGATGGAATGATTCACATCTCCGAGCTCGCCGACTTCCGTGTTAACGAAGTCGAGGACGTCGTCAAAGTTGGAGACATGGTTTACGCCAAGTGCATCGGCATCGACGAAAAAGGTCGCGTCAAAATGAGCCGCAAGGCAGCCATGGAAGAGCGCGGCGAAGAAGCTGAGAAAGAGAACAATAACTAAGTTCTAAAACTCAATTTCCAGACAAAATTTGAGCCCATCTGCGAGAGCGGATGGGTTTTTTGTTTTTTTCGTAAATTTGTCACGAAAAATGCAGTGTCGACAAAAGATTAATACCTCCCTCAGTAAGTAAAAAACGGAACCAATTATGAAAATGAAATTGCTGAAAGACATTGTAACTGTCGCACAGGGAGTAGTGATCCTCGCTCTCGCCGTCTTCGGCGCCTACTCTCTCATTCCTCTTTTCGACAAGGGGAAATCAAGTTTGATTGAAGACACCAGCCCGAAACTTTCTCTCGTCCCAACTCCCGCAAGCTCAGAAAATCCAGGCACGCCGCCCGTGGTTGCCCAGCCTGATGCAGAGATTGATGAAGCCCCGGTGATCGTAGATCGAGTCGAGAAAAACGTGCCGGAACCAACTGAACAGCCTCTGAAACCGGTGATTGCTGAAACCGAGACACTGCCATCCACCCGAACCGTCGAAAACCGGCAATTGGCTCTGGAAGGCGGGGATGAACCACCTTTTGCCAAACCCCGCATCAATACCGATGCCGATCTAGCGCCGCGTCCCACAACCACCAGTGAAAGCCTTCTCGCTCAGATTCAGGAATTCCAGAGCGAAAACAATTCTGATGGCCCCGGGACATCAGAACCACCGGTTGATCCAGAGCCTCCCGTCGATCCCGAGCCGCCGGTAGTTGAGCCCGGGCCCACTCGCCCCACCGCTAGCGCCCGCCTGGAATTGGCCACACCCCGGGGATCTCTCGAGTCCTCAATGGAAATGAATTTAGAACCCAACGACGATGCAAACACAGGAGTGACCCATTCGACAGAAATCGTCGTCATTCCCGAAAATGGAGACACGGCACCCGCCACCAACGAATCTCTTCCCGAAACGACCGTTTCTGCGGAGACTCTCGCCTACCGCCAACTCAATCAACCGCAGCCGACCTGGTATTCCAATGCTCTTGCAGGCAGCGTGAGCGGTTTAATCGGCGGAATGCAGGCACCCTCAGAATCGTATCGGGTTTCCTATGGCCGAGGCTTTCAAAACAGTCAAACCGGCACCCAGACCACTAACGGCAGCGAAACAGAAGCTCCTGATACCAGCGAGGTCGTCAGTGGGACAAGTCTTCCCGTAACAACACCGGTTCGGAATACACCGGCGGTCTCCGTGATCAACGGGGCTTCCGGCACTAATGTGATCATCTCCGGAACCTCAGGTTCGTCATCGACCTCTCCGAGTCCGATTCTTCCGATCTCTCAGGGCGGCCTCGTTCCCTCAACCGGTAATCTTGGACTGGAAGGCGTCGGGATTAACACCAACGGGCTCCGAATCCGGTAACGGAAACCTCAGATCAAAGGTCAGAATTCGCCTAAAACACGGTTCCCGGGCGGATTTACTGACCCTTTGCTTCATCCCCGGCATTGCGAATTGCGTAATCTTTTGTAAAGATGCACGCTCTCGCTTCGATGACCGATTTTGCCTTTATTCAAATTTCCCCTGACCGCTATCTCTGCGGGCTTGGTCCGTTTCGCTCCAGCGAAACTCCGGATGGTGAAGAGGTGGCGTTTTATCAAAACGGATTTGATCTCTCCGACCGGAGGCCGTGGAAAATTCCGACCAAATTTTTCGAAACCAGCGACCTTCGGATTCTCCTTCCCGAAAATGGAGCCACCCCCCTCCCGGAAATCGCCTGGGCGGGCCTCGGCGATACTGCCGTCCGGGAAGTCTTCGACGAAATCCTCGCGGAAATTGACTCCGGCACCATTCAGAAATCGGTTCCCGTCCTCACCGAAAGAGGCACCCTACAGCGAGGCGAACTCGCCGCTCTTGTCAAAGCTATTGATATGGTGCCCGACGCGCTCCAGGGCTACGGTTACCGCCTCGATAACCGGGGAATGATCGGTCTGTCTCCGGAGACCCTATTTACCCTCGAAGACGGACTTTTTACCACGATGGCCCTCGCCGGAACCGCCCCCCGTCACGAGATGGGTCAGTTCCCCAGCGATGACAAAGAAATCCGCGAACATGAGCTCGTCGCCGACTACCTCTGCGACCGGCTCGCACCCCTCGGGGAAGTGCGACGCGGAAAACGCACCGTCCTCGACCTCGGAACCATCGTACATTTTCAGACCAACATTCAGGTCAAACTGGACAACCCGAATCCCGATCTCAGCGAGCTGATCCAGCTTATGCACCCCACCCCGGCACTCGGCGCGTGTCCCCGCGGCGAGGGAGCCCTGAGCCGCCTTACCAGCTACCGGGAGAGACTCAACGCCCCACCCGAATTTGGCGCACCATTCGGTCTGTGGTATCAGAACAAATTTCAAAGCCTCGTCGCCATCCGGCACGTCTCCTGGGACGGGAACGATGTGTTTCTCCCCAGCGGCGTTGGGCTGGTCCGGGGCAGCCGCTTCGACCGCGAATGGCGGGAGCTCGGCCTGAAAAGAAATTCGGTGAAAGCCCTCCTCGGGGTATGAGCAGCGGAAACGCCACGCTCGCCGGAACCGTAATCAACACCGCGACTGAGCTCGGAGTCAGGCATTTTGTGATCTGTGCCGGAGCCCGCAACGTTCCCTTGATTGCCGATCTCACCACCCGGGACGGTCTCCAGCTCTGGAATCATTTTGATGAGCGCGCCGCCGCATTTTTTGCTCTGGGACTGTCCAAATCCAAAGCCGAACCGGTCGCCATTGTCACCACCTCCGGAACCGCCGTGGCCGAGTTGCTTCCCGCTACGATCGAGGCCTGGTACTCCGGCATCCCCCTCGTCTTGATCTCTGCCGATCGCCCCATGAGATTTCGCGGAAGCGGCGCGCCGCAAGCCATCGAGCAGACCGGTATTTTCAACGGCTACGTCAGCCAGAGTCTCGATCTCAAGTTCGATAACATTCACAGTCAGATCCTGACCGGGGACCAAAAATCCCCGATCCATCTCAATGTTTGTTTCGAAGAACCGGTTCCCGAGCCACCGGAAATCACCGCAACCTCCCTGAAAATCACCCATCCCGAAGAAAGCGAATCGCCCGGAAACGTTTTCCCCATCGAAAATCCCATCGCCATCATCGGCGAGTTACCGGTTGAACAGCGTGCTTTAGTTCGCGAATTCCTCATCACCACCCAAATCCCTGCCTGGTTCGAAGCCACCAGCGGTCTTCGCGAAGACCCCGCATTAGCCGAAAAACGGTTCGAGAGCGAAAGCGAAATTCCGCATTTCACCCCAACCGAAGTCATTCGAATCGGCGGAGTTCCCAGCCTTCGCTTATGGCGCGACCTCGAGGAATCCAAAAACATCAGAGTGATCAACTTTACGCCGAGCGGTTTCTCCGGCCTCGCCCGAAAAGACAGCGTTACCACTCACCGCTTTTCAGAGCTGCCCGACTTCACTAATGAGCCATCTACCAATGTAGAACAGGTTTTTAACCTGTTTGCGAAGCCCATGAGCCCAGGCCCGGCCCCCCACGATCCAAAACTGTACAGGGTACAATCCCAAACTGTACAGGGTACAATCTCCGAAAAACTCAATCATCACCCCAGCTCCGAACCCCACCTGATCCGAAAACTCTCCGAAATTATCCCGTCGTCCGCCGCCGTATTCCTCGGCAACAGCCTCCCCATTCGCGAGTGGAACCTCGCCGCCACTCATGAAACACCCCACCCCAACTGTTTCGCCAATCGCGGAGCCAACGGCATCGACGGTGAAGTCTCCACCTTCCTCGGGATCAGCGCGAATTTCGATGAATCCTGGGGCATTTTCGGCGATCTCACCGCCCTGTATGATCTGAACGCCCCCTGGATTCTGGACCAACTGCCATCGGGAAAAAGACGGATCGTGGTCTTGAACAACGGCGGAGGGCGAATATTCTCGAGACTTCCCGCCATGAAAAATCTCAGCTCCGAAGCGATGAGACAAACCGAGAACCATCACCAAACCCGATTTTCCGCCTGGGCCGCATTGTGGAATGTCGAATACCTCTCGTGGGATTCCGACTTCACCCGCTGGTCCCGGCCCGAAACCGATCACGCCATCATCGAAATCCAAATCGATCAGAGCGCGTCGGAAACTTTTTGGTCCGATCTTCAATCATGATTTACGCCCTTCACGGAAACGTCGGCTCCACCGCCGACTTTGACTTTCTTCCAGACGTGACCCCGATCGACCTCTGGCAACACTCCCACCTTTCTCTCAAGGATGCCGCTGCCGAAATCCGGAGTCAGGCAAAAAACCAACGTCCCCGCGGGATTTTAGGTTACTCCATGGGAGGACGAATCGCGCTCCAGTCACTCGCCGATGCCCCCAATTTCTGGGACTTTGCAATAATCATCTCCGCCCACCCCGGACTGACCTCGGAAAAAGAGCGCCGCAAGCGCATCCAGTCCGATGAGAAATGGGCGCAGGAACTGAAAACCGGTGATTGGGATCAATTTCTCGAAAAGTGGAATTCACAGCCGACTCTTTCCGGTCCGGTTTCAAAGAATCAGTCCGCGCTGAAATCGAAAAGGAAAGCCATCTCCGCTGGTTTTCAAAACTGGTCACTCGGTCAACAGGAAAACCTTCGCCCCCGCCTCGTCAATCACCCCTGCCCCATCTTTTGGATCGTAGGGGAACGGGACGAAAAGTATATCGAACTCGGAACCGAGACCGTCACGCAAATGCCAAACGGACTTCTCGTCAAAGCGCCCGACTGCGGACATCGCGTCCTACTCGAAGCTCAGGACGCGATTCGCTCCCTGCTCGAATCAATAGCTTAAACCGCCAAATTTTTCGCCTCATTTGGAGATGATGAAACTTGTCTATCAAATATCAGAGCAAGACTTCATCGCCGCCCATGAGGCATTCTGGCGGTCCAGGAAACTCGTCCGGCATATTTTGGCAAGACTAAAGTAGCATTGGGCGCCGAGTATACATCGGCATTCAATACTATAGATGAATCCCTACTCAATTGGTCTTTCTATACTAAAGCATTGGAGAGCGAACAATATTTTCTACTTATGTTTTCGAAACGATCGTTTTCGATTATACCGAAACAAGCCTTTAGTTCCGAGCCCCTTATTGAAAGTTTTCGCATACTACTGGAATCGAAACTCGGAGCCATCACGAAGATCTGAATAGGGAAACGCCCGGCTACACATTCCGGACACTCTCCCCATCGACCCAAACCGGCGGAATTAGGATCTGCCGTGGTGCCTCGGGGATACCCGCTTCGTTCTGGAGCAGCTGGGCGACCACAAGATCTACTGCCGCGGCAGCGACGTGATCCCTGCGATGGTTGATCCCGGCGAACTCCGGAGTCCTCGGTGACCAGTCATGCGACGCCAAACCGATATCCCGGGGGATCTGAATGCCCTGTTCCGCAAGCCATTCAGGGATCTGCTGATCGAATGTGATCAACACATCGGGCCGATGCCAATCCAGCCATTCCAGGAACGGCTCTTTTCCACTGTCAAGATCGTTGCCGGGAAACTGAAAAGGCGGCACACGATTTTCGGGATCGATCGCTTGCTGGTAGTGTAACATCGTCGCGGTGTAAGCGTTTTCAGCGCGAACCTCTACCCAGCTTGACAGGGCGAGGCCAATCCGGCGGTAGCTTCGTTTTTCTAGTTCTTCAGTAGCAAGACGCACCGCCAGCGTCATGTTCCCCGCAGAGCGGTGCAGTGAGGGCGAAAGCAAACCGTAGCCAAAAGTCGCTGCGGCGAGGCGGGAGTAATCCAGTTCGCGCACCGGCATACTGGCCGATTGCGGCGAGGCGATGACACCGCGAATGCCTCTCGTTTCCAGAATCCGGTCCATCCGCGCCGGAGTCATCCCGTCGACGCCGAGCCAGAATTCCTCGACCAGAAACCCGAACCGCTCGGCACGCTCCCGAATCGCTTCGAGCGGCACATATTGGTAGATCGATCCGGGAAGATCGGTGCCCGTCTCGGCTTCGCGGATCACGGCGATAGTCTCCCGTTCGTGGTGGCGACACCGGTCCTGCAGCTGGGTCATAATTCGGGACAACTGGGGATCGGGCCGGTAGCCGAGGTCGGTTGCGATGCCCATGATGCGCTCGCGGGTGGCGGCGGCAACGCGGGGATCGTTGCGCAGAGCGCGGGAAACGGTCATCGCGGAAACGCCCGCCTGTTCCGCGATGTCGCGGAGGGTAATGTGCGATTTTGCCATTCAAATGTTACTGTAACATTCAAAAGGTATCGCGCGACTCGGATAAAAAAATGAAAATAGTCACCTTTCATCAGGATATGCATATTTTTCGATCTCTTTTGGTCCTACAGGTCATCCTTTGCCCGGTATTTCCGGCTGCGTTTGCGGCTGATAGAGAACTGCCACGGTTACCGGGCGAGACCGTCGCTTTCACCAAGGGCGCGAAACTTTTTTTGAATCGCTCCTACCCGATTCTGGAAGTTCCGGAATCGCTTTCCGAGTTGTCTTTTCTCCGAACCGACATCGAATCCCACGCCGTTCTGGAATGCACCAAAAGCTTCACGCTCTACGCAGTCACTCCGGTGGATCACACTGCCAACTCGCTGGGAGGAGCTTTGCTGGATCAGGGATTTGAGCGACTTAAAACCGAACCGTTTCAGTTGTTTGGCGCCGCAAAATCCGACCTCGCGGCCATCTATCGCAAAACCTTGAAAGTCGGTGAGATCGTGGAGACCCGGAAGTGGGTAGTTCTCCTGACACGCGATACTTTTTTCCTGAAACCGGTATCGATCGACTGGAATAAAAACGACGGCGAGATTCTTTACAACAACATTCAACTCCCCGGGAAATGGCCGCCGAAGCATCTCGACCCGAATTCGTATGAGCCGATGCCGGTTCCCTATCTGGAACATCCACCGGAGGTGATTGACATCTCTGTAGGGCGGCAATTGTTTATCGATGATTTTTTGATAGAGAAAACCACTCTCACACGTCGTTGGCACACGGCGAAAAAGGATACCCGAAACCCGGTTTTCTCGGCGAGCACAGAGGTCGAGCGAAAGAACGGGGTCTGCTATCTCGGCAATGGTGGAGTCTTTTACGATCCGGCGCAGCAGCTTTTGAAAATGTGGTATAGCGCCGGCGAACTCGACGGGGCTCTCGCCTACGCCACCAGTCGCGACGGGGTGGATTGGCAACGCCCGGACCCGGGTCTGCCGGCCGGAGGAAATCTCATCCTGCCGCGCGGGGGACGGACCCCGGGAGATCATGCCGGAGGCGATAATTGTCTCTGGCTCGATACGCAGACAGATGATCCTGCCGGGCGACTAAAATTTCTCACCCAGCGGAGTTCCCGCGATCCGCATTGGCTGGCCGCCTCCGCCGACGGACGCGAATGGTCATCTCCGGTCCCGGCGGGTAAGGCGGGCGACTACTGCTCATTTTTCCACAATCCGTTTCGCAATATCTGGAGCTACAGTATCAAACGGGGCACGAAGCACGGTCGATCCCGCTACTACGCGGAGGCTCCGGAATTTCTCACCCCCGGCGCGTTTGACCGTTCGGTGTTCTGGTGCGGCGCGGACCGGCTCGACGAACCCGACAGCGAGGTCGGCGATCCGGCACAGCTCTACAGCTTGAATGCGGTCGCTTATGAATCGCTGATCGTCGGTGCCTTTTCGATTCACCTCGGGCCGGATAACCGGATTTGCTCGGAAGGAAAATTTCCGAAAATTACCGAGATCAAACTCGGCTTCAGTCGAGATGGATTTCACTGGAGCCGCCCCGACAGGAGAGCGTTTATTGCCGCTTCCCGGAAGGAAGGCACCTGGGACCGCGCATATTTGCACAGTCCCGGAGGCGTCTTCTTTCTTGATAGAGACGAACTGGTATTTCCCTATTGTGCCTATTCAGGGGTCGCTCCCGATGGCAGAAAAGGGATGTATTTCGGAGGTACCATCGGGCTGGCGAGATTGCGACGGGATGGCTTTGCTTCAATGGACGCTGGAGACAAATCCGGGACCTTGACCACGCGGCCACTGACCTTCGAGGGTAGCGATCTCTATGTAAATGTCGATTGCCCGGAAGGTGAACTGCTGGCCGAGTTGATCAATCCCTCCGGCGAGGTAATCAAACCATACTCCCTGAAAAATTGCGAGCCCGTAAGTGTCGATTCCACGCTTGCGAAAATTAGATGGAGAGGTTCGCCCCAAATCACTGAACTCCCCAACCAACCTGTACGCATCCGGTTCCGCCTGCAAAAGGGAAGTCTCTATTCTTTCTGGTTCAGTGACTCGCCGAGTGGTTCGAGCGGTGGCTATCTCGCTGCCGGCAAAATTGGTCATGCCTCTATTCGGGATAAATAATCACCAGCACCTTACAAATTGAAATTTTATATACTAAGCCGGATTCTTCGAGGCCTATCAGATCTGTGTTTGTTAGCGTTCACTAGTGTCGAGCGAAGCGGATTAGTGTGATCTGAAAAACGACCGATTTTTGGGAGCAAAAATTATCACTGATGAACAATAAATTACGTGAAACCTTCGGCCCGGGACGCATGGTGGCCAAAGAAGTGGTATTCCATCAATTGACCGATAGTGGCCTTAGGGCAGGTAAGGGAATCGGGAAAAGTAGTCGATTGAAGCCCATGGCAAACAAGGCTACCGCTCAACCGCTTTCCAGCGCTCGATACCGGGCGATTGAGCAACGCCCGTAGTCTATCTATCTCAAAATCTCTATGAAACGCTTTTTCGACGCCTTCAACAATCTATACACTGTCTGGCTGGTTGGCTTAGCAGTGATCGCCTATTTCAAACCGTCCACGATGCTATGGTTCGACAAACCGTGGATTCTCTGGTCCCTGGCGGCTTCGATGCTGGGCATGGGCCTGACGCTCCGGTTGGAGGACTTCCGCAAAATCGCCCGAATCCCCGGCGCCGTCGCAGTGGGGTTTGGTTCTCAGTATCTGCTCATGCCGCTGATTGGCTGGGGCATCGCCACGGCGCTGAAGTTCGAAGCAGGACTCGCTCTCGGAATCATCCTCGTGGCGAGCTGTCCCGGCGGAATGGCCTCGAATGTGATCAGTTACCTGGCGAAGGCAAATGTCGCTCTCTCGGTGGTACTGACGCTTTGCTCGACCATTCTCGCCTTTTTCTTCACGCCGTTCTGGACCGCGACTCTCGCCGGTAACCGGGTCCCGGTGGATGTTCTCGGCCTCTGTCTTTCAACTCTGCAGCTCACCGTGCTACCGGTTTCGCTCGGCGTTTTAATTCGCTGGAAGCTGCCCCGCACAGCGGATCGGATGGGTGCCTGCGGTCCGACGGTTGCAGTCATAGCCTTTACCCTCGTCACCGGTGGGATTGTGGCGGCCAGTGCTGACAGTATTGCGGAAAATTTTGGTCGTCTGATTTTGGCGGCAACTCTGCTGCATGTCATCGGTTTTGCCATCGGTTACGGTGTGTCGAAGTTGTTCCGCTATCCCGAATCCGCCTGCCGTACCGTCAGCATCGAAGTTGGTATGCAGAATGGAGGCATGGCAGCCGCGCTCGCCCGCGCTCATTTTGCGGCGATGCCATTGGCGGCCGCTGCGGCGGTTTTCAGTGGAGTGATGCAGAATATTCTCGGCGGTTTCATCGCAGCCTGGTGGAAGCGACGTTCCACTGAATCGGAAAAATGAGTCGGCGCGATATCTACTACTGGAAATGCGACCGCCCCGCCGCGTTTTTCGGAACCGCCCCGCGCGAGGAAGTGGCCGACGTGTCGGAGCAGCAGATCCGTGTAGCTTTGACGGAATATTTTCAACCGGCGAAACTCGAACTGAAGCCTTCCGCCAGCCAGGGGAATCATCTCACCTGGATCGTTAAAATGGATGGAAAAATGGGATTTCTCCGGGTCGAAAACGGGCCCGAAGGCGACGACTACCTCGAAATGGAATCGGCACTTCTCGGTGAGGTCGCGGCAGCGGGCGTCCCGGTCCCCTGCGTCTTCGGATGCGACGCCAGCCGCTCCAATGTCCCCTTTGCGTGGCAGTTACTGGAGTATTTTCCCGAACCCGATCTCAATCACTGGACAAAGCAGGGAACGCTCGACGAACATGCCGTCGCCTACACGATCGGCCAAAATGTGGCCCGCTGGCAGCGGATCAAACCAAAGGGCTTTGGTCCCTTTCAAATTGACGCATGGCGGAGTTCGAGAGGGCTGTGCGGCTGGCACAAGACCTATGCCGATTACTTTCATCTTAACCTCGACCGGCATCTCGACTTTCTCGAGCGGGGAAGCTTTCTGACAAAATCACAGCGCGACGAGATCGCGACTGCCATCGAAGAAAATGCCGACCTGCTCGACCTCAGCGGAGGCTGCCTCGTGCACAAAGACCTCGCACTGTGGAACGCGATCGGAACACCGGATAGCATCACGGCCTTTATCGATTTCGACGATGCGGTTTCGGGGGATCCGATGGACGATCTTTCTCTACTAGCCTGCTTCCACGACCGGGCCTTTCTAGAGCGGGCCTTCTCGGGATACCAAAGCGAAACCGACCTGCCTGAAAAGGCGATGCTGCGATTCTGGCTTCACCTACTCCGGAACCTGATCGTAAAATCCGTCATTCGCGTCGGGGCCGGATACTTTGATAGAGATTCCGGTTTCTTTCTTATCGGTAGCGGCAGCAGTGGCGAAGACCTGCGAACCTTTACCAAAGTCCGGCTCGCAACCGCCCTGGAGGGGCTCCGGACTCAATCAGATCTTTCTCAATTATGAAATCATCATCACTCTACCTCGGCACCTGGCTATCGATCGGATCGCCCGTGGTGGCCGAACTCGCTGCGCTGTCCGGATTTGACTGGGTCCTGTTCGATCTTGAGCACGGCTGTGAGGCCGAAGCGTCACTACCGAATCAGCTCCGGGCCATCCAGGGAACAAAAACCAAAGGTATCGTTCGCGTCGCCGGGCCTTTTCCCGATCAGATCGCCCGGGTGCTCGACTGGGGTGCAGATGGAATCATGGTACCACGAGTCGAGTCAGCGGAGGCCGCCGAAATCATCGTCAAAGCCGCCTTCCACGCGCCACGCGGGCGACGCGGTTTTTCCAGCACCGTACGCGCAACCGGATATGGATTGCAGGACCACCCCGATGCTCCGCTGGTGATGGCTCAAATCGAAACCCGCATCGGAGTTGCACAATCCGCGGCGATTGCAGCAGTAGATGGTATCGATGTGCTCTTTGTCGGCCCCTCCGACCTGCGACACGATCTGGCGAATGGCGACGGAAAGCCCGCACCGGATTATGATGATTGCCTCAAGAAAATAATCAGTTCAGCCCAATCCGCGGGAAAAGAAACCGGCATACTGCTCCGCGATCCGGCGGCTCTCGACGATCATCGGAAAAAGGGATTCACCCACATCGCGATCGATTCCGATCTCGCCATTTTGCGCAAAGCCTATCAAACTATTTTAGGCTGAAGCTTGCACAAGAAGCGGCCAAGTTCCGTGATGCGGACACTCCTGTCCGCATTTCCCTGAGCACTGTTTTTTTATCTCAGCCGCTCACTTTAATAGTGCCTTGCTTTGTGCCGTGCCCCCACCCCTTTTATCGGAGGTTTTGCAAGGTGTGAAAAGTAATCAACCCAACGTCCTCGACCCGACAAACATTCAAGCATAGCTCTGACCTCTGAGCCTCCAGGTCAATTTTCCACTAATCAAATCGCGATTTTTAATGGCTTACCTGACTCCGCGTCGAGAAGAAACAGGTAGAGAAATTTCTTTTGGCTCAGCACCATACCAACCGTCACATCAACGCTCGTTTGGTCTTCCGGCAATCCGGAAAGTGTCACCCGGGTCAGAGCTTTGGTTTGTGATGCGATCGTTCCCGCTCCGGCAGAGATGACCAATTCTCCTGTGCCGTTGCTGAGATTCACAGACACAGAATCGAGCTCAGCCTGTTTTCGTTCCACATCCTCCAATTTCAAAACCCGATGAGAAAAATCGAGACTTTGATCCTGAACCCCAATCCAATTTTCGCCATCCGCTCTGAGACCGAGAGAATCGAAATGAGCCGTGATAAGGAGCGGTTCCACTGGTTCGGTTGGATCCACCCTGCCGCAACCGGTAAAGATAAGAATGGTAACCGCCCCAATTGCCGTGAGAAGCCTTTTGAACGAATCCATAGCCTTATCGTAGGTGTTAAACCACTAAAAGCAAGAGAGTTCGATCGGACGCACCCGTTTTCAACATTGCGTTTTCACCACTGATTGCGGTATCGTTTTGCTTCAACAACATTTGTCAGTGGTCGTTATTTTCGCTCCCGATGCGGCTTCAGCCACACCATCGAGCCGTCTTTTCCGAATAGAGATTGCCTGCCAAAATCGGCGACATAGATGCTACCGGTCTTCGGGTCCTGAGTGATATCGAGGGGACCGGAAAACTGGAGTTTGCCTTTGGGGGAGCGCAGCTGCACCACTTCCGTGGGCATACCGTCGATTCCGAGAGGCATCACGGCGATGGAGTTGGCGGAAAAGAAACAGCAGAAAATCGCCCTCGATAACGGGTGGGGAAAATCCGGTTGATATTCGATCATCCCGTTTGGACTGGAGCCGCCCCATTTCCATATCGGAAACATCAGCTCCGGGGCAAATCCGGGATCAGGTTTCGTGCCGAATGGGTAGTCAGTGATTTCAAACGGGTCTTTTTCTCCCGTCGGGTTTCCACCGGCCAATACATAGTTGCCAATCGATGGGTTCGGAAATCCGTAGTGGCGGCCTTCTTCTATTATATAAAGACTTTCGTGATTCGGGGTGACGTTGCGGATTAATTCGTTCTGGTCACCCGGGATTTCAGGGTCATCCGGAACTCCATCTTTTCGGGAACTGCGATCGTTGATGTTTACTGCCGTGTAAAAATGTCCGTTAGAGTGTGAGAGCAACTCCAGCGCATTGCGAACGCCTGTGGCGAACCGGCGCAAATGACGCGGCGATTTGTTTTGGTAGAGATCGACCGGATCGGATATGTTTTGATAGTCAATTTCGATGATGCAGGCAGAGAAGGGTTGCTCTTTGATGCCCCAATTCCCCGGACCACCCGAGCTGCTGGTCGAACCCACCGTTTGGTATAGTTTGCCACCGCGAAAACACAAGCCGTTGGGCTGATGCGGTAACGTATCAAAACCACCCTGACGCTCGCGACCGTGGGGCAGACCTCTGACGTAAATTTTGCGCTCCGCGATTTTTCCGTCGACGATACGGAGCCTCGCTACCTCTCCGGTAAAATAATGGCGTGGATCTTCTTTGGGCGTGAGTCGTTCGGAGTAGCTGACCCAGAGGAGCAATTGCTCCGGCCCCGCTTCGGGGTCCCATTCCAGATCGATATATTGACGTGATTTAGATGGATCCTGAAATAGAGTTTTGCGGTTTTTCGGGCGACCGTTTTCATCAAGGTCCCAACAGACAATTTCGCCAAACGCACTGGCCGCATAGAGTTTTCGATCCGGACCGAACAGAACCGTGGTCATCGAGCGGGTATGATCGAACGTCACTGCCTCGAAGCTTGAGTCAGCAAAACGCCCCTTTGCCGCAGTCCGGAATGATAGATCAAAAGGTTCCACCAGCGAACCGGATGCGGTCTTGACTTGCTGGGTTCCGGTCAGTCGATAGTCCATTCGCGGCTGCAGGAATGCCGCTGGTACGATGGTGATAGATGCATTGGTCAAATCAGTCGATGCCTTGACCGGAACCCGCTTTCCGTCGCTCCGGTGCAACTCGATATGCTGTAGAGACCGGGGATCAAGAGCGTCGGAAAACCGAAGATTGAAAGAACTTCCGGGATCCACGTCTTTCGCCCCCGGTTCCGGGTGGCTGGAAACGAGATTGCCCGCCGTTGCCAACAGCGGTGCGAAAAATACAATTTTCCAGATGAACTTCATGCTTTCTACACTCCAGTTTGCATCAGGATCAGAAAGCTGCGCGACAACGTATATTTGAATTTCTGTACCTTACCCCTCTTTGCCACGACCGCCGAATGAAACCGTTCTTGAGATCAATATCGATTGTCCGCCAACCTCACCATTCCCGAAGCAGCGTGGTTCCTTTCGGGGATCGGGCTGCCATCCAGCCACCGATCCGAACCTCGACCCATTGATAGCCTCCGGAGCTGATTCGATCGCCGGTTAACATTTGAAACGGTGCTCCTTTCCACACTTTCGCCAGCTGGGTGGCGCTGGTGGAGTGACTGGAACGCAGGCTGATAAATGCTTCGCTGGATTTTCCACCCCCATTCCAGGTCACCTCGTAGACTCCGTTTCCTATCGATCGGGAGTAGTCGAAACTACGGGTATCTTTCCGAATCGCCATCCACCCTTCCATGGTTCCCTGCACCCAGGGAATGCCGCTTCTTGTCCGACTCGAATCGCCGCCCGCTTGAGTAAAGGGGGAGGCACTTTGATCGTAAGTCGTGGCAAACAATTGCCCACCGGGTGTGTCCCGCATATTGACTCCATCACTTCCGGTGTAGACGACCCGCCATTGGCGCCCGTTTGATGCCGACGTTCCACTCATGTCCGCTTGCGAGGATGACTGGCCACGGTTACCGGGACTCATCAATTCATTCCGTTTTGTCAAAGCCTGCTGCAGCAGGGAATCGGAAATCTGCTTCAAACTTTCCAGCTTCGCGTCGTCTTTGATCAATTCGTTCATCGCCACCAACTTCAGGAGAGCTCCCTGATCGAGTGGTGACCGGGCCAATTCGTCCGATAGACCTGTCAGTTTCGACAGGATTTCTGTCGCGTAATCGGATTTACTATCCATTTCGCTCTTCGAGCTGCCGCCATTTTCGAAAACGATCACGGCAGGTTTAGCGGCCACGCCGGTTCCGACAGCTTTGGCGGGGTGAAACACAAAGGGTTTCAGCAGACTCCCGCTTTCCCAGGTGCGCTGTTGACCCTCGGTCAGTTGATCGACTTCCTGCCGCACTTTTTGAAACATAGCGGTGTGGTCGAGGCCGGATGGAATCCACCTTGCCAAAGCGGATGCATAGGGACTGTTAGCGCCCTCTTGACTCGGCTCGAGAGCTGACTTGCCGGGAGTTGCCGCAAACCCGATCACGATATCACCATCGATATTAATCTTGGCGAGTCCCCGCTTTCGGAATCCACTGCGAGCCAGCCAATCACTGTCGTCGGGAGAATCGCGGCAACAATCCAATAATAAAATACTACTCCCGGCACCGGATTGCAGCAGCGCCGCCGCCACCGTTTCCGCTTTGATTGACTCTTCTCCGAGCCGACTCTTCGCCTTCATCCGCGCATTGCAGCCCAACAGGTAGTTGGTTCCATCGACTTCAATCCCATGGCCGGCAAAATAGAACACCGCGATGTCTCCCGGCTTCAATTTGTTCTCGAAGTTCAACAGAAGGTCGTCCATCTCACCCCGGGTCAAATTTTCACCTGACATCACTTCGAAACCAACCGCTTCGAGAGTTTTTTTGATCAGGCGGGAATCGATGACACAGTTTTTCAACGGATCCAGTTTCCCGTCTTCGGCATATTCATTGTTACCAATTACAAGGGCATGTTTGGTTTGGGCGAAACCCAGCGTGAAATTTGCGAGCAACAGGACTAAAAACGTGGCGGCTGTTTTGGACATCATCTCTTGGTGGTTTTTCGATGAATATTATGATTCAGGTAGGCGTCGGCAATCTTGCCTAGAAAAGTATGGATATGACCGTCAGCTTTGTCCAGCGTGATTACTCCGCTTCTCCCCTCACGCTTAGCGAGTTCAGCCAACACGGCAGTCTGGTCTTTATTGATGGAGCGAAGGTAGTCACCGCTTCTGACAAAACCCACACTCGGTTCCGATACGATCTTTCCTTTGGCACGGAGGTCTTCAGTATAGCGGAGCACATCGAGATTGACTCCCTGCATATAGGAATACTCCCCTTCCCGATCGTAAATAAACGTGACCGGCAGATCAGGATTCCGATGAAGAAACCCTGCCCATGAAGCGGCCAGAACGGAACCGAATTTTTCCTTATCCGCATTTGAAAAACTGTTATTAACCATCGCGTCGGATGCGGTCCACGATTTCAATTCGTCTTTTAAAAGTGCCCGGCCACGCTGCCCCCTCCTGCCCTCTACGGAAAAGTATTCGTGCCAGGCTCGATCGATCCGCCCCGCCCCGGAAAAGCTATGGAGGTGTAGTGCGCCCTTTTTTCCGGGCAATTGGAGGCAGCTCTGGTCATATACCTCGTGCAACAGCGTGATGATAGGTTTCGCCCGGGAATCGCGGGGAGCTTCTCGATATAACGAATGCCAATCCCGCTCAGCCGATAGTGGTTGAATCACGAGAAGCCCCTCGTTAATCGACGACAACACTTGATGTAGTTTTGAAAAATCAGCGGTGATTGATGCCGCGTTGCCACCGCCGTATCGTACATAGTAGTTCGGAGTGTCACCGTGAAATAAAAATAACACGTCGCGGGTCTGTTTGGGATCGCCAAGCTGGGTAAGGCGAAGCTCCGCCAACCACTGAGCGGCGTCGGTGCCTTCCCGAAAACGATAGGTTCTCGAAGCCTCGGCCTGGCGGGGAATTTGAATTCGCTTGATGGCATCAATTTCAATTTTGCTATCAGTATCCTCACCGGAAAGCGGCACCGGAATACCTGAACTCAGGATCAAAACGAAAACAACGGCGACAAATGAACGGACGGACATCATGAAGAGATGGCAAGCTTAGCACAAAATGCCGGATTTAAAGGCAATACCGGTAGGCAAAACTTGCCCATTTGATTGACTACGGGGCGCTCCCCTGTTAAGTCCGGCCCGAAACTTATGGCTATTGAATTGACGGACAAAATCCTCATGGACGCAGGGGGATGGAAGGAAATGAAAGAAGCCCGGCAACTCCACAAAGCGGGAAAGGTCCGGGACGCTTCCTACGAAAACGGGATGCTTTCGGGCACCGTCAGTTACAGCGGCAAAGAACTGCAGGTTCGGATGGAAATCCGTTCGCGCACGGATATGGAAAATCTCTGCCCCTGCTTCCGGGCAAAGCGCGATGGCATTATCTGCTGTCACTCGCTGGCCCTGGGCCTCGAGGTGCTCAATCCCACCGCAAATGCAGCTCCCGCGGCGTCAGCTCAAGCGGCAGCTTCGGCAGAAAAGGCACCGATACCACTGTCGAAAGACTGGCCGAAAATTGTTGATTCCGGGGATAAAGATTCGATCCCCGCTGAGTTTCATCTCATTTTTTCCCCGGACCTCCCCGCCGCCTGGCAAAAAAACAGCTTGTTGCTCGGCATCGAGGTGGTTGCTGACGGGGAACGGAAAATGTTGGCGGCGTTGAAAGGAAAATACCTCTTTATCGATGCCCGGGACCACGCACTGTTCCGATACCTTCAAACGCTTTCGCCGGACCGGGTCCCTTCTTCCTTGACGCTTCCGGGCGAGGATTTTCTCAAGTTAGTCGGCAATCTGGCCGGTCACCCCCGGGTTATGCTTGGAAAGAAAGAACCGGTTGAGATTTCCTATCTCCCGCTCCGCCCGGGACTGGAACTCCACGGCGAGAAAATCAAGGCGGTATGGCCTGCGGAGACCTCGCCCTTGATTGCGGTCGACCGCGCCTGGGCGCTGCGGAAAGGAACCCTTCACCCGGTTGCTTCGGGATTGCCGAAGGAGATGTTCGATGTTTTCGGTTCCGGACACCGTTTAAATCCCGCTTGGATGTCACGACATTCCGACCGGCTCGAAGACTGGTTTGAAATCGATGACTCGATCCTCTCGGCCCTGCCGGAAGTGCAAACGCCTCAAATCGCAGTGCAACTGGAGGGATCACTGAACCACCAGGAAGCCGCTCTTTTCTTCATTTATGGTGACGTCACAGCTCCGGCTTCGATCAGGGAGTCCCAGTTTGTGAACGGCGGGATCACTGACACGATTGCCGAACGTGAGGCTATCGACGTGCTTGAAAACTATGGTTATTCCGCCAAAGGAATCGGCACCTGGGTTCTCAAAGACAAAACAGCGATTCTCCGGTTTCTCGCTCACGGCTTTCCGCGCCTGAGTTCAAAATGGCTGGTCTCCACCGGGGAACGGTTCGATCATGCCTTGACCCAAATCGAGCCGGTCCAGGCGAGCTTTGATTTTCAAGGTTCCGGCGAAAACTGGTTTGCGATGGATCTGTCTTTTTCCACGCCGGGTGGAGAGACAATCAGCCGGGCGGAGATTCAGCGAATTCTCCAGATGGGCCAGGAAAGCCAGAAGTTGAGTAGCGGAAAAATCGCGGTTCTCGATACCGACTTTATCGAAAGTCTGCAGGAAACGGTTTCCGACGTCGATCCCCGCCAGGATACGAGCGGGACCTACACGATCGATCGGACGCAGGCAGGTTATCTCCTCGAAACAGCGGAGTCCGCCGGAGTGACGGTGAAAGGGGCCTCGCCCTGGGTTCCGGATTTTGAATTTGAGGATATTGATCCAAGTCTGTCCGGGATCCTGCGACCTTATCAGAAAGATGGCACCAATTGGATGCTTCAGCTCGCCGGGCGCGGGATGGGCGGAATCCTCGCGGATGACATGGGTCTCGGTAAGACGCTTCAGACTTTAACAGCGATTCACACCATCGGGGGAAGCGCTCTGGTGGTCTGCCCTTCCTCACTGGTTTCCAACTGGGTCGCGGAGGCCAATAAATTTGTTCCCGACCTGAAAACCGTGGCTTTGGAAGGCCCCAACCGGGACAAAGTTTATCATGAAAATGAAGACGCCAACCTTTTCGTAACCAGCTATGCCTTGCTCCGGATCGATGAAAAGAAATGGCGGGAGCGAGGCGAATTCACCATCGTGGTGCTGGACGAAGCTCAAAACATCAAAAACCCGGAGGCCAAGGTCACCAAAGCGGCGCACCGGCTTCAGGGCACTTATCGATACGCCCTGACGGGAACACCGGTGGAAAACTCAGTCCGCGATCTCTGGTCGATTTCCCAATTTGCCCTGCCCGGTTACCTCGGGAGCAAAGCGACTTTTGCGGAGCGCTTTGAAAAACCGATTTCAAAAGGTGATCAGGGAGCTCAGATGCGGCTTTCGAGACGCCTCAAACCGGTGATTCTGCGTCGACTCAAAAAAGATGTCGCAAAAGATCTTCCGGATAAAATCGAACAGGTCATCTATTGCGATCTCAAACCGAAGCAGCAGGCAGTCTACGAACAGATCCTCCGTGAGAGTCGCGAAGCCGTTCTCGATGCCGAAGGCGGTCGCAAACGAATGATGGCTCTGACGGCGCTGCTCCGCCTCCGCCAGACTTGCTGC
The DNA here is from genome assembly GCA_029213005.1 of Verrucomicrobiales bacterium. Lineage (GTDB taxonomy): Bacteria > Verrucomicrobiota > Verrucomicrobiia > Verrucomicrobiales > DEV007 > Arctic95D-9. The sequence goes on from JARGPI010000005.1 coordinate 83,444, forward strand.
GATCTCCGTCTCCTCGGCCTCAAAGACGTCACTGAAGCAGAGGCATCCGTGAAGCTGGACGCACTCCAGGATCTACTCCTCCAAGCGGTCGAGGGCCAGCACAAGGTGCTGATTTTCAGCCAGTTTGTCGAAATGTTGCAGGTATTAGTTCCGGTTTTAGCGGGTCAGGGTTTGAAATTCTGTTATCTCGACGGTTCGACCAAAAACCGGGGCGAAGTGGTGAAACAGTTTCAGGAAAATGACGATATCCCCGTGTTTTTGATCAGTCTCAAAGCCGGTGGGGTCGGACTGAACCTGACGGCTGCGGACACCGTGATCCATGTCGATCCGTGGTGGAACCCGGCAGTTGAAGCTCAGGCCACCGACCGGGCGCACCGGATCGGGCAGACCCGGGTCGTGACCTCCTACAAATTGATCACTCGAAACACGGTGGAAGAGAAAATTCTCGCGCTTCAGAACAAGAAAAAGGAGACCATCAAATCAATCATCGATGGTCACGCTGATCTTGGCGATACCGGCCTGAGCGAAGAGGAAATTATGGATTTGCTCGAGGGCTGATCAGCCTTCTTTCAGCGACAGTTCGATGATTTTCAAACACAGCTGAGAGTAATCCATCCCGCAGGCCGCCGCCGCTTTGGGCAGGAGGCTGGATTCAGTCATACCGGGGAGCGTGTTCACTTCGAGGACGTAGGGATTGTTATTTCCCTCACCCAAAAGAACATCGACCCGCGAATACACTTCGATACCCAGAGACTGATGTGCCTTCAGCGATTCGCTCTGGACCTTTTCCGTGATCGCTTCGCTCAAATCCGCAGGACAGAAATAATCGGTCCCACCGTCACCTGTCATCCAGGGATACTTGTTTTTGATGTCGTAGAAGCCGGAACGCGGCTGAATATGAATAATCGGAAGAGCTTCCGCTCCGACGACGCCGACCGTTAATTCTTTCCCGACGATTAATTCCTCGACGAGAATATCGGGGCTGTATTGACCGGCATCCGCCACGGCGGTATCCCATTCCTCCTGCGTGTGGACGAGGTGAACGCCGACACTGGAACCTTCGCGCGGCGGTTTGACCACACAGGGCAAGCCGACCGGAGATTCCTTCGCATCATCAACCATGACGACTGCCGATGCCGGAGTACAAATACCCTTCGCTAAAAACTGTTCTTTACTCAGCACCTTATCAAAGGCGAGCCGGGAGCTGACTTCGCGGGCACCGGTGTAGGCGATGCCCCGCTTGGTTAATTCGGCCTGAAGCCCTCCATCTTCTCCAAAAGTGCCGTGAACCACGTTGAAACAGATATCAACATCCGGTGCGAGATCGAAGCCCGGTCCCGGAACATCGACGAGTTCGACCTTTGCGACGGCTCCTTCGAGAGCACCGGCGACGCCTTTGCCTGATGCCAGAGATACTTTTCGCTCGGAACCCGGCCCACCGGCCAAAACGGCTACATTCAGCTCCGAGACGTCTTTGCTATTTGTCATAAAAGTAAAAAATAGGGACTGTACCCTGTACAATCGGGCACTGTACCCTGTACAGTCCGGGACTGTACCCTGTTAAGCCAAGATTTAAAACTCTTCTTCAGACAGTCCTTCACCGATGTCACGAGCCATCCTGACCATATCTTCGTTACTGACGCCGCTACCCCACTCACCACACCAGCTTTTCCAGGGTACTTCCGGCCAAAAGGCCTGACCTTCGTTTCCGGGATTGGGAGCGTGACGACGACACTCCCCTTTATACGCTTCCGCGCGGATCATACTTTCATCAAAAGCATAATATTCGCAGGTTCGGCAGGTCTTCTCCTCCATCTTCAAAGGAGGTAAAGGCTGCTTTGGTTTTTCTATGGGTGCGGGACGTGGCTGGCTAAGGACGACGTTCTCAACGCGATTGGTTGGCTCGACAATTTCACCACCAGTTTTCTTCGATGGCGACGAAAACGGGTTAGAAGTTGGTGGCTTGAAAGGGAAATCACTCATAACTGCCATAAATATAACACAGTTAAACTGGTTCGTCTTGCCCGATAATCTGCACTTCCGTTTCAAGCGTGATATTTCTTTCAGCTTTAGCGGTAGCGGTGATTTCGGCAATCAGATCCAGCACATCGCGAGCGGTCGCCCCGCCTTCGTTTACGATGAAATTCCCGTGAACTTCGCTGACTTTCGACTTACCGACGCCTAAACCCTTAAGTCCCAGTTCATCAACCAGTTGACCAGCACCTAAAGTCGGCATTGGGTTTTTAAAGGCACACCCCGCGCTGGCCGCGACCGGTTGGGAAGATTTCCGTTTTTCTTTGGACGCGTCCATCTTCTCCGCGATCACTTCCCGCGGCGCAGGTTCCCCGACAAATACCGCAGATACGGCGATGTTATGCACCAATTCCGGCACATTTCGGTAGTGATGAGTGATTTCGCTTCGAGTTTTCTCGAAAACCTGTCCATCCGCCCCGATCATTTTCACGCTGACGACCTGATCGAAGGTCTCGGTTCCCATGGCCCCGGCATTCATCCGGAGACTTCCACCGACAGCTCCGGGAATGCCCTCCATCCATTCAAAACCACCGATTCCTGCGTTTTGAGCAGCTGAGGCGAGGGCCTTGAATTTCACTCCGGCTCCGGCAATAATGGTGCGCTCATCGATGACTTCGAGTTGTGCAAAATCGCCTTTCACCGGATTGACGACCACTCCGGCGATCCCGCCGTCCCGAACCAGAAGGTTGGATCCCCGCCCGATGACCCGCAGGGGCATCCCCACATCGGCACAGTGTTTGATGAGTCGCGCAAATCCTTCGATGGTCTGAGGCTCGATCCAGAATTGAGCCGGCCCGCCGACTTTCATCGTGGTGTGCTTGCGCATCGGTTCGTAGAGGCGCGTCACACCGTCATCCTCACCCAGAATCGTTGTGAGCTGCTTCAGGGTATCGAGATCCTGATTGAGCCGGGTTCCGACTTCGTGAATATTTCCCGCGCCCATCGTCAGAACCCAGTCACCAGGCTGAAGACGGCGACCGATCTCAAGATGCAGGGTTTTCAAATCGGGGTGATTCTTCGCAAAAGGAACTTTTCCCAGCTCGCCCACGGCATCGACAATAGTCTGGCCGGTGATGCCCTCGATCGGCTCTTCACTGGCGGGATAAATATCAGTCACCCAGAGTTCTTCGACCCCATCGAAACAGCTCCCGAACTCGTCGCGTAGCAATTGGGTTCTCGAAAAACGGTGGGGCTGAAACAAACAAATCAGTCGTCCTTTATGCTGGGAACGGGCCGTTTCCAGTGTTGCGGCAATCTCGGTGGGGTGATGGCCGTAATCATCGACAATCGTGACATCATCGCTCTGTCTTTTGATTTCAAAGCGCCGTTTCGCTCCCCGAAAGCCCGAGAGAGCTTCGTCAATCCGGTCAAACGCGACCTCTAGCTCCACACCGAGAGCAATCGCAGCGAGAGCATTAAGCACATTGTGTTGCCCCGGAATTCCGAGACGAAGTCGACCCAGCTCAGTTCCGTTTTTCACGACGGTAAATTCCGTTCCGGCCCCTTTCGGCTCCAAATCAACCGCCCGGAAAGCGCAGTTTTCGCTGAATCCGTAACTGATCGCATTGGACCGCGATTCGCAAACCTTCGCCGCAAACGGATCGTCGCCACAGTAGAAAACTTTGCCCCGGGTCTGGTCACAAAACTGCCCGAAGACCTGAAGAATTTCGTCGATCCCGCCCTGATAATGATCGAGGTGCTCCGCCTCCACATTCAAAAGAATGGCATGCTCGGGATGGAAATTGACGAGCGTTCCATCGCTCTCATCACCTTCCGCGACAAACCACTCGCCTTTGGAATCCCATTTCGCATTGGTTCCCAGAATCGGGATTTCCGCGCCAACGTAATGCGAGGGATGTTTTCTCCCGACCCGGAGGACATGGGCGGCCAGTGCGGAAGTGGTCGTTTTGCCATGCGTTCCACCAACGACAACCCCTTTGTTTCCAAGCATGATCGCCGCAAGCGCCTCGGCCCGCCGGAGTAGCGGAATACCGTTTTCAATCGCCGCATCGAGCGCCGGATTCCCCCGTTTCACCGCGCTGGTGTAGACCACCACCTCGTTGCCGATCACGGACTGAGCGGTTTGGGGGCTGGAAAAAATGAGTCCTTTTTCCTGAAGACGGGCCGTTTCCCCGGAAGTCACTTTGTCCGATCCGGAAACCTGATGACCCAAATCCAGAAATAACGAAGCGAGACCGCTCATTCCCGACCCGGCAACGCCGATCAGGTGAACTTTGACAGGACTGGCACCGGGGGCGAATTTTTCAGCCCATTCTTTTACAATCTCGCTCATATTTTTCGGGTAATTACTACCACGAATGAGCGATTTTTCCCGCGAATAGAGAGAAGTTTTTTACCGGCGCAACCTAACTGAGGCAAGCCTCGATCGCATCGCAAACGTCTTCGGATGAATCGGGACGGGCGAGCTGCTCCATGGTCCGCTTCATCTTCGCGAGATTATCTTCGTCCTGGATCAATTCGATGATTCGGTCGGCAAAGGTGTCTTCGCTGAGTTCACTCTGTTTCCACATTTTAGCGGCTCCGGGAGCTGAGAAAATCGCGGCGTTCGCAGTCTGGTGATCATCCGCTGCATACGGATAGGGAATCATGATCGCCGGGACCCCATAGTAGGCGAGCTCCACCGAAGACGAGGCTCCCGCCCGCACAATCGCCAGATCGGCGACGGCATAGGCATATTGCACTTCGTTGAGGAAATCAGCCACGGTTCCGGCCTGACGGTTTTCGAGAAAGACCTGAGTCATTTTCTCGTAATCCTGGGGACCGGTGATATGAAGGACCTGAATCCCGGCTTCGACAAATTTCGGCAGACTCTTCGCGACCAGTTCATTGATCCGGACCGCACCCTGACTTCCACCCATGATCATGATCGTTTTCCGATCGGGCTGGAGGCCGAGAAATTCGAGTCCCTCCTCAAGCGTCGGCTTTTGGACCAGCGCCGGTCTCAGTGGCGTTCCGGTTACGATGGTTTTGGCTCCGGGAAACCGGGGCGCACAAAAGTCGAATCCCACGAGAACCCGCTCGGCAAATTTTGAGTTCAGTAAATTAGCCCGGCCCGGAATGGCATTGGCCTCGTGAACAAAAGTCGGCTTCCCGAGAAGTTTTCCAGCGACCAGAGGTGCGGTGGAAGTGAAGCCGCCCATCCCGAGCACCGCGTCTGCTTCGATTTTTTTGAAGAGATTCTTACACTTAAAGAACGCCTTGGTGAATTTGCTGAGAAATCCAAACATTTCGGGAGACGTCTTTTTCGGCATCGCAATCGAGGGCATCCGTTCGAACTGAAGGTGATCAAAGCCTTCGGTTGCGAGTGCATCGATTTGTTTTTCCGAGATCAAGAGAAGCACTTCGCCTCCCCGTTTCCGCCAGGCTTCAGCGATGGCGATGCCGGGAAATAAGTGACCTCCTGTTCCTCCACAGGCGATGACAAGTTTTTTGCCAGATGCGTTGCTCATTAATTGTATTTTCGTTGTAAAATCAAATCGAATCCGGGAATGGGCAGTTTTCTACCCGTTAAAGATCGGGTTGTCACGCGGTTCTTTAACGAAGTTTTCTATTCCTGCCCGGCCCCCTTTAAACTGAGCTTGGAAATTATAATCAGCCCAATCTTTACTGGTAAGAGATAATCTCCAATCAGCACCGCTCCCTTATACGAGTTTCGGGGACAGGTCCTTAGAAGAACTGGAAAGCTAAACTCTTAGATAATTTAATTTTCGCTTTTAGAAGCGGTTTCAGGAATCCTGATGAGCGTAATTTTAGTGCTTTGCCTCAATGGTCGGGAGCGATAAAATGACCGGCCATGAAAGCTCACCTTTTGTCTGCCATTATTTTTTGGAGCACCGCATCAATCTACGCCGGGGAAAATTGGCCCGCCTTCCGGGGAAACCATCAGGGACACGCTCCGGAATCCACTTCGGTGCCCCTCTCGTGGTCAGCTGAGGAGAATATCCGCTGGAAAGTGCCCGTCGCCGGGAAAGCCTGGTCCTCGCCGATTGCCGTCGGGGATCGCTGCTATGTCACCACGGCAGTCGAGCTGGATTCCGAGGCTAAGGAAATCTCGCTCCGCGCGCTCGCTCTTAACTTGGCGGACGGCAGCACCATTTGGGACACTGAAATCTTCAGAATGCCTGCGGGTCGGATCCACAAAAAGAACAGCCACGCCTCCCCCTCTCCGGTTTACGAAGACGGTCGGATCTATGTCCATTTCGGGCATCAGGGAACGGCCTGCCTTTCCGCGGAGGACGGGAAAATCGACTGGACTCAGAACAGTCTGAGTTATGCGCCAGTGCACGGCAACGGAAGCTCTCCCATCATCGCCGGAGATAAACTAATTTACTCGGCCGACGGAAACAAGGATCCCAAGTTGATCGCGCTAAATAAAAACGACGGAACCGTAGCCTGGGAAAAAGCCAGAGATGTCGAAGTGAGACGTTTCTTCTCATTCAGCACTCCTTTGCTGATTGATGTAAAAGGCAAACCACAAGTGATTAGCGCCTGCTCAGGTGCCGTCATTTCGTATCATCCTGAGACGGGTAAAGAAATCTGGCGGTGTCTTTATGGCGAAGGTTATTCGGTAACTCCCCGACCGGTTTTTGCTAATGGACTTATTTATGCTTCTTCCGGTTTCGACCGGGCAATTGCCTATGCCATTCGACCGGATGGAAAAGGTGATGTCACCGATACTCATGTGGAGTGGACCTATAGTAAAACGGTACCTAGAGAAAGTTCATTTATCGTAGTGGATGACCTTTTCTATATGAATGATGATAAAGGTATCGTCACCTGTCTCGATGCCAAAACAGGCGAACTTCACTATGCGGAAAGAATCAGTCCCGAAGGGGGCTACTCCGGTTCGCCCATCTATGCATCGGGCCACCTTTTCTTCACCAATGGTGAGAGCGTCACGACAGTTGTTAAGCCCGGCAAAACCTTTAATAAAGCGGGAGAGAACCGTCTCGGCGAATATGGCCTATCGACATTTGCGGTCCTCGAAGACGGCTTTCTCCACCGCACCGAAAGCCACCTTATCAGAATCGGAAAATAATCCGCCAACCGTGACTTGAATTAAGTCAATTCGATCTGGTCATTCTAGTGAAAATATTTTATCATTAGAGAACCACGCAATGGCAGAACGTTATAATATCGAAGGACGACTGGGCAGGGGCGGCATTGGAGCTGTCTACAAAGCCTTTGATAATCACCTGAACCGCGATGTCGCAATCAAACGTCTTCTGCCTCTTGAAGAAACCAGACTAAACGAATCGCAGGAAGGTTCACTGGAAAAGGAGGCGCGCGCGCTGGCCGCGCTCTCCCATCCAAACATCGTAACGATTTTCGAATTTTCGGAGGATGACGAAGGTCCCTATGTTGTGTTCGAATTAATCGAAGGGGATACGCTTAAGGTTATCATCGATGCCGGTGCGCTTTCGGAAAGTGACTTTTTCGAAGTCGCAGATCAGATTCTGGATGCACTCATCGCCGCTCACGCGATGGAGATTCTTCATCGGGATATCAAGCCGGATAACATTATGCTGAGCTGGCTTCCATCAGGGAAGTTCCAGATCAAAATGCTGGATTTCGGTCTCGCAAAATTCAGTGAAAAGCCATCGACCCAGACACTGGATCAAAGTGGTTCCTTTCTCGGGTCTCTCGACTACATCGCGCCGGAGCAGATTGACCTGCGCCCTCTCGATCAGCGAACGGATCTGTACTCACTGGGTTGTGTGTTGTATTTCTCCCTCACCCAGATTCCTCCCTTCAAAGGGAAAAATATGGCGGAAACCATGAACAACCACTCGAATGGGATCGTGGTGAATCTGGAAGAACTCCGCCCGGATCTACCCATCGCGATTTGTCGCTGGGTGATGAGCTTGATTTCGAACAATCCCGACGACCGGCCGGAGTCCGCTCTCAAGGCATTGGAAGGATTGCTGAAAGCTCGCGAAACCTCCAATCAGTCAATTACCGACTCAATTCCCACCGCGAAACTGGCCGTTCCTGTCGTCACCACGGCACAACCGACCCGTTCACCGGTCGAGCTGCTTCACACCCAGCAAATCATTTCGACTCCTAAGCCGTCGACAAAATCGGGTGTCATCCCACCCCACCCGACCGCTTCGAAGTCCGCTCCGGCGAAACGTTATCCAAGCCAAACGAGCAAGCCGGAACCCGATCGGAAATTACTCTACGCTCTGGGCGGCTCGGTTCTCGCGCTGATCGTTGTTTCGATCATGATTATCGCGAATCACAAATCGGATCAGAAAAAGACCGATCGCAAACTCGCCACCGCTACGAACCGGACCACTTCAGGAACTGGAGTCGCACCCACACCTGCACCTCCGAAACCGAAGGAAAGTCACCCTTCCACCTCGATTGCCTTTGGCACATCGGAACCGGTCCGGGTCTTGAATTCACCGAACCGGCCCAGTCCGCCCAGCCTGCCCAAGAGTGATTCTCTTATCGGCTACTACGCATACAATAGTCGAATTCACGAGCGGAACGCCGGATTGTATCTCGGAGACGGTACCAATCCTGCAGCAATCAGCGGCATCGAAAATTTAGCCCCCGGAGTGCCGCAAAACCACTTGGTGATCAGCAATAAAAATGGAGCCGTCGCCCCGCGAGTGGCCAAAAATGCCCAGTTCGGCAAAACCATTTACTTTTCGGCCCGTCAGAAGATCAATTCCAACCACAAGGGACTGATGGACCAGAAGATCTATTCGGACTACTTCACCCTCGTCGCTTTGGCCAGAATTCCCAACAACGCCTTCGGCACGCTAATGGTGGCATCCTTCACAGACCGCCAGGGCAGGACCACTCCCGGCGCACTGAAATTCGGATACTTCAAATCCAACTTGTGGATCGATTCCGAGGCATCCAAAACTAAAAAAAGAATCGAATTGAATCGTGATAACTGGAATTACTTCCATGTGATCTTTCTGGAATACGATGGTCGAAATTCCCAGGTAAAAGGCTCATTTCGCACCAATGGCAAAGCGTCCCGTGACCTCGAACCCATTCCGATTACTCTCTCCGGGGAAACCCGTCTCAGTTGGTACGAATTTGGCAATATGGGAGTTCCCCAGCCCAACAAAAACCGGGTCGAAATTCCAATTCTGGCTCTCTTTTCCGACTCGTTTTCAGAAACGGAAAAAACGACTCTGGCCCAGACCTTGTTCAAGGATTACCTCAAAGATTAATCTACTGATTAACGGCAAATTGCCGAATCGGACTCGTAATCGGCGAAAGGAGATACAAACCGCCCGCCCCCCTACGGATTGCCGCCACTCAATCTGAGGATTCTCTTTGTGAGACTTTAGAATTTATGAACAATCGTAGGCGGAACATCGACTTACTGATATGAAATTCAAAGTAGCACTAAGCCTGCTCATTGCCTTTTCCGCACTGACTCATGCGGAAGATTTCGAAAGCCTCTTCAACGGAAAGGATCTTTCCGGATGGGACGGTAATCCCGAACTCTGGAGCGTAACCGACGGGCTGATCACCGGTAAAACCAACGGCCCCGACCACCTTCCCTACAATCAGTTCCTGATCTGGAAAGGCGAGCCACTCAAAAACTTCGAATTGCGAGCCACTGTCAAAATCACCGGTTCCAACAATTCAGGCATCCAATACCGGAGTAAATTGTTACCCGAAGTGGGTAAATGGGTCGTAGGCGGCTACCAGTGCGACATGCACGCCAACCCTCCCTACAACGGAATGATTTACGAAGAGCGGGGCCGCGGCATCCTCATTCAAAACGGGCAGGATATCGTAACCGATCCCAAAGGCGGGAAGTGGTTAGTCGGCGAAAGAGATCCTGTCGCAGTCGATCTTTCCGAGTGGCACGAGTATACGATTATTGCGAAAGGCAATCATATCACCCATCAGATCGATGGGAAGACGACCATCAATCTGGTCGATCACGATGAGGCGAACCGGGCTCTTTCCGGCGTGCTCGCTTTTCAAGTACATCGCGGTCCAGCCATGACCGTTCAAATCAAAGACGTGAAATTGAAGCGTCTCCCCGATGGCGGTGTTACTCCTTTTGCCAAAGCGGATGTCCCGCCCGACGCCCAGTTGATTGAAAAGAAAAAGCCAGCCCGCAAAGGGAAAGCGATGCCGAAAGGAAAAGGCAAAGGAAAGGGTAAAGCCGCTCCTCAGGCAAAGAATCGCCGTCCTCAGGAAGTCGGACCACAGATCGGGGAAAACAAGGCAACTCCTATCGACCGGATCAAAGTCCCCGCCGGATTTGAAGTCGAACTACTCTACTCCGTTCCGGGAATCGAACAGGGTTCATGGGTCGCACTGTGTAACGATGACAAAGGCCGGATTTACGCGAGCGATCAGTATGGCGATCTGTATCGCTTCACTCCACCGGCAGCCGGCAAAAATTTGAAAGCGGCCGATATCGAAAAAGTTCCGGTTAATATCCGGGCCATCAATGGAATGACCTTCGCCTTTGGCGCACTCTATGCCGGGGTTAACGACTACGAGCAAAAGATGCAGAGCGGTCTCTATCGGATCACGGATTCTGATGAAGACGACCAACTCGACAAAGTGGAGTTACTGCGCGGCTTTGATTCCAAGAGCGACCACGGGGTGCACGCGGTGCTACCAACTCCAGATGGAAAGAATCTCTATTTAGTGACCGGAAACAATGCCGTTCTCACCGAAACCGAAGCAACCTCTCCGGTCGCCAAAGTATGGGGAGAAGATCACTTGCTCCCCCGCATGCCCGACGGCCGGGGTCACAACCGCCACGTTCTCGCACCCGGCGGCATTATTTATGAAGTCAGTCCGGACGGAAAAAAATTCGAGATCGTTGCCTCAGGCTTTCGAAATATCTATGGTGCTTCTGTCAATAAAGATGGCGAACTCTTTACTTACGATGCCGATATGGAATACGACTTCAATACTCCATGGTATCGCCCCACCCGGGTAAACCACGTGGTGAGCGGCGGTGAATACGGCTGGAGAAACGGAGCCGGAAAGTACCCGGAATTTTATCCTGACAACCTCCCAGCGACCGTTAATATCGGTCCGGGATCACCTACCGGAACCACCTTTGGTTATGGCGCGAAATTTCCCGCCAAGTATCAGAACGCTCTCTATGTTCTCGATTGGAGCTGGGGAAAAGTCTACGCCATTCATCTGGAGGAAGACGGGGCAACTTATACGGGAACTAAAGAGGAATTTATCACTGGAGCGCCCCTCCCCGTCACCGATGCCATTATCCATCCGGAGGACGGGGCAATGTATTTTGCAATCGGCGGCCGACGGGTTCAATCCGGTCTCTATCGGGTTTCCTATAAGGGAAGTGAAGATACGGAACCGGTAGATCTCACTCCCGATGTATCATCTATCATGGAACTCCGGCACGAGTTGGAGAGTTTTCATGGACGTCAGGCTCCCGATGCTGTCGCCACCGCCTGGTCCTACCTCGACCACGAGGATCGCTATATCCGCTGGGCTGCGAGAGTTGCGCTGGAGCATCAGCCGGTCGCACAATGGAAAGACAAAGCACTTTCGGAAACGAATCCCGGAAGACAAATCACTGCACTTCTGGCCCTCGCCCGGGTTACCGGGGCGAGCCCGAGCCACCGCGAGGAAGGTCATACCATCGACGTCGCAACCCGGGATGCGATACTCAAAGCCTGTATCGGTATCGATTGGGATGCGCTTTCGGAAACCAACCAGATAGCACTCGTCCGGCTTACCCAAATTGTGCTGCACCGCTTTGGCGATCCGTCTAAAGCAATCTCCGACCAGTTGGCTACGAAGTTCAATCAGGGTTTCCCCGCAAAAACCTACGAATTGAACTGGCTGCTATGTGAAACGCTCTCCTACCTTCAGGTGCCTGACACAGCCGCCAAAGGTATGGATTTGATCGAATTGGCCGGCAGTCAGGAACCGCAGATGGAATACGCCCGCAGCCTCCGGATGCTCAAAGAAGGCTGGACCCCGGAGCTTCGGGAACGCCAGTTGGAGTGGTTCATCAAAGCCGCCAATTACCGCGGAGGAGCGAGCTTTTCCAAATTCATCGAATTTATTCGCAACGACAGTCTGGCCACGTTCACTGAAGCGGAAAAAACGGCGCACGCCGAACTGATTGCGAAAAAGCCCGAGCGAAAATCCGCGATTGAAAGTGCCGGAGCGGTCTTTGCGGGACGCACCCCGACTGTATGGACTCTGGATGAACTCAGCAAGGCAGCTCAGACCGGCATGAAAAATCGGGATTATGAAACCGGTCGGAAAATGTTTACCGCGGCAGCCTGCTACGCTTGTCACCGCTTTGGAAACGCCGGCGGCATGACCGGCCCCGATTTGACAGGAGCCGGAGGACGCTACAGTCCCCACGATCTGCTGGACTCGATCATCAATCCAAGTAAAGAAATCAACGAGCAATTTGCGCCCATTATCGTTACCAAAAACGACGGCAGTATCGTATCCGGCGTCGTGGTCAACCTGAGTGGTGACAATGTCACATTGAATACCGACCTCTCCGATCCCAACCAGCGGACCAACGTCGACCGGAAAGTGGTGAAAAGTATCGAAGTGTCAAAAATCTCACCGATGCCTCCAATGCTGCTCGCGATGTTAACGAAGGACGAAATCCTCGATCTACTTGCCTACATCCTGAGCGCCGGAGATAAAACTAACGAGATGTTTGCCCAGTAACAAACATCTCACCCAAAACGGCCCGGAAAACTCCGGGCCAACCGGTTTCGGGAGAAATTGTACAGGGTACAGTCCAAAACTGTACAGGGTACAGTCGAGTATCGTTAAGTTCCCGTTTTCAGTCGCTTTACGGCAACGCCGTTACGCAACACAGCCCATGGCTGCCGCCGCAGTGAAGCGGAGGCTACCATGGGACTCGCATCTCAGGAGTTTCCCTACGCTGAAGGCGTTGCGAAAGCTTTCAGATCACTTTCAGCGATCGACTTGTCGAACGATAAAATCCCCGGGTAGACTCTCTGCTTCGCTTCGGTCAACCCGGGGCTGGTTTGCGTAACGGCGTTGCCGTATCGCGACTGAATCCATGCCAACCTCTACGGCATCGACTGGAGCCGCCATTTCAGGCCGGTCCACCTCTGGTTACTCTCCTGATTTCGGATCGCGGTTTCGAGCGCTTTCCTTTCGCCGACAATGATCACGAGCTTTTTCCCTCGCGTTAGTCCTGTATAGATCAAGTTGCGCTGAAGCAATACATACTGTTCCGAAGCCAGCGGGATAATCACCACGGGAAATTCACTCCCCTGGGATTTGTGGATCGTGATAGCATAGGCAAGCTGTAGTTCATCGAGATCGCCCGGTTCGTAGATCACTTCCCGCTCTCCCTCAAACACCACCGTCACCTGAACGGGATCATCTTCGATTTGTCGGATATACCCGATATCTCCATTGAAGACTTCGTTGTCGTAGTTGTTTCGAGTTTGAATTACTTTGTCACCCTGCCGGTAGATATTTCCGAAACGCTCCAGTTCCCGCTTCACCGGACCGGGGGGATTTATCGCTTTCTGTAGTTCCACGTTTAATGATTTGGTGCCGAGAGCATTTCGGTTCATCGGCGTCAGCACCTGGATCGAGTCACGTGAGTCGAGGCCGAACTTTTTCGGAATCCGCTCGCGAATCAGGTGAATCAGCGTCTCGATAATCGCCGGCGGCCCTTCGCGCTCGATCAGGAAAAAATCGGAGTCCGGCTGGTTATCGGTATCCGGATCCTGCCCCTGATTAATCGCGTGGGCCACGCTGATAATTTTACTGGCTGCGGCCTGGCGGTAAATCTGAGTCAGGCGCGCCACCGGTACCGTTTGGCTTTCGATCAAATCACGAAGCACCGTTCCCGGCCCCACCGATGGAAGTTGATCGACATCGCCAACGAGAATCAGATGCCCCTTCTCCGGCAACGCTTCGAGAAAATCAGCCATCAATTTGATATCAATCATCGATGCTTCGTCGACGACAAACAAATCGCCCTCGAGCCGCTTTTCGAGACTTCGCGCAAAGCCTCCGCCCGGCTGAAATTCGAGGAGCCGATGAATCGTCGAGGCCTCACGCCCCGTACTTTCATTGAGTCGCTTTGCGGCGCGTCCCGTCGGGGCGCATAAAACCGGCTCTATATGCTTCGTCACCAAAATCTGGAGAATCGCATTTAAAATCGTCGTCTTCCCCACCCCGGGACCACCGGTAATAATGAAAACGCGATTGATCATGGCGCCCTTCACCGCTTCGGCCTGTTCAGCGCCGAGCGTGAAACCGTTGTGATTCTCAAACCACTCGACAGCACGATCCGGATCGATCTCCGGGTAGGTGACTTTTTTCGCCACATATTCCCTGATCGATGCCGCAACGCTGATCTCGGCCCGGGAATACTCCATCGAGAAAACCAACGGAACTCCGTCGATTTCCTCCATCACGAGTTGAGATTCTCCGAGAAGGTTATCCAAAATCGAATCAACCAGATCATGATCGGCATTGAGCACCCGCATCGCCTGCGAAACCAGTTCACTTCTCGGCAGCGCACAGTGCCCTTTCCCGGCGGCGGCCTCGATTATATAATGGATCCCGGCTGTGATCCGGTGCGGCGAATTATCATCCTGCCCCATTTTCCGGGCAATATCGTCAGCCGTTTTGAACCCGACACCGGGTAAATCCCGCACCAATTGATAAGGGTTCTGTCGCAGCACGGTGACCGCCCGGGCTCCATACTCTTTATAAAGACGGTTGGCACGGGCCGGCGACAACCCGTTGGCATGAAGAAAAATCATGATGTCGCGGACCGACTTCTGTTTATTCCAGGAATCTTTGATCAGCATGCGCCGCTTTTTGCCGACTCCCTCAACCATTTCGAGCCGCTGGGATTCGTTTTCGATAATATCGAAGGTGTCCTTTCCGAATTTCTCGACAATTCGCTTAGCGTAGCGTTTCCCGATTCCGTCGATAAATCCGCTGGCGAGAAACTGCTCGATCGCCTGGGGCGTTTCCGGTGGTTTCGGATGAATTTGATCCGCCTTAAACTGCTTACCGAACTTGTGATTTTGCTGCCAGATTCCGGTCGCCTTGAAATTTTCACCCTGCACCGCGGCTGGCAGGACACCGAGCACCGTGACCAGATCGAGGCTGAATTGCGTCTGAGCCTGAAAGATTGTGAACCCGTTTTCTTCGTTGTGGAAAACGATCGAGTAAATCGAACCTTCGATCTCTTTGGGTTCCCCCGAAGGTGGTGATGGAATTTCAGGCATCTATTTCTTTAAAATCGAACAATTCTACCCCTTTACAATCGGCAGTCATTGTCGCATATTCGCCGCTTCATGGCTGCCATTATATCCATTTTGTTAACTGCTATTATCATCATTGCCAGCATTTTGCTTGTTTTGATCGTTCTGGTTCAACGCCCCAAACAGGAAGGCCTCGGCGCTGCTTTTGGCGGCGGCGCGTTTGATTCCGCTCTCGGAGCACACACGACCGATGTCCTTCAGAAGATCACAACCTGGCTCGCCGTCGTCTATTTTACCTCTGCGGTCGGACTTGCGATGGTAAAAGCCCGTCAATTTTCTGCCTCTCCTGCCAGTAACGTTTTAGAGAACGTGGATAAACGCGATGCCGAAACACCGGAATTGCCCGCTGGAATTTCCAATCTTCCTAATCTGGAGACAGAAACCACACCGGCTCCACTTCTTGATGACTCAGCGTCAGAGACTCCCGCAACTCCGGAAGGAGACGCCACACCGGCACCTGCAGAAACTCCAGCTCCAGCAGCGGAGGAAGCACCACCGGCTGAAGAAGCTCCGGCAGCGCCTGCTACTGAGACTCCAGCACCTGCCGAAACCGCTCCTGCAGCAGACGGTAAGGGTAAAGGTGGTCAGTAATGACTACGGGGTGATCCCCTGGAGATTGCGAAGAGAAACTTTGAAAAGGAGTGCGAGGTGAAAAAAGCCGCTGTCGCTCCTTTTCAGTTTGTGGGATACCTCTTCTTTCGGCTCGCTGAATGGTCAGTGGGCCTTTTTCCGTTAAAGAGCTGCATGAACTTCGGTTCATCGGCAGGAATGCTGATCTATCGACATTCCAGTCATTACCGAAATCTGGTAAGACGAAACCTCACGATTGCCTACGAGACAAAGAAGTCGTCTGAGGAAATCGAGGAGCTGACCAAAAAACATTTCCGAAAACTGGGAGCTAACCTAATGGCGAGCGCCCGGACCTCGCTGATGAATCGTGAGGAAATCTCCGAAATCGTGACTTATGAAGGTGTCGATTGCTTTCAGCGGGGACTCGCAGCGGGAAAAGGCGTCATCGGAGCGCTGACTCATACCGCAAACTGGGAACTTTACGCGAGGATATCGCCGCTGCCCGAAGACAACCCGTTTGGAACCATTTATCAGGGGCTGCGAAATCCCTTCATCAACCGGCATATTGAAAAACGTCGCGGAGCGCTGGGCACCCACCTCTTCGAGAGACGGCGCGGTTTTGCCGGTCCCACACAATTTCTTCGCGATGGCGGGGCTCTCGGGGTTTTACTCGATCAATTTCCGGGTGAACGGGGAATCTGGGCTCCGTTTTTCGGTCGTCTCACCGCCACTACCACTTTGCCGGCGCTGCTCAGTCTGCGAACGGGGGCACCGATTATGTTTGTCGGGATGTATCCCGACGGGGAAGCCAAATGGAAAATCAGATTCCACGAGCCAATTTTCCCCCCACAGAATAAAGAGGATAAAGACGAGTGGACGCGAAATGTCACCGTCGAGTTGAATCAAAAACTGACTGAAACCGTGGCTGAAAACCCGGAAGAATGGTTCTGGGTTCACAATCGATTCAAAACCTGCGGACCGGACTTGTTTCCTCATCTCAAGAAATTCGAGATCGCGCTGCCGTCCGGCGTTTCCGTCGAGGAGTTAAAGCCCCATTATTTTCTGATTCGCTCCCCTAACCCACTTGGGGACGCCTGCATGTCGATTCCGGCGGTGCGGGCTGTCAAAAAGGGGCGTCCCGATGCTCATGTCACGATTCTTTGCCGAGAGAATCTGGAGCCATTGTGGAGGCAACAGCCCGAGGTTGATGACATCATCACGATGCCGGGGCGGGTCAAGCCTTCGATAGTGGGAGATCTCATTAAGAGTCGTCGTCCCTACTACGACACTGCGATTTTGTTTCCTAATTCAACCAGCTCCGCATTCGAAGCCCGGGCCGGGGGCGTCCCGATGCGTTATGGCTACAAAGGCCATCACCGCAAGCGACTGCTTCGCTGGGTCATCCCGGAGCCTCCTTCTGATCCACCGACTCATCATCTGGAGCGGTATCTGAACATCGTCCGCGAACTTGGAGCCGATGTTTCGAACCGCGATGAATTACTGAAACTTCCGCCTGCTCCCACCCCGATTACCACCGGTCAAACGGATTGGAGGATTTGCCTATGCCCCGGGGCGGAATTTGGCGAAGCAAAACGCTGGCCGCTCGAACGATATGCAGCCTCCATCGAATTGCTACGCTCGAAACATCCCGACCACACGATCCACGCTTCAGTGGTGGGAAGTCCTGCCGAAGCCGGGCTCGGAGAACAGCTCGTTGAGAAAATTGAAGAGCCAAAAGAGAATCTGGCGGGTAGAACCTCAGTTGACGGCCTTGTCGAGCATTTGAAGACCTGCCACATTGTGGTCAGTAATGATACCGGGACGATGCATCTTGCAGCGGCTCTTGGCATTCCGACCGTGGCGATTTTTGGCTCAACCGAACCGGTTTTGACGAGTCCGATTGGTGAAATTCACCGCGTCATCCGGGAAAAAGTGGAATGCAGCCCCTGTTTTAAGCGAGACTGCCCCATCGATTTCCCCTGTATGACCGGGATCAGTGTCGAGCGTGTCGTCACTGAAATTGAAGCGCTGATGCAGAAGTGATTTTCAAATCGTACCCGGTACAATTTTAAACGGTACCGGGTACAGTCAGCTTCCAGCGCTGAATAATCAGGAGTCTTTTTTCGCGGCGCGGGCTTGTTCCATGGCCTTTTTAACCTCAGCGCGTTCCGCTTCGTTCAGTTCGCCATCACCGTCCTTGTCGAATTTTTCCATCATCTTCTTTTTTCGCTCTGGATCCATGCCCTTCCCTTTTCCTTTGCCTTTCCCGCCCATCGCGGCCCGGGCAGCTGCTCTTTCACTCTCCGAGAGCGTGCCGTCACCATCTTCATCGAACTTTTCGAGAATCATTTTTTTCTTCTCCGGGCTGAGGCCCTTGCCTTTTTCCACCATTGACGCTCTGGCATCCGCTCTTTCCGCCTCGGACAATTTTCCGTCGCCGTCTTTGTCGAATTTTTTGAGGAACTCCGCTTTGCGATCCGGTTTTGCCTTGTCGTCAGCTTTGATCGCGCATGGTAGAAGGAGAGCCGAGATACAGATAGTTGTTGTTAATAGTTTCATCACATAGTCAAACTCCGGGGACGTTATTCGGTTTCAAATTTCTTCACACTTCTCTAAATTTTCATGTCAGAATGTTTTCTCAAAACCATGAAGCGAATCCTATTTTTTGCCCTCATCTCGATCTGCATCCCCCAATTCAGCCTGTCTGGGGAAAAACCGAATGTTCTCTTTATCGCGATAGACGACCTCAATCACTGGGTAGGCCATCTCGGGCGAAACCCTCAGGCTAAAACGCCGAATATCGATCGGCTCGCAGCTATGGGCACCGCCTTTACCAACGCCCACTGCGCCGTCCCCGCCTGCGAACCGAGTCGTTGTGCCCTGATGGGCGGAAGGCGCCCCTGGACGACAGGTTGCTACAAAAACGGCCACAAATGGAAGAAGCATCTCCCAGCCGGCGATGGTCTCAGCGCTCAGTTCCTGAAAGCCGGTTACCACGTTGCCGGAGCCGGAAAAATCTTTCACTCGATGGATTTTCACCAATCCGAGTGGACCGAATACATGTCAAAAACCGGTAAATTCAGCAACGGACCGGGAGTCGATAAGTACGACGGATTTCTGGTAGATAAAGTTCACCCCGACCTAAAGGACGAAGATATCATTGACTGGCATTCGGCAGACTACATCATAGAGCGACTCAGTGGGAAAAAGACCGATGGAGACAAACCCTTTTTCCTCGCCTGCGGACTATACAAACCACACCTAGCCTTTGTCGCTCCTCGAAAGTACTACGAAGATTTCCCTCTCGATTCGATTCAACTACCACCCCATCGCGAAGACGACCTTGATGATATACCAAAAGCTGGTGTCAAAATGGCGGGACCCGGAGGCGATCACGCAAAATTCCTGAAAAACGGCCGGTGGAAAGCTGCCATCCAATCCTATCTTGCGACCTGTGCCTATACCGATATGAATGTCGGACGTCTTCTCGACGCCCTGGAAAAGAGCCCTCAGAAAGACAACACCATTGTGGTACTCTGGACCGACCATGGTTGGTCGCTGGGCGAAAAACAGCATTGGCGCAAATTTGCCCTCTGGGAGGAAACCACCCGGACCCCGCTGGTTTGGGTCGTTCCCGGGGTCACCACTCCCGGAACCAGGTGCGACCAGCCCGTCGACTTGATGAGCCTCTACCCTACCCTCTGTGAATTGGCCGATATAGAGATTCCGAAACATGTGGAAGGAAAAAGTATAGTCCCCCTTTTAGAAAACCCTGAAAAGGAATGGGAACTCCCAGCGATCACCACCCACGGAAGGGGCAACCACTCCATTCGGAGTCGCACTCACCGCTATATCCGATACGCTGATGGAAGCGAAGAACTTTATCATGATGCTGAAGATCCTTATGAGTGGAAAAATCTCGCTAATGACGACGCTTTTGCTGAGGTCAAAGCGGAATTGGCAAAGTGGCTTCCTGAAGAGGAAGTGACTGAAGGCAAAGTGCAGGGATCGAAAAAACAAAAGCCGAAAAAACAGGCCAAATAATCACTACAGGTGGGTCTCAAACCAGGCCGCGAAGTGGTGGATATCCAGGAGTATTCTGGGCCACCCATGGCCTTTCCCTTTTCGAACCACCAGCTCCGGCGGCACCGCCCCGATTTTTTCCGCCTCCTCGATAAACCGCGTAGATTGATCGATAGGAACCAGCGTGTCCGCATCACCATGATAGATCAGAATCGGAGCGAGGTTTTTCTTGATATGGAAAATCGGAGAAATGCCCCCTCCAATTTGCTTCCATTTTTTCAGATTTTTAGAGTCAGGCCCGAACCCTTTGACATAGCTTTTGGGAGGTCCTCCATCGCCTGCATTTTCGGTTGAGTCTCCCAAATTTAATAAATCAGTCACCGGAAAAAACACGGCGACCGCCTGGACGGCACTACTCTCCCGCTCGACCGGGTCAAGCGCAGTCAACTCACCCGGCCCACCAAGCGTCGCAAGGCATAAACTGAGATGTCCACCGGAACTTCCCCCGGTAACACCAAGCGCGTTGGGATCGATTTCATATTTCCGCGCGTGATGCCGGATGAACCGCGTCGCCCGCTGGACGTCAGCCACCGTGTCCATGATCGAAACCTTCGGTTGAGAGATATGGGATATCCCAAAGACCGTGAACCCGGATCTCAATAACGGAGCGACCAGCCAGGCTTTGAAGTCATCCTTTTTGGATTTCCAGCTTCCGCTATTCATCACCAGAACCGCCTTCCCATTCGGTTTCCGCGGTTGAATCCGATCAAAGGTCAGATCTATACCGGCACGCTGCCCATACACCACCCGCTCAATCGTCGCGACTTTCGGATGATGATACCACCATCCTAACCCAACCAGCAGCCCCAACACCAGCGCCGCAAGACAAGCCCACGTAATCAACTTACGGAGAATGCGTCCCAACCGGGAGCGTCCCCCCGTTTTAACCGATCCACTCATTACCGAAAAGCTAGCAACAAAACGGGGACTCCACTATCCCGTAAAAATGGTAAATACCGCTATAATTCCAAAGGCTCTATGCTTTTATTCGTGATGTACCGGAATTTCGCCATGTGGAGCCAACTTTTACGATTCTGTCTATTCTCCAATTTTTTCCTGAGTGGTTTTGTATCTGCGAAAGATCAAGTTCATCACGGGCAAATGCCGGAGGCTCATTTTGCAGTTCTCGAAAAATACTGCCTCGATTGCCACGATGCTTCCACGGAGAAAGGTGGCGTCAATCTTGAGGATCTTTCTTTCAAGATGGACCATATCGCCAGCGCCGAACTCTGGCAGAAAGTCCTCAACGTCACCAATTCCGGTGAAATGCCACCCGAAGATAAAAAGCAGATTACTGACGCAGAAAAAACCGATTTTCTAGCGGACTTATCAAACCAACTGGTTGTCGCCCGCAAAGCTCTCAGTGACACCGGCGGCGTCATCACGATGCGGCGGCTCAATCGTCGGGAATACGAGAACACCATCGAATCGCTCCTCGGGGTCAAAATTAAAGCCGAGGATCTGCCGGATGATTCGAACTCGGGAGGTTTTGACACCACCGGGTCAGCGCTGTTTTTTTCCAGCGATCAATTTGAGCAATACCTGAAAATAGCAGAACGGGCCCTCGATAAGGCGATTACTTTTGGACCTCGCCCCGAGACGATCGTGAAACGAATCGAACTGGAAACCTATGCGGAACCACGAATCCGCAAAATGGCCGACGCCCACCTGAAAGTGTTCGAGCGGGCGGAAGCATGGAGAAACTCCGGCGGGAAATTACCGACTGAGTTTGGATTTATCGACGAAGACCGGATCGATTTTGAAGTGAGCCAATACGAACGGAATTATCCGACCTTTCTTGCCTACCTCAATCATCCCGATTCAAAAACGGGAATGCCACTATATAATTTCTTCCGGGGTTGCACGGGCCCGGTCGTTACGCTTCCTTCAAAACACGAAACCGGGAACTATAAAATCCGGGCGAGGATCGCAGTGCTGAACGACAGCGTTCCCGAGCATCGCAAATATATAGAATACGGTTCAATTACCACAGGATCTAAACCGGGAGTGATCAATGTCGAAGGCTTTCGCAAAATTAGGGGAACCATGGAGGATCCTGAAGTAATTGAACTGGATTACAGCCCGGGTGACTCCGGAAACTTTTCGTTTATGATTCGTGAGAAGCACATCAATCAGGCTGAAGCCACGAAGCGATTTTTCATTCAAAGCCTCGCGAAAACCAATCTGGGACCGCCCCCTTCACTTTGGGTGGACTGGGTCGAATGGGAAGGCCCTTTTTACGAAGACTGGCCTTCACAGGCTCACAAGCAGCTATTCGTCAGAAAGCAGAAGAAGCAGGAACTGGCTGACTACCATCAGCGGGTGATCGAGAATTTCGCGAAACGGGCCTTTCGAACCAAAGAACCGGCGCCTGCCTTTTTGGAAAAACTGAACAAGGTTTACCATGACGAGATCAACTATGGAAAGAAACCGATCGAAGCGCTGAAGAAAGCCCTCTCGATTATCCTGGCTTCACCGGGATTTCTCTACTTGAACGAACCGGTTTTTCAGAAGGACCACCGGAAGCTTTCGGACCGGGAACTGGCGGTTCGGTTATCCTATTTCTTATGGAGTGGCCCACCCGACGCCGAGCTGCTTAAATCCGCAAAGAGTGGAGATTTAAAAAACGACTCAGAACTGCAAAAACAGACCGCGCGGATGTTACGGGACGAACGCGCCGACGAATTTATCGCCGCATTTACCCATCAATGGCTTCATATGGAACGGCTCGACTTCTTCCAGTTCAACTACCTGAAATACCCTCAATTTGATGAAAGCACTAAAGAGTCCGCCCGAAGGGAAGTTTATGAGACAATCAAGGCCTCCATTCTGGAGGGACGCCCTATCCGGGAACTACTGAAGTCGGACCACCTCGTTATCAACAATCTGCTGGCTGACTACTACGGTATCGAGGGAGTCGAGGGAGAGGCATACCGAAGAGTCAAAGTCCCGCCCGGTCTACCCCGGGGCGGGTTACCGGGCATGGCTGCGGTTATGGCGATGGGTTCCGACGGCGAACGTTCCTCACCGGTGGAAAGAGGGGCCTGGATTTTACGCTCGCTGCTCAATGATGCGCCGCCTCCGGCACCGGCGAACGTTCCTCAGTTAAGTCGGCTCGACGGCAAACAACTCAGTGCCCGTGAAATGCAGAAAGCTCATCAGGAAGAACCGCAATGTGCCCAATGCCACCGTAAAATTGACCCTCTGGGGTTTGGTCTCGAAAATTTTGATGCGGTCGGACTTTGGCGTACGGCTGAAGTGTTTCAGCTCTCGAAAGCCGAGCAGAGAAAGGCAAAGCAAAGCGGTAAGCCGACCAATCTCAAGATTCCGATCGACGCTTCGGGAACCATGCCGGATGGATCAGAATTTTCCGATTTCTTTGAATTGAGGGATCGCATCGCAGAAAGGGACGAAGCTTTTGCGAGAGGGTTTGTCGAAAACCTGATCGAATATGCCCTCGGGCGTCCCTTTGGCTTTTCCGATTACGACCTTGCCGATCACTTGATGGAGCAAGCCCGGGCAAAGGATTACGCAATGAGTGAATTTATTTTCGGTGTCGTCCTCTCGAAAAGATTTAAGCTGAAATAAAATAATGAAGCATTCAACCAGGAGATCATTTCTCGGAAGCAGCTCAACGATACTGGCGCTTCCCTTTCTCGAGTCTTTGGGATTTTCCCGCTTCTCTAAAGCTGCCGATTTGCCGGTCCCGGCGAAACGAATGGTATTTCTGTCCGTCGGCTGGGGAGTAACTCGAGAAACCTGGTTTCCCGATAAGAAACAAACGGGAACTGACTATGATTTGCCGAAGGGGCTGGCCCCGCTCAGCAAGTATAAAGAAGACATCACAGTAATCCAGAATCTGCAGCACCGGTTTTCAAATGAAGCCCACTGGGGAAGCACCTTTTGGCTGACCGGCGCGAATCGATATGGGGTTCCCGGTCAAAGTTTTCACAATACAGTCTCAGCCGATCAGGTGGCGGCCGAACACCTCGGCAGAGAAACTCGATTCACGTCGATCCAGCTGAATGGCAAAAAGGCAGAGGGACACGGCCCGGGCCTCTCTCTGGCCTGGAACCAGCAAGGCAAACCCGTTCCCGGGCTGGACACACCGGTGGAGCTTTACCATCGACTTTTCTCCGATGAAACCACACCTATGGAGCAGCGCCAGGCGATGCTCAAACAGAAGCGAAGCGTGCTGGATACGGTTCTGGAAGATGCCAGATCGGTCCAAAAGGGATTGACCTCGACTGACAAAGACAAACTGAACGAATACTTTCAATCGATCCGTGAAATCGAGGTTAGGCTCGCCAAGGAGGAGGAATGGCTCGAAGTTCCAAAGCGTCTTCCTCAGACTCCGGTCAAAGAACCCGCAGCGGGACTGAAGGGCTACGAAGAGATCAAAATGATGTATGATCTGATGATTGCAGCGATGCAGGTTGACTCATCCCGTGTCTTTACCTACCGGATGCCGACCGACTCCCTGATTTCGAGCCTCGGCGCCACGATCAGCTCTCATAATATGAGCCACTATACCAGCGGGGAGCGTCAGGAAGTTTCCGAAATGAGAGACCAGAGTCATGCCAAACTTCTCGCCCATTTTATCGGAAAACTTAAGTCATCCAGGGAAGCGGATGGATCCTCCCTCTATGACAACACCGCGGTTACTTTCGGCAGTAACATCAATTCCATTCATCATCTCAACAACTGCCCTACCCTACTCACCGGCGGTGGGGCGGGCATCAGACACGGGCGGCACCTCGTGATGGATGATCCGAAAACCCCGCTATGTAATCTGTGGCTGAGCCTTCTCAATGGCAGCGGCATCAACGTGGAAAGCCACGGGGACTCTACAGGGAAAATCGACCAGTTATTCGCCTGATGAAGTCGCTCGCAGTCTGTTTGGCATTAACAATGGGAACCCATCTGTGCTTCGCCGGGCCCCCTCTGTTTAACGGCAAAGATCTCTCAAACTGGGAAATCAAAGGTAAAGCGGTCTGGACGGTCGAGAACGGCATCATTACCGGAGGACAGGACGGCGACCCGAAAAAAGCGGGACTTCTGATTTCAAAAGAAAATTACAGCGATTTTGATCTGTCATTCGAATTCGAGATCGACGAACACGGAAAATACAACAGCGGAGTCTACTTTCGACTGCAGCCAAGTATCAAAGGGCCCAGACTGCAACTGAATCTGGGGCGCGGCGTCGCGGATGAACCCGTCGGTCTGTATCTCGATGACTGGCTCGACAAGGGAGATGCAACCGACCAGTATCGCCGCCCGGGAGAATGGAATCACATTCGGTTGAAGGTGGAAGGGGCACGAATTGAAGTTTGGCTCAACGGCGAAAAAATTGTCGATTTTAAAGACCCTGTCCTTCTCAACAACTATCTCATCCCGGGAAAAATCGCCTTTCAAACCTACGGAGCGGAAGGACACGCCGGTTGGGTCAAATTCAGGAAACTGGAGCTTCAGAATTTATAGTCAGTCGAAATTTTCGACCACATGGGCTGTTTTTCAGCAAAATCTGTGATAGAATTCGCGTATGTTGTGGAACTCGCAGTCGTCTATTGTTTGTATCAAGAATATGACGTGCAAGATTCCAATCCCCCAGTTTGCTCAGTTTCTCTCTCTTACGATAGCCCTCGCGACTGTCTCATTAACACCTCTGGCAGCAATTGAGGTCACCACTGAGAGCTTAAGAACCACAGAATCGAAAATTCAGAACCTCGTCAGTAAAAATCTACCGGCGACCGTTGCTTTAATCCCGGGAGATCCGAAACGCCAATACGGAACCGGCAGTGGTGTGATTGTCAGTGAAGATGGACTGATCCTCACAGCAGCGCACGTCACCATGGGCATGAATGATTGGGTGACCGTGCTTTTCCCGGATGGCACCCGCGCCAAAGGAAAAGTTCTCGGTATGGATTTCACACGGGACTCCGGGATGGTTCAGATTGTCGATAAAGGGAAATTCCCTCATGTTGAAATCGGTCAGTCCACTGACCTCGAGGAAAACGAATGGTGCATTGCCCTCGGACATGCTGGCGGCTACCAACCCAATCGCCCTCCTCCGGTCCGTCTCGGTCGCGTAATCCAGAACGATCAAAAAGGTTTTTTGAGAACTGACAGTGCCTTGATCAGTGGAGACTCCGGTGGCCCGCTTTTTGATATCGATGGCAAATTGATCGGCATTCACTCGAACATCGGCTCGAGCCTCTCTCAAAACAACCACGTCCCGATTTCCACCTATTTAACCAACTGGAACCGGCTCAAGAATAACGAGCGTTTTGGCGGGGACGAAGACAATTCCCTGTTGTTAAATCCGGATCGTCCCGTCATCGGAGCCAGTCTCGGCGATATCAAAGGACGAAGTGGCGCTCTCATTGAAAAGGTGGTGCGTCGCTCACCGGCAGCAAAAGCAGGTTTGCGGACCGGTGATCTCATCATCAAAGCGAACGAGGTTCCGGTGAAAGACAGCGATGCGTTAATCGAAGCGATCCGGAAGCACCGCCCCGGCGAATCAATCAAACTTACGGTAGCCTCCGGTAAGGTGGAGAAGAAAGTCGCCGTCCGACTGGTCGCTGCGAAGACCCTGAACGGCAGTTCTGCTGGCACCGGTCCACGAAATCAGAAACAGCGATTGCCCAAGCGGACGCCTCAGGAAACCAAAGAGCTACAGGAGGAGTTTGACCAAATTCTTCGTGAATCGATTGCCGAAGGGAAACTCAAATTAACAGAGAACCTATACCAGAAATTTCACAGTCCGGCTGATTTCACCCAGTTTATGGAGCGCTTCAAAAAAACGCTGTCAGAAAGCGAAATGAAAACGCTCTATCGTATTTCCGCCGAACCGAAACCGATCCCGGTGGTTCCGGCGACTTTTGATCCGGATGCTGAGTTTGAGGTCGGTGAGGAGTTTTTCAGGAATGTACTCACCTCGTTTCATCCCTCCAACTCGAGAGCATCAGACGCCACTCATTTGGTATTCCGGGGGAACGATTGGAAAAGCCTTTGCACCGTAATCAGCGAAGATGGTTACGCCCTGACCAAGTTCAGCGAAATCGACACCAAGAATAACCAGAAACTCGGGGTCCTGATCGCCAAAGGAAAGCTGGTTCCCGCGAAGGTGGTCAAAACGTTCGCTGATTTTGATTTGGCACTGATTAAACTCGAATCACAATCACGACTCGCAGCGATTGATCTTTCCGGTCAATCACTGGGTCTGCCTCCGGGAACGATGATCAGTGCACCGGGCACCGGACGGGACCCGATCGCAATTGGCTTGGTTAGCGTTTCCCCCCGCAGCCTGTCGGGGGAAAATAAAGGCTTCCTCGGAATCGGAACCGCTTATCATAAAAACGGCGTTGAAGTCACCATGGTTCTGGATGATGCAGCCGCCTCAATCGCCGGAATTAAGGAAGGCGACATCATCACGAAGATTGACAACCAGGTCTGCGATACCCCGGAGAAATTGATCCGCCAAATCAGCAGAAAACGTCCCGGAACGAATGTCATCATTCAACTGCTCCGCAATGGGCGCGGCACCACTTTTAAAGTTACTCTCGGCGATCGGAAGGTTCTCGACGAAGATGCACCCGACCCCAGTGGCCGAATGAATAAAATGGGCACGAAAGTCAGTGAAGTTAGCGGCGGATTCCCCAAAGTAACGCAAACCGATCTCCCTTTGACTCCCCAGCAGTGCGGTGGCCCGGTTGTGGATTTGGACGGTAATGTCATCGGAATCAATATCGCCCGCGCGGGACGCATTAAGTCGTTTATGATCCCGATTGAAGAGGTCCGCAAACTGGTCGCGCCGATTTTATCAAAAGTTGCAAAGGTAACGAACTAGTGGCTAGGTTTGCGGCTCTATGCCCGAGGAGATATCGCGACCTAATATTATCTTTATCATCACCGACCAGCAGCGTTTTGATACCATCAATGCGCTTGGTTATCCCTACGTCGATACTCCAAACCTGGACAGGCTAGTTAACGAAGGGAGCACTTTCACCAATTGCCATGTCACCGCTCCAAGTTGCGCCCCCTCGCGAGCCAGTTTATTTACCGGTCAATATCCACATACAAACGGCATATTGAAAAATGCAGACCGTTGGACAAAAAGCTGGGTAAGTGACCTCGCCGATTCGGGATATCACTGCGTGAACGCCGGGAAAATGCATACCTTCCCGTTTACCACTCCGTGTGGTTTTCACGAACGCTACGTGGTTGAAAATAAAGATCGCTATCTTGAGGGTCGCTATTTTTTTGATGAATGGGACAAAGCTCTAGCTGCCCGCGGACTTACCAAGCAGCAACGCGAAACCTATCGGAAACGCGATGATTATCGCGATCGACTCGGTGCCTTTACCTGGGATTTACCACCGGAAACTCAGTCGGATAACTTTGTCGGAAATCTGACAAAGTGGTGGCTCAAAACTCATCCCAAAGAAGATCTCCTGTTTCTTCAAATCGGATTTCCAGGTCCCCATCCGCCTTACGATCCGACACCGGAAGCACTGGCTGAATACCGGGATCGCGAGATTCCCTTGCAACCCGTGACTGAAGAGGACCTCGAAGGGCAACCGCAAGCTTATCAGGCAATGCGGAAACACAATAATGAGGTGGATCACGATTCGGTAGTTTTACCGCTAAATCCGACTGAAGCTCAACGCCTCGACCAACGCCGACATTACATGGCAAACGTCACAATGATCGACCAGCAGATTGGGGAAATTATGACGTCTCTGGATGAGCAGGGCTACCTCGATAATTCAGTGATTATCTTTACCAGCGATCATGGTGACTGCCTGACCGATCATGGCCATTCCCAGAAGTGGACATTTTACGAACAAGTGACGCGAATGCCTACGATCGTCTGGTCCTCTAACGGACGCTTCGGTGAAGGCGGCCGGAAAATTGATGAACTGACTTCTTTGTTTGATCTTGGCCCAACCATCCTCGAATTAGCCGACTGTTCGGTACCTGAGAATTTCATGGCGGAATCTCTACTTCCGGCACTGGAAAATAAGGAAGAATGGAAAGGTAGAGAATTTGTCTACGCCGAAGGTTGTCGGGACGGTAATTTTATCTCGGCGGACTATCAAACTATGATCCGGAGCCGGGACTGGAAGCTTGTCCATATTGCAGGAAGCGATCCCCTTGATGGTGGAAGCGAGGGGCAGCTCTTCGATCTCAAACAGGATCCGGATGAGCAGGTCAATCTCTGGCACTCGGAGCCTCACCAATCTATCAAACACGAGCTCATCAATCAGCTTTTTGAATGGAGGGTTTCCACGGGATTTCACTCCGCCTCCCACTACGCAATGGCCCGCTGAATATTTTGCTATTGCTCCAGCATTTTACCGGCAAGGGCCAGGGTTTCATCCCCGACTCCGCCCAGCATCCTTGCCAGTTCTTCGACTCGATCGTCATTTTCGACTTTATCTATCCGGGTGATCGTTGAGTCATCCACCACCGATTTTTTCACCATATAATGATGCCGGGCCATCGCCGCGACCTGCGGCATGTGGGTTATCGCAATGACTTGATGTTTCTCACCCAGCGCCGCCATTTTCTCTCCAACCGCTCCCGCAATCTCCCCCCCGACGTTGGCGTCTATTTCATCAAAGACCATCAAAGGGGTTTCATCTTCAACGGCGAGAGCGCTCTTTACCGCGAGCATCACCCGGGACATTTCGCCACTGGAGGCGACAACCCGAAGCGGTTTCAGTTCCTCGCCCGGGTTGGGGCCGAACATGAACTCCACTTTTTCGAGACCGGTCGTTCCGGGGGCATCCATCGGCTCAAAACCAATCTCAAATTTCGACTGCGTAAAACCCAATCCCTCAAGGTGAGCCCGAATTTCGGATTCAAGACCGCTCGCTTTGGCAATTCGCTTTCGACTCAACACAGCACCTTGACGCGTCAGTTTTTCCGACGCTTTTGAGAGCAGACTTTCGAGCCGTGCGGTTTCCTCATCACGATGATCAACCTTGCCGAGTTTTGTCCGAACCGCCGCCTCATAACTCAGCACATCCCGAATGGTTTGACCATATTTTCGCTTAAGACTCTCAACTTGATCAATGCGATTTTCCATTTCCACCATCTCCGCCGGATCGATCTCCAGATTTCCGGTGTATTCGCGGAGACATTGTTCCACTTCTTCAATTTCGAGTCGGGCGGAATCAAAAGAACCAATCACCTCTTTTGTCTCTGGATCCAGGCTTTCCAGATCCTTCAAATACTTCCTCGCTTTGGTCATTGCTGCGATCGCATTGCCCAGTGAATCAATGGATTCATTCGCCGACGAAATCAGTCGCGCGGCATTTCTTGCCTGAGAATATCGCCGCTCCAGCGCCTCCATCTCCTCTTCAATTAGCGCCGCGTTGGTGATCTCCTCGAGTTGATAGCGCAACAGTTCGATTTCCTGATCACTGGCAAAACCCTCTTCCTTAAACTCTTCCAGAACGCGTTTCGCATTGTCCCAGTCCCGATAGGCTTTTACGTAGCTCCCCAGTTCCGGTTCACAACCTGCATAGGAATCCAGCATCGCGAGTTGTCTCTCCCGCGAGATCAATGATTGATGCTCGTGCGGTCCGTGCAGATCGATGAGAAGACCTCCCAATCGCTTCAACACCGCCAGAGTGCAGGGACAACAATTCACAAACTGGGTGTTCCCACTGCCGAAACTGCGCTTAATCAGAAGAGAATCGCCCTCGCAGGGATCCAGCCCGCATTCTTCCAATAGCTGGTTTACCGCCGTAAGATTGGTCGACAGCTTGAAAATTGCTTCCACCCGACAGGTGGACTCTCCCCTGCGGATCAAATCTCGGCTGGCCCGTTCGCCAAGAATCAGTTTCAGGGCTCCCACGATCATCGATTTACCGGCACCGGTCTGCCCTGTGACGCCAATCAAACCGTGACCCAGCTCCCAGGTGATATCTTCGACCAACGCGAGATTTTTGATTTTTAAAACAGCAAGCATTTGTGAGAGGAAGAGATTCAGACTATGGATCACAGCAAAAAAGTTGCAATGTCGCCATCAAATACAGAAATCATTTTTCTCGGCACCGGAACCTCTATCGGCGTTCCGGTGATTGGTTGTGACTGCGCCGTGTGCACCTCCGACGATCCGAAAAACAAACGGCTACGCTCATCTATTCTGGTCCGGAGCCCGGAGGGAACCATCGTCGTCGATACCGGCCCGGATTTCCGACAGCAATGTCTTCGCGAAAACATCACCCATATCGATGGTGTCATCTACACCCACCCACACACCGACCACATCATGGGCTTTGACGATCTGCGGAGGTTTACGGTAGGGACCGACGCCTCGCTGGATATTTATGCAAGGCCGTCCTGTATGTCCCGCTTGAAGGCATCTTTTGACTATGCCTTCAATGGCCAGAACAAATACTACGGCTATCTCAAACCGGTATCACACCCCATTGACGGACCCTTTTCTCTCTGCGGATGGACAATCACACCGCTGGAGGTCAAGCATGGCAAAGTTGAAACTATCGGCTTCCATTTTTCATCGGAATCGGGGGAGCGCTTTGCCTATATCCCGGATGCGAAGACCATCAGTGACAAGGCTCTGGATATCATTAAAGATACGCCTCTCCTGATTCTCGACGGTCTTCAAATGGGTCCTCACAACACCCACCTCTCGATTCCCGAATCGATTAAGATCGCCCACGAAGTCGGTGCAAAATGTACCTGGCTGACCCACTTCTCCTGCCGGGTCGATTACCGCGAACTGGAACCTGACCTGCCCCACGATATCAATCTCGCCTGGGATGGCCTGACACTTTCCCTACCGACAGTTTAGATCGACGAAAGCTTCCTTTTCGGTAAAGTCGCCAGACTATGGAACTTGAAAAGCTGACCTACTTTTTCGATAAATCGCCGGTGGTCCGCCTCCTCAGTGCTCAGAATGCGGCGTTCATGATCGACTTTTTCATGATCCAGTTCAAAAACACCGACGAAATTTCAGTGCCTCATGAAAGACTACTCGCTGAGCTGATCGATTATCAGGAAGCGATTCAGGAGATCTATCCCGACCGTTTCTCCCAAAGCGCTTCCGACTACCTGACTCAATGGTGTGGTGAAGGCTCCAAATACCTCCGGCGATTTTTCGATACCAAAACCGATGAACCGCTCTACCAGTTGACCGATGCCTCAGAAACGGCGATTCGCTTCGTGCAGGAGACTCTGGAGCGACAGGATCAGGTCACCAGCAGCGAAAGTCGGATTCGAACAATCATCGATACCCTTCGCGACATATCAACCTATGCCACCAATGATCCCGAAAAGCGGCTCGCCGCTCTATTGGAACAGCGGGACAAAATCGAAGCGGAAATACAGGAGATTCGCGACACCTGGCACGCCGAACCGGAACACGAAGCATTGATCCGGTCGAAATTTCATTTTGTGGTCGACCTGCTGCGGCGGGTTTTGAGCGACTTCCGGCTCGTCGAAGAAGCTTTTCGGAAATTGACCCGGGAAGTGCAGCAACGCGAAGTCTCCGGCACCCTGACCAAAGGCGGACTGCTAGGCTACGTTCTTGAGGAGGAAGACGCCCTCAAAGAATCCGATTACGGAGTGAGTTTCGGGGAATTTACCAATCTGATCTTATCCGGTGATCAGCAGGACAGTGTCAGGAAATTGATTAAAGAGGTCCGTCATCTCGACATGTTGAGTCACCATCAACAGGGGCTTGAAACCTTACGGCAGATGATGCCCGCCCTGACGAACGAGGCGGAACAGGTCAATCGAACCATTCAAAGACTCTCAGGTTCGATCCGACGGTTCCTCGATCCTGAAATTTCATCGCACCTTCTTCGGGTCGGGGAAATGGTTGGCGAGATCAAACAACTCGCTATGAAATGCTCCGAAGAACCTCCGGGAAATGAATTTTTCATTGAAGTGGACTGTGATCCGGAACTGGATCTCCCGGCGATGCGGGACCTCAGAGTCCCTTCCGCAGCCGTGACCACGCAGCCCTTTCAGGACGTCGCTGTCTCGGACTCCGCCCGCACCCGCGCCTTCGACGAACTGCGCAAAATGAGGCGGCTGGACTGGAAAGCGATGCAACATGTCATCCGGACCGAGACCCGCGAAGGCCCCGTCTCCCTGCCCCGCCTGCTCAAAGCGCATCCGCCTAAATCCGGAGCCATCGAGGTTCTCGCCTACGTCCAGATCGCTAAAGACGAAGACCATATTATCGATCCCGCGCAGGAAGACGAAGTCATTCTCCCAGAGGGGGAAACCTATCAGGGCAAGCGGCGTCTCCTCATTCCCCGGGTCGTGTTTCGCCCCGCAAATGGTTCGTCCGGGAAATAACGTTGAGAGCGTGATGACAAACGCCTGAATTAGGCAAAAGTGCTGACACAAAAATGGACGACGAAGACCTGCCACCCTATCGCGATTCCAACCTGGCTGCGGTGAAGCTTTTGAAAGGTGCGGTGTATTCCAGTGATCAGCCTGCCTGGGGCTTGACCAAAACGCATCGCGGCGAGCTTCAAGCCTTCTTTTCCCGCCTTGGATTGCGTCTCGTCGTCGATGAGAACGATGGCTTTGCCTACCTGCGGCAACTCGAAGATGAGGAAATGGACCTCGAGGGTTACGAGCAACTCCCCCGTCTCGTCAATCGCAAGCCCCTCACCTACGAACAAACCCTTCTCGCAATTATCATGCGGGATGAGTTGCGGCGCTTCGATGGCGTCATGACCGATTCGGTTCGCTGCATTGTTCCAGCGGAGCAACTTTACGAAGCGTACCGCGACTTTTTCTCCGCCGCCGGAGACGAGAAAAAAGTGAGGGACAAATTTAACTCGGCGCTAAACAAGCTGGAGCAGTTTGGATTCGTTAAGAAAATCACCCCGGAGCCTGCGGAATACGAAATCCGCCCCATTTTAAAAGCCCGCTTTACTCTGGAACGTCTTGCCGAGGTCAGGGAAAAACTCGCAGCCCATTTTGGAGGAAAAAATGATGGATGATCTCTTCGATGTTCAGGGACTGCCCGGCTACCGGCTCCACAAACTGGAAATCACCAACTGGGGAACCTTCGATTCCACGGACGGTTCGGTTTACTCCGTTCACCCCAAAGGCCGGACCTCCCTCCTGGTAGGGAAAAACGGTTCGGGGAAATCAACCCTTGTCGATGCACTATTGACTCTTTTGGTTCGTCCCGGGCTTCGCAGTTATAACCTCGCCGCCGGTTCAACCGGTCGGAAGCGGGAGCGAAACGAAAGCTCCTACATTCGGGGAGCCTTCGGGCACGCCAGCTCGGATTCCGAAAACAAAGCTTCGACCCTATACCTGCGTGGCGATCGCAAATCCGCCTCGATCCTTCTCGCCTACTTCGAGAATGAAGACATCAATCGCGGTTTTACGGTGGCTCAGTATCTCTATCTGACGGATCAAAACGTCGAGCGCATCTACTGCTTTGCGAAGGGAGAGAAAAGCATTCGCGAAGACTTTGCGGAGATCAAATCGACCGAAAAACTGATTTCCCAGCTCAAAAAAGCCGGGTTCGATGCCACGAAGAGTTTTGCTCAATATCACAAAAAGATTGTCTCCGAGACCAAGATGCAGGGCAAAGCGATGGATGTCTTCAACCAGACCGTATCGGTGAAAGACATCCAAACCCTGACCGGTTTCATCCGCGACCACATGCTCGAACGGAGCAGCCGCAAGGAGCAGGTCGCAGAGATTTTGACCCATTTTGATCAGCTGTCCCAGGCCCACCAACTTCTCGTTCAGGCACGGGATCAACTCTCTGCCCTGGAACCGGTGGCGGATGCCGGCGAGCGCTATCAGTCACTCGGGGCCGAGCTGATTGAGAAACGAAATCGACTCCAGGCCAGCGACGTCTTTTTCCGTCAACAATCAGTCGAAATCTGGACCGAGGCCCGGGAAAAATGGTTCGATGAACACGACGGAGTCAATCGGACGCTGCAAACCGTTGAAGAGAAAATCGAGGCGGTCGAAGCGAAAATCCGGAAACTGGAAAACGACCGCGACAATGCCGGCGGGGAACGGCTTCGGCTCATCCCACAGGAAATCAAATTTCATACTCGAGAGGCGGAAATCAAAAAACAGCTCTACGATAGCTATCGCTCCCATCTGAAACGCGCCGGAATCACCGATGCGGTCCCCGATGAAACCACCTTCCTGAAACTGCGGGAGAAACTCGCAACTGTGGAGACCGACTCCAACCAAAGAGTTAGGGAAGCGGGAAAACGACTTATCGATAACGGGGTTCGCCGTCGGGATTGCATCATCGAACGGGATCAACTCGAGGCGGAGATCCGGAGTTTGATGCAGCGGAAAACCAAATTACCCGGCCAGTTTGATGAAATGCGGGCCCGGCTTTGTGAGGACCTCAAGCTGGATCCGGCGCATTTCCCTTTTGCCGCCGAATTGATCGCGGTCAAAGACTACGAACGCGAATGGGAAGCCGCTGCCGAGATGGTGCTTCGAAACTTCGGTTTGAGCCTTCTGGTGCCCGGCGAGTTTTACCGGGAAGTGAGCAGCTACGTAAATCGCACCCGGCTCTCGGACCGGCACGGGAAAGGTCAGCGCCTCGTCTATCTGATGGTTGACGAGCACCATCGGCTCGAATTGAACCGGCCCGAGCAGCACTCCCGATCCATCTGGCACAAACTTGAGTTCAAGCACGATCATCCCTTTGCTGACTGGGTCAGTATCGAAGTGGGACGTCTCCACGCCTATCGTTGCTGCGATACGATCGAAGATTTTCAAAACGCCAGCGGTCAAGCCATCACCAAAGAGCGGCAGATCAAGAGAGGCAGCGTTCGCCATGAAAAAGATGACCGCGAGCGGGTCGCAGATCCCCGTAACTGGGTCCTCGGCTGGAACTTTGAGTCCAAACTCGAACTGCTCCGGCAGGATTACAAAGACCGGGTCGAAGAACTGACAAAATTGGACCGGGAGATTACCTCTCTTCGACAACAGGAGGAAAAATATCGCAACCTGGCGCACTCGGCTCAGCGCGCACTGGAAATCAAGCATTTCGCTGGAATCGATTTCGAAAGTGAAAACCAGATCATTTCAGACCTGACCCATGAGAAAGAACGCCTCGAGACGGAGGATGACAAGGTTCAGGCAATCCTCGAGGAAATCAAAGCCGCTCAGGCGGAGAAAAAGAAGCACCGGGCTGAGGAACGCGATCTAATCGGAAAATTGAACGATCTTGATCGCGACCTCAACCAGGCCGGGCAGCTCATCAGTGCCGCGGAGGAAATCCTCGCTGAAGCGAACAAAGCAGGCACAATTGCCCGGGACTCGGAACGGTTTCCCGACATCATTGCCGAGCTTCATGCCTCCGGCGACTGGCCCCTCACCGTGGAGAATGTGGTTCAGAAAGAGGGTGCCTATCGCAAAAGCCTTCAATCCGTGGTCGATCGGCTTCACGAAGATCTCCGCCCGCTCCGCGATCAAGTTCTGAAGGCGATGAATCGTTTCCTCAACGAATTCCGCCACATGGGACATGACCACCTCATCGCCGATCCCGATCAGGTGGAGGATTTTCTCGCCGTGAGAGACCAACTCATCACCGACGATCTCCCCCGCTACGAAAAACGTTTTCGCGAACGGCTCGTCGAAAATGTTGCTCAGGAAATCGGCATTTTCCGAACCAAGTTGGACAATGCGGCCGCAGAAATTGAGCGGAAGATTGAACTACTCAATCACTGTCTCGCCGAAATCGACTACAACGAAAATCCGGGGACGGTCATGAAACTGGAACCGCTTCCGGTGAACGATCCGGAAATCCGCGAGTTCCGAAGTGACCTCCGTCACTGTCTCGACGGCTACAAAGCGGGCACCCCGGAAGCGATGGAAGAGTGCTTTGCCAATATTCAGGCGCTCATCGAAAAACTCAGCGAGGAACCGACCCGATGGGAAAAACTCATCGACGTTCGGCGCTGGTACGATTTTGCGGCGCGGGAGCAGGTCCGGGAAACTGGCGAGGAGAAAGGCTACTTCACCGACAGTATGGGACAGTCCGGTGGGGAGAAAGCCAAACTCGCCTTTACCATTTTGGTGGCGGCAGTTGTCTATCAATTCGATATCGACAAACGTTCCTCCACCAGTCAACGATTCCATTTTGTGATGGTCGACGAGATGTTTTCCAAAGTGGATGATGCCTATGCCGAATACGCGATGCGACTTTTCGAAAGCTTCGGACTACAGCTACTCATTGTCGCCCCCTTCGACGCCAAAGCGAAAATCACCGAACCATTTGTCGAGTACTATCTCCACGTCGTGAAACAGGATGATCACTCTCAGGTATTCACGATGACCGCTACCGAGTTTCTCGAATCAGCCGAAGCATGATTCCTCTCGCCGACATTCGCCGACGGGCCGAAAGTTGGTGGCCTGCCGTGTTAAAAGCCGAGTTAACCGGCGATTCCTTTTTTCCGAAAACCGTCACTAAAAAACCTTTTCCAAAAGACTCCCCGCCCGCCGCGCAACTGGCAATTCTGGACGAAGTTCGCGACAACGCTAAAGAGCTGCTCAGCTCCACTCAAAAAATCGGCAAGCGGGGGTTCGGCTACACTTACCACATCGCCGAGACCGGACTCGCCGCTAAAAATCTCGAAGCCAGGTTGATCGAATTTTCGAGCCTCAACGACTACCTGCTATTTATTGAGAAGACTGACGATTTTTCCACATTCCGAAAACGCACCAAATCTCTACTTGAGCAATTCCCGCAACTCGACGAATGGGCTGTCAAAAATGTCGTTAAAATCATCGACCTCGAACCGCTGTGGGATCGGATCATCACTGTGCTTGAATTCTTCAGGACCAACCCGATGCCGAATCTATATCTCCGGGAATTGCGGCTACCGGTACATACCAAATTTATCGAGCAGAACGTTCACCTCCTCGACACGCTGCTGGAACTCATCTTACCCGACGAAGCGATCGACAGCGGTGAGACGATTTTCGAACGGAAATACGGCCTCCAGTGGGTCGAACCACTGATTCGCATCTGTTTCTTCGATGAAAAACTTCAGAAAACCTGCGGAGAGATCGACGGAGATTTTGGTCTTCCTGTGCGAAGTCTCGCGGCCCGCCAATGGCCGACGAAACGCGTCATCGTGATCGAAAATCTCACCACACTCGTGTCCCTGCGGAATATCGGTATCCCCGGTCTTCTGGGCCTTCACGGCCACGGTTACCGCGTCGCTAATTTCGCAGCTCTGTCGTGGCTTCACGACTGTGAACTCTACTACTGGGGAGATATCGATGTGCAGGGTTTCGAGATACTTTCTCTATTTCGCCGATCTTTTCCCCACGCCAAAAGCCTGTTCATGGATCGAGCCACGATCGAGCAAACTCATGAGTCATTTATCGGGCAGGGAAAACCATCGCGCTGGAGAAGCGAGCCACAATTGACCGACGAAGAACTCGAAGCCTACCACTGGGCCCTCCAGGGTTGGAGGCAGATCGAGCAGGAACATCTCCCGATCGATTGGGTAGTTGAGCAGATCAGCAGTTTCGTCGACTAGACATAAACCGGTCGACTGTACAGGGTACAGTTTGAAACGGTACCCTGTACACTTTGGGAAATATCACGCAAAGAGTCGTTCAACGTACTCACCTTTGACCAACTCTCTCGGTTGATTGAGGTGATTATAAACAATCGTTTGCGGATCGATTGCCATACCGTGGTAGATAGTCGCTAAAATCTCAGTCGGGTGAACCGGATCCTCCACCGGTGCGCTACCGGTTTTATCGGATTTTCCGTGAACGTAACCCCGCTTCACTCCGGCACCCCCGACGACCGCAGTATAACAATAAGGCCAGTGGTCGCGGCCATCTGCGCTGTTTCCATTTCCGGAGGTGGACACGCCTTTTTCGGGGCTTCGTCCAAATTCACCAATCGCCACTACCAGTGTTTCATCCAGCATTCCTCGATCATCCAGATCCTGGAAAAGAGCGGACAATCCGGAATCCAGCATGGGAGCGGATTCATCTTTCATTCGCTTCGGCAAACCAACGTGGTGGTCCCAACTGTGATTGCTGGAATTTGCCACCTTCGGCCAGATCACTTCCACCACTTTGGTTCCGGCTTCGACAAGTCGACGGGCGAGCAGACAACTTTGGCCAAAGGTATTGCGACCATACATGTCGCGGGTCTTTTCAGTCTCAGCCTCGATATTAAAGGCATCACGGGCGCGGCCAGAAACAATCAGATTGAGAGCTTTATCGTAATACTCATCAAGGTTGTAACTTTCCACTGCTTTGTCGATGATCGGCATTTGCTGATTGAGCGCGTTCCGCAACTTGGCGCGCCGCTGCAATCGGAGGGAAAAGACATCGGGACGGAGCTGCAGATCATCGACCCGCAGTGAGTCCATTTTCTTCATATTCATGTCGTCACCATCGGGAAACAAATAATAGGGATCGTAGGCCTTCCCGAGAAAGCCGGCCGTTCCGCCTTTGTTGATCACATTCGATTCCTGTAGCGGACGAGGCATCACCACAAAGGGAAGCATCGGTTCATCGGTCGGTTTTAAGCGGACAATATTGGAACCGAAATTGGGAAAGTCTTTGGGCGAAGGCGGCTCCAATTGACCGGAGGGACTCACTTTATCTGTCGTGTACCCCGTCATGATCTGATAGATCGCCGCGGTGTGATTGAACAACCCGTTCGGGGTATAACTCATCGAACGAATCGTCGTAAATTTATCATTCACTTTCGCCAACTTCGGCAACATTTCGGTATACTGACAGCCATCCACTTTGGTATTGATCGGCTTGAAGATCGACCGGACCGTATCGGGCGCATCTGGTTTCGGATCCCACAAATCGAGGTGACTCGGTCCGCCCTGCAAATAGATCATAATCACCGACTTGGCTTTACCCCATCCCGGTCGGCTCGACAGAGTTGAAGCGGCACTAGCGTCCTGGACCGCCAGAATGTTGTTCAAGCTCATCCCCAGCATTCCCGCACCACCGACACGCAGGAAATCTCTCCGTCCCGGTTTCAAATGGGAATCACAAAGGTCTTTTGCTATTTCGCCTGGTAATCTGATCATAATATCTAGTGGTTGTGGTTTTGCGGGTACGTGGAGTTAGCGGTTGAAGAGAAACGAGGGATTATTTATCAAGGCCCAGGTCAAATCCTGCGCGGCGGTTAATCTTCGATTCGCAGCTTGTTGGTTCGAGTAGTTAATATCCTGCCGTAGTTGCTTCAATTGCGAGTCGATCGTGATCGGCGTTTCTGCCACTTTAATGGCATTCTCCAATTCGATTAACTTCGGATCTTTTGGCAGAGGGCGCTTCAGTCGAAGGCCCGTAAATTTGTGTTTGAGAAGTTCAGCGTCATTCTCTCTGATAAAGGTGTGCAGCGCAGCGACCTGCTCTTTTGTGCGGCTCTCCGGAGCCGTCGTTACGATGTCGGCAATCTCCGTGGGCGTGCCCTCCTTCAGCGGATCGGGATCGGTCGTATACCAGACCCGGAACCGGCCCAGCGGATATTCCCCTCCACCATACCGGTTGAAAACAGTCATCTGAAAACGAAGACCCTTCTCATCGATCTTGAGCGGTTCTTTAAACTTCAGCATCGCCCGGTGAGGCTCCTGAATATTACTACCGGAAAGAGCCCATCCTTTATCGGAACGATCCATCTTTCCGTTAAATACATTTTTTACATCGAATCCCTTCTGATTAAAATCTGCTACCGCATCGGCAAAGCTCAGTTTGGTCACTTTCTTCGGATCTGCCGCCGGGGAAGTGGCAGCTTCGATTTCGGTGATCACAAAGTTGCCGTTGTTATTCAGTCCCGGCCCGAAGCCACCGAAGGTCTCATCGGGTATAGCTTCGATCATCAGACCGGTGACGGTCATATCCTTAAGATTCGCCGTTAACTGATAGTCCAGATTTCTCGGCTTGTTCCCTCCCAGAGAACGAATCGAACCATCCCCTTGCTTCTCGATTTTCGATTTATCCGATGCGGTGACTTCAGCTACCGGAAGAACTGACCAACGCGTCCAAA
This sequence comes from Verrucomicrobiales bacterium, assembly GCA_029213005.1. GTDB lineage: Bacteria > Verrucomicrobiota > Verrucomicrobiia > Verrucomicrobiales > DEV007 > Arctic95D-9. The sequence goes on from JARGPI010000005.1 coordinate 124,457, forward strand.
GGTCAGCGGTTTTCAGTTGAGCGACAAAGGCATCGGCGAGCTCGGGAATCTTTACCTCCCGTTCTTTAAGAAGTTTATCTTCGTCAGCTACTTTCTTTTTCTGATCGGCGAGCGCCTTATTGAGCTTCGCCTGATGCTCCGGTAGGTAGTCCGCGAGAGCTGCTTTCGCGGCATTTATCTTTTTAAAGCGGGCGATTTCCAGTTCGGACTGTTTCCCTACCCAGTTACTTTCGGCAACAGCGAGTTGTTTGACGAGACGGGCGTGATCTTTCTCGATTTCCTTGAAGCTGGCCAGGGCCGCTTCAATCTCAGCCTCGCGAGGCGACCGACTCAAAACCCGGTAGTAAATTTCCTCGATAAGCTTTCGGTCATCGGCGATCCGGTTAACGAGCTTTGCCATATCGCTGTTTTCCGCGCCGACGGCGTCCGCTATAGCGGGACCGGAGAGAAACGCCATCACCGCGCTCATTTGCATATCAGCGGAACGTTCGCACTCACAGGAGCTCTCGCGGACCGGTCTCCCCAGATTAGCGAGGAATCCTGACTTGAGGTCCAGCTTTGAGTCATACAACTGGCTCGCGCGGACACCTTTTCCAGCACCGGGAATGTCCGGCACCGCTCCGGTTACGGTATAGACCGAATCGAAAAGAACTTCAGCCGGAAGCCGCCGCGCTTTGCCGTGAGAAAAGTTGATCTCGTCGTTTTCATTCCACTGATTGGTCTTAATAGAGAGTTGATAGGTCCGGGAATTACAGATCTCGCGCATCAAATCTCTAACATTGAAGCCCGACCCGATGAAATGTTGGGTTAGGTAATCGAGAAGCTGCGGGTTGGAGGGAGGATTGCCGGCCCGGATATCGTCGAGCGGTTCGATAATCCCCGTCCCTAGCAAATAGCCCCAGATCCGGTTGGCATAACTGCTCGCAAAATACTGGTTATCGGAACTGGTTATCCACGCGCCCAGTTTCTCGCGGCGACTCGGTTTCCCGGGGACATTGTAGGACACCGGAGCGAGTTGGGTTTCGTAAGGAAAACGGGGCGGCTGGATCTCACCGGTCCGGTCATGCTTCATTTCGCCGTCCGTTTTATCAGCAACCACTTCGTATAGAGGCTTGGCACCTTCCACTGCGGTACCGCCGAGATTTTGCATCGGCGCATTCTTTGTATCTCTAGCGAGACTGATCTGGGAGAAATAGGCGGCAGTTTCGAAGTATTGATCCTGGGTCCATCTCTCGAAGGGGTGATCGTGACACTTGTTGCAATTGAATCTTGTAGCGAGAAACAGATGCGTCGTGTTTTCCATGATCATATCCGGTTCCCGGAGGATCTTGTAGTAGGAGGCCGGCGGATTGTCTTTATTTGAACCCGACGCAGTCAGGATTTTGTAAACAAACTCATCGTAGGGAGTGTTGTTTTTGATCTCTTCCCGGATCCAGTTCCGGAAGATTTTTGCCCCTTCCCCGCCAAGGAATTTTGAATTTACCTGAAGCATATCGGACCACTTGTTGGTCCAGAAATCCACGTATTCCCCGGAACCGATCAACTGATCGATCACCTCGGATCGTTTCACCCGAGTCTCTCTTTTATCTTCGATAAAGGCCCGGGTAACTTCTGAAGTTGGCGGAAGCCCGGTCAGATCGAGATAGACCCGCCGGATAAATTCGGAATCACTACAGGTTTCGCCCGGTTTGATTTTCATCCGCTTCAGTTTTGCCGCGACGAGTTTATCGATCTCGTTCCAGACTTCCGGTTCCTCCCAGGAAAAGCCGGAGCGATCGCCCATCACGGTTAAGGTCGTGGCCGCGTAAGCCCCCTCGAACCGGGCGAGGATCGATGCTTCCCCTCTACGGATGGTATTGAGCAGTCCAAAATCGTCGTGCACGGCGACCTCGGTATTTCCGGATTCGATAAAAGCTTCGTGAGTGACATCGCGAACTTTTCCATCGGTCCAGTGGGCGACGACTCGAAGTTGCTGCATGCCACCGATGGACTGAACGACCGGATTGTGAGGGAATAATTCAATTCTCGCGACTTTCGGAGTTCCGGTGTCGAGACGGGCCCCCTCGGCGATCCAACTGCGGATCGTTTGGTAATACTCTGAACCTATCCCGGTAATTTTTCCGCCTTCATGAGGGACCGCACCGGTTGCTTTCAGTAACATCAATGAATCATCCGGGGACGAGTAGTTAACCCGGCGCCCGGCATGATCATCACCAAAAGCCCGAACATCGTATAGCGGATCATACCCCCGGAGACTCAGCTTAAATCCGTTCTTTCCGTCTTTGGCTCCGTGGCAGGTTCCCATATTACAACCCAGCCGGGATATCACCGGATTCACATCGCGAATGAAGTCGGGATGTCTCTCTTTAGCCAAACCGGCGACCGATACTTTAGCCGATCCTACTACCGATTCGAAGCTGACGGTCAGATTCGCAGTGCCCTCGGAGGTTGAGTTAAGCATGCCTGACTTCCCGATTTCAGCGACGGGTTTATCGAGGCTCCATTTCGCAAAGCGAGTCACATCAGCCGTTTCACCACTCTCAAATCTGGCAGTCGCGATCAGCTGGATGTATTCGCCGGGAGAGGTCAAAGCGATTTCCCGGGGATGGATTTCGATAGTGGCAAGCTTGCGTCCATCGGGAAGAATTTCGGCTTTGTAGTCATGCCGCTTTCCTTTGCTCAGGTTGGTGGTATCTCCTCCTTTGGTAGAGATCGGTTCTTTTTCGATCGGAACGGGAAAGAATACCTTTTTCTCACTGAGGTCGGCAGCATTCAGCAGTCGAATTTTGCCGTCCTCCGAGCCCACTGCGATCGTTTTCCCGTCAGGAGAAAAGCTTACGGAAAAGGCCGCGGCATCAATATCGACACTCTTGATGAGTTTGGCATCTTTGGTGTGAAAGGCTTCGATCTTGTCGCTTTTGTTGTCCTTCGCATTGGTTGACCGCCTCACGGTTTCAAAGAGCTTTTTCAATTCCGGAGTGATCGTCGCATCGTATTCCGAGTGGTAGAGATTGATCTGCCCCTGCCCATTCAGCGATGACACCGCTACAAACTGTTTACCATCGGGCCGGAAGGAAAGATCCCAGATCCGTCCTTTCATCGCGGGGTATTTTCGAATCAAGTTGGCGTTGTCCCCGATTTTGCGAACTGTCTCCCGCTTCATCCGGTAGATCTGAGGAACCCCGTCGGAGCCACCCACCAAAACATGATTCTGCTTCGGATGACGTTCGATCGCATTGACGCCGCCTTTCAAGGCACCCGGGGTAATCGAGGTCAAATTATCGACAAATCGTTCCGTCTTTACTTCGGTCAGTTTGGTCGTCATATCCCGCCCCACCGAAACGAGAAATTCGCCTTTGGTTCCCCAATCGGTATCGAGCACCCAATCGTTGTGACTTCCCATGAACAGAACCTGAGACCCGTCTTCTGAGGAAATGGCCCGCACCGTGTTGTCGGGCAGACCAAAGGCAATCAGTTTGCCATCCGGTGACCAACTGGCTCCATAGGCTGTGTCATAACCTACAGGCCGGGACAATTTTAAGGTCCGGGTCGCCACATCCCAGATCTGGATTTCCCCCATCCGACCGGGAAGTCCTCCCGCCACCGCCAGCCACTTTCCATCGGGTGAAAATTTGACCGTTTCGATCCTTTCCGACAGACCGACAAGACGGGCCGCCATTTTGGCTCCGCTCGCTTCATGAAGCAGTACTTCGTGAAAACCTGCCATCGCGATGAGTTTTCCATCCGGAGAGAAATCAATCGAAGTAGCGATCGGTGCGACCGAGTATTTGGGTAAGTTTTCCTGCGTGTAGCGATGCCGGGCATTTTCCGGAGTATCGTCTTTTGCGCCCTGTTCGATCCACCTTCCAATGAGCGATCTCTGGTAATCTGAAAGCGGCTCCTCTTTCGGAGGCATTTCGGGACGCTGCTCCCCCGCCTGCGTCGTGATCAACTCAATGAGATAAGATTCCTGCGGCTTCCCGGGCACTACCGCCGCGCCCGATTCGCCACCCGCGATCAACGCCGGAATATCCGTCATCACATAGTCCGCTTTATTCTTCGCCGGCTGATGGCAGCCCTGACAATTGGCCTGTAAGACCGGACGAACGTGCTGATAATAGGAAACTGTTTCAGGCAAAGGCTCCACTTTCTCTGCTCCGTGATTAAATTCGGTAATGAATAATAAAGATAAAAGGAGCGGGAGACAGTTTCTCATAACAGACGAGCGGCAGCTCAAAATTACCATAAATCACACGATAATCGGAACAATGGCGTAGTCGCGGGTCCGGAAGCCGCGAAATGAAGCGGATTGCTGAATTATACCCAAAAATTTCCTAATCGAATCCAAGGAAGTTCTTGTTTAAATCTTTAAAATCCCTAAATAGTTTCCTTAAATAATATGAAATCACTCTGGTCTGATACCGAAGCCGCCAAGATAAATGGAGACCTCGAAATGAGGGTCTACACGTCGCAACTACTCGGCGCCAATCCCGAACTCGTTCTTCATGGAGGTGGCAACACTTCAGTAAAGATTACGGAAAATGACTTTTTCGGAGACGAGACCGAAGTGATTTATGTAAAAGGTTCCGGTTGGGATCTCGGCACGATCGAAGCTGCCGGCTTTGCTCCCGTCCGGATGAATGCCCTCCTCAAAATGGCGGAGCTCGATCAGTTGAGTGACCCCGTAATGGTGGCGCAGCAGCGGGCCGCAATGCTGGATCCCTCCGCCCCGAATCCCAGTATCGAGGCCATTCTTCATGCTGTGATTCCCCAGAAATTTGTCGACCACACCCACGCCAATGCCGTTGTCGCTCTGACAAATCATAAAGGCGGAGAAGCCACCATCAAGGAAGTGTATGGAGACCGGGTCCTGGTCGTTCCCTACGTGATGCCCGGTTTTGATCTGTCGAAGCAGGTCGCCAAACAACTCGCCGAAATTGACCCGACCACCATTGACGGATTGATTCTGATGAATCACGGCATCTTCACCTTCCACGACGATGCCAAAACCAGTTACGAGTTGATGATCGAGCTCGTCACCCTTGCCGAAGAACACCTCGCGAAGTCGATCGGCTCTTTCACTCTTCCAACCGCGGAAGCGAGCGAAGATCTCGCAGGTCTAGCGGCGATTCGTCAGGGCGTTGGCAAATTGAAAGGTGCTCCCGTCTTCGCAAAACTCGATCAGTCAGCTAACGCCGTCGGTTTTGCCTCCCGGTCCGATATCTCAAGCCTCGCGACGCGCGGGCCGTTAACCCCGGATCACACTATCAGAACTAAGCGGATCCCTGCAGTTATTGGCGATGACATCGAAGCCTCTCTCGCCCAGTTCGCCGATGACTATAAAAACTATTTCAACGAATATAACAAAGGCGAAACCATGCTCAGCCCCGATCCTAAATGGGCGGTATGGCCCGGAAAAGGCGTTATCAGCTTCGGAGCTACCGAGAAGGAAGCCGGCATTATTCAAGACATCGTAACTCACACCTGGAAGACTATCCAAATCACCGAAGCCGCTTTTGAAGGCGGATGGCAAGCCCTCCCCGCACGCGAGCTTTTCGAAATCGAATACTGGGAACTTGAGCAGGCCAAATTGAGAAAAGGCGGCTCCGCTCCGATTCATCAGGGTAAAGTTGCCGTGGTAACCGGCTCTGCAGCCGGTATTGGATTTGCCTGTGCCGAATCGCTCGCCGAGCAGGGTGCGAAGGTGATCGGAATCGACCTGAGCCCCGAAATCGACGAGCAGATGTCGAAAATCGGCGGGATCGGAATCATCGCTAATTTGACTGACGACGAAAAAGTCGTTGAGACCATCGAGGGTATTGTCCGCGATTTCGGCGGAATCGATATCGTCGTAAGTAACGCCGGTATTTTCACCGCCGGTGCCTACCTCGATGATATGGAACAGAGCAACTGGGACAAATCCTTCGCAGTTAACCTGACGAGCCACCAGAAACTGCTGAAATACACCATCCGCTTCCTCAAAAAGGGACTTGGCGAACCGGCGATCGTTCTCGTGGGTTCAAGAAACGTCAACGCCCCCGGAGCCGGTGCCGCCAGTTACTCCTGTGCCAAAGCAGGTCTTACCCAGCTTTGCCGGGTCGCCGCACTCGAGCTCGCTCCGGAAGGGGTTCGCTGTAACATCATCCATCCCGATGCGGTTTTCGATACCAAACTCTGGACCGAGGAAAATCTGAAGCGCTCTGCGGAACGCTACAATATGACCGTCGAGGAATACAAAACCCGTAACCTGCTTAAGACGGAAATTAAGTCAAAAGACGTCGGGAACATGGTAGCCGCTATGGCCAGCCCGCTCTTCGGAAAAACAACCGGAGCCCAAATCCCGGTAGACGGCGGAAACGATCGCGTCATCTAGAGATAAACTGATTAAAACACCGCGACTGTACCCTGTACAGTCGCGGATGGTACAGGGTACAGTCGAGTACCTACAAGATTTGCCTGCACACGAGGAATCTCCGTGAAGCGGACACTCCTGTCCGCAAATCCCCGGAGCCCTTGTCTACTTAGCTCAGCGAAACGCGGACAAGAGTGTCCGCTTCACATTCACTGACTCTTAGCGGTAGTCCAGGGCAACAGTAGCAGGCCTTTCATCGCACCCCGGGGTGAAAGACCACTAACTTCACTACCTTTTCACTACTCCCAACTCGTTAGCGTTTTGCGCTCTGTAGGGTACCAATTCTCTATCTTCCCGGCGAGACGGGCTACGACATCGGGATTGTCAGCAGCGAGATTTTTCATTTCGTGAGGATCCGCCTTGAGGTCATAGAGCTGCGGCCGCTTCTCGGTCCGCGGGTGAGTCGATTTGTATCGTCCAACGAGTCCATCGTAAGTCAGGATTAATTTCCATTTACCATCGACGATCCAGCGATAGAGAAGTGACTCATCCGGCTTATCGACATCGGCGATATCGTGAGCAAATCCTTCACCAAAGACTTCTTTGCGAGGCGTGGCTTCACCACTTTTTAAAATCGGAAGTATATCAATACCGGGCATTGTTTCCGGCGCTTTCAGCCCGGCGGCAGCTAACATGGTCGGGACGATATCTATACTTGAGGCCAGTTGATCTCCGCGATCTCCGGGAACAATCTTTCCGGGCCACGAATACATGGTGGGCTGACGTACGCCCCCTTCATTACAGGATTGTTTTGAGCGCGGTGCATAGCCACCTTTGTTTTCACTCTGGATCCAGCCGTTGTCGCAAATGTAAACAATCAGCGTGTTTTCGGTTTGCCCTTTTTCATCCAGATAATCGATCAGTTGCCCACAGGTTTGATCAAACCACTCGCACATCGCATAGTACCTGGCGACAAAAGGCGAATCCACTTTGGCCTTATACTTTTCGAAGAGTTCCTTCGGAGGATTATGTGGAGTGTGGGGCAGGAACGGCGCATACCAGAGATAAAACGGCTTCTCTTCCTCGACCGAGTGATCGATAAACTCAAAGACCGGCTCCATGCCTTCGCGCCCGATTTTCAAACCATCATCCCCGTGGCGACCGCCCTTTTGCGGAAAACCCCGGGTCATTCCGTGAGTGAATCCCCCACGCTTGTAATTTCCCTCCCACCATTTACCGGACTGGTGACTCAGATACCCCTGCTCGCCGAGGAGACGGGCGATCGTTGGGTTCTTGTCGATATTCGAAATCAACTCGGCCCGAAGCTGATTATTTTTCTCTGACTTCGGCGGATACAACGACGGAGAAGGATCATTCCCGCTGATCTTGTGCTGATGAGCGTAAAGCCCCGTCGCCAAAGTCATCAATGATGGCCGACACAGTCCGGTCGGCACGTAGCCTCTCGTAAAAACGGCACTCCGTGTGGTCAGCTTATCGAGGTGGGGAGTTTCAATATGTTCATGCCCCATAAAACTGTAATCAGTCCAGGCCTGATCATCAGACAAAATCAGAACAATATTCGGCTTGGGCGCGGCCTGAAGAAGGCCCACTAATAGCAACGAGGTGAGAATAATCACTGAGAAACGCATTCCTCAAATAACCGGAAAATTCGACCGGAGTCAAAACCGCGAAAAAGGGCAACTAAGCCTTATTGCAATCCAGTTGCATTAAAAGGGATGTGAGTTATTTATTTGGTATGCCTCAAAGAAATATCCTGCTTACCTTGGTGCTTTTTGTCCCGTTCCTGATGGTCGGGTGCAAAGAGGAATTGGTTGATGAACCCGGTAAAAAGCCGGTCGTTTACGTCCCGGTTCCTCCGTATAAGGAAATTGCGAGCCGACTCGCCGGCGATTCCTTCGAAGTGAGAAGTCTCGTGTCCGAGTCCGACGACCCCCATGACTTTTCCCCGACACCGAAGCAGGTTTCACAACTCTCTCAGGCTTCGATCCTGTTTACCGGGGAGATGCCTTTCGAGAAAAATCTGGTGGAAAAAATCGTCTCCGGAAATTCGAAAGTTAAGGTCTTCAGCCTGACAAAGAACGTCACCCTCCTCGAAGGAAGCTGCGACCACCCCAGTCATACCAACAACGACGTTTACGTTTACGTAAAAGGTCAGGATGACAAAGCAGAACATGATCATGACCATGCGAAACACGATCATGACCACGCGGAACACGACCACGACCACGCGGAACACGACCATGACCATGCGGAACACGACCATGACCATGCGGAGCACGACCATGACCATGCGGAGCACGACCACGACCATGCGGAGCACGACCATGACCACGCGGAACACGATCATGACCACGCGGAACACGATCACCATCACCACGATCACGAATTAGATCCTCACGTCTGGCTCTCACCAAGAATTCTGAAAGCGCAGGCAACGACAATCGCTGGCATTCTCAAAAACGCCGCTCCGGACGCCGGTGCTCAAATCGATGAAAATCTGAAGACGGTGCATGCCGACCTAGACCGTCTCGACACCCAGCTGGCCGAAAAACTGGCCTTTATGAAAGGGAAGAAATTTTACGTCTATCACGGAGCTTTCGCCTACTTCGCAGAGGCTTATGGTCTCAAGCAGGAGGCAATCGAACTGAGCGGACGCCGCCCCGAACCGAAACGCCTCGCGGCCCTTGTGGAGCAGGCCAAAAACGAAGGGGTGAAACTGATCTTCGTCCAACCTCAATTTGACCAGTCCAGCGCTAAATCACTGGCTGACTCGATCGGCGGCAAGGTGTTGATGCTCGACCCTCTGGATCAGAACATTTTCACCAACCTGCAGCACATCGCTGACTCCATAGGGCAGAGTGCGGTGACTGACTAAGCTTCTCAGAGATTAACTACGATCGCGCCGCTGGCCTGGCGGGCTTTTTCCCGGGCGTGATCGATACTCTCTCCCCGGGCAATCGCCACGCCCATACGGCGTCGGCCTTTGACCTCCGGTTTACCGAAAAGCCGGATCTGAGTATCCGGCTCGGTCAGCGCAGCCTCCAGGTTTCCGAAATTCACTCGCTGCGATTCCCCTTCGACGAGCAGGACCGCCGAAGCCGATGGGCCATGCTGGCGGATATTCGGAATCGGAAGCCCCAGAATCGCGCGGGCGTGAAGCGCAAACTGGGACAAATCCTGAGAGATCATCGTCACCATTCCGGTGTCGTGAGGCCGTGGCGAAACTTCTGAAAAAATGATTTCGTCCCCTTTCACGAAGAGCTCAACCCCGAAAATCCCCCGTCCTCCGAGCGCATCGGTCACCGCTTTTGAATACTCACGAGCTTCGGCGATGGCTTTATCACTCATCGGCTGAGGCTGCCAACTTTCCCGGTAATCGCCATCTACCTGAATGTGGCCAATCGGTTCGCAAAATGAAGTGCCCCCGACGTGCCGAACCGTAAGTTGGGTGATCTCGTAATCAAAATCGACGAATCCTTCGACGATCACCTTCCCTTTTCCCGCTCTGCCACCTTCCTGAGCATATTCCCAGGCGGGTTCGATTTCTGAGGTCTCCCGCAACGTACTCTGGCCTTTTCCCGAAGAGCTCATAATCGGTTTCACCACACAGGGCAGCCCGATTTTTTCGACCGCAGCGAGGTATTCCTCTTTGGTTCCGGCAAACTGATAGGGCGAGGTTCGCAACCCCAGCTCCTCGGCAGCAAGGCGGCGAATCCCTTCGCGATTCATCGTCAACTGAGTGGCCCGCGCCGTCGGAATAATCTCGCAAATCCCTTCCGCCTCCATTTCAGCCAGCACATCCGTTGCGATCGCTTCCACTTCTGGAACCACAAAGTGAGGTTTCTCCTCCTCGATCACTTTTCGGAGCGCCGCACCATCGAGCATCGAGATCACCCGGCTGCGATCGGCGACCTGCATGGCCGGTGCGTTTTCGTACGAATCGACCGCAATCACCTCCACTCCGAAGCGCTGCAGCTCAATCACAACTTCTTTTCCCAGCTCTCCGGAGCCGCAAAGCATGACTCGGATTGCTGTATCGGTAAACGCGGTGCCTATGGATGCCATGATTCGACTTAACGACGGCAATCGAATCAGTCAAATCTTGATATCCTCCAATATAAAACGTTATTCTGCGCTTCAATTTATGTCATCAGATCCCAAAACTCTGGATTCCCCCGGCAAGCAATGGCTGATCCTGCTCCGCACCCATTTCCGGATCCAGATGACGAAGCTGAAGGAGAGCTTTACCAAGGCCCGGCTGAAGTCACTGACCATGCTCGGATTCCTGACCTTTTACGGCATTGCCTCCTATCTCCTTCTAAATCGCGGCTTTCAATTTGTGATGAGTTTACCGGCCGCTGGTGGACTGATAATGGACCGGCTCATCCACGTGGTCTTCTTCTGCTTCATGATGATGCTGATTTTTTCCTCGGCCGTGACCGCCTACATCTCGATCTACCGGGGAAAGGATGTCCGCTGGCTGATCAGTTTACCGGTCTCCCACCGGATCGTCTTTCTTTGGAAGTGCTTTGAGTCCGCGCTCTTCTCGACCTGGGGACTGTTCATCATCATCGCTCCTCTTCTGATGGCATTCGCCAATCAAAGAGACGTCCCCTGGACTTTTTATCCCAAATCGATCCTGGCGCTGATTCCGTTTCTTGTCATCTGTGCCTCACTGGGATCGATCATGCTGATTCTGGTTGGCCGCTTCATGAATCGCCGGCAGTTCGCTATCGTGGCGAGTATCGCGGCGGTTTTGATTATCGGAACCGTCGCCCGGACTGCGATGACCGATCGCAAAATCATCCGGGAAACGGGCTTGAACTCGGCTCTAACCTTTCAGCGGGTCCTTGGCCACACCAATCTCGCAACGAACCGGGTTATGCCGAGCACCTGGCTGGCGGCATCGATCGTGGAATGGAGCCATCCCTACTCAACCGGGCGAAACTGGCTCATGCCGAGTCTGCTTATGAGCAATTGCCTGATGCTTCCACTGGTCCTGTCGAGTCTCGGAAAAGGTTGGTTCTATCTAAGCTGGAATCGGACCCTTCAGAGTAACGCCGCTTCCGCGAACAGCCGGGGGCGAAACCGGGACAACCTGATTGAACTGAAAAAATTCGGTCTCTTCACCCGCATTCTGGGCCGCCCGATGGGGGCGGTTGCGAAAAAAGACCTGATCACCTTCATTCGTGAACCGGCGCAATGGGCTCAGTTTACGATTGTTTTCGGACTGCTCGCGATTTACGCCTCCGGTTTGAATAAACTCCACAGCCAGTTGGAGGAACCGCGGGAACTTTATCTGGTCGCCTTCCTCAACCTCGCGGTCAGTGCTCTGGCCCTTTCCACTTTAACCACCCGCTTTGTTTTTCCCCAATTCAGCCTCGAAGGACAAAAACTCTGGATCCTCGCAATGAGTCCGATTCGGATCTCGGGGATCGTGATGCAAAAATTTATCACCAGCACACTGGCCACCGGGCTGGCGGTATCGGTGATTCTCTACATCTCAAGCCACAGCTTAAAATTTGACCGTGCTGACACCCTTTTCTTCGGAATCGCGGTGCTCTGTCTCGCCATCGGTCTGAATGCGATTGCGGTCGGCCTCGGCGTCCTCTTCCCCAACCTCAGGGAATCAAATACGGCGAAAATCGTGAGTGGATTCGGAGGAACCCTCTGCCTCGTTTTGAGCTTCCTCTATATCGTAATCTTCATGATCACACTCGTTTTTGTCCGGTCCGAAGTCTTTTACGAAAATATTATGGTCGAGAACTGGTTCAAATCGCATCGGTCCCTCACGGGATTCGCGATTGCCGCCATTCTGACCTTTTTCACCACCGTTATACCGATCTATTTTTCAAGAAAAAAACTGAAAGATAATGGAATTATCGGCAATTTTTAATATTTAATGTATCTTAAGGGAAATTTCTCTGCTTCTAGATACATGCCACCCACCAATCAACGCCACTCCAGATTTGGTCGACGAAATCGGGAAATCAACATCACCTTTGATCCCGGCGATTTCAAACCCGTCACGCCCTACAGTGACGACTTGAAGGATGAATATCAAGAAGCCCAGCAGACCCTTCTCGAGCTCCGCCAAAAGGAGGAATTGATTCGTCGTAAAGCCGAGCATTTGGAGGAAATCTCCCACAAAGAGGAAGACTTCGCTCACGGTCGCAGTGTGCTCATTAATCAAATCGAAGACTACCTCGACCTGCTGGATGAGGAAGCGAACGAGTCGGAAAGAATCGGTCGGGAGTGCGTCTCGACCCACCAGCGCTTTTTGCACCATCTCCACACCATCCAGAGTCTGCATCCCGAGGCATCGGACCGGAGAAATCTGAGTCAGGAACTGGACCGGGCGCTTCAGTATATCGAAGCTGCGGAAGAGGACATCAACGAAGCGATGCCCTTACTCAATCACATTTCAAAAGGAAAAAGCAGTTCGACACCGGTTCGGAAAGTGGTTCACGAAGAGGATGAAGCGCCTCTCCCTGCTGATTTTTCCTATTGGCTTAAGGCAGGTTTTGCTTTCACTCTGCCTCTCATGATGCTGATCGTCGCTCTGGCAATTGCGATGTTTTATTTGAACTAATCACCCCTTTGAAAAATGTTTTCGAAGAAACCAACCAACCGGAAACGGAATCACCGCCGCCACAAGCCCCTCCCCCGAAAAGCGGTCAAAACTGACAGTCTGGAGTCACTGCGCGAGCGGGAGTTTCAACTCAACGCCCAGATTGGTGAACTCGAAGAAGTACTCGCCGCCCGGGAAAAAGAAGAGGATTTGCGAAGGAACCATGTTCTGCCGCCACAAAACAGCCGCATATCCCATTCAAATCGCGATCTGAGCTTTGCTGAGCAACGCCGCCTGAGAAAAGAGCGTAACTCGAGCGGTCTCTACTTCTTCATCCTTCTGGCCATTGCATCCGCACTCGCCTTCTGGCTCTTCTATACGGGAGGCTAGACGAGAACGTTTCGGAACCTGCGATGGCTTGCATTTTTTTGCGGTTCAGCGGTGGTTGAGCACTCCCGCATTGGGAACGTCCAAAGGACGTGTCTACTGGACGGTTCGGAACGAGCCATGGGTAATCAATTACAGATCACTACACTAGAGACGATCCCGCGAAGTCACTTTCCAGATCTCACCGGTCGGAATGCCGTTTTCGAGGATCGAAGCGTAGGCATGTAGGGCCACGGTCGGACAGACGTGTCTCGGAATTGCTGTGAACACATCACCCACTTCAAATTCCGACGCATCGGGCACCTCGAGAACCAAATGTTCCTCGCTTTGCCCAACGAGCTTGTAATCCGTAATCTGAGGAAAGAATACGCGTCGTGACAGTTCCATTTCTGCGGAAATCGATTTGTGCCCCAGATCGAGGCAGATTTGATTCACTCCCGGTTTACTGATCACGCGGGTGATCAGTCCAGCGGCGACTTCATACTCGAGATCCGGATAGTTTTCGCCATATCCGCAGTCCCAGAAAACCGTCGTTCCGGGGCTACATTCCCATTCCGTTTCACCGGCCCATATTCCGAAGGTTGGAGTGCCCCCACCGACTACCGTTGTGCCTTTGCGGGATGCCAAATACTCGCGGACCGATTCAATTATAGCCAAGGCGTCAGCCCTGCGACTCTCCAGAGAAGGGTCGTGGAGATGACCGTCGTAGACATGTAGCCCGCGAAACTCAACGCCATCAGTGGATTCAATTTTATCGCGCAGTTTGTCCAAACCGGCTCCAAATTCGATTCCGGAACGGTGCATTCCACAGTCCACATCGATCCAGATTCCGATCCCTTCCAGTTGGGACGCAAGTGAAGAGAACGCAGAAACATCGTCGGTAACGGTAGAGAAAGTCACCTCGGGAAAATCGACCATGAGCCTGGCAACCTGAGCGATTTTAGGCCCGACAAGTTGATGAGCAATCAGTATATCCCGGGCACCGCCTTCGGCAGCCATTTTGGCTTCAGCCGGAGTTGCCGCTTTGCATTTCAGGATGCCTGCAGTGACCTGGAGTTTGATTACCTCCGTCATTTTGTGGGTTTTCACATGGGGGCGAAGCCGATCGATATGAGACTCGCCCCCGATATCCGAAATCATTTGCGCCAGATTACGCTGCAAAGCTGCTTTATCGACCCAGAGACCGGGGCTTGATATTGAATCGGGATCTTTAACGACGGGATACTCTTTCATCCAAAACTCTATTCGTGGCGGAGGGCATCAACCGGACTCATCGCAGCGGCCCGGAGTGCCGGGTAAATACCAAAGACAATCCCGATCAAAACAGAGATAGAGAAAGCGACCGTTGGCGCCCAGAATTGAATAATCGTTTTCATACCCGCAAAGTGACTGATCAATTGCGGGATACTGATGCCGAGACCGACCCCGATCAGTCCTCCGATTCCTGATAACAGAATCGTCTCAATCAGAAACTGCAAAACGATATCATTTTTCTTCGCGCCCAAAGCTCGCCGAATCCCGATCTCCCGGGTCCGCTCCGTCACCGTGGCCAACATGATGTTCATGATCCCGATCCCCCCTACAATCAGGGAAATCGCGGCAATGGAACCCAGAACGATATTGAAAATCTGTTTGGTCCTTTCGGCCCGTTTCAGCAACTCAAGCGGCACTGTTATTTTGTAGTCCTGATCGGTGTGATTGCGATCAAGTATACTTTTGATGGCCTTCGAAGATGCGACTACCTGATCGGAATGTTCGACCTGAACCGTAACTTCATGTAGTTCCACCTTTTCCGCCTCAAAGCTTCCGGAACGGTATTTGATTAAAACATCTCCAAAATGATCTTTCAGAACGGTGATAGGAATAAACATTTCCAAACCTTCGCCCGAGCCGGACTCAATCGGGTTGGTGCCGCTACTGTCATCAACTTTCGTCGCATCGACCTGATCTTCCATTATCCCGATAACCCGAAAATAACTGGTTCTCATCCTTACCGTTTTGCCTACCGGGGAATGCAGCGGAAACAACTGTTTTGCGAGCTTTTGAGTCAACACACACACGTTGGTCCGGGAATCGCTTTCCACCTGGGTGAAGAAACGTCCTTTTACCATTTTGCGGCTCCGCATCTCCGGATACCAAGCGACAGTGCCTACTGCGGTCGCGTCGACACTGTTTGATTGAAACCAGATAAAGTCTTTTATCCGGCGATTCGGCACCACGACATTAACCCCTGGAACCGTGGCCTGAATCTGGATCAGATCGCGAAGGGTCAAACCATACTCCAGAACCAGACTCCGGGTTTGCTCCCCGGCCGAGCTGTTATTCGTCGGTTTAACTGACTGGATGATGATGTTCTGACTCCCAAGGTCCTTAATCTGTTGCTGAGCTTCATAGGAGGCACCCTCCCCGATCGCAAGCATCGAAATCACGGAACACACCCCGAAAACAATACCCAGAGCGGTGAGCAGCGAACGCAACTTCCGCATCCAGATACTTTTGAACCCAAGAATGATCGACCGCTTCAAACGCCACGGAGTCAGCCCCCGGAGGTTGAGAGTCGCCCCGACATCTTCGGGCCTCATCGGAAGACCTCCTTGCGCTCATCGTGGACAATTTGTCCATCTTTCAAACGGATTACGCGAGGAGTACGGTCCGCCATCCCCTCATCGTGAGTAATCATGATCAAGGTCTTCCCTTCCTCATTCAACTCATCGAAAATCTGCAAAATATCTCCTCCCGATTTCGAATCGAGGTTTCCGGTAGCTTCATCAGCAAGAATCACAGCGGGATCGTTGGCCAGCGCCCGGGCGATAGCGACCCGCTGTTGTTGACCACCGGAAAGTTCGGTCGGTTTGTGGTGCATCCGCTTTCCCAGTCCCACTTTCTCCGCCAAATGCGCAGCGACTTCGCGGCTGTCGGCTTCGGTCACGCCCCGGTAAAACATAGGCACTTCGATGTTTTCGAGAACATCGAGTTGCTGAATCAAATTGTAACTTTGGAAGATAAACCCGAGCCGCTTTCCCCTGATCTGCGACAGGTCGTCATCATCCATCGAAGACACATCGTGCCCTTCGAGGAGGTAGGTCCCCAGAGTCGGTTGATCGAGACAACCCAATACATTTAACAGGGTTGATTTCCCGCCCCCTGACGGGCCGAGAATTGATATATAGTCCCCCGCGTAGATTTTCAGGTTAATACAATTGAGCGCCTTCACCAGGTCGGGGCCCATTTGATAATGTTTCTCAACATTCTGTAGCTCGATTATCGTTTCGCGAGACATAAATCTGTAGATTGTACCCTGTTAGGTCAAAGACTGTACCCTGTACAATTCGGATCATCCGACGGTTAAGCAGACTTTTTGGCGGCCTTCCGCTTCTTCGATTTGCTGCCTTTCGACTTCAACATTGGTTCGTAGCTCTCAGGCATCGACAATGAAACAATGTCCTCTTCCTTTAAGCCGCTTTTGATCTCGATATATTGATCGTTGTGTTGTCCAATTTCCACGAGATGCCGATCATACTGATTGCCATTCTTCAGAAATACAAAGTGCTCGTCATCTTCCGTGAAAACCGCTTGAACCGGGATATAAATCACATCATCCAATTCTGCGACGAGGATTTCCACCTTGGCGGACATCCCCGGTTTCAAAAAGTCATTGTGACCGGAAATTTCCACGGTGGCCGGATAAACTTTTAAAGAGGGATTGTAGCGCGACGCGTTCGAATCCGGAAGCACTGCCACTTTTGAAATCCGACCTTCCAAGATGCGATCCGGAACCGATTCCGCAGTAATTAAAACCTTTTGATCCAGGCCCACTTTTTTGATGTGAGACTCGTGAATATTGACATCCACTCCGAGCTTCGACATATCCGGAATCGTGATAATAGGCTGACCGAACTTCAGTGTCGCTCCTTCAGAGATAGATTCGTAGTAGCGGGTCGTGTAATAGTTGTCGTCAGTTCCTCCGTAGGCAACCAATCCTGTTTTCTCCGCTTTAATGACGCAACTTCTCATCTGTTCCTGAAGGTCATCGCGCTTCTTCAATTCCAGTTCATAGCGTCGCTTGTAGGACCGGTATTTCGCATAAGCTTTTGACATCATTGCCATGGCGGAACGTTTGCTGCGGATCAGATCCAGCAGCGCTTCCTCGTAATTAGAAAGCATTTTCTGAGCTTCCTTGGGAAACTCATAATCCATAAACAAATCCAGTTCCGTTTCTTTCGTTTGCACAGAAAGCTTCGCCTTCTCCAAATTCACCAACTCATTATCCAGAGTCTGGCGGGTAATAAACTCCCTCTCGCGAAGGCGCTTGGCACCTTCCACAGATTGTTGGACCACATTGAGTTGCGAAGCGGCCACGAGGGCTTCGTCTTTCATCTTACGAATCTGTTGTTCAGCGGCCCCTTCGTTCAACTTGTTGCTGGCGAGGAAAGTGTTAAAATTCACACCCTGAGCAAGACTGTCTTCCGGCTCGGCACTGAACGGTTTCTCCTCGATATCCTGCCGAACGGTTTCCTTCAGTTTCTCAGGATCGAAAGCATTGGCAATAATCGCCGTCGCTTCCGCTTCGTAGCGGTTTAACGTTTCGTTGTCATAGGGTAGTCCCAGAGCAACCAGAATTTCTTTACCAGCTTCCTTACCCACATATTTCTCGAAATCCAATAGAGAAAACCGCAACTGCTGGCGCTCCGACTTCAGTTTACTTTGCGCATCACTCTCCGCGATTTCGATATCCTGCCGGGCATCGGCAAATAGAGATTCGGTCTGCTGAAAAGCCACATCGTGATCCACCAGTTTCTCTTCGAGTCCAGACGCATCCAACTTAACGAGAACCTTGCCATTTTTAACATCCTCTTCGGTGACCTCGTAACCTTCTTCGATCACTTTAAGGATTTTAACACCCGTCGTGGTTTTGACCTGATTCTTGATCTGTAGATATTCCAGCGCCTGAATATTCCCGCCTTCGAGAACATTGATCGTTAGATCGCCCCGTTGCACCGTGAATTGAGGCATGTCTTCGGCATTCCCGTCACTTTTACCGAGAGGATTAAAAACAAACCAAGCCCCTCCGATCACAGCGGCAATAACCAGCAAAGTTATGATTTTTTTCATCGTAATTTTCTCGCGAAAGCGGACTCCTTCTCGAGTTTTTCGATCCAGGAACCATCGGGCTTAATGTAAAGGATTCCCAAATCCCTCCAAAGCCGCAATCGTGCCAAGGTATGATCGATCAACGTCGAGATCCTTTGATTCTGAGCGTTTACGAGGTCATTCTGAGCATCTACGAGATCGCGTGCCTCCCCGTTTCCCAGTTCAAAAAGCAGGTTTTGCTCATCGAGTCGAAGCTGGGCGAGCGCAACGCCTTTCAAAGCAATTTCGTAGTTCTTGCGGGCCAACTCCAATGCCCGCCAGTCGTCATAAATTTGCAGCCTGACCTTGTCTACATTCTCCTCGTGCTGGCGCTCCCGCAGTTCTTTAGTAATCAGGGACGAGCGGTAGATATTCCTCTCCGACTTCCGGTCGAGGGGCAGGTCGAGATCCAAATTGGAAGAAATGTTTCTCCGGTCGAAATTCAAATCAGGGGTGCGGTCCCCGGGCTCACTGATCGTTTCATAATCCACCCGGATGTCCAACCCGGCCTTCAGCCCGTTTTTAGCGACTTCAATTCGGCGACCCGCATCGTCAATCCGGTCGCGACTGGTTTCAATATCAGGCCGACAAACTAAAGCAATCTTGATCGCTTCATCTTTAGAAATTCCCACTCTCTCAATCTTTAGATAGTCGAGCTCTTTATCATCCAGCACGATGTTTTCCTCTACCGGAATTCCGAGGGTCAATTTAAATTGGTCCAAACGGGTTTCGTAAGTTCGGATCGACGTTAACCACCGGCTTTCAGAAAGAAGCAGTGCCTGCTGTAGTTGACCTAACTGAGTCAAGGTCCGGCGGGCTTCGTCTTTGAGAGCCTCCTCCCGTTCTACATTTTTCAAGAACCCCTCGTAAGCCAAATAGGCATTGAACGCATTGTCACGAGCTTGCAGAACACTATAATAGTCACCAACCAGATCGACGATAAAGTTCCGGCGGAAATTCGCAAAATCCCGCAGGGAATACAGCACATCGCGATCGGCCTGAGTTAACGCCTCAAGAGTGGCTTTGGTTCCTCCACCTTTGAGCAATGGCTGGATCAAGGTGACGGCCAGCGAAGAGTTATTAATATCCCGACTTCCCGACATGAAATTCAGGAAATCCTGAGTAAAATCGGTCGATAACCGTGCCCCGGTCTTTAATAACATATCGAAATTCGCCTCCTGATCGCGGGCGAAAGTATTGGTGGCCACCAAATCGGTTAAACCAGCAGCGGCTCTTCGCGAATCACTCTGACGGGTCACATCTCCCCCTCCTCCAAAAATCGGACTGAGCCGATGCTGGGCGAGCGTTAAATCCAGAGCGGTGAGAAATACGGATTCTTTCTGAGCGAGGTAGGACCGGTTGTAGGTAATCCCCGTTTCCAGTGCCTTATCCAGACTCATCAGACGGGCACCCCTTTCTTCATTGGCATATTCGCCGAGAAACTTTAACGATCCCGCAGGACGCTTTTTTAATTCCGATTTATCCCACTCCTGCGGTGATGAAATATCGAGAGATTCATCCTCTACATTGTCGACGCAATCCGTCTTTCCAAAGAGCACTGCCTGAGTTTCCAGATCAGCCTTCTCGTGATAGAAATCAGCAGAACAACTGCAAAGCAATACCCCGGCAACCAAAGCGCAGAAAGCCTGATAAACTGTATGTTTAGGTTCGATAAGTAGTTAAGAAATTTGTGTTAATCGGGTAGGGTAAGCTCACACCGGCCTTTATGAAGCGCGACACAAATTAGCCACGGGTTGACGTATTAAACTGGCGCGATTTCCTACCCAGCCGAGTGGAACGCCCTATTTCGTCAATACTCAACGCCAGTCAAGTTTTCCGCGGGAACGGATTCAAGTAATTCCCGGACGACTTGACTCAACCACTCAACGGCGGCGGCACTCCAACCGAATCTTGCCCGTTATAGCGACACACCTCTCTTCCACGGAATGAAATCGTCCTGTCCCAGTTGCTGGGCTTTGGTGAGTGAGCGACCTGATGCGACCTCGATGGAGAGCTTAAGCAACTCTTCGGCAAGACTTTCGATCGTAGCAGAGCCGTCAATCACTCCCCCGGTATCGAAGTCGATGATGTCGGACAAACGCGTTGCCAGGTCGGTGTTGGAGGAAACCTTGATAACAGGACAAACCGGATTGCCTGTGGGCGTTCCAAGACCGGTTGAGAATAAAATCAAATTAGCGTGAGCTCCGGCGAGCCCGGTCGTGGACTCCACATCATTCCCCGGGGTGCAAAGCAGGTTCAGGCCCGGCTCGGTGACTTTTTCCGGATAATCGAGAGCATCCACCACGGGTGAAGTTCCGCCTTTTTTGGCCGCACCGGCTGATTTGATCGCATCGGTAATCAAACCGTCCTTTATATTGCCGGGACTCGGATTTTGCGAGAAATGGCTCCCGACCGCCTCAGCCCGCTTTGCATAACGGTTTGTGATATCTGCAAAACGGGTCGCCACCTCATCAGTGACACAACGTTCGATTAACTCCTGCTCGACTCCGCAAAGCTCAGGGAATTCGGACAAAATGATCTTCCCACCCATCGCGACAACCAGATCCGAGAGATGGCCGATCACCGGGTTGGCGGAGATTCCGGAAAATCCATCGCTTCCTCCGCACTCCACTCCAATCGTCAGCTCACTTAAAGGAAAAGCTTCTCTGGCGACGTTATTAGCCTCCGTTAAGCCGACAAAGGTTTTTCGAATCGCGGTTTCGAGGAGCGACTTCTCCCCGGAAAACTCCTGCTGTTTCAAAATGTGGAGCGGCTTGGAAAACCCCGGAGTTCGCTTTTCGATTTCCTCCAGCAAATCGGAGGCCTGGGCGTTTTCACAGCCGAGACTGAGCACCGTCGCTCCGGCCACGTTGGGATGGGTGATATAACCGGCCAGAAGACTGCAGAGCGCCCGCGAATCATCACGGGTTCCGCCACAACCCATCTGGTGAGTCAGAAATTTGATGCCATCCACGTTGGGAAACAGTGAGGATCGCCCCATGGTTTGCTCAGAGTCCCCACATTTGACCTCCTCCAATGTTCCGACGTCGTGACTTTCGGAATACTTTCCCGCCAGATCTTTTACAAAACGCTCGTAATGAGAAGTTCTCCCGTAGCCGAGAGCTTTCTCAAAAGCATTTTTCAT
This sequence comes from Verrucomicrobiales bacterium, assembly GCA_029213005.1. GTDB lineage: Bacteria > Verrucomicrobiota > Verrucomicrobiia > Verrucomicrobiales > DEV007 > Arctic95D-9. Next base: position 146,063 of record JARGPI010000005.1, read on the forward strand.
TGCTTCGATGTTTCGGGTCTCGCAGAAAACCAGTGGAATAACCAGCCAGTAGTTGCCGGTGCCGACACTTCCGTCCTCTCTCCGAATTCCCTGAAACGATAGATCAGCCAAATGATCGGTTGCCGGGGGGACCCATTGAGGCCGCTCCCGGGACCGCTCGGAAACGGAGAAGCTGTCGGCCGCAAAACTGAGGTTTCCGGTCGAAATGAGTCCGCCTTTTTCTATCGAAGTTGACGCCACGCCGACGGTGACACCGTATTGAATTGCCCGGTGACCTTCGGGAAATGTCTCGGTCGTAAATTTGTGTTTTGCCGGAATTTCCGACACCACTGGAAAGGTGTTATCTCCAATTGTGACCACGGTTCCCACAGGAATCGTTTGCAGGGCGACCGCGAGATTGTCACGCGGATCTATAAGCAGAAAATTCGACATGGAGGACAAAGCCACACCTCCGGTCATTTTCAACGGTGATGAGAGTCCCATAAAAAAAGAATGAACTATTTCCGGAGTCGTTCGTCTAAAATCAGTCCCCCGACCTGACAAGATTACCATGCCTTCTACTACTGATGATCAACCCAAAACAAGTTCCCGCGCTCACTGCTGCGACCGCAGCGGGCTGCGCCGCCGTATTTTTTGTATCCTGCGCTAACAATCCCGGAACTCGCACGGTTTCGGCTTCCAAAACCCATCATTCAGCAAATCCACTCGGATTTGTCCCGAAGATCGTACAGAATTTCATTCCGCCGGGAAACCTCAATCGTCGTGAAAAGCGCAAAATGAAGCCGCGCTATATCACGATTCACTCCACAGCGAATCAAAGCGCGTCAGCCAATGCCGAGGCGCACGTCAAACTACTTCACCGAGCCGGACTGGGGCGCCTCTCGTGGCATTTCACGGTCGACGACAGCTCGATTTATCAAACTCTGCCCACCGATGAACAGGGTCAGCACGCCGATTATGAAGGCCCCGGAAACCGCTATTCGCTCGGAATCGAAATGTGCGAAAACGCCGGTAACTCCCGCTCGAAAACGATGGAGCAAACGGCGAAATTGACCGCTCATTTGATGAAGGAGCACAACATCCCAATCAACCGGGTGGTCCCTCATCAGCACTGGAGACGGGTCCGCACCGATGGGAAAGATTTCGGCCACAAAAACTGCCCTCATTTCCTGATGGATGACGGTCAACCGGGTAAAAAATGGGAGGCATTTCTCAAACAGGTCAGATCCTATCTCTGATCCCGGAATCTAACAGATCTACAATATCGAACGTTATGAAACTGGATAATCCCTCCTTGTTATCCGGCAGTAATGACCTTCCCCCGAAACATTCCTGCTCTGGTCGCGGCTGCAACCCTCGCATTGGCCGTGCTCTGGCAGACGGCGATTAACTCGCAAAATATGAATGTTGCCTTGATTTCGGCAGCGGGATTTCCCATGACCCCAACCATTACCAAAACGTTGATTCCCGAAGGAACTCTGGGGCGCCATCAGATGAAAAAGATGGTGCCACGGTATATCACGATTCACTCGACTCAGAATTACTCGAAAGGAGCCGATGCTGCCGCTCACGCCCGGCTGATTCAAAGAGGTGGCTTAACAAGTCGCCACAACTCACTCGGCTATCTGACTTGGCATTTCAGTGTCGACGAGGATTCGATTCATCAAAGCCTCCCCTGCACGGAACAGGGACAGCACGCGGACTACGACGGGCCGGGAAATCAAAGCTCGATTGGGATCGAAATGTGCGAGAATGCGGATAATTCACGCGAAAAGACCCTCGAGCAAACCGCTAAACTGACCGCCTGGTTAATGGCCCGTTACAATATCCCAATTAACCATGTGGTTCCCCACCAACACTGGCGGAGAATCAGACCTACGGACCAGAAGGACCTCGGCCACAAAAACTGCCCCCATTTTCTAATGGATAACGGAGTTCCGGGAGCCAAATGGGAGGCCTTTCTCGATCGGGTTCGCAGCTACCGCTAGCTCCCCCTACTTTCTGAGATCGTAGCAAATCAGGCGGGGAGGATGACCGTTTTCGACAAAAGGGAATTCGTCTTCATGCTGGGAGATATAAAGCAGCCCCCGATGAATGACCGGTAGCGACCAGGTCGCCCGGGCGAAAAAGAGTTGAGTGCGGCTGGTTTCTTTGAACCCCTCCTTATTTAACTCGAGGATCGCGAGCGTGCCGAGCTCTCCCAGAGCAAAGAACTTTTCGTCGGCAGCGAGCAGGCTACCTCTGAAATAACTCATCCGGTAATCGCGCTCGCCCACCTTCGTCGACCACATGATGTCCTTTTTCCAGAGTTCCTTCCCGCTCTCAATATCGAAGGCCCCGAGATAAGCGTCCGGCTCGTTCCTGCCCAGAAACCCAAAAAGCGCACCCTGATGCTTTAATGGGGTATTCCAATGAATATTGAAGCCGGGGGCCTGCCAGATTTCTTTCCATTTCAACTCCGGCGTCAGCTCCAGCATCACACCTCCAATTTGATAGGCCTCGGTGATAAATACCCGGTTGTCGGATACCACGACAGGGGTGGCGCTATTGACGCTCTCGTATTTATCAGCCCGCCAGGGAAAGGCATCGTGCAGCTCACCGGTATCGGGATCGATACACAAAAGCCCTCCCGTCGCGGGGCGACTCTCTCCTCCGGCAAAAACCAATAGCCTCGGTTTCCCCTGAAGCGTTTTCACCACCGGTGAAGAATAACTCGCCCGCCATTCGTGCTGAGTTCCCCAGATCTTTTCGCCCGAATTTTGATCAAGAGCTGCCACACAAAGATTCTCTTTTCCACCCAGATTTACGATTACCTTCCCCTCATAAACCAGCGGGCAGCTTCCATAGCCGAAAAAATAGGTCGGAACTTCGTATTCCGCTGCGAGGTCCTTTTGCCACAATTTTTCGCCGGTCTTCAGGTCGAGACAGGACAAAACGCAGGTCACCCCGAGGGTATAAACTTTCCCCGAGTCCAGAACCGCGCTGGCACGGGGCCCATTTTTAAAACCGTATCGATCCGAATACGTCACGGGATAGGCAAACCGCCAGATCGGAGCGCCCGTTTCCGGGTCAAAAGCCTCGACCACTTCCTCGTCGTCGTAACGATCAAACATCACCAGAATGCCTTCAGAAATCACGGGGGATGTGTAGCCGGAACCCTTTTTCATCTCCCAAACCACCGGAGGACCGGTTTCGGGAAAGGAATCAATCAGATGCGTCTCAGGCGTCGTTCCGTCATCATTAGGACCGAGAAAGCGGTGCCAGTCCGATGTTACCGCGTCAGCCGCGAGAGCCCGGGGTGCAGCGTGAAAGGTCAAACGCTCCACATTTTGCGCAACCCCGTGACCCAATCCGATCCCGAAACTAAAAAGAATGACGCTCAGTCTCTTCATCATGCCGGTATCATTGCGCAGAGGCATTCATCCGGCAAGGGACGACTAAAGTGTCACTCTACTGCTTGGCAAAAAGCGGTTTTGCGATTAAGGGCTCTCTCCGATGTTTTCTCTGCTAAAAACTGACACCGAAACCGCTGCCCGCCGCGGGCGCCTTCATCTCGCCCATGGTGATGTCGAGACTCCGGTTTTTATGCCCGTAGGCACCCGGGGAACCGTGAAAGCGGTTCACCCTGCCGAGCTGAAAGATCCCGCGCTCGATTGTCAGATCATTCTGGGAAACACCTATCACCTCAATCTCCGCCCCGGCACCGAAATCCTCGATCATTTCAAGGGTCTTCATTCTTTTATGCAATGGGATCGTCCGATCTTGACCGATTCCGGAGGATACCAGGTCTACTCGTTGGCCAAGTTGAGGAAACTCACCTCCGAAGGTGTCGCTTTTCAAAGCCATATCGACGGTTCAAAACATCTTCTCACACCGGAATCGGTGCTCGAGATTCAACAATCGATCGGAAGCGACATCTGCATGATCCTCGATGAGTGCCCTCCTTTTCCCTGCGAAAGGGAATATGCCGCCAATTCACTCGATCTCACCCAGTCCTGGGCGGTCCGCGCTCGCGACTGGATTGAGAAAAACCGGCCTGAAGGTCAGAAGTATATGGGCATCGTTCAAGGTTCCTGTTTCAAAGATTTGCGGGAAAAAGCCGCGCATGACCTCGTCGAACTCGATTTTGACAGTTACGCGATCGGGGGACTTTCCGTAGGAGAACCCGTTCCGGAGATGATGAAAGCGGTCGAAACCGTCGCCCCGATCCTTCCGCAAAACAAAGCCCGCTACGCGATGGGACTCGGTCAGCCCGATCAGCTTCTCGAGTTGATCAGCCGCGGAATCGACATGTTCGACTGCGTCCTCCCGACCCGTGTAGCCCGCAACGCCACGGCTTACACGGCCGACGGGACGATCAATTTGAAAAACAAACAGTGGGAAAAAAGCGAAATCCCACTGGCTCCACCTGGCGAAACCCATCCCCTTTGCGACGGTTACAGTCGCGGCTACATCCGGCATTTGATCAAAAATGAGGAGATCCTCGGACTGCGTCTCCTCTCCCTTCATAACGTCTTCTTCTATCTGAACTTGATGAAACAGGTAAGAAGTGCTATAGACGGCGGCGCGTTCGCCCTGTTTAAAGAGGATTTCATCCAAAGATACCGGGCCGGTAAGTCAGAAGCATCCGCGATCGGCTAATCCATCAAAAAGCGCACCGCTATTTACATTTCAAAAAATGACATTGTTTAACTCAATTCTTATCGCAGAAGCCGCTGGACCCAGTGCGCTATCAACCTTTCTGCCAATGTTCGCCATCATGGGGATTTTCTACTTTCTCCTGATTCGTCCTCAGCAGCAAATGCGGAAGAAGCAGGAACTGATGCGGAGCAAACTCGCTAAAAACGATAAAGTTATCACCGAGTCCGGAATCCACGGAATTATCACCGGAGTTACCGACAAGACCGTTTCCATAAAAGTGGCCGAAGGCGTCAGCATGAAGTTCGAACGCTTTGCCATCGCTCAAGTTCTTTCCGAAAGCAAAACTTCGGAAGATTGAGAATGAACGAATTCGACCGCTATCCCACTAAGACCCTACCCTGTTAGGTCCCTGACTGTACCCTGTACACTCCGAGACTGTACCCTGTTAAGTCCCAGAAACGACTCCACCACTTTTAAAAAATCATGCAAGATCAGAACGATTCTGCCGCTAAAAACGCCGCCGAAGCAGTTGAAGCAACTGCGGAAACAGCCGGCGAAAAAATTGAAGCTGCTGCTTCAAAAACGGCTGAGGTAACTAAAGCCGCTGCCGAGGAGGCTTCAACCGCAACGGAAACCGTTGTCGACCAAACTGCTGAAGCCGCTACTGAAGCTGGCGAAAAAGTCGAAGCAGCCGCCGACGCCACAGTGGAAGCCGCTAAAACCGCGGTCGAGAGCACCGGTGAAGCCGTGGAGAAAGCAACCGAAGCAGCTGCCAGTGTCGCCGATGGCGCTACCGACACCGCTGCGATCACCGTTGCCGAGGGTACGCAAAAAGCCTCTGAAGTCGCTGAGTCGATCGGTTTGAGTTCGCACTCGACCTTTCTTATGGGGCTGATTCTGCTCGGCCTTTTCATCTGGTATTTCGTTTCCGAACAGGAAAAGCGCCGCCGCGTGGTGGGCTCAATTCTCGCCGTCGTCGTAGCCGCACTTTGCACGTTCTTCTACCAGAACTACGGCGTTGAAAAAGGGATCGAGCTTCAGGGTGGAGTCTCCATGGAGATCAAAATCAAAGAAGTGCCGGGACGCGAAGTCACCTCGGAAACTCAGCAGCAGGTCATCAAGATCCTCGACAAGCGGATCAATGCCCTCGGTGCCAGAGAGCTGATTTTAGCCCCTTCCGGCAAAGACGGCGTCTTCCTTCAGGTCCCCGGAGCCACTCCGGAAGAACTGAAGAAAATGACCGAAGCGATCCAGAAAGTCGCCAAACTCGAATTTTCGGTCGTCCACGAAAGCAGCCGCTTCCTCGCTCCTGCTGTCGCCAGCGATGCTGAAGTTATCGTCGGTTACCAGGCACTTCCCTACATCCTCAGCGACGAGGACAAGCAGGAAAACATCGACGCCGGTCGCGACGCCGACACCCCGAACCGCTGGGAACTGGTTAAGCAGATTCCCGACATGTCCGGTAAAAACGTCCAGTCAGCCAGTTATTACTACGGCACTGACGGTCATTCGATTCAGGTCAGTTTCACCACTCAGGGTGCCGCCATCATGGGACCTTTGACCCGTGAAAATCAAGGTCGCCAGCTCGCCATTATTATGGATAACGAAGTGGTTTCCGCTCCGGTCATCAATGAGCCATTCGCGATGGGTTGTTCCATTACGGGTGATTTCAGCCGCGAGGAAGCCAAAGCGCTGGTTGCTGCTCTGGAGAACCCTCTGGAGAATCCGATCGAAATCGCCTACTCCAACTACATCTCACCTACTATGGGTGAACTGACAGTGAACCAGGGAATTTACGCCGGTATCGCCGGTCTCTCCGTGACGCTTCTTTTTATTCTCGCCTATTACAAGTTTGCCGGAATCATCGCCCTGATCGGTCTTTTGCTCAATATCGTGATCATCTTTGGTGCGCTGGCATTGTTCCGCTTCACACTCACACTGCCGGGTATCGCCGGTATCATCCTCACCATCGGTGTGGCGATCGATGCGAACGTTCTGATCTACGAGCGTCTCCGTGAAGAGTTGAAAGGCGGAAAATCGATTAAAGCAGCCATTGATGCGGCTTATGAGAAGGCTTTCTCTGCGATTATTGATGCAAACATCACCACATTGATCACCGCGATCATCCTTTACTTCCTCGCAACAGGAACCGTCAAAGGCTTCGCGATCACTTTGATCATCGGTATCGTAGCGTCACTTTTCACCGCCCTGATCGTAACCCGACTTTGTTTTGGTTGGGCAACGGAGACCTTCCTGACGAAGCTCTCTTTCATGAATATCATTCCCGACAACGTGATCGACTTTCTCGGGAAGCGAAAGACTTGCATGATGGTTTCAATCGGTCTCATCGTGCTGTCACTCATCATCGTTCCAGTTATGGATCCCCGGGGAGTTGAGTTAAAAGGGGGCGACGCTCTCACCATCCAGTCCAGTGACGGTTTGACGACCAAGGGAATTGTAGACTCACTGTCCGACGTCGATCTCGGAGCCACTCCGATCGTTCAGGACCAGGAGCCAGTGGGTGGACAGGGAAAATTCTTCCTCGTTCGGGTGCCTGATAACACCGCTGAACTGGTCCAGGCTGAACTGGCCAAAGATTTGGGAGTTAACCCGGAGCATACCGAAGTCAGCTCCGTAGGTTCACAGGTCGGTAAGTCGATGCTGATTGCTTCGGGTATAGCCCTGCTTGTCGGCATGGTGATCATTCTCTTGTATGTCACCTTTCGTTTTGAGTTCGCTTTTGCGCTTGGAGCGATTGTTGCTCTCTTCCACGACTTAATCATCACCGCGGGAGTTACCACGCTCCTCGGTCAGGAACTGTCCTTGATTTCAGTGGGCGCGCTGCTCACCATCGCCGGTTACTCAATTAACGATACCATCGTGGTCTTTGACCGCGTTCGCGAAGGCCTGGCCACCAAGCGGGGTAATGTGAAAGACATCATGAACTACTGTCTGAACGCGACCCTTTCTCGGACCATTCTGACCAGTGCCACCACCTTGATTATCGTGGTTGTGCTGTTCCTCTTCGGCGGACCGGGAATGAGAAACTTCGCTCTGACTCTCATTGTCGGAGTGACTATCGGTACCTACTCCTCGATCTTCGTTGCATCACCCATCGTGCTCTGGTGGGCGCGCCGCAGTGGAACCAACCTCCGTCGCGAGGTTCTCGATACCGAGCAGTCCAAGATCGATCCTCTCGCAGGAACGGCTTAATTTTCGAACTTCAAAACACCGGATGGCACTGCTGTCCGGTGTTTGTCGTTTCTATAGACCTAAGATTCGGCGGACTGAAACGTCCACTGAATATGAGGTCCCAACTCCCCATCCTTCCTCTTCTCTTTTTTCCCCTCCTGTTTCAAAGCTGTCATAAAGAAACAGAGTTAGCGACCGAAGCCCTTCCCTTAAGTGGCGGCATCCAGCTTTCACTTCACACCACCGGCGGTTCCACCGGCATGAACGAGTGCATCCAGATCTCGGATCACTGGCAACTTTCCTCCGTGGGAAGACGACACGGTTGGATCCGGAAACTCGAGCCCGATGAGCAGCGAATGCTGGTGAGAGCGATGCAGGGATTCGAAACCCTGGTCTGGAAGAACGAAGCGGATCCGAAGTCCCCGCATCACACTTCGTCAATTCTGACAGCGAAAGGTTCAGGAGAAGGCCTGGCTTCTAAAGAAGAGGCTGCGAACCTCGACGAACTGGTTCAAAAACTGATCAACGCGAAGCGCATCGCGTCACGCTGAGTCGAAAGCAATCATTTTTTGGTGAGCTACGCAAATGGGTTTAGATTTGCTGACTCATCATTATGCGATTCTTCCGACTCCTCATATTCCCCCTCCTCGCCGGAGGATTTCTCCACGCCCAATCAAAATCTGACGAATCCGATTTCGCCGGGAAAATTGCGAAGTTTCGTGAGGACTACAAAGCGACTTTACTGTCGAATCCTTACGCGCCCCTGAAATCCAAAGCGGAACTGGCGAAGCTAAATTTCTTTCCAGCCCGATCCGCCTACCGGTTCGATGGAAAATTCCTGAGAACGCCTCAGGCAAAGACAACCACAATGGCGACTTCCGACGGTGGAACCTCAGATTTTGTGAAATATGGCGAAGTCATCTTCCGGCACGAATCCATTGAGCATCGCCTGTCGATCTTCAAACTCCTTCATCCTACCGTTGAGTATTTTCTGATCGCATTCACTGATTTGACCAACGGAAAATCAACCTACGGAGGCGGGCGTTACCTAGATTTCAGTCCTGATCAGATTGCGGACGGCCAAATCGAGATTGATTTCAATAAATCCTACAACCCCTGGTGTCATTACTCAGACCAATACCCCTGCCCACTCCCGCCGAAGGAGAATCATCTCTCGATAGCGATTCCCGTCGGCGAGGGGCTTTATTCCAGGGACTAGTCGTTTGCGTTCAGATCAAGCTCTCTGATCCAGATATTTCGAAAACGCACTGGGTTGCTGTGATTCTGAAGTGAGATAGGTCCTTTTCCGGTGACCTTATTGTAGTTGGCTACCCGCTTGTGCCCGGTAGCTCCCAAATAAGCCTGGCGGTGTTGAGTCAACACTCCGTTATGAAATACGGTGATGTGAGCTTTTTTCAGCAGGTTGCCTTCCGCGTCCCACTTTGGAGCTTCAAATATAATGTCGTAGGTCTGCCACTCACCGGGTTTGCGGGCAGCATTGACCAGAGGCGGCTTCCATCCGTAAAGCGCGGAAGCCTGACCGTCTGCATAGGTTTTGTTCTCATAGGAATCGAGAACTTGAAGCTCAAAATTTCCCGGAAAGAAAATCCCACTGTTCCCGCGGCCCTGGGAATTGGAAACCACCTCGGCAGGAGAAGCCCATTCGATGTGAAGTTGAACATTTTCAAACTCACGCTTTGTCGCGATCGGACCTCCAGCCGACTTTGACTTATCCGGCACCTCAAAAAAACCATCTTTCACCACCCAATCAGCCGGAGACTTGTCTTTTGCCATCTGCCACTCAGACAGGTCTTTCCCATCGAATAATACAATCGCATCCGATGGAGCATCAGCGGTGGTTTTTCCCGGAGTGACCACTTTGGGTCGGGGACGTGCATCATCGTGGACCCGCCATTTTCCGCCCGGAAGAAACGGAGTGTCGGTGTAACCGGTAGGTTTGGCTTCGTCTTCGGAAAATCCGAGAGGAGCGAGGGCAACGCAGGCCAAAGCAAGTATGGAACTGGATAATTTCATAGTCGGCAATCAAAGCCGCTACCATCTTCTCAAGCAAGATGGAAAATTGGCTGATGCAGGTAACAAAAAAGCCGATCCCGCTGGCGGGATCGGCTTTCCGTGAAAGATTTCGGCAGGAAGATTAAACCTGTCCACCGATGGATTTCCCAGTGGAAAGCAGGTCTTCGCAAGCTTCCATAATCCGGTCACACATGGCCTGCTCACCTTTCTTAAGATAAGCCCGTGGATCGTATGCCTTCTTGTTGCCGATCTCGCCGTCAACTTTAAGCACTCCGTCGTAGTTCTGGAACATGTGCTCAGCAATCGGACGAGTGAACGCATACTGAGTGTCGGTATCGACATTCATTTTCACCACACCGTAGTTAAGCGTTTCGCGAATTTCTTCGAGCGTTGATCCGGAACCACCGTGGAACACGAGGTCAAACTCAGCGGAGGCACCGTATTTTGCGACAACCGCAGCCTGACCTTCTTTCAGGATTTCAGGACGGAGCTTAACCGCACCAGGCTTGTAGTGGCCGTGAACGTTTCCGAAAGTCGCGGCAAAGGTGAAGCGACCCAGCTCGTTGAGAGCTTCGTAGACCGCAAGCATGTCCTCAGGAGTGGTGTATAACATGTCATCAGGCATATCTTCCGTTCCTGCAGCGCCGTCTTCTTCACCGCCGACCACACCAGCCTCGACTTCGAGGATGATTTCATTTTCTGCACAAATTGCGAGATACTCTTTGGAAATCGCCATGTTCTCTTCCAGAGGAAGGATCGACGCATCGAGCATGTGGTTCTGGAACAGGTTGTTCTCCCCTTTGGCCCGACGAGCGGCGGTAGCCTCGATCAAAGGCTTAAGGAATGATGACGCTTTCTCCGGCTGACAATGATCTGTGTTCAGAGCGACCAGAATGTCATACTGTTCAGCAAGGCGGTGAGTCGCTTCAGCAAGGATAATGGTTCCTTTGGTGGCATCTCCATGATTCAGACCGGAAACAAACTGTCCCGCCCCGGTTGAAAACTGAATAATTCCGTCTGACTTCGAATCGGCAAACGCTTTCAGCGCTGCGTTGATCGTAGTGATACTTGAGCAGTTAATCGCTGGGAAGGCATATCCACCCTCCTGGGCGGCGTCTAACATTGCTTCGAACTGTTTTGGTGTTGCTACAGGCATAGTGCGGACAGTTAACGCTTGTAAAGGACGTTTTCAAGTTGATAAATTTTGACCAAATGAACACATCTTTTCTGAAACTTATTTTTGGTAAAGCAGCCATGACCCGATACTGTCAGGATGTCGCCAATGAATCGGGATTTTCACCCGTTCCAAAAGCTAGTTATGTCTGAGTCGATTTTCACCCGCGAAGGATACATAAGGCCTGCCGTTCTGGTTGCCGCATATCGCGGGGGAATGTTTCCCATGGCAGTTGACAGCCGCGGCGAGATTGGGTGGTTTTCGCCGGATCCCCGGGGCATCATCCCACTGGACAATCTCCATATTCCACACGGTTTAAAAAGAGCGCTCCGGAAAGAGCCTTTTGAAATCCGCTACGATACCGCGTTCCCCGAGGTGATGGATGGATGTGGTGATCGAGACACGACATGGATCAGCCCTGAGATTAAGCGGAGTTACGTCAAGCTGTTCGAACTGGGCTACGCGCACTCCGTCGAGTGCTGGGAAAACGATGAACTGGTCGGTGGACTCTACGGCGTCTCGATCGGAGGCGCTTTTTTCGGCGAATCGATGTTCAGCCGGCGCACCGACGCCTCAAAGATTGCCCTGGTCAAACTGGTCGACAGACTCAACGCAAAAGGATTTGAACTGCTAGATACCCAGTGGTCAACGCGGCATCTCGCGACTTTGGGCTGTATTGATATCCCCCGTCACGAATACATGAAGCGTCTCAATCAAGCCCTGCTCCGCAAAGTTCATTTTTGAGGGTCCGATTAAAAGTTTATCGCCGGGGTAACGTTTCGCGATCGATTTTATTTTAAACTTTTCTTGACGACGGGGCAGGTCGGCCGACATAATCTGAAGTTCTCTGGTAAGTAAACACGACCTACAGGTTCATGAAGAAAATTTTGTTCGCAATTGCAATCGCCACTTCCTTTTTAGCAATAGGGGGGAACGTACAGGCTGAGGGGTTTTTCGGCCTGCTGAAACCTAAAGGTGTGCCAGATAAGCCACCTCATCACCTCGCTCCACCATGGGTTTGTCCGGAAAATTGCCCGGAGCCGGTAGAAAAAGTGGTCAAAACCCACACTCGTGAACTGAGCCGCAAAGGCTTCACGAAATGGGAAGAACACTGCTGCGGTATTAAGATGAAAGGGAATTACATGAAGGTAACTTACGAAACCTTCTTCAGTGACGGTTCATCTGTGGTTTGGGAAAAGCATTACCGTTCATAGCCGGCAGGCAGAGCGCTAAGACAAATTTTAAAAGACTTCCTTTTCGGAAGTCTTTTTTTGTGATCCGGCTGGAACTCTATTTGAACCACCGGAGGTACCACGCTTTCTTCGAAGGAGATTCCCCGCGATCAATCCGCTCACGATTCCGATAGAGCATGAACAACGTGTGATCATCAGTCATCGTGTGATGAGTGAAGCGACTACTTGAAGACCGGTGATCGAATTTTTTTTCTCGGATCGAAGGATCTTTAAGGACGGTCATAATATTCAAGTAATGTTAAACTAAATTCGCGCTTCTAACGCAGAAATCAAGGGAAATGCCGATGGTACAACGTTTAATCACAATAAATGCTTAAAAAAGTTTTGAGCATTCCGGGTTGTGATTGCAGCGAACTGATCCGCGTCCATTCCCCTCACCTCGGCAATCTTTGCCGCAGTGTGGACCACGTATCCCGGCTCGTTACTTTTCCCCCGATATGGAACCGGCGCCAAATAAGGACTGTCAGTCTCAACCATTATCCGATCCTCAGGCACCATAGCCGCGATCTCCCGGACCTCAGGGGCTTTCGGATAAGTGACCACTCCGGTAAACGACAAACTGTGTCCCATTTCGAGTGCTGATTCAGCTTGTTGTAAAGTTCCCGTGAAACAATGCAGGACAGCCTGAACCTTCGGAAAATCCTGAAGAATGGAAAGCACATCATCACCGCTTTCGCGCTGATGAATCACCACCGGGAACCCTAACTCCTCAGCAAGAACGAGTTGCTTTTTAAAAAAATCAGCCTGGAGACTCCGCCATTCGGACTCGGAGTAGGAACCAGGAGGTGCGTGGTAGTAATCCAGCCCGATTTCTCCGATTCCACTCACCTCATTTTCCTCCACCAGGTTGCGCAATTTCATCGCCCAGTCAGACTCTTTTATTTCGTCGACATAGCAGGGATGAATTCCAACGGTGGCTGTGACATTAGGAAACTTGGACGCCAACTCAACGGCTTGCCCGGAATCCACCAAATCACATCCAATGGTAATGATATGGCCGATTCCAGCCGCATCAGCCTGCGCTACAATTTCAGGAACCCGGTCCCTGAACCGGTCCGAGGTAAGATGAGCATGAGTGTCAATTAACATTTCCTAATAGTTATCAAACATTACACAAACAAAGAATATTCTCGACATTCAACTCCTCTTTTGAGAAAAAATAGGAAAATTTGCAAAAAACCTTTTTCAGAAGGTTTATCCTATGTTAATCCATAGGGCTTAGGTTGGCCAAGTGTCACAAACACGACCCATGAATATTTTCAAAACATTTTGCCTTTTGGGCGTCGCATCAGCGGCGGTCCTACCCCAATCCGGTTTCACCCAAAATACCGTTACCGATGAATTCGGGACGACTTACATTACGGATACCTTACCACCGGCGATTCAGGGAGATATTCAGACTACCCGCCAGATCATGAGAAATGGTGGCGGACAGGGCCCAATTCAGGTCGACAAAAGAAACCGTTTCAGCATCAGCCAGAACCGGAACTATACCGGAACGGCAGTTGGTAATACTGGTGGAGAAGAGCTTTTGGTAAACCAGTTGCTCGGAGTGGTTCTGGTTCCCACACCGGGTGATGTGCGTCCCAGTGGTTGGCATGGTGTCGAAGGCGTGTGGCACGACTTCAAAGATTTTCCGCCGGAAGTGGGTTGGGCGCTGCAAAAGTATCTTCGCGAGCCAGTGTCTTTGACTTCCCTCGATCGGATGGTGAAAGACGTTATCGTAGCTTACCGCGAAGGCGATCGTCCCGTGGTAGATGTTCTCCTTCCCGAGCAGGACATCACTTCCGGTGTAGTCCAGCTGGTGGTTATCGAATCAAAACTTTCCCGTATCCGTGTGGAAGGGGTTGATGTTGACACCGAAGAGTATATCCGCAGTCAAATGAGGGTGCGTAAGGGAGAAGTGATTCGCTCATCAGAAATTCTCCACGATCTGGCATGGCTGAACCGGAGCCCTTACCGTAAAGTCGACCTCGCCTATGCTCCGGGACGTGAATTCGGGAGCACCGATGTGATTCTTAAGCCTTACATGTCCAAGACCAATTCCGTGTTTGTAGGGTATGATGACTCGGGGACAGAATTTTTAGGAGAAGACCGCTTCAACTTTGGTTTTAATTTGGGTGAATTCGGCAACCCTGGCCGTTCTCTGGCCTACCAGTTCACTTCCGATCTCGATTTTGAGCATGTCAGAGCAAACAGCGTGGTTTATTCACACGATTTGCCTTGGCGTCATAACCTGACATTGCTGGCCTCATTTGTTGATATCCACGGCCACATCCCAATCGGCGGTGGCTTACCGGATATCGAAACCGAAGGTTTTAACTGGCAGCTGAGTGCTCGCTACAACATCCCGTTGAAGAGCAAAGAAAGAGATTTCTGTCCGCCTCTGTTCGGAGATATTCAGGTGCGTCGCGATCTTCACTTCGGGTATGACTTCAAGTCGAATGAAAACGACCTCGAATTCGGTGGTATCCTCGGTCAGATCATCGGGACCTCACTTAACAATCAAGTTGAGATTCATCAGTTAACCGCAGGCTATAAAGAAGTGTGGCAACACCCTGGCGGGGTTTCCCAGTTGGATATTGCTGGATTCTTCTCACCGGGTAACATTTCGAATCACAACACCGACGCGGTCTTTAATAATGCGCGTTTTGGTTCAGAATCGACTTACAAATACGTGACGGCCAGCTTCGAACATCAGCATCGTCTAATGCAGGACTGGTCAATGAGATTCAAAACTCAGGGCCAGATTGCTGACGGAAACCTTCAGGCTTCCGAACAGATCGGTGCCGGCGGTTATGATATCGTCCGTGGTTTCGATCAGCGGGTTATCCGGGGTGACGAAGGAATCTGGACGACCGTCGAACTTTACTCACCTGAAATGTCATTTGGCCGGATCTTCGATTGGCCGAACGCTCACGGGCCTTGCGTCGATTCATTCAGACCACTTGCCTTCTTTGATGCAGCAGCGGTCAGTAATGTGAATTTGCTTCCCGGAGAGCCTAACAGCCAGACAATCGCTTCGGTTGGTGCCGGTTTCCGCTGGACCTACAATGATTTCTTCAGATTGCGGTTCGATTACGGAAAACCTGTCATGTCAGCCGATGTTCCTGATAGCGTAGATACCTCAGGACGTTTCCACATTGGTGCAACGGCTACTTTCTAAAGAGTCTTCTCAGAAAAGAACCTTTTCCAAAGCCCGCTCAGTTCGAACGATTGAACTAAGCGGGCTTTTTCTGTGGAAGGTTCCGCTGATTGATCTCAGTCTTTCTGTTTTCCGCTTGAACCTAACAGGCAAAGACGATAGGAAAACTTAGCGAATTAAATTAAACGAAATATTATGGCAAGACCTGTAACTCTTTTCACCGGCCAATGGGCCGACATGGATTGTGAAACCATCATCACGAAAGCCAAAGAATTTGGATATGATGGCGTCGAATTTGGCTGTTGGGGCGACCACTTCGAAGTTGATAAAGCTGATGCCGCTTATTGTGAGGAGAAGCGTGCATTGCTTAACAAACACGGGATGAAATGCTACGCAATTTCGAGCCACCTCGTAGGACAGGCAGTTTGTGACCGGATCGATGAACGCCACGCTCAAATCCTTCCTGATTACATCTACGGTGACGGCGATCCCGAGGGCGTTCGCCAGCGGGCTGCTGAAGAAATGAAGAAAACGGCAATCGCGGCACGCCAATTCGGAGTTCCCGTTGTGAACGGGTTCACCGGATCGTCGATTTGGCACCTTTGCTATTCTTTCCCTCCGAACCTGCCTAACCAAATCGAAAACGGCTACAAAGATTTCGCGAATCGTTTTGGTCCCATTATGGACGTGTTCCAGGAGAACGGTATCCGGTTCGGCCTCGAAGTCCACCCAACCGAAATCGCATTTGATACGGCTTCGGCTCAAAAAGCTCTCGAAGCAATCGATTTCCACCCTGCGTTTGGATTCAACTACGACCCGAGCCACTTCGCCTATCAGGGCGTTGATTACATCGATTTCCTTTACAAATTTTCTGATCGGATCAACCACGTTCACATGAAAGACGTGAGCTGGGCCGACCGTGGGATGGAGGCTGGCGTATTTGGAGGTCACACCGACTTCCATCAAAGAAACCGTTATTGGGACTTTAAGTCCGTTGGGAGAGGTAATGTTAACTTTGAAAAGATCATCAGAGCTCTCAACGAGATTGAGTACCAAGGTCCCCTTTCAGTCGAATGGGAAGATGGTGCCATGGACCGTGAAGCAGGAGCAACCGAATCTGCGGAATACGTCCGGAAAGTGGATTTCCCTCCTTCGAAGATCGTTTTTGACGCACAATTTGATAAGGATAATCAATCCTAATCAGATCATAAATTTTGTCGGGAAGGTCCCTGCATTCGTAGAATGTAGGGACCTTCTTTTTCTGTTATGCCAATTCCATTTAACAACACCTACGCCAATCTTCCGGACGGCTTCTTCAAGCGGGTCACTCCCACGCCGGTTGCCGCCCCGAAACTGATCGCGTATAACCACGAATTGGCTGCTGAATTGGGGATTGATGACGACTTTATCAAAGAGGAGTCGGCCCTTGACATTTTTGCCGGAAATCAAATTCCCGAAGGTGCAGAACCTCTGGCGATGGTCTACTCCGGGCATCAGTTTGGCGGTTTCTCTCCGGTTCTGGGAGACGGGAGGGCTATTCTTCTCGGTGAAGTGGTCGATATAAACGGTATCAGACGGGACATCCAGCTAAAAGGTGCCGGGGCCACGCCCTTTTCGAGAAGAGGCGACGGACGATCAGCTCTAGGGCCTGTTTTGAGGGAATATATCGTTTCCGAGGCGATGGCAGCACTCGGAATCCCAACCACCCGCGCACTCGCAGCGGTAGCCAGTGGTGAACAAGTGGTCCGGGAGGCGATGGAACCCGGTGGGGTTTTCACCCGGGTGGCCAAATCCCATCTTAGAATAGGAACCACACAGTATTTCGCTGCTCATGAAGAACACGGAAACCTGGAGAAATTGATCTCCTACTCGCTGCAGCGACATTATCCGGAGAAAGCGGACTCCGCTAATCCGGCGCTGGCGCTATTGGAATCGGTAATCGAGGCTCAAGCTGCATTGATTGCCAAGTGGATGGGCGTCGGCTTTATCCACGGGGTGATGAACACCGACAATATGAGCCTGTCTGGTGAGACGATCGATTACGGCCCCTGCGCTTTCCTTGACGAATATGATCCGGCTAAAAAATTCAGTTATATCGACCGGGGTGGTCGCTACGCCTTTGCAAATCAACCCTCCATCGCTCACTGGAATTTAACTCGACTCGCTGAGGCAATCTTACCTTTCATTTCGAAAGAGCAGGAGAAAGCAATCGAACTCGCAGAATCCGCTCTCGAAAAATTCCCGAAAATTTTCGAAGCGCTTTACATCGGAAC
Source organism: Verrucomicrobiales bacterium (assembly GCA_029213005.1). GTDB lineage: Bacteria > Verrucomicrobiota > Verrucomicrobiia > Verrucomicrobiales > DEV007 > Arctic95D-9. The sequence goes on from JARGPI010000005.1 coordinate 163,775, forward strand.
CTTTTGCCGCAAAGCAGGCCTTACGGACGGAGACTCTGATAACTGGGCCCTTTTGGAGGAGTTTCTCGAATTGATGAATTCCCAAAAAGTGGATTTCACCCTGTGTTTCCGCCATTTGAGCACCGAACTTGCCCAGCCCGAATCACCTCAGTTTCTAAGCCTCTTCTCCGAGCAGGTAGCCATTGAAAATTGGTTAATTAAGTGGCGGGAAAGATTGACGCAGCAAGGCATCAAGACCGAGGAATCGCTCAAAATCATGAAAGAATCCAACCCCATTTTTATTCCCCGGAATCATCGGCTGGAAGAAGTGATTCGGGCGGGTAAAAACGGTGATTTTGCGCCTTTTCATCGCCTCAATAAAGTTTTGAGCAACCCTTTCACCGAGCAACCAGACGCGTCCGAATTTGAGCTTCCTCCGACGCCTGCCGAAGTGGTCCCCGCCACTTTTTGTGGAACTTAAGTCCTATTCCTCTTTCTCCGGGACCCGCTTTTTGCTCAATAACCACTCGAACAACTCTGGGTTATTGTAGGTTTGGGTCCAGGAATCATGCCCCACTTCCGGATAGATTGTAAACTTAACGTCTGCCCCGCGCTTCTTTAATTCATCGACGAGAGTCTGCGTTTCGCTAATTGCCACGGCCGTGTCAGCATCGCCGTGAAAAGTCCAAATCGGAAGGTTCGTAATAGAACGAGTGCGATAAGGAACCCCTCCTCCACAAATCGGAGCTATCGCTGCAAATTTATCCGGATTTTCCATCGCCAGGGCCCACGTTCCGTAACCGCCCATGCTAAGACCGGTGACGTAAATCCGATCAGGGTCGACCCGGTACTCTTCTTCTGTTTTTTCGAGTAAGGCCTCGAGAACATTCGTCTCCCACCACTGACCTGAAGGGCACTGGGGTGCCAATAAGATAAAGGGAAATTTTTGTCCCTCAGCTATCAATTTGGGAGGACCATGAACCTTTACCAAATCCAGGTTATCTCCCCTTTCACCAGCGCCATGAAGAAATAAAACCAGAGGCCAGGCCTTCGAGTCATCGCTTTGATAACCTTCCGGTAAATGGAGCAGGTAGTTCAGGCTCTTTTCGAATTTAACCGAAAACTTTTCAGCGCTAACGGCTTGAGACAAAGCCACTTCAGAGCTTAAAGCCCACGCCGACAAGGCGAAAATAACCAGGAGACTTTTGATTGGATAACTCATTTCAGAATATCAGGCGATAGAATGTCGTTCGAATACCTGAATAGTCATCAACGATGGAGTCCTCATATCCGCCATTTTGACAGCGGTAAATCCCGGCTTTAGACCAATTGGCTTTCCCTGAAAGAATTCTGAATTAGGGAAAAGAAAGAGAGTGACTGTTAGTGGCAACCCCGCAAGGATTCGAACCTTGACAAACAGAACCAAAATCTGTTGTGCTACCGTTACACCACGGGGTTACGACGGGCAGATTTATAAGCCTTAAGGACCATTCCCGCAAGTGGCTGGTGACACTTTTTTTTCGATTTTTTCCCGTGGGATGTTTAGCTTCAAAAATGAGAACCGTTTGTCTTGCCTGCTTCGCCTATATTCACGTTTCCGCCTTCGCTCAACATGACGGCGCTCGAAATGCCGTACAATTCATCGCGGATGGAAAATTTGGTCAGGTGGATGCCACCCTCAAAAATAAAAAGCCTTTTGCCGGCGAAGCCGAATCCAGATTTGTCAAAATGCTCAGCCTGCTCGCCCAGGACAAAACGGATGCAGCTCGTCTCGAAGCGAAAGCTGCTGTCGAACTCGGATTGCCGTTTGAGAGATTGGTAGTCGGGCCAAAGGAACTGCTCGGAAAGCTCCATCAAGACCCCGGTTTCCAATCCTGGCAGGCAGAATTTAACGTTCCTTTGGTCATTCACGGTCCAATGATCGGTCGAGTCACTGACCGTTCGGTTTCCTTTTGGGTGCGGACCCAAAAACCGGGAGATGTGTCAATCGAACTGTCAGATGGCGATGGTTTTCGTAAAATAGAGGTCATTAAAACCGCTGCGGCAGAGGATTGCACCGGAATCATCACGTTCAGTGATCTCTCACCGGATACCACCTACCAGTATAAAGTTGGAGACCTGTTATTAAATGGAGAGGTCAAAACCGCTCCTTCCTTCGGCCCGTCAAAAATCAAAGTCGCCTTTGGGGGCGGAGCCGGATATGTTCCTGAATGGGAAAAAATGTGGGACACGATTGGCGCTCACTCTCCCGATGCGATGTTGATGCTGGGCGACAACGTCTATATTGATCAACCCGAACACACTCTTACTCAGTATTACTGCTATTATCGTCGTCAATCCCGTCCAGAGTGGAAGCGTCTCACCGGCTCGACTCCTATCTACTCGATCTGGGACGATCACGATTTTGCAGTAAATGACTGCGTTCCCGGTCCCGAAATCGACCAACCCGCCTGGAAGCCACAAGTATGGAAAATTTTCCGGCAGAACTGGATCAATCCGGGCTATGGTGGCGGCGAGTCGCAACCGGGTTGTTGGTATGACTTCACGATCGGAGATGTTCACTTTATCATGCTCGACGGCAGGTACTATCGGGACAAAAAAGGCAAAACGATGCTCGGCCCCGTTCAGAAAAAGTGGGTCTTAAAAACCTTGAGTGAATCAAAAGGCACCTTCAAGATTCTCGTTTCACCAGTCCCCTTTACTCCCGGAATCAAACCGGGCAGCAACGACCCCTGGGATGGCTACCCGGAGGAGAGAGAGAAAATTTTCTCCCATATAGGCGACAATAACATCGAAGGTGTTTTTCTGGTAGCTGCCGATCGTCACCGCACTGACCTACGCAAAATTGAAAGGCCGGACAGCTACACGTTATACGAGTTTGAAAGTTCACGCCTTACCAACCACCACACTCACAAAGTGGTTAAGACGCCGGGATTGGTTTGGGGCTACAGCAAAACCTGTTCGTTTGGTTTGATGGAATTCGATACCACCCTCAAAGATCCTCAGGTCACAATGACCTGCAATAACATTGAGGGTGAAGAAACCAATCGCTTTGTCCTGAAACTCAGTCAGTTGAAGAAATAAAGGCCCAGCTATTTGCCTTTTGATTTCTTTTTCGGCTTTTCCAATGGCTCCCCTTTTAAGTAGGGAAGCCGACGGGGGACGTCCGCACCGGAGACCTGGGGCTTCAGGGTCGAGGCATCAAAACCGGCACCGGATTTATCATGATCGACGAAGTAGACCAGTGAGTTCAGAGCCTCTGTCGCAAAAATAGAATCGTCCGTGGTATTCACCAGTTCGACAATCTTTTTCGTGGGATCGATTTGGCCGATCAACCCAAGAAATTCCGCCCCCCGCAGTTGGACGACCTTATATTCATCAGTAAGTAATTTCCGGGCAACTTGACCGAGAGACTCGGCTTTTTTTCCAAAGCTGCTGCAGACCATTGCCCCCCAGTAACGATCGATTGGGTCCTGTGATTTCAGTGCGGATTCGATACCGGCTTTGACGGTTTCAAAATCAGAGGTCGCAAAGTTCGCAATGTCTACATAGCGGGCTATATCTTCTTTATGTTCCTGACCAAATTGCACTGGATTATCCATCACCTTCTCAGCAAGGTAGCTCTCTGGATAGAAACTCAAATCAGGTAACGATTTGACGGTTTCATTCAAACGCTTCCTCAGCTCCATCAATTTCTCCGAGTGTTCCGGATCTTCGGAGAGGTTTTTCACTTCATGCGGATCAGCTTCCACATCAAAAAGCAATTCGACCGGGCGGGCCTGGAAAAATTGACTTTGTTCAGCATTGAGCTTCCCCGCTTTATATAGATCTCTCCACTCACCATACGCGAGCATTTTATATCGGTAGTTATTCTGCAGCCCGTCGGGAAGCCAGTTTTGATAGCAGCGCAGGTAATGATATTTACCTTTTCGGAGACTCCGTACGAGATCGTATTTTTCATCAAATCGATCCGCATAACCAAATGCCTCATCACGACGGTTCACCTCACCCATGGTAACTCCGGCTCCGAGGAAAGCTTTTCCATCAACTCCATCAGAGCCCTCAACTCCGGCGAGATTCAATACCGTTGGCCCAAAATCGATAAAACTGACAAAGCCTCTGACCCTCTCACCGCGTTTTCCATCCACCAGTTTTTTATAGTTGGCGGGGATTCTAACCACCAGGGGCACGTGAAGCCCAGAGTCATAGGCATATCCTTTACCGCGGGGCAGCACGCCACCATGATCGCCGAAGTAAAACACAAAGGTATCTTCGAGTACTTCCGCTTTTTCCAGGTCAGCTACGGTTTTCGCCACGATCTCATCGATGACTTTCATCCGATCCAGATAGCGGGCGTGGGTATACCGGAATAACGGGGTATCCGGGAAATAGTCTGCCAGAGTAACTGACGCAGGATCCGTATCAGTTTTTTCCGACTCAAACGTCTTCTCATTAAAATGCAACCGTCCCTCATGCGACTCGGAATGAGATTGCATGTGGAAAAACGGCTGACCGGGTTTCCGTTTCTTCCACGACGCTTTACCGGACGATTCGTCCCAGCCTGTCGCCGGGGCGGCATTGTAGTCGGTTTTCGAATTGTTGGTGGTGTAGTAGCCCGCCTCCTTCAAATAATGATGAAACATCCGGACATTATCGGGAAGTGTCGCTGTTTGGTATTTCCGATGGAACTGAGTTCCGATCCTGGGCCCGTAACAACTGGTCGCCAGAGTGGTCCGGGCGACCGAGCAGACCGGCGCATTGGAAAAGGCATGATCAAAGGTTAAGCCATTCGCTGCCAGAGCTTCAATCGCCGGAGTCTCCGAACCCCCTTCAAAGAAATGTCTCAGGTAATGATGGGAATTATCTTCCGAAACGATAAAGACAAAATTGGGCCGGGACTCAACACTCCACGCCGGAGCCATCGAAAAAACCGCAACAGCGATCACAGAAAAAATACAGCGAATCATACCGGAAAAATATGACCCGCCCCGCTTTAGTCAACGGATCCGACCCGATCAACTGCAGCGCATTGCCGTCAGATAGCCTCTACTAGCAAAAGTATCACCCGAACCGTTCGCTTGAAAACCCGCCTCCCGGAGGATCGGATCCAGCTCGGCGCGACTGTAACAACGCCCCTGAGTCATATGCATCAGGAGAGTGGAATATTCAGCCACCTCGATGGGTCCGTTTTTATCATCATTCAGAAATGCTTGATGAATCACAAGGAGGCCACCGGCGGGAATCGATTCCGCGGAGCGCGCTATAATCCGTTTTATCTCAGGGAAATCCCAGTCATGCAACACGTTCGACAGCAGGTGTATATCACAATCAACCGGCCAGTGATCATTAAACATGTCCCCCTCCACAACTTGGATCTTCTCGCTCAAACCACGCTCCGAGATGATTTTCCGGGCAATCTGATCCACCGGAGCCTGTTCCAAAACAACACCCGTGAGGTGAGAGTTTGCCGTCACAATCGCCTGGGCATAAACCCCGGAACCACCACCAACATCGAGAATCCGGTGATGATTTGATATAATTGGTTCAATTTCCCGAGCGAGTTTCTGACCAAAGGCCAGGCCACGGCAGTCCATCAATGAGGTGAACTCCCGGGCAAAAGTTTCATCCAACATCGATTCGTGCCAATCTGCGCCCTCGTCGTCCGAACGCCAATTTGCCGGTTTACCGGTTTTCAGCACTTCCAGATAATCGAGAACGAAGGGACTTCCCTTCATTGGTTGATAATAGGGCCCCAAATACCAGGGGGATCCCACCGTGAGATGTTCACTTGTTTTCGTTGTCACCCGGTTCACACCCTCCGCATCGATTTCGAGATACTGGTAGGCCCGGCATAAGGTCAGCAATACATCGACGGGACGTTCGGCAAATCCATAGTGCTCACAGATATCAGTGGCCGTTCCACCCCCGCGTTCCGACAACCAGGTGAACAGATCCAAGTGAAGCAATGCTGCAGCCACTAATTCAACAGCGATTTGGCGGTCCCGGAACGCCAAAATACTCCCGGGATCGGTATCAGGAACAGTCATTCCGATCCCTCGCAATGATATAGATGAAACGCAAGACTGTTTGAATACAAATTTATAGCAATTAAAATAGACATATTTACAATAAATGTTAAAATAGATTAAGTAATTTTAATTGATAAATGGCTAAATCCATTATCCAGTCCATTTGGGGCAATCTTGGGCAATCTACTGACCCGGAAGGTAGTTCATCCACTGCATTCGAGCATCGAATGGAGGACGTGGCCAGTTTGTTCACCGATCTGGCAGCAATTTCCAGTGCTGATAGTATCGACCCCGAGTGGTGCTTCCGGGTCGAGTTACTTGATGGAAAAACCTTTCTCGTCTGGACCAGTTTGGCCGACTTGTCCGGGACATCGGAGGACGATGAAAAGACCTTCTGTCCCGATTTCGAAGCCGCCAAGTTGGTGACCCACCCTAATATTTTCACTCCCCTGCACATCACCCGAGTGAGATCGCATGCCATCGTCGTGACCGAAGATTTCGATGGCAAAGCGCTTTTCCGCGAAACTCGCGGCAGGAAACATTCGATCGACTGGGTGCATCAGATCTTCTTTCAAATCACCGGCGCCGTCGAAGCCGCTCATGCATCCGGCGTTTTACATCGCGCACTCTGCCCCTCCAACATTATCATCGACGCGGATTCGAACGTGAAAGTGTTCGGTTTCGGGATGGCTAATATCTTCTTCGATCGCTGGGACGCAGCGATGGAGAATCATAGGCACAAGCTCATCGATTATTTAGCCCCGGAGGTCGCGAATAACGGACTATTCACCACCGTCCCGCACTGCGATGGCTTTTCCATCGGTCGCATCGTTTATGAAATGTTGGTAGGTCAGCTACCTAAAAATTCGATTATCGTGCTTCCTTCCACCGTAGCGAAAGTCCCGCCGTTTGTCGACGACGCTCTACTCTACGCTATGCATGGCGACCGTAACCGGCGTCCCCAGACCGTGGTCGAGTTCCGCGAAATGTTTTACGGAATCCGGGTTCGCGATACCCAGTCATTAAAACTGGAAAAACTTGACGGGAGAAAGTCCCGCTTTGCTCCGTTTGAAGGCTCGCTGAGCTGGCTAAATGTTATAATATTTCCGCTATCCATTGGACTCCTTGTGCTGACGATCGGCATCATGATCGCTATCTTCAGTGACAGTTCCATCGAGGAATCTGACTCAGCTCCTTTCGATGCACTCGCTGGTTTTGAAACCTTTAAAGTCGAGCCTGAAAAACTCTCGAACTCGGATCTGAAAAATCTCTATCAAAATGATGCTAAGCAGTTCGAATCGGAAGTGGATAATACCTACGAGAAGCTGGTCTCGAATGATAAGTATGAAGAGGCAAATCTCTACCTTGAAAAAGTAGGTGGGGTTGGTAACGAAGAATTTGACGCCCGGATCCTGAACCGCACTAACGATATCAATGAATATCAGGAGATGATTACCATCGCGAAATCAACTCGCTCCCGCGGAGACTCCATCGCTGAAGACGCCGCCCTCGCCCGGGCAAAAGAAATTTTCCCGAACAGTAAAAAGGTTAAGGAACTACTCAACAGCAACCCCAGACGAATCGCAGCCAGACTGACCAAGGCACTGAATACCCTGCGCTCCACCAACCCGGAGCAGACGGAATGGCACTACCACGTTCTGGTCACCCACAACCGGGTGATCCTCGATTTGGCGGGTCATGAAAATCTAACGAATCTCTCGGCACTCCGGGGACAGGTTATTCACGAATTGAATCTCAGCCACACCGGTATTACCTCCCTGCTGGACCTCATCGGACTCCCGATCGAAGAACTGCGAATTGATCATACTAAAATTTCGAACCTCTCCGAAGTCGCCGGGCTTCCACTTCGGATCTTTACTTTTACCCATACCGAGGTTGGAGATATTTCTCCGCTAAACAACATGCCCTATCTCCGCTGCATGATCGGTCAAAATGCAGGCGGTCCAGTTAGTAAAATCTACCCTCCCGATCCCGACCAGGTAACCTGGATCGATGAGAATCAGACGAAGTTCAGAGCACTGCCCGGGATGGGCGTTTTGATGGCAGAGAAGGAATATCCAATCCAGGACGGAGATATCCCTATCACCATGTTGACGTTTAAAGATGCGGAAAACATTTGTTCCCACTTAACCGTTCGCCACCGGAAATCCAATCAGATCGGGGAACAACACCAATACCGGCTCCCAACTGACGGCGAGTGGAGTTTTGCAGTTCAACTGCCGGAAAGCCAGTTCCTCTCACCCAAAGGCCGGATGCTCCAGCAAATCGATGAAACCGCCTACCTGAAACATCGGCGGGCCCTCACTATTCTTGAAATTAATAAAGCGGCCGACAGTTCCAAACACTCTCACAATGGATTTCTCGGCATCCACAATGGAATCGGGGAATGGGTCGACCACAGTCGCAATCGCTGGGATGAGACCTGTCTCGTTCGGGGCATCGCCCGGGAAACCGAGATCGATACCCTCCGCGAGCGCACCAGGGAATCTTCAGATGTGGCCCGGAAACTGATCGGATTCCGTCCCGTTCTCGAAATAGAAAATAATGAGTCAAAATGGGATCTGAGCGCCACCTCGAATTCCCGCGAGCTGGCAGGGATCACCCTCGGGGCATGGGAAACGCCCCATCTCTCAGCCGCAGCTTCCAGCTCCATCCTGTTGTCATCTCTTTTAAAATCGGAAGCTTATCGGAGTGCCTACGTTGGAAACTCATTTGAAATAGACCCCTTTGCCAACCGGAGATATCTCAGAGTGGATCTGCCCATTTCCTGGACCGAGGCAAGGTCCATCGCCCACCAGCTCGGCGGCAGTCTCGCCATGGTGGAAAACCGCGATCACCTCATCTGGCTTTACCATCGCTTTGTGGAAGACAACCCGCTGAGAACCCCGCTCTGGATGGGCGCCTCCGCCCTGGCTGAGAAATCTGACTGGGAATGGGTCAACGATAAAAAGGTACCTGTTAGTCTCACCCCGGCCAATGTAGACGGCGACAAAAGGCGCGGCGCGCTTCTGGTTCCCGTGAGGAACTCCACGCCTGCGATGACAGCGACCCCGGTGTCGGAACGTCACTCATTCCTTATCGCATGGGACATAGACGCCAATGGTGACCCTATCACTAACCCCATAAAATAGCTGAAAACCGCAAGCCGTTTACTGTGACAAAACGGCTCAGTTATTTTCCGTTGACGTGTCCCTAGACATCACGTTAACTGCGACCGCATCCGCTTGTAGGTGGAGCTGAAGATTCAGCAGTAATGCTGTTTCGCATTTTGGGTTAAATAGTACCTTATACAACCAACATGGCTAAATACGGAATTAATGGTTTTGGGCGCATCGGACGTAACGTCTTGCGTGCAATGTCCGATGATCAATTGAAAAAAGTCGTTGCGATCAACGACCTCACTGACAACAAGACTCTTGCTCACCTTCTCAAGTATGACTCGACCAACGGTCGTTTTGACGGAGACGTGGAATATGATGATGAGTCAATCACAGTTCGCGGACACAGAATCCTCGCAACTGCAGAGCGCAATCCTGCTGACCTTAAGTGGGGTGACCGCGGCGTAGACGTTGTCCTCGAATCAACCGGTTTTTTCTGCGACAAAGCAGGTGCTGGAAAGCACATCGAAGCGGGTGCCAAGAAAGTAATCATCTCCGCTCCGGCGAAAGATCCTGATTTGACTTTCTGTATCGGAATCAACAGCGACCTCTACAACGCTGACGAGCATCACATCATTTCAAACGCGTCTTGTACGACGAACTGCCTGGCTCCTATGGTCAAAGTTCTCAACGACGAGTTCGGTGTCGAAGCCGGTTTCATGAGCACCATTCACTCTTACACTGGTGACCAGCGTCTTCTCGATGCTCCTCACAGTGACTTGCGTCGTGCCCGTTCTGCTGCTGAAAACATCATTCCTTCATCAACTGGTGCAGCTAAGGCGATCGGCCTTGTGATTCCTGAGTTGAACGGAAAACTCCAGGGTGGTGCGTTCCGCGTTCCAACACCTACCGGTTCCGTTACCGATTTCAGCTGTATCTTGAAGAAGTCAGCTTCTGTTGAAGACATCAACGCTGCCTACAAAGCGGCTGCTGAAGGTCCTCTTAAAGGCATTTTCCACTACAGCGAGATGCCACTCGTTCTTCAGGACATCGTGGGTGATCCTCACTCCTGTATCCTCGACGGTCTGACCACCATGTCACAAGGCAACTTCTGCAAAGTCGTTGGCTGGTATGACAACGAGTGGGGTTACTCAAACCGCGCGGTTGACGCAATGGAACTGGTTGGCGAAGGCCTCTAAGTTTCATTCGGTAATCTACCGATTTTTAATAAAAGCCCCGGAATCTCAGGATTTCGGGGCTTTTTGCGTATTTGGTACCCTGTACAACGTCAGACTGTACCCTGTACAATCACGGACTGTACAGGGTACAATCACGAAGGAACGTTGCTGACAAGCGGTGCGGAACGTTCTACGGTCCGGTATGAAGCGCGCATTGCTTATCGTTCTCGACTCCGTAGGAATTGGCCACGCTCCCGATGCCGATTTCTTTGGCGACGCAGGTTCCAACACCCTTGGACATATTCGCGAGCGAGCCGAACATTTTTCGATCCCGAATCTCGACGCCGCCGGAATGGCTCATGCCGAAGCATTGGCTGCCGGCCATCAACCACCGGAAACTCCCACCCGGATGGCCTGGGGCTGTCTCACCGAACAATCCGCCGGAAAGGACACCACCACCGGGCATTGGGAAATCGCCGGTGCCAAACTCACCGAATCCTTCGCCACCTTCGAGAAATTCCCCCCTTCTCTGGTTAAGGAGCTGGAGAAAGCCGCCGGAGTCAGGTTTATCGGAAATTACGCCCGGTCCGGGACCGTCATTCTCGAGGAACTCGGCGAGGAACATCTCAATTCCGGTAAGCCAATTCTCTACACCAGTAGCGATTCGGTCATCCAGATCGCTGCTCACGAAAACGTGATCCCACTGGAGCAACTTTACGAAATTTGCTCCACCTGCCGCGAAATTGCGGATCGGGAAAGGATCGGCCGGGTCATCGCCCGCCCTTTTACGGGGCACCCGGGAAATTTTGAAAGGACCTCGAACCGCCGCGATTTTTCTCTGGAACCTCCCCGCACCGTTTTAAATGCGCTGTTTGAAAGCGGAGTCCACACCGTCGGGATCGGAAAGATCTCCGACATCTTTGCCGGCAGTGGCATTGCCAATTCATTCCCAACCAAAAGCAATCAGAAGGGAATGGAAATCATACAGCAGCTCTGGCAGGAACCGGTGGGCAGCCCGACGCTCTACTTCGCCAACCTAGTCGATTTCGACATGCTTTTCGGACATCGGCGGGATGTGCAGGGTTATGCCAATGCTCTTCAGGAGTTCGATCACTGGCTGGGCGAATTCCTCCCACTGATCGACGATAGCGAATCACTGTTTTTGATCACCGCCGATCACGGCAACGATCCCACCTGGTCGGGAACCGACCACACCAGAGAGCGAGTCCCATTGCTCGCCTCCGGCCCCCTGCCCCCGGCCAGTATCGGTTGCCGCGACCAATTCTCCGACATCGCCGCGACACTGTCCGAATACTTCGAACTCGACGAATGGCCGGAAGGTCGATCAATTCTTGGGGACGCACTGGATTAAGGTCTTAAAAAAGACAGCGACACTGCTGCCGCTACCGCTACTGAAGGACGAGGTCGCGATAGAGTGAACTCGTCTGAGATAAGCCGTGCCCCGATCACCCATTCTGGATGCCCCATCTGTCGGAAGTTTTGCCCCATCCAGTGGGATCGGGTAAAAATATTTAAGAAATTTAAAAATTAATGCGAGAAATTTTGTAATTTTTAGTTTATATTTAGGGGTTCCTAAGAAAATTCTAAAATTAACATGAAATCTCTATCTAAAACTATTCTATTAGCTCTTTGTGCCTTGCCCGGCTTGGCCTTTTCCGGCGAACCTTATTGCGACTTCCAGGGTCAAGGGGGAGGTTCCGATTGTCATACCGGATATATTTTCGCCTATGGTGGTGGATTCGGTGGATATAATGTCGACGGTCATGAACCGGTCTTCCCTTCTTCGGAGAAAATCATCATGGATTCCGGTACAATCTTCGGTGGTGGTGCCGGTATCTACACCAATCTGTTCAAACGCGGCCGGATCGAGGTCGAGCGTTTACATGCGCAGAACGACATCGGACAAATCACCAGTGACATCTATGACGGTAGAGGCTACATCAACTACGGGTTTACCGGACAGATGGAAACCGATGCCTTTATGTTGAACGTGCTCAAAGAGATTCCGTTCTGCAAATACACTGGCTATATCGGTGGTGGTATCGGTTATGCCCAGAACACAATCACGGTCTACAATCCCAATATCATCGGTACTAATGTTGGAACCAACGAAGTTGACGATGCTCTGGCTTACCAGTTTATCGCCGGTGTCGACATTCCAGTTACCAAGTCGGTTGACCTTTTCTTTCAGTATAAGATGCTCGGCGTCGGGGAATCCCACTACGAGAGACTTGACTTCGTAATCGACAGCCACATCACGCACAACGTCGTGTTCGGTGCCCGTCTTTCCTTCTAGAATTATACATTACTGATCTACCTTATCAGAGCCGGGGAGCAATCTCCGGCTCTTTTTCTGTCTCGACGACAGGTGAGTCGAGACACTCGATCCCTCTAGCGCCCAGATAGTTGGTTAATTTTTCTTTGTTGCGGATCCGTTCTCCACCCGCCAACACCAAGGTGTGAGTCCCTCCGGTTTCCTCCGCGATTCTGATAAGAGGTGGCGACGCCTTCGGAGCCATAAAGGCCGTTGTGTTAACCTTGGTCTCGCCTTTTACCCGTTTGACGAGATCGATAATGCCTCTGGAGAGCAGCTTGGCTTCGCTCTTCTGCCCATCGGTCAGGAAATTGATTCGTTTCGGCGGAGGCTCGAGATTCATCGCCAAAATAAACGGGCAATGCCACTCGTTACCTCTTTCGGTTTTTACCGATTTGATCCGCTCAATGGTCGCCTGCTTGTTCGCCTTTGTGGCGAGCCGCCACTCGGGATGGGTGACCTCGTTATCCTCATCCGCGAAATGCGCGGTTTTCGAGAAAAATATGACCTGATATTTGGCCCCTTCATCCAGTTCCTCGATCGATTTGATGAGATGTTCTTTGCAGGTTTTCAGTTTATGCAGTGCCTTCATCGAATCGGAAATATCCATAATGAATACCTCGGAAACGACTCTTTCGTCTGAACTCGGTTTGAAGAAATTTCCGCCTTCGTCCTCAACCACAAATTTAGGCGGTGAGACTTTTCTCCCTTTATTGGTGGGGACCGGGAGTGGAGTGCTCTGCATGCCCATCAATTCCCGCCGCAGCTTCTTAATCTCCGCTTCGAGCAAAATCACTCTCTGCTCGAGGTCATTCAATTTGCCATCGTAGTCGAGTGCATCGATCTTCTTTTCGAGGGCCTCAACCGACTCCCGGTCAGCTTTGGTTTCGAAAAGAGAGTGCAGGAGTCGCAACTGCTCATGGACCAGAGCATTGACGTTTCGATACCACAATTTGTAGGCCACTCCCACACCTGTGAAAAGACCGCCCAGTATCGCCGCAAACCAGTGCACGGGAAACTCGGTCAGTAACAATCGAAAGTCCTGAATCGAGCGGGATTCGATCCAGTGACTCACCGCATCAATGGATAACAGGTCTACCACTTTTCTATCAGTTTACCGGTCAAAGTGTGTTCATCTTTCGACGTCTTATCACTCGCTGAAAGCGTTTCGCTGATCCAGCTCGCCGTCTCCGATTGCAGTTGCTCCACCAACTCGTGACCCAAATCCGTGAGAGTTATAGTCAACTCTTCCCGGGTTACATAATTCAGTTTGCCGAGGGCATCCACCTCATTCGTTACCCCGGCGGATGAGAGCCCCAGAGCTTCTCCGAGCTGGGACAATTGGCGGGGCTCTTTCTCTACCAGTCGGAGCAAATGGTATCTCCGATGAGTCAAATGCAACCGATGGAGACTCTCACCCAAATGCAAAGTGGCGATTCGGAGGAGATCGATACCGCGGCCGGTCGCCGGATTCCTGTTATCCCCCGCCTCTCGATTACTGATTTGTTCGTTGGCCAGGTTTCTAAGCTGGAACAGATCCTCCCGAAAACGATCCGCCTCTCCGGAGTTCGTGATTTTCCGGAAGGGTTCGGACTCCACTATCGAAAGGTATAGTTGAAGTGACGAATTGGCCCGTTCGACGACGTTAGGATTATCCGCTTCAGCAATCACCGTTTGAATCAGCTCGATCACCAGCGAGCCGCGAAAATAGGATTTATTGTCGGTCGGTAAGGTAATAAAATGGGGATCCGATTCTCGACGGGCCCGACTCAACTGAGCAAAACCGGTATGCCCCAATACAGATTCGAGAGTCGATTCCTCGATCCAGACATTACCCAGTTTATCGATGAACGCCCCCTCTAACCAATACTTGACCAAAGTGCGGTTTGTCCCGTCGTCGGGGAGTCCTTTCTGAAGGGTAGCGGCATGGTGCTTTATCGGCTCCCCCGGCATTTCGGAAAGGAGCTTCTCGGTATTATCAATCATTGCTGTGTTTCTACTCACATCAAAACGGATAACTCCCAAACAATTAGATGATTACCCGCCGGGAAATAAGCGTGGCTCACCCTAGTTAATAAAAATCCGCTTATCAAGAAAATAGACGCGGAGATTGCCCTCCCAGGGATCAGGAGGGGAAGTGCCAGACTCACTGACCGAATAGCGTTCCGAGACCTTCGAGTAGTTTTTTACCCTGATCGCCCACTTCATCCCCTACCTTATCGAGGATCAAATCCTTTACCTGGTCAGCTGGATCTACCGCTTTTCCATCGGCAGGCGATGCCGGATCGGTTGGTGTAACTTCGGTTCCGCCTCCGATGATACCCTTCAGTGTATTTTGAAGATTCGCGGGTAGCTTATCCACGATATCCATCGCCGCTGCTGACATCAATCGGGCTGAGAGGTCTTCGCTTATCTGGTCAATAGTTCCGCCCAGCTTCATTGTAGTCCAGACAAAACCGTCCCGACTTTCCGTAAAAACATCTTTTTCAGCTCCGGGAATCCAGCGCAGCGTTCCGGGGGTGACCCCGACTTGCAATACACCTGAAATCGCCTCGCCCTCTTTGTCGAGCACGCCTTCGACGCGCGTCAGTCCATCGGATTCGAGTTGGATATTCCGCAGCTCCAGCACCTCGCCATCGAGGACGAAATCGGCCTGAGCCTGATTCAATACGAGACGACTGAAACGTTTACTCTTGGTGTATTTGCCAATTTTATCGAGAATCGGAATCGCCTCCAATACGCCGTTTTCGAGATGCAGGGTTCCTTTCTGCACCAGGTGATCAGTCGTGCCGTTAACTTTTACCGGCCCCCGCACCGTGCCGGACACTTTGCCTTTCCATTCATCGTTGACGACTTTTTTGATATCGATCCCGGAGACCTTCAAATCAAGATCAACCGTTGAAACCTCACCAAACGAAACTTCACCAAGACCGGCGATGTGACCGCCATCGTAGACTTCCAGAGAGGCGTTATTAATGAACAAATTCGGGTTCTGAAATCTCAAACTCGACTCTCTGATATTGATCGGCGGCGCTGGCTCCGCGAGTTCGATCTTTCCGCCATTGGCTTCGATTTTTACTACTCCGGTATTCAGATCCGGTTGAATTGATGCCCGGGTTTCACGGATCGCCATCGATGTCTTACCGGTATCATCTTTAACCTCCAGAGTCGCCGAACCGATCTCGACCTCACCAATCACTGTTCGCTGAGGGATGTAACCTTTCAACCAGCCCGGCAGATTTGATTTCTCGGGAACCGCGATCGTTTCCGGCTCAGCCGCTTTTCCCTGCAGACGGTCGTTCGAAAATTCGCCATAGACCCGGCTCACACTGATTTCGGAAACATCAAACGCGCTGTCTTTGATTCCAATATTGGCCCGGAGCGCATCCAGGTTGAGCTTCGAGAAAGCCGCCTCCTCATATCCGCGGGCGGTTAGCTTACCGACAAAGGCACTCTTCCGGTTCCATTGCACATCATCAATATTGACTTGTGCTTTGAGATGACTCTCCGCCTTCTTTTGAATCACTGATTGCAGACCATCACCCTGGATCCAGTTTTGAATCACCAACTTTCCGGCAAACAGTGATCCGACAAGGGCCACGAGGAAAATGCCACCCAGAATAAGAATGGTGCCGAGAGGGTTACAACCCTTCTTCTTTTTTCTGCTCATAAGTTACTTCACATCGTCCTCTCAAACGATTTCATGGCAAGCCATTTCTTCCGCGCCACAGCCAAGTCAGGGCTTGCACTTCGCCACACCATTCTTTATCAATGACACCGTGCTTGAGCTAAAAAACACCTATTTCACGATTAAGAAGGGGGAGGACGATATCCACCTGCTTGATGATATCTCAATCAAGGTTCCTTCGCGCCATTTTATGGCAATCGTGGGTCCATCCGGATGTGGTAAATCGACTCTGTTAAAGTTGATCGCCGGCATCAATGTGGAAAGTGCAGGCAACGTCTACTGGAACGGGCGCGATCTATCCGAGGAGGAGGATCTCGAGCCCTCGGAAATTGGCTATGTGCCGCAGTTCAGTATTGCCTACGACGAGCTGACCGTGGAGGAAAGTATCGAAAGTTCAGTGCGCCTCAGAGTTAAAACCAAAAACTCCGATGCCTTCTATGCAATTGTCGATCAAGCGCTGCGTTCCACCGGTCTTGAAGCGATCAAAGACC
Organism: Verrucomicrobiales bacterium; assembly: GCA_029213005.1. Taxonomy (GTDB): domain Bacteria; phylum Verrucomicrobiota; class Verrucomicrobiia; order Verrucomicrobiales; family DEV007; genus Arctic95D-9. The sequence goes on from JARGPI010000005.1 coordinate 180,594, forward strand.
GGCCGGTCAAAGTGCTTTCCGGGGGACAGAAACGTCGCTTGGCACTGGCGATGGAACTGGTCACCGATCCGGTGCTAATGCTTTGCGACGAGGTGACCAGCGGTCTCGATCCCAGGAGTGAGCAGGAAATCGTGAAGCTCATGTATGAAATGAGCCGGAATCAAAACCGCATCGTCGTCAACGTTACCCATAGTCTCGCCGGACTGGATCTCTACGACTCGGTGTTGGTGCTTCACGAAGGGAAGGTGGTTTATCACGGTCCACCGCGCGCCCTGGAACATTATTTCAGCGTCGACGAAGCGGAAAATGTCTACCCGACCCTGATGAAACGTTCCTCCTGCGAATGGCAGTCGAGCTGGATGAAGCGACAGTCTCAGTATTACGAAAACTCGGGAATGAATGCCCATCCCGATCCCAATTTAACGTCCCATGCGGCAAAAACTCCGGGGCATGTCCCGCAATTTTTCGCTCTGCTCGGGAGGCGATTCAAAATCATGTTCCGCGACTCGGGACAGCTTTTGCTTCAAATCGCAATTCTAATCGGTTTTCCCGCTCTGGTGATCCTCTTTGATCTCGATGGTGTCGATCAGACAAAAAGCCTTAGTGAAACCCTGCCCGCAACCCTGGAGCAAATGAAACAGGAGCGGGATGTCGCAACCTTCAATTTGAATCTCGGCGGTTTGGTATCGGGACTCGTGATGTTTCAGGTCATCCTACTGACGTTGATGGGCTCCAACAACTCCGCGCGGGAAATTGCCGGGGAACGGAAAATCTTTGAAAAGGAGAAGCTCGGCGGAGTCAGACCCAGTGTCTACCTCGCAAGTAAAGTGGCATTCCTCAGTATTCTCGTCTTTATCCAGTCGTTCTGGATGTGGCTCTTCGTGCAGACGATCTGTGATATTCCTTCCGCATCGCCGAATCATTTGATCCTGCTGATCCTCGTGAATGCAGCGATGACCGCGATTTGCCTCGGGATCTCCGGACTCGCCAAAACGGCAGACCAGGCGTCACTCCTGAGTATTTATCTGGTTGGATTTCAGCTCCCGCTATCCGGAGCCGTTCTGGCACTTCCCGTGTGGGCCGCCTGGGCGACGCGTCCTTTTATCTCCGCCTACTGGACCTGGGCGGGGGTTATGGATTCGCTGGATCCCAAACACCTCCGCTACGTTAAAGAAGTCACCGAGACCTGGCTGTCCCCTGTTTCAATCTGCTATGTGGTCTTGATCGTCCACATCGGGATCGGGCTTTTCCTTGCCTATGTGGGGGCCAAAAAAGCCCAGTGGCGGGAATAGTGCTTAAAGAGCGCCGGGTTGCTCGAAACTAAGTGCGCCGTCATAGTAGGCCAGCTTCGTCTCCAGTGGGGTTTCACGACTGAAGCGAATCACCCGGCTGAGGTGAGCCGTCAGCTCATTTCCCCGCATCCCGTTAACCTTCAGATAATTTGCGTAAGCCAGGAGCTCAGAACTCGATAGAGTGCGTCGTCCAAAATAGACCGGCTTCTCCTTCAGAATCTCAATACTGTCCAGCGCGCGATGTTCGAATTCAGGAATCAGGTAAGTGACCTCGTTAACGTTCGGCATTTCGCGGAAAATCTCATTGTACGAGACGATGTGGTAAGTGTTCGGATTGATATCGAGAAGGCGGAAGATGCGGAAACCCTCCTCTTTTCGGACCGCGTAGTATCCCCCCCATTGCAACTTGATCACAATCGGATCGACCTTCTCAACCTTCTTCAATGGCTCAAGGGAGACCGGGATCGGTTCGGTCGACTTCACTCCCTTCGCCACCCGAATTGAAAGGGTCATCACAAAACTGAGTCCAAACGTGACGGAAAACAGAATGATTTTTATGAAAGGATTCCGAAAATTCATCTATAAACCAAATATTCCATAATTATTATAATAATCTAGTCTTAAATTTCCGATCAAGATTCCATTCAGCCAATCCGTATTTGTCCCTGTCATATCCCGCCGCTGCCGCCTCGACCCCCTGCTGTTTTGAATCAGGCAAAGGCGTGACTTCCCGGGCGAGGTTTCGGGCGAATTCCTCTGCCCAGTCCGGGAACGTCCCGCTATTTTCAAACCCGGCACCGAGCTGGATACTGCCCTGGTGGATCACCGCTCCCCTCGATTTCCGCTGAGCGCCCCCGACCCGCTTCCGCCCTTCCGCATCAACGAGATCCCATTTCACAGGATTCGAAAAACAGGGGCCACGCTCTCCCGCATTTTCCGCGACAAAATCGAAATTCAGACCAGCCGCTTTCAGCGCGCGATACAGCGATTCGTGGATCCAATGATAACGCGCCTCCGTGCGCGCCTGAGATGCCGGAACTTCCGCCGGGATCGTGAGACAAAAAGTCAGGTCGCAACCGTGTTCAACCAGTCCCCCGCCCGTCATCCGGCGAATCACCGGTCTAGGTTCTTCTTGAGAAACTTTATCGAAGTACCCGATCGTCACCGCCGGAACCGCCCACCGATAGAGTCGGAGAATCGTGATCCCGTCACTTAGCGCCGCCTCGAAGGCCGCTTCATCCACTGCCATTTGCGCCGACGCACTTCTCTCCGTGTGATCCGCCCAAAGATACAGTTCGCTCAAAGTCATATCCGGCATCTTCGCTTGCCTCACGGAGTGAATCCAGTGAAGATAGCAGGCGTTATGGTATCCATCAAAACGCGTGGTCTCGTGAAACGATTTGGAGATGTGGTCGCCCTCGATCACCTCGACCTCGATATCGAGCCCGGCGAGCTGTTTTTCCTTCTCGGCCCGAGCGGATGCGGAAAGACGACCTTGCTGCGAGCCATTGCAGGCTTTCATATTCCCGAGGAGGGAACGATTCTCTTCGACGGCGAAGACGTGACCAACGTGCCTCCCCACAAGCGCGGCACGGCGATGATGTTTCAAAGTTACGCGCTATGGCCCCACCTCAACGTCTTTAAAAATGTCGCCTTTGGGCTGGAAGAGAAAAAATTGCCCAAAGATGAGATCAAAACTCAGGTCGACGAAGCTCTCGCTATGGTTCAAATGGGGGGACTGGGATCCCGGAAAATTAATCAACTCTCCGGAGGGCAGCAGCAGCGGGTAGCTCTGGCCAGAGCTCTTGTGGTGCGCCCGCGGTGTCTCATGCTCGATGAACCGCTCTCCAACCTCGACGCTAAACTGCGGATTGAAATGCGCGCCGAGATCCGTCGAATCTGTAAAGAGTTTGGACTCACCGCCATCTATGTGACCCACGATCAGAAAGAAGCACTATCAATTGCAGACCGGATGGCGATTCTCGACAACGGGCACCTCGCTCAAATCGGTCCACCCGAAGAGATCTACCGAAACCCGAATTCGAGCCTGGTCGCCAGCTTCATCGGGGAAACCAACTTCATTCCCGGCACAATCGAGAAAAATGACGGTGATTACTTTCGAGTTAAAACCGGGTTGGGCAATTTCAAAGGCCGACTTTCAGGGTTTAAAGACAAGCCCGAAAGCGGAGCTAAAGTCATCCTCTCGATCCGACCCGAGTGCCTTTCACTATCAGAGCAAGGAGCCGATTTCAATGCCATCCCAGGCAGCTTAGTCGAATCTGTATATCTGGGGGAAATCGCCCAGTATTCGCTTAAAACCGGCGATTCCGCGACTAACCACATCCGCATTTCAGAGCTGAATCCCCGTCGAGTGGTGAGAGGTTCCGGGCAAAAATTCTTCGCTACGACCAGTCCGGACGATGTCGTCATTCTCGCAGAGTGATAAGTGCGCTCGCCTCCGGACTGTACAGGGTACAATCGAAAACTGTACCCTGTACAGTCTGTAGGATTAAATCGTTGGGTACTGAACCAGGGCCTCCGGTAGCTCAGGCAAATCTTTACTTTCCCCGTTTTTCTTCAACAGACAGGTAAACCCTCCCGATCCCGTTTCGCGATGAGGATAAATCCGGTAACTACGGAATTCAGAAAGCTCCGATTCAAATTCACTGAGATGCGGAACCTCTATCGGAGTAAAATCATCATGCTTTTTCAGAAACTTTTCTATCGCCCCTTCATTCTCCTGTCTTGCAAAGGTGCAGGTTGAATAGAAAAGGTATCCACCCGGGGCAACACATTCCGAGCTTTTTGACAGGATTCGAATCTGTCGCTTTGCATTACCTTTAATAATATTGGGATGGAAACAACCAGGATTGTCAATACCCTTGGCAAGTAGAGATTGCCCCGAACAGGGTGCATCGACTATCGCGAGATCAAACCTTTCCGGAGCGACAGATGCCAACTCCGCTGGATCAAGACTCTGGGTATAGAGATTAGGACGCCCCGTCTTTTTTAAATTATGCCGCAAAATCCCGAGCCGTTTTCCTATCACCTCATTGGAAACCACCAGTCCGGGCACCAGCACAACGCTTGCAAACAGGGTCTTCCCACCCGGTGCCGCGCACATATCGAGGACCCGCCGGGGCGCTTTCACCGGAAGCATCGCTGATGCCGTGAAGATCGACGAGACGTCCATAGGATAGATCGCGCCGCTCTCGAAAAGCGAAGTTTTCCCTACCCTCACCTGCGGAGCGAGGAATGAAATCCTTTCAGGCAGCCACGACGGCAAATCCTTCTCCGGCAGGATATCCAGACCGTCTTTTGTCGGCGCATCCGCACTCGTCCAGATCACAGCTGACTGTCTCTCTTTTGCCGGCACTAACAATGAGTTTAAAAATTGCGCCTGTTCCTCTTCCGAATCCGGAAAAAGACGGGCCGCCTGCTTTCTCATTAAATTAGTGGGTTCTGGCATCGACACCCACCAAAGCAGAGTCCACGAAAAGATAAACCGCTGATATTTTCAGATTCGCTATCAAGGCATTTCAGAACTATCTTAACAAAGATGAGCGTCACGAACCGGGAAATCCTGCAGCAATTAAACGAATCAAAACTGTGGTTTGAAGCCGTGAAAGTGGCACCGGTCTGGGCTAAAGAAAACGACGGAGAGACGTCGATTTCAAGTATGGAGGGCGTGACCTCTGCAGACGTCGGCGATATGATCTGCAAAGGCCCCAAAGGCGAACTTTGGGCTCAGCCCGCGGAAAAATTCTCCGCCAAATATCGACCGACCGAAAAAACTGACGCAGAGGGGTTTAAAAAGTACCTCCCCAACCCTGAAAGCAGCCGGGTCATGGCCGCTAAAATCGATCATCCTTTTGAGGTGGTATCGGACCGTGGTGTCCTCAAAGGGCAAAAAGGCGACTATATCCTCAAGTCAGTCGATGATCGCACCGCTGAATTTCCTGAATCAATCTGGATTGTCGCGGAAGATATCTTCGCGACCACCTACAAACCGATCTGACGGGCCACACTTTCGCGAATTGAAAGAATGGAAACCCCTTCATTGGCAGGATGTTCACCATCTATGCCATTGAGCCGCTCTAAGGTCTGACTTTCGGGATGCGGCCCCGCGTGATGAACACCCACGATCTCCCAGTCCTCGTTGAAAACCGGACTTCCCGAGCTTCCGCCACTCGTCGGGTTAGTGTAGTGGATATACTGAAATCGCGGATCCCCGTTTCCTTTCGTTCCGATGTCTGTCACCGGTTGATCGTAAAATGAAATTTCAAGAGGCCGCCCCTGGGGATGCCCCACAATGATGACTCGACACCTTCCGGGAACAGGAACTCTTGAAGCAAAGGAACAGACCGGAATTTCATCCGGAATCGCAGGGTGGAGACGGATCAGCGCAAAATCCAACTCCTCGCGGGGAGACTCAGCCAACACTTCAGCACAGCCGAAACAGGTTTGAGTGAGCCCCTTGGACGTAAAATTGATTTGCCCCTTTTTGTAGTGCATCGCGGGTTGGGAAAAATTGCCGATCTCGACATCCGACGCACTGATAATGTGGGCATTCGTCAGCAGAAGCTTCTCATCCCCCAGAGCGGGATGGAGATCCCCTCCCCGAACCACAAAACCCGTCCCTTTCGGGTATCCACTGGTCCGATACACGATCTGGCAAACCGACTTCGACAGCTCAAGTCCCGAACGCAGCCACATAAGAGGCTTGGAATTCTTCGAATTATCAAAAATCCCTTCAAAATTCGTTTCCGCTTCGACGGTATCGAGCAAAATACTCCGCTGCCGGGGATTCAGACCGATATTGCCGCCCTCTTTTTCGAGGAGGATCTCCGTGAGCGAGGCGTAGAGTTTTTTGATTTCCTCGTGGCTGTCGCCGGTCGACCAGACTTCGCCCAGTTGTCGCGCACTGCTCCCGATGTGAAACGCCTCTGCCTCGGGATGAGCAGCAAAGGCCCGGTAGAAGGCCTCGGCTCGTTTCCAGTCTCTCAGAGAGAGATGAGCCTCCCCCAGCGTGGCGAAGTCCCACAACGAAAGGATTCCGCCCCGGCCGACAATGGCCTGATTAATCAACCTGGCCAGATCTTGCGGATCGAAATCGGCTTCCACCTCAATGTTGTCAATTTTGGCCCTCTCCATCAGAGCCACCACATTGATCGCCGGGTAAGTCCAGCTCGTGCCGTCCGGATTGTCGATTCGACCCTGAATGTACGCCGAATGGTAACTCTTGATGGCTGTGTTCAGGATCTTTGACGGGGAGATACTGAACCCATTCCCGTTGAAAGAAGCATCGCAGTAAATCTGTTTGTAACAACGTCCTCTCAAGCTGAGCGCATCGACATGTTCCGGATGCTCCTTCGGCGTGGAATCGATCAACACCTGGAGGCTATCGAGAGCGGAATTCAACAGGCCCGTTTCGATCAAACCCTGAGCGAGCAATTTACGAATCTCAGGCTCGTTCCGTCCGAGCACCACGAGGCGGTCCGCCAGTTTGACCGAAGCGCGAAAGGCCCGCTCATCCTTCAATTCTTTAAGTAGTTTGCAGGACACAAAAAAGCTGAGCGCTTTTCCCGAACACTTCAGCTCCGAACAAAGCTGCTCACACTTCATCTCGAGCTCTGGCAGCGACAGATCCGACACTTCGGTCAAAATCTCGTCAACCAGATAGCTGCAGCGATTCGTCATTTCGGGAATTTGATGCATTGAAAGCGGTTCAAAAATTCAAACAATCTCTAACCGAAAACGAAACAGTGTCTAAAACGTTATCGAATAATTTCATATTCCCGGCGCTCAGGGTGGACATTTCCGGCTCATTCCCCAAGTTATAGGAACAATGGATCGACTCGAAAACGTAAAACTGGAATTTGATGCAGCAGCATTCTGTTCTCCCGATTTTTCATTCCAGGCGGCCTATTATCTGGGTCACGTCAGTCTGCAGACTTACGAAAAAGAGGCCGAGATGATCGAAAAACGATTTTCGGATCTCGGAGATGATTCATTGACGGTAACGCCTTTCAAATCGGGAAATACGGAGGGAATTCTTATCGATCTCCCCGACGATTTGATCATCTCCTACCGCGGAACAGAAAGTCGCGCCGATTGGGCCTTTAATTTCAAAGCCAAACAGATCAATTCCTGGTTCAAATTTCCAGGCCGGATTCATCAGGGATTTTTCGAAGCACTCAATCAAGTCTGGACCAGTCATATTGAAGGCGCCATAAAGGCAGCTCACGAACAGGGAAAAAAAGTGATCCTGACCGGGCACAGTCTCGGCGGTGCCCTCAGCCTCCTTACCGCAGCGCGAATCGCCCGGTTGTACCAACCGAGAATGGTGAAGGCGATCTACACTTTCGGTCAGCCAAAAGTCGGCGACCCGAGGTTTGCCGAGTTTATCTCCGAACACTTCCCGGATACCTACTACCGATTTGTCAATCATCGGGACATCGTTCCGTGCATCCCACCGTCCCGACTGGGTTATGACCACTGCGGCAAGCTCTATCACTTCGATGATGATGGCGATCTCAAAGCCGCGATGCAATTTGAATCAATTGAAGTCGACGCCGATATCGAGGTAGACGACTACGAGCGATTCAAAATCGAAATGCTGACAGACCCTAGCGGACACGTCGCGAAAGTGACACCCGACTACGAGTCACTGCCACCGCCGTCCCAACTTCTCGGGATCGATGATCACAGCATGATCGACGAATATCTACCGGCGCTGCGCAAACAGCTGGACACCAATTCCGCCGAGGACTTTACCTAACCTTCGCGACCGGCTCCACGGGTCGGCTTCGCCTTGTCAGCAACCACTCGGTTTGCTCATGCAGTGCTTCCCTACCCAGAGCCAGATAGAGATCCTGGATGCCTTTTTGCATCTTCTCCAATTCTTCCGGCGAAACTCCGGTTTTGATCATATAGAGATATTCATCCAGTACATACTGTAGCTTTCGTTTCGCCGCACTGAATTGTCCTCGCATGTCGGCATACCGTTTGGAATCCTCCTTAGCAAATACCGTGTTGGCATAGCTCATCCAAAGTCCACCCAAAGCGAGAAAAATCGCTTTGGATAATTTCACGATTGCATCCGAGAATCCCGAGACATAGATCATCGAATAGACGAGAAAGCCGAGAACGACTCCCGTCCCTAACCGGAATCCCCAGTGTTTGAAAAAATTGAAGACCTTCAAATCATAGGACAACTTTTTAACGTTGGTCTCCTCCCGGAATGACAGGGCAAACCTCGTTTCACTGATAGAGAATAACGCCGCAAAAACGAGAGCTAGAGCCGTCCAGCCCGCCCATATTTTTATGCCCGCTTCCGCCAGCAAAAAACGCATCGTCTGGTGATATTCAGCCAGAAACCCAGCTTCCAGAAAGGCATCGATCACAACCATCATCCCGCCGGCAGTCAGACAGACATAACTGAGAAACGAGAGAACTTCCCGAGTCCGGGTTTTCCGATAGGTCCCTTTTGCGAAATAGTGTTCCTGACCGGATACCCAGAGCTTTAGGACCTCCAGAAAACGTTGGTGTTTCTTTCCATGATCACCAAGCGCATCAAAGGCATCGGCAAAACGGTCACAGGGGAAAATCAAAGAATCGATAGAGCTACGGATCCAATCAATATCACCCCTGAGGCGCTGCAAATAATTTGATGCCACCGACTGGCGAATACCCACCGACGACCAGTAGCCCTGGACGCGAATCCCCTCCGCGATCGCCCGGTAGTCTTCCCGTTTCCGGAAAAAGCTGAAAACATTTTTGATGAGGGAGCGGGCGATGGCTCCCCCCAGAAATAGACCTAGAGCCACCAGTAGATAAATATACTTTCCGCCTTCCGTAAGCGCGAGGCAAATAAAGGCGAGGAATCCTGCCAGATAAGATAGCTTCGTGAGTATGGTGGCATATTTATTATTTTTATCCGCCAGCAATTCAATCGCCCGGTCAAATCGAAACAGATCAAGTATCCGCTGACAGGACGGACAGTCACCGGAGGATGGTACCACAGCTTTCACTTCTTCTTCATCCACTTTGACCGTATCCAAATCCCGGTTCAGCGTTTCCAGATTCTTCGCCAGATCACGGAGTTCCTGCATGCGGCGTTTGTGAATCTTTTTCGAGTTATCACCGTGTTGTATCGTTTCCTCGGGATGCCAGATTTCGATTTCCCCGATCGGTCTTACGCGAGGATCCCGATCTGTCCGGGCGTTGGGTGTGAAAATCCGGACTAACGGCCCATTATCCTGCCAGGACAACGACGGTGGTATCGGAAGTATCCCGGGGCGTAAGCCGTTTATATAGGAAGCGGTGATAACCCTAGTCCCGGGAAGCGACCGCGAAGTTAGATTGGAATCTTTATCCGGCAAATCCGCTCGACTTTCCTGATTACAAATCGCGATCAGTAAATCGCAGTGGGCCGCCACAAATTCTCCTGTAGCACGATAGCGAAGGTTTCGGAAGGTTTCGTCATCGATATCCCAATCGCTGTCCTCCGTTAATGGTTTTTCATCGTCATAGTGTCGCACCGCAAAGGCATTTTCCCGTCCGACTCTGTCCAGTAACTCATCAAACGCCTTCTGCCGCTCCCCGGTCAGTTCCGGCTTGCTGGTAAAGGTAGTTGATTCCCGATAAATCGCCGGGGGAAACGGCATCGGCGATCTCACTTCTATCCCCAGATCCAGAGCGACCTCTGCGGCGAGATGATCCGCTCCCGGAGCGAGCGGCGAAAGCAAAACCACCGGGGTGTTCTGGAATCCCAGAGGCTTCCCAAACTCCTTACAATTTGTGACTTTCTCATCGCGAAGCCACTGCAAAACTTCGCGAACTCTTTCCTTCAGAATCACATCCGCCCCTTCAGGCAAATTGATATGCCCGACGATTCCGACGGTAAAGCACGGTTTGGGTTCCATGAGCCGAATTAAAATCACGACTCCTCATCAAACAAGGAGTTTCGAAAGGAATCTCAATGAACCCCGGCCCTACTTGAAGAGCTGCCGTAATATTTGCGGAATACCGCTTGCTGTCGCTCTGCTTGGGAGGATTTTCGGATATGGAAGTCGATCAGACGAAACGAATTCTGGCCTTGGACGGCGGCGGCAGTCGCGGTTTGTTCACCATTCAGATCCTGAAAAAAATCGAAGCGCTTCTCCCTGACAATGCCGCGGGTGAGAAGCATACGTTAAATTCCTATTTCGATCTCATGGCCGGAACAAGCACCGGCGCGATCATCGCGACTTTGCTGCGCTGGGGATTCTCACTTGATAAAATCGAGGATTTTTACCTGACCAAACTCCCCACCATCTTCTCGTCCCGCTGGCGTATCCCGGGCGTTCACCACGTGTACCTGCCGGATCAGTTGAAAAGTGAATTGCAGCGGGAATTTGGCGTTCCTCCGGGATTTGTTAACGAGAAGGTCCCAAAAACCTATTGGAAACCGGGCGAAGCGCTCCCCGACAGCACGATGGGCTCAAAGAAATTGCAGGGATACCTCATGGTCGTGACGATGCGGGCGGATACCCTGTCTCCCTGGATCCAGACGAATCATCCCGATGCACCGTATAACGATCTGAACCGCCACGATTGTAACCTTCAAATTCCACTTTGGCAGCTCATTCGGGCAGGCACGGCGGCACCATATTACTTTCCGCCACAACGGGTTTGGTTCCCTCACCGAGACGGAAAACCGCAAGTGGTTCGCGGCAGAGAAACCATGGGGAGGTATTTCTATTTTGTCGATGGAGCGATTTCCGGCTACAACAACCCGGCTCATATTGCCTACCGAATGGCGACTCTTCCGGAGTACTATTTTGGCTGGGAAACCGGGATCGATAAATTGAAGGTCATTTCAGTTGGCACCGGTGATTATGACAGCCACGCCTCGCGTCCACGCCCCGACCGAGCCTGGCGCATCGCGGCAAAATCGGGGGCGGAAGGGTCGCTTACGTCCCTGATGGCCCTTTCCGGTCTGGAGCAGGATATGCAGTGCCGGATCGTCAGTCGAACGCTTCACGGACACTGGATCGATCGCGGTGTTGGCAACCTACAGTTTGCCGATCCGAGACGGGATCTATTCACCTATGCCCGGTACCAGAAACAATTTTCGTCTGACGAAATCGAATCGTTCAAGAGACGAAAGATCGATACCAAATTCGTTTCGGTAAAACCCGATTCGTTAAAACTCTTTGTGGAGGAGGGGCAACGATATGCCGAGGAACACGTGAAGCCGGAACATCTCGTCTAACCCGCCCGCTGCTACTGACGGCAGGAATCAAGGAGGCCTTCGAGAAAGTCGGCGATCCCGATGAGGGCATCTTTATATTCCGATTCCTCCAATACGATCAGTGACTCGCGTGCCTCATTAACCAATGCCTGTCCGGAGTCAATCGCAGCTTCAATCGATCCCACATAATCCGCTATGTTAGCCAGCGTAGAGACATCGATCGGCTCTTTTTGCAGAAGGAGACGATTGAGCTTCTCCCGTTGTTTTTCGGTGGAACTTTCCAGCAAATTCAAGATTGGAAGTGTCAACTTTCCTTTGTTCAGATCCGTGCGGAGGGTTTTACCAAACTCCTCTTCTTCACCGACGAGATCGATACAATCGTCATAAATTTGATAGGCAGTTCCGATCTTGAGACCAAACTCGCCCATGGCGGAGGAAACTTTCTCGTCCTTGCCATTGAGATGTCCGCCCAACTCCATCGCAACCTCAAAGAGCGCCGCGGTCTTTTTCTCGATAATGTCGAAGTATTCCGCTTTGGTCAGATTCAGATCAAAGCGACGCTGAGTCTGTTTGATTTCGCCGGTACACACCGCATTTGCTGATTCGGCAATCCTGCGAGCCGTTTTCTGGTCCTCAAATTCAGTGGAAAGCATCAGCGCATAGCTGAACAGGCTGTCTCCGAGCAGGACGCTCAAAGCGCTTCCCCATTTGGCGTTAGCCGTTGGAGCCTGACGACGGATGTCCGCGCCATCGATAATATCGTCGTGAACCAGAGTCGCGATGTGGATCAGCTCCAGAATGATTGCCAGCTTATCGTGATCCGGGGTAATGCCGCCGGTCGATCCCCCGGCCAGAAAAGAAAGAACGGGACGGATTCTTTTGCCTGAAGTATTGCAAATGTAGGCGATGTAGGGCTCGACGGAAGGATCAAACTCCTTCGCTTGAGCGCGAATCATTTTCTCAACCCGGTCGAGTTCGGGTTTGAGAAAGGCAAAAGGAGAGAGCAAGGCCTCTCTGTCGTTGGTATCCTGCTGTGGGTACGATTTCATCGATAGTCTCGGGCGCGTAATGAAGATGGCTAACCCCGTTGTGTCAATTCCAAGAGTAGTTACGTTTTCATTCTCCTGCGGGGAGCACTTTCGGGGACGAAACCGGACTCAAATCGAAGGGCTCCCGCAATCGCGGTTCCCGAAATGGTAAAATCAGCACTCCGGTTAACCGTAAAACCGCCCGACTGCTCAGGGCATTTTCCATTGCAGAATTGTTGGGGAAGCCTAGGTTCAGATTCATGAACATGATGAATTTACTCGCATTTGGTGCTCCCGGTATTCAGGAAATGGTGGTGATCTTTTTGATCGTTCTCTTACTTTTCGGAGCGAAAAAGATCCCTGAATTAGCGCGCGGCGTCGGTAAAGGAATGGGCGAGTTCAAAAAAGCTAAAACTGAATTCGAACGCGAAATCAAAGAAGGCGAAGTTGAAGCGGCCCGTGAGTGGGACGAGCCTGAGAAGAAGGATTCCAAAGACTGATCTTTCCGGATGCGGATCCCAGCGTTTCTTTTAACAGCAGTGGTCCTGTCCACCCTGTCTCCGGTAATTGCCGGAGACGAACCGGTTTCGGTGGCTTTCTACAATCTGAAAAATTACCTCGCCATGGATCGTCGGGTCGATGGCGAGTTGGTTCTCGATGCCCCGAAACCCGATCGCGAGATCAAACACTTAATTGAGGGAATCTGGGCAATTAAGCCCGACATTCTCGGAGTCTGCGAGATCGGGGATCCTTCCTATGTCAAAGATCTCCAGGACCGACTCAAGAAGGCGGGAATGGACCTTCCCCACACCGAATTACTCCGGTCGAAAAGTGGATTTGATCGCAACCTCGCCATTTTCTCCCGATTCCCGATCGTGGCCTCCAATTCGCGGGACGATTACACCTATCGGATTTACGACGAAAAGTTTCCGTTCCAACGGGGAGTTCTCGATACCACGATTCAGGTCAATAAGGGTTACGAGCTACGCTGCGTGGTTCTTCATCTCAAATCCAAACGGGAAGTTCCGGAAGCGGATCAGTCGGAGATGCGGCTCAACGAAGCGCAACTGGCCCGTGCTCATCTCGACAAAATCTTTCAGAACGCTCCGGATACCAATCTGATCGTGATGGGTGATTTCAACGATTACCGGAACGAGGCGCCGGTGAAAACGCTGCAGGGATTTTTCGGGGGCCGCGGCTATCTATCATCGCTCACCTTGTCCGATCAATACGGCTTCCGCTGGACGCATCACTGGTCTTTTGCGGATTCCTATTCCCGCTTTGATTACGCCCTACTCAGCCGGGGTATCACCGGGGAAGTTGACCGGAAAAAATCCTACATCCATCACTGGCCGAACTGGGACGATGCGAGCGACCACCGCCCCATCGTAATTTCGGTGACTCCAGTTGATAAAAACGACGGCAAATAGCGCTAGATTGCCTCGAGAGCGAGGGCAAACGCTTTAGAATAATCCGATTCCTCCCAGTCAAAAAGTCGGAGATGCTGCACTCCAGCGAAAAAATACTCGAAATCCTCCGGAGGTTCCGCAGCTTCTATAAACACCGGTAGCATTGGCTTTCGATACCGGTCCGCCAGATAAATCTCACGTTTGATGTGGTCGCTTTCGAAGGCACGGGGACTGCACATCACGACCACGCCATCGGCGGCTTTGATCGCCCGGACAATCTCGCCCGCCCAACTCTCTCCGGGTGTGATGCCCGCTTTGTCGATCCAAACCATGCGACCGTTTTCCTTCACGATTTCGACCAGTTTGGTGACCAATCCGGAATCAGAATGAGAGTAGGAAACAAAAACGAGCGATTTCTCCGGTTCGTCCGCATCAACTTTTGCCGCTCGGGCCGGCGGCGCCGGTGAGGGAGGTGCCTCGCAGACCTGCATCTCGTCGCAAACATCTGCGGAGTCATCCATCAGCGACTCCGTCCCGGCACTGCCCGAAAAACTCACCTCGGTCTCCATAGGCATGATCCCCCTCCGGGCCCGCTCGGAAATGGCGCGGACTTCCTGCTGAATTTTCATCCAGGCACCCGTTTTTCGGGCCGCTTCAAAGGTGGCATCGACAAAATCAAGGTCGCGAAGACCGACGGGGAGAAAGTGGTGATCCAACTTAACCAAAACCAGACGGCTCTCCGACCACGCCTCCAGAATTCGCTTTTCAATCTGAAGCCGGTGTACCGAAAACTGAGTATTTTTCGACCACAATGCCACCACCACATCCGTCGATTGCAGTGGACGAAACCCGGTTGCTCCCGTTTCCGGCTTTACAAAGCCTGCCAGCTTCAAACGACCAGCCAGTTCATCGGCAATCAATTGATCATTTTCCACATGGGTGAGATATACATTCATGACGTTGATAACTAACCCCAAACGCACGCAAATCACCAAATTTCCCTACTTTTACTCTCGGTAAATGCGTTTATGAATTACGAATATCCAATTCATGAAGAAACTTATACTCACAATCCTCGCCATAACTTTGTTTGCCGCTACCTCAGCGTGGGCGGACACCTACAAAGCATCCATGACCGGAATCGAATGCACCGGTTGTAAGAAGAAAATCGCGAAGGCCCTCGGCTCAATGGAAGGTGTCGAGTCCGTCAGAATTGCCATGCTCAAGAAGAAAGGCGACCACGTCCTGACGGTGGAAACCGACGGCACGATCGAGATCACCCTCGAACAAGCCAAAGAAGCCGTTTCGATCGCCGAGCACTACCAGCTTAAAACCTGGGAAAAAGTCGAATCTTAACCGCGATTTTATGAATTTTTCGCAATCAGCCATTGCCGTTCTCGCATTGGCCCTTGGACTGAGTCAAGCGGAGGCAAAACCGGTCGTTTACGTCCCGGTTTTACCGTATCAGTATCTTTTCGAACAAATCGGCGGCGACATGATCGAGGTTCACTCGATTGTCGGAGAAGGAGATGATTGTCACGATTACTCCCCCACTCCCCGTCAACTTTCGAAAATCGCCAAAGCCAACCTGCTTTATTCCGCCGAACTCGGATTTGAAGCCAACTTTTTCATCAAAGTCGGCGACGGGGTGAATGCGCCAAAGGCCATCGATCTGCTCGAAGGCCTGACTCTGCTGGAAGGTAGTTGTGCGGCCTGCGAAGCGGCTCGTAAAGGGAATGCAGATGCTGCAGACCTGAAACACGATCACGATGATCTGAAGGATCCCCACGTGTGGTTATCCCCGAAAATGCTACGTCAGCAAGCCGACAAAGTCGCAACTACATTGAAGCCCTTCCTATCGGCAGACCAGCGCAGTGCGATAGATACCAATCTGAAGGCATTTGTCGCTGAGCTCGACAAACTGGACAATGAGCTGCGCTCCGCGTTGACACCGTTGAAAGGTCAGAAATTCTATGTGTATCATGGCGCTTTTGCCTACTTTGCTCTCGACTACGGACTTGAGCAGATTGCGATCGAAATCGGAAACCGGAGACCAACTCCCAAACAACTATCCGGAATCGCAAAGCAGGCCGAGGAGGATGGCGTAAAAGTCATTTTCGTTCAGCCTCAATTTGATCAATCGAGTGCCAAATCGCTCGCCAAAACGATTGGCGGCAAAGTGACCACTCTCGACCCTCTGGAAAAAGATGTCGTCAGCAACCTCCGCAAAATCGCGGAGGCCATGGGCAAAATTCACTGATCGACCGCTCCGAAGCCTCCACCGCCCGGTGTCTCGATTCGCAGAGTCTGACCGGGCTGGAGGTTTAAGATCTCAGTACCGTCGACCTCCCGGTCATCGACAAATTGAGTTCCACAAACTCCGGAACCGCCCCCTTCCATACCGAAAGGCGCCTCCCTCCGGTGCTGAGTCAGTAGAGATACGCTGATCGGTTTGAGGAAGGTAATTTCCCGAACCAATCCGTCTCCACCAATCCATTTCCCGACACCACCGGAACTTTTCCTGATCGAAAACTCGTTGAGTCGAACCGGGTAGCGGCTCTCCAGAATTTCCGGATCGGTAATGGCTGTGTTAGTCATGTGGGTATGCAGTCCCGACGCGCCGTGATATCCCGGTCCGGCACCGGCACCACCACCGATCGTTTCGTAATACCCGAAACTATCGTCGCCAAAGATGAAGTTATTCATCGTCCCCTGCGAACAGGCTTGAATACCGAAAGCTTCGACCAGGGCATCGACAACCCGCTGACTGGTCTCAACATTGCCCCCGACCACTGCCGGACAGCGAGTCGGGTCGGTATCGAAACTGGGGTTTAAAAAGGACGGAGGCAGCACGATCTCCACCGCCTCAAGGAGACCTTCGTTGAGAGGTAATGAGCTTTGGGTCCACAGTCTAACGACATACAATACCGCACTTTGAACAATCGCCGGAGTGGCATTGAGATTGCCCGGATGCTTCAGGCTACTTCCGGAAAAATCGATCAGAAGCCGGTCTCCACACTTTGTCAGTTTCACCCGAATCACCGTCCCGTCGTCAAGCCGTTGGGTAGATTCCCCTCCTTCAAAATGCTGTATTTCGAGATGATGACTCATTGCAGTGGCACTTTGAGTATAGAGCGATTGCATCTGCCTCAGCACCTCTGTCTCACTATACTTTTCAACTAATTCCAACAGTAGCGAAACACCCCGGAGATTCGCTGCCACTTGAGCGTGCAAATCGGCAACATTGTCCGTCACCCGGCGTGAAGGATAGGCTGATTCGGAAAGCAGTTTCTCGATTTCGTCAAATCGCGGCACCCCACCCTCAATCAAATACTGTGGACTGATCACGACGCCTTCCTCAGCGAGAGAAACTGCATCCGGCGGCATCGAACCGGGAGTTTTCCCTCCGATTTCAGCATGGTGTGCCCGATTAGCGAGGTAGGCAATCGGCGTATTGGATTCGCCGAAAACCGGAGTGATCAAAGTGACATCGGGCAGATGGGATCCCCCCACCCCGGGATGGTTCGTGATCACGGTATCCCCCTTTCGAATCGGCAGAGTGTCTCTTACCATCCTGACACACATCCCCAAAGCGCCGAGATGCACCGGTATGTGATGAGCACTACAGATTAACTTTCCGTTTCGGTCGAGTAGGGCGCAGGAAAAATCGAGCCGCTCTTTAACATTTGTCGAAATCGCCGAGCGCTGTAGCATCGTTCCCATTTCCCCAACAATCTGATCGAGTCGATGACGGAACAACTCCCGGACCACTTCCTCCGGTTGATCCCGGTGAGAAGCATCGATTCGATCCCGGGTAGACTCGACCACCAGAGAACCGTTCCCTACCTTACTTGCTTCCCAACCCTCCGACAAAAAGAAGGTACTGAATGGGTCCTGAATCGTGCAGGGCGTCTTTACTACGCCACCCACCGGAATCGAATCGCGATCGATATACCTGGAAAACTCGACGACTGTACCCTGTACAGTCCCGGATTGTACAGGGTACAGTCCGGGTATTTCGCTCGAAGCGATGACACGAAGACTCACCACCTCAATCATACGGTCGAGTGGAATTTGATACCCGAAAATCGATTCATATTCCTGCGCAAAACGGGGCTTCAAGTCTTCAACTACTGTAAAATCGAGTGATAAAGCGGCGTCCTGTCCTTTTAGACGCAGCTCAGCGATCTGGCGTTTTTGCTCACACCGGTGCCCAGTTTCAGCAAGTAGAGAAACGGCTTTTTCCGAAACGGATTGGAGAATTTCCTTCAGGGCCTCCAACTCTGAGGTCTCCAGGTTAACTTGAGCTTCCGCAAGCCGCTCGATTCGGGAATGTTCAAGCCCGTAGGCGCTGAGCACACCGGCCTCACCGGGAACTATTATTTTTCTGATCCTCAATTTTTCAGCGATCGCGCAGGCATGGAGAGGACCGGCACCCCCGAAGGCCAATAAAGCGTATTCGGCAGGATCCGCACCGTCACGAATCGAAATCGTCCGAATGGCATCCGCCATTTGTTCATTTGCGATCTCAATGAGACCTTCCAGAAAAGCGATGTCGATCTCCCCGCCGGACAGTCCAGCTTGAATCTGCAGTTCCAAAGCACGCTTCTCCGCAGCATCGATTTGAGACTCCGACAAAGGGATACCAAAATTATCCGGATCGATCCTGCCGAGTAAGACATTCACATCGGTAATCGTAAGTGGCCCGCCTTTCCCATAGCAGGCTGGCCCGGGATCGGCACCTGCGGAATCCGGCCCGACGCGGAGACCTGCAGCGCTCCACTCACATATCGATCCGCCACCGGAAGCAACGGTTTCGATTTTTAATGCCGTCGAAAGCAGCTTGGCATCACCGACCTTCTGCTCAAACTGATAGATAAAGTCACCGTCGTAGCGAGCCACATCGGTGCTCGTCCCGCCCATATCGAAGGTCAATATTTTCTGTATCCCGAGTTCCCCGGCGATGGCGGCGGCACCACTGACTCCCCCGGCAGGCCCCGAGAGTAGAGAGTCTTTGGGGCGGAAGACCTCTACCGGTTCCAGGCCACCCGCTGAAGTCATCGTATAGACACGATTCTTTTCCCCTACCGTTTTCTGTATATTACTAAGGAACGACTGCAGAACCGGATAAAGATAGGCATTGGCAACTGCGGTCTCGGTGCGGGGTAAAAGTTTTATCAGGGGTGCCAGTTCTGAACTGAGCGAAACATGACGAAAACCGCAATCCATCAGAAACGATTTCAGCGCCTGCTCATGCCCGGAATTTTTGTAGGAATGAAGGAGGGCAACCGCCGCCGTAGTGATACCGCTCTGCACCAACCGGTTGATCTCCTTTTTCAACACTTCATTATTCAAATTTAGCGGGGATTCCTCCATCCCCTTCTCATTGAGACGCCCTTCAATCTCAATCACCTCACGGTGCATCGGAGTCCGCACTCGATGTTGAAGCGCAAATAGATCGGGGCGTCGCTGGTCGCCAATCGTGAGTAGATCCCCAAAACCACAGTTCACAAAAAGTGCGACGGGTGCTCCTTTTCGTTCCAGCAGAGCATTGGTCCCCCGGGTCGTGGCAAGCCGAAAATCGAGAGGCGGAAATTCATCTTTCAGCCCCGTCCCGGTGAGCAGACGGGCCCCGAGAATCGGTGCTTCCTCACCCGTGGTTAGATCCAGCGACTCGCTGAGAGAGATTGGTCCGGACAGTGAAATCACTCCATCCTCAAATGCAACCACCTCAGCACGGCGCCCCGTGTGATCGCTCGCTTTGAACCCGACAAAAAATCCGCCGTGAGTGACCCAGTTTGTGGGAATCACAACTCTTACGGTCTGCCCGTCCTGCTTTTCTGAAATTTTGATTCTGAGGGAGCCGGATGACAGAATTTTAACCGAGCGGGGCTTTCCGTTCGGGTCAACCGTCCAGCAATCGGTAAAGGTTCCACCAGTATCAATTCGAATTTTTCTGAGATCTTTCAAAACAATGGCCAGACCGTACTCACAATTCCGAAGTAACCAAAGAGTTTCGTTTTCCTTTACACCACGCCAAAGATCAAGTTTGGTGGCGGGAGATGCCGAATTTGGATTTCAAATGGCTGGGACGGATCGAATTCACCGAAGGTCTGGCACTTCAGAATGAGCTCGTCGAGCAGCGGATCGCCGGGGAAATCTCCGACACCGTTCTGCTCCTCGAACACGAACCGGTCTATACCATTGGCCGGACGCGGGACCGTTCGAGTTTAAAACTTCCCGATGCCGAATTGCCCCACCCCGTCGTGGAGATCAATCGCGGCGGCCAGGCCACCTTCCACGGTCCCGGCCAGCTCGTCGGCTATCTGATTCTTGACCTGCATCACTATGGCAGAGATCTCCACACCTACCTGCGTTCGGTTGAGGAAATGCTGATTCGCTTTTTAAAAACGCTCGATCTGGATCCGGGCCGCCGGGAAGGACTGACCGGAGTCTGGCTGGAAAACCGCAAAATTGCTTCGATTGGGATCGGAGTAAGGAAATGGATCTCCATGCACGGGTTCGGGTTTAATATTTCTGCGGATCTATCGGGCTACGATTCGATTATTCCCTGTGGAATTTCGAATGTTGAAATGACCTCCGTGGTCCGGGAATCGGGGGATTCTCAGTGGACCCCACAGCGGGTGGGCGAAGCCCTTCAGCCATTTATCGAAGAGGAATTGAGAATGCTTCAGCGCAATTCAGAAACGGTTTAACTATTCGACCGGGCGCGAAGTCTATGCCAGATTTGGCCGAGTAATCATGTTTCTGTGTGCAGTCAATTACGATAACCCTGATGACCGGGCCTGCGTCAAAGTGAATGAGGGCGAAATGGTGCGTTTAGGCCGCCGCCCCGAATCGATCGACGAGGAAAAGGTGAAACTTCTCACCCTGAACTGGGGCGACCGTCTCGTGAGCCGGAACCACTGCATGGCACGACGCGAGGGCGATTCACTGCTTCTGGAGCGGCTTCCGGCCCTTCCCGGTCGCAGCAAACCAAATGTACTTTACTCCAACACCGCACCGAAACTGCGGGAAGCACTGCGCGAACCCATCGTGCTCGGCCCGGGTGAATCTGCGGTGATCGGAATCAAAGGAACTTCAGCTCTTTTCTGGCTTAAAAATGAGGAGGAACTCGATCAAGCGCTAAACGATTACCTTTCCGGTCTCGACACGGAAAAGGAGACTTTTGAAACTGCATCGATTCGCAAGCAGGATTACGACGAAGTGGAGCAACTCGATGAATACAGCCTCCGGTTACAGCTCAAGCTTCTGCAGCGCGAATTGCCGGAGCAGGTTCTCGCCGGCTGGACAAACCGACAGGAACTTTTCGACAAGGCCGCCGCGTTTATTGAAAACGCGCTCCCGGGGCAGAAAGGAGTCACCGCTGCATTTATCGCAATTGATCGAAATCCGAGTGGCGAAGTCCAATTCGAACGTCTTCATGCAGATCCGGTTGACCGGGCTGATTTCCGTCCCAGCAAGACGCTCTTGAATCATCTCGAGATCGAAAATCCGGTCCCCAGCGATGTGAATCTCTGGACCTCGCACGATGACCAAAAGGTGTTCCGGGCCGACAGTCTCGGGGATAAAATTGACTGGGTCGTGGCGATTCCGGTCGCTCCTCTGGATGTGAACGGCAAAATTCATCGCGACCGGGATTTGAACCGGCCGGTCTATCTCTATGTCGAGACCCGGCAGGCCACCGTCAACTCAGCCGCCGTCTTTCTACCCTTTCTCCGCCTCATCGCCTCGCTCGTTGCCAGTCTGCTTTCAGCGCGTGATCAGCAGCGGATTCAGGATAGGATGTCGACCTTCTTCTCGCCCGGACTCCGCCGCCTGATGCGGGACAGCCGGGATTCCACCCTGGAACCAACCATGGCGGATTGTACGGTGATGTTCGCCGACCGGCGGGGTTCCTCTCACCTCCTCGAAACGGCCAAAACAGACGAGGAAATTCTCGATCGTCTGAAAGAGAACCAGGAAATTGTCGGGAAAATCACCGAAATGGTGTTCGAACACGACGGAGTGATCACTGATTTTGCCGGCGACGGAGCGTTATCCCTGTGGGGTTGGCCCACTCTGGGCACCGAAAAAAATCTTCAGGCTCTCCAGGCCGTGGCTGCAGCCGAATCTATCGTGGAGGAACTCATTGACCAGGGCGAATACGAGGAGGAACACGGTCGCTTTATGGCACCGGTTCGACTCGGTATTTCGACCGGTCGGATTGCGGTGGGAAAGACGGGCCCAACGCAGCAATGGCACATCAGTGTCTTTGGTGGCGTCGCCAATCTCGGAGCCCGTCTCGAGCGGATCGCGAAGGAGTTCAAAGTCCCGGTTTTAATATCCGATGAGACTTACCAGCGGGTGAGGCACAGTGAGAACCGGAGTTTTCGGAAGCTTTGCCTGATATCTCCAGCGGGTTTTAAAGAGAGCTATCCGATCTATGAACTGATCATGCCCCAGTCCTGGGGAGGTTCCGGAGCAACTCAGGAGACCGTCGACACGTATGAGATTGCCCTGAACCACTTTATCAAAAGAGAATGGGACCAAACCATCGATATTCTCAATCAAATCGATCCGGCCGATGAACCGTCGATCTGGCTCAAAGAACGAGCCGAGATTTTCCGGATCAGTCCGCCCCGGGCGAACTGGCAGGGCGAAATTGACAGTCTGTCGAAATAACCCGAGTCCTCAACTGACTAGAAAACGACTCAGTAACCGGGTCAAAGTCTGAATTCCCCAGTGGAAGCCGGCCACAGGAATGCGCTCATTGTCGCCATGAAACATGGCTGCAAAATTGATATCCTCTTCAAGTTTCAGAGGATAAAATCCATAGCAAGTCGCTCCCAGTTTTGCGTAATTTTGACTGTCGGTAAATCCGGGAATCATTGACGGAATCACAATCCCATCGGGATCGACATCCATCATGACTTCTTCGATCGCCCGGTATAGTGACGTGTCTGTCGGAAAGATCGCTCCAGCGGTTTCCCGCAGCACTTCAAACGAGTAAACCTTGCCTTTTTTATCCCCGAGAACCCGTCTCAGCTCCTTAATCAAAATTTCCGCCGTCATACCGGGGATAAGGCGACCATCGATATCGACCGTCGCCTCGTTGGGAACCACATTGATCGCATTACCCGACGTCTGAATTCGCGTAGGAGTCGCAGTGTTACGCAGGATCGCTTCCACCGAAGCCCGCTGACCGGGATCGGGAATCAGCTTCACCACTGAGGAGCCGGTCGATTTCGAAAACATTAACTTCGACACCTTCTGAGCCGCTTTCGATTCAAATTGACTGAACCCTTCAATAAAATTCACAGCCGGCTCGGTGACATGCCACGGCAAAGTTGCCCGGGAGATTTTCGCTACTCCGTCCGCGATCAGTGAGAGACTGGTTTCCCGGATCGCCATGGAACTGTGCCCCGGCTTTCCCCTGGCCGTCATCCGAAGCCAGGCCGCCCCTTTTTCGGCAACCTGAACCGGGTAAAATCTCCGACCGCTTCGATGGATCGTAAAACCGCCCACTTCGTTGATCACAAACTCCGGTCCGCCCAGCAAATCAGGTCGGTTTTCGACGAGCCACTTTGAACCGTAATCCATTCCGGCTTCTTCATCGGATACCGCAACAAAAATCACATCCCGGTTGATCGGAATGTGCTTCCGGTGGAGCAACACCAGCGACGTCAGCGCCATCACGGCGAAGCCTTTCATGTCAATTGCTCCCCGTCCCCAAATACAGCCTTCAGCCTCTTCGCCGGAGAAAGGTGGATACTTCCACGCTCCCGGATCCATCACTGGAACCACATCCATGTGACAGCTTAAGATAAGCGGTGCAGCGGTCCGGTTTTCCGGTTTCGCCGCGATTTTAGCGACGAGGTTGGGTCGATCATTTCTCGCTCCAACCACTTCCGGAGTGATTCCGGCAGATTGCAATTCCCAGAGTAGCACATCCAGAACCGCACTCTCGTTTCCCGGGGGATTGGAGCTGTCGATTCGGATTAGCGACTGAAGCAGCGCAGTCGCTTTTTGTAGATCGGCGCTACCCGGCTCACACAGGTTTTCACTATCGGCTATCATAAAAACCCGCGGATCGAGCTGAGCCTTCTAGAATTTGCGTCCCCCGCGATTGGGAAACTTAGAAGGCCGCGAAGAAACTCCGCTCAGCGAATCTTTGTCAAAAAGGGCTGGCGAATACTGGCCCAACTTAGGCTCGGAGTAGGCGAGGACCACCTTGCGGTCGGAGTCGACCACCTCCATTTTGGAAAGGAAAGGTTTTCCATCCACTTCGTTATCGTAATACATCGTCGATGTCCGGAGGAGCGATCCGGTCCGGGTATAAAATTCGGCTTTCTTTCCGAGGTGAGCGTCCTTGGTGACCCAATACTTAATTTTTGCATAGGTGTCCATGATCGAAGTGGCCTGCAAGGTGTAAACGACCGCGGCTTCTCCATCGACTTCACCTTCCGAGGCGGAAACAACATTATAACCATCGACAAAACTGGTGGAGGCGATGTCACCGATCGCGGCGTCTCCGGAAAGTCGCTGACGGCGGTAGACCGCTACCGGACGGCTCAGTCCGGGCTTCCAGAACCACATATCTCCATCTGACGAAGCGATATATTTGCGGCCTTTGGCAGATTCCGGTTCGATCACTTCCGCATAAATTTTATTTCCCTGAGAGACGGCCATAAATGCCGATTTCGGAGCACCCTGACTTCCGGAATTCTCGACATCGACACGCCACTGAATGCCCTGATTTCCCGTCATCACTCCGCGATACTTTTCAGCATCACGCAGCAACTCGTCATTCGCCGAAGCAAAAAGCCCTGCGACGCTTAAGGATGCGATGGTCAAAAGAAGTGATTTCATGTTGTTGTGCTTGGATGGTAATAATTGATAGGTTTTAGAGGACCTCAAACATGTCCGAGGGAATCCACGATACTCTTTTTAGAAGCGCGTCTCGCCGGTGCAATCGCTGCCAGTGCCGTGAAAATAATGAGTAAAACAGAAGTGATCGCCAAATAAACCGGAACCAGTCGGATCTCCCAGACCACCGATCTCGCCGTAACCGGCGGCTCCCATTCCGGGGCAATTTGAAAAACGAGGTAGGCAAAACTGTAGGTGATAATCAATCCACACAGTGCCCCGATAATACCGAGAAGGGCGCTTTCCACGCCGAAGAGCGTGATCACCCCGGGGCGTTTCAGACCAATCGCGCGAAGCGTTCCGATCTCACGGGTCCGCTCAATCACGGCCATCCCGATCGTGTTCAGCACTGACATCGTGACGATGATAGCGATAATCGCAAACACGAGACCAAAGATCACGTTGAACATTTTTTTGGTCCGCTTGTAGAGTTTTGACACGTCGTACCAGGCGAGAAATTCCCAGTCTTTGTCCGGAAAAGCCTGCTTGAGCGAAGCCAGCACGGCGTCGGTATCATCATCATTGTGAAGCAGCAGGCGGACACAACTCACACTGTCGGTATCGTAAAGCCGCTGGGCAATATCTAGAGGCATAAAAATGTAGAGGTTGTCGAGCGCCTGCGAAACCACATCGAGGACCTGCAGGACCACGGCATCTTCGGCGTTCATCTGTCCGTTGAGAGACTGGGAAATCAGAACGACCTGATCATCAATATTCAGTTTCATCCGCGACGACATGCCGGGGGTGATGGCAATCGCATAATCGGTCTCGTCAGTGATCGCCTGCCCTTCGAAAAACTGACCATCCTTGCTTCGTAAAGCGGTGGACCGCTGATGGATCAAATCTTTCTCAGACGGCACCATCGCCTGGCTCATAAAGTTGCCGCTGTTGCCTTCGTAGTCGACTTTTCCGGCGACTTCGAGCATGCGCATCGCCATTTCGACGCGGTCATCGTTTTCAGCGAACCGCTGGATTTCTTCGTATTCGGCAGCGGTGAGGAGATGAGCCTCCAGATCCATGCCCCCGTAACCGCGCCCATCTTTTTTCCAGATCTGAATATGACCATTGATCTGTTCGTAGATGTGAGCGTCCTGAATACTGGCAAACATATAAGCGGCAAAACCACCGAAAATATTTACCGCGGAGAACCCGAGTGCGACGGCGGCGATCGTCGTAATGGAACGCCTTGCGTTTCGAGTCAAGTTTCGGAATGCCAGAGATAACCAGTTCAAAATTTTTCGAAAATTTGCGACCTACCTTTAAACGCCTTTCGGTCTCTCTCAAGGCAGTTTTCGTGTCGCTTTACACTAAAATGCGCAGGTTCGCAGCCTAAATTGAGAAAAAGTGTTATCGTTTCGGGTTCCGTTCTGAAACGTAAATCTGCAGGGTCATATTATAGATATTATCTTCATCTGCAGGCCATTCTTCATCTTTGACGAGCGTCCATCGCTCCCAATCCTCTTCGGGAAAGGTTTTCGTCCCCTTCAGAGTGTTATGAATCCGGGTGATAATCATCCGGGTGACAAAAGGCAGCGCCGCGCGATAGATTTCAGCCCCGCCGGAAACCACCAACTCTTCAGCCCCATGCTTTTCCGCTTCGGCGATGGCTTCTTCGACTGAACTCACCGCATAACCTTGTGGAAGTGAATAATCAGACTGCCTCGTCATCACCAGCGGAGTCTGATCACGAAACCAACCCTCCATTTCCTCGTAGGTCTTGCGGCCCAGCAGCATCCATTTTCCGGCGGTGTATTCACGGAAATGCCGGGCGTCCCGGGGTAGTTCCCAGGGAATACCGCCCTCCCCGGTTCCGATCACCCCGTTGTCAGAAACGGCTGCTATCAGTGATACCTTCAAGCGCGCTTACTGGCGGTCTGGGCCAGAGAATATTCGACATTCTGCTTCACGAGTTCCCCCATGGTCCGACATTTGGTGAACAAGTCGGTGGAATGATACTGATTCAAATCGTGCCGCAACTCATCCACTTTTTCAGGCGTCGAAATGGTGTCGGGCAGGATGGCCTCCCAGAAGCGGTTGAGTCGACGGGAGGAGGCCTGAACCCTCCGGGAAATCAGTGTTCGCTCCTCGTCCTGATACTGGTTCATGGTCTGGTAGTTGAGAAGCGAGGTGCACAGATCGACCACCGGTTTGTTTTCCTCAAAAAACTGAGGGAGGTACATTTCTTTTTTTCCCTCATAGCTCTGCTGGTCAAAATCGATCGCCCGGACCCGGTACTGGACCTCTTCAAAATCCGGAGTGATGTCGACGACATAGTTATAACTTCTCATATCACCCAGCAGTCGGATGAAAGAGCGCTCGTTAAATTTCACGAATTCCTTGGCAATCCGGACGCGATTGGTCTCTTCCCGATCAAAATAATCCCGGATAAAAATATCGCCCGGCACCCCGGCAATATGCTCCTCGATCAGAGTATTTCCGTTGGCGAGATAGTTGATCCGGTTGGGGGACAGAACGTGCTCCAGTTCCAGCCCGTAAATTCGAGATGCATCCGCCACTTTGACGTAAAAATTATCGTAGTTGTCGTTATACAAATTAACAATCCGGATCCGAAACGGGCGCGAATTTCCGAATTCACAATAATCGACCCGCTGCAGATCGAGGTGATCAACCACCCGGGGATCACCGGTTCGGAGAAGCGAGTAAATATTCGTCAGCTTTTTCTTCAGGCTGTCGCGGATCGCGTCTTCGTAACGGCAACTTTTCCACAGGGTGTCATTCCCCTCCCGGTCGAAAAGGGGAAACAACTGCGAGTAGCGATGCAGCTCCTCGTAAATCGACGGAAAATCAAAGGTCCGTCCGTATTCGCTGAGGTAATCCCAAAGCCCGCCACTAACCGGAAAATACTCCTTCTTTTTAAGCTGAATGTCCACAATCTACCCTACACGTAATGCCCGATTGTTCACGGGGACTTTTGCCCATAGTAGGCACCCGGGCCGTGTTTCCTCAGATAGTGCTTATTGAGAATGTGGGCGGGAATTCCCTGCTGATTGGCATTCAACTGCCAGGTCCCCAGTCCCATTTGAGCACAAACCTCGAGAGCGACGGAATTTTTCACGGAATCCACCGCATTCTTTCCCCAGGTGAAGGGGGCGTGAAATTTCTGAAAACAGGCCGGCATTTCCATCGGGTCGATCTCCCGGTCCCGGAAACACTCCGCAATGGCCAGACCGGTATTCGTTTCATAATCAGCCTCGACTTCTTCGGGAGTCAGCTCGCGGACCACCGGCACGGTCCCATAAAAATGATCGGCATGAGTGGTGCCCTGACACGGCAACGCAACTCCCGCCTGGGAAAACATCGTCGCGTAAACCGAATGAGTGTGAGTAATGCCCCCGATCGCTTCAAATTCACGGTACAAAACGAGGTGAGTCGGGGTATCTGATGAAGGGTTGAGGTCACCCTCGACCACTTTCCCTTCAAGATCGACCACCACGAGATGCTCTGCTTTTAAGTCCGCATAAGGCACGCCACTCGGTTTAATGACGAAGAGGCCTTTATCCCGATCGATTCCGGATACATTCCCCCAGGTCAACCGGACCAGCTTTTCAGTCACCAGCATAAGATTGGCCTTGAGAACTTCCGCTTTTAAATCTTCCAGCATGTCGCCAATCAAAACCCGTTGGTGCTTTTTGCAAGCGGGGCAAATCAACGGTAGAGTTTCGCTGTGTGGCGCCTCATCAAAAAGCTCCTCTCCTTTCTTGTGCCCGCGGTCGTCCTGCTGGCATACGCCGGGCTGTGGATCTGTAAATTCAATCAGTGGGATTCACTGACTTTCATTACCGTGATTCCTTTCTGGATGTGGGCGATGCCGGGAATACTCATTTCGGTGATTGCCGCCCTTTTGGTGCGCTCCCGCTTCAGCTATGTCGTTCTGGCAATCTGGGCGCTAACCGCACTATTCGCCTCCGCGGAAACCCGGGGCCTGTTCCGATCCGCAGTAGGGAACCGTTCCGCCTCACTCTCCGCGAAAAAATCCAAAGGGCTCATCAAGCTGATCAGCATCAATTGCCGGAGCGGGAACCTCCAGGCCGCTCAGGAAGCAATCGAACTGAAGCCCGATCTGGTCCTTCTCCAGGAAGCACCCGATCGTGAGGATATCGAAGAATTGACCCGTCGGCTCTTTGGAGAACTCGGGCATTTTGTGGCCGCGAACGGAACCGCCATCATCGGGAAGGGCGACTTTCTAACCTTCGCTGAAGACGACACCACTCCGACCATCCACGCCCGCTTCAAACACAGCAGTGGCGTTCTCATTGATCTTAGCAGCGTAAAACTCGAGGAATCGATCCCCGAAGCGGAATTCTGGAAACTGCCGGTCCGCGAAAAAATGGCCGCTAACCGGGTCAAAAACCGTAAATCACTGAGGAAATACATCGGCCATTACCGACCAAATGCGGGCCAACCGATCCGAATCGTAGGAGGGGACTTCGCCACCCCTCCCGGCGACGACATTTTCCGACCTCTAAGGAAAGCGGGCCTCCGCGATGCTTTTGACAATTCCGGGCGCGGCACCGGGAACACCTTCCCCGCGAAATTCCCCATCTTCCGGCTCGATCAGATCTGGATCTCCCCCGAAGCGCAGCTCCTGAAAACCTACACCCACCGAACCTCACACTCCGATCGACAGATCGTGATCTGCGAGTTTATCGCTCCACTTTAACTCAGATGGTAGACTGTACCCTGTACAACGCATGACTGTACCCTGTACAATCCCTCCGGATCTCCTCAAATCGGTGTCGCGCTCATTTTATCTGAGTATCCAGTTCCTTCCCGGGAAAATGCGCGAACCAATCGCGATCGGTTACCTTCTCGCCCGGGCGACCGATACTATTGCCGATTCCGGAAACGCACCGCTGGATGTCAGAAAATCGGCCCTCAATCAAATGACGGCGTTGAATCCCGACATCGCTTTCGATTCCCATCTGGATCAAATCAGCCATTCAGGCGAGCAACAGCTCCTCAGATCGCTCCCCGCGATATTTGACTGGCTCGACTCTCTCAGCCCGGCGAATCAAAAAGCGGTCGAAAAAGTGCTCACGACCATAATTTCCGGCCAAATCTGGGATCTCGACCATTTCACAGGAGAAAATCAATCAACCTCGGCTGAGGAGTTGATGCAATACACCTATCAGGTCGCCGGGTGCGTGGGCGAATTCTGGACGGAGGTTGGGTTTGAGAATCTGGGGGACCATTTCGCCGACTACGAAGATCGCGACATCCTGATGGAACATGGTAAGCGTTTCGGCAAAGGCCTGCAGTTGATCAACATCATCCGCGATCTTCACGAAGATCTGCCGAACGGCCGGAATTACCTCCCGGATGACGACATTTCCCACTGGCTCGAAGTCTGTCGGGATCACCTCGAATCCGGGTCAATTTACGTCAAACATTTGCGGAACCGCAAAGCCAAATTCGCCACCACTCTTCCTCTTTACCTCGCCGAAGCCACCGCAGAAAAACTGGAAAAAGCGGGAATTGATCAGATCAAAAAACAGAAAATCAAGATCTCCCGGAAAACGGTTTTCAAGATGGCAATAAAAGCGGCACTCTTCAGCTAATCCCAGCTTCTTCTTGTGAATTAAGGAAAAAGCCGGATTTTTACGCTTCGTTCGTCTAACTCCAAAAAAAGATGCTTCGCTTCAGACTTTTCAGAATCCCGATCCGCATTCATTACCTGTTCATTATCATGTGCGGGCTGCTCGCCTGGAACCAGTTTTCGGGAGGCAGGGAAGGTCTTATTTACGCCGCCGGCTGGGTCATCCTGCCCATCTTTACCGTCATTTGGCACGAACTGGGACATGCCTTCTCCCGGAAAAAACACGGTGCCCCATCCTCGGAAATCGCACTGGGCGACATCAAAGAAGGCCCCTTCATGGGATTTTGCACCGGACCGGGAAATTTCACGAAAACCCAGTCGCTAAAAATCTCAATTGCGGGACCGATGTACAATCTGGTCGCCGCGCTACTGATTCTCCCCGTTCACTTTACGCCGCTGATTGACCTCCCTTATGTGGAAGGTTTCTGGCGGATTCTGTTCCTGAGCAACCTGATCTGGGGAATTCTGAACCTTATCCCGATTCTACCCATGGACGGCGGCCGAATCCTGACGCTACTCATGTCGGGAAGAAGCCCGCTGCTATTGCACCTCACCGGATTGTTTATCTCCATCATGATGGTGGTATTAGCAGCGATCACGCACCGATATTTCGCGGTGCTTCTTTTCGCCACAGTCGTCTATGAAAACTGGCTCCTGATTCTGAAAAGAAACGAGGAGCGAGCTTAGAAAATCCGGGAAACGGGCTTCGTCGCCTCGAAATTCCGGTGGGAGAGTTCCCGGCCGATTCTCATCGAGACAAACATCAGCTCATCCACTCTGCCGTAGTTCTCATAGGCCTGAATCGCCTGGTTTAGCGACGTGAGCAGGTAATTAACGCCGTAAGACTCGGAAAGACTGCGCTTTACCCGGTCCTGATTATTAATTTCCCGAAGGGCGCACTGCATCACGCGAGCGGCCGCGATCCCCTTCTCCGGTTCATCGGGAGAGATCTGAGATAGACACCGCCGGATCAACGATCCCGACTGGACATTCCCCGACTTCTCCGCCAAATGATGAAACTTGGAATTTTTTCGAGCAATCTTTGCTTTGATATCAACCGGATGGTGAAAACAATTCATATGTAATAATTAGGATGCCTAAACTATCCAGCTTTCTGAATAACTCGACGGAAAAATACGCAAATCGGTTATTTTTTTCGTCACGAAGCTAACCGTTGCTACAACTCTAATTTCCAGAACCCTAAGATTGCTGATTAAAACGCACGCAATCCTCGTAGCGAATCAAGTTCCCTCCGAAGAGATCAAGCGCACTGCCAATCGTGAGGTCAACATTACCGGAACTGATCGTATCCACTTCGATCAGGTCCTCAAAACTCCGGGCACCACCGGCATAGGTCACCGGAATTTTTCCCCAATCGCCCAGCATCTTCACCAGATCGCGATCGATGCCCTCGCAAAGGCCTTCGACATCAGCCGCGTGAATCAGAAATTCATCGCAACGATTTGCCAGAAAATCGAGTGTCTCGTGATCCACCGCCAGTTCAGTTGGAGTCTGCCAGCGGTTCATCGCCACAATCCAGCCTTGATCAGTCTTCCGACAGCTCAAATCGATGACAAGCTTTTCCGTTCCGGTTTCTTTGATAACCTTCTCAAGGTTGGATTCAAGAAACCGGCCTTCGGAATCGAACAGATAAGAGGTTAAAATCACATGAGAGGCGCCCGCCCTCAGCCATTCGGCAGAATTGTCGGCGGTGATGCCGCCACCGATTTGCAAACCACCAGGGTAGGCACTCAGCGCCAGCCTCGCAGCCGATTCATTTCCCGGCCCCAGCTTGATAACGTGACCTCCGATCAAACCGTCCTCAGCGTACCGTTCCGCAAACCAGGACGGAGATTGATCGCTCTCAAAATTGGTCGCCGGACCCGCCCCGTTGTCAGTGAGCGTGCCACCGACAATCTGTTTCACCTTCCCTTCGTGGAGGTCGATGCAGGGCCGGAATTTGGTTTTATTCACTTTGACCGGCATTTAGATTCGGCCTTCCTCGATATCGTAAACATCGAACCAGTGGTAGACCACTTTTCCTTCCGGAAGGTTTTCGGGAATGTAATCTTCCAGAAAAACCTGAAGTTCGATCGGCATCTCGCTGATCCTCTTGTATCGCAGATCGTTGTTCCACTTCACGATATCCTCTTTGCTGTGTTTTTTCCCGTTTTCCCCAATCCATACCGCAACCGCATCGTCGTCGGCGCCGGTTGCCACAAAAGCTTTGAAGTCTTCGGCGGAGATTCCGGCGAATTCGAGAAATTGCTGATCGAGTGGGCAATCGAAATGATACTCCCCTTCGGTTCCGGCAATCACAGCGCGACATTTATCAAGCGTCCGGCCGGCGACCACGTAGCCGCCGAGGACAGCGCGGGGACTTCTGGGATAATCTTTAGTTAAGTCTAGCGAATTCAGGCTCATATTTGATTCAATGGTTAAAACTCTCTTTTATGGGACGCCGGGCAAGGCATTTCTTTAACTGCGAATTGCTTTTTAAACAGCTCTGGGTACTGTTCGAATAACCATACCGATGTCTGCTTCCACAAATTCCTCAAAAGTCATTCGTGATCCTCGCGAGGCGTTGGAACAACACTTCGGGTTCCGCGATTTTCTATCGGGTCAGGAACCGGTGGTATCGGCATTGCTCACCGGGAAAGATACGCTCGCGGTGATGCCCACGGGCGGAGGAAAATCGCTCTGCTACCAGTTGCCCGCCCTGGTCATGGACGGAGTCACACTGGTGATCAGCCCGCTGATCGCCTTGATGAAAGATCAAGTCGACGGTCTCGAGAAAAAGGGAATCGCCGCGACGATGATCAATAGCACCCTCACTCTGGCTGAGCAGAACGAAAGGCTCTCCGGTTTGTCCCGGGGGATTTACAAGCTGGTTTATGTCGCTCCGGAGCGCTTCCGGAGTCAATCTTTTATCAACGCGCTCCGGGATGTCCCGATATCGCTTTTTGCAGTCGACGAAGCTCACTGCCTCAGTCAGTGGGGACACGATTTCCGGCCCGATTATGTTCGACTGGGTGACGCTCTCGAAAAGCTGAATAATCCCCAAACTGCGGCTTTTACCGCCACAGCGACGCCGGATGTTCGCGCCGACATTCTCAAACACCTCAAGCTGCGGGATCCCTTTGTTTCAATCAGCGGATTTGAGCGCCCCAACCTCAGCCTGAAGGTGATCCAGTGCGCAAGCAACCGGGAAAAGTATGAACGACTCGAAGCGATGATCGATCGGCAGCGCACCGGAATCGTTTACTGCTCAACCCGGAAGAAAGTGGAGGAAGTGTGTGCCCACCTCGGCTCGATCGGAAAAAAGGTCATCGCTTATCATGGCGGGATGGATGACCAGGACCGATCCTGGGCTCAAAATGTGTTTATTCAGAAAACCCGGGATGTCGCAGTGGCTACCAATGCCTTCGGGATGGGAATCGACCGGTCGGATGTTAGGTTTGTGGCCCATTTTGATGTGCCTGGCAGTATCGAAGCTTATTATCAGGAAGCAGGTCGCGCGGGAAGGGACGGGGAAAGTTCGGAGTGCGAACTCTATTTCAATTACGCGGATACCCGGACTCAGGAGTTTTTCATCGACGGAAACAATCCCGGCTACGGAACCATCGTTGATATCTATTTGGCTCTGACCAGACTGGCAATTAACAACGAGATCCACATGACGATCAAAGATATCGCCGGGCAGGTCGGGTTGAACAACACCATGCAGGCCGGAAGCGCCCTCTCCCACCTCGCCAAAGCGGGTTATATCGAGAGATTTGACATCCCCGGCCAACGGATGAGAGGCACCCGGATCTCCAGGCCCGGAACCAAGCCCGAAGATCTGGTGATCGATCACGCCGCTCTCGCCGAGAAGGAACGTCGCGACCGGTCGAGGCTCGAGGCGATGATTCAATTCTGCTATGATGACCGAACCTGTCGTCAGGCCTGGATCCTGAATTATTTTGGCGAGGACGACGCCGCAAATTGCGGGACCTGCGACAACTGCTCCTCGGGGCACAATTCGACCCGTCGCGGTCCCACGGAAGCGGAATTCGTGATCGTCAGGAAAGCGCTCAGTGGCATCGCCCGCTGCTCGACTCATCGTCCGGACGGTTCATGGGAAGCACGGTTCGGTAAAGGCCGAATTGTCCAAATGCTGGTGGGCGGTCGTTCCCAGGAGGTGTTAGCTGCCAAGCTGGACAAACTCTCCACCTACGGCCTCCTCAAAAAACAGGGCTCGGCTTATCTTTTCTCCCTGCTTGGCGAACTGCAAAAAGCCGGATTCGTCGCAATCCAGAAAACTCCGTTTCCTCTCCTAACCCTGACCCGGCGGGGCGCCGAGGTTATGAAAGGGAACTCAGATTTCAAAATTGAATGGCCGGAACAGTCTCATTTTGAGAAGCCCATCACTGGAAACAAAGGGAAAATCCCATCGATCTCACTGGATGAGTTGTCGTTTGATGAGAAACTTTTTGATCAGTTGAAATTCAAGAGACGGGAACTGGCGGAGGAGGCCGGTGGTATTCCAGCTCACGTCATTTTCAGCAATCAGGTTCTGGAATTTTTCACCAGACTCAGGCCTCAAACCCGTGAGGAAGCTCTCCGCATCAAAGGCGTTGGTGAAGTCAAGGCTGACCGCTATCTGGAGCCATTCCTCGAGGTGATTCGAAATTACCGGTGAATTACTGGCCGCCCGACAGTTCCTCAACGCGTTTCCGTCCGGATTCACTGAGATTGGAAATCGCCATGGTCGACAATTTTCCATTTTGGAGCCGCAACGTCACAATGCCCGAAGCGCTCGTAACATAAGTCGCTATGATCCCCCGCCCTCGGCGATCTTTCCAATTTTCTAATTGGTAGCGACTTTCAGTAGGCTGGTAGGGAATTCCCCGGTATTCACCCAGTGCTTTCCGGATGCCGGTGAATCCGTTGACATCCTTCATGTTAAAATACGGAATGACTCCGATCAACTTCTCGACACTTGAGTCACATACCGCCACGATCGGAGTCGGACCTGCCGCCTCATCACTAGCTATCGCATCCTGCACAACCTGAGGAGTTTTATGCAAATTCAATCCGCTGATGAAAATTATAACCGTGTCTTTCTTCAGTTCTTCTATCGCCACAAAACTTGCGGAATTTGAAGGGCCTCAGGTCGATCCCGGTTCCATCAGAAGAAATGAAACGGCCTTGTTCCCGGATTCAGCCTGTTTTTTTACTTCATCGAGATCTTCCAACTCACGCACAAAATCGGGAGCCACAAAAGGTTCCGCAGCCTGAGCAATCGAAACCATTCCCAGCACAACCAAAGACAAAACCGAAACTTTCATGGAGGGAATCGTATCAAGTACGTTTTTCGAAGCAAGCCTAAGTTAATCAGCGGTAGAATCGGATTTTTTTGATTTCAGAAGCGCGTTTCAAGTCTAGCTTTACGATAATGAAAGTTAACGGACGCCCCTATCGGACCGTTTGGATGGACGATGAATCCACCGGCGAATTTAAAATTATCGACCAACGGTGGCTACCTTTCCGTTTTGAAGTCGAAACGATTCGAACCACAGAGGAGGCGGCTGCAGCCATCAAGGATATGCATGTCCGGGGAGCCGGCTGCATTGGTGCAGTAGCGGCTCATGCCATGTATATCGCGGCGTTTGAATCAGAAAAATCAGCGGGCAAAATTTTTGAAGAGGAGCTTCGCCAAAAGGCGGATTTTCTGGCTTCAACCAGACCGACGGCGGTAAACCTGCAGTGGGCCATCAGTCGGCAACTCGACGAAATCCTTTCGCAGGATTCAATCTCAGACGGTGCTAAAAAGGCCAGATCCGTAGCGCAGCAAATTGCCGACGAGGATGCGGAATGGTGCAATCGAATCGGCCAGCACGGCAAGCCGATAATCGAAGACCTCGCCAAAAAGAATCCAGGGCGGCCCATAAATATCCTGACTCACTGTAATGCAGGATGGCTTGCCTTTGTCGATCACGGTTCGGCGACTGCTCCAATTTATGCCGCTCACGACGCCGGCATCCCGGTGCACGTCTGGGTGGATGAAACGAGGCCCCGAAATCAGGGCGCCCGACTGACCGCCTGGGAGTTAAATCAGCATGGGGTTCCTCACACCGTGATTGTGGACAACACCGGCGGGCACCTCATGCAAAATGGGATGGTCGATCTCGTTATAACCGGGACAGATCGAACCACTTACACCGGCGATGTCGCTAATAAGATCGGAACCTATCTAAAGGCGCTGGCAGCGAAAGATAACGAGGTGCCGTTTTACGTGGCGTTACCCTCTTCAACCTTTGACTGGCAGATTCGTGACGGTGTTAAAGAAATCCCCATTGAAAAGAGAGACGGTGACGAAGTTTCAATGATGTCCGGCTTATCTGACCGCTCTGGCGACCGGGAGACCGAAGTGGCGATCGTGTCCCCGGGCAGTGAAGTGGCCAACTATGCGTTTGACGTGACCCCTTCCCGCCTCGTCACCGGTTTGATCACCGAACGGGGAGTCTGCGACGCCAATGAAACCTCCATCCTCAACCTATTCCCGGAACACAAAAAATGAAATCGCTTAAATTAAACCTTGGCTTTTTTCAAAAAATGTTCATTTGATAGGTTTTTAAAATTGAATCGCACGGGATGGAGTCAGTAATCCTAAGCGATGCCGCTTTATTAGTGAGAATAAATTAAATAATTAAGGTTGCCTTCAAAGCGTCCTAATTGTTAAAAGATGTCGTGGGAGTCTCGAAACTCATAATTGTTTTATAAAATGCAAAATCTAAAAATATTCAGCACAATTTGCGCAGCAACACTGCTTCTATCCGGATCTATCCAAGCTCAGCAGCAGGTCATGGTAGCTCCCGGAGATGGGATTAAAATCAAAGGTGTCGAAAAGGAAGCTCAGAAGACCCCTAACTTTCAGGCGGGTGATGTTTCCAACAAGAAAGTGCCAAATCCCAGAGAGTGGCTCGAAATCGAAGTTGAATTTGAGGCGGCCAGAGTGAAGCCAAGCGACGGTGTTCTCGGCGAAGTGCTTTTCCGCTATTACGTCGGGATGACAACGGAGAATGGCTCCGGAATCGTTTTGACTGGCGATGTCACTCATGTGAACGTGATTGGCGGAGAGGAATATTTCTCATCGGTTTATGTGGCTCCGTCCACAATGGGAAAAATCACCGGCGATTACAGACGCGTCGATATGGGTAGCGTAAAGGCGGTTGGAGTCGAAATTTATTACAACGGAGTGCTTGTCGGAAAAGAGACCAGCACAGGAAAAGATTTCTGGGCGACAATGCAGAGCATGCCCGGAATTCTCTCAAAGGAAAAAACACCTTTTGCATTACTGTGGATCGACCGCTATCCAGAAGTGAAAGTGCAGTAAAACTTTCCCCGGATATTCAGAACAGAATTTTAGCATGGCAGACGATCGAATCATAGCCCTGGATGTAGGCTCGCAGCAGATTTCCGTTGCAGCGTTCTCCAAAACATCAGGTGGAGGACTAAAACTCGAAAAGTTTCATCGCGCGGATCTGATCGGAGATCCGTTTGATGACGCCCAGCGCCTCGCTCAGTCGAAAATGGCGTTAAAGGAAGTTGTCGGCGCGCTAAAACTGAAAAAGACGGAAACCAAGTATGTGATTTCGTCTCAGCCTGTTCTGTTAAAATTTGCCAGTCTGCCCGCCATTGACGGTGAGAAACTGGAGGAAATCGTCGAGTTTGAGGCGCAGCAACAGGTCCCCTACCCAATCAATGAAGTGGTTTGGGGATATCAGCTCGTAGGTGAGCCCGACGATTTTGAAGTCGATGTGATCCTCGCCGCAGTAAAGTCAGACGAATTGAATGAGATCGATGATCTCGTTCAGGAAGCGGGACTGACCTCAAAAGGAGCTGAGATTTCACCTGTTGCCCACTTCAACGCCCTCAGATTTAATTACTCTGACATCGCGGAGCCCATCCTTCTGATTGATATCGGTGCGAGAACCACTGACCTCATCTTCATGGAGGGTAACAAGGTTTTCATCAGAACGATCAAACTGGGCGGCGCCGAGATCACGAAAGCCATTGCCAAGGAATTCGGCACCGACTACAGCAATGCTGATCAGAAGAAGATTGCTGATGGCTTCGTCGCCCTCGGTGGTCCTTACGCAGATCATGACGATCCGGAAATCGCCGGCATGTCCAAGATCATCAGAAATTCGCTGACGCGGATGCACTCTGAGATCATGCGGACCATAAATTTCTATCGGAGTCAGCAAGGCGGGAGTGCTCCCCAACTCGCCCTTCTCAGCGGCGCCACCACTTCACTGCCTTTCATTCGAGAGTTTTTCGCCGAGAAACTCAATATCCCGATCGACCACTTCAATGCCCTGCGCAACGTTACTGTTGCCTCCTCTCTTGAGAGTTCGGGAATCGCCTCCAACGCCCACAATTTGGGTGCGCTGGTAGGAAGCGCCCTCCAGCAGGCAGGTCCCGTTCCCGCCGCCATTGATCTAGTCCCCGACTCGGTTAAAGCCGACCGGGACATGGACCGGAGGAAACCCTATGTGATTCTTACCGTAGCCGCTATTACTGCATTACTTGCCTCTCTGGGCTTTTATTTCTCAAGAGGTACGGCTCTTTCCAGTGAAAAGGCGGAGAGCATTAACGCCAAAGCGGCTCAATTGATGAACGCCAACAAGGAGATTGAGAACCTTAAGGCTGAAATCGATACGATTGACCGAAAGCAGGAACCATTTGTCGCAGCGATCCGGCAGCGTGTTTATTGGATTCGTGCTTTTAATTACCTCAGTAACATGATGGAGTCCGACACGATGTGGGTCACCAGCTTATCCCCTTTATCTCAAAACAACCCTGTGATTGCTGAGGGCGGAGAACAGCTGGTAAGTAATGTGGGGGGAGGCACTCAAGTGGTCGACTCAATTCTAATCAAGGGTCTGTGGAGAGAAAACCCTTTGAGCTCCAGAGTGGTCTATAATTATTTTAACCGATTGAAAGAAGATGCTGTTAAGTCCCAGGAGGCGAATCGTCCAGCCCGGTTTGACCTCGCAGACAAAGATGTCAGCGAGCTTCTCAATGTCGATGCCGGTACTGAAGACGATCGCTTCGCCTATTCCTGGGAGTTGAGACTTCCTTTACCTGTAGAGAATCAGGTCAAATTCACAAAATAGACACTGAATTTATGAAATCGAAGGTTTGGCTTACCATTTTTGCCGTCATTGCACTCCTTTTTATCGGAGCCTCAGGATTTTTCGCCTTTTCTTCCTTTGGAAAATATTCCGAAGCTCAGGAAAACTGGAGCGACAAAGTCGGAACAATTAACTCTCTAGAGAAAAAACCGCTGTACCCGAATAAAGATAACGTTAGAAAGTTGTCTGATCTCGTTTCCGAATATCAAAAGTCAGTTAGTTCTCTGTTTACCAGCTTGGATCAGTTCCAAAAGAAACTGAATACCAGTATGGCAAACATTGAATTTCAAGACACCGTTAAAACTAAGGTCAGTGAATTCCGTAGAATTGCCAGCGAAGCCAATTTTGAAATTGTTCAAAATGACTCATTTCAACTTGGATTCGACGCCTACTCAAATTCGGTCCCATCTCCCGACATCGTTCCGATTCTAAACTACGAACTTGAAGCCATCGATCACCTCCTCAAGAAAATCATAACAGCGGGGGGAGATTCGATGTATATCTTCTCAAGAGACCTGATCCCCGGAGAAATTGGAGGCCCTGACAGGCAGGAAAGCGGCGTCGTTCACAAATACCCTGTCAGGTTGGGAATCAATTGCTCTCATCGAGCTTTCCAGAATTTCATGAACTCAATCTCAAACGATAAGGAATATTTCTATATCGTCAGAGTAATGGAGATCCAAAATGAAATTCAGGAAGGCCCATTGAAAACCCGTGCCACCACAAGACAGGCCCTTGTTTTTGAAAATAAAGAGTCCGGGGCACCTGCTTCGATGAGTGATATGAGCAAATGGGGATTCCCCAATGCATCTGAGGCCGAGA
The DNA here is from genome assembly GCA_029213005.1 of Verrucomicrobiales bacterium. Taxonomy (GTDB): domain Bacteria; phylum Verrucomicrobiota; class Verrucomicrobiia; order Verrucomicrobiales; family DEV007; genus Arctic95D-9. The sequence continues at coordinate 221,110 of JARGPI010000005.1, forward strand.
TCATGAGTGCTGCCGCTGCAGACGGCTACGTTCCATCGGGACGGGACGCACGCGTCTTAATGGGGCAGGAGAAACTTCAGATCTTTATGGTGATCGATATCGTCAGATTCTTAGATCCTTCCGGAGTTGATGGAATTCAATCCGAGAATGCGAATGCGAATGCGAAGAAAGGAAAGCGCTAACCCAAAAGTTATATGAAAGAAAATTGGGACAAAATCCTCTTAGTCAGTGCCTCTGTTATAGTCATCGGTTTATCCGGATGGTTTGCGACCAAGGCTCTCGCTTTTAAAGATCTGTTTGTACTGGAACCAAATAGACCGAATGAAGAACTTCCGGAAGTAAAAACGGGTCAGACCGATATCGCGATCGATTACGTGAAGAAGGATACCAATTGGGATCTTCCCAATAAAGGAACGCCGCCCAAGCCACTGCCGCTGTTCGTTTCAATCCCAATCGTGGAAATTGAGGGGACTACTATTGATATGCTCAATCCTGAGGCCCGACAGATTCGCCCACCGGTGTCTAACGAATGGCTTCTCAGCAACAATCTCGACTTCCTGAATAAAAGCGTACTTCAATTGGATCCCGATCGCGACGGATACTCCAATATGGAAGAATGGAACGGCAACACCGATCCGAAAAACCCGGAGTCTCACCCTCCTTACGCCCTAAAACTGGTGATGAAAGCACGGCACTCTCAAGTCTACCGCGTCATTTTCGCCGCCAGACCTGACCAGACCCGCTTTCAAATCAGACGTCTCCCCTCTTCCAAGTGGAAAAAGGGCGACAACTTCTACCTGGCGATTGGCGAAACATCCGGAGATAACCAAATCCGTCTTGACTCTTTTGAGGAAAAACAGGCAAAACGAAATGGAATTACCATCGACGCCTCCGTTCTGGATATCACCTACCTCCCCAAAGGCACCAAACACAAACTGATTCGAAATGTAGCGGAAGAGATACCAACGTATTACGCCGAACTGGAGTTTTCACTCGACCCCGGAAAAACATTTTTTGTAAAAGAAGGTGACACCTTCCCTCTGGCCATTGATCCGAACACAAAATATCGGGTTACCAAGGTCGACGAAAATTCTGCAACCGTTTCTTATGAAGAAACGCCCGGAAAGACCGAAACTGTTGAGATAAAGAAGAACTAAAAGAGTTGACACTCGGGCCATATTCTGGTTTTGATGATGTCCTCATTCTTTCAAATTTGAGATTAAGCCGCTAAATTAAGAAAAAATTTATGACCACACTTGTTGGAGTTTTAAAAAAAGCTGGGTTCGCGTTAGGTTTGTGCCTCGCAGCACAGACATCGAATGTGCTTGGCGATGGTATCGGCGTTGGCGATGGCCCATCTCCCGGCGTTCCTCAAATTGCCACTAACTATGTGATCAGAATGCAGGAACAGGTCAAGAGAGCTGATGACGCTGCATTGCGCGGTTCACAGTTGATGGCCGATGGAGATTTCGAAGGAGCGGTTGAACAATATAACAACGCGATCGATTTGCTGCCTGATGCTCCCATGACAGCTCAGCGGCGCCGGGCCTATGTTAAGCAATATGCTCGGGCGGCAACGACTCTGGCAAGAAGCTATGCAGATGCTGGACGTTACAATGAAGCCATGGGATTGATCGAAGATGTGCTTCGCCCCACCGTTTCTCCCGATAATTTGGCGGCGAAAAGACTTCTCGAGCAGCTTAATGATCCCGAGTACTACTCACCAGCGCTGACTCCACAGCACCTCGACCGAGTAAGAAAAGTCAAAATGGCTTTGAAAACCGGACAGGGCTACCTCGATTATGGCGATTATGACCGCGCCGAAAGAGAGTATCACAAAGCGCTTAACATTGACCGCTACAACTCAGCCGCTCGTCGCAGCATTGAGAATGTCGAAAGACATCGGATGAACTACTACGATGTGGCCAGAGACCAAACCCGCTCAACCTTTATCCGTCAGATTGCTGAAGAGTGGGAACTGCCAGTTCCAACGGCTATCGATATCCCGGACATTTCAATTGGGGTTAACTCAGCGACTCAGGACATCATTCGTAACGAAGAGAAACTCAAAACAATCCGGATTCCAAGTCTCGAGTTCTCGGACACACCTTTGAAAGACGCTTTGCAGTTTATCCAGCAGAAGAGTGTCGAACTCGATTTTGCGGAATCTGATATCAATCGTAAGGGAGTGAACATCATTCTCAGCGCTGACTCTGCCGGTGGCGGTGGCGGCGGTGCCGTCGCTCCTGCTGGTGGTGATGGTGGTTTCGGATTTGAAGGTGGCGGCGGAGGTGCTGCCCTTGGCGGTGGCGGTGGTGGAGTTGCTAACACTCCTATTACCCTTCGTCTTACCAATGTTCCTCTCGGTGAGGCACTTCGTTACACAACGAATCTCGCTCAATTGAAATACAAAGTTGAATCCCATGCGGTGATCGTGGTCCCACTATCCACTCCGGATGCGGATCTTTTCACTAACCAATACACGGTTCCTCCTACTTTCCTTTCCGGAGGAAATCAGGGCGGAGGCGGCGGTGGAGCCCCTGCTGACCCATTTGCACCTGAACCGGCGGCAGGTCCTGCAGCGATCACCCGTCAGACTGCTAAGCAGATCCTTGAAAATGCGGGTATCACTTTTGCTCAGGGAGCCACAGCCATCTATAACCCTGGCACGTCAACGCTCATCGTTAAGAACACACCTGATCAGATGGATTTGGTAGAAGCTTATATTGAGTCAATCAAAGGCGGCGTCGAGAAGCAGATTTATATCACCTCCAAGTTCATCGAGATTGGTGAAGAAGTTGGTAAAGAGCTGGGATTCGACTGGTTGCTGGGCGGATTCAACGTTGGCTCGACTCCCCGGGTATTTGCGGGTGGCGGAACTACTGGCGGACAGGCCGGAGCTTTCAATGCTACAGATTATACCTTTGTGAACCCCGGAGTGGGCGTTCCGGTTGGATCAAACCCTGTGACCTCGGCACTGAGATCGGGAACCCGCGCGATTGATACCAACAGCATCGATGCTCTTATTGCGGAAGCTGGCGGTGGCGCTTCGAATACCAATCAGGCGGCTCCTGCCGTGTTTGGTATCTCCGGAGTTTTCACCGATCCTCAGTTTCAGCTCATGATTCGTGCTTTGAACCAGAAGAAGGGCGTTGATCTTCTCTCCGCTCCATCGGTAATGGCCAGAAGTGGTAACCGCGCGAAGATCGAAGTCATTCGCGAATTTATCTACCCAACCGAATACGACCCACCAGAGATTCCAAACACCTTCGGAGGAAGCACCACCTTGTCTTCCACTCCCGGAACCACTCAATCATCAGGAGGTTTCCCAGTCACACCAGCAACCCCGACTGCCTTTGAAGTCAGGAACACAGGTGTTACTCTGGAAGTTGATCCGGTTCTCGGAGCTGATAACTACACGATTGACTTGAACTTGGCTCCTGAAGTGGTGGAATTCGATGGATTCATTAACTACGGATCACCAATTCAGACGACTGCAGTCAACGGACTCGGACAAACTGAGAACGTGGTTATCACGGAAAACCGAATCGAAATGCCGGTCTTCAACACACGGAAAGTGACTACTCAGGTTACGATTTGGGATGGCCAGACCGTTGCTCTTGGTGGGTTGATTCGGGAAGATATTCAGGATGTGGAAGATAAAATCCCCTTCCTTGGGGACCTTCCTGCCATCGGCCGTTTGTTCCGGACAAATGTTGAGCTTCACTTGAAGCGCAATCTTACGATCTTCGTAAAGGCTGTGATTCAAGACCCCGCTGGACAACCAATTCACGGAACTCTTGAGGAAGAGCAACCTAACATTATTGAACCTCGTCCAAGAGTTTCAACGGTTCCTCCAGGTGGAAACTTTGCTCCACCACCTATCGATTACTCCAAATAATTTAAATCGAGGCGCGACAGCATCTGTCGCGCCTTTTTATTTCCTACCGATGCCTATCACCGTCGCTGTCACTGGAGGTATCGCCTGTGGGAAGTCCCACCTTTTAAGTCACCTTTCAAAGAGTCCCGGTATCCAATGCGACGTTTTCAGCTGTGACGAGGCAGTTAGCAAGCTGTTGACAGAAGCTGAAATTGTAGGACGTTTGAAGGATTGTATAGGAAGCTCAGTTCTTGAGGCGGACGGTAAAATCAACCGTAGCGTTTTGAGAACCGTGATTTTTGAAAATCCGCTGATTCGAAAACAGGTTGAAGATATTTTGCATCCAGCCGTTTTAGAAAGAGCTGAGACATTTCTCAAAATTTCGAAAGGTGAACTTCTCCTAATTGAAGTTCCCTTACTTTACGAAGTTGATTTTCCCATATTTAGAGATTCCGACTTAGTAATAGGATGTTCAGAAAAAACTCAACTGGCCAGGCTAACTGGCATCAGGGGCATGGAACGTGGATTAGCCGAAAAGATTCTTTCCGCGCAATTGCCAATTCAGGAAAAGATTAATCGATCCAACTACGTAATCTGGAATGATGGCTCTATGGAAGCCTTTAACGATCAGATTAAATCCCTTTCAGAGATATTTACATCCAACCGCAGCAGTACATGACAAAAGAAGCCGAAGATACGACGAATATTGCTACCGACGTTAAAGAAAAGCCAAAAATTGAAGTTCCCGAGTCCATCGATATCAATGATTTCCAAGGGAAATCGCTGAATGATCTCCATGAGGCTGCTCAAAAAATTGGTCTGCGCGTCGCCGGTATCCGGTCAAAGCACCAACTGATATTCGAAATTCTTCAAGTTTATGGAAAGCACGGCACTTCTATGGTCGCGTCAGGTTTTCTTGATTACACGGGCGATAATTTCGGCTTTTTGCGTTGGCCTGCGTTCAGCTTCCTCTCCAATGCGGAAGATGTCTATGTGCCAGCCAATCTGATCAAGAAAAGCGATCTGCGGCCCGGCCAATTGCTCAAATGTAAGGTTCGCGCCCCGAAAGACAGGGAAAAATACCTCTCAGTGGAATCCATTATCGAAATCGAAGGAATTCCTTTTGATGAATGGGAATCCGCCAATGGCTTCGACAACCTGACGGCGCTCTTCCCGTCTGAGCGGATCATTCTGGAAACGTCCGAAGCCGGTGCCGCTGCTTCACGGGTCATGGACCTTGTCTCCCCCCTTGGTAAAGGACAAAGAGGATTAATCGTGGCTCCACCCCGTGGAGGAAAGACGATTCTTCTGAAGAATATCGCTGTTTCGATCGCAAAGAATCATCCCGAAGTGGAGTTGATCGTGTTGCTGCTCGACGAACGTCCTGAGGAAGTCACTGACTTTCGGGAGACCGTCAACGCCTCCGTCTACAGCTCGACTTTCGATGAAGCGGCGACACGCCATATCCAGGTCGCCGACATGGTCCTGAACCGGGCGAAAAGACTTGTCGAGCAAGGCAAGGATGTAGTCGTCCTACTGGACAGTCTTACCCGGTTGGCACGAGGTCACAACTCAGCCAGTCAATCCGGTGCTTCTAATAAAATGGGCAAAAAAGGTCGCGGAGGAAGAGGCGGCGGAGGAGGCCCCATTGGTTCGGGTGGTATATCGCCGAAAGCTCTGGAACGCTCGCGTCGATTCTTCGGTGCCGCGCGAAATGTTGAAGAAGGCGGCAGCTTAACCATTGTAGCGACCTGTCTGATTGAGACTGACAGCCGGATGGATGACGTCATTTTCGAAGAATTCAAGGGCACCGGAAATATGGAGATAACTCTGGACAGGGAAATGGCCGAAGCCCGGATTTTCCCTGCGATTCATATTTTGAAATCGGGAACGAGAAAGGATGACCTCCTCTATCATGCCGATGAAATGCCCAGAGTGATGGGTCTTCGCAAGCAATTGGCAGCGAGACCGGCACCGGAAGCGATGGAAGTGCTACTGCGTCAGATCAAGGCGACCAGCTCCAATGCGGAACTGATTTTGAGAGGCATCGATTAATCACGAAGTTCACCCTCCGAACGTCTTATTAACTTTCGAAAGCCTTTGAATGTCTGAATCCGAAGAACACTATCTGGATACCCCGGAGGCCATAGCCTCATACTTCGAACGCCTCTCGACGGAAGGCCACGAGATCTGCGCAGTGGATACCGAGGCCGATAGTCTGCACTCTTACGAAACGAAGATGTGCCTGATCCAGTTCGCGGTGCCGGGAAATCTTGCGATTATTGATCCTCTGGCGGTGGAATTACATGAGCTCGATCCGATGCTCGATTTCTTCAAAACCACCAAAGCGATTTGGATGCACGGAGCCGATTACGATATGTCGATGTTCCGGAAGACGTTCAACTGGATTCCCGAGGTGGTCTGGGACACCCAAAGTGCAGCGCGGCTACTCGGAGTTCGGAAGTACGGCCTCGCTAATTTACTGGAAGAGGAATTTGGTCTCGTTGTTTCGAAACAAAGCCAGAAAGCAAATTGGGGCAAAAGGCCACTCAGTGAGAAGATGTTGGCCTACGCCTTCAATGATGTTCGCTATCTGATCGAACTCGGCGACCGCTACCTGAAACGACTCGAAGAAAAAGGGCGGAGAGGGTGGTTCGAAGAATTGTGTGCGGCTGCCCGGGTTATTGCTGAGGAAAGAGAAGAGCGGAGCGGTGACGAAGTCTGGCGAATCAACGGTTGGGGCAAACTCGATCCCAGAGGGCTGGCTTTCCTTAAAGGGCTCTGGAACTGGCGGGACGAAGAGTGCAAGCGACTCGACCGTCCTCACTTCAAATTTATGTCGAACAACGAGCTGATCGAGTTCGCCAAACAATTGCAAAAGGGTGAGAGAATCGAACCTCCCAAATACCTTCGCCCTGCGTTCGCTCGCAGAATGTTGAAAGCGATCAGTGAAATCAGAGAGATCCCCGAATCGGAATTTCCGGTCAAGTATCGTCGCAACGGTGGCCCCCGTCTGGAAATCGACGAGGACCGTTTTCTCCGGATGAGAGATTATCGGGATAAAGTCGCTGAAGAACTCGATATTGACTCGACTCTCATCGCCACTCGCCAGAATCTCGAATTTCTCGCGTCTCCCAATGTAGATGGAGAGGAAAAAGAGAGCATGTTGCTCAATTGGCAAAAGGAATTGATCCGGGAAGAACTCTAATTTCGCTCCATTTCGGACAATGAAACCTCTTCTCGCCACCATTCTCGCGCTGTTCTTGATTACGGCCTGCTCGAACGAGGATAGCGATGCGCTTGTGGTGGGAATGGAACTGGCCTATCCCCCGTTCGAAATGCGCAACGACCAGAACGAACCGGAAGGAATCAGCGTCTCGATGGCCAGGGACCTCGGCAAATTCCTTAACCGTCCGGTTGAAATCCGGGATGTCGCCTGGGATGGAATTATTCCAGCGTTAAAATCCGGGAAAATCGACCTGATTATCTCCTCGATGACAAAAACAGAGGAAAGAGCACGCTCGATCGCTTTCTCCGATGGCTACGTCACGAACGGCCTCTGCCTTCTCGTCCCCAAAGACTCGCCGATCGAATCAAAAGACGACTTGAAGCAGGCGGGGCTGAAAATAGCGGTGAAGCTCTCAACTACCGGTGAAATCTGGGCGAAAGCTAATCTTCCCGACGCCAAATTTACCACGCTGGATACCTCTGCGACCTGCGTGCTCGAAGTGGTTCAGGGCCGGGCTGACGCCTTTATTTATGACCAGATTTCAATCTATCAGTATTGGAAAAAGCATCCGGACACGACGCGTCCGATTCTTCAGCCAATCCGGGATGAGACCTGGGGTGTTGGCTTGAGAAAAGGAGACACGGAGCTCAAGGAGCAGGTCAATGCTTTCCTCGAACAGTACCGGTCAAGCGGCGGTTTTGATCGCCTCGCGGACCGTTACATGAAAGAGGAAAAAGAAGCTTTCGAAAAATTAGGCGTCCCTTTTGTGTTCCATTGAATTAGAACACGCGAAAGCGCGACTGCTTTGCCCGTTACAACCAGTCTCTTAAACGTAATAGTTACTGGGTTGGAGAGTGTTAAGGCACTCAATAGCGTCAATAATGAAGTGACTCGCTGAAGGGTTATGGCACCTTTCACCAGCATATCCCCCATCTCTTTCATGAATCGAATGATGATCAACCAATCATTACCAGTCCTACTTTTATCTCTACTGCTTCCGGTTTTCGGAAGTTCAAAAGATATTGCCTCGAAAAAGCTCGAAAAATCCACTCCCAATCCGGGCAAAACGCTTTTCTACAAACTGCCTCCGGAGGATTCTGGAGTCGACCTCGTCGTCCCGATCGATGAAGACCACCCTCTGGCCCGCGCTTATCATTCCAGCTCAGCCTGTTCCGCGGTCGCTGTGGGAGATCTGGACCTGGATGGCAGACCCGATATTTTTGCAGGAAACGGCCCTCGGGAGAACGGTCTTTATCTCCAAAACAAAAAGATGAAGTTCACCAACGTCACCGAATCCGCGGGAGTTAGTGGAGGAGATGCCTGGGCGGTGGGAATTTCATTGGTGGATTTTGATAACGACGGGGACCTGGATGCCTACGTCTGTAACTATGACTCGCCTAACAATCTCTATGTCAATCAGACAATCGTAGATGGCAAGCGAAACAAGGGACCGCTGCGGTTCGTCGACGAAGCCGCGAAATACGGTCTCGATATCGCAGACGGCAGTGTCGTTTCCGCCTTTGCCGATTATGATCGGGACGGCGATCTCGATCTCTACATTCTCACCCATCAAATCTATCGGGAGGGTGGCCGCCCGGCCGAACCGATCCCTCTAGTTGATGAGAACGGAAAGCTGGAGGTCAACGACGAGTTCAAACGTTGGTATCGCGTCAATCAGTTCAGTAAAGGTGAAAACGGCGAAGTCCTCTACACCGAATGCGGCCGCCCCGACTTCCTCTTCAGAAACGATGGTGAGAAGGGATACGTCGAAGTCACTCTGACAGCGGGGATGAATAAAGATGCCCACTGGGGAAATTCAGCCACCTGGTGGGACTACAATCACGACGGATGGCCGGATCTCTATATTGGGAATGATTTTAAGAGCCCCGATTTTCTATACCGGAACAATGGGGACGGCACCTTCACCGAAATGTCAGAGGAAATGGTTCGCCATACCACCTGGTTCTCGATGGGAGCGGTGCAGAGCGATTTCAACAATGACGGGCTGATTGACTTTGTGCTCGCCGACATGCTGCCCCGAACTCACTACATGCAAACCGCCTCCATGGCGAATATGGCGGACCGGCTCGACAACCTGGAAGGTGTCGGCGGGGCTTATCAAATGATGCGAAATACTCTTCACATCAATACCGGAACCGATAAATTTCTCGAAGGAGCCTGGTTATCCAATGTGGCTGACACCGAATGGACCTGGGCGATCCGCAGTGCAGATTTTGATAACGATGGCCTGGCGGACCTGTTTTTCTGCAACGGGGTCCCCCGGCAATTCAATCACTCCGACCTTCCCGATATCGATCACGCCGCGCTGGTAGGGAAAACTCACTGGGATCACTACAAAGGCACTCCGGAACGCCGGGAGCAGAATCTCGCCTTCCACAACCGGGGTGACTTCCGCTTCGACGATGTTTCCGCCGAGTGGGGATTGGACCATCTCAGCATGTCATACGGTGCGTCGCTTGCCGACCTCGATGGCGATGGCAGAATGGACCTGCTGGTATCCAATTTGGCCGACCCGCTATCCATCTACTGGAATAAATCGACCAAGGGAAACCGAATCGTCGTTGATCTGAAAGGGACCAGATCCAATAAACAGGGTATCGGCAGTGTCGCCACTCTCACTACCTCCGACGGGCAAACCCAGATCCGGCAGCTCTTTCCCTATGGAGGCTTTCTGGATGCAGACGAACCGATCTTCCACTTTGGCGTCGGCGAACACAAAGAAGTCAGTAGCTTGAAGATCGAGTGGCCGTCCGGCCAAGTCCAGGAATTCAAAAATCTGGCGGTTAATCAACGCTATACCATCACCGAACCCGCAGGCGAAGCAAAGCAATCAGATCCGGTGACTTCGCGGAGACCTACCAATACCTGGTTTACCAAAATACCGTCTCTGAAGGGCTTCGATCATCGCGAGACGGAATTTGATGACTTTGATCGGCAGCCACTCATGCCATTGAAACTTTCCCAGCTCGGCCCGGGCCAGGCCTGGAGCGACATCGATGGAGACGGGGACTTCGACTTCTATCTCGCAGGAGCGGCGGGACAGCCCGGTCAGCTTTTCGAAAACCAGACAACTTCAGGATCGAAGGACATCCTCTTTATACCGCAAATTATCGACGCCTTTAACAAGGATGCTCGCTTCGAAGATATGGGCTGTCTCTTTTTCGATGCCGATAGCGATGGTGACCCCGATCTTTATGTCGTCAGTGGTGGAGTCGAATGTCTACCCGGCGCCGAGACGCTGCAGGACAGACTCTACCTGAATAATAACGGAGATTTTACCCTGGCACCCGATGCCCTGCCCGAAGCTCACCATAGTGGAAGCGTCATCGCCGCTTGCGATTTTGATCGGGATGGAGACCTCGATTTATTTGTTGGTTCACGCTCTATTCCCGGACGTTACCCCGAATCACCCACCAGCCAACTTCTGCGCAACAACGGTGGAAAATTTGAATCCGTAATCACCGAACTGGCGCCTCAGTTAGAGAAGGTCGGTATGGTCACCAGTGCCATCTGGAGCGATGCGAATAACGACGGTTGGCAGGATTTACTGGTCACCACGGACTGGGGATTGATTCGCTTTTTTCTAAATAAAGAGGGCAAGTTAGTCGAAGTCACCGAGGAGGCGAAGCTTTCCGGCGAGGGCCTCGCCCGCGAAGGTTGGTGGAATGGAATCGCCGCCAGCGACATCGATAACGACGGCGACATGGACTATGTCGTCACTAACATGGGCACCAATACCTACCGACGTGCCGGTTTGAGCCACCCCGAACTCCTTTTCTACGGCGACTTCGATGGCTCCGGCAAAAAACATATCGTCGAGGGTTACTTCAAAACCGAAAACGGAAAACAGGTCTGCTACCCCAGAGCCGGATTTATGGCAGCAGGTGGTGCGATGCGTTTTATCCTCAGAGAAAAACAGACCTTTCACAACTACGCCAAGTCCAAAATCAGCGATATCTACGATGTGAAAAAATTCTCGCAGGCAGAGCAGTTCAAGGTCAACAATATGGAAACCAGTGTGCTGATCAATCAGGGCGGAGGTATCTTCGATATGAAGCCCCTCCCCCAGCTTGCCCAGATATCTCCCGGCTACGGCGTCATCCTCCGGGATGTGAATCTGGATGGTCACCCGGATTGTTATCTCGTGCAGAATCATCTCAATCCCGCAGAGGAAATCGGGATCATGGGCAGTGGTTTAAGCATCCTCCTGCAGGGAACCGGCAAATCTGATGAACCTTTCACCACCGTATGGCCGAGAGAAAGCGGTCTTGAAGTCCCGGGTGATGCCAAGAGCCTTACCGCGATCGATTTGAATAATGACGGTCGCGAGGATTTTGTCGTGGGATTGAATAATGATTCCCCTGAGATCTTTGTAAACGATACCGCCAACCAAAATTCGAATCGTCCCCTGCGGGTCCGCCTCAGTTTTGGAGCCGGCAATCCAACGGCGATCGGTTCGCGGATCACCGTAAATGCCGGGGATCTACCGCCCCAGACCTTCGAAGTAAGCGCCGGAGGAGGATATCTCTCCCAATCGGGAACCGACGGTGTGTTTGCCGTCCCGAAAGAAACAAAAAAAGAAATTTCAGTCACGGTACGATGGCCTGACGGCAAAATCAGTAGACAGAGCATCAAACCGGAATCCTCGTTTTTGAAATTAAAACGGAAACCTTGATAGAATCTTTAAGACCGATGAAAACCGAGAAATGTAAATGGTCCCCGGTACACATTGGAATTGTACCCTGTACAGTCCGACTTTGTACCCTGTACAGTCTGACTTTCGCAGCGATTTTACCAATTTTCGCCACTGACATTCCGGCTCTTCGCAACACGCTGGCAGAGCAAAATGTCACCCCGCTGGAAGAACCCCGAAAATACCCGAAAGAGATGGTCGATCTGGGTCAGGCTCTGTTTTTCGATCCGGTGCTCGGTGGTAACCGCGATGTTTCCTGTGCGACCTGTCATCACCCATCTGCCGCGACTGGCGACGGGCGTTCCCGGGCGGTGGGAACCAAAGCTTATGTCGAAGGCGGCAAGCGGATGCCCGAAGGACTGCGGCTCGTTCCCGTCAAAGGTCGCGATCCCGTTCTGGTTGGTTTTGATTTGAACCGGGCAGCCCACCCATTCACTCCAAGAAACTCCCCTGAAATTTTCAACCGCGGTGATTCCGAATGGAAAAACATGTTCTGGGATGGCCGGATTCACGAATACGAACCGGGAAAATTCGCCGTCAATTCGATGCGGTTAACCAAGTCCGAAGGGCTCTATCAGGTCCGGATGCCGGACAACACGGAAAACCTCGCCGCCGCTCAAGCGATGATGCCGGTCCTCTCCAACGATGAAATGCGGGGAACCAAGGGCCAAACCGATTCCGTAGGTGCTCACAACGAAGTCGGGCAAATCCTCGGCCAAAACGAGCATGATATCTGGGAGGCGCTGATGAAACGCCTCCTCAGCATCGAAGGCTACCGCGAACTCTTCGCAAAAGCCTATCCGGACAGCGATCTGGAATCACTCAATTTTGCGGCAGCCGGAAACGCAATCGCCGCGTTTGAAATCAGCTCCTTTACCCTTCGCGACAGTCCCTGGGACCGTTTTCTCGAAGGCGACGACACTGCTTTAACCGCCGACCAACTGGCCGGAGCTGAGCTCTTTTACGGCCGTGCCAAATGTTCATCCTGTCACTCCGGTCGCCTTATGACCGACCAGAAAATGCACAACATCGGAGTGATCCCGATTGGTCCCGGACCCGACCGAAACGAAGAGGCCGATTACGGGGTCGCTCATCGCAGCAATGCCGATCTTGATCAAAAATACGCTTTCCGAACCCCGCCGCTACGCAACGTGGAACTGACTTTTCCCTACATGCACAACGGTGCCTATTCCACTCTGGAAGATACGATCCGACACCATCTTAACCCGGTCTACGCCCTGGAGAACTATGATGTGACTCAATTGGAACCGGAATTTCGCGGTGCAGTCCATAACGACCGCCACACCATTGCTGATGTGAAAAAGACGATGCCGATGGAAATGAAAATCCCGACTTATCTGATCGATGAAGAAGTCGACCACCTGGTGGCCTTCCTCAAAGCCCTGACCAGCCCGGCGGCTCGTAATTTGGATCACACCATCCCCGAATCCGTTCCCAGCGGGCTGAAGATGGTGCTCCCCTTTGCTGATTGAGGTCTTATTTCAATTCTTTCACCCGGATATCGCGGAAGTGAACTTCCCCCTCTTTTCCTGAATGAATCTGAAGGGAAAAGAAGCCTTTCGGGTATTCATCGGTTACCCAGTGAGCGGCGGGCACGCCATTGATCCAGGTTTTCACGACTTTGCCCTTAGCCTCGATCGTAATCCGGTTCCACTCCCCTTTCTTCTGCGCCTTCCGCGCCTCCGCGTGACTCTTCAGCCATAACGGATAAAGCCATCCGCCGACACTTTGACCGTAGATTCCACCGGACCAGCCGCGATTCAACCCTTCGGCTTCCATCTCCGCCTGAGGCCCAAATACCGTCTCCCCTTTAGCACCCGGTTTTCTCTGGGCCCGGAACATGATCCCTGTGTTGCTATCAACTGCCCATTTCATCTCGCAGGTGAAAACAAAGTCAGCATAATCTTCCCGGTCAGTGCTCAGGTAGGTGCTGGACGATCCTTTGACCACCGTTCCCACAATCTTACCGTCGACCACTTCGAACTGACAGGTTCCTCCACGCGGAGTCCAGCCTTTCAAATCATTCCCGTTGAATAACGTCTCAAATCCTTCGCCCAAATCAGGTTCAGAATCAGCATTCGCCAACATTTCGTCGAATTTCGGAATGTTGGCCTGCTTTTTGTAGTGCTCAAACCAATCCTGCTGCGCAGGATCGAGTTCGCCGCCCATCGAAAGGATGGGAGTAACACATAAAGCCGAAAACAATGTGACTGTAATAGTTCTTAACATGGGACACTCATTCCAAATCGTGCCGGCTTTTCAAGTTCGGTTAGACGTTATACGTCCGCGCTTCGGTAGTCCAAAACACGAAGGCGATTGTAATCGCTCCGCCCCCGCAATCGCTTATCATCCAATCATGACTGAAGAAAACTTTTCCAATATTACCGAAGAAACCGACCAGGCCGCAACCACTGCCGTAGCCGATTGCCCGACACCACAGAACCCGCCCGTAAGGACGGAACTGGAGGAAAAAGCCCACCAGATTGTGAAAGACCACGTTTTGTGTTCGATGGGAGCGGGACTCATTCCGATTCCACTGGTCGACATCGCCAGCGTCACCGCGATTCAGGTCGATGCGCTCAAAAAGCTGGCCGGACTTCATGGCGTCGACATTACCGATGGTAACGCCAAGGCCATTGCCACAGGACTGGCCGGGAGCACCCTCGCCCGCCTTGGAGCCAGCGCCATAAAACTGGTACCCGGAGTGGGAACTGTCGCGGGTGGACTCACCATGGCGGGTCTATCCGGGGCGTCGACCTATGCGATTTGCCAGGTTGCTCAAAACCATTTCAAAACCCGGGGAACCTTCCTCGATTTCAACGCGACCGACGCCAAGGAGGCTTATGCGGTTGCCCTTGAAAAAGGCAAAGAAATGGTCAAGAAGCTGGAGGTCAAGAAGGACGAGGCGGTTGCGAAGTTTGAGGAAATGCAAAAACTCCAACAGGAGAAGATGGATTCCTACCTAAACGAGAAAAACGTCGCTGACTCCCAATCGACAACGCCTGATCCTCAGGAAGATCAGGACAGACCTGTCTGATTACGTCTGTTTTTCCCGGCAGGGAACACAATACTCCTCCCCGTCTTCCGCGGAGACTCGAAATTCCAAGGTGGGATCATCAACATCGGTGATTCCACATTCGTGACAGGTGTGAAATGCCTCAGCATCGGCGGCCCCCACCTCTTTCTGAAATTTGGATCGGCGGGCCGCTGCGGTGGCATTATTTTTTAGATTCGAGACCACGGCGGGAAAGATTCCGAGAAGAAACGGAATCATTCCGAAGCCCACTAAAACCGCATTGATTCCCGGAATCGGATTCTGAGCGATCGTGCCAATCAGGATAGCGGCGTCCATCCAGCCCAACCATTTCATCTTAATCGGGATAATCCCGAGGAGGCGGATCTCAAAATCGGGAAAGAAACAAGCCGCCGCAAATATCATCGAGGAAAAGAATGCGAACGGCATCATCGAAAGATAAATCACATTCGATAGAGGCGAGAGAGCGGCCAGCGTCAGGAAAAGGGCCATACCGATCACATACAAATTGAGTCGAAAGGTTCCGATCGCACCCTCAATCAGATCATTGAGAAAGAAGGTGAACATGATCGTGATGAGAAAGAGAATGCTTCTGCCCGGCATAAACAACCAGCTGAACAATCGCCACACCTCACCGGAAAAAATCTTCTCCTTGTCGAACGCGATCGTTTCCATGTAGCCTTGGGAAAACATCACGAGGATAAAGCCCAGCAACTGAAAACCGGCCACCCAGCGGAGGATTCCCTGGAAGGCAAGTTTTCCTAATTTTAACTCCGCTCGATTTAGAATTCGCTCTGCAAATCGCATAAGTCGGTATTGTGCGAGAGGAAGGTTATTTTTTCAATCGGTCATTTCCTTTTCGACAGAACGCCTGATTTCGCTTACATCGGATCCCATGAAGAAGACGCCACTCTCAAAAAATCACGAAGAACTGGGGGCCCGCATGGCTGAGTTCGCCGGATGGGAAATGCCGATTTTTTACGAAGGAATTGTCCTGGAACACAAAGCCGTTCGCGAATCATGCGGCGTTTTCGATATTTCCCACATGGGTCAAATCGTGGCCCGGGGGCCCCGGGTATCAGAATGGCTAAATCGAATTCTCACCAACGACACTTCCGTTTTATCCGACTACGAAGGACAATACACCCTGATGCTCAACGAAAAGGGAGGTGTGATCGACGATATGATCATCTACCGGGAGAGCGCCGATTCCTTTCTGCTCGTGGTCAATGCCTCGATGATTGAGGCGGATTTCGATTGGCTGGAAAGCCACCGGGATCCTGATATCGAACTGTCCAATCAGAGTTCCGACTTTGGAGGGCTCGCCATTCAGGGACCCATTTCCGAAAAACTATGGAATGGGATCTCCCCCGATTGTCCCCTGCCCGGTCGAAACGGAATCGCAAGATATGACGACATCATCCTCTGCCGAACCGGTTACACCGGAGAAGACGGTTTTGAACTTTTCGCACCGGGCGGTACCATTGCCGACTGGTTTCAGAAATTTATTCAGCACGGCGCCAAACCCTGCGGCCTAGGCGCCCGCGACACGCTTCGGCTCGAAAAAGGTTATCCTCTCAACGGAAGCGACCTCGATCCGGCGCACACCCCGCTTGAGGCTGGCCTAGGATTTTTCGTAAAACTGAAAACGTCGGTTGAGTTTATCGGACGCGAAGTTCTCGAAACGCAGAAAAGAGACGGAACCGGAGATAAACTGGTCGCGATTCAAATGATCGGCAAAACTCCCCCGCCCCGTCACGGATACGATGTGCTCAACCCTGAGAACGAGACGAAGATCGGCGAACTATCCAGCGGAAGCCTGTCGCCGTCCCTCGGAGTCGGAATCGCAATGGCCTATCTTCCCCGTGAACGGTCAAAAATCGGGACCAAACTTTCCATCGGAATTCGAAACCGGAGTTTCCCGGCTGAAATCGTGAAAAAGCCTTTTTACTAACTCACCGGGAGTTGGAACTTGATTGGCGTCGCTTGATTCCAGAAAGTTTTCAGACAACCCGCAATCTCTGCCGGCTTTTCACACTGGGGATAATGACCGCACCCCTCCAACACGTCAAAACGTGCATTTTTGATCGAACCTGCAACCGTCATTTTCTGCAGCTCCTTGGAAATCGTTGGATCATCGGTTGTGGCCAAAACCAATGTCGGAGAGTTGATGCGATACAGCTGATCTTCAAAATCGGCTTCACAGAGAGCATCGAAGGATTCAGCGATCGAAGCTTTACTGAGACGACCGGCCTCAGCGAGCAATCTTTCGTGTTCCGCAATCGTCATATTCGGACTCCGCTGATCGAGAATCAGCCCCTGAACTTCGATATCTTTACCAGAATTTCTAAAAGCCTCCGAAAGTTCTTCAGGGAACGTCAACCCCGAAGCCGGCACACTACAGATTAACGAAAGACTGATCACCCGGGTAGGCAATTCAGATCCAAGCCACTGAGCGACCTGACCTCCCATACAATGTCCTGCTACATGAAATTTATCGAGTTGTAGGTGATTCGCCAAATCTATGATATCTCTACCGTATTGAACTATAGAAAATGGACCCGCATCCAATCCATCCATACCCGATCCGCGCAGGTTCGGAACGATCACCCGAAAGCCCTCCAACTCAGCCTGCTCCAGGATTTGGTCGAAGACAATACCACTGGTCATCCATCCGTGAATTAGAATCACACAGTTCTCAGCCTCTCCAAATTGTCGGTAGGAAAGTATCTCGCGATCACGGTTTTCGTAGAGAGAAAGTTGATTTAACTTAGTAGAAGTAGAAAGCTTGAAAGCCATAATAATCGGTAGTTCTTAAATTTATTACATTTATATATTTTATGCAACAATAGTTTTAAATTTATAATTACTTATTTTTAATAAATATTAATCAATCGACTACCTACTTCATCTAAAGCTCACTACAAATACCTATGTCGCTACCTATTTTCGAAATCGAAGATCAACTCCGATCGATCCTATCAAATCCAAGCAAGAATTGCCGGATTGTAGTCGAAGCACCTACCGGATCAGGAAAATCGACTCAAGTTCCTCAGATCATCATCGATTCCGGCCAGGTAGAGAAAGGTGAGATCTACGTTCTGCAACCCCGCCGAATCGCCGCCCGTATGCTGGCACGTCGGGTCGCCAGCGAACGGAATCAGAAAGTCGGTAGGGAAGTGGGGTATCAGGTGCGTTTTGAATCGGTGATCTCCCGCGACACCCGGATCCGTTTTGTAACCGAGGGAATCCTGATTAGAAGGCTTCTGGAGGATCCTGAACTAAAAGGTATTTCAGCAATCGTCTTCGACGAATTCCACGAAAGGAACTTTTTTGGCGATGTCAGTCTGGCCCGCTGTCTTGAGGTGCAGGAAACCCGGCGCCCCGATCTCAAAATTGTAGTGATGTCGGCCACCCTCGAAATTGAACCTTTAAAAGCCTACTTCGGCGAGTGCGCTCACCATTTAAAAAGCGAAGGAAGAACCTATCCCGTCCAGATAGAGTATTGCCCACCGAAAGAAAGACACAAAGATCAAATTTGGGATCTGGCCGTAAGAGCGATCAGGGATCATTTTAAAACGTGCGCGGTCGAAGGACATACCCTCGTGTTTATGCCGGGTAGACACGAAATCAGGAAAACAGTAGAGGGTTTGAGGCGCGCTTCCTGGGCCAAAAATTTTGAAATATTGGAACTTTACGGCGACTTACCACCTGAAAAGCAGGATGCAGCCATCTCTAATTCGACTCGTCCTAAAATTGTAGTGGCGACGAATGTAGCGGAGACTTCTATTACGATCGATGGGGTTTTGCTGGTGATTGACTCCGGACTTGAGAGACGCTCAGCGTTCGATTCCCGCCGCGGGATTACCACTTTACATATAGAGAAAATATCGCAGGCATCCGCAGATCAGCGCTCCGGACGCGCCGGCAGAACGGCGCCCGGCAAAGCGATACGACTGTGGAGCCAGCGAGACCAGGAAACCCGGGCCCAGGCAACTCCATCAGAAATTCTGCGAATGGATTTATCCGAAGCGGTTCTTCTGTTGAAAGCCAGTGGCATTAGTGACATTCGGAATTTTCGGTGGTTTGAGAAGCCGGACCCGAACGCTCTGGAGAAAGCGATCGAAAGGGTGACGCAGTTGGGTGCCCTCGACGACACCGAAGCACTGACCGAGATGGGCCTCGAAATCAGTCGCCTCCCCGTGGCACCTCAATACGGTCGTATTTTGGTCGAAGCAGCCAGTCTCGGTTGCCTCGATTACTTTGCCATCGTCACGGCCGCCGCCCAGTCCCGGCCCTTCTTTCTTTCGGGAAAGGGTCAAGTCGACCGAAGTGATTATCAGGCAGCGGGCGATCAGTCCGACTACCAGGCACTGGTGAGGGCGTGGCAGCAGGCAAGCCGGGCCCGTTTTGATCGTCACGCCTGCGATCAAATCGGAGTGCACGGAGGAGCCGGGCGCGATATCGACCGAATCGCCAGGCAACTCTCAACCGTCGCAAAACGGATGTATCCCAATCAGGCACAGAACCGTGAACCGGACTCGGAGCAAATCGCGGATATTCTTATCACCGGCTTTTCCGATCGAGTTGCTATCAAAAACAACTCCGCTACACTCGCCTGTCAACTGGTAGGTAAAAGACGCGGGATGCTGGAGAAAGGTAGTATCGTCACGAAGATTCCGACACCGTTCATTGCTTCCGAAGTGATTGAGATTGAAGGGAAAGATGTGCAAGTCAAACTCGACTATTGCACCTCCGTCAGTGAAGCCTTACTCCAAAAACATTTTCCGAATGATTTTTCCGAATACAACGGAGGGATCTACAATTCATCCAACCGGCGGGTCGAGGGAAGAGTTGAAACCCGATTTCGCGATCTCGTAATCACATCAAAAAGCAGTGGCGAAGTCCCCGAAGCTGAAGCATCACGAATTCTCGCCGAACAGGTCTTCAATGGCGAACTGACTTTAAAAAAATGGGATCGGAAAGTCGATGAATATATCGCCAGAATCAATCTACTCGCCCGCACCTTTCCCGAATACGAAATCCCCGAAATAGATGATGATGCAAAAATGCTGCTTCTTGAACAAATTTGCACCGGAGCGTTCAGCTATAAAGAGATCAAAGACCGGCCAGTCATGGATGAGCTGACGAACTGGATCCCGGGGCAATACTACGGATTATTGGATCGCCTGCTCCCCGAGCGGGTCGAGTTGAAAGAAGGCAAACACTCCCGCGTCTTCTATGTCGAAAACGAAAAACCGAAAATATCGGTGATGATTCAACATCTCTTCGGTATCGATCGCACTCCTACGGTGGGAGATGGACGAATCCCCCTGGTGGTCGAAATTCTCGCGCCAAACCAGAGGCCTGTTCAAGTCACTGAAGATCTCGCCGGTTTCTGGCGGGGCAGCTACGCCGGAGTGCGGGCCCAGTTACGTGGCCGCTACCCGAAACACGATTGGCCAGAGCCAAAAAGCTGATAGCGAACTTCGAGCCGATCAACTGTGGAAAAGATTATACTCGAGATTTTTGACTCTTTTGTTAAGACGAAAAGACGAAATCGCTACCGCCGCAGCGGCGGAAACGACAAAGCCAAGACCATACCAGGCTTCGCTCTCCAGCAGTGAATAGTAACTCAGAAGCACATTCCCCAGACCAAAGACGATCGCGCTCCACATCGCCCCTTTCCGATCATCGAAATAAAACAGAACCGTCAGCATCGACAAAAAGACAATTAGGAGAAAAGCACCAATAAGCGTCACCTGAAAGATACCGACCTGAAGGGCGCCGATAGATAAAAGTCTGCCAATCGGTTCCGACATGATCAACAGCATCGCCGTGGTGAAACCTTGAACGGCGAATAACTTATTAAATCCTCCCTGCAATGCTGCGACGATTTTAGCTTTGCATTCATCGATCACAGCGAGACTCGCCCCGCCGGTAATCGCCTCCGAAAAGTTCTTCAAATTAGGTGAAAACCGGGTTTCCAGTGCTAGAAAAAAAACGGAGAACCCCGGAACGATAGATAGTAGGCTCAAATAGATCGCCATGTCGTAGTTTGGCGCGGATCTTAGAATGCCGTTGATTTGCTGGGAATCGTGAGCGAGCCACCAGAACAGGATCTTATCACCCCACACTCCGAAATTGTAGAAAAAGCCGCAGATCGCCAGTTCAGGAAATTTAGTGAAGCAGCGTAAAAAGCTCCAATCTGATAAAGAGTCGGTAAAACCAAGTTCCCTCGTTAAGATATAGAGAATGGTCATCAGGAGAACAAAGTGTCCCAGTGAAAAGAACAGAACTGCCGTTTCAATACCTAGGAACACGGCTGCCCACCACCCTGCGGCGCAGCTCACTACATATCCGAGAGCGTAACCACCGACCACCCCGCTATACTTTTGCAGTGTCCCCAGAAAGTTGGCGCCGACGAAGATCAGGGAAACAAATACGGTTAGTGAAATGCCTCCCAATTTGAAAGCAATGGATCCTTCACAAAACAAGCCAAACACGACAAATCCAACGATCAACGAAAGTAGCGTCACCATCGTCATCGCGGAAATGCAGGTTGGCAATAGTTGCGCTCTCGACTCGCCAAAAACCAGATCGGCACTGTGTCTCGTAAGAATTAACTGAGACCCACCGGTAATTAGCAAGGCAATCGCATAAGCATGAGTCACGACTGACGAAAATAACGTTCGATCATCCTGACTGATTTCGTCCCGCAACATCAAGTTCAACACCGCTATCGAAATAATCGAGATAATCCAGGGTCCACAACTGAAGAGCGCGGAATGAAGATAGGCCCGCGCCGTGCCCGAATAAGTTCGGGCCTGGAGGAGCTTCCGCATTTCAAATCCTATACCGTCCATCTGACCAATCTCTATTAAACTTCGCTTAACTGCTCCCGCTTATCCAGATTCAGGTAATGATCACGGAAGCGACTCATAACATCTTGTTCCTGATAACTCCGGTAAACCCGGTCTTTACCTTGTTGACCAAATTTCGACTGTAACTGCGGGTCTGTAATAACCGTTGTGATTGCTTCCGCCAGCGCCGCGGCATCAGCTACAGGTACGACAATTCCGCCGGGGGCGTCTCCTTCTCCGGCAAACCCGTAGATCAGTTCCGAACAGGCTCCGACATCGGTTGATACCACCGGTATTCCGGCAGCAAATGACTCCAAAATAGCAAACGGAAGCCCTTCACTGACTGAAGACAGGACCATCACATCAAACAATGGGAGTGCTTCGTCCAGCTTTTTGGGTCCCGTTAGTTTCACATTCGAATCGAGGTCCAGATCGGATATTAACTTCTTACAGCTTTCAAAATACGATGGATCCTCATCGGTTGGACCAACCAGAAGAAATTCCGCATCAGGGACTGAGTCGCAGGTGATTCGCGCCGCCCGAATCAAAGTACGAACATCTTTAATGGAAACCACCCGACCCAAAAATCCCACAGTCTTCCGCTTAGGATGTTTCCGTTTTAATTTGATCCGGGAAGCTTCGATTGATTCGAAGCGAGCTGGCTTGATTCCATTTGGAATGATTTCAATCTTGCTGCGATCCGCACCGAACTCGACTTGAAATTGTGCATTGCGTTCAAAGAGCGAGGTAATGTGATCCGCCGACTCATAGCAAAATCTTCCCAGATAGATAAAGAACTCTATCCAGGCCTGCCTCAATACACTGACTCCGGCAGGAGGGCGGACAAAATCGGACGACAACGACGGGGCCCATTCCTCATTCAGGAGATCAGCAATCCGCTCCCTGACGTAGATACCGTGCTCAGATAGCAAAAAGGGCCGCCCGGTCTGCTGCTTGGCTACCGCCGCCAGAAATCCTGCGTACCCGGTGCTGACACTGTGATAAACTTTTGCTTTCGGTAGTCTTGAAAAGCTTCGTAACAGTTCCCAGACCGGTTTGATAATGAACTTAGTATTCCAGAACGAGGTCGCAAACGATTCGCCGGGATAGAGCTGCTCATAGAATTGGTGAAAGCAATCCCAGGTCGCAGGGTGCTTCCAGAACTGGTCGAACGTCATCTCAGCGGCAATTTGCTGAAACTCACCGGTGATTCCGGCGAAGGTTGATACGTCGAAGTGGTCGTTTGTTGCAAATAACTCCAGTAAGCTCTCCAACGCATTCCGCAGTTTCGTTTCCAGCCTCGGACTCACTCTGCTGTTAGCCACTGCCCCTCGGTGCTCGTCGTCAAATATGAAAACCTTTTCGATCGCCCTGACATTCTCCGGAATCTCATACTTACTTTCACCGATCGCCTTCGACTGAGCGCCTATATAGTGGATCGCAAAGGTCAAATCGGGCATTGTCGATATCGCCTGGTGAACCCAGGTCGACACTCCCCCACTGATAAAGGGATAGGTTCCTTCCAAAACAAAGCAGACATCAACCTCTTGAGATTTCTTTTTCCTCATGCCGTCTTTGCTCCTTTCCAGAATTGCTTCACTGAATCAGGAATCCCCTTCGGGACGAATGAAAATTCTTTTAGAGCGTTCCAGTCACCACCGAGGGCGATCACCTCAAGCTGAAGCGGAGCGGAAAACGCGTTGTTACTATCAATATGATTGAGATCTTTCAAAAGGCGTTTTGCCAACTCCAGGTCGCGTAATTCAATCGCACACTCCAGCCATTGAACCAGACAGGGTAGATCATTTTTAAATTTGGAGAACTGTTCCGCGGCCAGCTTCAGGAAACGGATTTTATCCTCTTTTGTTACGCCACCGGAAAGCGCATTTAATTTATAGGCGGAACCGAGTTCGAAAGAGGCCGTCAAGCTATCACCCTCGGTTTGACTTCTTCTTCTGGCTTTAGAAAGAGCTTCCTCAGCGTGGTTTGATGCCACCGTCAGTGCAGCATTCGCATACAGGCTGGCCATGGCATTTGATCGATCGCGAATCCGTTTAAAAAGTCCAAAAGACCGGTTCGAATAGTCACTTTTGAGGAAAGCAACGTCTTCAACAATTTCGTCATATCTCTCCCGACCAAGGTTTTTGATCGCCGGGAATTCAGAATCCGGATGTAGCCCGATGGGGATACATTCCGTTTTTCTCATCGGGTTACCGACAATAAAGGGGCTGTGATCATGCTCCGGTTTCTCGGCCCGGCCCAGTAAACTCATCAACGCAGCAAGCGCGAGGAAACCAATTACCGGAGTTAAAACGCATAAGATCGACCCGAAAAAGAGAAAGGTATTCTTGCCCCGGAGTCTCGATTGCCTCAGATAGAGAATGGAAACCAGAAAGAAAACCGCACACAACACCAGATGAATTAGAAACGCCAACTCCGGGGATTTCAGACTCAGTCCTACGAGAACCAGGTCTGCAATCAATACGGCACCCGTCAGGATATAGAATGAACTCTTCATCCCCTTGTGGCGCTGAGAGCCGACTCCAGTGAAAGCACCTCATACTGAACGGTGACACCTTTTATCTTGTCCTTAATTTTCTCGCCGAAAGCGGCAGCGCCGTTTTTGCCCTCCATCACGATGACGCAAAGTTGAGCGCCCATTTCAGAATAGTATCCTGAGAAAGCCATCTGACTCACCGTTTCAGTAACATTTTTGGAACCCTTAAACTGAACGACATACCCGGGAACTCCAAAATCGTCGCGCAACGTAATCGCATTTTCCAACGCCCGGTCAAAATCTCTTTTATCAACTACCTGACCCTGAGCGTCACGATTACACATCCAGTAAGTCAACAAAGCCTCCAAACGACCAAAATTATCCCAGGTAATTGCCGACAGTTTCATTCGCCGAATCGCCAGATAGGCTTTCCCCCCCCCGACCGGAATTACCGCCAGAAAAGGACTGTTCGATTTTACGGAAGCAACATCCCACAAATCGCGACAGGTCACAAGCCGTTTGCTTTTCATCGCCAGAGCCACCATTGAGTCTTTGGATTTGATCGACCCCGGCATTTCACCCTCCGAGCCCGAAGTAGCCGCAATTCGATCGAGACGACCCGTTTGCTTCTCTATATAGAGACCACCAGCGAGAATACTGAATCGGCTCTCCATCAGTCCCATCAAATTCTCTAAAGCAGATTGATCATCTTTTATCAGCAGTAACTTCTCCAATTCATCCGACAACGACACGAACTCGGCATTATGCAGCAGCAGCGACTGCTTTAAGAGAATTTCATTCTCCCGGAAGAGGGCCAACGCCGCATGATTACGGGATAACTCATTTTTCAGCAGTTCGTTCTCGCGTTCCAGGTCAGGCACACGATCCAGAATCAGATGCCTCGCGAAGCCGGCGAAACCACCTACACCCAGATAAGAGGCATAATGGACCGCATTTTCCGCAATCAACCCCGGAATATTCTCAACATTTGGAAGGCAAACCAGAAGCGCGGTTACGACTCCGGCAACGATGCCCGCAGAAATTCCCTTCCAAAACCCGTAACGGAACCCGATCAGTAAAGGGACTAATAACCAGGGCGAAGGATTGAAGTCGTACCACGCCGGATCCGCACGTCTGAACATCCAACTGGGCACGCCGATAAGCAATCCAATCAATACGGTATCGAGTATCAAATACCGATTCAGAAAAAATCGCGCCAATGGCGTACTTCTATCAACAGAAGTTTTCGCACCGGTTTTCATTCAGAAGCCTCCATATTTAAAATAAGTTTATTATAGTGGGTATAAATATTCAAGTTTTATATAATTCGAAAGGCGTTTAGGAGGAGGAAATTCCAAGCAATAATAAAATAGACCCGTAAAATGGTCACATTTCTAAAAATATAAACAATTTTAAATAATACCAAGAAATTTTATAAAAATTCTTGTTAAGCTAAACTCAATGATTATAGTTTATCTGAAACACTTCAGCGAAACGAGACTAACAGAAAAAGCATGATTGTATCCAGCAGTAAAGTGATATTGATTGTAGTTCTTGCGATAGTAGGAGCTATACAGCTTGTGCCTGAGAAATCGGAGCTGATGAGCCGTGTCATTGAAGATGGGGATATGTCACGTGCGCTGGAGCTTATCGGTGAAAAGCCCGATGTTCAGGCTTTTGATGATTTAGTAGAGGAATATTCTACAACTTCCTCACCGGGAATCTTTAAGAGATTAACGGTACTGGTGTCTTTAAGTGATAATCCTGCCAAAAACCTAAAGAGTGTCATCTCTATAGAAGACAAATTTCGGGACTACCAGAAACGTGAACTCTGTAGTTTGTTTGCGAAACGCTCGCTGGAACTCAATCAACTAAACATCGCTGTCGCGACCTATCAGTGGTTAGCCCAATCCATGGTTTTGAAAGACGAGGAATTGGAACAGGCGATCAAGATCAGCCGTTACGCTGGTGACCCGAGAGCTGCTATTGATTTCATCTCCGGAAATATGAAGCAAAAGGACAAATCTTATGAAGATTTGCCGGAGGAAAAAAGAACGTTACTCGTGACCTTGAATCGCGAGGTCAATCAAGGTGATCAGGCTCTCAATTTGCTGAAGAAGGATCTGGCCTTGAATGGCAATAACTGGAACAAGTGGTCAATCCTCGATAAGCTGGTCACCGTCGCCATCCAGTCCAACCGGATGCTCGAAGTGCTTCCGATCCTCGAAATGCACATCCGGGATACCGAAGTTGGCAGGCTTTCCTGGCAGGAAGTTCTCAACCGCAAGAATACTCATCGGAGCGATGCCAAGTTCCTTCAGTTTGCGAAGACGATTGGTCAAAATTACGAATGGAACTCGAAGGCCCAGCAGGCTTTCCCTTACTATTTTAAGCTGGCAGTGCTCGGCGACTCTTTCGGTATGGATAGATGCTTCTCACTCTACGAGTGGGCTCAGCAGTCTGAGCCGATGATGGCCCTTCTCGCACACACTCCCTTCCATCGCCTGTCTTATCTTCAGGTTCTCGAATATGCCGGACTCGAGGCAGCCAACGCTAACTTCGACAAGGCTGAGAAATTGTTGGAAACCGCGCTAACATTTCCGGAGGCTGATTTAAGTTCGATCTATCAGCAGAAAGCTTTGATTATCCTCCAAAAAGGCAATCTTAACGAAGCTCTTGCTGATTTTGAGATCGCCTTGCGATACAATCCCTCCGATTTTTCGATCCTCGATCAAATCGCCTCAATTTACGCATCTCAGGGTCGCCATCATAAAGCTCTCGACGCTTACAGCCGGGTTCCTTTAGACGGTCTGTCTAAAGAAGGGATGGAAAACTACAAGTTACTCGCCTCAACATTGGAGAGCGACTACGATCAGCTCCGGATCGCCCGGCATATCCTGAAGAGCCCTGCTAAACATTCCGAAAAAACCTATATCGAAATTGCGGAGATCTTTTCCAAGCACGTTTACGATAGAGAAGCGTTTGAGGCACTGGCGCTGGGGCTCAGCGAATATCCTGAATGTAAAAAGCTTCAGTTCGCGAAAATCGATCTTCTGATGGACAACGAAGCCTACGACTCGGCATTCGAAGAAATCAAACTCTCTTACGACCCTGCTGATCCCAGGTATCATCAGCGAGTCATCGCTGTCGGAGAAGCCGTCCGCGACAGCAAACCTATGCTTGAGCTGTTGAACCTGAAAGACCCCAAGGCCGGCGAATGGGATCCGGGCCTGCGTCTCGAACTCGCATCTCTATATGAGAAAATGGAGAAATTTGATATCGCTGCAGATATCTGGGAGTCATACGACCCCGGCACAGTTAACTTGAAACGACTCAACGCGAAGCTCGCCTTTCAGAAAGGCCGCTACTCCCGGGCGGTCGAACTGCAGGAGGACTATATTAAAGCGACCAACGCATCCGATCCCTACGAATGGGAGTTTCTTGGCGATATCTATCTTTTAACGAACCGCTCTGCTGAATCACAAAGAGCTTACACTGTCGCTATGGAAAAAGGAATCAGTCGCTATACCCATCGACTGTGATCCACACACACCTACTACCTCACTCCTCTCAAGTTTTCTTCCCGATACCATGAAACTACTGCTAATTGATGACAATCGCAGCTTAACAACTCTGTTGAGCCGGGCGTTGAAAAAACTGGGCTACGACCCCAGTGCCGAAAACAACGCGCTTAATGCCGTAAGCGCTGTAAAAAATTTAAAACCCGACCTGATCATTCTGGATCTCGACATGCCCTACAAGAGTGGATTGGAAATCTACGGTGAGCTGAAGCTTGATACCCGGACCGCAAAAATTCCGGTGATTATGTTAGCCTCCCTCTCGATGCCGGGTGCCGTTCGGGCCGAAGTATTCGGCTGCGATGTCATCAGCAAACCTGCCAAGCTGGAAGATCTTCACGACATTATTGAGAGAAATCTGTCATCCAAATCATCGAGAACCGAACTTGTCCCGACTCCATCCAACCAGCAAAAACGCGAAGTCTATGAGAACATCCTTCAATAATCCAGCCACCAATGAGGGAAGCCGTGTCCTGCTAACCGGTGCAGCGGGCTTTATCGGCAGCCATACCGCCGAACAACTGGTTTTCGCAGGGCACGAGGTTATCGGACTGGACAATCTCAGCACCGGCCATCTTTCCAATCTGGACAATCTCTCCGATCAGAACAGTTTTGATCTGATCGAAGGGGATGTACTTGATAGCAAGCTGGTAGACTCGATTTGTAAGAGTTTTAAACCGGACGCAATTATTCATCTTGCGGGCTTGGTCAGCGTCGTTGTCGCTCAGGAAAATACTGAGAAGAATTTTCAACTCAATCTTCAGGCAACCCAAATCATTGCGGAAAACGCGCGCAAAAACCAGATCAAACGGATCGTGTTTGCCTCATCCGCATCGGTGTATGGGGATATCGCGGAAGACCTGATTCACGAAAACTGCCCGACACGACCTATCGGAATGTATGGTGCGGCTAAGCTCGCTTCAGAAAATCTGCTCACCGGTTACGCAACGTCCTACGGTATGGAAACGGTCTGTCTGCGATACTTCAATGTCTATGGAGACCGCCAGGATCCCAAGAGCCCTTATTCGGGCGTGATTTCTATCTTTTCCGACCGGTTTTCGTCGGGAAAACCCGTGACAATCTTCGGCGACGGCGAGCAAACCCGGGATTTCATTTCGGTCAGAGACGTGGCGCGGGCTAACCGCCTCGCAGCTACCACTACCAGAGTCAAATCAGGTTCAATCAATGTCTGCACCGGTAGTTGTTTATCGATAAATGAACTGGTCTCGATATTCCAGGCGATCTATCCGGGAGGACAGGATCCGTCCTATGCGGAGTCCCGTGCCGGTGAGATTCTCCATTCCTGCGGGAACGGAGGCTACGCCGCAATGACTCTAGGCTTCAAACCTTTCGTTTCAATCGACGATGGACTCGCTGATTTGGTTGCCGTCCAGGATCTCGAAGAAGCACTGCGATTTGACGAAATGCTCCTCGCAAATTCCTGAAACTAAGAAAACGATTTCCGCTATCCCATCACCGCTTCGATCCTTTGAGAATTCAGAATGCTTTTGTTGTCATTGCGCTTTGGTTCGCGGTCAGCCTCGAGGCGACGGCAAAAAGCCTGTATGTGGATTACTCGGCCAAACCGGATCCAGTTGAACTGACTCGCCACGACGTCTGTATCCTCCACCCGGACCAGCAAAGTTCGTTAGTGGAAGGACAGGCGCAGGGGAATCAGTATTATGCCTACCTCAGCCTGGCCGAAATTTCTCCAGATGCTACCTACCTGAGTAAAGCGACAGAAGCCGGGGTCAAGTTACTGGCGGAGAATCCGGAATGGAAAAGTCGCCTCGTCGATATCAGGGACCCGGCGTGGGCAGATTTCTTCGTTAATGTATTGGCGAATGAAGCCGTCAGCCGGGGATTCGACGGTTTTTTCATCGACACGGTCGATAGCATCGAACTACTCGGTCTCCCGCAGGACAGTGACGAATTCATTGCCTACCAAACCGCGATCTACACCATTCTCACCCGCCTCAAACAAACCTACCCTACCAAGAAAATTATCATCAACCGGGGATTCAAGGTGATTGAGAAGCTCAGCGATGTCGTGAACGGCGTCATGATTGAATCGGTTTTCTCAACCTCCGATATCAATGGCTCCAAGACCATTCCGGTTGAGTGGGACACCACAGAAATCCTCGTCAGCGAAATCGAGCGGATCCAGCATTTGGGATTCGAAACATTCGTGGTCGACTATGTCGCGCCCGGAGACCGTGACGCAGCGATGGAAGCGGAAAAGCGAATCCGCAGTTTGGGTTGCATCCCGTTTGTAGGCAGTCGAAACCTCGATGGTACCAAGATTCTGGAAAAATCGATCAAAAGGAAACTTCTGGTTTTATATGGTTATGATCCGGTGGAGAACGAAGATGATCCAATTTTCCCCGGCGATACCCTTGCCCTCAGCAAAATTCAAACTCCCCTCGAGTGGATGGGCTATGAGTTCGAGTATCACAACATTTCCAAAGGGCTCCCCGATAGGTGGAACGATTCCGAGCACCGCGGAATCATTATCGATGAATCATTGACCGTTCCCCGAAACCTGGAGATGCAGCTGGCGACCTGGCTCGCTGAGAAAATCTCGAAGCAAAATAAAATTCTATTTCTGGGTACGGGAGGCTTTACCTCGACTATCGCCAAGAAGACACTATTCGCCCCGCTCGGTATCACCCAGAGAGGCCGGATTCCCCGTGCTTCTAAAGCGGCCGGCAAAGTGGTTGCGACAAAAATCGACCCGGAGTTCACCAATTACGAAATTAAAACCGAGGCATCAAAAGAAGCTTTCGAAGCCTTTCAGGCGCCGCCCAAGAGCCGGGTTGTTGTGGGGCTACAGATGAAGACATTTCATGGCGAAATTGTTCACTATGATCCGGTGTTTCTCGCGGACTGGGGAGGCTGCCTTTTGCCTCCTTATTTGAACTATCAGGTTTCGCCGGAAATTGATCTTTCACATGTCGATCCTTTCAAATTTCTGTCCCAGATTTGGCCGGATGATTTTCCGGTTCCGGACGTGACCACCCGGCAGGGTCTCAGAGCGTTCTACAGTCATATCGATGGTGATGGATTCGTTTCCGTTGCAAACTTTCCGGACCGCCCGATCTGCGGAGAGGTCTTGCGGGATAAAGTTCTCAAAGATCTGCCCTTCCCTATCACGGTCTCGATCGTGGAGGCTGAAATCAGAGGTCACATGTTGACCCAGAAAAACCCGGATGTGGAGCGACACGAACAGGTATCGAAAGATATTTTTGAAATGCCCCATGTCGAACCGGCATCCCATTCCTATTCTCATCCCTATGTCTGGGATATGTCAGATAAAAGTTACTACGGTGAATATTCCTCGCTTAACCTGCCTTTGAAGCTCACGACAATGTATCCCAAGATCAAGCTGGACCGGGAGATCGGTGGCTCGCTGGACTACGTCAGGGAAAAACTGTCCGGTAACGACAACCCACCAAAAATCTTTCTCTGGTCGGGTAACTGCCGTCCCTCAACCGAAGCGCTCCGCCTTGTCCGGGAGGCCGGAGTCGAAAATATGAACGGCGGTAACACGATCCTGAGCCGCCGTTTCCCCGGACTGTCCGCAGTTGCCCCCAAACTGATTGCTGCCGAAGGTGAAATGCAGGTATTCGCCTCCAATCAAAACGAATTTTATTACACTGATGGTTGGAAAGGTCCTTTTTTCCACGGCTTCAAAAATGTAATCGAAACATTCGAGATGACGGAGTCGCCCCGGCGTCTAAAGCCGGTTAATGTCTACTACCATTTCTATAGTGCCGAACGACAGGATGCCCTCTCCGCGCTTCACGAAATCTACGACTGGTGCAAAATTCATGATCTACATCTAATGGAGACCTCGAAATATGCCAAAATGGTTCGTGACTCTTTCTATACTAAAGTTTCGGAACTGGCGCCGATCAAATGGCGCTTTAAAAATCAGGGGATTCAGCAGACTTATCGAATCCCCGTTTCCCGAGGTTTTCCCGATATGGTTGAATCGAAGGGGGTCATTGGCTACACCGAATTTCAAGACTCCTGGTACATTACGACCGATAACTCCGGAGATATCGTCATCGCACTCAGTGAAGATGAAAAGATTCACCCTCACCTCCTTTCCAGCACGGAGGAATTGATCTGCGATAAAATCGACACCAATACCGTAACGCTGAAAAACACTAGCACGATTCGACCATCAAAGGTGACCGTGGCCGGGCTGGGGAAAAGTGAATGGGCGCTCGCTACCGGAAAAAATGAGATCAAAAAAGTGCAGGTTGTCGACGGAGCTCATCAATTCACGATCAGCCCCGGAGGAACAGCAACGCTGTCCAGATTGTAGGTCTGCTTAAAGATTCAATTTCTTCATCTCAGACACCGCAAAATCAGCCGCCCGTGCGGTTAATGCCATGAAGGTGAGTGATGGATTGACGCACGAAGCAGAAGTCATACAAGCGCCGTCGGTCATAAAGACATTTTTAACCGCGTGTACCTGATTGGTTCCATTGAGAACTGAAGTCTTCGGATCGCGCCCCATCCTCGCAGTACCCATTTCGTGAATAGCGGTGCCGGGGAACGATTCGCCATCGTGAGTTTTCACATTGGTGAGCCCTGAACTCTCCAGCATTTCCCTGGCGTCGTTTGCCATATCGATCCGCATCTTCTTCTCGTTGTCTTTGAACTCGGCATTAAACACCACAATAGGTAATCCCCACTTGTCGCGTTTTTCCGGATCCAGATACATCAAATTATCGTGGTAAGGTAGGGTTTCGCCAAAACCACCCAGCCCCATTTTCCACTCTCCGGGCGTGGTTAAGTCATCTTTCAAATCAGCACCAAACGAAAGCTCCGCCACATTCCGTTCCCAACCGTTGCGACTACCGCCGCCCTGATATCCGAAACCACGAAGGTAGTCACGCTTGTCCGACCCGATATTCCGATAGCGCGGTATATAAATACCGTTGGCACGCCGACCATAATAGTAGAGATCAAGATCCCCTTCCCATACACCACTGGCACCGGTACGGAAATGATGGTCCATCAGATTGTGCCCCAGTTCACCGGAATCATTTCCCAGACCGTTGGGGAAGCGGTCCGATTTCGAATTCATCAGCAAAGCGGTCGAAGCGATCGCACTTGCACACACAAAGATGATTTTGGCATGAAACTCCCGATCCTCCATCGTGACGGAGTCCCGCACCTGAACGCCGGTCGCCCGCTGGGTTTTGGGATCATAGACAATTTCTCTCACCACCGAATCCGGGCGCAGGGTCAATTTACCGGTTTTTGCAGCTGCAGGTAAAGTCGAGGACTGGGTGCTGAAATAAGCACCGAACGGACAACCCAGCGAACAGCGATTCCGGAACATGCAGGATCCCCTGCCGACTCCCATTTGCGCCTCGGCGGCTTTCGAAAGGTTCGCAACCCTACCGATCGTCATATTCCGACCGGGGAAATTCTTTTCAATTCGTTTCCGAACTTCCTTTTCGACGAAATACATATCCATCGGCGGCAAAAACTCGCTGTCGGGCAATTGAGGCAGCCCCAGTTTTTCCCCGGAGATCCCCGCGAATTTCTCGACGTAAGAATACCAGGGAGCGATATCTTTATAGCGAATCGGCCAATCAACTGCGATTCCCTCTTTCGCATTAGCTTCGAAATCCAAATCGCTCAAGCGGTAGCATTGCCGCCCCCACATAATCGACTTACCACCGACGATGTCCGGACGATACCAATCAAAGCGCTTTTCCTCTTTGTATAGAGAATCAATGTCTTTGAACCAGTATTTGGCTGTCATCTCGTTGTAGGGATAATCCCGCGCCAGCTTGGGGTGGGTTTCGGCCTGCTCGACCGTGATTTTGCCGTTGTATTTCGTCTCCCAGGGCGCCTTCATCGCATAATCGTAGTCCACGACATGGTTGAGCTGTTTCCCCCGTTCAAGCATCAGAACTCTCAAACCTTTTTCGGTGAGTTCTTTAGCGGCCCAACCTCCTGACACCCCGGAACCCACCACAATCGCATCGTAAGTATTTTCCCGGTCTGCTTTAATATTTAAATTCGCCATCGCAATTGATCAATTGTACCCTGTACCATTTCGGATTGTACCCTGTACAATCATCTCGATATCGCCCATGCCTTCTGTCCGGGAGCGAGAGGCACATCCCCTTCAAAACGTCCGGGTATCGGTAAATAAGCCAAAGCCTGAGTGGCCCCGATTTCAGAGGTAAAATATCCGGCGACAGTGAGCTGTTTCATCTGTTTAAAAAACCATCTATTCTTC
Source organism: Verrucomicrobiales bacterium (assembly GCA_029213005.1). Taxonomy (GTDB): domain Bacteria; phylum Verrucomicrobiota; class Verrucomicrobiia; order Verrucomicrobiales; family DEV007; genus Arctic95D-9. The sequence continues at coordinate 255,197 of JARGPI010000005.1, forward strand.
GGGATCCAGGATTTGAAAAAATCATTTTTCTCCACTAGGGCAAGCTCCACAAACGGTTTACCCAGTGAACTCCGGCAATCCTTATCCAGTTTTTCCAGCCCCCCATAGAAATTTTTCTGGTGCTCCAACTCATAGCAGTCCCGCATCACCCGGATAATAAAATTCTCCACCCCTGCCGCCTTGGCCCCCGGAGTGTCAGTGTTTGGGATAATGATATCGGCCAACTCCGCCAGAAAAGCCTTCTTTGCCTCATCCACCTCAACCACCGGGCCTTGGTTGATAACCTGCCCCATCAAACCGGCAGAAAGCTGGGTGGATATCGATCCCCCTAAAATAAGAGTGATCCGTTCAATTGCGCTCCGCCGGTCTATCATATCAAATTGGAAAAATGCTGACTTAAACTACAAAAAAGCTCACCATACAAAAAGCCAAATTTGATGCAAAAAGCGTCCCTTTACGAAATCAGTCGAGGCAGCGTCTTTACGGGGAACGAAAAACCCGAATCAGGCTCCAAAAATAACGACACATAATTGAAATTTCAGGTTTTTTAGATTATTGATAACGATGAGTGAACAAACTGCGAAACGCCTCGTCTCCCTCGACACCTACCGTGGCCTCGTTTTGGTGCTATTGGCTTTTGAATGTGTGAACTATGGATGGCAACATGTTCTCGCGGAAACTCACCCTTCGGGCCTCACCCGGTTTATCGAATTCCATGCCAGTCATATCGCATGGGCGGGATGTTCGTTCTGGGATCTGATTCAACCCTCCTTCATGTTTATGGTAGGCGTTTCGATGGCCTATTCCTATGGCAAGAGGAAGCGCCTCGGCGATGGGTTTCGTGAAATGTTGAGCCACGCGGTAATTCGTGCGCTGGTATTGATTCTTCTAGGCGTCTTCTTAAGAACCAGCTATATGTCGCAGACCAACTGGACTTTTGAGGATGTTATCACTCAAATCGGACTTGGCTATGTTCCTCTCTTTCTACTATGGAACCGGTCCGCCCGCACTCAGATCATTGCGATAGCCGCGATACTGATTGGGTATTGGTTACTCTTTGCCGTTTACCCGATCAAAAGTCCTGCGGGTTACGATTGGGAAAATCCCCAGGCACATCTCTTTACCGGCTTTCTCCAGCACTGGAATATTAACGCCAACCCGGCTCACGCATTTGATACCTGGTTTCTCAATCTCTTCCCTAGAGAAACCGTCGAGTATAGCCTGCCGTCGGGAGAAACGATCGAGACGAACCGCTTTCTCTTTCATCCCGAAGGGTATAATACATTGAATTTCATTCCCTCCCTCGCTATCATGGTAATGGGACTCATGGCAGGAGAGCTGCTTCGTAGCGACCGAAGCGACAAGGTCAAACAACTCGCGATCTATGGAATCGGCGGCATCATCCTCGGAACGATTCTTCATTTCACAGGGATCTGCCCGCTGGTCAAGAAAACCTGGACACCTTCCTTTACCCTCTTCAGTGGCGGATGGTGCCTCCTCATTTTGCTAGGGCTCTACTACCTTATTGATATCAAAGGTTGGAAAAAATGGACCTTCCCTTTTGTCGTTGTAGGTATGAACTCGATCGCGATGTATGTGATGCTATGGCTCACTTCCGGATGGATCAACGAAACGCTGCAAAAGCATCTCGGCGAAGGCTATGCCGGGTTCTTCGGCCCGGGGATGGAACCCCTCATGCAAAACCTGCTAACCGGCGTCGTTCTCTGGCTGATCTGCTTTTGGATGTATCGACGTAAACTTTTCCTCAGAATCTAACTTTATGAAATTTTTCGTTTTTCTGATTCTAACGCTCGCCGGGTTTGTCGAGGCCTCGGAGCATCTTGTTCGAAACGGAAAAGAGTTGGAGAAGGCAGCTAAGAATGCGACTCCAGGAGATACCATTGTGTTATCATCGAAAGGAACCTGGAAAGACGTATCTCTGAAGCTGAAGCTTCGCAGCGTTTCGGTAGTGGCGGAGGAAGCAGGGAAAGTTATTTTCAGTGGCCAATCCTCGATTGCGGTTTCCGGGCAATTCGTCGTGATCGATGGCCTGACGTTTCAGAACGGCTCACTTGAAGACGGGCATATTCTCAGCATTAAGGGCGATAATTGCCGGGTCACGAGATGTTCCTTCATTGACTACAATCCGGAAAAGGCGACCACTAGATATCACTGGATCAGCCTTTACGGACATCACCACCGAGTCGACCACTGTCGTTTCTCGGGTCAGACTCATTCTGGAAATTCTTTATGTATCTGGCTGGAGGGAGACCAGTTTGGCAATCACCGCATTGATCACAATCATTTTGGTCCACGCCCCCGGGGCGTCGGGAACGGATTCGAAGTCATCAGAATCGGAGACAGTGACAGTTCGCTGAAGAACGCCAATTGCATCGTCACGAAAAACCTTTTCGAATCTTGCGATGGTGAGATCGAATTAATCTCTAACAAATCCTGCGGAAATACCTATCTCGGCAATACAATAGCAAACAGCGCGGGATGCCTCACGCTGCGCCATGGAAACGATTGCCAGGTTGCCCGAAATATCATCGATGGCGGAGGGAAGAAAGAGACCGGGGGAATCCGGGTCATCGGAGAGAATCACATCGTCCGCCACAATCACATCGAAGGCACCACAGGCCGGGCCGATGGTGCAATCTCCATTTCTGCCGGTGTAGCGAATGCCGAATTAAATCAGTACGCTCAGGTCAAAAATCTTCGAGTCGAAGGCAATACGCTTTTCAATAACACCAAAGGCGGAAATTTCTGTGTCGGTCACGGGCTGGGCTCGCGCGACAGAACCCTCCCTCCCGAGAATGTCACTTTCATCGACAATCGGGAAAAACCTTTGCCTACCGAATTGACCGCTCATCGCCTGACACCCTTCGATGTTGGGCCCGATTCAGTAATCACTCCACACCCCGCAGCCATTCCCGGAACTCACCCTGTGGGAGAAGTCGACAATTTGGACAATACCGCCTGGACAGTCCCGTCACCGAAATCTCTATCCGGTATCGTCCTCGACGAGACCGATGCGATACTCGAAGGAGACTGGCAATATTCAACCCACACCCCGCCCTATGTGGGAGTCGGCTATCTACATGATCAGAAATCGGACAAAGGGAAAAAGTCCGTGACCTGGAACTTTGATCCGCCCAAAAGCGGTCGCTACCGGGTCGAGCTATCACACTGCTACAATGTCAGGAGAGCAACCAACACGCCCGTCTTGATATCTCATGCGGATGGAGAAACCGAAGTCAAAATAAATCAGCAGGAAACGCCTCCGGTGGCGCGTCTCTTCCGCCCCGTCGGGGAATATCGCTTCAAAAAAGGCAGCCCCGGAACCGTTCGGATTTCAAATCACGGAACCAGTTCAAAACACGTCGTGATCGCAGACGCCGTTCGCTTTATCGAGCTGAAAGACTAGTTCCGGGCCACCGCCTTTTCGGCTTTCTGATGCCGATCGTAAATGCGTTTCGCCATCTCATAGCAATGGGGCCAGCGGGCCCGCTCCCTCAGAATCATGTAGGAAGCGCGGTAATCACCGATTCGTAACACCTCTATCTCCACTTTTCGAGCGCCCCACTGATTCATCTCCGCATAGGTTTCGAAATACAGATCTACCGTTTCTTTACCGGTTAAAGCGGAACCGTAGTCATCGACCACAAAGAGAGTTGGTCCATAACCCTTGATTCGGAATACGGTTCCCATCGGAAGAAACGACCAGTCAGCTGCTGCCGAATGATACTCCTCCGTGGCTTTCAAATAGTTTCCATAGGCGCTGAGCCGTCCGTACACGATGTGATCAGGCTCGGTATGGGTGTAGGCCGTCGCCCTGACATTCATCAAAAGCGGCTTTTCCGGAATGTAAAAATTGAATTTTGGCGAAGCCAAAACCGGACTCGTAAGGAGGACAGCAAGTAATAGAACGGGGATTAACCTGGGAGGCATCGCTAACTCTACCACGTCAAATCAGATCCTGACAACTGCTAAAGAATCCGCAAATACCGGAAATCAGCAAATTCCGTACTAGGATAATCCGGAAGGGTAATCTTTTGATTCCGGATGGCTATCCAAATCCACAAACGGATCAGTAGTGAAATCCTGTTTGATGCCATCTTTCATTAACCTCAATTCGGTATTGATCCGGATAAACTCTTCGTCCGTGGCAATCGCCTCTTCGATTTCGTACGCGTCCAGTTCAGATTGGATCGATGACTTGTCCAGAAACAGCCGGATTTCCTCGAGTGCGAGAGCATCATCCGACTTGGTTCCACCGCTTCCGTCATCAAGAGCCCGCATCACGACCCGGTCTTCGATCTGTTCCATGATATCGGCATGCAGCTCCATCGCCTGCAGAAGCGATTCATAAACCCGTTTCGCGGCGCCACTCTGAAAATGGGTCGGTAACTTCTTCACCCAGACTTTCATTTCAAAAAACGCAGCTTCGATATTTTTCTCCGTTTCCCGGGGCCGACGGCGTTCTGCGAGATCCTGAGCCAGAGCAGAGATCCGGGACATTCGCCTTTTGGCTTCGATGATAAATTCGGCTTCGTCGATTAACTCAAGTTTCCGTTCCCGGTTTTTCAGAGCCGAGGTCACCAGTTTCAAACGGTTCGCAGCCCGCTCCGACTGACGGGGATGCTGTCTTTTGATCAGCACTTTAAGCTCAGCAATTTTTTCACGAAGAGCGATCCGGGATTTTTCCAACTCGCGAAGATGGTCTATATAACCCAGCGCCGGTTTGCCCCCCAAACGAAACGTCTGACTGATATCGCGAAACGAATACACGGCCACGCCACCTCCGATCACACCCAGTAAAATCCAAAGTAGACTCAAGGGGCTACGCATAAAAAGCCCCATCGATATAAATAACAGCGAGCACACCGCGATGGCGATGGCTGCCGCTAACGAACTGAAAAAGGTTCCCTTCCCGGCTTCGCTCAATTCAAACGCAGTTGAGTCGGTGTAGACCGAGGGACGGCGGTCAATTGGTTTGACTCTGGTTCGCCCGCAGTTTGGACAGGACACCTTCGTATCGTGAACGGGCATCATAAACGCGCAATGAGGACAATAAGCCATAAACTATGGTCACTATCTTCTGTCAGGGGTATTCAGCAAAACGAAAATCATCGAATATTTATAACCCTGAACACGGAAAAGCTCCCCTTTCGGGGAGCTTTTGAAGGGATCGCCATTTTGCGCGATTTGGGTAAATATTAAAATTCGAGAGCCAACTCAGATCCGTCGGCCAGGATGTATTCGTTGGCGGAGTCGAGACGGTTGGAAACTTCTTCCAACCACTGTGCGATCTGCACTTCGGCAAAACGAGGCAATTCAGCGCCTTTGCCCAAAGCGACACTGAAATCATAATCGGTGTTCTTGATCGCAGTTGCGAGCTCTTCCGAGATTGAAGGAAATTCGACGTCGATTGAACCAAGGTAGCGGGTCGCTTTTTCTGCATCACTGCCTTTCCACTTCACCTGGTCACGCTGGTCGATTCCGAGATGAGCAATCAGATAATCAGCGGAATCGGAGAACAGTTCCGCGATGTCGATGATCTCCTCGTTGCAGCGGACGCCGCCTGTGTTGGGAATGACCAAAGTCATCTCAGCACCGACTTCGGCAAGCACATTGTCAAATTCGGTCTCTTCACAGAATTCGGCCCAGTTCCGGGCACCTCCAGTGTGAACATCGAAGATGACAGCGTCATTTTCTTCGAGGAGTCCGATCACCTGACCAACCGATAACGATTCATCAAGGTCCCAATATTCTCCGTCGTAATCTTCATCGAGATTGTTCTCATCAGAGGTAACGAGGAAGCTCTTAATTTCGCATTCGGATGCGAGGTGGTGGTAGACAGCGCGGGAAACAGAAGATTTTCCTGAGCGCTCCAAATCATTTACAACAACAACTAATCTTTTCATGGCAGGTCTTAAAAATCTAATTGGATGATAAATTTTATAAAAACTTTTGCAAGTAAATATTTAATTTATCCTAATAATTTATGAAACCTATCTAAAGCTCTGAAGAATCCTGCCGATTTTTTAGGATTTTGCCTTTCTTCGGCGAATGATCTGAAAAGTCAGTCGCAAATCTGTGAATGTTTGGCGGATCGCGCCTGATTTTTCGAACCGTCGGGATGACGAGAGCACCGCAGGCTTCACCGCGATGAGGTTCCCTACGGATTTTAATCGCAGGCTCAGGTCCAGATCCTCTCCAAAACCAAGGTCTTCCCGGAAACCGCCCAATTGCTCAAAAACCGCTCTTCTGACGAAGATGCCCTGATCGCCAAGAAAGATCCCAAACCAACTCGACCGTAGATTCGCTAAAAAGCAGGTCACTTTCAGAACCGGCGACGTTGAGTCAAAGTATCGGTGAAAACCACCGCCGACGATTGCCCCGTCTTTCTCGCAGCGCTGTAACAGATTGTCGATCGTTCCGCTCTGAACCCGGGTGTCAGCATGGAGAAACAACAGCATTTCACCGGTCGCCGCGCCTGCCCCCTCGTTCAATTGCACCGCCCGGTTGGCAATCCCGCTTTTGACCAATCTGGCGCCGTGACTTTCCGCAATCTGGAGAGTCGAATCCCCGCTACCACCGTCTACCACGATAATTTCGTGCTGATTTCCCAGAGAATTGAGAGTTTCCCCGAGATTCTGAGCCTCATTGAGAGTCGGAATAATAATAGAAAGCGTGATCAAGAGGCGATCAATCAACACCAGAGATCACCCACTTCAACCGTGGATGAGGACGACCACGTCCTTGACCTTCGAAACCAAACGCTTAAAATCGCGCCAACTATTGTAAATCATTTTCATGAGCGAACCTACTGTCGACCAACAAACTGCGGAACTGGCTGAAATTAACGAACAGAGTATCGGGAAGCGATACGCCTATTACGCTAAAAAGTCGGGGCCGGGCTGGTTACAAGGGGCGATCACCCTGGGTGGCGGGTCTCTCGGCGGGGCCCTTTTCCTCGGAAGCTTCATGGGATACAACATGATGTGGCTGCAGCCGCTCGCCATGATCCTCGGAGTGATTATGCTCAGCGCGATTTCCTATGTCACGCTCTCAACCGGTGAGCGCCCTTTTCGATCCGTCATTAATAACGTGTCGCCGATTCTGGCCTGGGCCTGGCTGATCGCGACCTTGATGGCAAACATCGTCTGGTGTATGCCGCAGTTTGCTCTCGGAACCGGGGCAATCCGCCAAAACCTCGGCGGGGAATCGATTCCGGTCTGGGGATGCGGAATTATCCTGCTGGCGATCGGGATTTTCGTTAACTTCTTCTACGGTAAAGGCAGCAAAGGGGTCGCAACCTTTGAGCTGATCCTTAAAATCCTCGTCGGTATCGTGGTGGTTTCGTTCTTCGGCGTTGTCGTAGCGCTGACATCTGCCGGAACTCTGGACTGGGGTGCCGTTTTCAAAGGCATGATCCCGAATATGAAGATGTTCTCCAACCCGGCACCGACCTTTGCCGAACCGATCGCCGCCACTGGCGAATTCGCTCAATTTTGGACTGACAAAATCACCAGCACTCAGCGGGATGTGATTATCTCCGCCTTCGCAACCGCAGTCGGGATCAACATGACGTTCCTGCTTCCCTACTCCATGCTGAAGAAGCGCTGGGGAAAAGTTCATCGTCAGCTCGCAATCTTCGACTTGTCGATCGGTTTGATTATCCCTTTCGTCATCGCCACAGGATGTGTTGTGATCGCTTCGGCATCGCAGTTTCACACCAAATATTCTGACGTTTTGGATGAGAATGGAAAACCTTATCCAGCTCTGGAAAAAGGATTCAATGAGTTCCTCGATTCCCGGATTCAAGCGGAGCGGGGCGACGCCTTCTCCACGATGACACCAGAGCAATTGACCCAAGCCAGAAACGCCGTCCCTGCCGGCGATCGCAGACTTGCCGCTATGCTCGTCAAGCGGGACAACCAGCAGTTGGCAGCAGCTCTGGAACCCCTCGCCGGAAAAACCGTTTCCCAGATCATTTTCGGAATTGGCGTGATCGGCATGGCGGTCTCCACCATCATTATTCTGATGTTGATCAATGGATTCACCTTCTGTGAAATGCTGGGCAAACCCGGAGATCAGAAAATCCACCTCATTGGAGCGGTCGTCGCGGGTATCGGCGGCTTTCTCGGACCAATCTGGCTCTGGACCGGATCATCAAAAGCGGCGCTCGCCATTCCAACTTCAGTTATCGGTGGTAGTTTGCTTCCGATCGCCTACTTCACCTTCTTGCTTCTGATGAACAGCAAACGGGTTCTCGGCGATAATATGATGACCGGCAAACGCCGCATTTTATGGAACACCCTTATGGGAATCTCCACCGGTATCGCAACCTTCGCTTCAATCTGGGCGTTGAAGGACAAATCCGGATTTGGTCTTCCGGTTGGTAAAATCGGAATCGGAGTGCTCGTCATTCTGTTTATCCTCGGAACGATTGGATTTATTTCAAACAACCGGAAAAGCGACACGGTTTAATCTAACTTCAAACATTACTCAGCTATGAAATTCGGAATCATCGGAGCCGGAATGATCGCCAACTTCCATGCCAAAGCGATCAACGCGATGGAAGATGGAGAGTTACATTCCTTCTACGGACGTCGTCAGGATGCGGTAGACGAACTCGTCGCTCAGCACGGCGGGAAAGGCTACACCAATTTGGAGGAGTTCCTCGCAGATCCGGAACTCGAAATCGTCACCATCGCCACTCCCAGCGGGGCACACCTCGAACCGGCCCTCGCTGCGGCCGCTGCGAAAAAGCATGTGGTTTGTGAAAAGCCTCTGGAAGTGACTCCGGAGCGGATTGATCAAATGATCGCTGCCTGTGATGAGAATGGCGTGACGCTTTCCGGGATCTTTAACCGCCGGTTCATGCCTGCCATCGACGCTTTCAAAAAGGCGACGGACGAGGAGAGGTTCGGCCAACTCACGATGTGTGATGCCTATGTAAAATGGTATCGCGACCAGGCCTATTACGATTCCGGCGCGTGGCGCGGAACCTGGGCTCTCGATGGTGGCGGTGCATTGATGAATCAGGGAATCCATACCATCGATCAGCTGATCTATGTTGCCGGCGATGTGGTTGCCGTTTCCGCATCAGCAGCCTGTTTGATCCACGAAAATATTGAGGTGGAAGATAACCTCGTCGCGATCCTCGAATTCAAAAGCGGGGCACGAGGTGTTCTTCAAGCGTCGACTGCCTGCTGGTCATCGACCGGTCACCCGGCGGAAGTTCATGTCTGTGGCGAAAAAGGCTCCGTATTTCTCGTCGACGAAAGTTTCCGGGTTTGGGATTTCCTTGAACCCAAGCCGGAAGATGAAGAAATTCACAAAACGCTGATGCTCGACAGCGAAGGCGAAGTGGGCCTGGGCGCCAATGATCCTTCAGCAATCAATTTCAGCGGACACCAGCGAAATTTCGAAGACGTTGTCGATGCGATTAAGAACGGCCGCTCACCCAAAGTTGACGGTCGTGAGGCCCGCAGAGCGGTGGCTTTGATTTGCGCGATCTACGAGAGTGCTAAGAATGGCGGAAATCGTGTCGAAGTCGGATAATCCCTACTTTGCCTGATAGGTAAACATCGCTACGGAGTTCCTCACCGGATCGCGATCCACCGACCAGAGGCCTCCGTAGGAGATATGATAAACCTGGCCCGGTTTCAGACCGGGCTCACAGGTTAGGGTCACTTTCTTCTGATCCCCGCTCAGCGTTGCGGCCACAACTTTCTGTCCTCCCCCCTCTTCTTCCATCGAATTCACCAGGTAGGACCAGGTCGCCTCGGCGGTGTCCTGCAGCAAGGCTTTGGTAAAGGAGATTTCGACACCGGTATCGATTCGTTTAATCGATACCGCTTCGAAGGGGTCAACGTCCTGTTGGATCGCTTTCTGAATCGCAAATTTGGTTCGGGTTCTCTCCGGATCCGACCGATTTGACTCGGCGATTATCCAGGTTTTGTCGTCGAGCCGTGTCATCGCCTCTACTGGATAGGTTAATCCTTTCTGAAACACAAAGAGAGTCGAATGGGTCCCCTCTTCACTTGTCTCAACGGCCAGCCGGGAGAGAAAGTTCCCGGTCTGTGAACCTCCGAAAAACTGTCCGGCAAAGGGGCCTGCCTCTTCAGGCTTTTCCAGCCACACAAACCCTTCAAAGGGAGATTTTACCCGGGATTCGGGCATTTCGTCGCTGGATACCGCGAGGTATTCATCGGCAATTCCATCCTCATTGGAATCGATTACCAAAGTTGTTTCGACACTCTGGCGGACGACCAACCGACCGGCATCGACAAAGCGGAGAGCAGAAGGATCACGGAGGCCCGAAGCAAACTTCTTCCACTGGTAATCGGAAAATTTGCCGGAAGTCGCCCCCGGCTGGTTCAACAACCAAATCTCGCCACGGTCCGTCGCAATTGCCGCTTTTTCGCCATCGCCGGAGAGGGCGGTCGCAATCAGCTTCATATCTTCCCGCACCGGAATGTTCTCCAGTAGTAAAGAATCTTCCGCGATGACAGGAGACAATAGGGCGACCAAACCCAAGCTGAAAATCACGCGTTTCATCATTCCTTTATCTCTATCACTTCGGCTCCGTCCTGACTGATCGTCATGATCTGCTTTTCACCTAGAATCGTGACAGTGTCAGGCCCGATGCGGTAGCCTTTGTAACGATCGTTCAATGGTATTTCCTGAAAATCGGTATCAAGATCGCCGAGGGGTTTCACGGGTTCGGCACCGGGATCAATGAAACGTCCGGACCATCGGGAGATCAATGCCGATTTCTCTATATCAAAGGCAAAGTTCACGCCACCCGGAAATCCGATTGCGATAGCATCCTGAGAAAGATTCTCCAGCAACACTCGCGCTACCTCCGGTTGTTTATTCGGTTTTATCTCAGTGACATCGGGCGTTAAAAGACCATCGGGAAGTGGGTGTTTCTCGATTTCTGAGAGGTAAGCCCAGATATCCGAAATTTCTTTATCCGATAACTCCAGATTCGGCATCGGTATTTCCGGATGAATCGACTGAGGATCTTTCAAAAAATGATAGAAGTAGTTGGGAGTTAATCGATCTACCGTTTCATTCAGGGCGACGCTCACCACACCGGGAGGAGGCAGATCGCCGATGCCATGGCAGGCGACACAATTTTTTCCATCGAATCCGACGAGTTCCGCTCCGGCCTCAGCGTCGCCTCCTTCGATTGCCTCCGCTTTCATCTCATCGAGTGATTTGAGGTGGGATTCCAGTTTCCCGAGATCTTCCGGGCGATAGATCGGCATACGCAGCGCCATAAAATCGCGGATCGAACCGCTGCCGCCGTGATGATAGAGACTCTTTTGCCACCACCGATCGGTTAACTTTGCTCCCACTTTGTCCAGGATCGGAGGATAGGCAGCCCACTTTCCATTCGGCAACGAGTCGGGATTGTTTACTGTAAAAAATACCTCCCGCGCGGCTTCGGGTCCCCCTTTGCCGTTTCGTTCGTGGCAGGAGTAACAATTCCGGCTCGAAAGAATCCAATCCACTTCCTGCTCAGGAGTCTCCACCTTCGTTTCCTGAATCCGTTTCAAGGCTTCGATAATCGATCTTTTCTGTAGTTGATCGAGACCGTAGGCAGGCACGCCACCTCCCGGCGGTCGATCGGAGAGGCAACCTTTCGCATCCGTGGTAAGATCGCCCAGCGGTTTTGAACTCAGCGATTCGGCTTCGACGATCCCGGAATGACAGGCCACACAATTTTTCGAAGCAAACAACTCGCGACCTTTCTCGATCCTTTCGGGATCGGGCTGAAACGGGTAGGCTTTCGAAAGCGCATTCTGTAGTTGCTCGGGTAACTCCGGTTTGGGAGTGGCGTTCAGATAGGTCCCGATATCGATGGCTTCTTTTTCCGTAAGATCAAACTTCGGCATCCTCCCGGAGGGGCGGTGCTTTGTTGGGTCCAAAAGAAAATCGATGAGCACTTCCCTCGGATAGCGATCGGCCAAATTCATCGGGACGCTCGGTAAAGACGTCAAATTCATCTCGACACTGGCGGGAACCCACGGTGGTCGGTAATCCAGTTCGGGAGCATGGCAGGAGACGCAACCAATCTTGTGATAGAGCAACTTCCCGGCCTCGATATCGCCTTCCGGATATTTTTTAACCGGCTCTTTCAACGTCGACAGAAAATGCTTCAGCGAATCGATCTCGTCCAGGTCGCGATCCGGCCCGGAAAACATACTGGGCATGATGGTATCGGTTTTCACAAACCGGGGATTGCGAACCATCATTTCAAGGTCGAGATGCTCGAAGCGATCCGCCACGCCATCGAGCCGGGTGCCGGGGCGCCCCGTCAGGGTCGACTTGAGATGTTCCGGCGGAGCGTGGCAGGCGACACAGTTCAGTTCATTCAGCAAAATCAACCCACCTGTTGCGAGATGATCCGGGGTATCCAGATTGGTATAAAACCGCTCAAAGCCAACCACAAAAGGATACTTTACCGGTTTGGCATGAGCCGGATGCGATTCGCCCCGGTCCGTCGCGAGCAGGCTGAGAACAACCGCCAAAGCGATCCCGAAAATGCCTGTATAACCGTTCTGTCCCATGACTGTACCCTGTACAATGCTGGACTGTACAGGGTACAGTCCAGGATCCGTTTCAAAAACGCCCGAACATCGGCCTTTCCTAGGTCAATGATCGCTCGCAGCTCCGGCTCCACGCGGGATGTGGATATTTTCAACCATCGCCTGAATTTCCACCGGTGGTTTGGGAGTCACCAGACAGACCAGAAACGCGACCACAAAGTTGATGATCATACCGATGAATCCAATGCCTTCCGGAGTGATACCGTAGAGATATTGCTCTGGCGTTCCCCCGAGGAACTGGAAGTAAACAATATAGATCAAGGTGAAAGCGATACCGGCTACCATGCCGCAGATCGCGCCCCATTTGTTCATCCGTTTCGAGAAAATACCCATCAGCAAAGTCGGGAAAAAGGAGGAGGCCGCCAACCCAAAGGCAAAGGCCACCGTCTTGGCCACAAATGCCGAAGGCGGATTGATCCCGAAATACACCGCCACGACGAGGGCTCCCAGAGATGCAAGCCGGGCATAGGTCACTTCCTGCTTATCGGTGAGATCTGGATTGATGATCTTTTTCATCAAATCATGCGAAATCGAGGTCGAGATCACGAGCAGCAATCCCGCAGCAGTGGAAAGCGCCGCCGCGATACAACCCGCCATCAAAAGCCCAATGATCCAGGGACTCAAATTAGCCATGTAGGGACTCGCCATCACCATAATATCGGTGCCGTAAGTCAGTTCATTCGGCTGATCGGCACCGGGACCAAAATACTGGATCTTCCCGTCACCGTTCTTGTCTTCGAACGTCATCTGCCCGGTGGTTTCGAATTTACTGAACCAGGCAGGAGCATTGGCATACTCCGTGTTGTGTAATTTTTCGATCAGGTTGATCCGGGCAAAAACGCCCACTGCCGGAGCAGTCAGATAAATCACAGCGATAAAAGCAAGCGTCCAGCAGGCGGACTGACGAACCGATTTCACGTTCTTCACCGTGAAGAAGCGGACGATCACGTGCGGGAGACCGGCGGTACCAATCATCAGAGCGGCCGTGATGAAAAACATATTCATCTTCGACAGGCTGCCCTGGGTGTATTCGCTGAAGCCCAGTTCGGTATTAATATTGTTAATCTTTTCGAGAATCGGAGTGCCCCCTTCAACCGCATTTCCAATCAAACCGAGCTGAGGAACGACATTCCCCGTCAGCGTAAGCGCCGCAAAAATCGCAGGGATCGTGTAGGCAAAAGCCATCACGCAGTATTGAGCCACCTGAGTGTAGGTGATCCCTTTCATCCCGCCAAGACCGGCGTAGAAAAAGACGATTCCAGCACCGATGATCACCCCTGCGGGTATCGATAGCTCAAACAGATTCGAGAAAACCACTCCCACTCCCCGCATCTGTCCCATGATGTAAGTCATACAGATGAAGATCGCGCAAATCACACCGACGAGTCGGGCTGCCTTCGAATAGAACCGGTCGCCGAGGAAATCGGGAACCGTCGACTTACCGAATTTGCGTAGGTAGGGCACCATCAAGGTGGTCAGGAGGACGAATCCACCGGTCCAGCCCATCAGGAAACGTGAGGCATCGTATCCCGCCACCGCGATTCCCCCTGCCATCGAAATAAAGGTCGCGGCCGACATCCAGTCCGCTGCCGTCGCCATTCCGTTGGCAAATGGCGATACGCCCGATCCGGCCGTGTAATACTCCTTAGTCGACCCCGCGCGGGAGCGAATCGCGATCACGATGTAAACCGCGAACGACAGTACGATGAAAAATCCGTTCCAAAAGCCCTGGCTCATGCGTCTTCCCCTTTCTCGTCAAAGTCATATTTCTCATCGAGCCGATTCATCATAAAATTGTACACGACTAACAGAAGCACAAAACAAATGATCGATCCCTGCTGAGCCATCCAGAAACCAAACGGAGCGTTACCGACCTTCGGCATGTTGACGTCCATCCAGTCCCGGAAGATGATTCCACAGCCAAAACTGACCGTGAACCAGACGACCAATATCCCGAGAAGGATCCTCATTTTAGCCCACCAATACTTGGCAGCTTGATTTGCAGCATGTTCTGACTCCGACATTATGAAAATTTGGTTTACTAAAAAGGGTAGCGAATATGGATTATCGCTTTAATTTCTCACTTCTCTTAACCTATTAAGGGAAGCAATTGTTATTTGAAAGACCAAAGTGGGTCCAGTCCTAACGGAAACACGGGAATTTCACAACATTAAACTCAATTTTGATGGCCAAAGCGAATCAACACAATTTCGAACTTCACGGGAAGGAAAATATTCCTGAACACGGGATCCTGATCGTCCCTAACCGTCTGGGGTTTGATGAACTTCTTCACCTCGAAAAATTCTTTTCCGACCGGAAAGTGGTCTTTCTTATCGAGAAGGGAATGGCTTACGATCCGCTGCTCCACGCTCATCTCGAAAAAGCGGATGTGTCGGCACTTGAGTTCGCCTGTGATGATGAGTCCGCCGCCAGTTTCAAGAAAGAACTGCATCGCTGTCTCGCCGCCGACGAAATGGTGGTCTTTGTGCCCGGACAATCCCGAACCCGTCCCGGCCAGACAATCGCCATCCCTTCCCGAATCCTGAAATTTGTCACCTCGACCGGAGCCCCTCTGCTCCCTCTTTATGTCGATCGTCCGGAAGAAACCTGTCTCTCCACGGAAAACGTGCGGGACGTGGAGCGGATCGTATTCTCCTTCGGCCGGGCCCTGCAGCGGGAAGGCGCCAACCTCGCCAATTACACCGAGAACCTCTTAATCGCTGCGGAAGTGGCTTACTCGAATCGCCCGATTCTCAACAGTCACCTGGCCTACGAGTTGATCAAAGGACTCAAAAAACACGGCGCGACTTCTCACATTATCGATGGACTCGACGAATCGGAACTCCGATACGACAAGCTCCTCGCGGCGGCGATCGCCTTTTCCCGTCAGATCGTCAAATGGACTGACAAAAAGCGGGTCGGCATCATCCTTCCTCCCGGGAAAGCCGGTTTACTAACCAACCTCGCCGTAATTTTTGCCGGAAAATCACCGGTCAATCTCAATTTCACAGCCGGGGAAGTCGCCATCAAGTCCTGCATCGAGCAGGCGGGCATGGATCGCTTCATCACCGCAGGTCCCTTCATGGCGAAGATGGATACCTTTGCCTGGCCGGACAAAGAACAACTCATTCTGGTCGACGAGGTGCTTCCGCCGATGAAGAAAAATATTATCATGTGGCTGGTGCTGACCAAATTCATGTCAGCGGAAACCATCATGATGAAACTGGGTCTTTCCCGGAAAGGCGGACGCGACGAAGCGATTCTGCTCTTTACCAGCGGTAGCTCCGGAACTCCGAAAGGCGTGGTGCTGTCCCACCGCAACCTTCTCGCGAACGTGAACCAGTTCGGCAGCCGGATCGATCTCCGGTCAGACGACAAAGTGCTCGGGTGTCTCCCTCTTTTCCACAGCTTCGGCTGTACGGTAACGATGTGGTATCCCGTGATCGAAGGCGTCAATCTTGTCACCTACCCCAGCCCGCTTGATACCGCTCGACTCGCGGAATTGATCGAAAAATACTCGATCAGCCTCGTGCTCGCCACCCCGACCTTTCTCCGCGGATACTTGCGACGCGCCAAAAAGGAGCAACTGGCATCGGTCAAGATGGTTGTCACCGGAGCCGAAAAACTGCCTACCAAAGTGGCGGACTCCTTCAAGCGGCGCTTCGGAAAAACCGTCTACGAAGGTTACGGTCTCACCGAAACCTCACCGGTTACGAATGTCAATTTGCCCGACCTGGAAGAAGACGGAACCGAAGGCGAGCTGGGCGAGATTCTTCCCAATCACCGCCCCGGCTCCGTTGGTATTTTTATTCCCGGCGTCGCGGTTCGCATTACCGATCCGGAAAGTTTCGAACCCCTGCCCCTTCATTCCTCCGGGATGATCTGGCTGAAAGGTGCCAATATTTTTGAGGAATATTTGGACCTTCCGGAGAAAACTGCCGAAGTGAAGCTCAACGACTGGTTTATGACCGGTGACATCGGGAGAATCGACGAAGACGGTTTCCTATATATTGAGGGCCGCCTCTCCCGTTTCTCGAAAATTGCCGGCGAAATGGTTCCCCATGAGACGGTCGAAGCAGCTGTCATTCAGGCGATGAAGTTCAAAGAAGACGATCGTAAAATCGCAATCGTCGGTCTGCCGGACGATGCAAAAGGCGAGATCCTCGTCCTCCTTTCCAGCGCCGATATTGATCAAACCGAGCTTCGGACCAATTTATCAGGTGCCGGAATCGCCGCTTTGTGGATCCCGAAAAAGATCATCAAAGTCAACGAAATCCCGATTCTTGCCTCCGGCAAACTCGATATCAAAAGCTGCGAAGAACTTGCAAAAGGCGAGGCTTAGACCTCACTTCGGCTGCCAGGACGCTTCGGGTTCCCTATAAAACCAATCGGGAAATTCAGCACCCCGGCTTCCGTCTTTTTTGCGATGGAGAAACTTCGTTCCGCGATCTTCTAACAGAGGCATCTCGGTGCCCCGGGTTTCCTTGAGTAATTCGAAAAGCCTCTTGTTGAGCCGGGTGACGGTTTCGGCATGAGCCGGATCATTGATCAAATTCCGTTTCTCACCCGGATCGTTTTCCAGATCATACAGCTCATCAATATCCCAAATACCGTGGTAGCGAACGTACTTGTACTTTTTCCCGCACACGGCATGCATCGTCGGTGTCTGCGGATAGTTTCTCTCCCAGTAGTATTCATACAACAGGTAGTCCCGCCACTCCATTTCCTCACCCTTTGCCAAACCGAGAAAGGACTCGCCATCCATATGCCCGGGCGCCTCGATCCCCGCGGCCTCCAGTAACGTTGGGGCAACATCGATGTTCGCGACCACTTCATCAACGACCTGCCCGCCCTTGAACAAACTGGGACAACGCATCACCATCGGGATTCGGATCGATGCTTCGTAGGCGCAACGCTTATCAATCAAACCGTGTTCACCAAATAAAAAACCATTGTCACCGAGGTATAGAATTAGGGTGTTATCGAGCTCACCGCGCTCTTCGAGGAGTTTGATCAAATTACCGGTGCTTTCATCAATCCCCCGAATCGTTTCGCAATACCGTTTATAATAAGTTTCTATATTTAAATTGGTGTAGTAAGCGAACTCCACACCATGCCTGCTGTTCCGTTGATTTTGCACCCACATCGGCACATCAAAAAATTCGGACGGACTCTCAAACCAGCTTTTGGGTCGCTCAAACTTCGCATCTTCATAGGAATAGGCATGTCGGTTGGCCGGAAGGAAATCGGCATGAACCGCTTTGTGTGACAGATACAACATCCACGGCTTTTCTTTATCGCGTTTTTCGATCCAGTCCCGACTGAAATTGTCGAGGATATCGGTGATGTAACCTTCCTGAGGGACCTGCTTGCCGTTCACATTGAAACCCTCACGACTGACCTGAGGAACGTAGCGGCCCTTCACTTTTGCCTCATCCGGATCACCGAAATACACGCCCTGCCCTTTAAAGCTGATCCAGTGATCAAAGCCCGGTTGCTTGTGATCGATCATCCCTCCCATGTGCCATTTTCCGATAAATGCGGTTTCGTATCCCGCCTCCTGCAGATACTCCGGAAAAAATCGCAGGCCATCCGGAATCGGATTGTAATTATCCACCACCCGGTGGTTGTGAGCATAAAGTCCCGTCAAAATCGACGCCCGACTCGGGGAACAGAGCGAAGTGGTGACACAAGCGTTTTTCAGATAGACCCCTTCCCGGGCGATCCGGTCGATATGAGGAGTCTTCAAGAAAGGATGGTCGAGAAACCCCATCGCGTCGTAACGCTGATCATCCGTCAAAATCACCAGAATATTGGGCTGCTTTTCCGCCGAAAAAGCAGATTGCAGACCCATTATTAAAACCACAAAAGACAGCATTCTGAACATGGGCCGATCATAGCGAGAACGGCTCCCGAGGTCAAAACCCAATCCGCCGAAAACTTGCTAAAATCATTGAAGTTAAACCCAATTCTCGATACCTTCCCCGCCATGCAAAATCCCGCGTTTCCCGAGTTTAATATGCTCACTGACTCCCGCCACGGCAGGATGATTTACAACAAAAATGACGTCTATATAGGAAAATGCTTCGAGCTTTATGGAGAATTTTCTTACGGGGAATGCCAGATCTTCGATGCCATCGTTCAACCCGGGATGACAATCGTCGAGGTCGGGGCAAATATCGGTTCTCATACCGTATCGATCGCGCAGAAAACCGGACCACAGGGAACCGTCCATGCCTTTGAACCCCAGCGAATTGTATTTCAGACGCTCTGCGCCAACCTCGCCATCAATCAACTCACCAACGTGATCACTCACTACGCGGCGGCAGGCGACCAACCCGGCACCCTGGTGGTTCCGGAGCTAGATCCGAAGTCGACCCAGAATTTCGGCGGACTCGGGCTGGGTAACCATCGCTCAGGTCAGGCCGTCCCGGTTGTCACCATCGATTCTCTGAACCTGAGTTCCTGCGATTTTATCAAAGCGGATGTCGAAGGGATGGAGGAAAGCGCACTCCGCGGTGCCGAAAACGCCATCAAGCAATTTCTCCCTATGCTATATGTCGAAAATGACCGGCAGGAGAAAGCTTTCGAGCTGACTTCCTATATCAGCAGTCTGGGCTACCGAATGTTTCTGCATCGACCTCATCTCTATAACCCGGAGAACTTCAAGGGAAATAAAGAAAACGTATTTCAAAATATCGTTTCGAGTAACCTGTTCTGTATTCACCGGTCCAAACCGGCCAGCATTTCTGGCATGCCGGAAGTCACCGTTTGATCGATTGGACAAAAAGCAGGGCGGCACTTGGGCCGCCCTCTTTCGGAAAAACTACACAATAGGGAATTTCACCCACTTGTCGCTGGAAGCCGAGCTTTCAACAGTAGCTTTAATGAATGCCATGCCGGCCACTCCATCGTCGATCCCCGGGAAATCGTAACCACCTTCCGGAGCGGGCTTCCCATCGACCTGATCCGCCATGGCCTGAGTCGCCGCCAGATAGATATTGGCAAAAGCTTCGATAAAGCCTTCAGGGTGAGCGAAGGGTGTTCTGGTAAAGCCGTTTCCGGACGCAGCTTCACTGATGTAGTCGTTACCGCGACGGTAGATGCGGCGGGGAGCATTGGCAAACTTAACGATCATTTCGTTGGGATCTTCCTGATGCCACTCAATGGATGCCTTTGTCCCGTAGATCCGAATATTCAAATCATTCTCGTCCCCGTTGGAAATCTGCGAGGCATAGATGATGCCTTTTGCGCCGCCCTTGAAACGAACCAGGCTGTTACCATCATCGTCTAAAGAACTACCGGGAATAAAAGCGGTCAATTCCGAGCAAATTTCGTCGATTTCCAGACCGGTGATATAGCGAGTCAAATTGTGTGCGTGAGTCCCGATGTCACCCATGCAGTTGGAGATACCGGCGATATTGGGATCCGACCGCCAGTTGTTGATTTTTCCCTGACCGTCGCCTTCAACATCACCGACTGCGTAGCCCTGCGGGTATTCCGCAACAATCTTCAGGATCCGTCCGAGTTCGCCGTCTTTCACCATCCGGCGGGCCTCTTTGACCATTGGGTACCCGGTATAGTTATGGGTGAGGCAGAAAATCTTTCCGCTGTTGTGAATGATATCTCTCAGAGCATGTGCCTGATCGAGAGTCTGCGTCACCGGCTTGTCACAAATCACGTGAAAACCAGCTTCGATAAAAGTTTTTGCGACATCAAAATGAAGATGGTTCTGGACCACAATGGAGACGAAGTCAATTCGCTCCCCTTCCGGAAGAGCCGCCTCTTTCTCGGCCATTTCCTGATAAGTCGAATAGACCCGGTTCGGATCGAGAAAGAAATCTTCCCCCGAAAGTTTGGATTTTTCAGGATTGGAGGAAAAACAGCCGGCAACCAGCTCGATTTTTCCATCCAAATTTGCGGCCATCCGGTGCACATTCCCGATGAACGCACCTCGTCCACCACCAACCATACCCATTTTAATCTTTCGATTCATAATGTGCGAAGAGTAACAAAACGATTCCGAATTGCAAGACTTCGGACCGGAACAAGGCCCCCAACATCACGTAAACCCTCGGTGAGGGATCCGAAGGTTAAAGCACCTTACCGACGGCTTCGAGAAACCGGGCTTCCGCCTCCTCGATCGGTCCCTTCATCCGGGTGCCGGCCGCCAGATTGTGTCCCCCGCCCCCGAAAGTGGCGCAAATCTCGCCCACATTGGCACTGAGGTCCTTCGATCGGGAACTGACCCGGATTTTCCCGCCTTCCAGTTCCTCGAAAAATACGGCAACAATCACCGTATCTATCGCCCGGATGATGTCCACAACCCCCTCGGTGTCGCCGGGCCCCAGTTGAAGGCGCTTTTTGACTTCCAGAGGGAGCCGAACGCTGGCGCACTTGCCCCCGAAGGAAATTTTCATCTGCTGAAGCAAATCCCGAATACATTCAACTCTCCGAAGCGGAAAGCTCTCATACAATTGCTGGTTTATTTTTCCGACATCGACTCCGGCATCGATCATTCCCGCGGCAGCACGATACGTGTTCGCCGTCGTGTTAGGATAGCGAAAACTACCGGTATCTGTTGAGATCGCGGCGTAGAGATTCTCGCCAACTTCTCTTGTCATCGGCCAACCGGCCTGTACCGCGATCTCAAAGATAATTTCGCCCGTGGCGGGGGCATTGATATTCACGATGTTGATATCGCCAAATCCGCTATTGCTGGCGTGGTGATCCACATTCACAACCGGCTTATCGGCGGGCAGACAATTCCAGACCGTGTCACTGATCCGGTCTTTACCCGCTGAGTCGAGCGCCATTATCAGATCGACCTCGTAGACAGTTCCGGGAGCCGCGACCTGGACCTTGTCGGAACACGGAAGAAAGGCAAGAGTCGCGGGAACCCCGTCGTTGTTCAGAATCACGACCTCTTTTCCGATCGTTTCCAACATCAACCCCAGCCCAACTACGGAACCAATCGCATCACCATCCGGTCGATCATGCGAAAGCAGAGCGATCTTGTTGGCGTTTTCGATCAGTGTGAGGGCGCTTTGGATTTCTTTTTTCACGACTTAATAGGGTACAGTCCAGAAGCGTACAGGGTACAATCCCCGAGTCAACCGCCGACCATGTTCTCCAGCCTGGCAAACTTCCTACGATTTCTTCGTTTTCTTTGCCGCCTTTTTCGCTGGCGTTTTCTTTTTCGCCGGTGCCTTTTTCTTTGCTGAGGCTTTTTTCGAAGTCGTCTTCTTCGCCGGGGCAACTTTCTTCGTGGCGGTCTTTTTTGTCGCCACCGCTTTTTTCTTTGCTGGAGCTTTTTTCGCCGGAACCGGATTGGCTTCCTCAGTGCTGCTTTCCGGATCGTTCCAGCCTTTAACGAAGGAGGCATCAGCAAGGGCCTGATACAAAGCCTCAATCTGCTCTCTGGAATCGCTCACCCGGATTTCCCGCTTCATCGGGTCTTTCCGATTGGGGCTGAAGTCGGTCAAATGAACGACATAGGCCGGAAATTCGCCTCTCGTTACGGTCTCTTTGTTGGTCTTCCACATCATTAGTTTCCGAACCATCAGCTTCCCTTTGAGTTCCTTCACTTTGACTTCGCGCTTCAATACTTCCGATCTGGGAAGCTGCAGATCTTCAGAAGTCGCCTCCGCCATCTCGATTTCAACCAGATCGGTTAACTGGGAAAAACGGCAGTCGTCAGGATTGGGGCTTTTATCGTCCCTAACTCTAATGAATTGCGGCGATATCACACTACATAGAGGAAGTCGCCGCGCGGTTCGCCAGATACCTTTACCGTCTTCTTTTGAGTCGGGTTCCCACTCCAGAACCATCCGATCGATGGTGGCTCCGCGGGTGGTATTTGATATCAGGTCCAGACAGGAAATCTCTATTACCCACTCCGGGCGGACCATCTCGTAGGCGACGCGGTCTGAGTTGATTTCGGCATACTCGCTTTCCACCACAATGTCCCGGAGATCAGAAAGAAAATCTCTGCGCTGATCATCACTGAATCCGCCCCCGACCCGCCCGAGAACCTGCACCGTACCATCGAGGCGATAGATACCGAGAAGTAGATCGTGCAGCATCCCGTTCCGGTCATCGGTGCCCTCAGCAAAACCGATCACACAGACATCCAGAGTGTGACGTGGCTTGACCTTGAACCAGCCATTTTCATCGCTCCGGGCAACCACCCCTTCGCCTTCTTCCTCACCGACCCATTTATCGAAACATTTCAGAACAGTCCTGGCCCCATCGCCACGCTCCGTCTCAACCGGTTGAACCCGATCGGTTTTGCCTAACTTTTCGACTAACCATTCCCAGGTGTTTTGGTATTTGCCACCCCAGTCCTCGCCATCGATTTCGAGAATATCGAAGGGCGCAAAACACAACCGATCGATTTGGTCCTGATTCTGTGGTTTCCGCGCAAAGCGGGATACATCGTGCACCCGGGCGCGCTTCCCGTCCTCCCGCCGAACATGTAGTTCGCCGGGAATCATCGCGGTTTCAACCTTTGCCTTTTTTAATACCCGGACCGCCTCCTCTAAAAGCGGCAGCCCTGTCCTGACGGTGCCGCCGGGGTTGACCAACAGAGCTTCACCTTTTTGATAGATTAATACATTAAATTCCCCATCGATTTTGCGACTGATATAGAATTCACCGCCGGGGATTTTTCGCGTCGCATTGGTTTTATCATAGGCAATCATCCGCGCTCCGAGCTGTCGTCGATAGGCCTGAACGCGGGGTAACCACATGGAATCTTCCAGCGCAGTTCCGGGTGCGACCCCGTAGCTGCCGAGTTTGAAATCGATCCGGGATTTATCCAGCATAGCACTCATTCCGATTTATCAGCTTCGACCTCTGGAGTCTTCAATTCCATATTGGAGAGATGAAGAATCAACGCATAGCGGTTATCCTGAATCCTTCCCTCCAGAAAACCCCGGTAACTCAAACCTCCCCGCCGGAAAACCAGCGGTTTGTTGCCTTTGGGACCGCCACCGAGAAGCATGAGGCTCTGACTTTCGTGCAATTCTTTGGCCATCTGAAAGAGAAAATCGTAGGTCAGGCCATTGATATGCTGGATCTGCATTTTCCCCGAGAAAACGAAGCGCCGACAGGCCTCCGACTTTTTCAGCTTCTTACCGGTCCAACTCAGCGGGGTTTCGTCAGCCACGTTGGGTTCCTCGACATCGAGGGGGCGACGTTCTTTTTCCTCGCCATTCGGAGTGTAGAGTACTTCCCAGCGGGATAAATGATGCACAATCTCTCCATCCGGATTGGTGTAGGCCCGGGACGTTTCGTTGAGAAATCTTCCGAAAGTTTCGAGATCCACATCGGGGTCGCCGGTGACGAGCGCTTCCGCCAGCGCATCGAGGTCACCATATTTTTCTTCGAGGACTTCGATATCATTACCGAAGGTTGACCTTAAAATTTTGCGGGTGCCGACCTGGAGTTGCTCTTCGTCAATCCAGCGATATTCGTGGGGAATGGTGACGCTCTCCGCGTTAACAATTGCATCGCGTCCCCGGTTATCGGTCAGGTTTATCTCCGCCATTTAAAGGTGCTTTTTACCATGATTTCCCTTAAACATACGAAAATTTTAGAAAACTTCCAAATATTACCCTCAGGATCTCGTATTTAACAATACTTCATCTTGATTGATCCCGGCAAGTCGATAAGTAATTTTCCCCGACTCGATGCATAAGCTGAAAGACAGTCTCCAGGTCCGAAACCTGTCGATCGAACGCTCTCCCTCCGGGATGGCGGCTGGGTTGTTGCATCTCCCGGGTTTGGTGTTTCTCGATTCATCATCGGCGGAGGAAACGGCATCGGACCATTCCAATCAGTTCGCGATCATCGCGGCGCGGCCCACCCGACATTTTGAAGGCAATATTCACCGGCCCGAAAGCTGTGAAGCATTGCGAACCGCTCTTGCTGAAAACCAGATCGAAGGTTTTGACCTCGGCTTCCCCGTAGGCGGCTTGATCGGTGGGGTGGACTATCATGGCGAGTTCCAGTTTTCGGAATATCCCGAAATGCTCATTTTCGATTATCAGAACGACCGATGGCTCGAAATCGGAAGCTTGAGTGCCGAATTCCGGTCGGTGGAGCGGAGTTTTGATAAATCGTTAACTTTTCACGACTCCACCAATCGGGAAGCTTTCTGCAACCAAGTCAGAAAAGCGATCGACTACATCGCGAGCGGAGATATCTACCAGGTTAATCTCACTCACCGCTTCGAGGCGGAATGGAACGGAGATCAATACAACGCCTTCGCTCTCTACGAAAGGCTGCGCGAAGTGTCACCCGCCCCGTTTTCGGGCTTCTTTACTTTCAGAGACCGCGTCGTTCTTTCCGCATCGCCGGAACAATTTTTGAAAATTAGTGGTAAGGTAATCGAGACCCGCCCCATCAAAGGGACCCGCCCCCGCTTCCGGGATCGGGAAAAGGATGAAAAGTCTGCCTACGATCTGATCACCTCTCCCAAGGAAATTGCGGAGCTGATTATGATCACAGATCTGGAGAGAAATGATCTCGGTCAGGTTTGTGAATTTGGGTCTGTCGAGGCGACCGAATTGCTTAAACTTGAGCGTTATGCCCAGGTCTTCCACCTGGTCTCCACGGTACAGGGCACCTTGAGGGAGGACGTGGACCATATCGAGGCTCTCCAGGCCTGCTTCCCGGGTGGAAGTATCACCGGTGCCCCGAAAAAGCGCGCCCGCGAGATTATCGACGAGCTGGAATCGGTCCCGCGAGGGCTCTACACCGGCACACTGGGCTGCCTTGGATTCAACGGGGAAAGTCTATTCAATATCGTGATCCGGACAGCGATCTGCGAAGAGGATCGCATTCATTTTCACGTCGGCGCAGGAATCGTGGCCGATTCAAACCCGGAAGCGGAGTGGGAGGAGACGCTCCACAAAGCTGCGGGTATCTTCCGGGCGACCGGGAACGACTAGGAAGGGACAAAACCTACGTCGACCACTTTGTTATCACCGTCGGCCGCCTCGGTCGCGAGCTGATCACAAATCTCGTTGTATTTGTTCCCCGCGTGTCCTTTGACCCACTTCCAGTGAATGATGTGCCCCTGGATCGCCGCATCCATCTCTTTCCAAAGATCGACATTTTTCAGGACTTCGCTTTTCTTCTTTTTCGCCCAGCCATTTCGCTTCCAGCCTTCCATCCACCCCTCGGTCAGAGCGTTGACGAGATATTTCGAGTCGGAGTAGATCGTGACTTCGCAGGGCTCCTTGAGCGCTTTTAATCCCGCGAGGGCCGCCATGATTTCCATCCGGTTATTGGTCGTACACTCGTAACCCTGACTGATTTTCTTTTCGAATTTTCCAAAAATCAGAACTGTCCCGTAGCCGCCGGGGCCGGGATTTCCTCTGGATGATCCGTCGGTGTAAATGGTGACTTGTTTCACGGTCGGGTAATGGAGCGCATATCGACCAGTCGACAAGTCTATTTCCACTCCCAGATATCTCCGTCGGCTAACTTTGCCGCTTTCCGAACGCCGGAGCTTTGCAGCCACACTTTCGCTGCCGGGTCATCCTTCAGGTATGCATCCCAAAACTTCGTGCTGATATTCAAAATCGCGGGATGATGGTGGGGCAGTTGAGCAGTTTGCCCGGGCCGACCGCCGTCCCCGAAAGCGTGATGTTCGGCATCTTTCAGCAGGAGTTGATACTTGTCTCCCTCCGGCATCTCCTGGTAGACCTCGGTCCGGGATTCGGGAGTCGCTGTGGGATCGATCGGGCTTCCGTCTTTGGTGCCCGTCATACACAATACCGGCGCTTTGATTTCTCCAAATGCCTGAGCCGCATCCATCTTCCGTGGAATCGAAGGACTCATCGGCAAAAACGCATCGAACCTCGGTTCGGCGAAACTTCGATTGGCGGGGAATTTCTGCCCCATCAACGCCTGAGTCGTCACGGCACCGAAACTGTGCCCGCACATTCCGATCTTTTCGAGATCAAACCTGCCGTTAAGCGGATGCCCTTCTTCGGAATTCCATCGCTCGAGTTGATCGAGCACAAACGGAATATCACGAAATCGATCCAGAGTTGATCTGAGGTTTGCGGCACCTTTTAATTTTTCGAAACGGTCCCGCGGCGCGGCTGATTTCCAGACCGCCTCGTCACTACCGGCATGCTGAACAAAAACGACGATATACCCCTGCGCCGCCCAGTGATTTCCCAGATACGGATTGTTGTTTCGCGAACCACCCAGCCCGTGGGAAAACAAAATGACCGGCCGGGACTCGCCGTCCTCAGTGAAGTAACATTTCACCGGAACTTCCCGCTGTCTCTGAGCGTCTACCGGCTCAAAATCCAACGTCTTGACCCGCGAAGTGCTCTGAGCAAACAAACTTCCTCCGAAAAACAGCGCGATACAGACAATCAGTTTCATGCCCGATCAAACCCCACCACGGGGAAAAGTTGCGTGCCACCATTGGTGACACGAACCCGGCACCGCAGCGGTTAACTCCTGTCGTTGGGAGCCAGTTCCGGCTCAAGGAGGCGTTTTACCTCCCCATCCCCTTTCAGATTCGCGACCGAATACTGTGGATCGTCCGGGAGTACTTCGATATCGACAAGTGTTCCTGCCTTTTCGAGCATAACCTGACAGTCATGAGACAAGTGCCGGACCCGCAGCGTTTTACCGGCATTCTTGTAACGGTCACCCAGTGCATTGATCGCCTCAAGGCCTGACAAATCACAAACCCGGGCTTCACCAAAATCGATCACGATATTTGGCACATCGGATTTGGCCTGAAACTTATCGGAAAACTCACGAACACTGCCGAAGTAGAGCAGCCCCTCGAGGCCGTAAATCCGCTCTTCAGCGTCGTCTTTCAACAGAGTGACGTGCACATGTTTGGAACGTTCCCAGGCAAATACGAGGGCTGACAGAACCACACCGGTAAACACCGCCAACGCAAGGTTATGCAGAAATACGGTAACCAATGTCACTGCGAGAATCACGATCATCTCCGACGCGGCGATCTTTCCGAAGCTCCGGAAAGTTGACCATTCGAAGGTCCCAATCACCACCATAAACATAACCCCGACCAGTGCAGCAATCGGAATCTTCACGATGATAAAGCCTCCCACCATAATGAAAAACGCGAGCGCCAGAGCCGCCACGATTCCCGAAAGCCTGCCCCGGCCACCTGATTTGATGTTAATCAGCGACTGCCCGATCATCGCGCAACCTCCCATTCCTCCGAAAAGTCCGGACAGCAGGTTGGCTCCACCCTGAGCAATACATTCGCGATCGCCCTGTCCGCGCGTTTCAGTGATCTCATCGATGAGCTGCAGCGTCATCAACGACTCGATAATTCCCACCATGGCGACGAAGAAAGCTGTCTTCAAAATGAAAGACCAATGATCACCCCAGGGAATATCCGATGGCCACTGTGGAAGTGGGAAACTGCCGCTGAGCCCTCCGTTTCCGGTTTGTTCCGAGAGAATATCGGAAATGGTTCGGGAGTCGAGAATCAGACCGGAAACCAAGCTGACCACGATAATGGCAACCAGAGTCGACGGCACAACCTTCGTCAGTTTCGGGAAAAAGTGAATGATCGCCATCGTGATCACGATCAGGAAAATCATCGTTCCCAGCGCACCGCCGGTCAGGAATTGACCGTTCGATTTGAAAAAATCCAACTGACCCAGCGCGATCACGATCGCCAAACCGTTGACGAAACCGATCATCACCGGATGCGGAACCAGGCGGATAAAACGCCCCAGACGAAGCACGCCAAACAGGATTTGAATCAACCCTGCCACCATAATCACCGCAAAAAGAAACTGAAGTCCGAGACCTTCACCAACCTGGTCTCCATACACCACCGCTTTGCCGGCTACGACCGCAATCGCTCCCGTCGCACCCGAGATCATTCCGGGACGTCCGCCGAACGCCGCCGTGATAAATCCCATAAATACGGCAGCCCATAGACCAACCAGTGGATTAACTCCGGCGATAAACGAAAACGCAATTGCCTCCGGCACCAACGCCAAAGCAACAGTCAGGCCCGACAGGGAGTCATCTTTGACGTTCCCTTCGCCTTTTTGGAATAGATCGAACATAGGTCGCGCCCATAGGAGATTTTCGGGCGTTTATCAACCTCGTTTTTCGCTTTTTTCCTAGCAATCGCTCAGTAACTGACGGTTTTTCCAGACATAATTAAATCCGGAAAGCAGCGTGAGAAACAAGCTTCCCCAGATCAGCACCTGACCGAGAATTCCGGGCCCGAGAATTTTATTTTCGAACAGCGGCGAGAGGAAACCGAGGAATGAGCCCCCTTCGTTGGCGGCCAGCATGAGGAGAAAGTAGATCACCGTTACGATCTGAATCGTCGTTTTATATTTGCCCAGATTTTCAGCTGCAAGAACCAGGCCATCGGCTGATGCCACAAGCCGGAGACCGGTGACCATAAATTCGCGGGATAAAATCACCACCACAATCCAGGCCGGCAAATATCCCGTCGCAATCAGCATGATAAAACCAGCCGCCATGAGAACCTTATCTGCGAGAGGGTCCATCAGTTTTCCGAAACTGGTGATGAGATTGTGTTTCCGCGCGAGGTGGCCGTCGAGAAAATCCGTAAAAGCGGCGATCCCGAAGACCAGCAGAGAGAGCGTCTTGCTGTGCGGGAAATTCACCGACATCGTTGCCAGAAAGACAAACGAAAGAGCGAGTCGGAAGACGGTTAGCTGGTTAGGTATGTTCATTGCCTGCGATAGATGAGGAGTGTACTCCGATAAAGCAAACTCGCAACGTCTCACAGAAAAGAGACGGAATCGTGACTTTTTCCAGATAACAAACCAGAAGTTATTTCAGGTTGGGATTTGATTTGTAAATTTTGAACACTGTGGCTCCGGCCAGTGCTGGATTAAGAAGCGGATCAACAGTGGCAGTCGGGCTATCCCCGTGATGCGAACACTCCTGTTCGCAAGCCCCCGAAGATCTGTCCGTAGGAAGATTAGCGACCTGCGAACAAGGGTGTTCGCATCACACTTACCGACAAAAAAGTGCCATTTCTTAGCGGCATTCCGTGGCAGTGAATTGAAAATACGGCAACGCCGTTCCGTAACACAGCCCATGGTTGCCGCAGTGAAACAAAGGCTACCATGGGATTTACATACCAGGAGTTTGCCAACGCTGAAGGCGTTGTGAAAGCTTTCAGATCACTTACAGCATCAGTTTGGAGCACTATAAAATCCCCGGGTAGACTCTCTGCTTCGCTTCGGTCAACCCGGGGCTGTGTTACCTAACGGCGTTGCCGTATCACGACTGTACCCTGTACAGTTTACGACCGTACAGGGTCAAACATTTCGCACCTGTGATTACAGAGATCAAAAAGCCCAAAGGGCTGATTCAGTCTAGCCCGGGGCAGCGCCCTGACCTTTATACACAACTTTTATAGTTTATCGAGGGCTCGCACGGTGATGTG
>JARGPI010000070.1 GCA_029213005.1 Verrucomicrobiales bacterium
GAATCAGCCCTTTGGGCTTTTTGATCTCTGGAATCACAGGTGCGAAATGTTTGACAGGGTAAAGTCGAATGCCGCTAAGCATGGTGTGGATTCCGGGGCCGTGAATTCAAAATACGGCAACGCCGTTATGTAACAAAGCCCATGGTTGCCGTAGTGAAACGGAGGCTACCATGGGATCTGCATATCAGGATATGTCCTACGCTGTAGGCGTTACGAAAGCTTTCAGATCACTTTCAGCGATCAGTTTTTAGCACGATAACCCCCCCGGGTAGACTCTCTGCTTCGCTTTGGTCAACCCGGGGCTGTGTTGCGTAACGGCGTTGCCGTAGAGCGACTGAAACTGAAAATTTAGCGGAGATCGGACTCGCAGGGTTCGCACTGTTCCAGAATCGCGGCAGACCAGCCACCGCCGAGTGCCTGGACTCCGCGAATCGCAGCCAGTTGCCGGGCCGCGCGAGTGCGGATCAATTCTCTCTTGGAGGCGAGGGCGACACGATCGGCGTCGATCACTTCGAGGTATCCGACCAGGCCGTCTTCGAACCGGGTGCGGGATAGACTGGACGCTCTCGCGGAGGCTGCTGAGGAGCGTTCCAGAGCGTCGATCTGGCGATTGAGCCACGAGGCATCGGAGACTGAGGTTTCAGTGTCGCGAACCGCGTTGAGAACCGCCTCCCGATACAGGGCAAGCGCCTCTTTTGCCGCGGCTTCCGCCTGGGCAATGAGAGATTTCGAGCGGCTCGCCTGAAAGATGGGAATGCTGATTTCCGGACCGATATTTCCGAAGAGACTGTCGGGATCGAGCAGGGTGGAGAGCTGCAGACTGGAGACCCCGCCGGTTCCCGCGAGCGTAAAGCGGGGCAGGAAATTAGCCTGAGTAACTCCGATCCGGGCCGTGGCGGCTTCAACCCTCTCGCGGGCGGCGTAAACATCGGGGCGTCGACAGAGCAGTTCGGACGGGAAGCCTCCGGGAGGAAAGGCTGGCATCGAGATGTTCCTGTCCCGTTTCGGAAGTTTGAAATCGGCTGGAGTGGTGCCAACCAGGGCGGCCAAAGCGTTAAAATACTCGTCGCGCAGTCTCTCAAGCTCGAGCAGCTGAGCGCGGGCGGATTCCATTTCCGAATCGGCCCGGGCGAGATCGAGGTCGGTGGTATCGCCGGCATCCACTCTCACCTTGATCAGATCGCGGTTTTCGCGTCGCAGATTCACGGTGTTTCGAACCACGGTAATCTCTTCGTCGATGTAGCGAAGTTGATACCAGGTCTGAGCAAGCGTGGCTTTCAGTGACAAAATCACCGCTGCGGTGTCGCCTTCCGAAGCGAGAAAGTCCGCCTCTGCCGCGAGAACACTTTTCCGGACCCGGCCCCAGAGGTCGATTTCGTATTGAAGATTGAGCGCGGCCTGAAACTGAGAGTAAGTCGGTGACGTCGGGACAAAAAGACCGTTGCGGGAGTCGCGGTGGCGTTTCGCGGAGACATCGCCGTCGATGACCGGAAAAAGGGCCGCTTTTTCGATTCCGAGGGAGGCATAGACCTGATCCCTTCGCGCGAGAGCCGCTTCCAGTGACGGGCTGTCCGCTTCGAAACGACACATCAGTTCGTTCAGGGTGTCGTCATTGAACCGTTTCCACCAGTCTCCGGGCGGGAGGATCGCTTTCGATGAATCTCCGTGGCGGTAGCTGCTCCCCGCATTGACCGCCGAGGCATCGGGAAGGTAGTTGACGCAACCTGAACTGAGAAGAGTCAGGAACGCGGCAGTCAAAAGAAGTGACCGTTTTGTCGACCTGCCTATCTCAGGTAATAGTTTAGTCAGATCAATGATCATAGAAACGCCGCTTACGGGTTATCAGCAAGAGATAGGGTCTCGTCAAGTGGTTATTGTTTTTCTAAGACAGTTTTTTGACTCAGAAATGAATTCCCGTCGATCGTTGGCGTAAATTGGTTAGTTCGCAGACGTTGCCGGTGTGCCCCGGAGTGCAAAGATCGTGCTCAAGACGGCTGGAACGAGAAACAGGGTGAAAACGGTCGAAATGGCGAGTCCACCAACCACCACAGCACCCAGACCGCGATACAATTCCGATCCGGCTCCGGGAAGCAAAACCAGAGGAAGCATCCCGCCGACACTGGTCAGTGTACTCATCAAAATAGGGCGCACCCGGCTTCGGACGGATTCAACCACCGCAGACTGGGGATCCAGATCGGGTTCCGTCTTCAGGAAGTTCAAAGCCTGATGCACGATGAGGATCGCATTGTTAACCACCACCCCGGCAAGCAGCACAAATCCGAGAATCGTTAGCATATCGAGGTTTTGCACCGGCATGTAGTGGTCCTTGGTGCTCCACCAGTGGACCAGAGCCAGTCCGACAAATCCCCCAAAGGTCGCCAGCGGGACCGACAGCATAATCACGAGAGGGTAGGTCCAGCTCTGGAAAAGGACGACCATCAGCAGGTAAACCACGAGAAACGCAAGAAACAGGGTGCTGGAAATGGTACCGAACAAGGTGCCGTCCCCGAGCAATACCGTTTTGATTTCGTTGAGCTTACCGGCGGATCCCGAGAGATTGACGCCGATTGAGGGAGGGATCACTCCGGCATTTCTCAGCTCGGAAACTTTGTCATCCACGGTGCCGATAGCCACTTCCAGCGGCATTCCTGCCGGTGGGGTGAGTTCCAGAGTGATAGCCCGGAGGCGGTCGACATGGCGGATTTGCTCCGGACCTCCGATACGGTCCAGAGTCGCGAGGCTGGAAAAATCGACCACTTCGCCGCCCGGGGTAGCCACGGGGGCCCGCATCAATGATTCGAGAGCATTGTCGCCGCCGGAGAATTTACTCAGGATTTTCATATCCTTGAGCTCACCGTTCTGCTCGTATTCCCTGAACAGCAGGATGCCGTCTCCGTTGGCTTGCACCGCGAGCCCGAGATCGCTCCGGGTCATGTCCAACTGGCGGAGACGTTCATCGATCGGGGTGATTCGGAGTTCGTCGAGCGGCAGCGCAAAGTTAGGCGGCTCGGAACGGATCGAATACGGGCCGAAGGTCTGCATCAAGGTGCCGAAGAGCGCCCCGGCGGTTCCGGCTACCTCATCCAGATCGTCTCCGGTTAAATTGATACTGATCGCCTGTCCTGTCGCACCGCCGACCCGGAAAAGCGGCATCTGGAAAGCGAAGGCGATGGTGTCCGGCAGGATTTCCGGAGCGGTGGCGTAGTTCATCAGGGGGATCGCATCGACGACCCGCTTTTTATTGTCCGAGACACAGCCATGGAACATCCGACCCTCGAAACTGACCAGAAAGTAATTCGAAATGGGAGGCGGCAGAACCGTGCCGGGCTGGCCGAAACCGAGCGGGACCGGCCCGCGGTTATCGACGATTTCTTCGGTCTGACCCTTTCGTTTGTCGAGAACATCCTCAACGGCAAAGCAGTTGGCGGTAGCCTCCCAGGCGGATCTCATCCGGTCTTCGATCCGGGTTCCCAGCTCGGACAGCTGATCCAGATTGTAGCCCGGCGGAGGATAAAGCAGCCCGAAGATAATGTTGCGGTTCCCGCTCGGGAGATAATCGAGCGGCGGAAGGAGAATCCGGGTTCCGAAAATCGTCACTGCCGCGAAAAATGCAATGATCGCCGTCCGGCCCAGCCAGTCGCGGGTGATCATCCGGACGATCCCGGCAACCATGCCGGGGACTTTTTCAATTACGTTGCCCACCAGAAAAACCGGGGCAAAAAGTATCTTTTTCCACCAGCGACGGCGTTTTCGGACTTCCGAAATCGGAATCGGTGTCTCGAGAAGACGGGCTGCGGCTGACGGGATTACCGTGAGGGACACCACCATGCTGAGACCCACCGCCGCCATGATTGCGAGACAGATATCGCGGAACAACTGTCCGGCGGTTTCCTCGACGAGGAGGATCGGGAAAAAGACCACCAGAGTGGTTAGAGTCGATGCAATCACCGCGCCGGAGACCTCCCGACAGCCATCCATCGCCGCTTCCCGCGGATTTTTGCCCATTTCGAGGTGTCGATAGATATTTTCGATCACAACGATGGCGTTATCCACCACCATCCCGACGGCAAAGGCGAGGCCCGCCAGTGAAATGATGTTAATCGATCGACCCAGCGCAACGAGGACGACGAATGACGCAATTACCGAAACCGGGATCGCGATGGCAATGATTCCCACGGTTCGTAGAGATCGCAAAAAGAGCAGCAGCGTGATCGTCGCCAGGATGCCCCCGACAATGAGATTTGATTTCACTAATTCGATCGCATCCTCAACGTAAGTGGTCGAGTCGTAGACCTTGACGAGTTCCAGCGTTCCGTTCAAGCCGAGCGAGCGGGCGTGCTGGTCCAGAAGGCCTCCGGTTTCATTGATTTGATCGATCTCCGCGTCCAGCAGATCCATGGTTTCCAGCAAGTTGGCCCCGCGCTGGAGTTGGAAATTGATAAAGGGCATCGGAATGCCGCGCGACCTCGCCCAGTCACGCTGCTCTTTGAAAGTTTCCACGATTTCCGCGATATCCCGGAGGTAAACCGGACCCGACTCCGGATCGCGGCGGATAATCATATTCTCGAGATCCTCGGGCCCCTGAAAGCGACCAACGGTCCTCACCCGGATGTCTCGTTTGCCCTCTTTGATCCGACCGGCGGAGAGATCGACATTGGCATTTTGAATGACCTGGCGAAGCTGGGAATAGGTGACCTGTCGCTGCGCCATCGCCCTCGGGTCGGTCACGATGTGAAGCTCCGACTCCCGTGCCCCGCGGATTCCCACCTGGGAAATGCCCGGAACGCGCTCGAAACGCGGACGGAGCCGTCGCTGCATAAAGTCGAACAGAGTTGTGGTGTCAAAATCGGGATCGGTGGAGGAAAGTCCGACCCAGGCGATGTAGTCGACTGACTCCGGGTCGATCGATTCGACGACGGGTTGAAGCACTCCCGGCGGATAACCGGGGACCTCGTCGAGCTTTTGCAAGGTATCGGCCAGAGCGGTGGAAATGTCGGTTCCGGTTTCGAATTCAAGCCGGATCGTGCCCTGACTCGCGGCGCTCGTGCTGGTCAGCGATTTGAGTCCACCCACTTCGCCGAGCACTTTCTCCTGCTCCTCAATGACATCACTCTCAATGTCTTCAGCCGAAGCATTTTCCCAGTTTGAAATGACGGCGATGACGACGGAATCGACCTCGGGAGTCATCCGGATCGGGACGCGCGTCAACGCGAGGATCCCGGCGAACACACTGAGGAGAACGCCGACAGCAACCGTCACAGGCTGGGTGATCGATCTTTCAATCATGGCAGGGTTTCAGGCTTGTTTCCTGTCGAATGTTCCTCGCTTGAATCGGTCGGTTTCCGGGAAATGATGAGTGGTTGGCGATCGCGGAGTCGTTCGTTGCCTTCCAGAACGATCTGGTCACCGGCTTTTAAATTAGCGCTGCTTTTGAGGAAGGTTCTGCCGTCCCGGCGAAACTGAACTTTCACGGGAACCTGTTCGGCAACCGGCATAGCGCCCTCGACATTCGCGGCGGGAGGTATCACGCGGAAGAGGAATTCGCCTACGCGGCTCGATACCACCGCATCGCTGGGGACCGAGAGCATATTTTCCGGCTCGCCGACGGGAAGGTCCGCATAGACCGACATTCCGTGGACGAGGCGACCTTCGTAGTCATTCAAGGTCGCGACGACCTGAAAAATCCGGGACCGCATATCCACTTCGGCGATGCGTTTCACCGAGGTCGCGGTGGCCGTTAATTTTCCCTCTTCAGCAAATACTTTTAAGGCCGACGGATCTTCGGGGATCGATGCGGAGAAGCGTTCGGGAACTTCCAGCCAGGCTTCAATTTCGCCACTCGAAACGAGCGAAACCACGGACGATCCCGCGGCGAGCCATTCGCCGGGTTCAATGTGTCGTTCCACAACCCGCCCATCGAAGGGGGCGTAAATTTTGAGATCGGTCTCGCGAACTTTGAGCAGGGAAAGTCGGCTTTTTGCGACGTTGAGTTGATCGCTGGCCGCTTTGACCTGAGCGGCGGTGACGAGTTTTTCCCGTTCGGAGTCGAGTAACTCCCTCTGAGAAACCGCTCTTTTCTGGAAGAGACCGGTTTTCATTTTGAAATCCTCTTCAGCCCGCTTCGATTCCGCATTGCGTTGAGTGACGAGCACTTTCGCTGCTGTGATCGCTGCCTGAGCTTCCGCAATTTCCGCTTCGATCCGTCTCCGGTCCAGGGCGATCAGCATCTGGCCTTCCTTGACCACATCGCCGGCATCGACAAAGATTTTTTCGACAGCGCCTGACTCCCGGGCCGCTACATCAGCTCTCGCTACGGCGCGCAGGTTTCCGGTTACCCGGCGATTGTCGGAGGTGACCACTTCGGCCACATCCCCCACAAAAACTGAGGCCGGAGGCGGGCCCTGGGGCGCTCCCGGAGGAGGTCCGCCTTCATTTCCCAGAGTGGGGGCTTCCCGGAGAGCTTTCGCCCCGAACCAGAAGGCCGCACCAAGCACTCCTACCAGAATCAAATTCCGGAGGACGATTAAGAAGCGGTTCGGAGCACCCTGCGAAGTCGATGGAGAGCTCATGAAAAGCGGTAGATGAAGGTTTGCATCATCACGGTTTGGAAACTTGGACGAGAGCAGGAGGTATTCCTGACGGAATCTTTACTGGTCCCGGTAAAAATATCAGCGGCTTGAAAAGTGGGCTTATTTTTCCCTGACCAACCTCATGGTGACGGGCTCTTCCATCGCGAAAACCAGATCGATGGTATCGTCATCGACGAGGACGTATTTGATTTCGACTTCGCCTTCAATCGCGGTTTCGGTGATGTAGCCGACTTTGAAGAGCACGACGCCTTCCTTAAATTCCACATCCCCGGAGCTGCTTGCGCCGGCACTGTCTGCGGCGACCACAAAAACTTTGCCGGTCTTGGGATTGAGGCCAAAGAGAGAGGTCGTCTCTTTCCCCGGCTGTTCGGTGATGGTTTCGAGGACGGTATCCTGGTATCTCCAACTGAAAGTGGAGCGGTTGATCTCGCCCTTGGTTTTTTCATCCACCCAGGTTCCGATCAGCTTGTCCCAACCGGTGTCCGAAATGATTTCCCCGAGGTTTTCCGCGCCTTTTACGGCGGGACCGAAGGTGAGCACTAACGCGAAGACAGTGAGTGCGAAAAAAGATCTTAGTGAAGCTGCTGTTTTCATGTGAATCTGTCAGCAAATAAAACCCCAACCCGCGCTAAAGGCTAGTCCGGTTTTGCAGATTCGTCAGGGTTTATCCGGCGGGGGACATCCCGCAGTCCGCTGATGGAGTGATCCCGCTCGCCCGATTCGCCGTAGGCCGCATCTTCATTGACCTGCCAGAGATCGTATTTGGGTTCCCCGGCGAGAATATTTTCCACGCAGAGGATCGCCGTCATCATGGAATGATCCTGATTGTTGTATTTGTGCATTCCGTTTCGGCCGATCAAATGGAGGTCGGGATAATTGGTCGCCAATTCGGTTTTCAAAATCTCGATGTGAGTGGCGTAGGAATCGTCATAGACCGGGTAGGCTTTGCGCTGGCGGACGACTTTTGCTTCAATCGTATTTTCAGCCCGGGCGAGTCCCAGTTGAATCAATTCGCGGATGGCGAGTTCGCCCAGCCCATCATCACTCATCGCCCAGAGACCGGTTTCACGTTCGAAGCAGAAATATTCCATCCCATAGCAGGTCAATTCGACGTCGGGGACCATTTCGGGGGACCAGGATTTGAAGTTCTGAATACGGCCCACCTGAACGGTCGGGTCGTGAATGTAAATCCACTGATCGGCAAATTCATCGGTATCGCGGGCGATGACCGCCACGGTAATAAAATCGCGGTATCTCAGGGCCCGGGCACTCTCCATCGCGGTTGTGCTCAGGGGCGGCGTAATCATCCCGGCGAGATCGCGGATCGCCGCACTGGAAATGACGTGACCTCCCGTGAAGGTTTCCTCTTTTCCGTCCGGAGAGGTGGCGGTTACCTGCCAGCGATCGGCCTCCCGGGAGAGGCGGGTGACGCGGCGTCCCATCAGAATCTGCCCGCCGAGTTTGTTTACCTTTTCCGCGCAGCTTTCCCAGAGCATTCCGGGCCCTTTCCGGGGGTATCGGAAGCTGCTGATCAGCGTTTTCACGACTTCGCCATCACCGGTCTGGCGGGGTGGAAACAGGGAGTTCCAAATCGCTTTCGACAGGTTTAACCCCTTGATTCTCTGAGCCGCCCAGTCGACCGAAATTTCGGAGCAGGGGAGACCCCAGACTTTCTCGGTGTAGGTCTTGAAAAAGATCGAGAAAAGGCGCGTTCCAAACTGATTTGTGACCCATTCCTCAAAATTTGCGGGATTGGGGATCGGGAATAACCGCGCTTTCACATAGGAGAGCATGCAGAGAAAAGACTCGAAAATGCCGAGCCCGAAAAGCGCCTCGAAGGGTTTCAGCGGGTAGGAGAAAAAGCGGTTCCGGTAGAAGATTCGCGAACTTCGTTTCCGGGTGATCATGTCGCCCTTTTCCGGCAGCAGTTCATCCCAAAGCGCTTCGATCTCCTTTGATTTTGAGAAAAAGCGATGTCCCCCGATATCGAAGCGAAACCCTTTGTGCTCCACCGTTTTCGAAATTCCCCCGACATGCTCGGGATCGGCCTCCAGCACTACGACGCTGCGACCTGCCCGGGCAAGTTGATAGGCGGCGGTCAGACCGGCCGGGCCTGCGCCGATGATGACGACGGGATCGGAATCAGGCATGGGATGTGACGATAAAGCCTACCGATCAACTGGCAAGTCACTCTGTCCCGCCGCCCGAAAATGGTGATTTTACCCTGTCAAACATTTCGCACCTGGATTTGCCAGTAAAAAGGGCTGGAGGCCCGATAACGATAAAAAGCAAAGCTCATAGTAAAAAAAGAAAGCAAAAATCGGGTCTATCCGGCTGATTTAGAGGATTCCAGCGCCTGCTGGAATTGAGACCGACTTTCACTTTAGAAGGTGATTACGCGAAATTCGTGGGTCTTTAGAAGCTCCGTAGAAGCCTTTGCTGTTTTGATTTTTAATCAGAGTTATCTGCTGAATGGCTTCTTTTAATTTTTTCAGCTGATCTTTGGGAGGATCTCAGTGTGCCGGCCAGTTTATGGAGGCGGATGGCTGGATTTTCCGGGGTAACCGGTAGTGCCGAAATCTTCCGTTCATTGAAGAAGGAAGTTCAGGTAGTTAGAAAGCTGAGAGATTCTTCCCTGAGGGAAAGGGTCGCTGACTTTTAAGCGCCGATGCTCTGGATCTGCGGATGGGGCCGGTCAGGCAATCACGTTCTTTCTGAGATCTCGCAGGACCCGGAGTGATCCCCAGTTGGCACCTCGCATTCGCCTCG
>JARGPI010000071.1 GCA_029213005.1 Verrucomicrobiales bacterium
AGAGCAAGAGCAAGAGCAAGAGCAAGAGCAAGAGCAAGAGCAAGAGCAAGAGCACTTACGGAAGTTCATGAAGCGGTACCGGGCGTTTGGCGTCAATCGTTGCCGCCAATGTTATAGTTCGCCTGCAATGTTTTGCCGTTCTGAAGGTAGGTGAGTCCATGTTTCCGGAGTGACTTTGTATGCGGTATCATACTTGCTTCGTAAAGTTTCAGGTTCAGACCAGATCTGAGCCTCTACATAACGGTACCAACCGTTGTTTTCTCTCTCCCGATCCAGGTGTTGGTCTATCTTGAGACGGTGGTAGTCTTCGACCAGTTCTTCGTAGGTTAAGAGCTTCCCAAAATAGGGATATTTAGATTCGGAGTAATCTTCAGGGAGCTGGAATCCAAATGACTTTTTACCGCCGGTCTTTTTCATGAAGCTTACGAGGTGGAAGTGATCAGGGTGCATGAACGTCAATTCTCCGGGACCAAATTGATCGATAGGTATTCGTATCTTCCATGGATCGCGATATATCCCTCCGACGACATCCGCATCACCGAGAACTGCGTAGAATGGTCTCCTTGGCGGTCGCTCGTCGAATTTTCGCGCATAGAGATCGAGGAGCAAATCGTCTGCGAGCAGGCGGAAATCGAAAAACTCTTCCCCGAAAGAAAAGCGGTTGAATCCGGTTTCCGCATCCTTTTCCCGATCGATGATCCGGTTTCTCTGCTCTGAATCGAGGTTACAGATGTTCAGCAATGGACCATACTCATTTTCAAAGTAATGGCTAACGTAGTTGGCGAATTGCATAAGGGGCAGAAACACTATCCTGCATATTCAAAAATAATCGTAAACTGATCGACTATTCTGCCCAATTGTCCCGAAGCGCTCCAAACAGCACTGTGTCTCGGCGACCATCTCCAACTTCGGCCGCCTGGCCTCGCCGCAGCCCTTCTTTTTCCATGCCTGCTTTTTCGGCGGTGCGTATTGAGGCCTTGTTTCGTGAGTCACAGATCCACGCGAGTCGTATCCATGGCCACGCATCAAACCCCCAAGTGAGCATCGCTTTAAGTGCTTCGGTCCCGAGGCCTTTACCGGCTTCTGATTTCCGGATAAACATTCCGATTTCGGCAGATTTTGTCGCCAGCGGTCCCTCGCGGAGGTGAAAACCTGTGCCACCGAGAAGCCGGGTTTGATCGGTATTGAAAATGCCAATGACAAAATCTTCGGCGAGCAGATAGCGCGCCCGAAATTCCCGAACCAGCTTCTCGGATTCTTCGACACTTTGCTGCGGCTTTGCCCAGGGCATCAAGGGTGCGAGATGTTCATAGGAGTCATTGACCGCTTCGCTCAGCAAGCCTCCGTCACCCGGTCTGTATGACCTCAGAATAAATCCATCGCACGCAATACATTCAGGCGCTATTAGGTAATCCATGATCTACGATGGTAATCAGAAACTGCTCGCCGCAAGGGTAGAGGTCCTGCCCTGTTGAGCTCGAAGCGGCTTCAAAACCACGTCTCGTGAGTTGGTGCATACTCAAAACGAGGTTTTTAACAACAAGAAGTAAACCCATAAAAACAAAGGTAAAACTCAACATAGCAATGAGAAAAAAAGATCAGCAAATCTTCCGTTTTAAAGCATGAGGCGAGGTTAGATTTTCTTTAGTCGTGGTTCCGCCGAGATAGCCTTTCACCTCCAGGCCGATAGTTTGTCTTTCCCAGATACAGTAGGTAATAAAGAGCCCGACTGTAATCGCAATGCCTCCGGCGAGACCAAAGTCCGCTACCCAGGCTGCGGGTTTGCCGTCATAGGTGAAAACCATGGTGATATATTTAGCGACACTGGTGAGTCCGAGGACGATAGCGTAGAACATCGGGACCAGCAAAATCGGTGCGATCAAGGTAGCGATGAGGGCCTTTACCCAGCCTCCTTTAGCGATCCTCATTCCGATCAAGATGACCAACATCGTACCCACTGCTATCCACGCTTCGTTTTCCATGGATAGATAGTTGCAAGGAATTGAGTAAATGACTCTTACAAGTGACCGCACATTTTGTAAAATTGCCGTAGAACAGGCGTCCCCGCCTGTTCCACCCTTGCGGGAGGTGCGGGTAGGCTTCGCTGAACAGGCGGGGACGCCCGTTCTACGACGGTGGGTAATTCTCAATCCGCTGGGGATATCGCGATGGCCCGGAACTGGCCGTCTTTTAAGAACCGGTAGCTTACTTTCACGACTGGTGCCTGTGCGAGGGCGGACTCTTTTTCCAGCAAATCGATGGTTCGCACCTTTCCTTCGATCTCCACGGTGATTTCCCAGTGGGGAGGGACTCGCTTGGAGGCGGAGGTGAACCCTCCGTATCGGCTCATTGCGGGTATGGCGATGGGGTGATAGGTCTCCTTAATAAATTGCGATGACAATACGGGAACGGAAACGGTATGTTTTGGCGTGCTGTTGAGAAAAAATGCGATCGCCGCAATCGATATGGCAAACCCGACAAGCGTGCCGACAAACCATTTATCGATTGAGGTCATTCGTCCTGTCGCTGGATTACGTCCAGGCCCGCTTCAGGAAGTCGAGGTAGTTTTTGTGAAAAATCCCCTCCAGATCGGCCTGTGAATATCCCCGCTTTTCGAGAATCTCGCGGAACACCTGCAGATCGGCGATGGTGTCCATATCGAGGGGGCTCTGCTCTTTCCCAAAGCCCCCGTCAAGATCGGTGCCGATGCCGGTGTGCCTGGTGGTTCCGAGGAGTTGAGACACGTGGTCGACGTGATTGGCGAGCGATTCCATGGTGGCCCCGGGCAGGTCGGGGTGTTTGGTTTTTCCACGAATCCAGCCGGGGACGCCCATCCAGATGTCGAAAGCGACTCCGATGACTCCGTCGCGCTCTGCCAGCGCTTTGATCTGGTCGTCGTTGAGCTGCCTTGGGTCATCAACGAGGGCGCGACAGTTGTGGTGGCTCGCCCAGACGGGTCCGTTGTAAATTTCGAGCGCATCCCAAAAGGTTTGATCGCAGAGGTGGGTGGCGTCGAGGATCACTCCCAGCTCGTCCATTTTCCTGACCAGTTCTTTGCCCGCATCGGAGAGGGGGCCTTCCTGATCGTGGCCCAGCGCATAGCGGCCTTTGCCGTAGTGAGCAGGTCCGACGGCTTTCAGTCCATGAGTTTCCACCGCGTGGTCGAGATCATCGAGGGTGCGGAAGGAGTCGGTTCCCTCGAGACTCAAAATGTAACCGATCGGGGTGTTGTCGGGGTCTTTTTCCCACTCGGTGAGATGGAACTCGATATCTTCCCAGGTGAGGAGTTGTCGCATCGCTCCGCAATCCTCCATGGAGCGATACCATGCCATCTGGCCCTGCGTCATAGCCCAGGCTTGAGGCGGTGAATTCCAGGAGGCAACGGAGGCGGCCGGCTTCATGCAGCCACCGATCAAGGTCGCCACACAGATGCCGACATTGGCTTTTCGCATTTCCGGAAAGGAGACGGTCGAGCCGCCGCGGGCCGCGTGATCGGTCATTCCTTTTTCGGATTCCCGGAGCTCTGCGATTGAGAGGCGCAAGTCGCGGTTGTATTCCAAAGCGTTTAAACTGAGGTCCAGATGGGCGTCGAAAATTAGCATGATGTGCCGAATTCTAGTCTGCAGATCGGGGGAATGGCAAGGCCCCGATTTACAGTCGAGTCTCCCTTGAACCCGCAAATTGATTTCCTCCCCCGGGTATTTAGGCTGGGGTATGTGGAGGGCTTTCAGTCTGGTTTTCATGGGTTTTGTCGTTTCGCTCCAAGCGGAGGAGTTTTCGGCGGAGAAAATTGATTTTTTCGAGAGGAAAATTCGCCCGGTGCTGGCGGAACGTTGTTACGAGTGCCATAGCGCGGAGTCGAAAAAGCTGAAGGCTGAACTGCAGCTGGATCATCGCGAGCACCTCCTCTCCGGTGGGGACACCGGTCCGTCGATCGTTCCGGGAAGTCCGGACACGTCTCTTTTGATCGAGACAATTGCCTATGAATCTCCCGATCTTCAAATGCCGCCGAAAGGGCCGCTTGATGCGGCGGTGGTGGACGACTTCCGCAAATGGATCGCCGATGGAGCCGCCTGGCCGAATGAACCGGTTCCGGAGCGCGGTTCGGGCGGTAGTGAGGAAAAATTTGATCTCCAGAAGCGTTTTGCAGAGCACTGGAGCTGGCGCGAGGTGAAAAAGCCCGCTCTTCCCGGGGTAAAAAACGAAGCACTGATCAAATCTCCGATCGACCACTTTATTCTGTCGAAAGTTGAAGCGGCCGGGTTGCTGCCCGCAGAACCGGCTGACAAACGGACGCTGCTCCGGCGCAGTTATTTTGATCTCATCGGCCTACCGCCCACTCCGGAACAAATCGAGCGCTTTCTGTCCGATGATTCCGCTGACGCCTTCGAGAAGGTGGTGGATGAGTTACTCGCCTCTCCTCATTTCGGCGAGAAGTGGGCGCGGCACTGGATGGATCTGGTTCGCTATGCGGAAACCTATGGTCACGAATTTGATTACCCGCTGGACTACGCTCATGAGTA
This sequence comes from Verrucomicrobiales bacterium, assembly GCA_029213005.1. Classification (GTDB taxonomy): domain Bacteria; phylum Verrucomicrobiota; class Verrucomicrobiia; order Verrucomicrobiales; family DEV007; genus Arctic95D-9. The sequence goes on from JARGPI010000071.1 coordinate 4,524, forward strand.
TCGGGATTATTTGATCCGGGCTTTTAATGCGGATGTTCCCTATGATCAGTTTTTGAAAGAGCATATCGCGGGTGATCTCCTGGAAAGGCCAAGGCGGAATCCGGATGAAAAGTTCAACGAATCCGTAATAGGCACGGCGTTTTGGTATTTCCACGAAGCGACCCATGCCCCGACCGATGTACTACAGGATGAGGCTGATCACATGGATAATCAGATCGATGTATTTGGTAAAAGTTTCCTCGGTCTCACGATCTCCTGCGCGAGATGTCATGATCACAAATTTGATGCCATTTCCACGGCTGATTACTATGCATTAACCGGATACCTTCACAGCAGCGCCCGACAGGAATACCCACTCGATCCGGGTCTGAAGCGCAAAGCGGCAGTTGCGGATTTGCAAGAACTGCGGAGTCGCGCTGAAGCGGAGTTGGAACAAATTTCGAGCGGTAAAATCGCGGAGATAAGTCCGGGGCGATATCTCACCGCTGCGATCGCGCTGATAAAGGAAGCGCGTAAGTCGGCACCTGCCGGCGATCCCTGGAGCGGTGAGGTTTTTGACGATTTTGAATCCGGTAGTTTCGCGAAATGGAAAGTCGAAGGTGAGGCTTTTGGAGATAAACCAGTCGGTAAAGTCGGCGGGCAAAGGCTGGAAGGAGATTTTGGCACCGCTCTCGCCAATTCATTTAGCAAAGGCGGGGATAAATATCGCGGAAAGATGGTTTCTGAGCCGTTTGTGATCGGAAAACCCTATATCAATTTTCTGATTGGAGGCGGCTCAGCGGAAGCGACTTCTTTTGAGCTTTGGGTGGATGGGAAGATAGTTCTCGCCGCGCAGGGATCCAAATCCGATGTATTGGAGGAGCGGTCGTGGGAGGTCAGTTCGTTGATCGGGAAACAGGCGGAGCTGCGCATTATCGATGATTCGCGGGACGGTTGGGGCCATATCGAAGTGGATAATATCGTATTCTCGGAAGTCCCGGCTGATGAGGTTTTTCCTTCTCCGGAAGAGATTGAGGCCTATGCCTCGAAAGCGGAGCTGAAAGTTTCTCTACTAAAGAACTGGGTAGAAGTTTTTACTTCGCGGGAGAAAAATCAGTTCACTACCGCCGGATATTTTCGGAAATTGCTCGACGATCCTTCGGTTTCAAAATCAGTCGATTCGCAGGTGAGCCGTGCTGCCGGGCAGATTGAAGCCTACCGGGAAGAAGCGACATTGATATACCAAAACGGAGATTCGATCGAAGGCTGGTCGGCCTCCGGCTTCGCTTTTGAGCCACCTTCGGACCGTTCCGGGATCAGCTTTGAACAGGGTTCCCCTTTTGCGGCGCCCGGAGTGATCAGCAGTAGCGGTCTGGGTCGGGATCAGAACGGGGTGTTGAGGTCGCCGACCTTCACGATCACAGGCGAAGGGATTCACGTGAAGGCGAGGGCCGAAAACCTGTTTGCCCGTGTGGTGATCGATAATTACCACATGGCGAAATTTTCCGGTCTTTTGTTTGGCGGGACGATTCAGAAAAATCACTCAACCGGTGGGGAATCGAAATGGTTTTCGTTCGGTTCTGCTTTGAAAAAATATATAGGTCACAATGCCTATCTGGAGTTTGTCGATAAGAAAAGGGCGGTGGTAGAGATTGAGGAGATATGGATGGCCGGTGCGGGGGCACCTCCGGCTGAGCCGCATCCGGTAGTGGCATCACTGTCGCGGGATGCCGGAACGCTTGATGAGGTGGCGGCAAATTTGAACCAAGCCTGGGTCGATGCGTGGGAATCGGTTCGGTCCGGGAAAGGTGAACGCACGGATACGGCGTTTCTTAACTGGATGGCGGGCAACGGATTGTTCGATATGAAAGATCTGTCCGGACCCTTGGCAGATCTACTTGGTGAGGCGCAGCAGGTCAATCGTTCGCTTCCTCCGGAACGTTACACTGTCGCGATGGCGGAGGGAACCCGGGAGGAGGGTAATGTCTATATCCGGGGCAGTCACCGCAGCAAAGGAGAGTCCGTTTTACCACGGAATCTGACGGCACTGGGAGGTAAAGAGGGGGATCGACTGGAGTTGGCTTCCCAGTTGGTTGCGCCGGGGAATCCTCTCGTTTCACGCGTCATGGTGAACCGGATTTGGCACCATCTTTTCGGTAGAGGAATTGTTCCTTCGGTAGACGATTTTGGTCCGATGGGCCAGATGCCGAGTCATCCGGAACTGCTTGACTGGTTGGCTTCCGATTTTGTCGAAAAGGAGTGGTCGATTAAGCGGATGATTCGTGAGGTGGTCTTATCAAATACCTATCAACAGGACAGTGCGCCTGCCCCCGGGATGGCCCCGGCAAAGTTGGCGACAATTGATCCGGAAAATATACTGCTTTCCCGGATGCCGGTCCGGAGGTTGCAGGCGGAAGCGATTCGGGATGCGGTGATTGCTGTATCCGGTCGACTCGAGAGCGAGATGTTCGGACCGTCAGTCCCGACGCATCGCACCCAGTTTATGTCTGGAAGAGGGGCGCGGGGCAGCGGGCCGCTTGATGGCGCGGGGCGGCGCAGTATTTACGGCGCGGTATATCGTAACTTTCTCTCTCCGCTGATGCTGACGTTTGATCAGCCGGGTCCGTTCGGTCCCAAGGGGAGGCGCTCGGTTTCAAATGTACCCGCTCAGGCGCTTGCGCTGATGAACGATCCCTTTGTGATTGAGCAGTCCAAATACTGGGTGGAGCAGGATGTAACCCACTACAGATCTGATCGGGACCGGATTGCGGCGATGTATGAAAAAGCTATCGGGGTCGAGCCGGGGGAGGAGCGCCTCGGGGCTCTGAAGGCTTTCCTCGATCAACAGTCGGCCGAATATGGCGGCGCGACCCAAAATGCCTGGGCGGATCTGGGTCACGTCATCCTGAATCTGAAAGACTTTATCTACTTGAAGTAGGTTTACTTGAATTCGGGCAAGAGTTTTTCTCTAGCTTGTTCCAGTTTGCTGCGGGAAGCATTGAGGCCTTCAAAGCCGCCGTGTTCAATCCCGCAGAATCCACGAAAGCCGGAGTTCAGGACGATTCGGAGCATTTTCTCGTAGTCGAGTGGCGATTGCTTCAGGTCGTCATCCCAGACGGTATCTTTTACGGAGACACCTTTGGCGTATGGCATCAGTTCTTTAATTCCACGATAGGAGTCGTAACTTTCGGTATCGGAAACTTTGAAATTCCCGAAGTCGGGAAGCGTCCCGCAGCGATTGTGGCTGACCAGTTTTATTACCTCCGAGAGCCACTCCCCGTTGCTGGAAAGTCCGCCGTGGTTTTCGACGATGACGTTCAGCCCCATCCCGGCGCCGACGGCGGTGAGCGATGAGAGTCCGTCGGCAGCGAGCTTGACCTGCTCCTCCCAGTTCCCGGAACTCCCGGCATTTACCCGGATCGAGTGGCAGCCCAGAGTCTTCGCGGCATCGAGCCACTTTTTGTGGTTGTCCACGGTTTGGGCCCGCTTCTTCGGGTCGGGATCACCGATTTGTCCTTCGCGATCGCACATGATGATAAGGCTTTTTACGCCGTGATCATCGGCCCGTTTTTTCATTTCAGCGAGGTAGGAAGCATCGTTTGCTTTGTCCATGAAGAACTGGTTCACATATTCGAGTCCTTCGATCTGGTGATCGGCCGCGATTTTGGCGAAGTCGAGATTATCGATTTTTCCGGCTTTGAGCTCTTTTACTAAAGTCCACTGGGCGAGTGAAATTCTGAAGAGGGGCGTCGTTTCAGCATATGTCATCTTGGATGTCATGGGAAGGATGCCTGCGGTAGCGGCTGCAGCTTTCAGGAAGGAACGTCGGTTTGGGTCTTTCATCGCCGAAATTTAGCACGTTTTGCGGAAAAATCGGCGAATCATGATTTCAGAATTGCGCGGTGGAGGGGCGGCGCTCTTCAGAAACTCTTGCTCTTGCTCTTGCTCTTGCTCTTGTTCTTGCTCCAAATGCGTCAGAACAAGAGCAAGATTAGGAGCAGGAGCAAGAGGTTGGTTGCTATTCAAATGCGCGTATTGGGTAGTTGTACCCTGTACAGTTCAGGATTGTACAGGGT
>JARGPI010000036.1 GCA_029213005.1 Verrucomicrobiales bacterium
TTTTTGACGGCTTTGGTTTCTGTATCCTGTTTCGAGATGGTGAGGTAGAACGGTGCCTGATCCGGTGAATCGGTCCGACAGTTGAGAGAGCAGGCGCTGCTGGCTTTCTCGGTTTGATGAAACAATTTGGTATTCGGTTTCCTGAGCTGCAGAGCGGCGAGAATCGATCCCAGGTCCGTAAGGCCCCATTTCATAATGATCTTGTGTTCCCAATCGAACTGTTTCTCTCCTTTCTGGTTCGCTGCTTCGACAAATACCGCTTCTTTTTGCCGGTTGAATGAAAAGGACACCGCGCCTCCCCGACCGCTTCGGTTTGGCTTATAAATGGTATATTCCGGGCTGCGGACGGCTTTGGACGGGGAAATGGTAGTAGATTGGCTCATGTTGAATTAAACTGTTCATAAAACCATATTTAAAAATAAACACTGTTCAAATGAAAAGTTTAAAAAATTGTTTCAATGTCTTTCTTGATTAAAGAAGCGCCTTAAAAGCGGGATGTCCTGCGACCTGCTTCAATGCTTCGGCAGTTAAACCTTTCCCCGGTTCGCTTCGATGCCAGGTGCTCGCGCCGCTGGGGTGGGGAAGTGGGATCACATCGCAATTGATACCGGCGAATTCGGTCTCGTGCGTTTGACCGATGATGTCGACTAACTTTCTCACCTTGGGAAGAAACTGTGAGATGGCGAGTTTCCCTACCGGCAGGATAAGTTGAGGTTTGAGAATTTCGAACTCACGCTGCAACCAGCTGGAGCAGGTCGCGATCTCGAGCTTATCCGGGACGCGGTCGCCGCCCCCACTTTTGGCTTTCCCTGGAAAACAACGGCAGACCGCAGAGATATAGATACGTTCGCGGAACTGTGTCTCGTTGATCCCGCAGGAATCTTCAAACCAACGGAACAACGTCTTTCCCGCTGTCCAGGCGAAGGGGCGCTGGAGAGCCGGCTCTTTGACCCCGGGGGCCTGTCCGATTAACATGACACGGCTTACCACTGGCCCCCCTGATATCGGGGGAGGTGTCATCTTTTCGCAGGCGCGGCATTCGCGGAGGGCTGCGACATGTTGGTTGAGGGCTGCTTGCATCTCTGACGACACTATGAGGTAAAACAGGAGATCACGAAAGTTTTCTGAGAGAATCGGATATTTTAAGCAATGTTAGTCGAACTGGCATCTATTCGTCCGCGGGGATCTAGCAGGTGCCTATGCAATACTTCGCCTTACTCTGGGATAATAAAAACCAAGCGTTATCGCCCGAACTATTACGTAGCCGATGAAGCATAACCATAAGGCATGATTTCCATACGAGGGTGTCAGCCAGGCGCTCAGCCCGATAAAAAGAGTGACAGATAGTAACGAAGCGTTGCGCATTTCCGCGGCGTGCGTCGTTCCGATAAATATTCCGTCGAGTTGAAACGCAGCAAAGGAGAGACCTATATAAAATGCTACGTAGGGAAGGTAGATAGTGGCGAGTTGTTGCACCTTATCGAGGCTTGTGAGCACAGTTATAAATGACGAGCCGAATCCGTAAAGAATAATGGCAAGAATTACCGCCGTGATGGCAGCCAGTAAGGTGGTGCGCCAAACCGCCCGGTCAAACTGCTCGAGGTCGCCACGACCTTTTGCCGCTCCCACCAACGATTCAGCAGGTAACGCGAAACCATCGAGAAAGAACGCGCAGAACGAAATCAGGCTAAGCAGGACATGATTGGTCGCGAGTTGGGCTTCGCCCAGTTGAGCGCCCTGACGAGTGAACCAGGCGAAGCCGGCGAGCATCGCCAGAGTGCGGATCATTATATTGCCTTGTGTGGAAAAAGTCAGTCGGAGCGCGGCGGCGCGACGCAGTTCTGTCCATGGAATAAATGGCGAATCATCATGATGTTGGTCCCGCAATATTCGCAGAATAAGCCATAGTCCGAATAATGCGGCGCACCACTCCGCGATCAAAGTGCCCACCGCAATGCCCCGAACTCCCCAATCCAAAACGCCTGCGAAAAGTAGGTCCAGAATTATGTTGAGACCGTTGAGCGCCAACTGTACGAGAAGGAGTTGACTGGTCCGTCCCAGACCGATCAGCGCACCGGATATAGCAAAGGTCGCCAGTGTGGCTGGAGCAGCCCATACCCGGATAAAGAAATAGCTCCGCGCCAATTCCTCTACTTCGTCCTCTGCCCCCATCAACGGAAATGTGAGTGCCGCGAGCGGTGCCTGCAGCGCGATGATCGCGAGTCCTGCTACAATGGCGGTGCCGATGGCCCGGAAAATCGACGCGCGGGTTTCGATTCCCCGACCGGCGCCCGTCGACTGAGCAACAAATCCAGTCGTGCTCATCCTCAAAAAGCCAAAAGCCCACTGCATGAAGTTGAGAACCAGTGCACCGACAGCGATCGCCCCGAGAGCAGTCGCGGGGCGCGTATGCCCGATCACTGCCGTATCGACCAGCCCCAGTAACGGGGTTGCGATATTGGCCACCACAACCGGCCACGCCAGAAGGAGGATCTGCCGGTATGAAGGCGACTGACTGAAGGACTCTTGTTGATTCAAGGTTAAGGGCAAAACAAATAGCGGACCGGATTTGCGATTCTACCGTAAAATCTGCGCTGGGCTCAGCTTTTTACTAACAGGAATTGAGAGCGGATTGAGGATCGGAACAATCTCATGAAAGATCTGGAAAGATTGATTTTATGATGTTAGCTCGGAATGAAGTTTGAACACGTAACTATCCAGGTATGAATTTTGAAAGTTTTGATTTGTCGCAGATTGATTTGGAGAGAATCTTTGTTGAGTTCGTGATTCCTTACGGGTCCAACCTGTTGTTTTCGATCCTGATTTTATTTCTTGGCCTGTTTGTGGTTCGAATGATTGTCGGAACGGTGGGAAAAACCCTCACACGAACTCGACTGGATCAGATGTTGATCAATTTTGTGTCGAACCTGCTGCGTTGGATCCTACTGCTTTTGGTGATCGTTGCGGCTTTAGATCAACTTGGGGTCGATACCACTTCGTTCATCGCTGTTCTGGGTGCAGCGGGTTTGGCGGTAGGCTTGGCCTTAAAAGATTCGCTGCAGAATTTTGCCTCCGGCGTGATGTTGATTTTGTTTCGACCTTTCCGGACAGGCGATACTGTAGAAGCCGGTGGAGCTGAAGGGGTGGTTGAGGAAATCCGCATTTTCAGCACTCAGTTGCGGACTCCGGATAATCGCGAGGTAACTGTTCCCAATTCTGATATTTACAGCGGGAAGATTGTGAATAACTCCGCCCGGGAAACCCGCCGGATCGACCTGGTATTCGGGATCGGGTATGAGGATGACCTCCGACTCGCGAAAACGGTCGTGGAGGAGCTGCTGCGTGCTGACGACCGGATACTTACGGAACCGGCTCCGTTTATCGCGGTGGGGGAACTGGGGGCTTCGTCCGTAGATATTCTGGTCCGTCCCTGGGTGAAGACGGGGGATTACTTTCAGGTCAAGTGTGATCTTCTGGAGCGAGTTAAACTCGCCTACGATGAAAAGGGTATCTCAATTCCCTATCCCCAGATGGATGTGCACTTTGATTCGGCTGGCGGAGCTCAGTCGGAAAACTAAAACTCAACTTTTACGACGTCGCGCTCGGAGTCATCGCTGACTTCGAACATGGTGGCCTTCACGAAATTAAACATTCCGGCGATAAAGTTTGCCGGAAATGATTCGATCTTGTTGTTGTAGTGCATCACCGCGTCGTTGTAGGCCTGGCGGGCGAAGGCGACTTTTGATTCGGTTGAAGAAAGCTCTTCCTGAAGCTGGAGCATATTTTGGTTACTCCGAAGCTCGGGATAGCTTTCGGACACTGCGAGCAGGCGCCCCATCATGCCGCCGAGTCCGGATTCAGCTTGCGCTAATGCCGTCATCGATTCTGCATCGCCGACATTGGAGACGGCGTTCTGACGCGCGGCATGGGCCACGTTTCTGGCGGCAATCACTGCTTCCAGTGTCTCGCGCTCGTGTTTCATAAAGCCTTTGGCGGTTTCCACCAAATTTGGAATCAGATCGTGTCTCCGTTTTAACTGAACATCGATCTGGGCGAAGGCATTTTTATAACGGTTACGAAGCCGGACTAAGCCGTTGTAAAGGCCGACCACAAAAATGATGGGGATAACAACAAGGGCTAAAATTACGACAATGGAGATGGTCAGAGCGGTCATGAATAGGTTGGTTTAAGTATCTTACAAACAGACTTCAAGATTTATAACCCGCAGACGGGGGAATTCGATTACAAAACAGTGGGAAATTTCCATCACTCTAACTTTTTATTAGTTAAGAGGACATTACCTTTGATTTTTATAAATCATTTAGTTAAATTAGCAAAAGTTTTGTATTTTTTCAGGAAACTCAAATGATGTTGAGCGAAACACCCCATTTTATGGCGACGAATTCAGCTGCCGATATCGTATCAATTTACGAATCGATGCCTTTGCTTCCCGGGAAAGTGATTGTCGGTTTGCTTCTGCTGCTCTCGGTAATTTCCTGGTCAGTGATAGCATGTAAATCTCTGTTTCTCAGCCGGGTTGAGCGCCTGGATCTCGCATTTAAAAGGCGTCTGAAACGGAGCCGAACCTGTCTCGAAATTTATGAAGGAGAGGAAAAGTTTGAGCCTTCACTCCTGTTCGATGTGTATCAGGAAGGTGCGCGATCGGCTGCGATTGAGATGACGGGCTCAGCAGATCCGGATTTTCTGAGGTCGAAAAATCTGGAGCATTTTCGGATGAACGTTAGTCAGTTGGAATTTGTGGACTCCTCACTCGAAGATGGTGAGAGGCGCGGGGTTGCCCGCCTTTTTGGGGGATTCGGGCTATTGAAATTGATCAGTCTGGTCGCTCCGTGTCTCGGGGTTGCCGGGGGGCTGTGGATCTTGATTTCCGCTTTGGGAGCTGAGCCGGATTCTTTTCGGTTGCTGCTTAGTTATGCTCTAATCATTATTGCTTTATCCTTGTTTGTTGCAGCGCCGGCGGGTGTCGCCAGAGTTCATTTTCTGAACAAATGCAGGCATCGTGCTAAAGGTATTCGCAGATTTCGTACTGATGTGATGAGGACTTTCGTATCGGCATTCGAGGAGAGGGTTTCCGATATAATCACAGCCCCGGCCAAGCCTGCAAAAGTCGAGTTACCTTCCGAGTCGGTTCGGATTAACCGCGCCGTTTCGACGGTTTCGATAGCGGAACCGCCGAAAGCCGTGCCGGTCCCCGCAGCACCTGCGCCGACGGTTCTGGATCTGCCTGACGTTGGGGTATCGGTCACTCGTCCGGCGAAAAAGGTCGCGGCCCCGATGAAAAAAGAAGGACCACCCTTTGACTCGCCGTTTACCCTCTGTGAGAGCATGACGGAGTATGAAGCCATTGAAGAACAGGCCCCGAAAATTGACTTTAAGAAAGCGTTGGTTCCGGAGTTCGATGAGAAACCTCTTCATCGGTCGGCACCCATCAATCCCGGAAACCCCTACGTTTCAGCCAATTACTAATTATTCGAAGTGATGATTTTTAAAAATTGGCATCTACCTGCAGGGATTTTCGTATCGGTTGCGGCTCATTTGGGTCTTTTCACCCTTCTGATCGGCGGTGCCGGTCTTTCCACCGGCCAACCCGAGCTCGAAGCTGCCAAAGTGCCTCAGGCACCTGCCGCGATTTTAGAATCGGAGGAAATGGAGACTTATCCGATTTTTAAGGATCTTAGCGAAGAGGAAGTAAGCGAGGCTACGGCCCCTTCTGAAGCCGTTGAGAAGAAGCCGCCGCGTTATCCGAGGAGCCGGAAAGCTTCCCTGGTCGATGCTGCAGAGTCGTTTTCGGGGATTGGACAATAAAGACAATTAATTTGTTTAATAATCTAAAATATAAGACTAAACTTAGCGCGTGCGTGTCCTATCTATAGACCCAGCCCTCCGAAATACCGGTTTTTCGGTTGTCGAAAGCTACAAGTCCCCCACGGGACGGACCGAATACCGGGCGATCGATTACGGCACCATTAAGAATGCCCGACAGCTGAGTCAGGCGGGTTGTCTGTGTCGCATTCGGGAGGAAATTTCACAGGTTATCGTGAAGCATCGTCCTGAAGTGTGTGCGGTCGAGGGTGTGATATTTGTTCAGAGCTACAAAACGGCCATTACCATGGGTGCAGCCCGTGGTGCCGCGATAATTGCCGCAGCTGAACACGGGTTGGAAGTGCACGAATATGCTCCCCGGAGAGTTAAGCAGGCCGTAGTAGGCCGTGGTGGCGCAGATAAACAGCAGGTGGCATTCATGATGCGATCGATCCTGAAACTGACCGAAACGCCTCAATCCGATGCGGCAGATGCATTGGCCATCGGGATGACCCATTTCTACGCGAACGATCCGTTGAAAGCGGGGATGAATCTCGGTAAATCGGTGGCGCTGTAATACTCATTTCGCCCGGCTGAGGTGCCGCTGGTTGAGTTGATGGTTTGGTCGTCGGTAATTTGGTCCGACCTTTTCGGGCACAAAAAAATGGCGACCCATAGTTCAGATCGAAGAACGATCTGCGGGCCGCCACTTTTATGATGTGGTCTACTTCTTTAACAAAGCATCTCCAAGGCTGAAAACTGGTGCGTAGATAGCGTAGACTAGACCGCCAACCAGGCTTCCGAGAAACACAATCGTTACCGGCTCGATCAACTTGTCGATCTGGTTGGCGACGGCATCGAGCTCGTCTTCGTAATCTTCTGCAATTTCGTCGAGCAATTCGGTCCCGGAGCCCGTTTCTGCAGCAACCTCCATGAGGCCGCAAATCATTCGCCCGTCGTTACCAAGCCAGTGCGATTCAATAAGGAAGGCGTCTGGCAGGGTCCGTCCATTTAAGATGTGTTCCTTCACTTTTGTGAAGAACGTTTTGTAGTGGTTGTGCCAGCAGGTATCGGCCGTGATTTCAAGAGCAGTAGACATTCGAACGTTGGCTCCGATCAATAGCGCTAAGGTACGAAACCCGATTGCTGCAGCTGATTTCCTGATAATATTTTGGATGGAAGGCAGCTTCAGGAAGAAGTTCTGCACCGAGTGGATAGCGCTGATTTTATTCCAGTTCTTGAAAAACATAACCAGTGCGATAACCGGTAGTGCGGCTAGCCATGGTTGCTTCAGGAGAATGCTTGAAAAGCCCATCATAATCTTGGTTGGGACGGGGAGGTCCGTATTCAAAGAGGTATAGAGCTTACTCATCGCCGGAACCAGAGTGAAGCTCATCGTAATGACAACCCCCAGGCCGATACAGATAACCACAGCGGGATAAATCATTCCCGTCTTCAGTTTCTTGACAATCCGCGAACTTTTCTTCTGAGCGTTTGCTATTCGGCGGAAAATCTCGGGAAGTTTACCGGACTCCTCACCGGCGCGAATCAAGGCGATCACATCGTCGGCGAAAAGCTTCGTGTGTTTTGCCATTGCGTCGCTCATCTTTTCCCCCTGGGAAAGATCGTCGGCGATCTCTGCAATCGCACCTTTGTAGGTTGATGACTTAACACGGCTTGCCTGAAGCTGGAAACTTTTGATGATGGGGAGGTTTCTTTCGAAACATCTCGCGAGGCCGCTGAAAAGCGCCACTTTATCATCAAGACTGCCTTTACCGGTCAATCGCTGAATTGACTCATCGAGCCCGGTGACATCGCTAACCTGTGCGGTTTCAACGGATGTCTTTCCCGCGCCGATGAGAGCTTTGGCATCGGTAGAGGTATCGATAACAATACTCTGTTTTCTACCCGAATGGACATTGGTGAGTTCTACCTTTTTGAGCATGGTGAAGAATGGTGGATATTTGGATTCTGAAAATTTACTGCTGAGTCGAGCGAATGACGACTACGGTATGGGAGCGTTCTTTTTTGTTATCGCCGCCGGTCCATGACGCTTCGTCTTTTTTGTTCTTGCTGGTGGCTCCGGCCGGAGAGTAGGTAACTTCCATCTCCATTGGATCAATAGCTCCGAGGCCCGCAACGGTTTTGCCGGATTGCGGAGTAAAGGTTATCTGGCTTACCGCCGGTTCCGCGGGTAGTAATGCAATAATCTCATCCGGATCCAGACCCAGTTGATAGAGTGTAATTGCGTTTTCGAAGTGATTCGTCGCCCGAACCGTTCTTTCCGAAATCTCCTCCTGAGTGACCATCGTCAAGCTAAGGGACGAGGCTGCCGCGATCGCCACCATCATGACCGAACTGGCCACCAGAGTTTCAATCAGAGTGTAGCCTCTTTCTTTGAAATTTTTGATATCGATTGTCTTCATAGGTACTATTTGTAGGTCTCGATCCAGGCGTTTCGGCTAACCAGTGATTCGATGAATGTCGGGTCGTCTTCTTTTTCCAGAGTTAAAGTGCCACCACTGACCCGGATTGAATGATCCGCGCGAATCCCACCTTCCAGTGTGATTCCATCGGTAGGTATATTAGAAAGATCCCAGTGCTGGCTGACGCCTTCGGTTTCTGTGATCATTTTCCAGGTTGGATAGTTATCTGAGTCCCGAAAAACAAATTTTGTCTGATTGGTGCCTAAGGTTGAAGCGGCACCGGTTGTGTCGATCAGGTCAGCACCGTCGAGAACACCGGTCTGAGAGATGGCAAGAGCGATTCGTCTTTGGTTGGTAAGCCCTTCCAGACTGACTTCGCTGAGAAAAACGTTATTAGAGTTTTTGATCGCAATTGCTCGCGGTTGCATCAACTTTGCGGCGTCAGCTGAGGCACTGTCATACTGACCTCGCAAAACCAGGCGTGAAACATCTTCAAGGATAAGGTTCGGAAGATATACAGAGTCCAAATCGATAAAGACTGTTCCTTTACCGTCACTGATGTAACTGAAAGCGGTACTACTGAGAAGAGAGTTTCTGGCTGCCTCACTGATGGGTTTCGCCGGGTCCGCCAATGCGATCATGACATCATCCGGGAGTGGTGATTGAGAGAATAGCAATGGGACCAGATATACCGGGCTGATCTGCGGATACCGAGTCAAGAGAGATATCATCACATCCGAAGACAGAGGTGCGTTCGCCGCAAGTAATCCGATGGTTGCTGCGTCAGTTTGGGTGATGTCTTCAATTATGCTGATAAGAGTCGAGTCCAACAGTCTCGGAACCACTTCTTCAGGTCCCAGTCCATCGGTCACTCCATCCGCACCATCGAAACTTGCTTCGCCTCCGAGCAGAGAAAGTCGATTGAAGTAGGAATTGACTCCTGTTTCCGAGTTGTCAACAATATCGAGTTCGCCTTTGTAGGTGTTTCCGCTCGAGACCTGACCCATCGTCTGGTTAAAGGAAATGAAGTTGGATGGCTTGATTTTTGCGCCATCGGGATCTTCCAACAGTAACTTTGGTGGATTCGATGCCGGAACAATAACGACTTCTGATTTGACTGAAGATGCACTGGATTGGTCGTAGTAGTCCTCTCCTCCGTCCCAGAAAACGGACCGTCCTTTTACGATAAGGTCGCCTGAAATTCTAGGTTTTTCGGTCGCCACCTGTGGACTGGGATGGATTGAGAGAAGGTCGCCAGCCAAAGCTGGATTGTAACTCCTCATTTGATACTGAAATCCATAGTCGTTGGATCCATCGTTAACTTTAACCGAGAGATCCTGGGAGAAAGCTCTAAGTGGAGCTGCTCCGGTAGGGTGGGTTCGGGCTGCGTCTCCAAACGATAACGCAGCCTTGTCGAAGTCGCCTATTTTCACCTTGGCCCAGGTATCATAGCTGAAAGTTGTCTCCGCAGCGACTACCGTTTCATTTGGTAGGTAGTTGCGATAGATTGCTTCACGGGCCAATGCTTTACTGTTGTTTAGAATGACACGGCGATCCAGCCCGTCAAAATGCGATTCGGCTTCGAGAGACCTTGCGCCAATGATGGAAACGGTCGCGAGGACTCCAATAGTTCCAACAGCACTGATTACAAGGGCGACTACAAGTACACTGCCCTTTATACGTGGTAATGGTTGATTCGTGTTCGGTTTCATGTTGAGGTGGGATGTTAGAGTGATGGGAACATGGGGAGGGCCAGGGAAAAGGAAGTTTTTCCAGCCATATGCTCATAAGTGGACCTCACTGCAGTAGATGCATCGGCGCTGGTCCACTTGGCTTTCTTATAAGGATTGATGCTTGGGTCTGGAAGCCACATCAAATAGAAAGGCGTGTGAGGAGCGATCTGAAAGCGTTTGATGTCGGCTGACTCTCCGGCGAGCAAGCGGCTTTCATGCTCAAATTGAACAAACTGAGGATGAAAAGCATCCCCGTTGCCGGGAGGATAATAGACATCATAGTAATGAGTCAGGGATTCCCCTATATATCGTTTTACGGATGCATAGGTGCCCGGTGCATTGCTGGGTTTGAGGAAGTCGATCTCATAGATGGCGTTTACCTGGATTTTGTCAGTATCACTCGACGGACCTAACAGGAAAATCGAGGTGCTGGGTTTGTCAGCTGGTGGGATATTGCGATATGAGGTCGTGAAGATCCCTGTCGAAGTGGTCTCAACTACACCAAGAAAAGCTCTGAAGGCCTCAGAGGTGTCGAGTTGTGGTCTTTCCACCGAACCACCTGGATAGCTTAATGTTTCCGGGTGAATCGTGTTGGGGATTGACCTCGGTAGACAAAAAACAGCTGTCGAGCGTTGGGCATCTTCTACCAGTTTATCGCGAATTTCCTGTGCAAACATGATTTTGCCGAAATTCGGGGCAATGTAGGTGCGAATCTTGCCGCCTTCATTTCCATAGAAGTCTTGATTGGTGGTTTCGCCAATGTCGATCTCTATGATGCTCGTGGTTCGTTTTGCGTTCGATGAAATACTTTGGAGAGCGAGGGCACCCGCTCCGAGACAAACTGAAGAAAGTGCGACAGCTACTAACATTTCGACAAACGTCCATCCGGAAGTTCGGCCAGTGTTTGGGAGTACGGAATCGGGTAGGGACTTCATAGTAATTAATTATTCAGGAATGATATTTCGTGCGCTTGATGTCCGCTTGGGGCGCAAGACTCCCATCTGTAACCGTGTTGCGGTGCCGTCGTTCGATGTGTTTTGGCCCTGAAGAACATATCGAACCACCGGATCAACGTTGTATTGAAGTTGCATGGTTTTCCCGGTGAGTTCACCGGACTCAACATCCATCCAGCCGAGAACGATTTTTTCGGAGGCCACATCAACGACTTTCAATTGCTGCGTTTGGTTTGGGATCAATTGAGGCAGAACCATTCCTCTTTCAATTAGGATGTCGCCAAGAAGAAGTCGCAGACCGTTGAAGCTCCGGCTTGAGCCAGAGACGTCGAGAGAACTAAGCTTCTTACGGATTGCCAACTCTTCGGTGTTTTGCGCCTCATTTTTCGTCGAACCGTCCTCAGGAGCCCGTTTGGAATAGGGATTCCGCTCGGATGGTTTTAAGGTGAGAAATCTCTTCTCGCTTGGGCGCATTTCGATGTTTCTTTTGCCCACGAGGTCAGCCGACTCCTGTGCGCTTCCCAAGATTGGTAAAGTGATGAGAGTGCCGACTACAAATAGTTTAATATTCATGATTCAGTTTCTTCGATATTAGTTGCTAGCCAGACTTTGGCGGAGAACGGGAACCTGGATGGTGACTTCCATGTGAACATTGTTGCCGCGATCCCCACGGGTGATTTTACATTTTGCAATTCGGCAACTGGGAATGCTTTCTTCGAGTTTGCCGAGCCAATTGAGTGTTTTGGAATAATCGTCTTCGACTACCAAATCGGCGACGAGTGCGTGACTGATGAAATCTCCCTTATCAATTTCCCGGTAGTTAAAGCGCTGGGAAAGCAGGAACACGTTTCCTTCACGAACGACGTCTGTAATTCTTTGTTCGCCGGCACGGGAGCTTCTGAAATTTTCGAAGTGGGGAATCCACTCGGTGTAGACTTTTCTGAGATGTGCGGTTTTAGCATCGATCGTCTTAAGTTTGATCTCAGCGATTTTTCTTTGCTGTTCCGTTTGCTCAGCGAGAGCCTTGGCCTTGTTGGCTCCGTCCCTGGCTGCCACCGCTTTGGTTCGTAACTTGTGAACGCCGAATCCCATCAGGGCGATCAGTGCCACGATGAGGATTGAAGCTGCTTTGTGATTATTCATTTTGTGTCTAGAGTAGGTGAAGGTTACTTCCGGTCGGAATAAATTAGAGTTGCCTGGAAGTCGGTGGCATTGGTTGCCTTGACCTGTTGTGCAGAATAGGTTTGGTAGTTAAGAGCATTGATAGAAGCGAGGGTTGATTCAATTTGGTCAGTGCCGCCTCCGTTGATCTTCAACTGCATGAAGGTATGCGCTGGAATTTCCGGATTCCGATCAAAAGCCAGTTCAGCGATAGTGGAATCTTCGCTCATGCTGCGACCGATTGCGGTCGTGACGGGCTGCAATGGGCGGGCTCCTTCGAGCCATCCCGCCAGTCCCTGAGCTTTTTCAGTGAGGTCCACAATTTCCTGATGCGAAGTAAGGAACTTGTTCTGAGCGGATTTTGCCTGACTGGTTTGCATTTCCCACTGAAGTTTTTTTGACTTGTACTCGCGGATGCTGAGATAAAAGAACAAACTTAAAGCGAGCGAAAATACGACTCCGGCGTAGAATGCGATGGGAATAATTTTATAGGCACCCGGCAATCCACCCGATACTCCCTGACGCTGGGTTTTGAGGTCGTGTATTATATTATCCATGTGTTATGTAGGTATATATGTGGCTGGCGGTTCGAATTATCCGTTGGCAAGAATATTCCAGATTTGATTTTCTTCGGTAACGTCTGTTACATTCAAAGTGCCAAGTTTAGGTAGGTATTGTGTGGCAAAATCGCTATCTTGTTTCTCTCCCATAAAGATGACCCGGGTATTTGGGTCCGCTTTCTCGACGAATGGTTTCAAAACGGTTGCAATCGCATTTTCATCGGAGACTGAAATCCCGCTTCGGCACCGGAGGTCCTGCCATTGACCGGCCTTTTGACGAAGAACGCTGAGAGCGCCATCATTCCAGGTGATCACGAGGAGGTCCTGCTGTTTAAAATTGGGATCACTTGCAAGCCGGGCCAGGAGATTGCCGGTCATGGCAAAAAGGCCACTGCAGACCCGGGCTGCCCGAAGATTGCTGGCGCGAAGGGTCTCCTCGGTTGACTTGATCATGGATTCATCCGCGGCCAAAAGTAAACTGGCACTGGACTCCGGGTTGTGTTGTAAAGCGTAGCGCTTCGTCCGGTCGTATTTGGAGCCGAGGATTGACTTTGGATTGGTCAGAATCTCATCCTCCCACCCTTTTTTCCGGGAAAGGTTGTGTTCCAGGGTAAAGATAAATCGATTGTTCAGGGATATACCGATCCAACCGTCTTCTGTGTTGGCATGCCAGGAACTACCCATATCGCCAGCTACCTCAGCAAACTCTCCAGCCGCTTCGCCTACATCAACCACCTGGTTTCTCTTATCGAGATAGGCCCACGAACATTGTCCGCGACTGATGTTTACGATAACTGATTTCCGTTTCGGAAAGCGTTGTGCCCAGTTATACTTCGGGTTGTCTGCTTCCGGGCGGAATGCCGCGAAAGTCAATACGTCTTTGATGTCTTTAAACTCCATGGGTGATTAATGGTTAACGGTTTCCTGTTCGATGATGGATTCTTTGTGAAGGTATTCGGCCACTTCGAATTCGGTATAGCCGGTTGGTTTTGCAACGCTGTTCCGCCATCCTTCCAATTCGCGGTGCGCGAGAGAGTGCTCGAAATTTTGCATGCCTTTGGATTGACCGGTTTCGAGTTCGTGATCAAGACGCTTGAAGTCGCCGCGACGGATCATGCCGGTCACGGAGTCATATGGGAAAAGGATTTCGTGAACCGGAAAGCGGCGATCTCTTTCTCCGTCATAGAGCAGATTTTGGCAGAGAATCATGCGCATCGCGTCGGCGAATGAGAGCATCGCGTTCTCAAGTCGGTCACTGGGGATCAGTTTCAAAAATCGTTGAACGGTTTGGGCTGCCGAAGAGGTGTGCATAGTAGCGATAACTACGTGGCCCGTTTCAGAAGCTTGCAGCGCGATCTCTGCCGTTTCACCATCCCGAATCTCACCAATCATAATCACATCGGGTGCCTGACGGAGTGAGGCTCGAAGGGAATTACCGAAATCGAGTTCATCGGTTCCCATTTCCCGCTGGGTAATTAGCGAAGGGCTGTCGGTTGGTAATATATACTCGATCGGATCCTCGAATGTGATGACGTGCTCACGACGGCGACGGGCCCGGGCCGTAATCATCGAAGCAATCGTGGTTGATTTACCGGAGCCGGTTGCACCACAAACGAGGAACAGGCCGTTTTTGGCTTCGAGGTATGCCTTCATCGCTTGAGGAGGCAGAGAGATTTGCTCGGGTGTGGGGATTTGATTTGGAAGAAGACGCATAACCCAGCGGAATCGACCGCGGGTGACCAATTCATTAACCCGGAATCGAAGAGGGCCGATTTGAATCGCGTAATCCTTACAGCCGGGAACCACGCTCAAGGGCGTCTCGGGTTGGTAGATGAAAGAATCGACAACCAGGTCGCCGTTTTTCCGGAAAATGAGCTGCTCGTACGGGGTGATATAGAAGTCACTGATGTTGTGCGTTTGAGCTAGGTGCATGATGCGATTCCCCAGCGGGCTCTTTTCGTCGATTCCTTTCATTTGAAGTGAGGTAAATTATAAAAGTTTTATATAATAAGTAAAAATACCACAAATAATAGAAGGTTTCAACGGGTTATTCTCTAATTTTTATAAAATATCTACTTGAAACTTAAGATATCTAAAATATCTTGGCTTCGTAATAATCAATATTATTAAAATATGAAAACAAAGCTTCTTGTTTACACAATCTTGGTTGCATCCCTCTCAGTTGCGCTGGTGAAGGCTCAGGTGCCTTACTCCAGCAATGCTACTTACGAGATGGCTGCAGCGGATCTCCGTTCAGCACCCGCCAGACAATATAATTTTTCTAAAGCGGTGATGAGCGATGTTATGCGGTTAATGGCGGAGGATGCCGGCATTAGCTTTTTCGGGCTTCCTGATGGAGGCGACGGCGCTGCAGAAAGAATGGTTACCTTTACCATTAACGCAGCCCCATTTACGGCTCTCGAAACTCTGGCGAAAGCAAACGGCGTTTCCCTGATTCACGAGAACGGGATCTGGTATCTCCGCCCCGCAAACGATGGTGAATTGATTGGCCGGATCTACGAAATTAACTACAACGCACAGGAGCTGGTCCGCAAGAATGGACAGGGTGGTTCAGTAGGCGGATCATCTGGAGGTTCCGGTTCCGGTTCTGGATCTTCACCCGGTATCAGCCTTCAAGGTGCACCTGACTTTTTTGAAGTTGAGCCAAGCCGTTTACTTGAAGACATCAAAGGGATTCTTGATATTCAAACGACTGGCGCCAATGCAACGATTGCTCAAACGGCATCCGTCGATACACTTGCGCAGCTTTCTCTACGAGGCCTGCAAAATCAGCCGGGTATCGTAGCCGCTCAGCCTCAAGGAGGTGGTGATGGTGGTGATTCACAGGCAAAAGTGATCTGGAACAGCGATTCGAACTCCCTGTATGTTGTGGCATCGCGCCAGCAGCACCAGTGGATTGAAGCCTATCTTTCATCTGCTGACCAGGAGCAGACAATGATTGCCGTCGAGATTAAATTCCTTGAAACGAACAAAAATCCTCAGTGTGACGTCGGTATCGATTGGTCAGGTGCTCTCGGCCAAAGTGGGCTCGGCGCAGGTTTGTCAAACGCTACCGGTGGTATTGATCTGGCAAATATCGGGAACTACAGTCTTCCCACCGCAGTTCTCAGCTACAATGATTTGAACCTTCGTCTCAGATCGCTTTATAACGATAGCAACACCAAGTCGGTATCCTACCCACGGATGGTAACACTGGATAACCGCGAGGTTTCTTTCCGAAGTGTCGTTAACCAGCCGGTTCTGTCTTCGTCCGCCAGTGCGAGCCTCGGAGCAGGCGCCACTCAGACATCTTCAATTGAATACATCCCGGTAGGAACGGTTATTAACCTGCTTCCCAAGACGATGAATAACGGAAAAATTCTTCTGAATGTTTCTGTGACCGTATCTGAGATTGTCGGAACAGAAGTGATTAACGGAAACCCGTTCCCGATTGCTTCCTCACGGGTTTACACGGCTCCTTTAACTGTAAAAAGTGGATACACCGTTGCGATTAGTGGACTGGATTCAGCAAAAACTGAACACATCGAGTCCGGTGTGCCTCTTCTCGGGAAACTCCCGGTTCTCGGCGGCGCGTTCAAGTTCAAGCAAAAGAGCAAGCAGCGCCAGCACCTTATGATGTTGATTACTCCGGTTATCATCAACGGTTGCGGTGTCACCAAGAAGCCAATCACCAAAGATCCATGGTGTGGTCCTTGTGCAGAAGTTTATCCGGCAAAGGGCGGACTTTCTTCAGCGCCTCAGACCCGGGTTAATAAGAACAGTCGCACCACAACCCAGACTCGGAAAACAAACCGCAGCTTTGGAAAAAGCAGTGCCAACGTTCAGGAGACCGCCTACGCCAGTGCCGTTCCGGTAAACAGCACTCCAGGCTATGCAAGCACTCCGGTAACTCCGCCAGCGTCGTCCGTTGCGGCTCCCCGGGTGACCGAGCCGGTTCGGGTTCAACCTCCGGCTCAGCCTGAAGGTCCAGATCCAAAGATCGTTGAGATTAACACCCGAATCAACAGTCTGCGCGCTGATCTGGAAAAGACCCCGGCGACTGATAAGGAAAAAATTAATCAGGTGGTTAACGAATCAAAAACACTTTTATCCCAAATCGAAGCGATGCGGGGTTCAGATTCCAGCTCTATGACCGGCGAGCTGGGTGACACTTGGTGGAGCGTAATAAAGCTCAAAACCGATGCTGTTAAAATGAGCCGTGAATAACCGAAATACCAAACAAACCCCCTCCCTTTTAATTTAACATTCCATAGAACTTCTAACTTTTTCTCCCCAACATTTTTAGAGAAACAAGAAGCTGCTGTTCCGCCTTTTTTGGCGGGACAGCTTTTCTGTTTTCTACAATATGGTCAGTTGATTGTAATCGAATTTAACTGCATTCTGGACGTCTCTTACAGGTTCCATGGCAACAGAAATACAAGAGCTACCTCCGAAGCGTAGAAATCTATTTTCTGCTTTTATCGACAATATTGTGTTTCTTCTCGGGCTGACTTTCCTCGCATGGAGTCTCGAAATCGTTGATTTTTTCCTGAGCGGTCGTCTGGATAGTTTCGGTATTCAGCCCAGAAATACCAATGGCTTGACGGGGATCCTTACCGCTCACTGGCTACATGGTAATGTGAGGCACCTCGCATCGAATACCCTGCCGTTCATGATGTTGGGTGGATTTGTTCTCCTCGGTGGCAGGGCCATGTTCTGGAAGGTGAGTCTATTTGTCGGTTTGTTGGGCGGGTCGTTACTCTGGCTTCTCGGAGGAACCGGAACCAATCACATCGGGGCCAGTCTGGTTATCTTCGGTTACCTCGGATTTTTGTTGGCTCGCGGTGTTTTCGAACGGAGTGGGCTGTGGGTTACGGTTTCGGTGGTCACTCTATTGCTCTACGGCGGGATGATTTTCGGAGTCCTCCCGGGCCAGGAAGGCGTCTCCTGGAGGGGACATCTCTTCGGATTTCTGAGCGGGATTGCCGCTGCCCGATTCCTGATTCCGAAAAATCTTCCAGTCTATCGTGTCCGACCTCCTGAATTGCCTCCCTCTACTTCGTGATTCGTTTCGCCCCGATTACGTGGCTGGAGATATCCGGACGAGGATCTTTGTTTCCGGATGCATAAATCGACTTTTCTGCTTCTTATTGTCGCCCTTGTCGGGGCGCTGATCTCCCCTTTCAGCGATGCTCAGCAAAAGAAAAAAAACGGAGCTTTTACGGCGATCGTAGATGATCCTTCTTTACCCCGGGCATTGATCATTGGTGATTCGATTTCGATTGGGTATACCCTTGCGACCCGGGAGGCGCTAGCCGGTAAAGTTAATCTGCATCGCATTCCAACCAATGCCGGTCACACCGGGATGGGCATTGCCGGGCTGCCGAAATGGCTGGCAGAAAAGAAGGGCAAATGGGACGTGATTCACTTTAACTTCGGGTTATGGGATCTTTGCTACCGCCATCCCGATTCAAAAACTCAGGGCAAACGGGATAAAATCAACGGAACCGTGACCCACTCCGTGGAAGAGTATCGTGCCAACCTCGATACGATCGTCACCGAATTGAAAAAGACCGGGGCACAACTGGTTTTCGCTACGACGACACCGGTCCCGGAAGAGGAGGCGGGTCGCAAAGTCGGAGATGATCTTACCTATAACAAAGCCGCCGTCGAGGTCATGCAAAAACACGGAGTCGCGATAAACGATCTACATAGTGTAATGGCCGGGAAAATGGAGCAATACGCAGTCAAGCCGGGCGATGTCCATTACAAGGCAGAGGGCTCCGAAATACTGGCGCGAAAAGTTGCTGATGCAATCTTGGAAGCTCTCCCCGGAGGTGAGCCAGTCGTTCTCTATGATGGAGAAAACTTTGACCACTGGAATATGGAAGAGCCCGGAGGTTGGATCATCGAAGCAGACGGTGCCATGACCTGCCTGATGAAAGAAGTCGAAAAGAAGGGTAAAAAGCGGACCGTAGGACGCGGTGATCTATGGAGTAAAAAAATGTATGGTGATTTTGAACTGTCCGTAAAATACAAACTGTCCGAAGGGGCTAACAGCGGCATCTTTTACCGAACCAATATTGACGATCCCGTTCAGGATGGATTCGAACTTCAACTCATGGATAACGTGGGGTTTCAGAAAACTCACGGTGAAAAAGAGGATCGCAAACTGAACGGCTCATTTTATGATTGTCTGGCACCATCGAGCAATCCGCAAAACCCGATTGGTGAGTGGAACGACGTGGTTATTCATTGCAAGGGGCCCCGGATTCAATTCACCATCAATGGTGTGCAAGTTATCGATGTGAATGTTAATGACTGGACCGAAAGCGGGAAAAATCCGGATGGCACACCCAATAAGTTCAAAAAAGCGATTCGGGACAAACCCCGCGTCGGTGCCATCGGGCTGCAAAATCACGGACAGAAAGTGTGGTTCAAAGATATCGCCATTCGCGAGCTTTAATGGAGAGTCCGCAAACTCTTGTTCCTGCTCTTAATTGTGGCGGAACAAGAGCAAGATTAAGAGCAAGATTAAGAGCAGGAACAAGATAGCGAAAGTTATTTGCGATCTAGTATGAACGCGCATTTTGTACCCTGTACAGTCTCAAATTGTGCAGGGTGCAATCGTGATTTCTCTACTTTTCGGCGTCGTGCCTTTCGATACCGATGTGAATATGGCTTTTGGGTTTCGTAATCAGTTTGAAGCCTCCCCGTTGACCGAATTCCTTCGCAATTTTTCCGGCTTTATCCGCATCATATAGTCCAGAATGGGAGTAGAGCAAATACCGCAAAACGAGCGGTTCATCTTTAGTAATGGTATAGGCTTCGTTCATTCCGAACGAGGCCCCCATCCAGCCGTCCTGCCGGACGTGCCAATGGGTCGGATACCTGGGATTCCCGGGGTGGTCGAAGAAGGTGATGCCTTCGTCGACCGTTTTACGCTCATCCCCTTTACCGATGGCTACGGGCCCGCTGTAGTCCATCCAACGCGCCGGTTTCCCGAAGATTTCTTTTTCACTGATTTGTCCCTCGCTGTTAGTGAGTTGACCTGATCCGAAATGCTCGGAAATGGACTTGGCCACTCTGACAGCAAAGAATCCGAAATTGGTTTGTTCCAGCTCTACTTTTTCGGCATTGGCAGGAGGGCGAAAGGTGCTCTGTAACTCTAGTAGATATTCGCCGCCGGTCTTCGGAATCATCGCTGCTACTAATTCCTGTTCCATCTGCTCAACGCCGTCTTCACTATACCAACCCAGCAGGCTGCCCATAATCGCTTCGGTATCGCTGTCGTGATAGGTGAGCCATTGTTTCTGCCGAATTTGGGTGCCACTGGAGTTTCCCCAGAAATTGTGACCGTTTAATTTGTGGTGGGCAAACCACACAGAAAGGTGATGGTCGTGATTCGGGGCCCCGGGGTGCCCCATGCGGGTCAGTGACGCACCCGAAGGTCCGGTGAAAGGGTAGAAAAACGGTCGGGGATATTTGGGATCAAAATGCCAGCGGGTTTTTTCCTCCCCTCGGTATTGAAATGTTGCCTGATTATCGGGTAGAGGAATCACTTCCGAAAGCGGGAGCGTTTGTGTTAGTGCGGCACTTAGGGGTGCCAGATGTATGAGTATCAGAAACAAGCGCATCGGTTAAAAATAGGGAGTCTCTGTCTGCTGTCCAACTTTCTTCAAGGCGCAATGCAGAGGTCGAGTGATCCCTCATTCCGTATTTAAATTGTTTTGCTCAGAGCGACGATAATTTGTTTCCTTTAGCTTATGAAAACTCATGTTTTGCTACTTACCTGGTTTTTAATGGGAGGTCTTTTGCTTTCCGGAGATGTGAAAATCAGTCAGCTGGACGATCGCTTTCGCGTTGAAATTGATGGCGAACTTTTCACCGAGTGGCAGATGGGAGACTGGGCGGTTCCCTATCTCTACCCCGTGATTGGGCCGGACGGCGAAAACATCACGAGACATTACCCGATGAAATCCGGGGTCGAAGGCGAGTCTCAGGATCATCCTCACCATCGTTCGATTCGTTTTTCTCATCGCGACATTAACGGGGCAAGTTTCTGGTCCCCGGACCGCCCCACTAACGATAAATCGACTAAAATTGATCTGGTTGAAGTCAAATCGATGAAATCGGGCGAGAGCGGTGAACTGATTTTAGAGAACTCCTGGAAAATTAATGATGAAGAGATCATGCGGGAGACTTTCCGACTCGCAATTCATCCCTTACCTAATCGTGAAGTCCTCATGGATTTTGATACCAAATTGGTAGCAACCGGAGGCGATGTCACTTTCGGCGATAATAAAGATGGAGGGATGGGTATCCGCGTGGCGTCGACCATGGCAGTGAAGCATCACAAAACAAAAGAGGGTAAAGGAACGATCCAAAACAGTAACGGCGAACTCAATGCGGCGGCCTGGGGAAAGCGGGCCGACTGGGCTGACTACTATGGGCCGGGCAGAAGCGGAAAGGTAGTAGGGATTGCGATTTTTGATCACCCTGAAAATTTCCGTCATCCCGTTCACTGGCATGCCAGAGAATATGGATTAATGACGGCGAACCGGTTCGGCACCGGGCACTTCGAGAAGCAGCAGGGTGCTAAGATGGGAGACGGGGCTCACACGGTGAAGAAAGGCGACAGTCTTGATTTAAAACATCGTCTCTACTTCCATCATGGATCCACCGAAGAAGCAGGCGTTGCAAAGAGGTACGCCGACTACGTCGGTAAGTAAAGATTACTGAGGCATCAGGACCACCCGGAACCCGATATCGTTCCCGTCTTTTTCGGATGGTCTGCCACCTCTGCGATAGGATTTTTCGAGGGTCACTTGAGTTGACCTCAACCAGGATCCGCCCCGGAGGACCTTTCGCTCGGTTCCGACCCATTCCTGACGGACCACAGCGCCTTCTTTTTCTGCGAGATTGAGGATCTGCTGGGAATACCAATCGAGAACCCATTCGGCGACGTTCCCGCGAATATCGTAGAGTCCATAGCTATTCGGAGCGGCGCTACCTACCGGTTGTGATGACCGGTACTTTTTATAGGCGCTCGAAATTGCATTGGTAAGATTGGCATCACCCGCGAACTCGGACCATTCACCGTCTGAAGGCAGGCGATAGTGATAACCTTCCGGAACATTACCTAGCCCTCTCTCAAATACCGTCAACTTATCGCAACAGCGGGTCGCATCATACCAGCTGACGCTGTCGACCGGATGCTTAGGATCTTTGAAATCGCTGGGGTTTTCCTTCATGAGCCGCTCATAGGTCTCCTGAGTCATTTCGGTATCAGCAACCCAACCGCCCAGATTTTCGAACCAGATCATTTGCTGACCGAGCCCATTGATAAAATTGCGATTCACCACCGGGATTGTATCTGTCGCTAATTTGGTATTGAAAGCCAACTGGCTGCCCGGCTCCACGATTCCCGAGAGAGAGGCGGTTTTGTAATTTTCTTTCGACAGCGTGTAGGAATACTGGCCCGGAGATACCACCGGTTTTCTGAGAGGTGTCCTTCCGATCGGGATTCCGTTAGCGACCACGGCAGCGCCGGGTGGATCCGTCTCAATCGATACTGATCCGTAGGCAAACGGGAAATGGACTTGGTTACTTTGCGAGCCTTCGATGTAGGCGGCATTC
Source organism: Verrucomicrobiales bacterium (assembly GCA_029213005.1). Taxonomy (GTDB): domain Bacteria; phylum Verrucomicrobiota; class Verrucomicrobiia; order Verrucomicrobiales; family DEV007; genus Arctic95D-9. The sequence goes on from JARGPI010000036.1 coordinate 22,296, forward strand.
GTCACCTTCATCAAACCGTTGTGCCTTGCCTCGAAAAGATAATCTCCCTCCGGAACCTCCATGATAAAAGGTGTCACTGACACGCTGCTGCCGATGCGTCGATTGTTGTGGTAGACCGCAGCACCGTCGGGATCGCTACTGAAAGTGACCATCGACCGTTTCCAGGCGAACTCGAGGTTTTGAGTCACGTTGCCGGTGACTTCGACGGTTCGTTTGATCGGAGCCCAGTCGCGATACCGAAGTTCGACGTGATGCCTTCCCGGAGGCAGATCTGATAAAGTTAACGGAGTGACGCCTCTTTTCGCCATTTGGCCCTGACCCAGAGACGCCCAGACCTCAGCCCCCACAGGATCACTCACGATGTTGACTCCGCCCCGCGCAAATACCGCTGAAACGGAGGCGCTGCGATTGTGCTCCACCTTCACGAGTTGAGAATAGTCCGGCCAGCCTTCAGCAGACATGAGAACGCGGTATTCTCCGGCGGCGAGTGATTCGACTTTCGCGGGAGTTTTTCCGATTTCGATGACGTCTCCTAAATCATCGCTCCCGGAAGAGGCCGGTTTGATGATTTTAAAATCGATTCCCCGTGGCTCGCTGACTAATTCGATATTTCCCACGCTCTTCTGCAGTGAAATTTTGGGAAGGAGAGTGGTTTGCTTATCGACCACTGCCACCGTTTTTACAACGGGTTCAAAGCCCTGCATTTCTATGCGGACTTCGGTTTTGCCCACCGGTAGCTTCTTTATTTCGGCCGGGGTTGTCATTGATTGACGGCCTGCAATCGTCACTTTTGCGCCTTCCGGCTCTGAGGTGACGACGATATTGCCGTTGGCTTCTTCGAGACGTTTTTTGACCAGAGGAAGCGACGCTTTTGCCTCAAGATTACCCGGGTGGGTTTTGAGAACCGATTCGTAGATTTGTCCGGCTTTGTTCCAGTTTCCGCGAGAAACGGCGAGTCTGGCTTCGGCAAGTGACTTTTCGATGGTCGGGGATGTCGATTGCTCGACCACCGGCGCCTTAGCTCTGGCGTTTTTCTTTCCGAGCCAAATTCCCCCGGCAATGCCTCCGGCCAGAGCGATGCAAGTGATCAGCACCCAGAGAAGCTGGCTCTGCGAACCGCTTTTCGGCGGCCTCGGCGGGGGAAGGTCAATGCTGGTTTCACGCTCTTTCATGAGAAAGATTCGAAGGAATAGTCTATCTAATAAATGGTTAAGGAAAGTTAGTTTGTCTATCGATTCTTCGGTTTTTCTCGCTGGTTATCCAATAGGAGACCCTCACCTTCAGTGTTTCTTCTCACAAAAGTCAAAATCGTGACACAAATTGATTCCCTATTGGCGTGCCAGATTAAACTTTCTATTTTCGGCAGAGGATTGAGAATCCATTATTCTGGTATGCGCATCAAAGTACTGACGATCGATGATGAAAGCTCGTTTACGAGCCTGATCAGAATGAATCTTGAGCGGGAGGGGGAATTTGAGGTTCAGGAAGAGAATGATCCGACATATGCTCTGTCGGTGGCGAGGGAATTTTGTCCTCACGTGATTCTGCTCGATATGGTGATGCCCGGGTTAACCGGGGCTGAGATTGCTGAGCTCTTCGGTGAAGATCCGAATTTGAGGCGGATTCCAATTGTCATGCTGACTGCATTGGTCTCGCGGGATGAAAGCGGGGATGATGAGTTTTTTGTGCCGCAGGTTAAAAAGGTGCTTCCGAAGCCTGTTGATTTGGCAACTTTGAAAAATACTTTGTTCGAAGTCGTTGCGAACGATCAGCGACCTGCTCCATAATACCGGAATGTCCGCAAATTATGAAGAGAGTCTCGAATGGCTCTACAGCACGCAGCTTTTCGGAATCAAGTTGGGTCTGGAAAATGTCACCCGACTGATCGAATCCCTGGAGTTGCCCGGCCAGCTGGCGGGGCGGAAGATCCTTCACATCGCGGGGACCAATGGAAAAGGGTCTGTTTGCGCCTTTTCTGATCAGATCCTCCGGGATGCCGGTCTGACGGTCGGGATGTTCACCAGCCCTCATCTGATTTCTTTTACCGAGCGGATAAAAGTTAATGGCCAGGCTGCGGACGAGTGTTTTCTTGCCGAACAGATTGATCTGATCCGCGAAAAGGTGAAGGAATGGGAGACTCACCCCACGTTCTTCGAAATCACTTTAGCCATCGGTCTGCTCTATTTTTGCGATCGGAACTGTGACATCATCATTCTGGAAACCGGAATGGGGGGGCGACTCGATGCGACCAATTCCCTGAAGGCAGACGTCAGCGTGATTACCCAGATCTCTCTCGATCATCAGCAGTGGCTCGGTGAAGATATTCGGGCTATCGCCGCTGAAAAGGCGGGGATTCTTAAACCGGAGGTCCCGGTGATCGTTGCGGACGTCGATCCCGCTGCCCGCGATGTGATTGGACGACGGGCTCTGACTTTGGGGATTCCCTACATCGAAGCGCATCCTCTCCCTGAGGAGTGGAAGCTGGGCCTGGCCGGTCCTCACCAGCGGGAAAATGCGGCTCTGGCAGTTGAGGCGGCGTGCCGATTGGAGGGGGATAGGCTCACATTGGACGGAATTCAGAAGTCGCTGAGCATGACTCGGTGGCCGGGCCGGTTCCAGTCAGTGGGAGATTCTGTGATCGTGGATGGTGCCCACAATGAAGCTGCCGCCCGGGCGCTGGCTGCGACGTGGACGGAAACTTTTCGCGGTGGCGAAAAGGCGACGTTAATTTTCGGGGCCGCCCACAGCAAAGATGTGAAGGGGATATTTTACCACCTGGGGCCTCTGGCCCGTCGGGTCATTTTTGTCCCGATCAAATCGGAGAGACGGCTTTCGCCTGAAGAAATGTCCCAGTCCCTCAGCGATGCCGGATACTCCGGTGTGGAGACTTTTAGTGTTACCTCAGTTAAAGCGGCGATTGCTCAAGCACGGAACTTTCCGGAGAAAATCCTGATAGCCGGTTCGCTGTTTTTGGTCGGGGAAGCGCTTTCTGCGCTGGAGGATGAGCCTGAAGCGTTCGAGGTCAGTCTTCAGTAATCCAGCGAATCACTTTCGAGCGGGTCATATCGTAAGGGGAGAAAGTCACTTCGACTGACTTTCCTACGACATTGCCGGGATATGGCGGCCCGTCCTTGGCTAACACGGCGATGGCAACATAGCCGTTCGCCATTTTCACATCAAAGAGACGTCCTTCTTCTCTTTCGTGGACGATTTCGCCGCGTCCGCTGATCGTTGGTCTTTCTGCCATAAAACTCAATTTGAAGGCCAATTTACCGGACGATACCGGCGAAATCATCGATTTTTCGCAAAAAAGCCTAATTTTATTGATAAATACTTATATTTAAGATTGCTTAACTAAATTATTATTCATAATAATCTGGTGGTTAAAGAATTTTCTCAGTTATGGCAAGTCATCAATCACCACCCTCTCCGGATATTGGACTCTGTCAGGAAATCACATTCGACGGGTCTGAACATGATCTGGCGCGACACACTCTAGCGTGGTGTGCCGTCGAGGAAGGGCGGGTTCCGACTGATATTCTGGATCATCTGTTGAAGCATACCAGGAATAGCGCGGGGATCCCGCTGCATGCCAATTTGGGTTGGTTGCTCTCTCAGTGTCAGCGAAGTGATGAGGCGATAAATCGCTTATACAAGGATTTGGATGAATTTCCTGAATCGGAGGATTTGAAGCTGCTTGCCGCGATTTGCCTGTTTCGGGCGAACGAAGTTGTGACCAGTTGCCGAGTTCTGGAAGACATTCTCCAGTCTTCGCCCGGAAACCGGATCGCTCGATATTACTACGCAGAGGTCTTGATGAATTCCGGTAAGTGGACTGAGGGATTATTCGAGATGGAGAAATCCCGCGGTGATCTGACGCCACTGCAGGGAGAATTCTGCAAAGATATTTCCCGGCTCTGGATGGGGCAGGACTTGAAAGGGATGAGCATCGTCATCGTGGGGAACAACCGCCAGAGCGATGAGGTTCAATTCGTCCGCTTCACCGAACAGCTCACCCGGATGGGGGCTGACCGAATTGGGTATGCCTGTTCTCCGGAAATGGTTGAGATCATGCGCTCAATTCGGGAGATCAACCGCGTCGATTCGGTTCGCTTTGAGCCATATCATTATTTTATTCCGGTCGAAAGCCTCCCATTTCGTCTGGGGCTGCAGTCCGGGGCCATTTCCGGCGGTCCTTACTTGAAATGCAATTCCCGACGGATCGAACAAAAGCGGCAAAAGCTCCAGAAAGGGTTGCCGCTCCTCGGAATTTGCTGGCGAAACCACGAGGTTGACGGTCCCGATTCCGGGGAAGTGACCTATCGCCGAATGTCGGCATCGTTGGGAACAAAAGAACTTCGGCATCTGCTGAGTTCACTGGCCTTCGAGTACGATATTGTCTCGCTCCAGCAGCAACTTTTGCCCGGTGAGCGTGAGCTACTCAATCAATACGGGGTCCGGGTCCTTGAGCAGGAGGAGTTCGACAGTTTTGAGACGGTAGGGGAGACGATGTCCTGTCTGGACCAGATCATCACGGTCGATTCACCCATTGCTCACCTTGCCGGAGCGCTCGGTCTACGGGCTCACACTCTTTTGCACACCATTCCGGGTTGGAAGTGGGATGTGGTCGATGGGAAATCGACCTGGTACCCCACTCTCAAGATTCACCAGAAGGTGACTGAAGGGGATTGGGCTCCCTGCCTTGAGAGTCTGCTTCAGAAAATTGTGGTTCGGAAATCTCTCGAGAAGGCGTCCTGACACTCAGGCTGCCATGGCGACGTTTTCCCGGGCGGCGGGCACCAGTTGTCGTTTCCGGGAGTCAGTATCCACCCACTGTTTGACCCAATCGATCAGGGATGAATCGCTTTTCGGCTCGCTGAGTTGGATCCCGGCTTCTTTCGGGTGGAGCAGGTAGAGCGTCATTTTGATGCCGGTCGACCTTTTGACTGATGTCACCCGGACGGGAAGGTCCACTTCGCGATAATGAATTTCCGCGAGCCCGCTCACCGGGTATTTTTCAGTGGCGGGAGGCAGATCCGCTTCGCTTCTGAAAAAGGCTGCTATCTGCAGACCGGCCTGACGGGGGAGGGTCCCGACCTTCACAAAAACGTCGTCGGTTTTCCAGTTGACCGAAACCGATTGCGGGGATTCGATGATTTTGATCTGGGAAACCCGGTGCTTCATGGCTGATTTCAGCATTTCGCGACAGAAGTCATCCGGTGCTGTTTTCAGGCGGTACCGTGCGTCCCGGCCAAATAAGATTTTCAACTTTTTCATACAATCAGCAATTGCAAGATGGGTGCCAGTCGCCGGGAAGGCCCATGAATGGTGGGTTTGGAGGTCGTAATGTGATCCCTAAAAGCCTCGAATCGTGCAGATTACAGGTGGGACGTTCTGCATTAAGTCATGCTTTCCGGTAATCCGGACATAGAAGAGATGGAGAAAATCGGGAAATGTGTTACCTTAACAACTTGAAGAAAAAACCTGACTATTTGAAGGACGGACTATTGGAGTTTCTCAAGGGTGGCCCCAGAAATCTCGATGAATGTGTAGAAGAAGGGGCGAAAGTGCTCCAGAGAAACGGATACAAGGGCTCATTTCAATCAGACGACTTTCGCCTCCGGGTTTTCGAAAAGCTATCTCAGCTGACAGCTGTGGGTTATTTGACGAAAGATCGTTCGGTGAAGCCGCCAGTATTCCAAGCCAACTAAAAAGGGTCAGAATTCTCCGGAAATATCGGGTTTTTCCCGATAATTTCGTATTTATCACCTTTTTTGATGGTCAAACCTGAGAAAAAACTTCTCAAACCGGATATTTGGGTAATCTTGGGATAGTAATAATTATGTCAAAAGACGACGGAAAATCAGTCGAACTCGAAGGTTCCATCCACACAGTTCTCCCGGGAACGATGTTTCGTGTGGAGTTGGATAATGGTCACTTAGTGCTTGCTCACATTTCAGGAAAGATGCGCAAGCGTTTCATTCGTCTTGTGGCAGGAGACCGGGTTAAGATTGAAATGTCGCCTTACGATACGGAAAAAGCCCGGATCGTTTACCGTGTGGATCCCCGGAATCCAGGTGGATTTCGCGGTCCGAGAAGACCGCCCAGAAATATGGCGCGTCCCGGTCAGCCGAAGAAGCGGGCAAAACCGAACCTTACCCCAACCCGGAAGCAGGGTGGCGGTGGTCCTAATAATAATAAGAAGAAGAGCTAGCGCTTTTCTTTCTGATTTGAGCGATTGTACCCTGTACAGTCCCGGACGGTACCCTGTACAATTCGGTTAAAGAGAGCCGATTCAGGATTCTGGTGATGGAAAATCTGTTTGAAGTTCTTTCTCTGCCGACCTCGCTCACGATTCCGGATGGAGATGTGGAGCAGGCTTGGCGGACTTTGAGTCAGGAACATCATCCCGATGCACAGGGCACCGGGAATGCCGACGTTTCCGCGAAGCTGAATCAAGCTCGCGACGTGCTTTCCAAACCTGCGTCCCGACTTTCTCACTGGCTGCAGGTGAAAGGTGTGGAGTCGCTCCCACGGAATGCCGCTTTAAATGAAGATTTGATGTCGCTTTTTTCGTCAGTCAACGAGGTTCTGGCCGAAGCGGATACAACAATAGCCTCGCTGAAAAAAGCTCAAACGGCACTCGCTAAATCACTGTTGACGCCCGGAGCCATCGCGGCTCAGAAGCATCTTCAAACCTGTCTCGGCGACATAACGGGGCGGATTGGTCAAATCAGTTCCCGCTTCCCTGAATTCGAAAAGGACGCGGGGAGCAGTGTGTTTGACGCAGCAGCTGCCTCTCTCGGTGAGTTGAAATTTCTCGATAAATGGCAGAAGGAATGTCAGCAGCGATTGTTGGAATTGATTGCGATTTAAAGGGAACCCCATGGCAGATACAAAAGATAAAGAGGTGATCGTTGGTATCGATCTCGGAACCACGAATTCACTGATCAGTGTTGTCGATTCCGGTTTTCCCATCGTGCTTGCGGATGATGAAGGTCGGAGAATTCTGCCCAGTGTGGTTTCGTTCCTTCCAAGTGGCAAAATTGCGGTTGGTGAAGAGGCCGCCCGGGGAAAGGTGATTCACTCCGGAACGACCGTTTCATCCATCAAGCGAGTCATTGGGCGTCGCTTTTCCGATCTGTCGGAGGAGGAGGTTGAAGCGCTCCCTTTTTCGATTAAATCGGGGGAAAATGATGAATTGTTGATTGATCTGGGATCTGAAGGGACCCGATCACCCGAGGAAATTTCTGCTGCGATTCTCGGGAAATTGAAAGCTGTCGCCGAGTCAGCGCTGGAAAGCTCCGTGGACCGGGCCGTGATCACCGTGCCGGCTTATTTCAGCCACAGCCAGCGCGAAGCGACCAAAGCTGCCGCGGAATTAGCAGGATGGCAGGTCGAGCGAATTTTGAACGAGCCGACAGCGGCGGCGCTCGCCTACGGATTGAACCAGTCGGAAGACGTCCAGACCGTCGCGGTTTATGACTTTGGAGGCGGTACCTTTGATCTTTCAATACTTGAACTCCGGGATGGGGTTTTCGAGGTGATTGCCACTGCCGGCGATACTCATCTCGGCGGAGATGATATCGATAACGCGGTCTCTGACTGGTTGATTCGGGAGATAGGGCTGAAGGCGGAAGAGATCTCGCGGGAGCAGCAGGTAACCTTGCTGGGTGCCGCGCGAAAGGCCAAAGAAGCGCTTAGCGAGCAGGAAGCGACCACGATCGATCTGCCGTTTTTTGACGGCGCGGCCAGTTTCTCAGCCGAGTTAACCCGGGAAAAACTGGAGTCCCTGGCGGCTCCCTTTCTTGAAAAGACCCGGATAATCAGCCAGCGAGCGATTCTGGAAGCAAAACACAAGGGGAGCGAAGAGATCGATCATCTGATTCTCGTCGGGGGAAGCACGCGGATGCCGCTGGTGCGCTCCCGATTGGAGGAATGGATCGGTCTGAAGCCGAATTTGACTCAGCATCCCGACGAAGCCATTGCGATCGGAGCGGGAATTCAGGCTGGAATCATGTGCGGCCGGGTTCGGCAGGTGATTTTGCTTGATGTTGTGCCGCTTTCTCTCGGGATTGAAACCATCGGCGGGCTGATGAATGTGATTATTCCGCGAAATACCACGATCCCCACCAAAGCGGGGGAGCTCTTTACCAACGGCGTTTCCAATCAGGAATCGATGGCGGTCCGGGTGCTCCAGGGGGAGCGGGAATTGGCTAAGGATAACTGGCTGCTCGGGGAGGTCGCTGTCCCCTTTGAACCGGGGCCAAAAGGCAGCGCCAGAGTAGGCGTGCAATTTGAAATCGACGAAAGCGGCATTTTGACCGTGTTGACCCGCGATACCAAGACCGGGAAAGATCAAATTTTGAAGATCGAGAGCGCCGCTGTCGATGTCAATGATGATGCAGTCGAGCAGATGGTGAGCGAGTCGGTGGAGCATGCTTTCGACGATATGAACAACCGGATTCTCACCGAGACCCGGATGAAAAGCGAAGAGTTGCTTCCCGCGGTCGATTCCGCGCTGCAGCTGGTCGGTGATCACATTTCCGAAGAGGAGAAAGCCGGGATTGAAGCCGCTGCGGCACGGGTTAGGGAATTAATCGCCATGGAAAATCCTCCGCTGAGCGATTTGAAAGCAGCCAACGCAGATCTCGACGCCGGGACGCAAAATCTGGCCGCCATTTTGGTTGAGATGGCGATGGAGCAGGCTTTCTCAGAGGAATAATTCCGCCTTTCCGAAAAATCGGGAAATAATCGGAATACCCGGTCACAAATCAGATCAGCTTCATCAATAGCTATCGAAAGGTGAGTGCAGGCCAGTTTCGATAGCGTTAAGACGCAGAGAGGCCATGGATACTCACTAAACAACCAGGGGAATTCATATTAAGCTTGTTTTGACCTTAAATGGTTTCCTATAAATAGATCGCCCTTTATCCAAAGGCATCGACTACCCTGAAAAAGATTATGGAATTTGAAGAGATGCAATCCCGCCTTGAGCAAAACCCCGGCGATTGGGAAACCCGATGCGTCATTGCGCAATCTTACTACGATGCGGAGCACTACACGGAAGCGGCACAGGTTATTGCCGAGGCTCCTGAAATTCCGTTTGATGAGGCCAACGTTCTTTTTGCTGCGACCATCATCGGCACTTCCGATCCTGAAGGCGGCCATGGATTGCTCGATCAATTTATCGCATCGAATCCTTCGGAGAATGCCTACGAGCTAAAAGCTCAGCTTTTCGAAATGTCGGGTGATTCGGATGCTGCCGCCGCCTGTCGCGCCGCTATTTCCGATGCTCCTGTGGCAGTCGTGGCTTTAGCAGACGACGATGTGGCTGAAGCGGTTCCAGTGAAAGCGGTAGAGCCCATCTCAGAACCGGTGCCATTGAAACCGAAATCCTTGAAACCTCCCGGCGCGGAGGATGACGATGCAGAGGATGAAGAAGCTGACCATCCACTACCTGCGGGCGCTTTGGTTGTCGACGGAGGCAGTGGGCCGGCACCCCTCAACATGGAATTGAGTCAGCCAATCCCTTTGAACGTCGAGGCCCCAAACGATCCGGCCCATTTGACTTACACGCAAAGTCATCAACTCGAGCGCAATTTGGTCGTCGGTGAAGGTGAAGCGGTTCACGGCGTTGAGGCGGCCCCGCCAACCAATGAAAGAATTGGAGCGATCACAGCTGCGATTATCGTTCATGTGGTGATTGCTCTGCTGCTCCTCGCAGCGAAAGTTGCATCACCGCGGCCTAATCCACCTCAGATTACGGCCTCGTCGATCGCCAACTCGGACGACTCGAGTTTGGACAGCACCACGATGACAAAACAAACTCAGAAAACGGCAGCGGCGGTTTCGTCCTCTCAGCCAGTGGTGTCCTCGATGGCTTTCTCCAGCTTTGCAATGCCCGACATGCCCGACATGATGAGCGATCTCTCCATGACCAGCATGTCGGATAGTGATGCCGGTTTCGGAATGTCGATGAGTGGATTTGGTGACGTGTCAAACATGGGGGCAATTCCCGCGGGAATGAGATCCCGCTGTTCGATGTCGGAACGGATGAAACGACTTCGCGAGAGTGGGGGTGATGATCGGGCGGAAAGAGCGGTCCGGAAAGGACTCGAATTTCTAACTTCTCAGCAGGACAAAGAGACAGGAGCGATCGGGCACAAATACAAAGTCGGAATGACTGGTTTGACTCTTCTGGCCTACCTCGGTCACTGCGAAACTCCGGAATCGCCCAAGTTTGGTGACTCGGTGGTGAAAGCCGCGTTATATATGATGGACCGCGGCATCAAAAACAAAGGGAAGTTGACGACCGACGGCGAGAAAGGGCACCACGAAGCCTACGAACACGCCATTGGCACTTACGCGCTGTCGGAGCTCTACACGATGACCAAAGCGAGCGGCAAGGAGATTCCAAGGCTGGAGTCTGTTCTCAAAAAAGCCGTTGATGTGATTGTCGATGCTCAGGACCCGATGGGCGGCTGGTCCTATGGATTTGAATCCGGAAAAGGCGGCACGGAAGATATGTCAGTGACGGGTTGGAATATTCAGGCCCTGAAAGCGGCCTACAATACCGGAAAGAACTTTTCGAAGGTGGAAAAGACGCTGGATAAAGCCGTCAAAGAATTCCTGCCTGCGATTCAGGATGGTAAAGGAGCCTTCAAGTATCGTCCCGAAAATGATGCCGGTAAGCCGACTTTGACCGGTGCTGCGTTGCTCGGGATGCAGATCTGGCACGAGATGGGTTCAGCGCCCTACAACAAAGGCTTGTCTTATCTTAACAATGCTTACAAAAACCCCAGCCCAGGAGGAAACTATTACGCTCCCTATTACAACACCCAGGTATACTTTATGCATGGCGGGAAAGAGTGGGAAAGTTATAACAGCAAATTCCAGCCCAAGCTTCTCGATGCTCAGAACGACGACGGTTCCTGGTTGAAGAACGGAGCGGGTGGTCATGGTAAAGAGGATGCGCAAATTATGAATACCGCCTGGGCGATTCTCATGCTGGAAGTGTATTACCGTTACCTTCCTACCACTGATAAAGTGAAAGATTTGAAGCCACGCTAAGACTCCCGGTCTGACAGGTCTGAATGTGAGGCGCCGCCGGTAACGGTGGCGTTTTTGTTTTCGCGGACCTCATCCACGTATTTCCTCCTGCTTGCGGATCAATGCAAGGGTGGGGATAATGGGAGTTCATACTATGAAATGGCTTAATTTTCTTTGGATAGCATTGATCGCGTGGGGTGGGACCACTGCGACGGAAGCTCAGGTAGGCAGCACAAACCGGGGATGGAGTATCGCCGGAACCAATCCGGTAACGGTGCAGTTTGGAGGTAAAACCGTAGCGGTTTATAATCCAGGCGTTGAAGAGGCGAAGCCGTTTTTCTACCCGATTATCGGGCCGACCGGGGAGAACATGACCCGGCACTACCCGCAGACTGAAATCAAACCGGGAGAAGAGGATGATCACATTCACCATCGCGGATTGTGGTATGGGCTCGGTAGCGTTAACGGACTCGATTTCTGGCACTTCCCCGGTTCGAAGAAAGATAAAAAATTCGGACGAATCGTCCACAAAGCCGTGAAGCAGCTGAAAGTCTCCGAGAACAGCTTGTCTTTCGGGACCGAGTCGGACTGGGTTGATGACGAGACCAATAATTTGGTTTGTAAGGATGCCCGTTTCTTCACCTTTTCACATGATGACAAAGGGTCGCTGGTTTTAGATACCAGTATCACCCTGATTGCCTCGAAAGACGATGTGCAGATCAAGGATGACAAAGAAGGTGCCTGGTCGATCCGGGTTCCGCCCACGATGCGCCTTGAGGGGAAAGTCGCCAAAGGGGGCATGGTAAACAATGAGGGGTTGGAAGGTAAAGACGTCTGGGGAAAAAGATCCGCCTGGGTGCAGTATTTTGGACCGGATGGGAAAGGAAATGAAGCCGGGATTGCGATTCTCGATCATCCGTCGAATCTTCGACACCCGACCTGGTGGCACGCGCGCCACTACGGCCTGTTTACCGCTAATCCTTTCGGACAGGGAAATTTCGAGAAAGAAACCGAAAAAGGAGCCGGGGATTATACGATCAAAGCCGGTGACAGTTTGACTTTCCGTTACCGCACGATTTTCCATCAGGGTGGAAAAGATGCGATCGACGTTAAAAAGGCTTTCGAGGACTTTTCAGCGCACTCAGCGACTCTGCTCTAGGCAATCGCTCCAGAAGTTGGTAGCGATGGGGATTCTGTCGTCTTATAATCCGGTTAAATGGATTTATCAGACAAAAGAGTCGCCGTCCTCGGCTGCGGTACCAGTGGATTTTGTGCAGCACGGCTCGCCGCCTCAAGGGGGGCACAGGTTACAACCTTCGACAGTGGTCCCACCGGGAAGCTGGGCAAAGCGATCGACCGTTTTGCAGAAGCCGGACTGGCTCTCGTCACCGGGCCGGATGCCCTGAAGCCGGAGGGGTACTTCGACTACACCGTGATCAGTCCGGGGATCGACGCCTCCTGGGATCTTGCGAAAGCGCATGCCGCCGTGAGTGACGAACTGATTGGTGAGATCGAGTTGGCCTGGCGCCTTAGTGATATTCCGGTGATCGCTATCACCGGGACCAATGGGAAAACAACGACCACTGAGCTAACCACCCATCTCCTCAACAGCTGCGGCAAAAAGGCGATAGCGGCAGGCAACTACGGCTACGCCTATTCGGATGTTGTCTACTTTGGCGAAGCCTTTGACTGGGTGGTTCTGGAAGTCAGTTCTTTTCAGCTTGAGACGATCAAGGACTTTCATCCCGAAATCTCGATGTGGATGAATTTTGCTTCCGATCACATGGATCGCTACGAGAAGTTGGAGGATTACAAAGAGGCGAAGCTTCGAATATTTGAGAATCAAAGCGCCTTGGATGTAGCGATTATCAAATTCGAAGAAACCCTCGAAGTGATCCCCCGGACGGTTTCATTCAGTGCGTTTTCGGAAGAATCTGATTACCGGTATCACGATCGGCAAATTATCGATCCCTCCGGAAATGCGATCCTCGATTTCTCCACAACCCGGCTCAACGGTAAGCACAATGCGGAAAATGTGATGGCCGCTCTGGCGGCAGTCACCGAGGCCGGTCTGAACGTGAATTCCGAACTGATCGCAGCCATTTGCCGTTACTCTCCTCCTTCACACCGCTGCGAAATCGTCGGCGAAATTGATGGCGTTCTGTTTGTGAACGATTCCAAATCAACCAATCTGCACTCCCTCAAAAGCGCCCTTTGCGGGCAGGATTCGGCAGTCACATTGATCGTCGGGGGGAAGAACAAGGGTCTCGATTTTTCAGAGCTGAACGACATCATCCCCGAAACCGTGTCTGCTGCCATTTGCCTGGGTGAAATCGGCGCTCAAATTGCGGACTGCTGGAAAGAGCTGATCCCCTGTCACGTGGTGGATTCGCTGAAAAATGCGGTGGAAACGGCTTATCAGCAGCGCGGAGAGACCGAGGTGATCCTTTTCTCACCCGGGACCTCCAGTTTTGATATGTTTAGCGGGTATGAGCAGAGAGGTGATTGTTTTCGTAAAGAAGTAGCTAATTTATATTAATAATATATATTTATAAAGCATTCCGGCTTTTTACAAAAACAATACCTACCAAGCTCAATGGAAAACAAAAGACGAAATCGGAAGGGACGTCGCGATAGCAGCGGCGGATTTTTCACGAAACTGTTCGCTCACACGGGGGGGAATCCCGCTGATATTGAAGATCAGGACTGGTACCTTGATTCTCCGGACGTTCGTCTGACCCGAATTTTTTCGGTGGTATTGGTTCTTCATATTATCGCCGTCGGTGGGATTTTGGCTTTTAAGATGATCGATAAAGCTGCGGGGCCGAACTCAGCCGCTTTGGCTAAGGCTCAGGTCGTTCCCAAGCCCTCGATTCCGGCCCAAACTGAGTTTTCAGGAAAGGTCGCCGAGCCATCGTCCACCCCGCTGGTACCGGCGATTCCGAACAGCCGCGATGACCGTTACTGTGTGATTCCCGGCGATACTTTATCGGAAATCGCTTCAAAGCTCGGGGTTTCGGTCCGGGATTTAAAACTGACCAATCACATTGCCTCCCCTGATGAAATCATTCCCGGCATGTGGTTGAAAATCCCGGTTCCGGTGGTTCTCAATCCAACGGATGCTTCGGATTATGAAGGGCTCCCGGATCACCCGGTAGAGATCTCGGAAGGTGGATTCCCTGACCAGATGAAGCAGGATAAGCAATCATCTTCCAGTGTGGTCTACGAAGTGCAAAAAGGGGATACAGCCTGGAGAATTTCGCAGAAATTCGGGGTGAAGCCTAATGACATTCTCCGCTACAATGGAGTCCCCCGCCCGGAGCTGCTTCAAGTCGGGCAATTGCTGAAGATTCCGACTCCCTGAACGGTTTTTCTTCATGAGAAGACGTAGCATTGTTATCTTGCTACTGGGAGTGTTTTTCCTCGCAGTAGTAGGTATTGTGATGCTGATGAGCACCTGCGTGTTCAGTGCTCATGCTGAGGAGGGAAATGTATATCGCGAAGCGAAACGTCAGGCATTCTGGCTCGCGATCGGCTGTCTGGGATGTGGGCTCACGGCCTTTATCGATTACCGGATTTGGAAAAAGTGCATCTGGGTGATTATGGTAGGGACCTGCGCGTTGCTGGTGATGTGTTTTGTCCCGGGTGTGGGAATGTTGATCAATGGAGAGCGCCGCTGGATTGATTTGGGTTTTCTTCAAATTCAACCCTCGGAGTTGGCCAAGCTGTCTGTCGTCTTTTTTCTGGCGTTCTGGTATTCCAGTTTCCCGGACTGCGGCAGGGAATTTCTCAGAGGTTTCATGACTCCCCTGACCCTCGCGGGGATGATGATTGCTCTCATCCTGTTTGAGGTCGATATCGGATCGACGGCAGTGATTGGGATCACGGTTTTGATCATCCTGTTTGTCGCCGGGGTGGACTGGAAATATATCGCCGGACTGGTCATCACCGGGATAGGTGGGTTCATCGGGATGATGGCTTATGCTCCGGACCGAATCGTGCGTCTCGCGGCGTTCATCGACCCGGAAAAACATCGACTTGGGGCCGGGTTTCAGCAGTGGGTCTCTTTGATGGCTCTTGGCTCGGGTGGATTAACCGGCAGGGGGCTTGGAGAAGGGCGTCTCAAGATGCTCTACATGCCATTTGCCCATACTGATTTCATTTTCCCGATGATCGGGGAGGAGTTGGGATTGCTGGGCACGCTGATCATCATATTTGCCTTCATGTGTGTGGTCTGCTCCGGCATGTTCATTGCGTTTAATGCTCCGGACCGATTCGGGATGATTATCGCGACCGGGATTTGCAGTCTGTTGGCGGTGCAGGCCTTCTTCAACATCGGGGTGACCACATCGATGCTTCCGAATACGGGGTTACCGCTGCCGTTTATCAGCTACGGTGGCTCTTCTCTGGTGATCTCGTTCGCCTCGATCGGGATTCTGATCAACATCTACCGACAGGGACGCTTCGGTGTTCACGAGCCTTCGGAATGGGGTGTTCTGCATCATCGGGAAACCCCGAGACTCTAAAATTTTGTACACAAAAAAAGCAGATTGGTTGCCCAATCTGCTTTTTAAAGTGAGAAATTTAAAATTTACCAAGTGCGGCCTCTGGTATAACCGACGGTAGAAAGCTCACCAATCTGTGGCGGAAACTCTTCAAAGCCTTGATTGTTAATCATCGGAAGGTAATTGATTGAAGCGTAAGGCGGACGGTAGCTGTCCTTATAAAGTGGCTTGTGCCAGTTAACGACTTCGTAGATTCCGTACTTCATCCGAACACCGGCGCGCTGGATGCCCTGAAAGAAGCCGGCAGTCCAAATCCCTGCAACCTGCTCGCGTTCCTCGCCCCAACGATGCATCGTCATTGGGATTTCGGTCCATCCGTAAATGATATTTGAAACGCCTCGACCCAGCTTGCGAGCTTTGGTGTACTTCATTTTAGGCGGCTCATGGATGTCCCCGAGACAAAACGTCGTCGCGGCTACGAATGTTAGGATTACTGCAAGCTTTCTCATGTTCTTGGCGAGATTAGCGAGCGCTCAAGACCTTGGCAACCAAAAAATAAAATTTTCTCTTTCATCATGGCCAGTTCAAAATTACTATGACAAAATGCACACAGATCTCGAAAAACTCGTTTCCAGAGAAAAAATCGACCAGGATACCGGCGAAAAGCTTAGTCAGGTACCTCCCGGGTCGTTTTGCCTTCATCAAAGTTGGGGGGCAGGCAAGGTGACAGAGTTCGACCGACTGAACTTAAAGGTGATTATTGATTTCGAGGACAAACCGGGCCACGCGCTTGGAATGAAGTTTGCAGCCAAGTCGCTTACTCCGGTGGAGGAAAATTCATTCATCGCAAAGAGACATTCCAGTCTCGATGAACTCAAAACTCAGTCCAAGGACGATCCTGTTTCACTCGTACGTTCGATACTCATCGAAAACAAAGCCAAGCTGATGCTTGATGAATTGGAAGGACTTCTTAAAGGCAGAGTAATTGCGGAAGGAAAGTACAAAGGTTGGTGGGACAGCACGAAGAAAAAGCTTCGTGAAGACCGGCAGTTTGTGGTGCCTTCGAAGCGCACCGAACCTCTCGAGCTTCGGGAGGAGGGCACGGACCCATGTGAGGCCCTGATTAAGGATTACGAAGAAACCCGTGACCTTAAAGCAAAGGTCAAAGCGGTGGAAAACCTGATCAAAGACGTCAATCTTTTCGAAGACGGAGCGACCAAACTGAAAAAAGTAGCCGAAACGATTGGTGAAGACGGCCGGAAGGGCGTGAAGCTGAACTTTGTTCCTGCTTTTGAGCTGATCCTGGCTCGTGATGAACTGATCTCGAAGGTGAAAGACCTCGAGGCGGAAGATAACTGGGTAAAGATTAACGACATTCTCAGCGTTCAGGAAGATGAAAAGATTGCTGAGTTGCTTGAGTCAGTTTCACTTCACAAAGCCCGTTTGTTGCTGAAGAGCTTTCCGGACGCTTTCGGAGAGGAAAACTGGGTGGATAAAATGCTCGGTCTGATCCAGCACACAAACCTTCGGACCATTACCGAGCTGGCCAACCACATTATTGCCGAGGGGCACAGTGACGCAGCGATCGATTATTTCGAGAACGGTCTGAATCAGCGGACTTTGACATCTGACGCTCTTGCCTGGATTTGTAAGGAGAGAGAGCGCCATGCCGAAGTGATTTTTGATCCTTCGCTGAGCCTGTCAGTGATGAGCTCACTGGAAACTGATCAGTTGAAGGAGGAAGGTGCCGTGCGTGCCGCGAACCGCCTTCGTGACCTGGTCTGTGATGATCGCGATCTGATTCCTGATCTGATCAAAGATGCTGATATCAATACGATTCGGAATTTCGCCAGTCGTCTGGTTTCATCCGCTTCCTTTGACGAATTGACCAGAAAATCGCTGATGGCGAGAGTTCTGAAACTTCATCCTGAGGTTCAGGATTTGGTGGCCGGCCGCGAAGTCGAAGAAGAAGTCGTCTTTGTTTCTCAGGAAAGTCTCGACGAGCGCAGAGCGGCTTACGACAAGCTGATCAAGGAGGAGATTCCGCAGAACCGGGAGGATATCAAAATCGCCCGTTCCTACGGAGACCTTCGGGAGAACTTCGAGTACAAGTCTTCGAAAGAATACCAGCGTATTTTGATGAAGCGCAAAGCGGACTGGGAGCGCGACCTGCGTCTTGCCAACCCGATGGATTATACCGATCCGGATACTTCTGTTGTTTCCATCGGAACGACTGTGAAACTATCGGCGACGGATGGCGGCGATCCATTGACCTACACGATCCTTGGTGCATGGGATGGTGATCCGGACAAAGGAATCATCGCTTACCTCTCTGAGCGCGGCCTCCTCCTTCTCGACAAGAAAGTCGGCGAAGAAGTGGCGCTTCCGGATGCTCAGGGCGGCAAAGAGCATTACAAAGTCGAATCGATCGAGAAGTTTTCAAAATAGACTCAATAGGCAACTGTACAGGGTACAGTCGTTGAATGTACAGGGTACAGTGTCGCATTGTACCCTGTTCACTTGAGTCATTCAGATATGAGCGCTCCCGTTTCTCTCATTATTAATATGGCCGGGCCCGATCGGCGTGGGTTGGTCAAATCACTTTCCGCAACGATATCAAACGCTGACGGAAACTGGGAGGGTAGTCGCATGGCCCGGTTCGCCGGGCATTTTGCGGGGGTTGTCCACGTTGTGGTTTCCCGTCAGAATGTGGAAGGTTTGAAACTGGCTCTGGATGAATTGGCGGCGGATGGCTTGCTGGTATCAGTGGTCGAAGGCGGTGGATCGACTGAGGTAGACGGAATCCCGGGTGAAGCTCTTGCGCTTGAAGTGGTCGGGCAGGATCGAACTGGAATCGTCAGTCAAATCTCGCAAGCTCTTGCGGAACTGGGCGTCAATGTTGAGGAGTTGATCACGGAATGCTCTTCGGCTCCGATGTCGGGCGAGCGGCTTTTCGAGGCAACTGCAGTCATCATGATTCCCGAAGGAGTCACTGAACAGGATGTTCAGGCCGGGATCGAAGCGATTGCTCAAGATCTCGCGGTTACCATATCGGATCTGGATGACTAATCTCCGGGCCGCCTAATTTTACCTCACTGAAGAGCATGCTACTGGTTATCGATAATTACGATTCTTTCACCTACAATCTTGTTCAATACTTTGGTGAGCTGGGTGTTGAAATGGCCATTCACCGGAATGACCAAATTACACTGGAGGAGATTCATAAGCTGGGGCCCTCCCGTATCTGTATTTCACCGGGGCCATGTACCCCGAAAGAAGCGGGGATCAGCTGTGACGTGATCCGTGAATTTGGTGAGAAACTGCCCATTCTGGGGGTCTGTCTCGGTCACCAGAGTATCGGTGATGTCTTCGGAGGCGACGTGGTTCGTGCCGAGCGACTGATGCACGGGAAAACTTCACCGGTCTACCACAACAACAAAGATCTTTTTGAAGGACTCGAAAATCCATTCGAAGCGACCCGGTATCACTCCCTGATTGTGAAACGTGATACGGTGCCGGACTGTCTCGAAATCACGGCCTGGACCGATGATGACGAGATTATGGGGCTGAAACACAAGGAGTTCCCAATTTACGGGGTTCAATTCCATCCCGAGTCGATCCTGACGGAAGAAGGGATGAAGCTGCTCAAGAATTTCCTTTATCTGGGAAATTGAGTCAGCGGATTTGAGCGTGATATGCCGGAGGCGGGGCTGGTTCGCTTCGATTTTCGGCATGACTTCTTGAATCCCTGAATTTTTCTGTCATCCTCCCAAGGCTCTTTTGATAACGGGCCTACTTCACATGGCAGACGCAAGAGAAGATGCAATTCTGGCGCTCGAAAACGGAACGGTTTTCGTCGGTAAAGGCTTTGGCGCTAGAACAATTAACACCGGGGAAGTGTGCTTTAACACTTCGATGACCGGCTATCAGGAAATTCTGACAGATCCTTCCTACCGGGGGCAGTTTGTCGCATTGACCTGTCCGCTGATCGGAAACTACGGAGTTAGCGAACTGGATGCAGAGAGTTCTCAGGTCCACGTCCGTGGACTGGTGATCGAAGAGCTTTGCGAAATCCCGAGTAACTGGCGCAGTGAGCAATCGCTGAGCGACTACCTCGAAAAAAACGGTGTTCCCGGAATTGAAGGAATCGACACCCGGGCGCTCACCAAAATTCTTAGAGTCAGCGGGGCGATGAGATGCTGTCTCTGCACCGATGGAAGCCTCACGGCTGACGAATGTGTGGCCAAAGCCCGCGAATCCGACCCGATGGAGGGATCCGATTTTGTGAAAGAAGTCACCACACCCGAAACTTACAAATGGGATCCGGACAGCACTTTGAGTCGCGAGTGGACCATCGTGAACCCGACCACCACCGAAGAGTTGGTTGAGCACGAAGGTTCGATGTACCGGGCGATGGACGCGCCCAAGTATCACATTGTAGCTTACGATTTCGGGATGAAGAAAAACATCCTCCGTTGTCTCCGCCGCAATGGTTTCGAAGTAACCGTTGTGAACAGCAGGACGCCGGCATCGGAAGTGCTCGCAATGGATCCCGACGGGATATTTTTATCGAACGGCCCCGGCGATCCGGCCGCGCTGGGCTACATTCACGAAGAAATTCGACAGTTGATCGATAAAAAGCCGCTTTTCGGCATCTGTCTGGGACATCAGGTGTTGGCACACGCGTTTGGTGGTAAAACATTCAAACTCAAGTTCGGGCATCGTGGCGGCAACCACCCGGTGAAAGATCTCCGGACCGGAAAAATATCAATCACTTCCCAGAACCACGGATTCGCCGTGGATTCCGCAGATCTTCCGGATTCGATCGAAGTGACCCATATCAATTTGAACGACGAAACCGTCGAGGGGATGAAGCACAAGGAATATCCAGTGTTCTCCGTTCAGTATCACCCTGAGGCCGCTCCGGGCCCTCACGATGCCGAATATTTTTTCAAAGAATTTGCTAATCTGATTGATCAAACCCGTTAAAAAGAGGTAATCTCAAACAAACTGTCATGGCTAAAATTACATTTTACATTCCTGATCAAGAAGCGGCAAAATACGATTTGAGCGAAGAGGAGCAAATCATTATCGGTCGCGCTGCAGACTGTGACATTATTCTCGATCACTCATCGGTATCAGGACATCACGCCACGATACGTCGCATCGGAGCCGGTCTTCACATGCTGGTGGACAACGATTCGACAAATGGAGTTTATTTGGAGGGAGAGCAGGTTGCCGAAGCTCCTCTGGCTCACGGTGCCAGCATCACGATCGGCTCAGTGCCTGCTGAGTATGAGGGCGACGACGCCGAGCAGGCCGCGGCTCCGGAACATCACGGCGCTGCGGAAAGCGCCGGTGGTCTTTCGTCGGGTGGTGGCGGCTACGGTTCGCCCGTTGCGCCTATCGCAGAGACCTCTACCCGACCCGCTGGATTCAAAGACATGTCGCCGGTCGAGAAAGTGGTCAAAAAAGATTCGCTGGGCAAAATTGCAATGATCGTCAGCGCAGTCGCATTTGTTGCCGTAATTGCATTGGTTCTACTGACGGTGATGATGAATGTTGCTTAAAGCAGCGAAAAACCGATTTATTTTTTGTTCGAACGCGGTACCGGTAGCCTCCGGTTTGCATACCGGTTCGGTAAATTCAATTTTTGTAACGACGAATTATGTCAAATACCATCGTGATTGGTGCCCAGTGGGGTGATGAAGGAAAAGGAAAAATCGTCGACTGGCTTACCGAGTCAGCCGATGTCGTGGTGAGGGCTCAGGGCGGTAATAACGCCGGTCATACCGTAATCAGTGAAGGCAAAGAGTATATTCTCCATTTGATTCCATCCGGAATTCTCTGGCCGGGAAAACTCTGTATCATTGGTAACGGAGTGGTGATGGATCCGATTGCTCTCCTCGGGGAAATCGATGGCCTGAAGGAAAAGGGGATCGACGTCACCTCGGACGCGCTTAAAATTTCAAATCGCGCTCATCTCGTGATGCCCTATCACTGTGAGATGGACGGCTACCGTGAAGCGATGCGTGGCAGCGGTAAAATCGGCACAACCAAGCGTGGTATCGGGCCGACATATGGTGATAAAATTGACCGCACCGGTTTCAGGCTGCACGATTTGGTGGGAGACCCCACCGTGTTCGCTGAGCGATACACAGAAAAGGTGAAGGCCTGTAACGATATTTTTGCGACAGCGGATATTGAGCCTATCGATGCGGAAGCGACTGGCAAGGCTCTTCTTGAAGCTGCCGAGCGTCTCGCGCCGTTTGTGGCCGATACGGTGGAGATTGTTCATGCGGAGATGAAGCAGGGTAAATCGCTGCTCTTTGAAGGTGCCCAGGGAACTTATCTCGATGTTGATCAGGGAACCTATCCGTTCGTAACCTCGTCGAACACGATTTCTGCCGGGGCCTGTACCGGATCAGGCGTGCCCCCTCAGAAAATTGATAAAGTGGTAGGAGTGGCGAAGGCTTACACCACCCGGGTCGGTGCCGGGCCTTTCCCGACTGGAAACCAGGAATTGAGCGATCGCTTTCACGGAATGGGGCGTGAATTCGGGGCCACTACCGGTCGGAAACGCCGCTGCGGATGGCTCGATTTTGTGTTGCTCCGTTACTCCGCGATGGTTAATGGTGTGGATAGCTGGGCAATTACCAATATCGACGGTCTTGATGACCTCGCCGAAATTCCGGTCTGCACTCACTATGAAATTAACGGTGAGAAAGTGAATCTTCCGCCTGCAGCGATCAGTGATTTTGAAGACGCCAAGCCGGTTCTGGAAACCATGCCCGGCTGGCAAACTGACACTACAGGATGCCGCAAATACGAAGATCTTCCGGCAAACGCGAGAGCCTACCTTGACCGTATCGAAAAAGAAACCGGTGCTCCAGTTGGTGCCGTCGGCGTAGGGCCGGATCGCAGTCAAACCATCCTTCGTTGATAGAGTAGCGGGATTTTTATTTTTCATTCCATGCCCGGCGCTTTTGATCCTGAGTTAACGATTCCTGAACATATTGCCGTCATTATGGACGGCAACGGGCGCTGGGCTAAGAGTCGGGGAAAAGCCAGAAATGAAGGGCATCGTGAAGGTGCCAAATCGGTAGAGGCGATTCTCGAGGCCTGTGGCGACATCGGAGTGAAATATCTGACACTCTACGCCTTCAGTTCCGAGAACTGGAAGCGTCCCCGAAGCGAGGTTGATGGCCTAATGGGACTACTGACTCATTTTTTAAAGGCCAAGACCAGCTCGCTAATTCAAAACAACATCCGCTTGCGCGTCATCGGGGCCATTGAGATGCTTCCCGAGTCGAGTCGCAAGCAACTTCAAAAGACGATTGACGCCACTGCCGCCAATGACGGGCTAACTCTATACGTAGCGTTGAGTTACGGGTCACGGGAGGAGATAGTCCGGGCAGCCCGTACTTTGATGGACAAAAGTGCACGGGGCGAAATGAATTCCGGGGAGTTGACGGTTGAAAACTTTGGTCAGTTTCTCTATACCGCCGATTGTCCGGATCCCGATCTTTTAATCCGGACAAGTGGCGAGTTTCGAATCTCGAATTTCCTACTCTGGCAGATCAGCTACTCGGAAATCTATATTACCGATGTCTATTGGCCCGACTTCCGCCGTCCTCATTTGGAGGAGGCGATAGGGGATTACCAGAGACGGCATCGGCGATATGGCGGTCTGTAAATTTTCCAGTGCGCCACTGGACCCCAAATATATAAAGATATGAAACCAAGCCTGTTTTTTCTACCTCTGAGTTTAGTGCTGCTGTCGATTACCTTTGTTGTAAGTGTGGCTGAGGAAAAACAGGCGAATTCGTTGAACCAGTTGGTTAATCGAGAAGTGACCCGTTATGCCGAGGGAGGTGAGTTTGTCGGAGCGGTAACTTTAGTTGCCCGGGATGGAAAGATTCAGGATCTTCAAGCTCATGGCGTAAGAAACCTTAAAACCTCAGAGCCAGTGACGACTGATTCGATCTTCAAGATTCACTCGTTCACAAAAGCGATCACCTGTACGGCCGCCTTGATGTTATACGAACAGGGTGAATTTCAATTTGATGACCCGGTATCAAAGTGGTTACCGGAATTTGGAACGCTCACGGTTGAAAAGGAGGGTGGAGGAGAACCGGTTAAGGCAGAAGAGGAAATGCTCGTGAAGCACCTCTTTACCCATACTTCAGGTTTGTCCTATAAACACGCGGGTCTTTTTTCCGATGCGTCGAGTCTGGCTGATGTCGTTACAGCGCTGGCAACCAAACCACTTTCTTTCGAGCCGGGGACCTCCTGGGAGTATGGGATGTCGATTGATGTGTTGGGGCGTTTGGTAGAGATCTGGTCGGAGCAGGACTTTGCGGCGTTTCTCGATAAAGAAATTCTAGAACCTCTTCAAATGGTTGATACCGCATTTTATGTGCCTCAGGAAAAAGAAGGGCGACGGGTCACGATCTATACTTCCGGGAAAGACAAGCCGACAGAATTTTCTGCGGCGCCGGAGAACAGTAAGGTGCCTCGGGCGGTTCCCGCGTTTTGTATGCCGGGTGGCGGTTTGTATTCGACAGCTACAGATTACTTTAAATTCCTGAGAATGATCCAGAATGGCGGGGAATGGGATGGGAAACGTTACCTGAAACCCGGGACTCGAGATTTGATGGTTACGAATCAGGTGCCGGAATCAATCGGTTGGATCAGATTTGGAAAACAGATCAGAGACGGTTTTGGCTACGGGTATGGGTTCAATACGGTAGTAAAGAAAAGTGAGTGGGATCCTGCAGCGAAAGTTGATGAAGCCGGCTGGGGTGGTAAAGCATCCTGTCACTATTGGTTCGAGCCTGAGGCTGGGACGATTGTCATTACGCTGGAACAAATTATTCCCTATCGCCAATCTTTGGAAAAAGTTCTCAAAGGGCCGGTTTATCGTGCTCTAGGCGACTCTGTCTCCGCGAAATAGTTCCTTCTGAATAGTTACAAAAAAGCCCACTCCGAAATCAATCGAAGTGGGCTTTAAGAAAATTGCGGGAGCCGGATTTGAACCAACGACCTTCAGGTTATGAGCCTGACGAGCTACCAGACTGCTCCATCCCGCGGTCTAAAATCACCCGGTTGCTAATGCTTCCGAGTGAGGAAGGTGAATGTATCCATGTAGCTTGATAAAGCAAGGGCAAAACTTAGTTAATCGAACAAATATTAAGCTTCTTTCTGAGTCTTGAGCACCCAGCGAAGTTCGGAACCGAGCCGCTCGGCGCTGTAAGGTTTCGGGAGCATTCCGGCAAAGCCGTGCTCCAGTGCCGCTCCACGTGCCTGTTGCTCAAGGTAGCCGCTGCTCACAATCACTTTGGCATCCGGATGAATCTGTTTGATCGCGATGGTGGCTTCCAGTCCGGAAATACCACCGGGGAGAGCCAAATCCATGACTACTGCTGAAAAGGGCATTCCTTTTTCGTAGTATTCACGGTATTTTTCGACCGCTTCTTCGCCACTCCCTACCGTTTCGGCTTGATGGCCGAGTTTTTGAAGGATTGTGCTGGCTAAAATTTGCATGGTCGCCTCGTCGTCCACGACGAGAATTCGTGCAGGTTCAGTAGCTGGAACCTCTTCCGGAGGCTCAGCATCTGAGTAGGTTTTGCTTACAGTTATCATGGAGCTTATATTCGTTAACTTAATTAGAAAGCGGTGTAACTCACTTTTTTGATTTCATCCAGAGTGGTTAGACCCGCAAGTACTTGGGTAATTCCCTCTTGATAGAGGGTCATAAATCCGGTTTTTAGAGCGACCTTACGGAGCTCGGTTTGTGGAGCTTGTCTTTCAATGAGATCTGCGAGTTCAGCGCTGACTTCACACATTTCCATCAAAGCCAGTCGACCGCTGTAGCCGGTTTCCCGACACTCGGGGCACCCGGTTGCTTCATAGATTGGCGCAGCGTCAGGATTGATTTTAAAACCCTGACGATAAAAATGGTCTACGATTTCAGGTTTCAGCGTCACCGGTTTTTTGCAATAATTGCAGAGGCGGCGAACCAGACGCTGAGCCTGAGTCATCGCCAGAGAGTCGCCTACGAGGTGAGGTTCAACTCCCATGGAAAGAAGTCGGGATACCGCTCTGAGTGAATCGTTTGCGTGAAGGGTCGTTAAAACAAGGTGGCCGGTAAGTGCTGCGTTGATTGCTGAGGTCGCGGTTTCCTGGTCTCGACACTCACCAATAAGGATCACATCGGGGTCGGAACGAAGCAGGGCTCGCAGTCCGTTACTGAAGGTCAACTCGTGGGTTGGATCAGTCTGGGTTTGGTTAATCCCTTCAATTTCGTACTCGATGGGGTCCTCAATCGTGTGGATGTTGATTCCTTCTTCGTTCACTGAGTTAATCAGAGCGTAGAGGGTAGTTGTTTTACCGGAACCGGTAGGTCCTGTGATCAGGATGAGTCCCTGGTCACGGCCCATCACTTTTTTCACGATCGAGCTTTGCCGCTTCGACATATTCAGGGTCGAGAGTTCTTTCACTCCGTCCTGTTTGTCGAGGAAACGCATAATCACTTTTTGCATTTCGTTCCGGCAGGGAACGGCGGCAACCCGGACGTCGACCCGGCGGGTTCCCAGCTTCATGGCAAATCGACCATCGAGTGCCTCCTGGCGGCTCTGACTCATATTCGAGTAGTTTTTGATCAGAGCGATGAACCGGGGCATCATATCCTCCGGAGCGGTGAAAATTGTGGTGAGTTTGCCGTCAATTCGCGCCCGGAAACGCACTACGTTGTAATACTTCTCGAGGTGCAAATCCGACGCTCTCCCGACTACTGAAGAGTACAGAACCCAATGGATCAGTTCTTCGGGAGTGTGATTCACATTTTGCGGATTAATCTCAGCGACATCTTCCGGGACGATTTCGACCAGGTTGTCGGCTTCGGAGAGAGATAACTCTCCTTTCTCAATATCGATCCCCGCCGATTTCAGTTTGGTTGCGCAGCGGGCGATGGCCCCTTTAATTCCGCTGGGGTCCGCGAAAACCGGGACGAATTCGACCGGATCGTTGCCTTGCGAAAGCCACTCATCTTCAAAAGCGTAAAAGTTGTCTTTGGAAGTAAGTAGATAAATCTTCTGACCGCCGTCGTAAACCGGATAGACGTTGTGTTTCTCTAGTAGAGGGGCGGTAAATTTCTCTTGGCGGGGAGCTTCTTCTCCATTGAAGCAGAGAAAGGAAGGGCCTTCGATCAGGTATTTGAGAGCGATCCCCAGACCCGGCTCCATTTTGTTGTAATCGGCCATTTCCATATAGCCGTTTTTCTCCACCCCTTCGGTGTAGAGCATGTTGAGTCTTTCCGCATGCTTTTCATCGTAGGGATAGTGTTCCAGCAACCATTGGAAAGCTTCTTCGTAGTTGTTCGATTCAAACCGGGGTGCTTCGAGTCCTTCAAGAGGATTGGACTGAGGCATTGGCGTGATGGAAAGCCTCTGAACCAGGTCTGTTCGAATCTTTTCGTACTGTTCCTCGGAGATGGCCACCCGAATCGCAAAACAAGTCGGCACTCCCCACATATCGTCTGATTTCGGGAAGTGGTGGGCAAAAACGACAAATGGTCCCACGTTGGATATCGGTAGCCACGGGGTGTCGGTTTGTGGAAATCGCCCGAGACGACGCAGCGCAGTTTCCGCACCGATTGAGCACGACTCCCTCGGCAGCGACACTGGTAGAATGCCGAATTGAACGGCGGTGCCTTCCAGAGACATGAGCCCCATACCGAGAGCCTCGGCAAATCCGGAGTCAGCCAGCGACTGCGAACTTCCCGAAAATTCATTTCCGGTAAGGGAATTTTTTGGTTCTTCTGCTACGGTGCTCATTTAGGTGGGATGGTGAAAGATCGGTTGAGTCAAAATTAAAATTTCAGTTAGTCGGGGGATGCGGGCCCGACAGACTGGAGTGTATCGTTTAAAGGAAGGTGGTTGACGCAATGAGGTATCGGTCCATTGCGTCTGGGTTTTGGATTTCGGGATCGTTGCCTGGGTGCGGTTGAGTATTCAGGTTGGGATTGGATAGGCCCAGAGAATCGTCAGTTTCTTCGACTTCCACTTCGAAAGTCGGACGCGGGAAAGGAGTGAAGTCATCGTCGTGAACTACAGGAATGCCGACATCGTTGGCATTGAAGTCCACTTTTAGACCGGCACCGGTTTCGCCCGGTTCAATCAGTCTCCAGTAACTCCCGGACCACACCGCACGATAGTCATCTGTATCATCAGATGTCGCCGGGCTCCAGTCCTGACGCATAAAAGGGCCGGCAACACCCAGTTCGATGCCCGGATCTTTCCACTGAAGCGTTTTCAGAATGTGGACCTCGTCCGTCGAATCGGTATTTCCACTCGAAAGTAGTTCGTACTGAGCATGCCCAAATTCTTTAGTGGCATTGTTAAGCGTTTCCACCAGATTTTGGGCGACTGTGATTCGGGAAGATTTGGTTACGTTCTGATAGGCCGAAATTGCAATCGCGGACATGATGCCGAGGACTGCCACGGTGATGATGACTTCGACGAGAGAGAATCCGCTGTTTTGTCTGTTTCGGGTATTCTTCATTTTCAGGAATGGAATTCCGCCTAGTAACTGAATGCGGAACCGTCTTTGACTTTTAATTCTGATTTTACCAGATTGGTAAGGTCTGCAGGCGGAGTAATTACGTAGCCGGCAGGTTGAAACTCGGCCAGTGTCGTTGGAGCGAAGGAAAGGTAGGGGCGAATTAAGGTGTAACGCTCTTCGATTTCCTCAGTAGAGGTTCCTGTCGGCCAGGATGCCGCTGCGACATCACGACCGTTGGCCTGAATATAAGCGGCGACTCCCATGTTAATTCCTTCAGCCCGGGTAATGGCCAGTTGCCTTTCGGAATCTTCCTTGATCGCTACAATATTTGGTATCGCAAGGAAGGCAATGATTCCGATGATACCGACAGCAGCCAGGACTTCTACGAGAGAGAATGCGGAGTTCTGATTTGCGTTTCTTTTCATGTTTCTTGAGGTGAAAGGGTGTTTGACTTACTTCAGTTCCACTTTGGGGTAGGATGCGGCGTTCCAATCAGCCAGTGATAGGTATTGATCGGTTTTTTTCAGAGCCTGACTTTGGATCTTGTCAGAATCTGATGTATTTTTAATAAAGTGAGACATCGTGGATTCGTCGAGGAACCCGGAGACGATGGTAGAGGTTCCGTCTGAGACATCGTAGTCACCCCCGATTAAAATTAGTTTCGCCTTGGCGGTAGTTTGAGCGTTATAAATGGTTCTCGCACCGAGAAGACCAACTCCGACTTCCGAAGATTTTTTGTTTACCCAGGCGTTCACGGCGTTTTGAACTGCGGCCTGTTGTTGACGGGCAATAACTTTTCGCGTGTCCTGAGCTGCTCCGGAAAAGGCAGAAATCACGAGGGCGGACATGACTCCGATAACTGCGATAACGATTAGCATTTCGATCATCGTAAACGCACGGACTTTGGAGCTGGAGAGGTGATGATTTTTCATTGGATTTGAGGAAGAAGTAATCGTTAATGGATGGACGTTTTTGGTGAATTGTCCCCGCCGGGCGAGCCCGACGGGGTAAATTCGTGTAAGTCGTTGGACTTAGCTATTATGGTGCTACGACAGCATTCTGAACACCGACGTAGGTAAGAATGTCGTTGGTGTCGTCCATGGAGAGATATGGAAGAGCTGCGTCCTGATCACCAGCGG
Source organism: Verrucomicrobiales bacterium (assembly GCA_029213005.1). Taxonomy (GTDB): domain Bacteria; phylum Verrucomicrobiota; class Verrucomicrobiia; order Verrucomicrobiales; family DEV007; genus Arctic95D-9. The sequence continues at coordinate 51,556 of JARGPI010000036.1, forward strand.
ACATGTTAGGAACGCCGAAGAATGTTCCTTTGAATGGACCCTCGTCAGTAACAGTGCCACCAGTGACGATCGCTGCAACAGTTGCGTCTTTGTCGGCATCTACGTAGAAGTTCAAACCAGCGGCTTGAGCAGAAGCGAAAACAGAAGCGATGCTCTGAGCATTACGACGGTTCTTTGATTCCTTAGCTGAATCGTTGATTTTACCAATGTTAGGAACAGCAATCGCTGCGATGATGCCGATAACGGCGATAACTACGAGCATTTCCACGAGAGAGAATCCCTTGTTGAGTGCCTTTTTTGTGTTTTTCATGTATTTTGTCTTGGGTTTGCTTTGGTTAGTTAGCGAGCGGATTGATTCCGCTCATGTTGAGTTTTAATATAAATCATAATTTTTATAATTAAAAGGGCAAATTTGCATTTTTTTTATAATTCTTGGTTATTTCGCTATCCTAATGGATCTGGTTATTTGGATTTACGGGCTTGAACTACACTTCGCTTCAATTCAAGCTGCCGGAATGAGATTTGGATTATTAGGGGCAGGATGGTTTGGTAGAGAGGCTCATATGCGAAATCTACTGGCCATCGACGACGCTGAGATCGTTGCGGTGAGCAGCCGGAGTGAGGCAAGTCTGGAGGCTGCAAAAATTTTAGCGGGAGATCAACTGATGACCTGTCACAACTGGCGGGATATCCTCAAAGATGATTCGATCGATGCGATCATTGTCGCGCTGACGAATGATCAGCATCACGAAGCGGCAGTAGCGGCGCTCGAAGCGGGCAAACATGTCTTGTGTGAGAAACCTCTGGGCCTGTCCCTTGCTGAGTGCGATTCGATCATAGCTGCGGCTGAAAAGTCGGGGCGGATTTTACAGATCGGGCACGAGATGAGGTTCCAACGACTCTATCAGGAAATGAAGGAGATGATCGACCAGGGGGACATTGGCGATCTTCAGTTGATGTGGTGCCGGGAATTCCGTGGCCCGATGAGGCCGGGGTGGCGTTCCTCCGAGGCATTAACCGGCGGAACGATACTGGAAAAAAACTGCCATCACCTCGATCTGTTTAACTGGATGATCAACCGGAAACCGGTTCGGGTTATGGCTCAAGGGGGGACTAATGTGTTAACCGATCGCGAGATCCTCGACAATGCTCAGATTATGATCGAATACGAAGGCGGAAAGCGCGCTACGCTTGAGCTTTGTCTATTTGCTCCCAACGGCGGGGAGTGCGAAATCGGTGCCTGCGGGAATTTGGGCAGGATTGATACGAAAAATCAGGCATTGGAACTGGTTCATCATCGGTTCGATTCTGATCATCGGAGTTCCAGAGCGATTCCCGATGATGGTGATGCCGCAAACTTTGTAGATAGTTCGGGACGCATTGACCGGGGAATTGGGCCTCAGTTGATTCATTTTATCGATTCAGTAAAAAGCGGGACGCCGCCGCTGAACGACGGAATCTCTGCAAAACAAAGTGTGTTGCTTTGTCTGGCGGCTCAGGAATCGATAAAGCGCCGGGAAGCGGTGGACCTTGAAGAGTTCGCGAATGCCTGATCCGGTATAGATTAAATCAGAGTTTCGCCGGATTGTACCGGGTACAGTTTGTGACGGTACCCTGTACAATCGGTTCAAGATACCTTATTGAGGAATGCCCAGGGTGTGCTGAGCAAGCGCGAGTCGAAGGCTTTGGCCAACCCGAATCAGATCACTGGTCAGGCCGTTAGCTTTTTTGATCGCATCCACGGTGCTACCGTATTTTCTGCTGATGCTGAACAGGGTGTCACCCGAATTGACCTTGTGATAAACGGCGGAGATCGATGACTTTGCGGAAACTGAAGTTTGCGCCAGCGACATCGTGGGAATTACATTCCGGGAGGTCTCCTGCATCTTCTCAAAAGGCCCAATGAAGCCGTGCTTTCGGGCTTCTGCGTCCGACATAATATTAGCAGTCGGCATGGAGAAGGTCGGTTTCAGAGGGGTTTGCTTTGCTACCACTTCCGGCTTCGAAGGTTTGATTTGATCCTCGACTTTGCTTTCCGTCACTTTAGATTGGTTGATTCGCTTTCTCGCTCCGTAGTTGGAGTGCTCCTCAGAAGTCAGTGGGATGGGTTGGCGAACGGTAGTTGAAGACCGGACGCTGGATTTTGCGGATACGCTGACCCATTCTTTCCGGTAGTATCCATCTTCGTCGTAAGGATACTCACCCTTGGACATGCCGTGGCCTGGAATCGTTTTGATTTTCTCGGGGGTAAAAATGATGTCTTCCGCTCTCTGCGCGAAAGTAAAGGTGCCCGATGCGAAAAAAGTGATCGCTGATAAAACGAAAATCGACCTGGGGGTAAGCCTGTCTGTTAGTTTTTGCACGTTGTTCATGTTTCTCTGCCTCAATACATCCCTCATAAAAAGAAGGACGATTGGTGCAGTGAAAATATAGCACAAATCCTCTAAAAAATCTGCTACTCCTCTAAGTTCTCCTGAATTTTCTGAGCCCTTAAATTGTCCAGCATCTTCTGAGCGCTTTTTCCAAAGTGGGATTCAGGATTAACCGTCACCACCTCCAGCAGGGTCTGAACGGCACCGGCTGTGTTCTTCTGTTTCTGCTGCACGCCGAGCTTATTGAGGAGTGCTTTCTGAAGAACATCGCCCTTCAGATTCTGATCACGGATGTAGGCATCGGTCAGTTCCAGCATCTTGCTGTATTGAACGTCGGCAGCCAGTTTCTGCATGTTGGTCGCGTAATCCACATCAGCGATTTGCTTCTGAAAAGCCTCGGTTTTTCCGGTTTTGTTCTTGGGATCGTTGGCGATGATCTCTTCGATTTCTTTCCGGTAATATCGCGCTCCAAGTGTGCCGGGTAAGTCGGGTATACCGGCGGCAAGTGTCTTCGCTTTATCCAGACCTTTTTGCTCTTTTGCTTTGGCGAAAGCGGTGTCGCGGATCTCTTTACCTTTCAACATTGCCAGCAGAGTTTTCGCATAAATATCTGCGGAAACGGGCTGATAGCCATTCATGCCGAACGGGCGGCCTTCCGGATCAGTCACCAAAACAGTGGGGAATCCATGGACTCGATAGGCGTCTTTCAACAGTTGGTACTCTCTCCCGATCTCTTCAGGCATGCGATTGTTCTTCGGGAACTCGAGTTTAAGAAGCACGTATTTTTCGCTGACCTGATCCACAAACTCGGGTTGGTCCAGAATGTCGCTTTCAAAAATCTTGCAGATCTCGATCCATTTGGAGCCGGTGAAGACAAGAATCAAACTCTTGTTTTCCGCCTGAGCCTGCTTAATCGCAGGAGTGTAGCGGGTGTGCCATTTGGACTCCGAATCCTGCGCAAACAGCGAGTTTGAAGCGAAAAGTCCAGTGAATAGAAAAAGCGAAAATTTTAAAATCGGGGTCATTCCTTTATAGAATAAACGTTGAAGTGTTGAAGCTAACCACTTTATCTTGTCCTCAAATTCGGGTTTGCGACGGATTTCAGGGGATTTTTGCGAAATTTGATGGATAAAGGCAAGCCTAACTCATTACGAAATGGCGGACTCTATGCGCGAATACCAGTTTACCGAAACTTTGGTGGTGGATGAAAATCAGGGTGGTAAGCGCCTCGATCAACTTCTCCCTGCGAGGATGGCTGGACTGGGGCAGAAGATTTCCCGCAGCCAGATTCAGGATTTGATCAAATCAGGGGACATTCTTCTCAATCAAAAACAGGTGAAACCAAGAACAGAGGTCACTGGTGGGGATGAAATTCTGGTGAGGATTCCCTGCGACGATGTGATCGAACTACTCCCGGAAGAAATGCCGCTCGAGATCTTGTTCGAGGATGAACATCTTGTCGTGATCAATAAGGCCCCTGGAGTTGTGGTTCACCCCGGATCGGGAAATGACCGGGGAACACTGGTGAACGGACTGCTGCATCACTGCGATGGCAAGCTCAGTTACCTCGCGGATGAAGGGCGTCCGGGAATCGTTCATCGGCTGGATAAAGAAACCTCAGGCTGTCTCGTGGCGGCGAAAACGGACTTGGCATACACTTCGCTGGTCAGTCAGTTTTCAGGTCGGAAAACTCAGAAGGCCTACATCGCCATTGCGGCGGGATGTCCTGTGGAATTGGCGGGACGGATTGAGAATCAGATCGGACGTCACCCGGTTCAGCGGCAGAAGATGACTGTTCTCGATTCACCTCACGGGAAATTGGCGATTACCGAATACCAGGTTTCGCACTCCGCTAAGAATGGGAACTGGAGCTGGATTGATTGCCGGATCCACACCGGTCGCACTCATCAGATCCGGGTTCATCTCAAGGATACGCTACATTGCCCGATCCTCGGAGACACGATCTACGCACAACCCAAAAGGCAGAAGACAAAGGTCACACGCCTGATGTTACACGCGCGGGAGTTGGCCTTTACCCATCCGGATACAAAAAAAGAGGTGCGTTTTGAGGCACCCCTTCCTTCTGAATTCGAACCGTTTCTGAAGCCGGCAGATTAGTCAAGTTTCGGAGTGTAGAGTGGCATCTCAAAGTTGGGACGAAGGTCATCAGCCGTCTGCCACATCTGAAGATTTTTATAGGAAGCGAGCGGGACGAGACGGAGAGAAATCGTAGAGCCGATCTCGCGTTGGGCGGCACTGGTGAATTTGCGGCGGAAAACGATGCCGTGGGCCACGCGAATTTTATCGTAGGGATAATTACCGAGCCGGTCTTTGATGACTTCGTACTCGAAGACACCCAGTGCATTGGCGTAGTCGATTTCGGCGATGTTTTTAATCTCCGACTTTTCAGTGAGGCGAAGATCAAGATCGAGACGATTGAAAACCTGTTGGCTGCCTTTGCCTTTCGAGATATCGGGAAGCGGTTTCTCCGGAATCTCGATTTTATCCGGGGCTTTCAATGGCTCCGGTGCTTTGATGACTGGCTTGGTGTAGACCGTCGAAGGGCTCGAAGAGGTTTCGACTGACAGGTCCGCCACAGGATTGAGTGAAGCCATCTCTTCGGCCTCCTTTTGAGCAGGTTTCACTGGAATGACCTGGGTCAATCGCTCCGGGTTTACCCGTTTGGATTTGTGCTCGTGAATAAAGACGGAAAGATCAGCTCTGACTTTAGAGGCCCAGGCAGCGGCTTCGGTCGGGCCGTAGTGGATGCCGTCGGTAGCGGGGTAGGGATCAGTGAAGCGGGTTACTTCACTGCTTTCAAAAACGGCACCGTCATAGTCGCTGATGACATTCCGCATTATGCTTCGCAACTCATTCTGTAGCTCAAGGCTGTAACGACGCTCGTGGGAATGCGGAGGTAGAATCCAGTAGGCCGTCGCCCCGGACTTGGCAATCGAGTGAGACATCTGCTCAATTAACGAACGGATTTCGAGCACGTTTTCATCTTTGGGGCGGCGACGGGATCTCAATGTCGCATAGAGATTGATCCCGGTTTGAACAACGACAAACTCCGGGTTGTGCTCCTCCAGCATATCTTCGATTTTAGGAACAGCGCGGACGTAGCCGACTTTTCGCTCACTGATAGGGGATTTTTCCCAGAACCCGATCGTGCAGGGGAGGCTTTGATAAGCCTTCAACCAGTAGTAGGGACTCGCCCCTCCAGCTACAACCGTGTAAACCTCCAGTCCCTGACTCCGTAGACCGGAATCCAGAGTTTTCCCGAAAGCTCCCATACTCAGGGAGTCGCCCAGATATAAAACCCGGGTTTTTTCGGCGTGGGCGATGCCAGTTAGAGCCAGGGCGAGAATTAGGGAGTAGAGAAACGGGAATCTGCTCATGGGTGGTAATTAATCAAATTTCTATAATTAATCAACATTTTTATAAGCCGAAATGCGAAAAATGTCAGGGATGATTCTTGAAATTTGGAAAATCAGCTACCGAACACATTGACTCAAATAGGAATCGTTGACCACTAAAATTGTTGTTAATTTTAAAAACAGAGAGTGCGTCCGGAAGGTGGGCGCAGGGAATTACTCCGAGGCTGCGAGGACTGCTTCGGCCCGGGTTTTCACGGCTTCAGCTGATTTTACGACAAGCTGGCCTGCTTTTCGTTTGGTCGCGTCCGTGGTATCGATCACGACCACCTTCGAATGGTAGATCAGTTCGTTGGTATCTTGTTTGATACCTTCGACCGTGTTTCCGCAGCTGGCGAGAGTCAGTGCGGCAGTGGTGACAAGGGCTAATTGGGTAAGAGCTTCAGACTTCATTGTTAACAAAAGTTAACCAATGAAGTCATTTCCCGCTGTTACACAAAACGCTCGATTTTTGAATGGGGAAGGTTTTTACGCAGCCTTCTTTTTTCGTGCTCGTCTTGCGGCTTCTTCGGCTGCCCGCTTTTTGAGACCTTCTTCATCGACGAAAGGGGCAGGAGGCAATGCCATGAATTCTTCGACATTGGGGAGGGGGATTCTCGGGTTCGGCTTGTCGTATTGATCGAGATTGGCATTCAATTCCTCTTCAGTGACTGGCTTTGACTTCACGCCATCCGCTGGCACTTCCATTCCCGAAACCCAGATGATTGCGTTGAGAGCAATTTTCCGGAATCCGTCGATCGCCCAGTTACGATGGTAGTGTCCGCCGGTGAAGCCGACTCCACGACCTCCGTCTTCCCGATCGATTCCCCACATCAAAGTCTGCGGTTTTCCGATTCCGTCGATCCCGTTCTGGTTCCAGAGATTGATGATTCTCTTGAGGCGTTCCTTGGTTGGAGTCGCGGTGACGAGGTCGAGGACCTTGCTGCGGTCTTCAGGGAAACGCATCGAGTAATAAAATTCGTCGTAGGCGCGAACCAGATCCGTGACTCCGTTTGAAACAGGGTGGTCCGGCAGAGTTTTCAAGTCAGCCACCCAGTGGGGGTTCACCGACCAGCCCGTTTCGAAGGCGCCGCCGATCCAGGGTCGAAAGTATTTTTCGCCTTCCTCCGCACTGGGGTGGACTGCGTAGTGCATGAACATGAGCCCAACGCCGGATTTTGCGAGTTGATCAGCCTTTTCCCAACCGTGGCGGACCACTTTGGTGCTGTCGGAATAGATGATCACAGCATCCACTCCATCGAAAGCGCTTTCATCTTCCGGCCAGCCGTCTATGACAGAGGCTTTGACATCGAGACCGCTTTGTTCATTCAAAGCCTTGGCGAGAAGGTGGCAGCCCGCGTGAAATTCATGTTCACCGGAGGCATGACTTCTCTCACCGGCGAGAAAAAGAATCTTCGTAGGCTCCGCAGCCGGGGCCAGTCCCATTGCAAAGGTGGAGAAAATCAAAAAGAGAAAAAGTGAAAATCGAACTGTCATGACTGCCAAATCATAGGCCGGATTTTGAAAAATAGGCAACACGTAAATCGGTTAGGATTCCGACGTGTTGGCGAGTCGCGGAAGGCAGCGATCGTTAATGTAGAGCAGCGCGAGATGCGCCGAAAGTCCGGCGAAAAGCGCAGCCTGGAGATACCGGTTCAGAGCCGTCACTGGTGGAGCGGGCAGTACCAGCATGGCCGAGGCTACCAGGATCGTTCCGCCCCAGAGCAGGGGAAAAGAGCGGTGCCGTTTCATCAAACTAATGAGGGATAAAATCCAGAACGCAAACGACGCGAGCAGGCAGATTACCCGAAGGTGATCGAAATCTTTCCAATCCAGGCCCGCATTGTTCACCGGGGTTTTAACAAACCAGAGGCTTACCGAAAAGGGAACCATCGCGATCGGGTAGAGAATTTTCAGTAACTTCCACGACATCGTTATTTGGAGCATTTTGTAACCATCATAAACGGTTGCGTAAGGAAAAGGTAAAAATAAAACCACCTCAACTTCCACCTGAAACATGAAAACCCGAATCGATGAAATCCTCAGCCAACACGTCATAGACGACATCAAACGCAAATGTCTTTCACCCTGGAGAATGTTACTCCATTTTTGGCTGATGCTGACCCGTCGCGAAAAACTCGCCCCCGCCCTTTCCGGAATTTTCAGAGAATTTCAAATCGCGTAAGGAGATGGATTGTACCCTGTACCGTCCAAAAGTGTACAGGGGACAGTCCATTTTCCTGCATCCCGAGAAAACTCTTGCTCTTACTCCTGCACTTATTCTTGTTCCCCAAATCCGGAGCCGGTCCGTCGTTAAGAGCAAGAGCAAGAGCAAGAGCAAGAGCAAGAGCAAGAGCAAGAGCAAGAG
>JARGPI010000037.1 GCA_029213005.1 Verrucomicrobiales bacterium
AAAGCGGGCAAAATTCCATGTTCCCGAAACCATCTCATCGGAATTTTTGGCAAATCCCGCTACAACGCGCTCAGATTCACGTACTTCGCGCTCTCCTCTGGAACCATTCGATCAAGCGGAAGCGAAATAAACAGCAATACTAATAATTAGTCACCATCTCAGCGGCGGAAAATGTTACACATCATCGTGTTAAGTGTGGCGTCTAGCGATGATGGCGCCTCTCGCTTTTGGAAGAATTCACAAGTAAACAGTGTCCCGGGTGAGAGCGCTCGAATTTTTCCGCACAGGTTGATGCCCGACCCATCTCCTTTTTGATCTGGTAGATCATTTGTCCCTGGTGATTCTCTATTATCAATCTCCAGTAGATTCTTTAGGAATCTTCACCTTGAAACCGCAGGAAGGGCACACAAAAACACCGGGAGTGGTCTCGCTGAATCGCAATCCGCTATCGCTTACCTTTGCTAAACTATCACGGCGAGTGATCAGAATCCCTGAGACGGTCACGTCCTCAAAAAGGCCGCAATTTTCACATTCAAGCAGTTCGCGGTCGTCGATGAAAATCCCTAATTCTGCAGCCCGGGATTTCACAATTTCCAGTTCACGACACAGGGCCAAAAGGGGATCTAAGTCTTTTTTCATCGTGACGATAAGGATACTTCGTTGCGAAAAGTGCCATCGTTGACCCGATAAGACAACCCGTGAGAATCCTCATAAATCAGAACAACGACTTTAAAAATGGCAGTTCCATTGTAAAACGTGCTCCCGCTTCCCCAATTTGCCTACGGCCCTGAGCTAAATTTCAGGGACTCAATAGTTGAGAAACATTTACCTCGCGATCCCTTGACTTTGGAAGGAAAACCCCATCGGTGGCCGCAGAGCGTGTCGATTGTTCGTCTGTCCCTAATTTCTTGATTTAATAGGATTGAATTGATCAGTAGATAGGGTTGGGTCGCTTCTACACTTTGCGATAAGAACCCTCGTGACAAAATATGTTTCTAGTTGGGGTAAGCAGTCACCAACCGTGGCGCAGATTTCCCTGTCTCGATTATCCAAACGGACCGGATACAGGGATTTCTTGAATCCGGAGTCGTAATGGAACATTCCAATTCAAATTTTGTTCCAAATTTGGTATCGGTCGATTTAACCACCGGCTTCGTTAATCCGTGCTCAAGAAGCGCCGTCTCCAGTACCTCAAAATTATCAACTGTAATTTCAAAAGCTTTGAAAAATTTTGCCTTTCCCATCCCAACCGGATGCGTTTGAGACAAGAGGTAGTCGATTAATTTTCCTGATTCGACAATGGCCTCCTCAGCATTCGGCAATTTATTCGCCATCACTATTCTGCCGGTTCGATCTGGTTGAAGTTAAGAGTGACGACTTTTGATCCGGAAGAAGTAATAAATTCAACTTCGCACGCATCCTCATTTGAATATAAATGGACAACCGCGCCAATATCATCTTTGCAAACTTCATGCCGGGGTAAATTCTCTTTGAGCTTTACCATTTGATGTTCTGCAAACGCGACCGTGTCGCCAGCCGACCCAAGCTCACACCCTTCTTCGAGAACGAACTTCCTCAGCAGAGTCGCGGCCCGTATATTCACTTTCGGCGGTGAGAGTTTCTCGCCTGAAGTCGCTTCGAGGTAGGCTTTGGCTTTTTGCTTGTCGATGGTGGCTTTAAGTTCATCGAAGCGGCCGTATTCGTTGAGGTTGGCTTCGGTGACTTTGGTTTCCATCAGGGCCTTCAGCTTGGCTTTATCCACTCCGAGGGCCTCGACGAGTTTGTCCACTTCCTCGTTGTGTGCTCTGGCCTGGTAGTCGTTGAGGTAGTCACGGAAGGTGCGGGTGGGGTCGAAGGTCACGTTCCCGCGTTGGATGTCGTGGAGGAAAATCTGGGCGATCTTCTGCTCGTCCTGACTCAGCGAGGCGAAGGTGCGTTGCAGCTCGATCAGGGTCCCTTCCCGTGTTTCCTCGTCGGCGTCGTCTTTCAGGGCTTTGAGGTATTTCTCAAAACGCGAGTTCATGTAGTCGGCGTCGATCTTACCGGTGTCGATTTCGGTGATATGGCTGTCGATCTCGAAGGGGATGGCATCGCCTCCGCTGCCAGCGCCGCCTTCGAGTTCCTTGTAGCGTTGCAGCAGAGTGAGGTATTGTTGGTGAGAAATGTTCAGGGTGACGGTGGTTTTCGGATCGTCGCCGAATTCGTAAACGGATTGCTCCCAGGTGAAGCCTTGAATACGGGCGGCTTCGAGCACTTCGCTGAACTGCTTGAAATGCTTGGCAAAGGCGCCGCGTTCGCTGAGGTCCTCGGGGAGTTCTTTGAAATCCTCGATCCCTGCGGCATCGAAGATTGCAGTGATCTCGGTGAAGCTGGCATTGAGGCGCTCGAGGTTGTTGGGTAGGCGGTCGGCGAAGAGACCGATGGATTTGTCGCCGGAATAAAGTTTCACCGCCGCGTCGACATTGCGCTTCATGGTGTGCGGCTTGCGGTAATAGCGGATGGTGCCGAAGGGCTTGTCGGGACCGAACAGGCGATTGGTGCGGGAGAAGGCCTGTATGATGTTTTCATATTCAAGCTCTCGATCGAGGTAGAGCGTGTTCACCCACTTGGAATCGAAACCGGTGAGCATTTGATTGACCACAATCAGCAGGTCGAGCTGCTTGTCCGGATCGTGTTCGATGCGGGTGTAGGGTTTCTTGTGGGCGAGACGGGCGGCGAGGTCTTTCTTGAACTGGGCGTGAGTGCCCAGATCGAAGTTCTGACCGTAGTCGTCGTTGTAGTCTTCGAGGATTTCGACGAGTCCGTTGGTCTTGAACTCGGCATTCTGCGGTTCGGTATCGTTGTCGATGTGCGGATCGAAAAGCGCGGTGACTTTGAGCTGTGGACACTTCGCCTTCATGAGACGGTAGTATTCGATGGCCTCCGGTATGCTGTGGGTGGCGAAAATGGCGTGGAACTTACTGCCCTGGCTCAAGGTGACCCAGTTGTTGCTGATGTCCTCGATCAGCGCGCACTGGTGGGCGTCGCGCCGGTATTGGGTGTTGGGTAAATGGTCCTCGATACCTGTCTGGTAACGGCCGGAAGCATCGCGATGCCCGGCCATCGGCACTTCATTCATGTATTTGAGAAAAACCTTCTTCTTTTTCGGATCGGCAAAGGCTTCCGCCGGGGTGTCGGCTTTCGCTTCTTCCAGCGCGACGGCTTCGCGCAAGTCCTTGTCGCGGTAGGTGCGGACCTGATACGGATCGAAGCCGAGCACGTTCTTGTCGCGGATGCCGTCGGCGATGCTGTAGCGGTGCAGTTCGTCGCCGAAGACATCGGTGGTGGAGTTGTCTTTTTTTGTGTTCTCCTTGTGGATGGGTGTGCCGCTGAAGCCGAAGAAGATAGCGCCGGAAAAGCTTTTTTTGATGTCGATGAGCATGTCGCCGAAGGTGGAGCGGTGGCACTCGTCGATGATGAATACGACGCGTTGGGAGCGCATCTTTTCCAGATCGTGTGCCTTCAGGCCGCCGTCCTCGTCCTTGAGTTTGCTCATCTTCTGGATGGAGGTGACGATGAGGGTGTCGGCGGGATTAGTGCTTTTGAGCTTGGTGACGAGGCGGTGGGTGTTCTCGGTGGCCTGGACCTCGTTGCCGTCGCCGGCGAAGTTGCGGTAGGCCTGCAGGGTCTGAGTTCCGAGCTCGATGCGGTCGAGCAGGAAGACGACTTTGTCCGCGTCCTTGGAGTTGGCGATGAGCTGGGCCGACTTGAAACTGGTCATCGTCTTGCCTGATCCGGTGGTGTGCCAGATGAAGCCACCGAGGCGGCGCATGGGATCCGGGTTTTTCCAATCGGTCTTGGCGACTTTGTCGGAGATGGCGTGGGCGGCATAGTATTGGTAGCTGCGCATCACCTTGAGCACGCCGTCCGATTCGTCCGCCACGGTGTAGAAGCCGATCAGTTGGTGCGCCATGGGGATGGAGAGCAGGCCGGAGATGAAATCTTTCCAGTGGTTGATCGGCTCGTTGTTGAAATCCGCCCAGTGGAAGGCGTAGTCACGGTTGAATTTGCCGTCCGGTCCGGGGTTGGCGAAGTAAACGGCCTCGCCGGGTTCCATGGCGACGAAGAGCTGGATGAGGGAGAAGATCCGGGAGAAAACGCCTTCGCGGGAGTATTTCTCGATCTGGCCGTAGGCCTGCCAGACGGAGACGCCGCTTTTCTTGAGTTCGAGGTGGATAACCGGCATGCCGTTGATCAGGAGGAGGAGGTCGCCCCTGCGGTCGTTGAGGAGTTTGGAGCCTCGTTTGAAAGGCGGCTGCTGGACGATCTGGTAGCGGCTCTGCCCGGCGGCGATCTCCTGGCGGTCGTAGATTTTGAGGCTGACTTCCTTGCCGAAGTGTAGGGGGTCGTCCGGGTTATCGCGGGTGATGCCGACGGTCTTGCCGTTGATGAAGCCGTTCAGCTTGAGCGGGGTGCGCAGATCGGTGAGTTGCTCGATGATCTGTTGCATCTCGCCCTCGGTCAGGGGCACGTCGTTGAGACGATTCTTGGTCTTGTTGTTCTCGAAAAGGATGGCCGCCCAGTTCGCAAGCAAGTCCGCCTCGCTCGGGTTCTTGATGACCTCGCTCTCCCAGCCGCGCTGGCTTAGCTCGTGAATGACGGCGGCTTCAAATTCGGCTTCGGTGGTAAAGGTTTCCATGGGCGTGCGGATGCGGGGTAGCTCAAACGAACATTTTTTCGAGGCAGGCGGATTTGATTTGTTTGAGCTTGGTGAGCTGGGTGGCGTGCTGGGAAATCAGGGTGTCGAGCTTGCGGAAGTAGGTTCCGATTTTTTGTTGTTCGGGGAGGGCAGGGGTTTGGGTTCGTATGCTTGAGAACTCCGTTTTGTTTACGATTTGCATAGTTCCAGATGCAGCAGATCTCTTCATTTCCCGTGACCATAGAGAGCTGAGACTGTAGAGAAAATACGGATCATAGTTATATTCATCTGGCACAAGTCCATTAATTTGCTGATTAAAGCTTCCCTGTGTGCCTAATAGAGTATTCTTTCCAATGCTAGCTATACAGGTGACAAGAATCGTGTTTTTCGGCGCCACACGAGCTACCTTTTTACCCTCATCAGAAAGGTGGCTGGAGGTCTTAAAAGTGACATTTTTTTTAATGTCTGTAGGGGTGACCCATGGGATACCATTTTCTGAATAGTAACGCTTATTTTGTGTTGAAGGAGTCGATCCTGTAAGTGTTTGACCTAGCTCATTGATTTCCTTCTCCTCCCAATCCTCCTCGAAGCCTTGGAAGCGGATTTCGGGGGTGGTGGCGCCGTCCTGGGGGAACATTTTTTGGAGCATCGCCTGTTTAAGCGTCACCAGCTTGTCATGCTTGCGCTGATGCAGCCCAATCAGCCCATCCAGCTCTTTGAAATACCTGCCGATTTTGGTTTGTTCGGTAGGGCTTGGTGATCTAATGGGAAGCGCCAGAATCTGCAGCTTCGTAATGTTTTTCATCGAACCAGAGGTCCCTTTTGCCATGCTAGAAAGGGCAGCACGACCCTTTTGGGAACCCAGAATGATCGCCAAAAATCGCATTGATGCACTTCCTCTCGGCTTGGCTGCCCAAAGTCGGTCTGGAAGGAACAGGTTATCGTGGCTCGATTCTATATATGCATTGGCTCCGACCAGGGCTGGCGTATTCATTCGACTTATTATGATAGTGTCGCTGCTAACGTGTTCCTTTAGCCGTAACTGTTCATTTTCAGCTAGAACCACCTTATTCTCGTCTGGTTCAAAAACACCATTTGTAACGGCACTCGTTTTCAAAACACCAAACTCGGAATTATTGGCTGGCCTATCTTTAGAGTTGACACTAACGCCTGCATCGAGCGTGGCTACAAAATCTGATACGTTGGAATCCGCCCACTCCTCCGCAAACCCGCGAAAGCGAATCTCCGGCACCATTCTTTTTTTCTTCGCCATCATCTCAGTTACCGGTGAGGAAGTCTTTCAGTTCATGGAGTCCCTTGAGATCAAACTCATTGCCGTCGAGCTCGCCAATCATCCCCGCCAGTTCCGTCTCCGTCTCCCGGATTTCGCGGGCGTTGTCGGCGTAGGTGGTTTGATACTTTTCGGCGAGGGCCTGCAGCTTGGCGGTGAGACGGTCGAGCCGGGTGCCGGGCAGGCGGTGGAGGGATTCGCTCAAGGGGGTGATCCACTTGGCTTCGAGCAGTGCTTTCACTTCGTCGTCGCTCAGGTTCTCGATGGTTTCCTTGGTTTTCAGGTGGAGGGCGGCGGCGTCTTTCTTGATCGCGGCTTTGAGCGTTTTCTCCTCGGCGATCCAGTCGGCGACCTGGATGATCTTGGCCTCGTAGGATTCGGGGTCGAAGTCGCCTGATTTTTTCGCCTCGGCTTTAAGCTGCTTGGCCTCCTCGTTGACGGCGGCGTTGACCCATTTGTCGCCGGATTCGTGCACGGTGTCGTTTTCCTTGTCTTCCTCGCTGAGGCTTTCGAGTGCTTCCTCCTGATTGGCGGCGATTTCGCCGAGGCGGGTTTCTTTTTCGCGCAGCGCCTCCAACTCGTCCTTGAGGTGGGTTTCCTGCACCAGATCGAAGGGCAAAATGCGTCCTTTCCAGCCATCCTGCACTTCGGTGTCTTTGCCGCTTTTCTTTTTGATGACGAGGTTGGGATCGACGATGCGGGCGGAGTCGAAGCTCTCGGTCTGGAGGATTTCGAGATCAATCGAAATGAGCTGCCACTGGTCGTCGAGGAGCTGATAGGCATGGTATTTGTCGATGAGCGGGATGGGCGCGAGGCGGGTGAAGATTTCCTCACCAATGAGCGACTCCTGCCGGGGGACGTAGAGGGTGGAGAGCTGCTCGATGAGCTGGGTGCGCAGCCAGTCGTCGAATCCGCTGAAAGCATCGGTGAAGGATTTCACGAAGCTCCGGACATCGGCGTGCTCGCGGATGGCCTCGGAGAGCGCGGCGGGGTCATCCAGTCCGGGCTTGAGTGCGACGAATGGCGTGCCGTCATCGACGAAGAGAGCGTCCTGCAAGCCGGGGAAGGCGTTCCAGTCATCGGCGAGGGCGGCGAGTTCGCTCTTCGGAATGCCGCCGAACATGGAGGCGTAGAGGTCGTAGCTCTCGGCGGGCTCGGAGGAATCGACGTAGCGGGGAATGTTGAGGTTGTATTCTTTGTCGCGAATCTCGCTCTTGGGTACGAGGCGGCTGTAGCCGGGGATCGTCTCGCGCCCGATGACGGTGTTGGTGATTTTCTTGATGTCGGAGGCGCGCAGTTTGTTGGTTTTGCCCTCCTTGGCGAAGCCCTTGGAGGCATCGACGATGAGGACATCGCTCTCGGTGCGTTTCTGACGCAAAACGAGAATGGTAGTAGGGATGCCGGTGCCGAAGAAGATGTTGGGCGGCAGGCCGATGATGGCTTGGAGGTGGTTGTTCTCAATGAGGTTTTCGCGGATTTTTCCCTCCTCGCCACCCCGGAAGAGCACGCCATGCGGCAGGACGATGGCCATGATGCCGTCGGGCTTGAGGTGGTAGAGATCGTGGAGGAGGAAGGCGTAATCGGCCTTGGACTTCGGAGCGAGGCCGAAGCGGGAGAAACGGGCGTCGCTGTCCTTGTGCTCGGGATCCCAATTCTGCGAGTAGGGAGGATTGGAGACGACGGCGTCGAGGTAGAGCGGGTTGTAGGTATTGACGGGATCCTGATCGTCGAAGAAGGGCCAGTCGTCCTCGAGGGTGTCGCCGTTGCGGGTGACGATGTTATCCACGCCGAGGTCACGCATGACGAGGTTCATGCGGGTGAGGTTGTAGGTGTTTTCCTTCAGCTCCTGGGCGTAGTATTTGATGTTGTTACGGTCATCCATGTGCTTGGCGATGGACTTGCCGATATTGAGCAGGAGGGAGCCGGAGCCGCTGCAGGAGTCGTAAATGTCGATGTGGTCGCGGTCCTTGACATGATCGGCGATGATCTCGGACATGAGCAGAGAAACCTCGTGCGGGGTGTAGAACTCGCCGGCTTTTTTTCCGGCGTTGGCGGCGAACATGCCGATGAGATACTCGTAGATGAAGCCGAGCACGTCGTAGCCCTGGCGGCCATCCATGGGGATGTCCTTGATGAGCTGGATGAGCCCGCTGATGGCCTTGGTCTGCTTCGCTGCGGTGTCGCCGAGTTTGCTCAGGCCGGTTTCGAGGGTTTTGAAGATGCCTTCGAAGAGGTGCTTGTGCTGGGGATTGATGAGACGGCTGAAGGCGGAGAGGGCGTCGCGGACGTTTTCGACTCCGAAGTCGCTGCCTTTCTCGATCCAGGTGGAGAAGAGATTCTCGTGGGCGATGAAGTAGCCGACGTTGCGCTTGAGGTAGTCGGCGGTCTCTTCATCCTCCTCGGAGAGGGCGGCGATGTCCTCGTCGCTGAAATCCTGGTCCCGGGCGTAGCCGACGAGTTTGTCGGAGAGGTATTTATAGAAGATGAAGCCGAGGATGTAGTCCTTGTATTCGTTTGCTTCGATCTTCGAGCGCATCTGGTTGGCCGACTCCCAGATCTTGGCGGCGAGTTGTTGTTTATTCATGGAGAGAGTTTTTTAAAAAAGGCTTTTGATAGTTTCATGCTGCTAGAGGGAGTTCGTCCTTTTTGTTTTTAGTCCAGAACCAGAGGCAGACGGAGATCTGTGGGGAGTAGACAAGGTGGCCGGGCAGGACCGGGCGATCATACAGTCGACGAGATCATTCTCGACTAACTTTTTAAGGATTTCGCCTTCGCCGCCGGTGTTGGTGGACATCGAGCCGTTGTCGAGGACGAAGCCGTCGACGCCGTTTTTCGAGGGATTGCTCACCATGTGGAGAATCCAGGCGTAGTTGGCATTGCCGGTGGGCGGGTCCTCGAACTTGTCGGAGACGAACTTGAGGAAGATCAGCGAGAGGACGACGTGCTTGTATTCCGAGGACTCGACGGAGCCGCGCAGCTTGTTGGCGGTGTCCCAGAGGGTTTCCTCGAAGGATTTTACCGGCTTCCGGGCGGCCTTGCGGGCGATTTTTGGTTTTGACATGCTGCGATTGGAAAGGCGGTGGATTAGGCTGCGAGATTGAGGCTGTGACTGAGTTTTCCCTTCAGTTTGGTGGGCATTGAGTTGGGAAAATACGCGTTCGGATTGCTTTGGCAAAGCCGGAAATCAATGTGAGCAAAGTAAATCAGCAATCGCCTCAGTTTGAGTCGCACGTCCGGCGCTGCGACTGAGCTTGTCCTCATCGTTCGGTGTGATGAGGTTTTCGGGAATTTTCTTTTGAGATGGCATGAAATGACAGATTGGGAAACTATCGGGCGCCGTTGCATTTTGCAAGTGTGTCAGGATACCTTTTAACGTAATGTTTTGATGGTAGGCAGCTAATTTGCGAGGCGCGGTGCGGGAGGTTGGGAGCAGCGCCGCGAGAAAGCAGAAAGGAAGGAGGGTGAATCAGAGTTAACCTCTTGCTCCTAATCTTGCTCTTGCTCTGATGCATTTGGAGCAAGAGCAAGAAAAAGAGGCTCTGAAGCTACGGTTTAGGGACGCTTGATGAATCGAGAGGGATGACGGTCATTCAGGAGGGGGACTGGTTGAGAGTGAATAGAGGTGGACGCAAAAGATCCCACGTAGCGGAATTTGCTAAAAATTCCGGCATCGAAGCGTTTGGTTGCGCGGAGTCTGGGAGATGAGTTGGACTATTTACGGCTATCGTTTTACTGCTACACGAGGCGTATATTGTGGCGTCGGAATTTTTTGCAAATTCCGCTACTGGCTCGGCGTCGAGATCTGTTCAAGGTACAGTTAATAGGGCCTGAGGTTTTTCGGCGGTATGGCTTCGACTGGCTCGGGAGACTGCGGACAAGAGTGTCCGCAACACGTTCGGGCGGATCCGGTCGGAATTTTTTGCAAATTCCGCTACTGATGACCTCGGGAGGGTGCGGGCCGGAGTGTCCGCAACACGTTCGTGATCCGGAGACGGGTTTTTTTATTTCATCCAATCCGAAAAAAATGCCGTGAGCTGTAACCTTCTTTTTCGGCGGGGTAAGAAGACGGTGAACTCAATCACTATTCATAACCTAAAATTTCAGATGAAAATCAAAACGGCTCTCGTCACTCTTTTAACCACTGTCGCAGCTTTAAGCTTTCAAGTCACGGCCAGTGCTCAGAATAAAACCCAATCTTCAAAAAGCTCGAAAGGTGCCGACACGGCGGAAATGACTGATGAAGACGTTTTTGCGATCCTGGAGGGAACCTTTGAATTCGACTCGAAACATTCACCGTGGTTGGCGGAGGTTCTGGGAGAAAGAGCGGCAGGATCCGGCTTGTTTGATATCCATGGTGATGATCCTATCCATTTCAATCCGAGCGGAGAACCCTTGTCTTGGCAGGTTATCGTGATGCTCACCTATCACAATTTTGGTAAAGACGCTGAGGGAATTAAAGACGCCGATTTTAATAGTATCTGGAATGTGATCAATCCGATTCCGGTGAAAAATTTCAACTTCAACGGTTTCAATAGTAACGTCTATGAAATCACCAGTGGCCAGCACGCAGGAAAGTTTCTCGTAACCGTTACCGATCCCACCAATCAGCTCGTGTATATTGGAGTGTTTGAAAACCAGGCGGATGCCGAACAAGCCGCTGAATTGTTACTGATCCAGGCCGCTATCCAGTTTCAATCCATACAAGGCGCAGCAGAGAAATACGATATCGAAAAACCCCTTGAGGGCATTTAATCTGCCGCTAAATCAACCAGCGATTTGTAAGCCCGGTCATTGAGCGACCGGGCTTTTTTTTTGAAGAACGGGCCCTTACTGTGAGGCTGATTCTCTTGTCCGCATTTTGTTCGGTAAGGAGATTTTACTGACGCGGTAGACTGCGGACAAGAGTGTCCGCATCACGAGGCTCAGCCATTCGCTTTAGCAGCGGTAATGGCATCCTGCGCCTGCGAGGTTGGAGTCGCTTTGAGGTCGCGCCAGATCACTTTGTTGTCTTTCACGAGGAAACTCTGACGGGAGGCAAATCCTCTCGGATTGGTAGGCACTCCGAATGCTTTGATGACTTTCCCCTCGGCATCGGCGAGAAGGGTGAAAGGCAGGTTGAATTTCTCAGCAAAGGCTTTCTGGTCGCTGGAATTGTCTGCGGAGACTCCAAACACCTTTATTCCCGCTCCGGTCACATCCTCGAAGGCGTCGCGCAGGTTGCAGGCCTGTTTGGTGCAGCCGGGGGTGTCGGCTTTGGGATAAAAGTAGACCAGTGAAATACCTTCGGATAATTCCTTGCCGAGATCGACCGCTTTACCATCGGCATCAACGGTTTTCACGGCGGGCACGCTGTCGCCCACATTGAGCGGTTCAGCCTGGGAAGAATGGGTGGAAAGTAATGACATAGCTACGATTGTGGAAAGAGCGCACAGAATTCTCATCGCGAAAAGTCGCCTGTGCGATCCTCCGAAGCAATGGCGCGGATGAGGATGTTTTGCTCGTTAATTTTTCCATCGCCAATCGTCTGTCCCTGAAATTCAGGCGTTCAGCACCTTAAAGAACCGGCGGAATCGAATCGACTGATCAGCAGGCTGCTGCGAATCGAATACCCCTTAAAAAAATCTGCGGAATTACCAAGGAGGAACGTGAAGAGAACCAATGAAAATGATATTTCAGAAGCCAACCCGAGATTGTCAATTTGCGCCCCGTGATTTCCCGGGCCTGCGACCTCAATCCTTGTATAAGCGGTATCATTTTCGACAGAGCGGCTGGCTGATCCTCCTCGCGTGGTTTGCCCTGGCTTCTCTTGCCAGCGCCCAGACTGATACCAACGTGAAAGCCCGGCTGATTGCGAGCCACACAACGATCGTCCCCGGCGAGCCTTTCACTCTGGGCCTCGAACTCACCATCGATCCGACCTGGCATACCTACTGGATCAATCCCGGGGAAACCGGCAAGACGACAACTCTGCAGCTTGATCTACCTGGGGGCTTCACCGCCGGGAAGCTGGGCTATCCGGTTCCGAAACGGTTTGTGACCGATTACGGGTATGATATCAAAGAGGCCGGCTTCGGCTACACGGATGTCGTGATTCACCCGATTACCATCACCCCACCGTCCGATCTCAAGCCGGGAACCAGCGTAACGCTGAAGGGCGAGGCCGAGTGGCTGATGTGTGATCCCAACACCTGTCTGCCCGGTCAGGCTGACCTGAGCATCACTTTATCCGTCGGATCCGAAGCGGTTCGCTCTACTGAGGCAGACGCTATAGCATCCTCTCAAAAGAAACTGCCGGAGTCGGTCAACTGGCCGGTGGCAATCAAACTGCAGGAGGAGAATCTCATCGTGTCGGTCGATGTGCCGGAGGGAGCTCTTGCGGATGAATCGAAGCTGCATCTTTATCCCTATCAAAGTATGGTTTTCGACCAGCTCTCCGAGCCTAAAATCGTTCGGGAGGGGGACAAAGTCCAATTTACCTTTGCGAAGCATGCTGACCTGACTGCCGCCCCGGAATCGTTTGCCGCGCTGTTGGTCGAGGAACAATCCTCCGGCAAAAAAGGCTGGAAGGTCTCAACCGGTGGCGAAGTAGAATCGGAGCAAGCGGCTACGGTGAACCAGCCGGCGGTTAACTCTGCGACTCCGGCGGACAGTGGGGCTTTGCCGTTTGGCGGTGGGCTCATCGGTATCCTGCTGGCGGCGTTTCTCGGCGGGATCACTTTAAATATCATGCCCTGCGTTTTCCCGGTGATCTCGCTGAAAGTGATGTCGTTTGTGGCTCAGGCAGGCGAGGACCGGAAGAAGGTGCTCGCGCATTCGCTGGTGTTCGCTCTCGGCATTTTGATTTTTTTCTGGATCCTGACGACGATGCTTTTGCTATTGCGCTCCGGAGGCAACGGTGAGGTCGGTTGGGGCGTGCAGTTGCAGCAGCCCGGCTTTGTGATCGTGCTCATCTTCGTGATGGTGGCGGTGGCAATGAGTCTATTCGGGATTTTTGAAATCGGCACATCGCTGACTTCGGTGGGCGGTTCGATTGCCTCCAAATCCGGCTACACCGGCAGTTTCTGGAGCGGTGCGCTGGCGGTTCTGCTCGCGACTCCCTGCACTGCGCCGCTGATGGCACCAGCGATCGGTTTTGCGCTCTCGCAGTCGGCCCCGATTATGTTTCTGGTATTCACCGCGCTGGGACTCGGCCTGGCGGCACCGTATTTCGTTTTCGCAGCGTTTCCGAAGCTGCTCGACGTCGTTCCCGCACCGGGCCCCTGGATGGAGACCTTCAAGCAATTTATGGGCTTCCCGATGCTGGCGGTGGCGATTTGGCTGATCGGCGTTCTTTCCCGACAGCTCAGCGTGTCTGGTCTGCAATGGGCGCTCGGGGCGGTTCTGCTCCTGGCCGTGGCGGGCTGGATCTACGGGCGCTTTGGTGGCTTTGAGCGGTCAGTTCCGGCCAGGCTGAAAGGCAGAGGCGTGGCGCTGGTGTTTGCTGTCGCCGCCTTTGTGATTGCCTGGGACGCTTCGGCGCAACGGGCCCCGGCTTCGTCGATCGATATTCGAGATGTCATCGCCCGTCACCAGCAGGAGGGCAAACACGTGTTTGTCGATTTCACGGCGGAGTGGTGCGTCACTTGTAAGGTCAATGAGCGAACCACGATAAAGACCCAGAAAGTGCAGGATCTGTTTGCGGAAAATAACATTGCTTTTGTGGTCGCAGACTGGACCAACGAAGATCCCTCAATCACCAAAGAGCTGCAAAAGTTCGGTCGGGCCGGGGTGCCGTTCTACGCGCTGTACCCGTCGGATCCGACAAAAAATCCGGTCACGCTCGGGGATGGCATCGTCACCATGGGAGCGATCAAGGAAGCGATTGAGGAGTTGCCCAACTGAGACGGACGAGCGTCACCGCCGGTCACGCTCCGCTTTCCACGCCGGAAAATCCTTCTTCAATAAATCGCTGGCATATTCTCCGAGCCAGGAATAGCCATTGCGCCTTTCGTGAGAGATTGCGTCGAGACTCTTTTGTGGAATACCGTCCCGACTACAGAAAACGGGTTGGTTGGTATCGATATCATAAAATCGCGCCCACAGGGCAGGAGCTGTTCCGTCCTTAACAACCCGCAGATCTTTTTCACCATCGCTGTTCGTAAATGACTCAAGACGTATGCCTTCCAGTTTCGATTTCCCGAACCAGGCCACCGCGCCCTCGATTGCAGTTACGACCTCGGGCCCCGGATTTTCAATCCCCATCAAATAGCGCACAATCCCTACCGATTCCGAACCACTCAAAGTCGCCAATTCATAAGAGCGTGCCCTGGTCGGCAGGTAGGTAATTTCATCATGCTGTGCGCACCATACGGCGGGACGACCCTCAACTTTCACCTGACATTTCAGAATACAATCGAGACCCTTTTCAATCGCCCGTTCGCAGTCATCCCGAACGCTCTCTGCAACAAACGGGTAGGAACCGGGGCGCGTCACGATATCTCTCAACAGACCCATCACTCCGACCATGGCGCCGTCGTTAAAAGTGATGTGGCGGTAGTAACCCTTCAGATTCGGGTAGAACTGAGGCCATCCCCCGTTTTCATATTGAGCCTCGAGGAGATATTTTATACCGAGGTTTACCGCCTTCGAATAGCGCGGATCTTCCGTTTTCCGATACAACTTTGCGAGGAACTTTATCTCTTTGAAAGTGGCTCCGTTGTCGATCGTAGCGTCTTTGATCTGCTGCCGCTCTGAGATGGCATTCTCAAGTTCCGCCTTCGAACCGGGCTCATCGTAATCGTAGTTCTTGGGCCAACCACCGTTGGCCCTCTGAAAAGCCAGAATCTTTTCCGCCACGGCGGCCTCCCTATCCTGAGCAAGTAAACCCACCGGGATTCCCACTACCAAAAATAACAGGTAACAAAAGTTAGTCAGCAGAGCTTGAATAATAAAAATCGACTGAAATTATGCCTCAGTTTTTCGCGTTTAAAAATCCAATTAAAACCGCGATCAATCACCACAGAAAATGTAGCGTTGTTCAGGACAAAAATCATTTCCGAAGGGGGCGGAATACATAGATGCACGAGTCTGCCCCTGAAACGAATCGCCGAAATTTTGACTGATTTACTCCACTGGTTCATCAGAAATGCCGTAGAAAAACGACGGGCCTACGATGACATCTTTCCAATCCCTGAGTTCTTCGAGTTGCCCCGGATTATTTTTATAGGCGCCATGTAAGGTCACGACATGGTTTTCTTTGCGAATCATCACGGTAGCCGGGTATCCGGAAAAGACGTCGGCGACTCCAGTCATCACGGGTGGTAGTTGATGGCTGCGGAGCGCACGCCCCCAGTGAAGTAGGCGATCATCATCGAGTAACGCATAATTTTCGCCGCCCGCCCAGACTTTCACCACCCGGGCGTCCTTGATTTCATCATTGGGAACCGCCCATTCTTCGTTTTCATTACTTCCCCACACGGCGAGTTTGCCATCTTTGGTTACGACGACGGTGTGATCTGCGCATATTTCGGCGAGTCGGATCACGGACGGCAAATCGTCCGGAACCTCGCACTGACCTTTGGCATTGCTTCCCCAGGCCACGACTTTGCCATCTCGCGTCAGGGCAACGGAGTGCTTTACCCCGGCGGATATCTGAACCACATCGGTCAGCCCTTCAGGAACGTCACATTGTCCTTCTGCGTTGTCACCCCAGGCGACTACGGTGCCATCCTCCTGCAGGGCGAGACTGTGCCTCCATCCAGCTGCGACTTGAGTGACCTTACCCAGTGGCGGCAGGTCGGCCTGCCGGTAGGTATTCGCTCCCCAGGCGAGAACGGTGCCATTTTCCCGCAAAGCGAGGACATGCCCGTCATCAGTAAACCCGACTTCGATCTGAACGATATCGGTAGGCAAATTCGCCGGAAAAGCCGCTTTTACGGAACTGAAACGGGGGATCGCGATAAGGTTACCCGAACGCTGCACCTGGCGAAGCGTGGGGGCGTCCGGCAGGTTTTCGCGCTGTTCAATTGTCGTTCCGGCAGGCACATCCGGGGTGCCGGGAGCAGGTTTGATCGCTACGAATCCACCACCGGCGATTACTAAAGCGGATAACAGGACGAGAACGCGGTGACGCATCTTCTTTTTCGCAGCACCCCGCAGACGCAGTTGGCTCAAACCTTTTGCGGCACCATCGTGATGAGGCTCAAGCCTGAGACACTGCTCGAAAAGCTCCTCCGCACGGGTGCCACTGGCTTTATGCCCCTCTTTTTCCCAGCGTAACTGATGGGCTTTTCCGCATTGATAGAGAATATCAACTCGATAGGGTGCCAGGACCACAGCCTGATCAAGCTCGGCCACAGCATCCTCGTGATTTCCAAACTCGAGAAAATTCCGACCCTTCTCGAAGTGTTCGTCAACCCGATTCATGAGCCGGGTCCAGTCATCTTCTGTGAGACCGCTTTTCAGCGCGATGCTTTTCAGATCCTCCCCGGTGAGTTGACGAGTCGGATCCTCCATCTCCACTTCCAGAGCTTTACTGAGGAAAGCTTCCAAATCCCGCTGTCGTCTGGCGTCGTCATCCATATTTCGAAGAGTTTATCGTAAAAGCCTACTCTGCAGCAAGTCGGGTAAAAGGAAATCCTGGATCTCTACCGCATACCGGTCCACATCCCACCACACCCGCGGAAACCGTGAAATGAAACTCGACCGAAGTTGCATCGCGCGGTTGAGCCCTTGATTACAGCGGTCCGCGTGAAAGATTGCAGGATGCCGAAATTGCTGCCTCACTTTTTTGTCCTGATGTTTCTGATAGCGACGCCCTCCTCGTGGGGACAAAGCGGAAAACCGAAACAGCCAAATATTCTTTTTATTCTTGCCGACGATGTCGGAACCGAAGTCCTCGGTTGCTACGGCGGGCAATCCTATGAGACGCCGCGGATCGATTCGCTCGCTGCAGATGGTCAAAAGTATCGGCACTGTTACAGTATGCCGGTTTGCCATCCCTCGCGTCTTGCGATTATGACAGGGCTTTATCCGAATGATTTGACCAATCAAAAATGGGGCAGCTTCCCCGTTGAGATGGAAAGCAAAACCATTGCCCATGCCATGAAGTCTGCCGGATACAAAACGGCGGTGGCCGGGAAATGGCAACTCGCGTTACAGGGCAAAGATGTTAATCATCCCGAACGCCTCGGTTTCGATCAAAGCTGTCTATATGGTTGGCATGAGGGAGCCCGCTACCACGATCCCTACCTATGGCAGAATGGCAAGAAACTCGAAAATACCGAAGGCACTTACGGACCCGATCACTACACTGATTTTTTAATCAGCTTTATGAAGGAAAATCGCGAGTCACCCTTCTTTGCCTACTACTCGATGGCGCTGTGCCACGACGTCACCGATGACCTGAAGGCACCGGTCCCCTACGCCCCCGGGAAAGACCGCTACCTCAACTACGAAGAGATGGTTGATTCAATGGATCTGCAGGTCGGTAAACTGATCGATGCCCTGAATGAATTAGGGATTCGCGAAAATACCTACATCATATTTACCGGAGACAACGGAACCTCGAGTCGATCCATCGTCAGAGCGGAGAAGAAAGACGGTGATAAAAAGTGGACCTACCTTCGGGATGAAGTCTGGAGTGAAATTAACGGGGAAAAAATCCGGGGCGGCAAAGGCAGCCTCACCGACCACGGCACCCGTGTCCCCCTGCTGATCAACCGCCCGGGTTCCGTCCGCAAAGGCGAATATGATGATCTGATCGATTTCAGCGACTTCCTCCCCACCTTTCTCGAACTCGCCTCCAGCAAAGCACCTGACTGGGGTCCGCAGAGTAAGAGCACCGGCACCTTTCGTGGAATCAGCTTTGCGAGTCGCATCCTCCGGAATGAACCCTCCACACGAACTTTTGCCTATTCCCAATCAAAAGGGAGCAAATTCTGGGTTCGGGACCAACGCTGGAAGCTCTATAACAACGGTCAGTTTTTCGATATCGAAAATGATCCCCGCGAAAACCGAAATCTCGGCAAATCCATTCCCCCGGAGGGAGCCGAATCGCACCGTCAGCTCAGCCGGGTAATCGCTGACAAACTCAATTGGGACTAAACTCTCCGAAACAGAGCCGACTGTACCCTGTACAATCGCAGACTGTACAGGGTACAGTCTCTCAAAACCACTACTCATGAAGACTTTTCTCTATCTCATCCTCTCTCTATTCCTTTTCCCGGTTCTGAATTCCCGTGGAGATACCCGACCCAACGTGATCCTGATTCTCGCAGACGATATGGGACTCGGAGATATTTCGCTATTTAATGGAGGCAAAACCAATACCCCCCGCCTCGACGCGTTGATTAAAGAAAGTGCCTATTTCGAGAAAGCCTACGCCGGTTCGGCGGTATGCGCACCGTCGCGAGCCGCTCTCTTCACCGGCCGCTATCCGCACCGCACCGGATGCGTCACCCTGAATCCCCGGAAGTTTCCGGAGATGACGCGGATCAAACTGGATGAAACCACCCTCGCGGATCGTTTCTCGAAAAACGGCTACACCACCGGACTAATCGGGAAATGGCACTCCGGGACCGGTGAAAACTATCACCCATTAAAACGAGGATTTCATGAATTCGCCGGCTTCAGTGAGAGCTGGGATATCAAGACCTATTTCAACTACCGGTTGGATGTGCAGGGAGAGTACCGGGACTATACCGATAACTACCTCACCAACGACCTGACAGATCGGGCCATCGATTTTGTGCGCCGACATCAGCAAAAGCCGTTTTTCCTTCACCTCGCTCACTACGCGCCGCACCGGCCTTTAAGCGCCCCGGAAAACCTGATCAAAAAGTATACGGAAAAAGGGTTTAATGAAAAAACGGCGACGATCTACGCCATGATCGAAATGATGGATACCGGGATCGGGAAATTGATTGATGAACTGGACACACTCGAACTTCGGGAAAATACCCTGATCATCTTCTCCAGTGACAACGGCCCGGATCCCCTGCCTGGAGAGCGGTATAATCTGAACGCCCGAGGCGCCAAATACACCGTCTACGAAGGCGGAATCCACGTTCCGTTTTTGATGAACTGGAAAGGAACCATCAAGCCGGAGCGCAGGCCGGAAATTATTCAGTTTACCGATGTCTTCCCCACCCTGATGGAACTATGTCATCTCGCTCCCAATCCCCCGGCAAAACCACTGGACGGAGTCAGTTTTGCCGGACTGATTTCCAGTCAATTCGAGGCGCCCGAACTTCCCCACTACCGGTTCTGGCAGTGGAACCGAGCCACTCCAATATACTCCCACAACGCGGCGATCCGGGAGAATCAATGGAAGCTTATCCGTCCTTTCATTACCCCAAACATTCCGAAGGAAGACTCTTCGGAAGCCTCCACACTATATGACCTCGATAAAGATCCCTCCGAGTCACAAGACCTCGCGACCGAGTATCCCGAGATTCGCCAGCGATTGGAAGAGAAGTTGAAACAAATATCCAGTGAAGTCGAGTCATCGAGAAACCGGCAAGAATGACCCGACCTCATTTTTTCGAAACGAACTTAGTTATTAGAATTTGGTCTCTCAAACAAACGATAGCTGGAATAGCTGTTACCACCGGGATTGGATAAGTAATAAATCATCCCCATGTTGCCCACCGGACGATTACGCCGCGCCGCCTTCCGTCGAAGCTCCTCATCGTCTTCCGACCGGACATCTGATGACGCTACCGACACCGGGCCTTCGGCATCCACAGCGGCCAGCTCAAGATCCGGATTGTTTGCCGAAGATTCACCACTCTTCACCGGTCCCAGAATTATATCGAGAAATTCCTCTAGAAACCAGGCAGGCGCATCGCTACCAATCAGCGACTGGTCGAAGTAGGCTAACTCACCGGCAATCCCATCGCCTCCGAATATTCCATCAAAACCATCTTTACTTCTTTGGAACGCGTCAAAGATATCCGCAAAGGCAAACGGGGAAAGATCGGGAGCCGGTGCGGGCGGAACCGGAGGAACCGGTGGTGGTGGCGGAAAGCCCACTGCAACCGGGACAATCGCATCGTAAAACAAAGTATACTGACCACCGGACAAACCGTGACTCGACTGATAAAGGCTGCCATTCGTTGAACTACCAAGAGCGCCATTGGTTAGTGAAACCAAATTGGGAAGACCGCCAACACCTGAAACTTCAGTGATAACGCCACCCTGATTTTCCCCGCTCGCACTGGTGGGGAATCCCCCCGTCGTCCCATAACCCAGCGAGGTTGCGGCAAGGCGCTCCTCTTCATCCATCCACCACAGATCGGGAGAAAGGAACACTTCATCTACCTCACCGGAGAGTGTGCCGGAGCCACCCGGAGTCCCGCCACCGTTGTTTCCATGGTAAAAAACGCTCGCCGAATTGAGACGGGTCGTCCCGGCTTCCATCAAATTCGAATCCCGCTGCGGAATATAGATACTGAGGGGATCACCGCCCAGCGATCCACTGGTGAAGACCGTTCCGGACACCATCCCGGTACCGAGAAGTTCGGCGCCAATTGCATCAGTTTGATCAGTTATCCCTGTCGCCAACAGATACCCCTCCCCCCCGTAGAACGGGTAGTTCCGACTTACGGCAAAAGAAGTTGTCCCTCCGCCCGGTAGCAAAGCTGATACCGCCGGGTCACCATGGCCAATCAGAGTATGCTCAAGATCCGCCGATCCACCTATTGCCACAATAATGTCACCGCTCGCCAAACCGGTGGCTGCCCCCTGAAAGCCAACCGTTCCATCGCGCATCCAGTCACCATGGCCGATTTTTACATAGTTATTCCCCGAAAGTGGTGAGACCTGCCCCGAGGCATCTACGGTCCCGTCGTTCGTCGTGAAATTGTTTTGTACCAGAACTTCGATATCACCTAACAGGTTCGCATTAATCCCGGGACCGCCATGGCCGATCTGAGAAAAGGCAGCCGTCACTCCCTGACGCCCATATAATCCCGTCTCGCCATCTAGGCCGATATCCTCAAAATTGACTGAGTTGTGATCGGTCGACCGACCTCCGGTCATCGTCAAATCGTTACCGACCACCACCGTGATATCCCCCTCAAGCAGGCCCGTCGAAACCGCTCCGGTATCCTGATTTTCTGTAGAGAAATGACCTATTTTAGTAAAGTTCAAATGGGTGAATCCAGCATCGCTCCTTGTCCCAATCAAATTCACATCCTCTTCGATCCTCTGAGGCGCTATCATTCCGAGGTTATTACCGACATAGACAACGATGTCTCCTGAAGCGGGCGCATCCATATGAATACCGCCGTTTCCGATAATTGCGGCTCCTCCCGACGAAGAGTAAACGAGGAAACCGGCCTCATCGTGAATGATACCGTTATCCGTGCTCCGTAACAGTAGATCCCTGCCAGCCGTCACGTAAATGTCACCATGAAATCCCAGAGTCGACAAGGCATCGCCAAAAGAAGAGGCCCCGTGGCCGATTTGAGATTGCGTACCGGAAGCACCGATCTCACCGGCAACATCCTGAGCGCCATTACCTCCCTGAATCAAGATATCCCGACCTGCGGTGACGGTAATAGTGGAAGGCACCGATATCCCATTGACCTCACCTCCATCCAGAACCGCAATCTGGCCGCGACTACTTCCTTCATCCATCACAAAGGCACCATGACCAATCGCCAGTCCATTGTCTTTGGCGGGTTGATCTTCGTTTACATCCATTTCGTCAGCTGCGCTACCGTCCATGATCACATCCTGCGCCGCATTGACTGAGATTTCCCCGGCTATCATGAGGGTCTCCCCGTGGGCAACCCTGACATTAGTCCCGGTAAAACCGTGCCCAACCCGTGACCACATACCCTCCCGGTTTCCGCCTTCCATCAGCAAATCCCCTGCGGTCGTCACCGAGATATTTCCCACGATGTCGTCGAAGTTAGTTGCGTCGTTTCGCCAATATTCCCCACCCCAGTTATTACCTCCGTGACCGATCTGAGCGTAGGCATCTTCCATCTGATTCTGGTTGATATCGTCAGTTTGGTTTGCATTCAATCGCTCTTGAGCATCGAGATGCAGCAGAGATACCGACCCACCCGATTCAATGGTGATATTCGCGGTATTCGAACTCAGCTCGAATGTTTTCGAAGTCGTCCCTGACAGATTGTCAGTTCCCGTCCCACTATATAAAACCGTAGCAGTGGTGCCGGTGACTGTGGAGTCGATGTCGATCGATACGCCATCGAAAAAGAAATTTTCGTCCCGATCGTATTCCCCGGCAACCTGCCCCCAGTCATCACTGCCCTTATGACCAATTTTTGCGTAGTTATCACCGTAGGCTCCCGCCGTAATTGTGATATCACCTCCGGTGTTGATTGAAATATCTCCGAAATACCCCAGGAAACCGGTTTGATGACCACCATGCCCCACCTGAGCAAATCCCCTCATGTGCCTGTTACTGGCGCTACCGGTCCATTTCACCTCACCTCCAGCCGTAATTTCAAGGTATCCCCCCGCATTGATCGAGATGTCCCCTGCGATAAAGCTGGAAGTCTCGTAATCAGCCAATTCAGTCCCACCATGGCCAATTTGGGCAAAATCGTCCACGTCATTCCCGGCGATAACCGAAACGTTACGACCGGCGGTCACTTCAATGTCGCCAGTTATGGTCATGAAAGTCAATCCCCGGTTCTGGGCCTGTCCGATCTCCCCGATTACCGATCCAGCTCCAGTCTCAGAATTGTCCGTTGGAATCCGGTATTGAACCAACTCGTTGGCCCGGTCAGTCCGGTTAAGGGAATACCCTGAAGCTTCATTACCTACTTCAGCACTGGTACCCCCGTGTCCGATTTTTGCATATCGTGAGTCCCGACTTGTCAGCAATCCGGTGTCTCCGGGATTACCACTTCCGGTTTCTGATTGATCCTCCGTACTATAGCCTTTCAAAATAACATCCCCGGATTTTGCCTCGACCACGATATCTCCGTGAAAGCCGGTAACGACGCTCCCATCCAGTGCCTCGACCGTAAAGGCCCCGGTAATGGGATCCGACAAAAAGTTACTGTCAGTCCGCACTCCGGTGTAGGTATCACCCAGTATCACCTCTCCGGAGGTGGTGACTCCCGCACTGAGTGCCTGAGCAATATTGGTGGAACCTGAAAACAGCTCGCCTCTCCGCAGCAAAGGATCATTAAAATCGTTAGTGCTCGAAAAGAAGCGGATCTGAGCATACGCGTTACTTGGAGAATCCCAATATTGGTAGGTGTCCACGTTGTGACCGATTTGAGCATAGCCCCGGGTGTTACTCCCTGCCAACACCTGAACACTGGTCCCGGCTCTCACTTGTATATCTCCGTAAAACTCTCCGAATTGCCCGACACCACCATGCCCAATCAAAGCGGGCGCTCCTCCCGAGGCGTTACTTTCATCATTCGTGGGCGAGGCCGCCGACCCAAGCCGTTGTAATCCGCTGACAATCACTGAGCCCGATCCCTCCGAGATGGTTGCCGTAACCTCCCCCGAATAGCCGATACTTATTGCTTCATCGACATCGACTCCAGCCAGAACATTGATATTTCCATATACCGGTGCAAGTCTTGCAATTGACATTGCAGAGCGATCGTTGGAGGCACCGTTTTGACTCCACATCCTCTGGGTTTGCCCGTTTTCAATACCGGTATTTAAAAGCGCCCGGTTATCAGCCCACCCGGCTGAGTCACCGCCGTGCCCTATGTAAGCGCCACTTTGACTACTGCCCCCGCCCTGCACCAAAACATTGGATGCGGCAATCACATTGATGTCTGCAGTGTTGCTGATTGACTGACCTGCGCCCATTTCAGGCAAGTTACCACCGAGATCATTCGCATCGTAGTTCGCGACATAAGCAGCACTCGTGGGGTCGCTTGAATTGTAATGAATCTGCTGCCACCACCAGTTTCCGTTCCGGGCGTTCATATAATGATTGGCATAGGGAATGAAAGTGGCATCGGCACCACTCGACAAAGTGCCATCACCATCGTGAACACCCTCGCTGTTGATGGCATACACACCCATCCCATCGTCTGTCTGCTGACCGAACTCGTTACCTACGATACCAACCAGTGGGTCGTTATCCGCCTCGAGGGCTCTGTCGTTTAAATCCAGAGTTCCCATCCGGGGCGCAAAGACCTGCCCGGAGTCATGAAAACCGATCTGGGCATACCGGCTCTCCCCGTTGGTGTCGGCCGCTATCAGTAAAATATTGTCACCGGCCACATTGGTATCGCCGTACCGTGACCCCACCTCGACATGGCGGGTCATGGAGGAGCTTCCGACGATCACGTTACCATCAGGGTTTCCGAACTGTCCTGTGCTGATGTAGTAATTGAAAATATCCTGTATCCCCATGGCGCCGGTTCCATTCGACAGGGACAGCGGTGCCGAGCTACCATCGGGCAGAGCAATCGTGCCGTTAAACATGCCATAGGCATCAGCCTCGGTTCCGGTCCACCCACCGATCAGATTGATAGATCCTTCACCGGAGGTTCGGATATGAGTCCCCACGATAATGTTACCGCCTGCAAACGCTCCGAAACTGGCGTCCGAATTGGTCCACTGAATCGCATCGTTCAGGTCATTGTCCAAACCGGTATCAACGAAAATGATATCACTGTCTTCGCCCTGGGTCGCCAAGAGGACTGAAGTTCCACCCTGCAGTAGGGTATTAATCGTTTCGTTCGAAATTTGGTTCACTCCATTATAGCCATTTCCTACCGTCAAGGTGCCGGGATCAAAGAGCACCGTTCCGGCAGAACCTGATTTAGAGTAAGCCGTCACCAGTCCCCGAAACGTGAGGTTTTCTTTCCCGGACACCTCGATCAACCCTCCATTACCGACAGCGCCGGTAGCGTTCGCCCGGGCCTCACCTTCAAATATTGTATCTCCATCTGACCAGACGATAATCTGCCCGGCGTTACCGGCGGTTGCTGACACGTCAAAACTGGCACCGCCGTCAATAACCGTTGAGCTCGAAGCCGCAATTCCGTTGGAACTGATCCCCTGAAAATCTCCTCCTAATTTTATCACCCCTCCCTGACCACCGGTGGCAAGGATTTCAGCGCTAATCTGCACATCATCCGCCGTCACTGTCACATCACCGGCAGCAGTCACCATGGAGGAAACATCTATATGTCCGCCCACCTGCGCAACTGATGCTGCTTTGAGATTTACACTACCGCCTTCACTTATCGAATTTGCCAAAATCCTGGAATCGTCCGAGAAATAGAGACTTTCAGCATTCACTGTTACGGTTCCTCCCTGATTTGCTCCGATTCCACTGGCGTCCACGGTTCCAGTGTTTTCCACACGACCTCCAGTAATGCTGATTTCACCACCACTCCCGATTACGTTCCGAGCCTCCACGGTGCCGGAGTTTATAATCGTATTGGAACTTCCCATCGCTTTCAAAATTGACCTTCCGTTACTCCGTACTCCGCCGGTAGCCCTGGTGATACCGCCGTTGTTTATCGCCAATGCATAGGCATTCCCGTGCGCCTGTAGTTCGGTGGCCACGCCGCTGATATTTCCCTGTTGATTCACCCCGATACCGGTGTAACTCGACCCACCACGAATTGAAATAATCGAATCACCGGATTTTCCAACCACAATATCGCTGCCCGAAGCGAGAGCTACCGTCCCGCTTACCGACTCCACACTGTTGAAGTTATGGGCAAAACCACCAAGGAAAGCGATATCGCCAGTCGCCGATCTGATATTTCCATAGTTCACCACTCCGTTAAGACTGCTTCCATAGAAACGGTTATCACCACCGTTCAGGAAATCGGCATTATCGATATCCAGGGTCGAAAGGGTGAGGGCTCCATTGACGTCAATCACACCTCCCGCGCCCACCAGGATACCATTAGGATTCACCACGATCAAACTGCCAGTTGCACTCAACGTCCCATAGATCGCCGATGGGTTGCCACTGACAACGCGGTTCAGGGCAATGCCCCCGGCAACCTGGTTGAAATGAGTGAACTCACCGGCTCCTATCGAAAAGTTTTGCCAATCGATAATCGCCGCCTGCGAGCTTTGATTAATCGTCAACCCGCCGGTCCCAAGTCCCTGCATCGAAATGTTCCCGTGAACAACAGAGGCACCACTGGGATTCCCTCTCGCGAATTCAACGGAGAGATGGATGAGGATACCGATCAGACCAATCCGCAGAAAAACACCTGTTTTTAATATATACTTCATTAGGTTGAGTGAGATAACGGGTTGAATTTTATCGGGCTGCAGAAAATGCAGGAATGTCCGCAAACGGGACCCCGAACAGTGACAAACTGGAATATGGGTTCGAATTAAAATCGTAGAGATAGAAAACATTCTGAGCTTTCCCCGCAGGTCGGAGGGCCCGCTGAGTCCTCCTTTCACGATCCTCATCAGCTTCGAGTTCCGAGGACGAACGGCCTACCAGAATAGGTCGCTCGGAATCGCTATTTGCCCCGGTGGCAGCGAGGCCACCTCCGGTTCGAGGGCCGAACATAGCGTCGAGGGTTTCCTCAATACCAAACCGGGGGATACTATTGGTTTCGACAGCCTCCGAAGCGCTTAGACTTCCCCAGTGAGTCTCATAACCATCAAATTCCAGCAGAGCGTAGGGCAACTCGAACGCCTCCCAGGGAACGAGGTAGTTAATCTCCGGAAAACTGAACTGTAAAGAACTTCCCGTTCCCACTGGCGAAGATTCCACCGAACTCTGCGTAGTAACATTATTATAGTAAAACTGGTAGAAACCTCCCAATCCGTTAATCAATGAATAATCACCCTCCGGGGTAAAAGATCCAAGCGGCGAATCTAAATTGAGAGTGACCAGCGGACTGGAGTTGGTTGTCACACCGTTGTTTACCAACTCAACACTGCCAAGTGACAGTGACATCGCTACACTGGACATGGTGAATTCCGGGTAATCGAGATTCTCACTTCCGATTTGATCTCCATTTAACACCGCAACGCCATTCGGAGTCCCACTGTATTCCACTCCGTTGATTGTCGCCCCGATTTCAATTTGGTTTGAAGGCCGGTTCGGCATATAGAATCTCAATTCACCACCGAGCCCCTGATTCGCGCTTGAAAAACCCGAAAACTCGTCGGCTACCAGAGCACCGTCACCCCCTTCGAGGTAATTGGGGTTACTACGACTTACGGCGATTATGGTATCCCCACTGCCGGAAGAAACACTGGTCTGCCGACTTTGACTGTCGATATGACCGATAAATCCGTCCTGCAAGCTTAGGTCATTACCTACCTTCACGAAAATATCGCCATTCCACGACCCGTTATTCATACTGTCGTTTCTATCGACGACCTGGGTCTGGCTCGTTTGAGCCCGGGCTCCATGACCGATCTTGGAATACTTATAAGAATTTTCGTTGTCGGTTCCCTCGTCCCCGATCATAAACAAGTCATTACCGACAATCACATCTATCGTCCCTGAAATATCACCCCGTGCGCGATCTGCACCACCACTGCCGATTTGCGCATAAGCCTCCATGTTACTGGAACCTACGGCGATGATAATATCCTCCGTTGCCGTAACCGTAATATTGGATGAACTCGTGAATCCCCCCTGATTCAGGTCATTGCCGATTTGGGCGTAACTGAATTCAGAACCCCGGTAATCACTGACCCCGGCATTACTCCCCGTCAGCGCAATGGTCCCACCGGAAACAACCTGGATGTCTCCAACCCGGGTGGTCGTGATGTCGTTATCGTCGTTTCTGCCACTATCAAATCCCCCGCTCCCGATCACTGCCATCTCGCGTCTTCCGTCACCAGCCTGTAAGTTAATATCACCCGCCGCGATCACCGTGATCGCACCATCAGTGCTGGCTTTATTGTAGTTGCCGCCATTTCCAATTCGGGAATAGTTATCGACGGATACCACATCATTTTCATTGGTAGCGACGGTTTGACCGTTGACCCCATTGAGAGTTTCGGATTGCAAGGTCGACACATCAACTGTTCCTCCGGCCAGTGTGATATCACCACCACTAATCACCGTCACATCACTGATAATCGTTCGATCCTGATCGCGGGAAGCCCCACTACCTCCACTTCCGATCTGGGTGTAATTATCGCGGGCGAACTGAACCGGAGCCATCACCGTGACATCAAGGGCATCAACCACTCCATCACCATTGAAATCGAGACTATCCTCCGTTTGGTCGGTCACATCAGACCTTGCAGAACCGAACTCGTAAGCGGATAGCAGCGAAATATCACCATTGATATTGACGGTAATATCCGAACTACCCAATTCCCCGATTCCAAGTTGCGAACCACGACTGTCTTCGGACGCATAACCACCGTTGCCTATTTGACCATAACTGTATTGTCCGAGAACAGTTCCGGAATACCGGTCAGCACTCAGAGAATACTCCCGGGCACCGATGTAGGTTTTGATGGTGAGCGAACCTCCTGAATTCACCTCGACATCACCATAATGAGCACCCAACGCAACGGCACCACCATGTCCAATCTGAGTATAGTTCCGGTCAGAGATTTGATCGTAACCCACTCCGGTTTCACGATCGATTCCCCCGGCAGCCATTTCAATATCCCCGCCGACATTCACGATGATCTCACCATTGTGTCCGCCGTCCTGATCGGAGTATCGGTAGCTACCCCCATGCCCTATCTGAGTGTAAGAATCCCCGCCATACGAACCACTTCTCATGAGTAGGTTACCTCCGACATCCAGGGAAATATCACCGGTCAAATCGCCTTCCGCCCGGCGGATCGAGTTGGTATCGGTGCGCCCCCCATTCCCCAGTTGTGAGTAGGCCCCGCTGGCAGCACCGCCATGTAACTCAAAGTCACCACCGGCATCGACATCAATATCGCTATCGAACCTCCCCCCGGCATAGGCTCCTCCCATCCCGATCTGGGTGTAGGCGAGCCCCGCTGTGTTTAATATATCGTTATGATCATCAAGACGGTCCAGTATCACATTCCCCGTAGCTGATACGGTGATTCCGTCTTTCAAAGCGCCACTGGTCTGGCTCCCATCGCTCACCATGTCACCGCTGTGATTACCATGCGAGTTGATACCACCGTGCCCGATTTGAACATAGTTGTTCGAGTCGATCCCGGCCATGAGAATCACATCCCCGTTCTGAGCTTCCACCAACACTGCTCCGGTGTGTCCCAACCCGGTAAGGGAAGCGGCTGTGGTATTTCCGTTAACCGTGTCAACCAGAGACGCGATATCATTTTGCCGATAGGCGCCGGAGTTATATCCTCCGTGCCCGATCTGGGCAAAAGTGCCCCATGAGTTATCACCGTAACCCGAGCCGTGAGCGACTACCGAGGTTTGCGAAACAACGGAGATATCACCCGTCGCCGCGCCAGGCGCATTATAACCTCCGTGACCGATCTGGGCGTAGGAAGATCCGGTTGAATCGTTATTGGTTCGCTGGCCTGCGAGAGCCTCTACTGAAAGCGCCTCAATCGTGATGTTTCCAGTTTTGGTTCCTTCTACGTAACCAACAATCGATCCCTCTCTTTCGGCCACGTCAGGTACGTTCACGACATAGATCTCTGCACCGACACTGTGGGCGGTAGCAGTGGTTCCAAATAGGCCCCGCTCCATATCGATCTGGGTCCCATTGTCGATTGTCCGCACGCCGATAATCTCTTCATCAATTTTGATCAGGGTATACTGAGATAAACCCGCAGATGATCCTACCGTGATGTCCAGTTCGTTAGCGTTTGCCGAACTCGCTGACAACGCCTCCTCAAGCGTTGTCGCGGCCGTTGCGTCCAATGTAATACCGGAACTGAAAACGACATTGGTTCCGTTGAAACTAATACTTTCCGAAGACAGCTCCCCGGCCACCGCGGAACTTGGATCGTTAGGATCAAAATTTTCCCCCAGCCCCCCGTGACCCACCTGAGCAAAGCTTCTGTCATCGCTCCCGATAATCTGGAGCGCCCCCTCTGTTTTTACTG
Organism: Verrucomicrobiales bacterium; assembly: GCA_029213005.1. Taxonomy (GTDB): domain Bacteria; phylum Verrucomicrobiota; class Verrucomicrobiia; order Verrucomicrobiales; family DEV007; genus Arctic95D-9. Next base: position 29,922 of record JARGPI010000037.1, read on the forward strand.
AGATATCACCACTCATCGATCCGGTTCCAGCCGCTTTGTAAACCACATCGTTATCGATTTGGGCCTGACTGACCGTAGCAAAATCAGCGTTGAGGTAACGACTCAACGGATTTTCCACCGAGCCATTGTCAGATAGAAGAGTTAGGTTTCGGCTGTTCGAACCCCCATGTCCAATCATGGCATGACCATCGGCAATCGAATTGGTAAAGAAGTCGGTCAATACCCCGACGTAATTCGTGGCCGTGACATTGATATCTCCGGAGGAATGGTAGCCGTCCGGATCCGTTAAGAGATGATTTCGGTATCCCACTTGAGCAAACTCCCGTGTTCCACTGGAAGTCACCAAAACAATGCCTGAAAAAATATTAGTCTCTCCCGCCCGGCTGCCCACACTGACCTCCTGGTAACCGGCGCTGTTAATCTGGGTGATCGAGTTTGAAGCCCCCCACGATATTTCCGACAGTTCCTCAAATCCCAAATTCGCTGCCGTATTCACAGGTAGAACACCGTCCCAACCCGCGACCAGGTTAATGTTACCCGAAGACAACCCACTGTTGTCCATATGGTTAAGCAGGTTGGAATTAACCGAAATATTACCGTGAGCCAGGAAAGTCAGCGAGTTATCACTGATGTAGTGAATATCGTCCACATTCGACCCGGCGGCACCGATGGTTATATTCCCGGATCCTGCGATCGAAGCATCGGTAAATATCAAAACATTGGTATTATGTATTAACCCGGCGAAAGCGTCCGCATCAGCCTGGAGCGCTGCGGCATCCCAACCGTCGACACCATGAGCGGAACCAACCAGAGTTTCTACCGACAAGGTGATGCCTGCCGTTGCCGAATTGGCGATTAGGATATCACCCGGGTCCAGCAGGAGAGTTCCATTCTGTCCGTTATTTGCGAGGGTCGAAACCATACCATCGAAGCTGAGGTTTCTCTTTCCACTAACCTCGACAAAACCACCGTTCCCCGTCGCCCCGGTCGCCTGAGCTGAGACATCTCCTGAAAACAGCGTGTCACCGTCCGACCAGAGCACGACCTCTCCACCATCACCCAGTGAACCATCGGCGATCAGAAGGGCTCCTTCAGAGACTGTCAGATTGCTGGCATTGGATATATCAACATCCTGCCCCCGGAAGCCTCCCCCCACACGGATCCGCCCTCCATTCATTCCGGCAACGTCAATCAATGCCCCGGAACCTATCGATATTTCATCAGCGGATACGTCAACCTGACCTCCAACCACCGTTCCAACTGAGGACACCCTTCCATCCAAACTAATGTCTTCCGATGCACTTAAGCTTACGCTCCCTCCATCAATACCATCAGCGATAAGCAATGAGTCTTGCCCAACCGACAACTCGGTAGCATGAACCTCGATCAACCCACCATCACCTACCTCCGAAGAAGCATCGATCCTACCCGACGCCAGATTGACAGAATCGGCCTGAATGGCGATCTGCCCTCCGCTTCCATCCGTATTTCTCGCATAAAGATCGCCCGTATTTGTTATACGACTACCGGTGCCCGCATTGAGCGTGAGGCGACCTCCATTAAATTGATATCCACTCGCCCTGACCGTTCCCGAGTTATTAATTGCGAGAGCGTAGGCATTCCCATGAGCGCTCAGCTCAACATTACCACCCGAGATAACACCTGAGTTGTTAATACCCGTAGCGGAACCAGCTGCCGTCCCCCGCACCGAAATCGATGCCCCGTCGGAGGTTTGATCAACCAGAATGTCTCCTCCGGCACCCAAAGCGATTGCCCGGCTGGCGGTGATTCGGCCCTGATTATCAACGTAGTTCCCCAGAAAAATCACGTCCTGCCCTGAAACGGTTCCATAGTTAACGACACCGGCAGAACCACTTCCCCGGAATAACGTGCTCCCTCCGTTGAGGAGATCTTCATTGCTGGCATCGAGAGTCGATAACGTGAGCGCACCACCGACATCAATCACACCACTCGCCCCCACGAAAATGCCGTTCGGGTTAATTACCATCACTCCGCCATTCGCACTCAACTGACCATAGATTGCTGATGGATTACCACTGACAACCCGGTTCACCGAGATCGACGAAGCTCCAGGCTGAACAAAACGCGTTACCTCTCCTGCGCCGATAGAAAACTCCTGCCAGTTAATTATCGCTGCATTTGAAGCCTGATGAATGATCAGATTGGAGGTGCCGGCCCCACTGAAACTTACCGCCCCGGCCACAACGTTTGCTCCAAGGGGATTAGCAGAAACATGTCCACTAAAGATAACGGTCCCGCAAAATGCTAAACCCGCCAACAAATCCCGGGAAAAACCAAATAGCGAACAGCAGGTATTTAATACATTTATTCTCATCTTAACTATACTCGATTTACCAGGCCACCCCTGACATCACCAGTAATCATTACACACCAAAAATGATGTAAAGATGATGTACTGAAACAAATTCGAATATAGTTAAAAAAAGAACCCTTACACGACTACACAAAACCAATCAAAACACCCAACTATATAACGCAACGCACAGCACCCCACCGACCAAATCAGGCCTCAGAGCACTGTTACAGCAATGAACCCACTCTACCAGATCGGGTCCGCTATTGAAAAACCACGGTCAGCATTCACCTAGAACATACCCCTGTCCCCGACGGGTACGGATAAGATCTTTAGAACCGGGACTAACCGCTAATTTTCTCCTCAACGAATAAATAGTGGCATCAACCACATTACTCATCGGGGAAACCAAATCGTCATAGATATGTTCTTCAATCTCGAGGCGCGACACGACCTCCCCCTTACGCAGGGCCAGATACTCGATCGCAGCAAACTCTCTCGCCGTCAGATCAATATTGATCCCATCCCGCGATACCCGTTTGGATGCAGTGTCGACTTTCAGATCCAGAACCTTTAAAACCGATTCCGCTTTGCGGTATCTTCGCCGGCAAAGCACCTCAACTCTGGCTAATAACTCATCGATATCGAACGGTTTTGTGAGATAGTCATCAGCGCCGGTTCGCAATCCTTTAACCCGGTCTTCGACTGTAGACATTGCGGATAAAAACATAGCTGGCGTATCGTCACCGGAGTCTCGAAGATTTTTCAGAAGAGCCAGGCCGTTCACACCTGGGAGCATAATATCCAAAATCATTGCGTCGTAGGAGTGATCTCTAAGTAACTCGAAGGCATCGGATCCATTCCCGGTATGATCCACGGCATAACCGGACCGCTTTAACGTCATAGCGAGCGATCTCCGCAACCTCTCGTAATCTTCAATCAATAGTATTCGCATAATCCACACCCAAACAAATGTTGTCAAAATGACGAAACTTGACGACCGGACGCCTGATAAACTTCGAGATTATTTCAAATCGCTCCATCTTAGATTCAATCATTATACCCTCTATTATTGTGGGAGTGATAGGTGTGACACCAATTTTGTCTTAGATTTTGCCGGCGTTAATCTGGCATTAATGTTTCGACCCAAAATCAGGGTATCAGCGACACATTTCCGGGGTGAATTAGAAAAAAGTGAGTAATCTTCGGGGGTAGCGGAAGGCATTCGAGGAGGCTTTTTGGGTGTGCCAGGATCAGGTCGGTCAGCGAATCCAGATTTGTTGTTAGTTTTTCATCTTCCATTCATCTTTATAAGGTAACTTATCAAATCCGTTGACCTGCCATGCGTGCATTAATTGTAGAAGATTCAGAGCGACTTCGAGATGTGGTTTCCACCGCGCTTCGTAAGTCAGGCTATATTGTCGACGATGTCGGAGAGGGCGACCACGGCTGGTTTTTGCTACAGAACAATCGTTACGACGTTGTCCTTCTGGACATTATGCTACCCAACCTCGATGGCCTTTCAATACTGGGTCGGCTCCGCGAGTCGGGGGACGAGACCCCGGTATTGATTCTTTCGGCAAAAAGCCAGATAAAGGATCGCGTCCTTGGACTCGACAGCGGGGCTGATGACTACCTGATCAAACCCTTCGATTTGGAAGAACTCATCGCAAGAGTCAAGGTACTGTCACGCAGGAATTCATCAAGCCGGGCTACGGTCCTGAAGGTTGATGACCTCGAAGTGAACACCTCTGCCAAAACCGTGACGCGGTCGAACAAACCCATCAATCTGAGTGCAAGGGAGTTTGCGGTTCTCGAAATCCTGATCAGAAATGTCGACCGGGTCGTTTCGAGAACCACTTTTGATGAACAATTTTATGAAGACGGCGTATTGCCGATGAGCAACGTCATAGATGTCGTGGTGTGCTCTATCCGAAGAAAAATTGGTTTCGGAGGAAAATTACCCAACCTTATTCACACGAGAAGAGGAATGGGCTATATCATGACGTCAGCGGATGAAGTCCATTGAAAAACAGCTCCTCACGAGACTCCTGATCGGGCAGGGCATCCTATGGATACTTGCCTCGATTGTGGTGTGGCATTCAGAACGGGCCCGCCTCTATTCCGAGTTCGATAGCGAATTACGCCACATGAGTGGCGGTATCCGAATGCATTTAAGGGACAAGAATGTTGATAAAGAAATTGAAGCCCGCTGGCCCGGGTTTCTCTCTTCGGAAAACAGTGGCTTTGTTCAAGCCTGGGATAAGGACGGCACTATCTGGTTAAAGTCTAAAAACCTTGGTGACGATGAATTAGTTCTTCCCTTCGATCCCAATTCCCCACCGGACTCCGATCTGCCAATGCAGATGACTATGGTCAACTTTCAAGGTAGTAAGGGTGAACGCTTCCGCGGCGCACTGAGCCCGATTCGCACTCCCCCGAGAATGCCGAGACGACCCCACCGGTCACCCCAGGAGCGCCCCCCGGACGGCGGCGTCCTCCTGGTGGCGAAATCCAGAGAAGTGCTGGAACGCAACCTGCTGCTCCTCGGTATCGGAGTTGTCGCACTCGGGGCACTCGCTTCGGCCTTTACTGCATTATTGGTTAGAACCTCGGTTCGACAGGGGCTTGCCCCCCTGTTTGAAATGGGGAATCAGGCCAGCGCCATCGATGTCCAGAACCTTGAGACCCGATTTACCAGCGAATCAATCCCCAGTGAACTTGAACCCATTTCAAAAACATTGAATGATTTACTAGAGAGGATCGAGGCCGGATTTCGACGGGAGAGAAGATTTAATTCGGACTCCGCTCATGAGCTCCGAACCCCGGTTGCAGAAATCAAATCTCTAGCAGCCCTTATGGTCAAATGGCCGGAAGAGTCGACGCCGGAACGGCATCTCGACATTTTGAAAACCGCATCTCATATGGAGAGGGTGATCGAAAGTCTCATGAACCTCGCTCAATGGGATTCCGAAAGCGAACCTCTCCAAATTGAAACTATCGCAGTCGAGTCGGTACTTGATGAATATCGGGACAAATACGTCGACCAGATAAAGGATAAGCAAATCAAACTGACTTTCTCCGGAGAAAACCAAACGGTGGAAGCCGACCCGACTCTATTCAATCTTATTATCTCCAACCTTCTGTCAAACGCAGTGACCTACACGCCCAAAAATGGCATCGTCAAGGTTACTATAGGTGATACTCAACCGGAAATATTAGCCGTCTCAAACTCAGTTGAAGACCTTAACCCAGAAGAGATACAGCATTATGCCGAGAGATTCTGGCGGGCCGATGGCGTACGAACTGGTGATACCCACTGCGGGCTGGGGCTCTCCATCGTTTCAGCCTGCGTCGACCGCTTAGGCTGGAAAATGAAAATTAGCCTCGATAACAGCGGGAACATGTTGACCTTCCAGCTATCAAGATAACGAGTTCTGCTTCGGCAAGTAACAACTATCAGGGCGACTCAATCAGCCCGATTTTTGTCATATCAATCGGTTTAAACCCGAGACGAAGAGCTGGGGAGTCAGGATGGAAATTAAAGTCTCCTGCTGCGGGATCGATAAAAAGAGGATCTGTCGCAAGACTGTGTTCGTCACTTCCCATCTCCCGGCTCTTCTGCAGGGCGTTTTCAGCCTGAGCCGGTCCAACCTTGCTGAAATAAAGATTATAATCCGTATCCGCCTCTTTTGCCCAGGCAGCGGGCAACCGCGGATTGTTCCCCTGATCTAAAAACGTGGCCTTACCTCTGGTGTGATACATAATATTTCGTTTTACCGCACCACCAGTCAGCGGGCCTTCGCGAAGCTTGAAGTAAACACTAGGCTTTTTCTTCCCCTCTCTGGTCGGTTGCAGGATATAGGCAATAATATTATTTTCCGCGCGGTTATTTAACTTCAGGTGTATTCCATGGGAAACGCATTTATAGATAATATTTTCTGAGATAAGAGTACCCCGCTGACCGCCATCCGTCCGAATGGCAGATTGCATCAAGGTCGGGGCAACCAGATGATGTATGTAGTTTCGTCGAATCACATTTCCGGGACCTGCACCGCGAATGTAGATCCCATTTCCATCCGCAAGTTCTTCCATCGCATGGTGAATCTCGTTACATTCGACCAGATTATCATGACTGTGAAGCAGGGGCTTAATCTCATCACGACTAAGTTGCCCAGGAGGACTGTCGATCTCATGCCAGCGGACAGTATTGATCAGTTCCCGAAGGTTGCCTTTTCTGAAAAAATCATCCATCACTCCCGACACGATAATCCCCGAATATGGGGTGTGATGAACCAAATTATGTGCGACCCGGTTCTGCCCACTTTGCCACAGAAAAATACCGGGAGAATGCGAATACACTTTACCGACCTGATGAATATGATTGTTAACGATAGTGTTCTGACAATTCACATCTTTGGTCCCGGGCCCATAACCGCTAAATAAAATTCCGGTGCCACCGATATCTTCAATATGATTACCGGTCACTAGATTCTTTTGGGCGTGCAGATCGAAGCGTATCGCTCCGCCTCCACTGTGAGTAAAATGACAATCTTCAACCACACAGAATTCGCTCCCCCGGAAGCGAAGCAGCGCACTGTTCTTATCGTGCATTTCCCAGTCGTGCTGGAGGCCTTTATCGGTTTCAATGATCTCGTAGCGCTCTCCGTGCATAAAGGTTAAACCCTTGAAAGAGAGATGAGTCACCGGACGGTCCGTAGGACCATCAAAATCAATTTCGCCTTCCACCCGAATCAACTCCTGAAGCAATGGGGCGCTTATCCCACGCGGTTGCTTTCCGTCTCGGGGCCAGAGATAAATTTTCCCTTCTCTCGAGTTAATTACCCATTCTCCGGGTTCATCGATTGCCTCGATCACATTCTCCACCCAGCACGATGGAGTCCCCTTCAGGAAGTGTAGCTCATCCATCGCATAGGTAGCCGGAATTGAAGTCGTGATTGATTGATCTTTGACCGTTACCGACTCAACTGGAAGTAGATTAAGAATCCATGCGTGATGAGGGCGAATCGCGATTTCAACATCGTCGAAATTCTCCCAGTCTCTCACAAAACCGTCAGGACAGAAGACTGTGTTTTTCCCCATCTTCCGTCGGTTCACCGCCCGTTCCTGCGGAATAAACCCTTTGGAGCGCGCGCGCGGTAACAGACCGTCGGAATCATATAGTGTGCGGAACTTTTTAAAGGCCCCATCTCCGTCCGGCAGTGATGCCTGCCAGACCTTTCCCCGGGCGGCAGCAGGAAGGTGAGGCAATGAATCAGGAGCCAGTTCCCAACCCTCAATCGAAATCGCGGAGCTGATAACCGGCGTTTCGGAAGGATAAGCTTCATAGGTAATGTCAGCTCCTTTTGTTCCGGAATCCTCGATACTGAAAACGACCGTTTGATTGAGTTTATAGATCCCCTCCCGGATCTGGACCGTGATGGCTTTGCCCGGCGACTTGCCCTTCAGTTCCCGGACGGCACCACGGGCCCGCTGAAGCGTTGCGAATGGCCCGTCATCATTTTGGTCATTTCGGTTTGGTAAAGTTCCCGACCACAAATCGGAGCCTTCCGGCGAGATATAAAAGTCAGCTCCTTCAGCGATATCAGAAACGGCGGCAAAGCAAATTAACTTCAGGATGAGAACAAAGGCTCTCGAAGGCAATTGAGTTTTTGTTGTAGTATCTTTCATTTCCTGTTTTACAAATCTTCCGGTCTTAACATCCTGAAACTTCTTTCCGGGAACCCCGGGAGGGTACCGGGTACCATTTCTCTTTGTACAGGGTACCGTGATGCAAGGAACCGTTCCCGCCACAGCGAAGTGGGTATTCGGTTTTCCGTTTCCCAGGAAAACCCCACTCCATATCGGAATGACGGGACTGATCACTGAGATTCAGCCCGCTTTTTACGCCTCTCTGCTTTCTGTTCTGCGTTGAGCGGCTTTTTTTTACCCGCCGAGGCTTTCGGCTTAACTGACTTTTGATCCCAGGGAACAGACCGGTCAAAAAGTACTCCATACTGCTGATAATCATTATAGGGCACAGCCTCCTCTTTCCAATCCCGGATCGCCGCATCGTAATTCTTTCGCATTTCCTCGAGCAGAGGAGCCGCCTCCGGATTTGATACCAAATTTGTCATTTCCAATGGATCTCTCTTCAAATGAAACAACTCCTCAACCGGCTTCATTTTGTCATCCCCATACCACCAGTAGGTATATTTCGCCTCTTTAGTGAGAACGGTGAGAGCACGGGTCGGCATCGCATCAAAAAGGTTCATAAAAGTCAGGGTCTCCCGCACGTCTCCTGTCGGGTCTTCAAGAAGAGGGCGGAGGCTCACGCCATCCATATTTTCCGGAACCGGCAAACCGGCCAGTTCCAAAATCGTTGGCGCAAAATCAATGTTCCCCGTCAGGGCCGCGCAGCGTAATTCTTTGCCGGCTGAGGCACTGCGTGGATCATAAATCATCAACGGCACCCGGGCCGACTCTTCCATCGGCAGCACCTTGGAGCCATACCCGTGAGCTCCGCAGATGTAGCCGTTGTCACTGGTATAGATAATAACGGTGTTGTCGGCAATGCCCAGTTTTTCGAGTTCCCCGCGAATCATACCCAGAGCGACATCGATGCCGTAGACCTGTTGATAGTATTTTGCCATTTCACCGTCATAATCCGTATCGTATTTCCATTCGGTAAATCGGGGATACTGACGGCCCTGCTTGCTTTGTTCCGCAAAGTGGGCTCCGTTTTCCCGGCCGAAGTTTTCCGGTCTGGTAAAAGTGTTCCCCTCGTAAATATGATCAAACTGAGGATCGGGATCCGCAGGTTTGTGCGCGGCTTTAAAACTGATCGAAAGGCAGAGCGGCTTGTTCTGCTCCAACGCGGCCTCAATTGCATCCTTCGCAAAAGCTCCATAGGAAAGGGTTGAATGCGGATACGCTTTGGCATACTTCGCCATCGATTGATTTTTCGCGGTAACAAAGGAAGTCTGCCCGGGGGCTCCGCCCCACATATCAAAGTCGTCCTCGCACATTCCTGCCTTTCCATTGGGCCCCTTCCCTTCGACTTCAAACCCGAATTTCCCGGCGAATGCGGTGAAATAGCCGGCTTCACGCAGCAGGACCGGATAAGACTTAACCCAGGTTTCCGGTTTCATATTGCCATGAGTAAAATTGGTTCCGGTTTTGTACTCATACATACCTGTCATGACATTGGCACGGCTTGCCATACAAATCGAAGTGGTATTGTAATGCCGATCAAAGATCACACCATCCCTGCCGAGCTGATCCATATTCGGAGTCACCACCTCTGAATTTCCATAGCAACCGACCGACTCGAAATTCTGATCGTCCGACATCAAATAGATAATATGGGGCTTTTCCTCCGCGAGGCTAAAACTGAAGCCAAATATGAGTAGCAATCCCAGTTCCCAGCCTTTAATTTTCCTTTTCATCATAAATCTCAAATCGCTAAAAAGTTTAAACCACACCCTCACTCGATCAGTTTCAGTTGATCCACGAAGAAATTTACCGTCATCTCCGTGATTTCTTTCCGGGAAGGTTCAATCTCAGTCCCGACTTTTCTCCAGTTGTGTCCCGCATTGTGGACGATTACAACCTCTACCGGAGCCCCGATTTCCTCGGCCTTTGCCTTCAGGTAGTGAGCGTGTTTTACCGGAATCGTCGTATCTTTGTCACCCTGAATCATGAGGAGTGGCGGACTGTCTTTCTTCAAATAAGTGATAGGACTCATCTCCCGGTAAAGCCGTAATTTCTCTTCTGTCGACACCCCGGCATCGATAATCCGGGGGCCGAAACGGTCGCGAAAACCCTCTCTATCATCATGATTGAAGAGATCCTCTTTCACAAAATCACAGGGTCCATACCAGGAAAGGCCCGCCACAGGCTGAAAACGAACGTCGGAAAGTGCTTCGTCACCTATCAGGGAATCTGACGGCGACAGCAGCAACATCTGGGCAAGTTGCCCACCAGCCGAATCCCCGAAAACAAAAAGCTTCTCGGGATCGATCTTGAGTTCACTGCTATTTTTCACCAGATACCTCACGGCGTCCTTACAGTCGATCACACAATCCCTCATCCTGACGGAGCCCCCTTTGCTAAAGAGCCGGTAATCTACCGACACCACAGCAAAGCCCTGCTTCACCAGCTCTTTAAAAATCGCGCCAAAGCTCCCGTTGGCAGCACCGAAACGACTCCCTGCAGCCCAACCACCGCCATGGGTATAGACAATCACCGGGCAGGGCATCGCGGATCCGGCAACAGGGTAATACAGATCGAATTCGAGTTTTCTTTTACCCACGGTTTTATAGACCACGCCCAGCTTTCTCTCGGCACCGGTCTCCAGAGGCTTTCTCTCTTTCTTCTGCTGCGCATCCAGTGAGGACACACAACAGATTAAGGCAATGATCGACAGGAGTTTCACTTTCATAATAGTGGGGTCTCTAAACAAATTAATCCTTCAAATCAGCGGGAGCCCAATCAGGAATTCCCTTTTCTTTTAGCTGCTTTTCGTATCGAAGAGCCAGTGGCTGTTCGTCAGAAGACACTCGCGGAAGATTTTCGTTTACCAGCAGTGGTTCGGTTGAGTCCCACCATTGATCGTAAGCCTTCCGCAGTCGAGCAACCACTTCGGGGTGTTTTGCCGCGACATCTTCAGATTCATAGGGATCATTTTCGATATCAAAGAGTTCTGCGTTGTTCACGAAACGCCATTTCTCAGTGCGAACCGCACACTTTTTGAACTTAAAATTATCCCGTTGCCCGGCATTCCATCGTCCGCAATGAATAAACAATTCACGATCTTTCCACTCAGCTTCAGGATTCTGTAGTAGAGGAAGCAGAGATCGCCCTTCGATCGCGGGAACGTTATCCGGAAGAGGGACGCCAGCCAGTTCGCAGAAGGTGGGATAGAGATCCAGATGGGCCGTCAGACTATCAATATCGACACCCTCTCCCAGACGTCCTTTCCATTGCCAAAATGCAGGGACATGAGTGCCGCCTTCTCCCGGGCTGTTTTTCCCGCCTTTAAAATGAGCATTAAAATGGCGGACCTTTTTCCCATTGAGTTTCCCACTCAAGTGAGTCGCTCCATTATCGGTCATAAAAATCACGAGCGTGTTATCGAGAGCTTTCCAATCTTCGAGGTGTTTGATCAATTCCCCGAAATTGTCGTCGATATTCTCAATCATTCCATAGCGACCGGCGGTACCTTTGTCATACCCCAAGTCGAGAAACCGCTTAGCATAGGATTCCGGCACAGCCATCGGAGCATGCGGGGCGTTCAGAGACACATAGGCAAAATAGGAAGTATCCGCTTTTTCCTGTTCGCGGATCCACGCCAACGCCGCATGGAAAAACAAATCGGTGCAGTAACCTTTGGTTTGCACAACCGTATCATTGTGCAGCAGCACGTTGTCAAAATAGACGTTATCTTTATTAGGAGGAAAATCTCCGAGATTGACCTGCCCGATACCGCCCGAGCCATGCATCAGCACTTCATCGAATCCCCGGTTTTGAGGCAGATACTCCTCTTCATCACCGAGATGCCATTTTCCAAATAACCCGGTGGCATACCCAGCGGATTTCAGGGTCTGCGGTAGCGTAGTCACTCCGGGGGCCATGCGCTCCCGTTGAAAAATGGTATGGCTCACCCCGACCTTAAAAGGCGGACAGCCACTCATGATCGCGGCCCGTGTCGGGGCGCAGGTCGGGCTAACTTGAAAGTCAGTAAACCGGGTCGCCTTCTCATAGAATTGATCAATATGAGGCGTCCGAACGACCTCGTTCCCCATACAGGACAAGTCCCCCATTCCCTGATCATCAGTCATCACCAGAATGATATTCGGTTTGCTTCCCGCCATTGGCTTGGGAGACGCCACTAAACCAACCGGGAGAGACCCGAGAATCAACCAAACCAGACCGTAAAAAATTTGTTTCATAAATATTATCTATCTCGTGACTTTACCAGAGCCAATGTCGGCCCATCCGAAACGTCAACACTTTCTCTGATACCTTATTGAGTAGGGGCACCACTCTCATATTCCTGCTGATCCATCCAGGTCAGCGCCTTCCAGTAGCCCGTGTCATTCGCTTGAGGAGCGCCCGGAGTTGACCTCCCCGAAACGATAACCTTTGTCAATTGCCCGGTAAGCCGCGCCACTGTCTCTGGATTTTTCTCAGCAAGGTTTGTCTTTTCCGCCCGGTCCTTCGACAAATCGTAGAGTTCAGTTTTTTTCGTTTTGGTCCCCGGCAAAATCAATTTCCAGTTGCCGTCTGCAATGGCATAGCGACTTTCCCCACCATTTCCCACCGTGATTAATGGTACGCGTTGATGGTCGACTTCCGAGTCCAGCAGCACCGGAGCGAAACTCTGACTATCCTCCCCTGCCTGATCAGGGATTTCCGCTCCCACGATCTCAGCAAAGGTCGCCAGTAAATCGGTCTGTCCGACCAGCCCGTCCCATTTCCGTCCCGCGTCTTTGATGCCTGCCGGCCAGCGAACCATAAACGGTACCCGGTGACCGCCTTCATAAACCGAACGTTTACCTTCGCGGAACCCGCCGCGACTGTCGTGCCCTGTGTTCTTCAATCGCCGGGACCAGGAGTTCTCAGGTCCATTATCGCTACTATACACAACCAGGGTGTTCTCATCGATTCCCGAGTCCTCCAAAAATTTCAGGAGTCTTCCCACGTGATGATCGGTTTCAATTACAAATTCTCCATATGCACCGGCCTCCCCCTGACCATGAAACTCCGGCAACGGGCAGACCGGATAGTGAGGAGAGGTATAGGGCAAATAAAGAAAGAATGGGTGCCCCTCTTTAGCATCAGCAACCTTGCCCTCCATCCACTCGATCGCTTGATCGGTAAAACGGGTCAGACACTGGTTATCGATAAAATCAGGAGCAATTTCGAAACCCTTCATCCCCTTTTTCTGATACTCCTTAAAATTTCCGGATGTCTCGTTATACGGCGGCATAATCCGGTAGTCCACATACCGGGGATTGTCCTTTTTGTTCGTATAGAGGGTTGGCGGAACCGCGGCGTGTCGCCCTTCAAACCAGGCCAGAATTCCGAAGTTCAACGAAGCGGGGATCCCGTAGAAATAGTCAAACCCCTTATCCAGAGGCATATCCTTAACCGGTTGAGACCAGTCCCGATTCTGAGGCGTCCCGGGAAAATCCATACCGAGATGCCATTTTCCGACCATGGCAGTGTGATAACCATTGTCTTTCAAAAGCGATGCCAAAGTCATCCGGCCATCTTCAATCAAGCAGGGGTGCTCGGCTCCGAAAACCCCGCTTTTCAATGTGGTCCGCCAGGAATAGCGACCGGTAAGCAAACCGTATCGGGAAGGGGTGCAAACCGAATCGGGACTGTGTCCGTTCGTGAAAGCGACGCCTTCATTCACGAGGCGATCCAGATTCGGGGTTTGAAACTTTGCCCCGGGATTCAACGCACTGACATCACCATAGCCCTGATCATCGGTGTAAATCACGATGATATTCGGTTTTTCCGCGGCGACCAGTGACATACCGCTCAGAGCAGCAGTGAGAGCAAGTAATCTGAAAGTGGTTTGGATGAATACGGGCATGGCTTAAATTTGTTGGAAATTGAGCAAAAGGTAAACCCTTAAAATAACGGGCTACTTCGATTGGGGGCGTCGGGCCAATTTGCCCGGGATCGAAGCACCACTCAATAGTTCAACTTCGAGCCTTTCTTTGGTTTGCTTCGTTCTCCCAACCACCATTCTTTAGGTCCTTCAGCCATAATGCCGTCCCAAACCTTGAAGAGTTCTTTTCTCATCTCTTCGGTTTTTTCCGGCATTTCTGCGGCGAGATCGTTCTCTTCTTTCCAGTCTTTCCGGATATTGAACAGCATAAATTTGTCCATCACGTCGTTACTCACAATTTTCCAGTCCCCGACCCGGAGAGCCGAGCGATCACTTGCCTGGGAAACATGATTCCGCCAGAACAACGGCACCTTTCGAGTCACCGGTTCCCCGGCAAAAGCGGGAACCATACTGACACCATCTATAGTCCGGTCATCGGGAAGCGGGATCCCCACGATATCGAGTATAGTAGAGAATAAATCCGTACCGATCACGGGGATGTCGCTAACCGTTCCAGGTTTGATGTGTCCCGGCCAGCGGGCCACACCGGGAACCCGAATTCCCCCTTCATGACTGCTTCGCTTCACGCCTCGAAGCCCCCCGGCGGTGCCTCCATAGGAGGGAACCGGGCCATTGTCGGAGGTGAAAAACAACAACGTGTTGTCGCTGACGCCGGCTTCATCCAGAGCCTCCATGACCTGACCGAGAGCATGATCCATCTGGGTAATATTTCCCATATACTTACTGTTCTCATGACCTTCGTAAAGACCGGAAAACTCCGGGTTGGTGGCAATCGGGGAATGTGGCTCATGCACCCAGACGGACATCGCAAACGGTTTCTCCGGATCATGAATTTCCTTCAACCAAAGCGCGGCTTCAGATGCCACGATCTGCGCGGAATACCCTTCTATTTCTCCAACCGGCTCCCCATTGCGAACAAAATTATCCGGGTCTTTATGACTGGGGCTGGCATTATTCTGGGTATACATCCAATAGTCGTATCCATGATCACCGGGCTGGGGAAAATCGGGGACATTGAATTGCTGTCTGGAATTAAGATGCCACTTCCCGACGTGACAAGTTTCATACCCTGCCGTTTTCAGAAGTTCCGGATAGGTAATCTCACTTTCACGCAGGTGCGCTTCGTGAATACCCGAAAGATGCCGCCAGACTCCATTGCGATAGGGAGTCCGCCCCGTCAGAATCGCAGACCGCGACGGCGAACAAACGCCACATGCCGAATAACACTCCGTGAATTTTACCCCCTGAGATGCCAGCTTGTCCAGATTTGGAGTCTTGATCAACGGGTGACCGTAGGTCGCGGAATCCCCCCACCCCATATCATCGGCCACAAAGACGACAAAATTGGGTTGGTCCTCAGTCTCCGCAGTGCCGATTGCTGTAGAAAGCACCAGCAGAGCGGTTTTAAATATGATAGATAGTCTCATGATTTACTGAAGTTAACGGCCTCTATTTCTTCATCGGGTGAGCCTTGAGGAGTTCATCGGCCATAAAGAACATCTGCCTTCCTTTATTTTCCTCCCGAACTTTTTTTACCTCATCAGGTTTAATCGAATCCGCTTTATTCCCGAAACTGTTACGAACATAGGTTAGAACGGCTGCGGTCTCGTGGTCGGTAAGGATACCTCCGAAGGGTGTCATCGGAACCTGACCGTCATACTTCTTCCCATTCACTTCGATGGGGCCCATCAAACCGTAGAGGACTAACTTAATGAGCCGCTCATCGTCACCGGTAACCCATTCACTGCTTTCGATCGGAGGGAAGGCAGGATCGAGCCCTTTACCATCGGCCTGATGGCAAGTCGCGCAGTGAGCCTCGCGATGATAGACTTCCTGACCTTCGGTAAACAGCTTTTTACCTTGGGTATCGAGGTGTTTCGGAGCTGGGGTAACTTTGTACTCAAGCACCTCTTCTTCCGCCACTCCATCCAGGCGATCCTGTGCCGTTTTGACCGCTTTTTCACTCCATTGATCCAAAGGATGCTCTGCGGCAATTGCGACGATCTTTTTCGCCGCACTGACATTCGGTAGCCATGAGGCCGCTGAGACCGCTTCAAGCCGCACCCTACCGTGTTGGTCTGCGGCTGCTTTTTCGAGGAGCGCCGCGTGGTCGGCAATTCGTGTGGAATTATACCGCAAGACACGAACGGCAGCCGCCCGGGCTTTGTAGCTTTTCGCATCAAGCAACTCACGGAGCAGACTCTCGTCGGTTTCATTTAATCCCCAGCTTGTCCAGAGCGCCTCCAGAGCATGATGTTCATAATCCCCGTCGGATTTGTCGAGCCCTGCCACCCAGCTTTTCAAAGCGGGAAGCACCTCACTTGCGGGGTGATTCCGTAACTCCCGCCGTGTCCGATACCGGCTCCTTGATTCCGGCAACTTCAGATTTTCAAGCAAGGTCTCAATACTGGCTCCGGCAATTTCCGCCGGCTCAACGAGGGGACGCTCCGGATAGGTAATCCGGTAGATTCTGCCGTGGACGTGGTCACGAAGCGGGTCGCGGGCATTATGCTGCATATGACCAATCAACACATTGTGCCAGTCGATCACATAGAGCGAGCCATCGGGAGCAAACTCCAAATCTCCAGGCCGAAAATTCTTATCGCTACTCGACAGCAGGTCCTGTCGAAAAGTGGTTTTCCAGCCGGTTCCATCATCTTCAATTTGATGTTGTTTGACACCGAGAAAACCAATGTTGTTTCCGAGGAGAAGATCCCCCTGGACGTCCTCCGGGAAATGGCGCGAGGAAACAATCTCCAGTCCACTGGTAGGTCGAACTTTTTGTGCTTTAGGGATCAAATCAATCGTTGGCGGAGTTTTGGCACCGTAAGTCGGTTTGATCGACATCGGCAACGCCCAGTTCAAATTTGGACTGGAGGTGAATAAAAAGAAGTCCTGTCCCCATCGATCAAAAACGTAACCCCACGGGTTCGGTATATTCATTTGAATCGAACGCTCCAGTTTACCGTTTTGAGGGCTGTAGCGATAAAAACCTCCATCAACACCCCGAACCGGTCCGTAAGGCGTCTCCACATTACTATGAAGAAATACGCCTTCGCATAACATGAAGGCACCACTGGGATCCGCTGTAAATGCACCGATAGCGTGGTGTGTGTCGTGAGTATCAAAACCTCCGAGAATGATTTCGCTCCGGTCGGCTTTGTCATCATTATCGGTATCGCGGAGCAGGATCAGGTTGGGCTCCTGCGACACATAGACACCTTCCGGGGCAAACTCAAAACCGATCGGGAGATGAAGCTTATCAGCGAAGACGGTTTCTTTGTCTGCTTTTCCGTCCTGATCCGTATCTTCATAGATCAGGATTTTATCATCGGGAAGCGCATCTCCCGGGCGATAATGCGGGTAGGTGGGCATCGTCGCGACCCAGAGGCGCCCCCGGTTATCAAACGAAAGCTGCATGGGGTTAGCCAGATTGGGAAATTCCTTTTCACTGGCAAAAAGCTCGACGCGATACCCTTCCGGAACGGTTAAGTGTTTCACGGCATCATCACCGTAAAGATATTCGTCACTGCCATTCTTACGATTGGAGGAACTGTAGTTCGTTGGCACCGGCGGCAACTGATGAGTCGTGCTGTCATCGACACTGAGACTGGTAGTTTTGCCGCTCGCCACCTGATGAATGACAGCATCGCGCAAGGCTGCCATTTCGCGGGCCTTTTTCACTTCATCCGGATAGTTCTGCGGGCCATAAGGATTGTACCGTCGCCCGTAGACATGAACGCCGTTCACCACATTGTAGTCACAGTTCCAAAAGTAGTCCTTCTGTTTGACTGCCTGGTGAAGTAATTCGGGATCTGCCTCAGATGCGCGGGGCGCTTCGCCATACATTCCATCAGCAAGAATGCCGGCCAGAAGCTGGTACCCTTGATCATTCGGGATAAAGCCTCCGCTCGTCAACGGTGCATCTGTCTCCTTGTAAAGAGCCGCCGTGGGAGTCAACAAATCGATATAGGTCAGCTCGTTTTTCACGGCGACCGATTTGATCGCGGAACTGTATAGCACCAGATTCTCATTAACTGAATTTCCGTCCGGAAGATCACGGTGATCTGATAAATCTTCGTAAGCAACCGGGGAAACGAGGATGATCCGTGGTGCCGCAGAGCCATGGTAGGCTTTGCTCAAGCTATGCTGAACCCACGCCTCGAGTTCGGCTTCAAAATTAGCCACCTGTCCGGGGCCATCGAAGGATTCGTTATAGCCGAAAAACGCAACGATAGTATCTGCTTTCAGATGGGCGAGCCAGCGATCAGGCGAAGGATAGAATCCTTTTCCTTTGTGGATCTGACGATCGGGATGAAATTTTTCCGCTCCGGGAAATGCCCACTGAGTGTCGCGGGAAGGATGAGGCCGGAAACCCGGGGTATCCCCGACATGCCCCATGTTACGGAAAAAAAGCTGATGCTCCGGATAGCGAAGATTCAACTCGGTTTCAATACGGCTGTAATACACATCCCGTTCCGCGAGACCATTCCCGATCAGTACAATTCGCTCCCCTTTACCCGGCGGAGCCACAGCCTGAGAACGCGCCTCCGTCGCGTCTTTCGGATCAACCGTGAGTTCGTGAGCAGCCGGGGCATTATTTGAAGAAGCTTCCTTTGCTTTAGCGGCTCGCTTTTTGCGGTTCTTTTCTTTCGGTTTTTCCTTAGCCGCAGCCAGGGCGATCTTTGAGCCGAGGGACGGTATCGTCCCGGATATTCCGGCAATTTCCGTTCGATCCCGGGCAACCCCAATCGGAGTCAGCGAGATCGATACCGTTGCGAGGCAGGCTATGATATGACTTTTCATAAAAATTTTAGAGTAAGTACTGAAGAGGGTCCAGGTTTCCACATTAGGATTTTTTCGGATCGGATTATTACAGCTCGAAAGGCGTCCACTCAGGAATACCCCCAGCTTCTTTTTGTTTCAGGTAGTTAGCTTCGAACGGCTTTTCAACGTCGAGCGGAGCATCTTCATTGACCATCAACGGTCGGGCTTTTTCCCAAAAAACTTCATAAGCTTTTCTCAATTCGATTGCGACTTCGGGATTTCCGGCGATCACATTGTTCTCCTCTCCGGGATCATTCTCGATATCAAAAAGATTATCGGTTCCGACCAGTCTCCACTTCTTACTACGCACCGCGAACTTCTTGTATTTGTAACTGTCGGGATTCGGATCGCCTTTCCCAAATCTTTTACCGGCACCTTCCTTGGGCCACCGGCCACCGTGAAAGAACAGGTTACGATCGGACCACTCCTTACCGGTATCTTTAAGAAGCGGCACGAGACTGCGACCTTCAAGCTCCAGATCTGAAATATCGGCCCCCGCTAACTCGGCAAAAGTAGGGAAAATATCGATATGGCGCGCCAAATGACTGATATCCCGGCCGGGGTTGGTAACACCGGGAAGCCGGAAAAACAAAGGCACCCGGGAACCGCCCTGGTTTACTGAACCTTTTCCGCCTTTCATACCCGCATTGAAAACTCTCGAACCTTTGGAACTCCCGTTGTCAGTCGTGAAAATCAGGAGAGTGTTGTCAGCAAGATCCCACTCTTCCAGTTTCTCTACCAGCAGGCCCACATTATCGTCGACATTGGTAATCATTCCAAAGAAGGACGCCGCATCTTTGTCCCCATCGACTTGATCGAGATATTTGTCCCGATACTCATCACCCACGATGAATGGTCCATGCGGTGCATTTGTCGCGATATAGGCAAAGAAAGGTTTCTCGTTCTGCTCTTTTAACCAACCCAGTGCCTGATTAAAGAAAACATCGGTGCAATAACCTCTCGTTTTCTTAAACACCCCATTGTGGCGGATCGTGGGATCGAAGTAATCATTGCCCGGCACGTCGCCCTGGCTTCCCGCAAAATTCTGTCCAATCCCTCCGGCTCCGTGGATAAATACTTCGTCAAAACCCCGGCTTCCCGGCTGATACTCATCCGACTCTCCAAGATGCCACTTCCCGAAGATGCCGGTGGTGTAGCCGGCTTTCTTCAGGACTTCAGCCACGGTGGGTACACCTGGTGCGAGTCTTTCCCGCTCTAAGATAGTGTGCGTCACCCCCACTTCGAACGGGTTCCGCCCCGACATTAAAGCCGCCCGCGTCGGAGCACATGTCGGGCTTACGTGGTAATCAGTGAACCGGGTGCTTTCGGCGTACAATTTGTCTAGATTTGGCGTTTCCAGGAAGGGATGTCCGTGACAGGCAAGATCTCCGTAGCCCTGGTCATCCGTCATAATATAAATGATGTTTGGTTGACTACCTTCCTGAGCACCCAACCCAGTCAGCCCCAAGAGCAGCAACGCCCAGAGGATACCGTATTTTTTTCTCTCTATTCTTTTCTTCATGTCGTAGTTGTTTAAACGCTTTTAACGATGGGTCATTAGCTCGCTGGTAGCCAGATCCACGATCATATCGTGCAATCGAAAATCATTTTGGGAGGCTCTCTCGAGGATTGCTTCGACTGTTTCAAAGTCTGCAAGATTCAATTCCCGTCCCTTCGCATACTCCGCTATTTTTATAATTAAATTGCGGGAGAAGGGTCGTAACTGGGCGAGCAGAATATCTTTGAGTCCATTCACATCGGCAAAGTCCTGTCCCAGAAAATTGCTATCCGTAGTTACTTTCTGAGTTTTCGAGTAACGGGTTCGAAAACGTCCGATGGGGTCAAAAGACTCCAAAGCAAGACCGGGAGGATCCATCCGCCGGTGACATTCCATACAGGCTGCGTCACTGCGATGCTTTTCAAGTTGATCGCGCACCGTGAGCAAGCCCCTGAGGTCCGGCACCAGAGCGGGCACTTCTTTCGGTGCCGGAGGAGGGGGCGTCCCGAGAAATTCATCCAGCACCCAGTGCCCACGGGTCACAGGGGAGGTTTCCACTCCGTTTGAAGTCAAAGTCAGAATACTGGCGTGACCGAGAAGTCCACCCCGGTTGCTGTTTTTTGGTAGTGAAACTTTAACCAAATCGTTACCGCCCGTAAATGGAATTCCATAGAGAGATGCCAGCCCCCGGTTCACAAAGCTGTAGTCCGAATTAATAAACTCCCGGACGCTTCGGTTTTCCTTTAGCAGATGGCTGAAAAACAGCCGGGTCTCCTCAAGCATCGCTGATTCCAGATTGGCTCTGTAGTATTCCCGGAACGCGGGGTTCTTCCCATCCGGCGGCATGCTGCCCAGAGTATCCAGCGATAGCCACTGATCCGCAAAACTGTCCGTGAAACGCCTCGATCGGGGATCGTTAAGAAGTCGCAAGACCTGGGAACGAAATACTTCTTCATCTTTTATCTGTCCGGATTTTGCCAACGCGAAAAGTTGACCGTCAGGCATGCTGCTGGTCAAAAAATAAGACAAACGGTTCGCCAGCGCATAGGCATCAAGTTCGCCCTGCCCTTCGTTCAGGTACAAAAAGTCGACCGAAGCCATCATCGCAGCGAAGGTGCGAACCGTCGATGTGTGCCAGTCATTGGTTTCAACAAATTGCTCATCCAAATAAGCGAAATAGGGTTCCAACTCTTCGGCGCTCACATAGCGCCGGAAAGCACGGGTGGCAAACCGGCGGACCGTAGCGGCCCGCATTGCCGGGTCTTTGATATCGGGAATCCGGTCTAAATCATAGGTCGTTTTGATTGATTGAGGAGGCCACTCGTCATGAAAGGGGCCTTCAATCTTCAGCGCGCTTATTTTAATTCCAGGTCCTCGAAAGGGTTTTCTGGCAAATGATTTATCGAGCTTCCCCCTCCTGATATTTGCCCGAATTTGGGTGATCGGTTTGGAGGGGCCGTTGACAAACGAGAAGTAGGGATAATGCCCGCGGTCAATCCAGCTTTCGATTTCAAACGTCTGTTCAACCTCATCTTTTAACTGGAAAGTTTGATGAACCGTCCCTTGCGAGGACAGGCTGTTACCACTATGAGGAGCCACCCCAAACCCCATCACCAGGGGGCCTTGAGCTGGAGCAAAGCGAATCGGATAAAAGTCACGATCAACCGCCGATGCGGTTACCGTAATTTTATAGCGCCCCGGCCCCTCCATGGAGCGGTTCTTGCGACCGGCATAAATTTCACCACGCCCTCCGTTTCGCATGATAATGTGGTCTTTGCTATTATTGATATACCGACTACCTCCGTCGCCCTTCATCGCGTTCATTTTTACCTGAACCGTTTCCGAATCGGGTTTTGCGGTTTGATCGGTGAAAAGAGCATGTCCCAGGCTTTTCTGAGCTGCACCCATGTATTCCAACAACATTTCGTTGGATATGATAAGGGCCCTCGCCCGGGTGTCGAAACCCTCATCCACTTCTTCATTGTAGATCGATTCGCCGGGATCAAAGATACCTTTTTTCAAGCCAAGCAGATCCCGAACGGTGTAACCATATTCTCGTTTATTGAGGCGACGAAACCCCGGATCCGTCGCCGGTTGATCTTCAGTCGCCAGCGCCAGGACATGCTTCTTCATCATCTCTACTTCCGCAGCATCGGGTTGCGGCTCATCGTCCGGCGGCATCTCCTGATTCGCCAGTTGATCGTAAATAGCAGTCCAGAGCTCGGCGTCGAATCGAGATGGATCATCGAGTCGCACTTTCCCTTTTTGCTTCTTTTCCCCGTGACATTTCACGCAATGACTTTGAAAAAAGGCCTGCACATCACTCTCCGCCCCGAAAGCAAAGAAAGGGACCAGAAGCAGCCCGAGCAAGGATATAGTTTTCATTTAAAGAAATCGTTAGTTAGAGACAGACTGTACCCGGTACGGTTTGTGAGTGTACAGGGTACCATTGCTAAATTTTACAGGATCAACTATCAACCCAGATCAACCGTTCCGGTAGCCCCGTTAAAGGCGTCAATCTCGATACCAAAATTCTGCAGCATCGTGGTATAAAGGTTGTTTAGCGGTGTTTGCAATTTATTGGGTTGCAGCGCGTCGACATGCCCCCGATGCTGGAACCCGCCCCCGGCCACCACAATCGGAAGATTTCGATTCGAGTGACGGGCGGCATCCCCCAGACCACTACCGAAAAACACCATCGTGTCATCCAACAGTGAACCCTCTCCGGATCGAGATTCTTTTAACTTGCCGATCAGGCGGGCCATTTGCCCGATATAGAAAGTCTCGATAATCCGGAGCTGCTTGAGGCGATCCGGTAAATTCCCGTGATGAGTCAATCCATGGTACCCGGTATTCACCCCATCGAGTTCGATCACATGGTTGTGCATTCCGAAGCCTGCGGTAAAGACCCGACTGGTATCAGATTGAATCGCGAGAACCAACAGGTCAAACATTAAAGGTGCCAGGGTCGCATAATCCATATTCCCATGGGAATTTGTATCATCCCCAATATCCACTTTGGTCTTCGGAATATCCTGCCACCGCTGGATACCCTGGATTCTCTCTTCTGCTTCGCGAACAGCAGTGAGATATTCGTCGAGCTTATCCCGATCCGGCGCATTGGCATTTTTGGCGAGTCGTTTCGCCTGCCCCCGTACCAGATCCAGCACACTGCCCTGTTGATCGAGTTCCAGTTTTCGAGCCTTTTTGGCCGCTTCGGAATCATTTACAAACAGCTTCTTAAAGAGGTCCATCGGATTGACCTCTTCACGGACTTTGATACCTGAAGGACTCCACGAATTACCCTGAGTCCCGCCCAGTGAAATGTGAACGGAGGGAAATCGCGTTTCATACCCGACGTGGGTGGCCGCGAGTTGGTCAATCGAGACATTTTGACCCGCAACCGCACGTTTCGCGTCGATCCCACTCAAAATTGAGTTCATCGACCCGTGTTTCGTAAAGATCGCAGGATGGTCCATATGGGAGAACACCGTCAAATCGTCGCGAAAACCGCCCAGAGGCATCAGAGTAGGTGATGGTGTAAAGTCTTTCCCGAACGTCGTCGGAAAAAAGGCCTCTGGATTCATTCCAAGAGCACTACAGATACAGATCATCCGCTTAGGTGGCGTTGCCGATTTAGCGGCGCCCACCGACTCCAGTGCAGGTAGAGCGATAGAGATACCGGCCGCTTTGAGAAAGGCGCGCCGGTTATTTTTGATATGTCTCATAAACTTCGAATCAGGGTTTGTACTGGTTATACACCTCAGCGATTTCGTCAGGCTCCAAGGCTACATTCCAAATGGTGAGTTCATCCATTCGACCCACAAAGTTGCGGACTGGATTAACTTTTCTGGTGTCATTTATGGGAACACTCCAGTTTCCAATATCCCCGGAACCAATCTGCAGGGGCTGACCAAAAACAAATTTATGGGTGGAGACTTTTTGCCCGTTGAAATAATGGCATACCGAGCTGGTTTCGCGATCGAAGCTGGTGCAGATGAAATTCCAAACTCCGATTTGTTGCATATCGAACAAAACGGGACTGGCGGGTCTTTCGAACTCCCGGCGTCTGACCCCTTCTTTTAATTTTGCCCCGAACCTCACCTCCCCAAGGAGACCAATTTGCCAGTGGAGATGAGCAATTCTATACTCGTCAGTCAGGAGAAGCGCCTGTCGTCTCTGCGGCAAGGTATCGACACGGATCCAGGCCGCCAAAGTAAGAGCATTAAATTTCCCCGGGATATTGACTCTGACCCGGTCACCGGGGCGACGGAACTCCAGTGCGCCTTTACCCGGCCAACGCCCTTCGGCGGGAGAACAGCCCACGACCACAGCCTCCGGAGTCGAGTTTTTTTCAAAATCAAATCTTGCGACAACCCGCTGATCCCCGGCTAAAGACCGGTTCCAACTGCGCCATCGCTCCAACTTGGTAGCCGCCGCTTGAGTCGCCCGGGTTTGTAAGTCACTAAAGGTCGGGTATTGGTCGCCGTTACTTTCACCGGAGAGAACCGGAGCTGATTCACCACTCGGAGAAATCTTTACTTCCTGCCCACCCAGAACCGACTGCTTTTCCATTGGGGAAAACAACTCGACTTCCCCATCAAAAACCCGAACTTGAGCGGCTCCATCCTTCGATACATCCATCCCGAACTCGGTCCCCAGATCGACCAACTCAAAGGAAGGGGTAAATATTTTAAACCCCCGCGCCTGCTCCGGAACATGAGCGCGAATTCTCCCGCTCCGACACCACGCACTGTAAGCGGAAACGATCTCCAACTCCGCGGGCCCCTCAACCACCAGTCGCGCCCCACTATAGAAATCAATTCGGGCAATGCCTTCCGCAATCTGCAGAATCCCGGGTGCCAAAGCCGCTCCCGCGATCGGACCGCCCCCGCTTTCCCAGCGAACCCCTACTGATTCCGTTAACTGGGCCACGCTGTTATCATGTATTTCAGCTCTCCCGGCGGTGTCCGGTGCATTCGATCGGCTAAAGAACAAACTCCCTACGGCTAACAGGACTGCTAAGGCCGCTGCAATGGCCAGTGACTGTCGATTCACCAATCGCTTAGCGTTCACCATATCTGGCGGACCATCAGCCGTCAGAAAATCAACCAGATCACCAACCGATTCATCCCCGCTCTCTTCAAATAAAAGCGAGGCAATTAAGGAATGATCGACCAGCTCCTCCAGTCGCTCTCGATTACCTCTAGCCAGTTCCTGAAGTCGCCGGCCTTCCGTATTCGTTAAACAACCATCAACCGCTTGTTGAAGAAGCTCCTGAAATTCTTTTTCTTCAGAATTAATCATAACTCAAATCGATTGGGGCTGACTGAGCTGTTTCTCGATACAATCCCGGAGCGCCGCCCGAATCCGATAAAGCGTTTGTTTGATCGATCCCACCGGACGCTCAGTCGAAGTGGCCACTTCGGCGATGGAACGGCTTTCAAAATAACGAAGATCCAAAAGTCGGCGCTGCGTGGTGGGTAACTGCCTCAAACAATGATCGAGAGCACAACGACGTTGGTCAATCTCCGAAAAACGATCCTCGGCAACATCCGCCAACTCAGCGAGAAATTCATCGTCAAACACAAAGCGTTCCCGACCATATTTTCGCATCTGGTTCAACACCTTAAAGCGCGCGACTTGACTGGCCCAGGCCCAGAAACTGGTTCCGGGCTCGAACTGATCCGCTTTTTCCCAAAGAACAATGTTTACCTCCTGCAGCAAATCATCCACATCCTCAGCACGAACCATGAGACTGCGGATAAACCCTCTCAACCGGCTTTGATGCTGAGCAATAAGCTGAACAATTTCAGCCTGCTGTCCTTCTGATTTCGACAAATCCATGTTCTTTCACTTCGCTCATGTCAAATTCCTCCGATTGGTCAACATCATCGTATACGCGATTGTGTCCCTCCGTGGGAACCAGGGCTGGCCCCAACTTCAGAACTTTACGGGCAGGGAGGTATCTACTTCTTACCCGACGACGAGCCTGATCGACCTTTGCCGCCCTTTAAGATCACCGCCGGACGAGCGTACTCCCCCGCAGCGACCCGGGCCATGCGACCATCGCTCCCCAGGGTGGCGATCACTTCACCTTTGAATTTCGCGACCACCGTGTAGCCGCGGTAATTCACCGGGTTTACGACTTTCGCCGGCCCTTTCTTTCCTTTGCCCTTTCCTTTGCCCTTTCCTTTGCCCTTTCCTTTGCCCTTTCCTTTGCCCTTTCCTTTACTGCGCCCTTTTGCGGCGGCTTTGGGTTGAGGTTTGGGATCCAGTTTCGCGACTCCCTCCTTAAATGCCGCGACATTGGGAGTCCGAATCTCGTATTCCCGCACTTCGGATCGTCGCATTTTGAAAGTCCGGACGTCTCTTTTCATCTCGTAAAGCCGGTTATTCTCATCGGTATAGCCTACGATGGTACTTGTGATTTCCACCTCAGTCGGATGGCGGGACATATTGGTAACTTCCACCCGGAGGGAATAGGTGTTCCCGTTAATTTTTGCCGGTGAACTCTGTCTCTGTCCGACAAGCTGAAGATTGGGGACCTCCTCGTAGGCATTGCCGGTGGCTTCAACCTCCGCTTGCCAGCGTTCGTCATATTCAGCTTTGGTCAGTCCGAGATGCCCAATTTTTGACTTCCCAATGTCTAGCATCGCGGCGCGAGTTTCAGCCTCATACATCACCCGCTTCAGGCCGATGGCATAAGCCTCGTCTCTACTGTCCAGTGGATCGCTCTGCTTCCTCGCCAGAGAGGCGGGAACAAGGCGGAGGTTGCCGATGTAGCCGGCGCAACCGGGCAGCACCTCCTGTGGCACAATATTTTCAAAAACCAGTCGCTCCCCGCTGTAACGTCCCTGGGTTATTCTTCCTGTAAAACGCTTGTTGGGCAGCGCGCCGAGGTCATAGGCCGTTTCCCAGGCTTTCAAAATCGCCCCCGTCGTCACAATTTGTTGCTGATCTCCAATATCGTCGCGAAAATCGAAAGCTTTCCGGATCAGCGATGCGTTTGAGCTGACATGATTTCGATTGGAATTCGCAAGCAAATGAATCAATTGAGTCATCTGTTTCGCCGCTGTCTGTTTGTTGCCCGATTTTTTAAAACGCGGAATCGCCTTGGAAAACCGGGTCGCGCTTTCATTGATTTCCGGCGCTCCTTTTTTCTTTTTCCCGCTGCTTCCGGAGATCCCGTTGGAGACAGATACACTGAAAAGGACGAAAATGAACAGGATGGTTGTAACGATTCGGTACGGTGCCATAAAATTTAAAGCGAAATGAGTGGTTGGACGGGATTTCACCCTCCGACCTTAGCAAGAATAACAGAAATGGGCGCTCCGCATCAATAGTCGAGAAACACATTCGCGTTGCCTCATAAAAAAAGACACCGAAGCGGGAAATGAATGAATTGCGATT
>JARGPI010000038.1:0-47971 GCA_029213005.1 Verrucomicrobiales bacterium
AATGACTCCCTGCATGTTCGTTATACGAAGTCACAATTTTCTTATGCACAAAAAGACTAAGAAAATAATCAATCGCTCGTATCGCACCAGATGCGCCTTCTGCGATTCCACACGACAGGCGGGGAACCGTAAGCCTTCGTGTCGGAATAGACAATTCGGTAAGACACGTGGCATCCTGTCAAAGAAGACCCTATCGTTACCAGACAGGAGCGAGTTTCGAAAAAACTACGCTTGATAATAATCGCCGAATTTGGCGTTAAAAAAGAAATGGTGGAAAGACTGGGACTCGAACCCAGGACCAATTGGTTAAAAGCCAACTGCTCTACCAACTGAGCTACCTTTCCGGAAATTGGTGAGGCGCGTATTTTACACACTGATTATCGTTCTGCAAGTGGAAGTTTAGACAAAATTTCGATTAATTGACCTTTTCCCCTTCCGACCAAAAATGATTGCATCCCGAGCGCAGTCGCTCCCTCGACGTCGCTGACCGGATCGTCACCGACATGAAGAATCGCCTCAGCAGGTAAATCGAGCTGATCGATCGCAAATTGGAAAATCGCCGGATGGGGCTTTGAGAAATTGAGGTTATTGGAAATCACCAACGGATCGAATCGATCCAATACTTCCAGATCCGCCAATATCCTGAGAAGACGTTCGTCGAAATTGGAAATGATTGCGCTCCGCACACCTCGCCTCCCAATCTCATCGAGGACTTCCAGCGCATCAGGATCCAACTCCCATACCCCCGGTTCAGCAAAGTGATCATACAACCGGTCGAAAAATTGATCGAAAATCGAGGAAGAAGTTAATTCACGACTCGCCAGAGTTCTGGCAAACACCTCTCCCACCAGAAGCTTCCACCAGCTCCGCTCACTCACCCCCTCTTCCGCTCCGGAAATAAATGGCGGAGGCGTCTCTTTCCAAACTTCACGAAAAAAACGCTCGAGCGTCGCCGGATCCGCTTCTATCTCGAACTCACAGGCAACCCGGGAGTAACTTTCCCCTACCGGTTCCACGAGATGAATCAAGGTGCCCCCGGCATCAAAAGTAACGGCCTGAATCTGACGCTGCATCGTTTCCTCATAGTGGAGCAGCAGGATAGTTGCAACCCGTATCAATCGATCCGGAATCATGGCGAAGCGCGCAAAAACCTGATCGAGCCTGACATTGTGGGGATTTCAAGGTTGCGTACTCCGTTAAAATTGGTATCTTGAAAATTACACAGCTGAGATTAGTGGTTCTTTGAATTACTGATAAATCGAAAGTGGGCCTTATGTCCCGCTTTTTTTTGTCTCAATTTCAGGCGGGTATTTAGACTATGACAAACGAGTTACTATCTCTTTTTGAGTATTACGAAGTGGAAAAAGGCATCAAGCGCGATGTGATGGTGGAAGCGCTTGAAACGGCCTTGCAGTCGGCATTGCGTAAGAAAATCGGTCCTGCCCGCGATCTGAGGGTTTCAGTTGATCCCGACAAGGGCGACATTCGCGCCTACTCCACTCTCGTTGTTGTAGACCGGGTCGAGAATCCATACGACGAAATCGATATCTTTACCGCCCGCCGTATCAATACCGACATCAATGTCGAAGATGAATTGGAAGTGGATATCACTCCGGCTGACTTCGGACGGATCGCCGCCCAGACCGCAAAACAAACCATGCTTCAACGCCTCCGCCAGGCTGAGAAGGAAATGATTTACGACGAATTCAAAGACCGCGCGGGTGATATCGTAAGCGGTACGGTTCGACGCTTCGAAAGAGGTGACGTTTGGGTCGACCTTGGAAAATTTGAAGGAATCATGCCGCAGCGCGAGCGGGTTTCCACTGAGGAATATAACACCGGCGACCGAATCCGGGTATATGTGGTAGCTGTGGAGAACGGTTCCCGCGGCCCTGAAATCATTCTTTCCCGGAGCCATCCTAATTTTGTTCGCCGCCTTTTCGAATCAGAAGTCAGCGAAATCGCCGACCGCACGGTTGAAATTCGCGCCCTCGCCAGAGAGCCCGGCTTCCGGACCAAAGTGGCGGTATGGAGTGAAGACGAAAAAGTGGATCCTGTTGGAGCCTGCGTCGGTTTGCGTGGCGCACGGGTCAAAAACATCGTCAACGAACTCAATAAAGAGAAAGTGGATATCATTCGCTACAGCGACGACCTGAGAGCTTTTGTCGAAGACGCCCTCAAACCTGCTGTGATTGAAAGAATGACCATCGACGAAGAGAACAAAGTGGTTCGGGTTTTTGTCGATGAAGAAGAGCTTTCCAAAGCAATCGGACGTCGCGGACAGAATGTTCGCCTCACCACCCGATTGGTCGGATGGGACGTTCAAGTCCAGAAAGACGAATCCGCTCAGGAAGAATTTGAGAAGAAAATCAATGACGCCGCTCAGACTCTCACCGTTGCCGGTTTGAGCCTCGATCAGGCAAAAGAATTGGTTGTCGGTGGTGTAAACAGCCTGCAACTACTGGCTACGGGAGTTGACGAAGTCGATATCGCGGGCATTCTGCAAATTGACGTCGAAGATGCCAAAGCAATCTCTGCAGCCGCAAAGAAAGCAGCCGGTATCGAAACCGCCGATGTTGCCGAATAAAGCCCCGCTTTTTTACCGTTCCCTCCCTTTACCGAAATTATTGATTTAGATAACTCACGTTTTACACTAACAGCCCATTTACCACCAGTTTATGCCCATCAAAAAACCAGCTTCATCACCCAAATCGAAAAAGCCCGCTAAAACTCTCGACGAGAGAAAAGCGGAAGCGCTGGATATGATCGATGAAGGTGAATCCAAGAAAAAGGCTAAGAAGAAGGTCATAGCCAAAGAAGGGTCTTTGTATAGTCATCTGGGAGACGAAAATGCAGTGATGCCGGTTACGACCACCGCAGCCAAGGCAACCGTTGAGCCGGAAGAAGATGAAGATACCGACAAGCGGGTCGAGGAAGTGGATGGGCAGAAAGTAGTCCACATGAAAGGGGCTATCGTGATCAGTGAGCTGGCCGATTTGATGGGGCTGAAGCCGTTCAACCTGATTCGCGAGCTGATGACCATGGATGTTTTCGCCAGCGCGGAGCAAACCATCGAGCCGGCCATCGCCGCCAAACTTT
Organism: Verrucomicrobiales bacterium; assembly: GCA_029213005.1. Lineage (GTDB taxonomy): Bacteria > Verrucomicrobiota > Verrucomicrobiia > Verrucomicrobiales > DEV007 > Arctic95D-9. The sequence continues at coordinate 3,100 of JARGPI010000038.1, forward strand.
GTGAAAACAATGGATTTGTCCTCGAACAGGAGCGCCGCGAAAAAGGTGGTGGCGTTCATAAAGTCGAGGAAGTGATTGAAGAGCCTGAACTTCCCGATCCAGAGGAAGTTGAGGAAGACCAACTGAAGGAGCGTCCACCGGTCGTTACTTTCATGGGCCACGTCGATCACGGAAAAACCTCCCTCCTCGATCACTATCGCGGTTCCCGGATTGTTGCCGGCGAAGCCGGGGGCATCACCCAGGGCATGGGTGCTTACCAGGTCGAGAAAGACGGGAAGAAAGTCACCTTTATCGATACCCCGGGTCACGCCGCATTCTCAGAGATGCGGGCTCGCGGTGCCAATGTTACCGATATCGTCATTCTTGTCGTCGCGGCTGATGACGGATTGATGCCGACCACTCTGGAAGCCATCGATCACTGTCGCGCCGCTGATGTGCCAATTATCGTGGCGATCAACAAGGTTGACCTGCCCCGTGCCGACCTCAACAAAGTCAAAGGTCAGCTCCAGAGCAAAGACCTCGCTCCCGAAGATCTCGGAGGAAGCACCCTTTGTGTGGAAGTTTCCGCAAAGACCGGCGTTGGACTCGATGAACTTTTCGACACCATTAATCTCCAGGCCGAGATTATGGAACTTCGCGCAAATTCTGACGGCCCCGCCCGCGCTATCGTGATCGAAGCAAGATCAGAAGCCGGAAAAGGACCGACCGCCAGCGTGGTCGTTCAGACCGGAACGCTCGAACAGGGCAAACCTTTTATCTGCGGAAGTCATTACGGTAAAATCAAAGGCCTCGTCGATGATCAGGGCAACCGCGTCGATTCAGCTGGACCATCGACCCCGATCGAAGTCATCGGGCTTTCCGGAATCCCCAACGTCGGCGACGAACTCGTCGAAATGGAGAACGAACGCCACGCCAAGAAACTGGGCGAAGAGCGTCAGGTCCAACTGAGACAGCAGAAGCTTCAGCCCGAAGAAAAATCGGCTCTGGAGACTCTCTTTGCCAATATCGAAGACGGTCAGAAGACCGTTCTCAAACTGATCATCAAAGCAGACGTTCAAGGATCGCTGCAGGCCATCGAAAAATCGCTCATGGAAATTGAGTCCGACAAAATCAAGTTGGACATCATTCGCCAGGGAGCCGGTCCGATAACCGAAGCTGATGTTCTGCTCGCCAGCGCCTCCGATGCGATTTTGATCGGATTCAACACCAAAGTGGAAAGCAAAGCGCAAGTAGCGGTGAAACGCGAAGGGGTTCAGGTCAAACTTTTCTCAATCATTTACGAACTGCTCGACCAGATCAAAGAGTCGATGCTCGGAATGCTCGATCCGGAAACCCGCGAGAAAATCCTCGGACACGCCAAGGTTCTCGAAGTCTTCAAACTCAGCTCCGGCAGAGTTGGTGGGTGCGTGGTAACCGACGGCAAGCTGGTGAGAGTGGCCCGCGCCCGGGTGCTTCGCGACAAGGTTCCGATCTACGATGGTGCCTTCAGCACATTGAGACGCTTTAAAGACGATGTGAAAGAAGTCAAAAACGGTATCGAGTGCGGAGTTAAGCTCGGTAACTTTAACGACTATCAGAAAGACGATATCATTCAGTGTTACGAACTGGAAAAGCTCGAAGTCTCTCTCTAATTCAGCCTGCGGGAAGCCACCGGTTGAAATAGAACGATTAAAATCCAAGGGGGATCTCCGGCAAATCGTTTCAGAGTAAGAATCACCCCCAAAAATAGAGGAGAAATATGAGCCAGAGAATATCCAAAGTTAACGAACTGCTGAAGCGTGAAATCATCACCTGCGTCGAACGAAATTTCGAATTCTCCGACATCCTCGTGACGATTCACGCCGTCGACACCGCTCCCAACCTGCGCACCGCAACGGTTTACGTCGGAGTGATCGGTGACAAAGGCAAAGCGAAAGATGCGATTTCCCAGCTCAACAAAAAGCGGGGCTTCATCCAGAACGAGATGATGAAACGCGTAATTCTCCGCAACACTCCGATGCTGACCTTCGTCGGCGATAACTCAGTCGAACGCGGCGTCCACGTTCTCAGTATCCTCGACGAAATCGGCGATATTGACCTCGAAGAAGAGGAAAAAGCGTAGCGAGACGCCCTCGAAAGGGAATTCGGCTTTCTGGACTGCGGACAGATGTGTCCGCAACATGGGGTTGCACCGCGCTCAGGTAATAGTTCGGGCCTTGCCGCTGCGGGCTGAAACCGATAGGCTGCTGGCATGAATCATGGATCTCTTTTCAGTCGGCGCAATTTGATCAAAACTTCACTGGGGGCTGCGGCAGCGTCTTCGCTTCCGAGCCTCGCAGGCAGTGCTGAGGAGAAAAAATTACGCTGGGAATTTTGCACCTTTTCCAAACCACTTCAGGACCTCAGTTATGACGAATGCGCCAAAGTGATCGCCGAGGTAGGCTTCGATGGCATCGAAGCGCCGGTCCGCCCCGAAGGTCAGGTGGTTCCGGAAAAAGTGGACGAGGATCTCCCGAAACTGATCGATGCCCTGAAAAAGCAGGGGCTTTCCATGACTTTGCTGACTTCCGGCATCAACGAAGTCAGCGATGAACAGCACACCGAAAAGGTCCTCAAGACGGCTGCTGAACTGGGGGTTAAACGCTTCCGGATGGCTTATTACAAGTACGATCTGAATCAGCCAATTTTTCCGCAACTGGCTGACTTCAAAGCAAAGCTCAAGGATCTGGTTGCACTAACTGATGAGATCGGGATCAAGCCGGTCTATCAGAATCACTCTGGTAAAAATTACTTTGGCGCTCCAATCTGGGATCTATACGAGGTTTTTACCGACTACGATCCGAAGCAACTCGGAGTCGCATTCGACATCGGGCACGCCACCGTTGAAGGTGCCAAGGCCTGGCCGCTGAATTTCGCCCTGATCCGTCCTTTCGTCGATACCGTTTACCTGAAAGAGCCGCACTGGAATGACAACAAACTCGACTGGGGCCCGATTGGTGAAGGTGCGGTCGACAAAGGCTTCTTCAAAACGTTGAAAAACAGCGACTTCGACGGCCCGATCAGTATTCACATCGAATACCTCGATCGCCGGGTCCCGGAAGTCACCGCGGCGATGCACGAAAATTTCGCGACTGTGAAAAAGCTTTTGGGCTAGGCCACGATTTCACAGCTCCCAATTTTTTACATTCCCTCTGAGGTCGGGCTTTTTTCAAATCCGGCGCTTTGCGGCTGCAATGGGTGAAAACTTTGCTAGGGTGAGACTCAACTACTGTTTCCGGCGACCCGGGGAAAAAGACTGAATTATGGCTATGTTTGATGTCAGAGATAAACCCGATATGGTGGAGCGCGCGTTCCTCATCGGCGCTTATTTTGATCGGAACGACGAGGACGTGGCCCGCAGCCTGCTCGAGGAATTGGCGGATTTGGTTGATACCCTTCAAATCGGAATCGTCGGAGCCGAATGCTTTTTTGTGCGGAACCGGAACACCCGATACCTCACCGGCACGGGGAAGTGCGCCGAATTGATCGAGCAGGCCAAAGATCTTAATGCCGATTGCATTATCATCGACAACGAGCTTTCCCCGATGCAACAACGAACCTGGGAGGAGGAGTCGGGCATCACCGTGATCGACCGGGAAGAGGTGATTCTCGATATTTTTAAAATGCGGGCCCAGACCAAAGAGGCAACTCTTCAGGTTGAGCTGGCCCGGATGCAGTATTCCCTGCCCCGGCTGGCCCGGATGTGGTCCCACCTCGACCGTCAGGGCGGTGGAGGAGGTGGCGGCGGAAAAGGCGCTTCCCGGGGTGAAGGTGAGCAGCAGATCGAGGTCGACCGGCGTCTCGCCCGGAAACGGATCGACCGGATTCGGGCGGAACTGGAGGAGGTCCGCAAAAACCGGGTCACTCAGCGAAAGCAGCGCTTTGACGAAGGGATTCCTCACGCGGCGATTGTCGGCTATACCAACGCGGGTAAGAGTTCACTGCTGAACCGTCTCGCAGGTGCCTGCGTATTGGCGGAAGACAAGCTGTTTGCCACGCTCGACCCGACGACCCGGGCGATCGGCCTGGAGGACGGCCAGGCCCTCCTGCTGACGGATACGGTGGGATTTATCCGGAACCTGCCCCACCGCCTTGTAGAGGCATTTAAAGCGACTCTGGAGGAGGCAATTATCTCCGACTTCCTCGTCCATGTTCTCGACGCCAGTGCGGACGAAATTTTTGCCTTCTACGAAACCACGCTATCAGTTCTCGCGGAACTGGGCGCGGCCGATAAACCGACTCTGATCGTGCTCAACAAAGTCGATTTGATCGAGCATGATCACGCGCGGATGCAGGAGCTGAAGACCTATTTTGATGGCAAAGCGGTGTTTATATCCGCCACGGAGGAAAAAAATATTGATCAATTGATGCAATCTTTTTGTGATATGCTAGTTGATCGGGTTTCGCGCCTCGAATTAAGAATTCCACAATCCAGACAGGATTTGGTAGCCTTACTCCATCGGGAGGCCAATATCCTCGAACAGAATTATGAAGGGAACGATGTGTTACTCACTGCGATTGTGCCACATATCATCAAACACCGGTTTGATGGATTTGAAGTCAGCCCTTCGTCCCTCTGTGGCTGATCTTTACCCGCTTATTGTCCGACTCATAGAAAAAAAACGTCATGTGGCTGAATCGGCACATCGCATTGCTAATTGCAGTATTCTATGTTTAGTTTCACCCTTGAAGGATCTTTCCGCCCCATTTTAAGCCCAATTTGAATGAGATACGCTATCTTCGGAGACATACACGCCAATTTGGAGGCATTGGAAACGGTTCTTTACGATGCTGCCGAACAGAAGTGTACCGACTATGTTTGTATTGGAGATATCGTTGGGTACAATGCCAACCCGGTTGAATGCCTCAATAAGGTTCGGGAAATGGGATGCCCCGTGGTGAAAGGGAATCACGATGAAGAAGCGATTCTCGATACCTCTCTGGAAGGCCTCAATCCCCTCGCCAAAAGAGCGATGGAATGGACCCGGGATCAGTTGGGCGAAGCGGAACGTGAATGGCTCAGAAACTTGAAACTGGTTCGCCAGGTCAGAGATTTTACAATCGTTCACGCCACGCTCGATACCCCCGGTGGCTGGACGTACGTGACCAATAAATTCGATGCGATGGCGAGTTTCAGCTATCAGTTCACCCAACTGTGCTTTTACGGGCACACCCACACCCCTCGAATTTATATCAAAAACGAAAGTGTCGAAGCGATCGATGAAACCACGACGACTCTGGAGCTGGGTCGGAAGTATTTCATCAACGTCGGCAGCGTGGGGCAACCCCGCGACGGGGACTGGAGATCATCATACGCGATTTATGATGTGGAAACCAAGAGGGTCGAGATTCGCCGTCTGGAATACGATATCCAAACGGCGCAGCAGAAGATCCTTGATGCGGGCCTCCCGGAAATGCTCGCGCATCGCCTCGCGCTAGGAAAGTAACCTCCCACTCCGTTGAACCTCTCAGATTGCGAAAAAATTCTGGTTGTGAAGCCGAGCGCTCTTGGCGACGTCATTCACACCCTGCCCGCTGTCCACGCGCTGCATCAGGCTGCGCCGAAGGCGACGATTAGTTGGGTTGTGAACACGGAATGGTCTCCGATTCTGGAAGGTATCCCCTACATTCATAACCGCGTCCTCTTCCCACGCCGGGAATGGAAAGGCTGGCGGGATATTTTGAAAGCCCGCGAGTGGGCGAACGAAGCGATTGCCCCGATCAATCCCGACCTCGTGGTCGATTTTCAGGGCCTCCTCCGAAGCGGTTTGATGGTTCGGAAAGCGGCCGGAAAGCACTCTGTTGGTTTTGAACGCAGCCGGGAAGGTGCCTCACGATTTTACGATCAAAAAGTGGAGATTCCCGACTGGGAAAACACTCACGCCGTGGAGCGATATATGAAGCTGGCGAGAGCCTGCGGGGTGCCGGAAGATGCCCCCACCCAGTTCACTCTGTCCGAGGGGGAACCGGTCGATCGCAAGCTGCTTCCGCCAGAGGATGAACCATGGATTCTACTTCACCCCTTTTCCCGCGGAATCGGGAAATCCTTTTCCGCCAATGAAGTGATCGACCTGATCAATCACTTTTCTCCTGTGCCGGTAGTGGTTGTGGGAGTTGGTGATTTTCTCGATCATCGTCACCTGCCCTACAACGGGATCAATTTGATGAACAAAACGAGCCTGCGCCAACTCATCTGGCTGGTTCGTCAGGCAGGCTGGACTCTCAGTGTCGACAGCGGTCCTATGCACCTCGCGGCTGCTCTGACCGACAAACTGCTCTCTGTTCACACCTGGACCAATCCCAAAATGGTTGGCCCGTGGAACCCGAACGCTTTTGTCTGGAGAGACGCTCAAATTTTAAAAGTCACCGAGATAAAACCTCTCGATTTCAAGGAAGACCGGTACCGGAGAAATGAATTCGCGGCCCGACGCGATCTTCTCACCGCTGAAGACCGGGAGGAAATTGCCCGCTTTCTGAAAGTTCAAGTTTAACAAACCGCCCATGAAAACCTGGACCCCTTACGTTTTTTTGATTACGATCTTTTTCCTGACCTCCTGCTCACCCGATGAACATGCCGCCAGCGCCAGTCAAGCTCCGGCGGCCTACATCCCACCTCCGGAAAATGTTTCCCCCCCTCCTGCTCAAGGTAGTGGGGAATGGATCGGCCCCGGAGGGTTTGAGCGGGGACAATAAAGCAGTTCTTTCAGCAAATCATTGGATTTAGTAAAGAAATGTTATATACCTGAACGATGCGGACACTGTTGAACCGGCAAGAAAAGCTTCCATTTTCGGAAAAAGACCAGGAACACTTCATGCAACTCGCATTGCTCGAAGGCCGCAAGGGACTGGGCTTAACCTCCCCCAACCCACCAGTCGGGGCGGTCATCGTCGATAACGACGGAACCATTTTGGGTCGCGGATTTCACTCCAAAGCCGGCACGGCTCACGCGGAGGTCAAAGCGATCAACGACGCTTACGAGAAGCTGGGGCCCGACCGGATCCGGGGTGCAAATATTTTTGTGACGCTGGAACCGTGCTCGACTCAAGGCAAAACGCCGCCCTGCTGCGATGCGATTATCCGGTCCGGAATCCGCCGGGTGTTTGTTGGTGCGATCGATCCCAATCCCGCTCACGCCGGCGCTGCGGTATCCATTCTAAATGAAGCCGGAGTCGATGTCGTGACCGGCATCCTCGAAGACGACGCTGAGTATTTGATCCGTTTCTTTCGCCGCCGCATGGAAACTGGCCGTCCCTACATCATTGCCAAAACCGCGATGACACTGGATGGCCGCACCACCCTGCCGCCGGAGCGCGGACAGTGGATTTCCAGTCTTGAGTCGCGGGACGACGTGCAGCATCTCCGCCGCCAGTGTGATGCCATCATGGTCGGAGGGGAAACCGTCCGGACCGACGATCCGATGCTGACCCTCCGCGGGAAATACGCAGAAGGTCGCGAACAACCGGAGCGGATTGTGGTGACTGCGGTCAAGAATCTGCCTCTCAGCGCCAAGCTCTTCAACGACGCTCATGCCGACCGGACTCATGTCTATCACGGTCAACCTTTGGAGCGGGTCCTCGACGATCTCGGGAAACGCGGGATTTGTTCTGTACTCATGGAATCAGGTGGAAGCCTGTTCTCCCATGCGATCGGTCGGAAGTTGATCGACGAAGTGGTTTTTTATATGGCTCCGATCATCGGGGGTGGCTCCAATACCGTGATGCCGATCAATGGAATCATGGCTGACATTGAAGATTTGAATGTCGAGATGATCGGTCCGGACATCCGGGTCACAGGACGGATCGTGAAGTAACGATTCGCGACAGCTTTCCCTACCCGGGTTTTCCGATCTCGATCCGATCGATACCGATCATGTAGCCCGGCGCCGCACTCTCATTTTTTCCGGTGATATGAATATCTACCTGAAGCGGCTCGGTCGGACTGATGGTTACATTTCGAAACAACAACGGCTCACCCGGCAGGACCTCGGCAGTATAGAAATCGACTTCCTGAAGCTGACCGTTGATCAAAAATTTCGCGGTCGCGTAGTCGCGGGCCGTCGTCGGAAATATCGTGATGTCCGTCGGTCCCGCCTTAATTCCATTCAACTTAAGCGTCAGAATATTGCCCGGCTTACCGCCCTTCCACCACAGTTGCTTATTACCACTCCAGTGCGGCCCGAAATTCGACATCGCCTGAGCCACCGCGAGACCTCCATTGGGATGGAACTTCCCGGCCAGAGCTTCCCCCTCAATCCGCGTGACTCCGGGGGGAACCGGCGAAAGCGACATCGGGGCTGCCGACTTTGCACCGGTGAGCGGAACCTGGCGGGCCGAGGCGAGATATTTCACGAGGTCCGCAACCTGTTCCAGAGGCATGGCGCCGAAGAGTCCCGCCGGCATGAGGGACTGGGCCAGTTCCTCCCGCTTCCTAACTTCGGTTTTTCTGACATCAACGGTCGCGCCACCTGGCATCGATAACGTATAAAACTCCGGCGTCTGCGCTTTGATCATACCACTCAGGGTCGAACCGTCGGACATGGAAAAGACGTTTAACATATAGTCTTTTCCGACCACCGAACCGGGAGCAAGCACGTTTTCGAGGAGATACCCGAGATCAGCCCGGTTCGACCCGGTCAAATCAGGTCCGAGAGCCACTCCCTCCCCAAACAGTTGATGGCAGGTCCCGCAGGTCGTTGTGAAAATCTGTCGACCACGGGAAGCGTCCGCTTTGGCCATCACTTTCGGATTCAGTTTCGCCTTCCAGCTTTTGATCGAATCGTGTAGCTGAGCGAGATCAACTTCACCGCCGCCGCGCACCCAGTTTTTATCGATAAACCGGCTGATTTCACGATCGTTGAATCTATCGAACTGATCCAGCAACACGGTGGAAACCAGCGATGACGGTAACTTTCCTGTATCGACCGCTTCGAGCAGGGGCAGCGCCATATCGGCCCGGCTCGCGAGTAGATTGATCGCTTCGTTTCGAAGATTCAGTGGAAACTCCGGGATCACCGGAACAATGGCATCAGCGGTGGCTTTCCCGGGGTGGTTTCGGAGGGCTGCGATTGCGTTCTGTCGCAGTGCAGGAACGGACAAAAGGTCCCTTGCCAGCGATCCCAGCTCCGGATCCCGGCCGATGGAGAGGAGGTGGAGCGCTTCACTTCGTTTTACCGGACTATGCTTTTCATCCTGCGCAATGGCCCGCCAAGCCGGGAAGTATTCGCCGTCACCAAACCTGACTCCGAGTCGACTCAAATACCCGGAGACCGCCTGATTGGTTTCGGACAACTGCTTGCCTCGTTTTTTGGCAGCCGACCAGTTTTCCGGTTGGTCAACGGGAGGTTGTTTCTCCAGCGCCGAAATCAACCCACTGGCGAGGCGGGAAAACTCATCGGCAGACTTTGCTTTCGCCAGAGATAGTGAGATGGCATTGCGCCCCCGGGGTGTGACAACTCCCCGACGAGATATATAGTCTTTCAGCCGGGGCCAGTTCGTTTTTTCCGCAAGAGCAAACGCCCGGTCGGAGTCCAGTTCAACAAGTGGCTCAATACCATACCAGCAAAGCAGTGGGATGTTCGGATCGTAGCCGCTGCGTCCGTGACTGATCAATCTTTCGGCAAGGATCCACCGGGAATCCAGTGGCATTTGCTGTAGTTTGGAGGCCAGATAACGACGCACCACCAGCGAATCCTCTCCGGCAGCGAGAGCTTCCAATTTGGGAAGCGTTTTTGAGTTCACGGGAGCCAGTTGCACGGCCCAGGCTCTCAGGTATTCACTGTCGTGCTCGAAAGTTGCGGCTAAAAGTTCATCGCTTAACAAGCCGGTGACATGGCGGGTCCAGAGAGCGCGCAATTGATTTACAGAATTAGGGGAGTTGTCCGCCTCGAAGACTGTGAGTGCCGCTGCCACTTTTTCTCTATGTAGCTTTCCACCGGCACTTCTTTCCTGAAGCAGGCGTTGCGCCTGTCGGGCGATCACAGCGTTCCGATTGCCTAGTAAAGCAACCAGGTCGGTATCAGATTTTTCCGGCAGGTTTTGACGGGTTGTTTTTGCATCGCCATAGCGAACCCGGAAGATGCGTCCGTTTTTCCGATCCCATATTTCGACGTCTCTATGATGGCAGGTTTGGGTATCGACCCAATCTGAAAAATACAGGGCTCCGTCAGATCCCTGCATCACACCGACGCCGACAAAGTTATGATCGTTCGTGAGGAGAAAATCCGGACGGTGTCTGGCGATATAACCGGAACCTTTCTTTTCGATCTTTTCCCGAACCATCCGGTGTCCGTGCAGATTGTGAAAAAAGGCGGCACCGCGGTATACCGCTGGAAACTCGTCGGCCTGATACAGAGTTAACCCACAATGAGCATGACCGCCCCCGAGCGCGGAGGTATCAGCGGGCGGCGGGGGACGTTCCGTCCGGCGGGCGCCCCAGAATGCGTGGTCGCGGATATTCCCCGCGTAGTGTGAGTGATCGGCGATGGTTTTGATGTCATCAAAGGCCCAGGGATTGAAGTGCTGCCCCGCCTGTCTTCGGTAAAGACCACCGTGAGAAAGGTGATAGAAGTGGGGGATCACACAGGAAGTGAGGAAGAAATCCCCGTACTCATTGAAATCAAAACCCCAGGGATTGCTGGTGCCGTGGGCGTATACTTCGAATTGTTGAGTCACGGGATGAAAACGCCAAATACCTGCATTCAGCTTTTGCCTATCTTTGTCGGGTGTTCCCGGTTTCCCTACTTTGGAATGAGTGAAAACCCCGTGACATCCGTAGAGCCAACCATCGGGCCCCCAAGTGAAGGCATTCAGCGTTTCGTGGGTGTCCTGATAACCCCAGCCATCGAGCAGGATCTCGGGATCTGAGTCCGGGATGTCGTCCTGATTCCGATCGGGGTAAAACATAAAATAGGGCGCCGCGCCGATATAGACGCCCCCGAATCCGATCTCGATGCCGCTAGCGAGATTGAGTCCCTCTGCGAAGACCTTTTTACTATCAAAATCGCCGTCACCGTTGGTATCTTCCAATATTACAACCCGGTCCTTACCCTCGCCCTCCGGAGCACGCTGTGGATAGGTATGTCCTTCGATAACCCAGAGTCGGCCTCTGGCATCAAAGGTCATCGCGATGGGTTGAGTGATCGACGGTTCGGCGGCAATCAAGTCAACAGCGAAACCTTCGGGAACCTCCATTCGAGCGAGCGATTCCTCCGGTGACAGCCCCGCTCCGTAGTCTTTTTGAGGGCGACCTTCCGGCACTTCCCAGCGTGGTTCCGCTGTGGAGCGAACGGTTTTCCCCTGAAGGTGTATCGAAAGTCCACGCTTGGATCCGCTGATGATATCGGGACGGCCATCGGAGTTCAAATCAGCGACTTTGACTTCAACACCGACTCCGGAATCATCATCCACAAAATGAGGGACAAATTCGACACCTCGATCGGTTTTGGTATTTCGGAACCAATAGAGAACCGGAGCTTCAAGACCTCCGGGATCTTTCCCCTGATGAGCTAGATATCGTTTACCGGTTACGATATCGTTTCTGCCATCCCCGTCGATATCAACCAGCGCTAATCCATGTAGTTGGGAAAAACATACCCCGAAAGGATTATCCTGTGAGGTAGACCCCATAATTTTGTGAGGTTGAAATTTACCGGGCTCATATTGCTCATACCAAGACAGGCCATAGCCGTGCGCCTTGTCGGAGGATATCAAATCGCTATCTCCATCGCCATCGATATCATCCACGAGGATTTGGGCGCCACCGGATTGGGGAATCATTGACCAGCGATGCCTCGTCCAGAGACCTGTACCTTTTTTGTTTTCATACCAATACATTCGCTGGACGAGATCGGGACGGCCGTCGCGATTGATATCCCCTACTCCCAGGCCGTGTTCGAAGCGTCCCCCTGCTTCACCCTTTTTCGATACCGCATACCATTTCCAGGGCTGCGTTGGATCTTCACCTGCGGTGTAATACCCGTAGGTTTCATCCCGGCTGCAGACTATTTCCGGTAACCCGCCCGGAATGATATCCTCGAAAGCCGGGGACTCGTTGCTGACTTCCGGTGCTACGGGATGCATCGCCCAGTTTTGATTCTTCTCCGGCTCACCCGGATTGATATAGAGACGAGCCTCTTTCCCGGGAAACCCGTAGATCAGGAGGTCCGGTTTGCCATCCTGATTCGCATCGACCGCAAAGGAGAAAAAGCTATCAGAATAGCCTTTGTCAGGGGTAAACGGTTCCCCGGCCGAGAACCGAAAGGATTCCGAAAAAGTCGGTCCCGCCCACCATTGCGGTCCGTAAATCAAATCGACGTGGCCATCGCTGTTGATATCAGCTGTGGTCGCGCCCTCGGCATAAAAGTCTGCCGTCAATCTTCTGGTTTCCCAGGCGGATTCCTCTGCTTCGATCCCTATACATAAACTGAGAAGGACACATAGATAAAAAAGAAGTCTCATAGGCAGGTATTGCTCGCAGTTGTCCCCGGCACGATTGTACAGGGTACGGTTTGGCATTGTACCCTGTACAGTCTGCAATGGTACAGGGTACAATCGCATCCCCATGATATTTCAGGAACTTGAGGGAGTCTTGATTCAATCAGACCTGATTTATTGAAAAACAGACATTGATGGCAGACCAGGCATCACTGATTTACGGACTCCGTCCAATTACTGAAATCCGGCAGAGGTGCAATTTGCCGATTCGAAAAGACTCCGCTATGAGTCAGGATGAAGCAGATATTACTCCTCTTCGTTTTCATTGGGGTCTTCGTGGTGAAACCGGTTCCGGCTGAGGACAAATCGCCGGACTGGCTGGCTGCAAAAGGAGAAATGCTCTTTTCCGACGACTTCGAGCGGGATGAGCTCGGTGACTGGAAGGTCATTATCCCCGGTTTCGACGTCAAAGAGGGCAATCTCGTCGCCACTCAGGACGATCCCGGGCACGGAGCCGTGGGACGGATCTATCTTCCCATGAAAGATGTGGTGATGTCCTTCCGTTTCAATCTAACGGAATCGCCGACTTTTAACGTCGTTTTCGACGATAAGGCGTTCAAGGGCTCTCACGCAGGTCACATTTGCCGGGTCGCGATCGCAAAACGACAAATTCGACTCGGAGACGATAAAGAGGGCATCATGCGGAACGATATTTTTAAAATGCGGCGGGATCCGGCGACGAAAAAGGCGGCAGATGCCCTGCTCGAGGGGCGCGGGACGGCGGTGAAAGCGAATCTCGAAACCAATCGCTGGTACACGCTGGTCATCGAGATTCTGGGTGAGGAAATGCGCGTACACCTCGATGGCGAGAAGCTGGCGACCCTGAAGTCATCGGGAATCGCCCACCCCACGAAGGAAAGCGTGCATTTCACCGTGACCGGTAAGGAGGCTCGTTTTGATGACGTCAAAATCTGGAAAGCGCTTCCAAAACCCTAAAAGACTGTTCACTTTTGCAATAAGAGCGGTTGCAAAATTTTAGAATCCCGCTTTCCGTGTTTGCATCACTTGCGCCACAAGGCGAGTGTCGCGCACACCAGTCCCGAATCTCATGCAGTTGTCTCCGTTTACAGATTTTTGCTTCCTCTTTCTCAGCATTGTTCTCGAGGGTGCGCCATTCATCCTGCTTGGCACGGTGATTTCCGGCATTATTGATGCCTACCTGCCTCCGGGCTTGATTGACCGGTGGTTGCCGAAAAACAAGCCTCTGGCGGTGATTCTTAGCGCCTTGCTTGGCGCCATTTTCCCGGTCTGTGAGTGCACTATCGTTCCGGTCATCCGGAGATTGATCAAAAAAGGACTCCCGATTTCCTGTGCGGTTACTTACATGTTGTCCGCGCCGATCATTAACCCGATCACAGTGATCAGCACGATGAACGCCTTCCAGTCGTCGACGAAAAATTTCTCTCTCCGGGAGAATCCGACAACGATCGAAACTTACAGCGCGGCATTCATGACCTCGAGCCGGCTTTTTATCGCGTTTCTCGTGACAGTGTCGGTGGGAATGATCCTGCTTCGGGTAAGAAAGAAGACGATCCTGGCCCAGTCCCTCGTTGATGACGATGCCGTGAAGGACGGACACGAGCACACCGATCACGAACACGGGGAGGATCATGAGCACAGCCACGATCATACGGTGGATGAGCCGAAGACAAATCGTCCCGTCCTCGCGATGCGCACTGCGATGCGGGACTTCATCGAGACCGGGATGTACTTCACCATCGGGGTCGCCATCACAGCGGTTTTTAAGGCATTTGTGACCGAAGATCTCGTCATGGTGTTCAACCAGAGCGAACCGGTCGGAGTTGGCCTCATGATGATGCTGGCCTTTATCCTGAGCCTCTGCAGCACCTCGGACGCCTTTATTGCCGCGAACTTTCCGGTTCCGCAGTCAGCCCGTCTCGCTTTCCTCGTCTATGGACCAATGATGGACGTGAAACTCATTTTTATGTACCTCACGGTATTCCGGAAAAAGTTCGTTCTGGTTCTGGCGGTCTCGCTTTTCTTTGCGATCGGGATCTTGAGCTACGTCTGGTTTAAAATATAGTGAAATACAGGAAGGAACACGATGAAGAAGATATTTGAAATTCTCAGCATGGTGACCCTGCTCGTTTGGGGAGGGGTTTTTCTCTATTTTTACGCGAGCCATCGAGTTGATGACTATCTTTCCGCTTCATTCCGGATCTGGGTTCCGATTGCCGGGGTCGGGATGATCATTCTCGGCGTACTCAATCTGATCAACGCCAACCGCGATACGGGCGCCTGCAGTCACGACCACGCCCACGGCGACCATAGCGCCTGCGATCATGACCACGATCACGAGCACCACCACCACGATCATGAACACGGCGAAGCCTGCGATCACGGGAAAACCTGTGACCATGACCATCATGATCATGGACACGCTCACGACCATGGTCACGACCACAATCACGAAGACGCGACCGCTTCGAGCCTCGCATTTGCCCTGATCGTGCTGCTGGTACCACTCCTCACGGCTTCCAAATATTCCCAGGATTCTTTCAGCGGCGATTACACCCGCAAGTGGGCGGAAATCGAAGACGACATGCGGAAACTCCGCCAGAAAAAAGCTGCCATCGCCGCCAAAGCCGTGGCCTCTGCCGAAGCCAATCCCTACGCCGATCCCGATGGATCAAAAGCGGCCGAAGCGGAGAATAAAGGCGAAGCCTGGGGAGAATTCACAATCGAGGATTTGAAGAAAATGGTGCCTCAAACCTCTGCCGGCGACTTTCTTCTCGATGTCCCTCAGATTTACTACACGGCAGGTGATCAGGAATTGATGAAAGTGATGGAGGGGATTTCCATCGAAACCGTCGCTCAAGTCATCGAAGATACCGTGGAAGGCTCGCCACCCAACCGGTTGCGGGCCTACCGACTGCTGATCGAGTGCTGCGCTGCCGATGCTCGTCCTCTCTCGATCCCGATCGACTTTGCTGAGACCGCTCCCGAACACGAAGAGATGGGTTGGTATAAGCTGATTGGGCGACTTCACTTCCACGAATCCAACGATCACGAATATACTCCGCTGCTTCAGATCAAGAGTTTTGAACCGACGCCGGAGCCTGCCGACTGGATGGCTTACTAGCCACTCAGGAAAGCGTTCACTCGGTTTCCCCGGCAATATAAGCGAGCAGATCGGCCAGAGTCTGCTCGGTCAAGGTTGCTTCGAGTCCTTCCGGCATTAGCGATCGGCCCAGTGATTTCATCGAGGTCACCTCGGTTCGGGGAAAGGTCTTTGCCACCCCGAAAGCCATCTTTACCGAAACTTCTTTAGGCGATTCGTTGTCGATGATCCCCATTGCCTGCTCCCCGTTTTTCAAACTGAACAAAAAGGCCTGATATTGTGGCGCTATTTCTTTATTCGGATCGAACAGATTCTGAATAATCGAATCGGCCCCCGCCGTTCGGAAAGTTGCAACATCCGGTCCGACCTCGTGACCGATATCACCATTCCGGTGGCAACTCGCGCAGGCGGTCTGAAAAATCAAAGCGCCATTTTTGGCATCGCCCTGCAGTGACTTGGCCCCCTGGAACCGGGCCACGACCTCAGCCCGGGGCACGGGTTTTGCTTCCGGATAGAGTTTTTCGATTCGCTCCCGGATCGCCTTCGATTTGCTTTGCCGCAACAACTGCAGCTGAGAGAGATCCAACACCAATCCGGGAAGACGTTCTTTTTCAAGCGCTGTTATCACATCCTCAGCATTTCGCGGTGATTTGATCAAGAGGTTGACCGCCCTGGATTGCACGGAACCATCGAGCTGATCCCAGTTTTTGATTAGCTTATCGACTAAAGAATTCACACCAATTTTTTCCAGAGACTCAATCGCCGGAAAATGAAGAGCCGAATTTTCAGGAGACTCTAACACTGAATAGAGCGCTTTTTCAGTCGCCTTACCTGAGGAAAACGAGAGCAGCCGGACTGCAGCCAAACGTTTTGCCATCGGGGACGAGTCGTCAGCCACGCTTCCCCTCGCCGTAGCGAAGACCAACTTCAGCTGATCTCTTTTATCTGCCTTTTCCAACGAACTTCCAGAGTGCTTCAATCCCCTGCCGAGCGCTTCGAGAAGTTCGGCGGTCATAGCACTTCCGCTTTGCCTTGCCGCCACTGAAATCACTGCGGCAACGGCTTCCGTATCGTTCATCTTTCCGATCATTTCCGCGAGTGCAGTCAAATAAGTTTGGTCTCCCAGACCATTTTGAGTCAGTTTCCCAAAGAGACTGGAGGCTTCATCCGGAGAACTAACGGCGTGCAAAGTTGCTGCCACGAGCCACTCATCATCCGGGGATGTGGTAAGGATCGCTGCCAGCTTCGCGACTTTTTCATCACCGGACGACGATGCGAGCTGGAAAGGTGCTTTTAACTTCTCGAGTGACGGATCCGGTTTCGTGAGCGCTCCCCAACCTTCAATCTGCCCCCCTCTTTCCCAAAGTAGTCGCTGAGCCGTGGTCCGATGCCAACCGTTGGGGTGCTCCAAAAGCTGGGTTAATGCTTCATCCGTCGCGTTGGAAAGTGTCATCGTGCCCCTCCGCTCGAAGTCGACGGGACGAACCCGATAAATCCTGCCGCGATCCGTTCCACTGTTCAGATCCAAATGCTTTTTGATACCCGGTGGTAGCGACCAGGGATGCTCAATAATTTCGCGATACATATCGCTGATATAGAGACACCCATCGGGAGCGTTAGCGTAGGTCGTCGGGCGAAACCAGTTATCGGTCGATGCAATAAACTCGCGTTCCGCCTCATCAGGCGACCGGTCAGCCCGCAGCGACACTTTCCCCTCGTGATTCGAAATCAATTTGCGATGCACCAAATTGCTACCGACATCACCAATGAACGCATTGTCGACATAATCCGGCCCCAACGCGTCACCAGTATAGATCGTAATCCCGGAAGCCCCCGTAAAATACCCGGAAACCCGGCCCCCGCCTTCGACCGCTCCCTTTACGACACCCGAGACACGCCAGCGGGTACGAACAATGCGCCACGGTTCATCCGGACTGATTCGAAAAACCGGAGCGGCTCCGCCATCGCTTGCGATGCTGACAAAAGGTTTGGGCAGGGAAAACCAGGGATTCGGTGCCGCCCAGCCCCGCTCCCACATCACCGCCATGATATGAATACTGTTGCTGGAGACATAGCGGCGTCCGTGGGAGTCAAAACTCAGCCCATATTGGGCCCGACCGTTCTCCGCCCGGAAATCGAAGGTTTTCGGATCAAAACTGAAATCAGATCCCGACAGGTTGACTCCGTCCTTTTCCGGTTGGCCGGGACGATGAATTCTGCCCCCCAAGGTGCCGCTGGAGCCCCAAATCCGATTATCAGGCCCCCATTTCAAACTGTTGGGAAGCCCCTGAACATTGAGCTTTTTGGCTCCCGAGGCGAATCCAGTGAAAATCACTTCCCGCTCATCCGCCACCCCGTCACCGTCATTATCTTTCAGCCAGATCAGATCGGGAGTAGCAACGATGAACACGCCACCACGGGAAGAAACCAGGCCCGTCGGCCACCGCAGGTCTTTCGCAAAAACGGTAGATCGATCGAACTCGCCGTCATCATCGTCATCAAATAGCAGCCGGATCTGGCCGCGGTTTTCATCGCGACGCTCGGAATAGCCCCGCATTTCCACAGCGAAGAGTCTGCCGTCCTCATCGAAAGCGATCGAAACGGGATCTTCAACCAGTGGCTCGCTCGCCACCAAATCCAGAGCAATCCCGGACCGAAGCCGGAAAGTCTCCAGAACCTTCTCCGGAGCGACAGCCGATATTCTCGGGAGTTCATCGGGATCAGCCTCCTGCCCGAATACCACAGGAAAAACGAAGAGAGACAAAATGAGCGATCTCACAAAAGCGGCTGATTTCATACCCACCAGCATGAAACGAAACCAACTCAATATCCGCGTTTTTTTCTAGCGGATTCGCGACACGACGCAGGGACGATCGGATCAGAACATGTTGAAATCCAGATCCTCATCATCTTCCTCCGGCTCATCAGCCTCGGCAACGCCTTTGGCCTGATCGTAGGAGATATAGTTCACGTCAGTTTTCTTCCCGATCAACATCCAGATGGTTTGATCCGAACCTTCCAAAATAAAAGCCGTATCAGCAGTGAGACCGCCACGGTAGCTGAACGGAAAGGTGAAAATTTTACCACTTTGGAGTGCTGCTATCAGAGACTCTGGAAACTCCATTTCATCGTCCGGAGAAAGCTGGTAAACCATTCGAATATTATGATCAAGCAAGTCTTCCTCGGTGCATTCTTGATCGAGGTGGACCACCTCTTTAAAAGTGGAGGTGACGCCCGCAATCGGCTCACCGCTCATATCGACCGCCTGCAGCTCCTTTTTATCTCTCCACGCACCAGAAGGAGACACATAGGCAAGAGCCACGCCTCCAGCCGGAATCAGCGTTCTGCCGTCCGATGCGAGAGTCGCCATCTGACAAAGCCGCCCTCGTTCGTCGAGAATCTCAGTTTTCGTATAGCCATAGAGTTTCGCCCTATCGACTTTACTGATCCCGCAACTGACAGGAGCGCCCTTGTATTCAAGCTGTAGCACCGGCATATCTCTACTATACCCCGTTTACTCTCTGAATCACGGGATACGTCGACACAAAAAAGCCGGGCAGAAACTGCCCGGCCTTCCGAAAAAAGATCAGGGTCGGAATTCCGTCACAACCCCGTTATAAGGATTCACCTGAAGGCAGACGTAGTTTCTGGGGAGATTAGAATTCAGAGCAGCCCCTTCCCCCTGAACCAACATCAGATACCAAGTCTCATCACCGGGAGCGCGAGGAGGTAAATCGGTAGAACCGTCAGGACGAAACCGAAAAGCGACATAATCTGTCTGTTCGGCCGAAATACCCGCACCGGACGGAGTCAACGCCTGCCCTTCATGAGGTGCCACGAATCCATACTTGCGATCCTGCGCGGTCCCCTGACCGGGTTTAAGCAGAGTCGATAATCTCTCATTGAGGGCTGAGGGAGCCTTGATTCTGAAGAACGAACTGATAGGAACCATCTCTCCGGTCGAATTGTATTGATACAACTGAAAAGCTGAAAATGTCGGTGTGGTCTGCGCCGATGCCTTATCCGCCCACTTGAAAAAACGAACTTCAACATCCGAATTCTTCGAAACCGCATTTTGCTGAGCAAACGTCAGCTGGTTTCTCAAAATATTCCCCTCATTGCTCAAGGTGCTCGCCTGAACCAAGCTGAAGACATTAGGCGCGGCAAACGCCATCAAAACCCCCACCACAGTGAGGACCACCATCATCTCGACCAGAGAGAATGCATTTTTTCCAGTTTTATTGTAAATAAACTTCATATGACTTTACATGCTCAATTCGAAGAATTGCCAGGACCGGCGGTGAGCCACTTTGCCGCTCTCAGCATCACAGTTGTGCTAAAAACCCGATAGTTAATCTTCACGCCATCGTCGCGACCGATTTTGTTAAAATGCTCGATCAAAGCTTCAACATCACTGTTGTAGTTATCCACATTCCGAAAGAGGCTCCCAGCTGGGAAAATATCAGGCATCCCACCCTGAAACTTTTCTTCCAGTAGCACCGCCGTTGATTCATCAATCGCAACCATCACAACTCTTACCAGAGGTGGAACCTGTTTGCTGTGGCTTGAGGTAGTGTCCGCTGAGTCGAATTTGTAGTTGTCTGAAAGATCGCCGGAGACCTCGTAACGGTTTGAGCCATCACCGAGGCTTTCCATCGGAGATACCACTAACAATACAATATTCTCGGCAAGAGGGTTTAAATGAGTGACAAAATTGCCGCCCAACCCCTGATTCCACCAATCTTCAATTTTTTGTGGCTGATCGTTTTCCGCCTCGTCAATCGCATCCTCGAAAACCTGATTTTCCTCAGCCGGTGGGCGGAACTCCATCAACCGGAACCGGGTGCGATCCGTCTTGATAAAAGAAGGACGGAAGTCTTCGTCTGAGTCATGAACCACCAGATATCCCCGCCCATTGAACAGGTTGCTCAAATTCCGGTAACTCACTGAGGATCCCAGAGGCGCCTGGAAAAATACCACATGGCCCAGAGTCGGTAGCTTTCCACTCAAGCCGAGTTTGCCCTCAACATCGGTATTATAGGCCGTCATGAAATGCAGCTCTGACTTCTTCTCGTAGGATTTGATATTCCCTGCATCGGTATACTCGTAATCCCAGTAGGTATTCATCGTAGCCTGAGACATATTTTTAGTCATCAAGTCAAAGGCTACCCGGGCTTCCCTGAATTGGCTGAGCCGATCCTCTCCAAACCGCCAGCTTTTCTGAACTTCGTCCATCAAGGAGGTCATCAGGAGCATCAGAACCGAAAGTATACCCATTGCAGTGAGCAATTCGATAAGCGAAAAGCCACGATTCACCGTTTGTTTTGCTTTAAATTCCATATCAAGAATCCGATCCCATTCTTACAACAGTCGTTTGAAAGACGTTGATTTGTCTAAAATTATCTTCATTACTCAGGAAACTGTCAGCAAGCGAAGATAGCGATCCATCCAGCTTAACATCGCCCGATTCCGAAGCGAAAGGCAGCGGCACCGTTTCAATGATGACCGTGAATAGTTCATAAGTCGTAGCGCCGGTTGGCCCGTCTTCTGAGTTATCCACTTTCCCGTTACCTACCACATCAGGAGTGTTGCCCGACGCAAAATCAGGCAACCAGATTCGTGCCGTATAACTCCAGCTGAAATCCAGCTGATCCTGATCAAACCCATCAGCAGAAACAAATCCACCAGTACCGTCCGAATAGGCCAACTCCACTCCCTGTGCATCATAGGCCCTCACCTGCCGGTGAAATTGCCTCAGTGGGGATGACGTCAGATTGGGACTGTTCGAGGCGTCCCTTACCGGTGTCATCTGAAGCTCACTCAGAATTTGCTGGTGTATTCTTGCCTCAATGGCTTGGTCCCCGGCTTCTCGCATCGTCTGAAGTCCCTGAGGGATCAAACCAATTAGGGATACCAGAGCGAGGGCTGCAATCGCCATCGCGATTGAGACTTCGACGAGACTGAACGCCTGGTCAGTTTTTGATTTTTTATATTCCATTATAGAACCGGGATTCACAATTAAGGAGCGAAACGGGTCGTGTTGGCAACCCTAAATCGATAGAAATCACCGATCGGATCGGCCGTTCCCGGAGTGGCTGTTGCATAGTCCGGAATATTAGGATCGTTGGGATTCAGATATCTCTCAACGATACTTGAACCTCGATATTCACCCACGACCGAATCCAATTCATTATCCCACTTCTCATATTCCGAAGAAGTATCACGGCGTCCCTGTTTCAGCACCTGCCCACGATAGTGAACCTTAAACACATTCGATTTGGTTGTGGTTCTCTGGTAAATATTGGCATAGGGGCGCTCCCTACCGTTATCACCAATAGCTCTGTGATATTGCCAGTAACTACCATCCTGCATTTGCTCAACCGTCACGTCATCCATGGTTTGCACCATATACTGAGGATTGGTGATACCCTGCCTGACAGCAGACTGCTGAGGTATCAAATGAAGTTCGCAGATTTCACTTGCTGACTTGAATATCTCTCCTTTATCGAATTTCTCCTGAAACTGCTCCAGCGTTGTTGATTCCACAATCACACTTCTCAAGCGAATCCGCTGCAACTTACCGCCATTGGGCCGATCTCTCCAATGATAACCGGTTCCTCTTCCGACACCATGTTTGTAGTTGGAAGTATAGAAGCTCCGGTTCCCGTCCGTAGGTGTGGGAATCAAAAGCATGAATTCCGAACGAAGTACACCCCTCATTGCTGTATTCCTTTTAACATGGCGGAAAGGAAGCAACTGGTAATTTAGATTAATTTTTCCCGCTGTGGAAAAAGAATCGGAAATCGCATAAGGTTCCACCACCGGCATCCAGAACAAATCCATTAAATAATGATCTTTGGGATCCTGCCAGCCTGGGTGAATTGGCTCGCCCACAATGTCGATGTTATCCACATATGGCCTGAACAGAAGAGTCTGCCAGGGCTGGTTGGTTGCCGCCATCGAAGGCATTGATCCAAACATACCAGGACCATTGACAATTCGATTCGGAGAGAAATATGCAGGCGTCCCCGCTTCATGCTGCCAATCCCGGACAAAATAGGGGAACTCTCCAAAGTCCCGCCTCATATCCCAGGCATTTGGATTGGAGCCATCGGTGGCTCTGAACAGCGAATGAGTATTACCCTCATCCGGTTTGTTGATATAAGGCCCGTCCACCAGCAGCCCTGCTGCGTTATCAAAATCACCGTAAATATTGACTGCGGCAGCGTTATAATCAGCAGGGTCGCCAATGATACCTGTCGGGGCTTTACCGTTGTAATTCTGCCCGGGGATCAACGCCGAGCTTGAAGCACCCCGATACCTGCCACCCGTCGAGAACGACATATCATGAGACATTCTATCATCAGAGTCGTAGGTGAAATGAGGCCCAAAATACCCCATCCGCCCTCGAAATCCATCGGCATCGGGCTCGCCCTCGTCTCCCAGGGTTGTGGTTGGACGAACCGCTGTTAAGCGAGGGTCACCATGAAGAACTCCGATCGATTTGACAACATCCCCGCCGCTGAAAAGCTGAACGCCGGATCTCGAATTAACCCCTTGAATACGACCGCCGCCGTAAGCAATCTCGCCGGCGTTAATTCCCTCCGCTACATAGGTTGGGTTTGCCCCCTGGAACCCGAGCGTCCACCAGGAAGTCGCCGGTATCGGGCTCGCCTCCTTCTTCCGAAATTCGTTTATGTAGCCGGGTGAACCACCTGACAATAAAGGGGCAGGAGTTTCAAAGGAAGGAAATTCCAATTCCACTCTCTGAACTTCCTCTCCAGTAACTTTCGAAGCGGAATTCTGATTACCATCGCCACCTGCATAAATGGTAAAATCGACTGTCCCCCCGCTGAAACGACATCTGTCGTCTGCAACAAAAGGAGGCGTCAGCCAATGATACCGGTTATAGCCGGAATTGGAACTATACCCCGGGTCAATCGGTGTATAACGTCCCTGAAGGTTGCCACCCTCTCCGGAAAGGAAAAATCCTGCAGGCTTCGTTCCTCCGGCATGACGATCACCCCATGAAGTCTGGCGCTTATTCGAATACCACCACAGTCGCTCATCCACTCCAACGCCCCCCTTCTCTCCTGATGCTAAGCTATTGCCATAAGGATCGTGAGTTGCAAGAAAGTGACCTCTGCCTCCGGCATTAGGACCAAAATACATGTTTTCGTCCATATCAATCCTGATTGAAATATCCGGGCTGATCGGAACCCAGCCCATGCTAGGAGTAAATAGATTGAAAACAAATTGAGCCTGCTGCAGCGTCTCCCCGGGGCCCAATCTTTGGGCATCTGAAAAATTCTTCAAGCGATCCGGGTTCTCTTCCCGCCAGACTTTATGAGAGACGATCTCCCCGCCCCGATACTGTGGATAATCATCCAACCGATAAAGAAGATTGTAGTTCCAGTTCGCGGGGTTAAACGCCGGCTCAATTCTCGCTTTCACCTCAGCCCACTTGTCAGTGCCCCGATAACTTTTCCAGGCGGGATCGTAATTTGCAGTCATCCACTCATCAATCCACTTCGGAAATTCGTCGAACGCCAGAGTGTCAATTACCGAAGACCGCTCCGCGGCAGTATCAATGCTTTCAACCTCGAGGTGCATCGGAGGTATATTACTAAATGCCGGAGAAGTGTCCTCATCCTGCCGCCCAGACTGGCCATATACGTCCCAGCCTCCAAAGATTGAACCCGCAGCAACACCACCAAAGGTGCCATCTCCTGCAGCACAACAGATCACCTGCATCGCGGCATCTTTCAAAGTATAGAATCGTCCAAATCCTTGCGTGGTATCGCCTTTATAGGTAATCCGAATCGGGGTCACCTGCCCGTGCCCTACGTGAATTCCGTTCTGCCCCAACTCTTCCAGCGCCTGGTTTCGCGCCCTCGGGTTGGTGAACGTCACATGGTCATCAGTATTACTGGTCTGAAAGGCATTCATCCAGTCGTCCTGAAACAAAGTGTCATCATGCAGGTTAGTAGACCGGATAAAATCAAAGATTTGAGTTATGAGCTGTTTACGGTCAAAGCTGCTATACTTATCGCTGAACTTATTACCGACTCCGGGAATCTTCTGATCCGTATAATTCACGAGGTACTCATACAATTCCTTGTTTCTCGGAATTTGCTCATAGTCGTAAGTTTGAGAATCTTCGTTAGCCCTCTTAAAGAAGTATTCTTTGCCTGCTACCGTCGAACAGAACGCGATCATTTTGTCGAAAGGAGTCCGATGAGCATCATCATCTTCCTCATGAACCGGCCAGATACCAATTCTCGGCGTATTAAACATGGTGATCTCGGGAGAGCGACTCGAAACCGTCAAGAAAAACCGAAGTCTCTCCATAATGTCCTGCATTTCTCCCGGAGGGGCAGGACGTCCATCCGCTTGAGGAAAGAAGTTAGGCTCCCGGTCCGGCGCCATCACATATTCATCAACAGAAGGGAAAAGAGGGTTTTTGTCCGCGATCAATCCATCCCGCTCTTTCGGTTCGCTCATGTTAATTTTGCGGGTACCGGCTTCTGAACCGCCACCAACAACCCGGGGAACCACCGAGTAAATCAATTCCATTGCAGTTTTGTTTCTCACGATGTCCAGAACGCCCGGAGCAAGAGCTGGAGACAAATGCACCGTAGCCGGATGGCCAGGATACCGCTGCCACTCTCTCTGAGCCGGTTGATACTGGGCCATATCCATATCGGCTTCGCCACCGGCACGTGGAGTGTCCCAGGACAGCCCACCCGCGTGAGTATTCAAATTCAATTTGGTGCTTTCATCATCCGCCCAGAAAGCAAACCGGGCTACAAACTGATTCGACTCACTTGGCTTGGAAGAACCTTTGAACGGTTTGAACGACCCGTTTTGAAGTGTCCCCATGGTGCCATCAGCCAGCTGATAAACCCACTTCACAGGGAGTGCGAGATGCTCTATATCTCCGCTCACCCCTTTGTCAGACATTGCTTTCGTCAGCAAATCCTCAATCTTTTCGCTCCACGGCCCGCTGTCCACGATCCTCGGACCACTATCGGTTTGAAAGTTAAAATCAAATCCTTCAACCCCTTTGTCATCCTCTTCATTTCCTATCTTTTTAGGCCAAGCTGGAATATGCTTAGCCAGCGGATCCACAACCGGGAAGTATACTTTGTCTCCACGAATCACCGGCTCATTCAAATCGACGTATTCATCCGATGCCGAGACCCAGTTTTTAGTATCGTCAAAATCCTCATCTGTGAAATTCACCTCATCGGTTCGATCAACAAGCAGATCATCAGAATACAACTTATAACCTGCTACAAAATCACCGTTAATTCCCCAGGTTCGAATCGCTCCCGGCTGTGAAGCCCAGGCAACTTCCTTATCTGATGTTGCCCTCCGAATTTGAGCAATCACCATATTTACTGACTGTTCAGCAATCTGCTGAGCCTGCAAGCCCTGCGAGTAAGTCGCAGAAGCTTTGTGCTCACTGGTAGCCAAACTAAAGAACGACATAATCATGATCGTCGCCAACGACATCACTGTCAGGACGAGGACCAGCGCAACTCCCTTTTGGTTGCCGGAGAGTTTTTCGGCAGATTTCAGCTTCCTCAGCTGTTTCGAGATTTTCATAAGCTATGTGGCTGGTTGGTTTGCAAAAAGACCGGATTAAGCCGGTAACGAAAAAGATTTACAATGTAAATAGCTGCAAATACAATGACAATACAAGAACAAAATGCATTTATTTGCAAATACATTGTATTTACGCAGCTTTTCCCGCCGAATTTGGCGATTGCGCAACAATCCGGTCCCGAAATTGACTTTTTCGGGACCTCTTATGAACCAGACAAACCGCCGCTAGTTCCGGCGGGTGCTCGATAGGAGCTGCGATAACTCGTCAGCAAAACCGGGATACGAGGTCTCGATACACTCGGCCCCGCGAATCACGGTTTCGCCTTTGGCGCGAAGCCCCGCGATCGCAAACGCCATCGCAATCCGGTGATCTCCCAAACTCTCAATGACGGCACCTTTAAGCTGAGCCCCACCCTGAATTTCCATTCCATCCGCAAATTCCTCGACCAGAACTCCCATTCTCCGGAGGTTTTCGGCAACGGTGGAAATCCGGTCGCTCTCCTTAACCCGCAATTCCGCGGCATCACGTATTACGGTTCGCCCTTTGGCCATTGCACCCGCAACCGCCAGGATCGGCACCTCATCGATTAAGGTCGGGATCTGATCTCCGCCTATTTCAATTCCCTGAAGCTCTCCACCCTTAACCTCGATGGAGCCCATCGGTTCGCATCCGGATTCATCAACCCGCTCTCTGATTTGGGCGCCCATCCGGATCAAAGCATCCAGAATTCCAACCCGGGTCCGGTTGAGCCCAACACTGTGAACCAGCAGGCGCGAGCCGGGAAAACCAGCTGTTGCCGCGATCCAGAACGCCGCACTTGAGATATCACCCGGCACCACCAAGTCCCGGGATTCGGGAATCTGATCACCCCAGATGGACACCTTGTTTCCCTCGCGGACAAGCTTCACCAAGAGGTAATCCAGCATCCTCTCGGTGTGATCCCTCGACAGGGACGGCTCAGTGACGGAGGTTTTCCCCTTCCCAAGCATTCCGGCGAGAAGTACGGCGCTCTTTACCTGTGCACTGGCAACCGGCGAATCATATTCAATCGGCTTGATTTTAGAAGTTCCCTGGATTCTTAAGGGAGGAGTCAAACGACTCCCCTGCCCCTCAATTTTCGCGCCCATCATCTCAAGCGGGATCGCAATCCGGTTCATAGGCCGCTTCGACAATGACGGGTCACCGACCAGCTCCGTGGAAAAGGGTTGCGCCGCGAGAATTCCGGAAAGCAGACGCATCGTGGTCCCGCTGTTGCCGCAATCAATCGGCCCTTCCGGAGCCTGAAACTCGCCCCGATTGCCATAAACTCGCAAATGGGTACGCTCTTCGTTCAGTTCTTCAATCTTCACTCCCATGGCGCGAAGTGCCCCCACGGTAGCAAGACAGTCTTCACTGGCCAGAAAGCCTTTGATGTCACAAACGCCGTTCGATAGCGCCGAGAACATAACAGCCCGATGCGAAATACTTTTGTCGCCGGGAACGGTAATTTCAGCCGAAAACGGCTCCACTTGTCGGACTTTAATCTCGGACATCTCTTTTTATCTAAAATTCTGGTGTGGCAGTGCCTTGAAGCGCAATCTACCCGCGTTGGTTGATTTTGTCTCGACACTCTTTTGCCGCGGACAAAAAGCGGTGAACTTCATCTTTGTCAAGCGCAGCGAGCGCTTCGCGCCAATTAGCCAACTCCTGGATCATATCGTCCAGAGATGAAAGCAGCGCAGCTTGATTATCCAACATAATTCCCGTCCACATTTCCGGATCACCACTCGCGATTCGCGTCGTATCACGGAATCCTCCGCCGGAATAGTTAGCCTGAGCCGGATTCGCTCTCAGCGTGCTGAGCACAAGAGCTGAAGCCAGCAGATGAGGTAAATGACTGATCGAAGCAACCACGCTGTCATGCTCCTCCGGATTCATGAACGAAACCCTTCCTCCAACAGTTTCCCAGAAGGCAGCCACCCGCCGGGCGCTATCACAGCCGGAATCCGCAGTCACGATCACCGGGGCACCTACGAATAAATCTGCAGACGCATGCTCGATACCGGTCTTTTCAGAACCCGCCATGGGATGACTACCGACAAACAGCGCCCCGAGCCCCTCAACCGTACCCTCGAGAGTTGCAACCACCGAAGCCTTGGTGCTGCCCACATCTGTGACCACGCATCCCTTTTTTAACTCCGGAAACCGGGCTACCACACCCTCCATAAACTGGATCGGCATCGCGAGAACGATGAGATCAGCCCCTTCGACAGCGTCAGCCAGGTCATCAGTGGCGACATCGGCCAACCCGTCACCGCGGATTACCTCAAGCACCTCAACGCGACGAGCCCAAATACGAAGTTCGCATTCGGGCTGAAATTGCCTGACCGCCTTGAGGATTGACCCGCCCAGAAGACCGGGACCAATCACTGCGATCGATTTAAAGACTGCGTCGTTCGCGGTCAGACTTTAAGGAACTTTGAAGTAAATCTTTCCGCCGGGGACTTTCGGATTGGGAATCTGCATCTGAGTTCCACGAGCCCAGGGTGAACCGAGGCTGTTTCCGGCGGGATCCATTTTCTCGACTGAAATTTGACCGAGACTGGCATATTCACCGGGAAGAGTGACGTGCAGATCATCACCGGAAATCTTTGATGCAAATCCAAGCTTCACGATACTGGAATCCGCAGCCGCTACCGCGGGCGGCTTGGGCGCTTCAATTTTAGAAATCTGATCTGTCGAGGAATTCAAACCGGGAATCCGATCCTTCAACTTCGTTTTCTCCTCGTCTGGTGAGTAACTCTGCGTATCTCTCCGCAACGGTTTGACCGGCTCATCTGCCCCGGCAAACCCAAATCGATTGCGACCTTCAGAATTGTCCGCCATAGGTTGTGTTCCTGAAGCGTCAGCCGGAGCGAGTCCTCCGTCCGCAATGGCCGGATCCTGGGCACCTTCACCAAATTGCGTCGCCACTTGTTCGGCAGAGGCGTTTTGCGTTTTTTGACAACTTGTATTGACGCTGACCGCGATCAGTAAAATTGCTCCAAGTGAAAAAGGCTTTCTGAGTTTCATCGTAGATTGATGGTTTCCCATCTTACAGCTAGTGGCGTTAAAACCAAGTTAATTCGATTTGACTTTGGAAACGTATCCCGAAGTCACTTATTAGTTCGGTTTACTTGATTATTTGTGATTGTGCAACAAAAAAGGGCGATCTTTTGATCGCCCTCCTATTAATACACCGTTTTACACAGCGTTCTGTAATTATAAGAATTACTAGCGAATCTTTTCCAACCAGCGGCTCGCTTTATCACGACCACCGAGGCCCAGTGCAATCGCACCACCAACCCCGATCGCAAACGCTGCTGCAATAACCAAAGCGGTAATGATTAACTGAAAGGTATCATTGGTCAGATCCGAGATATTTGCTTTCTGAAGCGCTACGGCACCGAGGAAAACAATAATCGCAATCCGAACGACCCGCGCCCAAAACGCACTTTTCGGCTCAATCAACTGCCCCACGATGTTGGCAATATAGAAAGCACCGGCAAAGATAACCAGAGCGATAAGCAGTTTAAGGAAACCGGGAACAAACGTCGTTGCCAGTTCGGAGATAAAACCGAGATCCATTACGATCAGCGCTTGAGCGGTAATGATTACCAAAATAGTCGCCATCGCGATGTAGCTGATGATCACAGACAATGATCTCCCACCAATATCACCACCGGTATAACCCAACTTCGCAGGAAGAGTGTCGGTTCCGATTGAGGCAAGCACGCTTGCGAGGACTTTCTGAACGATGGAGGCGACGAGGTAACCAATCGCGAAGATAATAATACCGGCAAGTAAATTCGGAATGTAGCTGAAGATCGTTTCAACCATGTTGCCAATCGGCTCCGAAATCTGAGTCCATCCCAGCTGATCCAGCGCATTGGGAAGCAACATCAGAATAATACCAAAGAAAGCAATCAACCCAACGCTGTTTGTGATCGGACGAGTCTCACCAAGACCGAGACGCTCATCAACCCGGGATGCGGACAAAAGACCGACGAGGAGATTTTTTACTACGGTCGCAAGGATCCAGGCCACAAAAAGAATCGCAAGAGCGGCAAGGAGATTTGGAATAAACCCGAGAATCTTCGTTAAGATCACATTGAGCGGCTCGACCACATCTGATCTGCCGGCAGCGGACAACGCGAAGACGACTACAAAAAGCATCAACAGCCAGAAGACGAAGGTGGCGATAGCTCTTTCACAACCATCCGTGTCCTGCCCGAGAACATTGGCAAGTTTATCGTCAAGGCTTGTTCGCCCGAGAACCTTGCGAACCACGCCCGCAATGATTTTGGCTATAAAATAGCCGAGTATAATGATGATCAGCGCAAGCACCCAGGGCCCCAAAGGCCCCAGCACTTCCAGCCAACGATTTACAGTTACAAGTGTCTTATCCATTTTTGATTTTTGATTTGGTAGGTAAATGCACTGATTTTACTGATTTCAATAAAATCGCCGCACGCTTCCCGATTCGATAGAGGTATCTACGCAATACAAAGTCACAAAAGCGGCTGTTAAATATAGACAGAATGCTTTCTAACGACGGGAAAGCGCTTCACTAAATAACAAAAACGCTAAGCGTCCACAAAAACTTCAATAAAATATGGTATTTTAAGCTGGTTTATTTGATTACGATGCCTACTCCGGAAATAGGCATCGCAACGCTGCCGTCTACCAGCTATAAAGTTTATATAGTTTAACTATATATTCCTCTTAATTTCATCAAGTAGCGGGGGCACTTTTTCATTCGGATCACCCTTGCCTTCAAACTCAAGAACAACATGTCCACTGTATCCACCGGCCTTGATCGAATCGAAGAGTTTCGGGAAATCTGTCTCGTGTTTTTCGTCGCCAATTTTGATCTCTTCTTTGATTTGAATATTGACCGCGTAGGGCACGCATTCCGCGAAGTCCGCGTACGGATCTTCGGTTCTAAAATTACCGGAATCGAGATTCACTCCCACCCAGGGATTCTCAACAGAAGTCACGATGTTGATTAACTTTTCAGCACTACCGATACTGTCGTGATTTTCGATCCCGAGAAATACCCCTTTTTCAGCGGCGTACTCCCCGGCGGTGCGCAGCGCGACTGTCGCATTCTTCTCAGCCTCGCTTTCCGACATCCCTTTGGGAATCCGGCCCGCAAAGACCCTGACATGAGGCGCGCCCATCAGAACCGCACGGTCGATCCAGGTCTTCACGTATTGCATCTGCTCTTTGCCATTCTCCGAGGCAGGATCGAGAGTGAACTGGTTACCTACCGCTGTTCCGGCAATCGCAACCCCGTTTAGGTGAGCCTCGCGACGGCACTCCGTTAAGTAGGCATTCTCTACATCGGAATCAAAGAAATAACTGGTCAATTCAGCCGCAACCTGTTGCTGAGCGCAGTATTGGATAAAGGCTTTCATATCCATAGCATCCTCTGCCTTTATCTTTTCGTTTACTTTACCTTTAACTGTAGCGAAATAATCCCGGAAAGAATAGGCCGCCAAAGATGGAATAAGTGTGGTAGTTTTGTGCCGCTGATAAGGATTTGACACCGCGGCAGCAGGGTTGACCTGTCCAGCAATCATTCCGGCAAAACCAGCCCCAAGAAATTTTCTCCGATTAACGTTCATGTTACTAATCCTTTCACAGGTAAATTAATTTCACCAGATCAGAAAAACGTAGTTTTCGTTCTGTTCAATCACTGCATGCCGTGCTAGAATAAAACGTTATCCACTTATGATAAACGAGATGGGCTCCCTTCATAAAAATCACACCATTTTGCACTACTGCTACCGACGCGCACTTTGCCTGCTTGCGATTCTCGCTACCCCGTTGGTTGTGAACGCTCAGATCTCCAACGGTGTATTCGATCCAACGAAAGTGATGGTGGCGAAGGACAAGGTGAAAGCCGTCCAGCAGATCGAACATAACATCGCTACCGCGAATCAATTCAACAAGACTTTGGGAACCCCATCGCACCCGCGCCCTAATATTCCGGCACCTTCCGCGGCTCAAATGAATGACACCCCGGAGAAACCACCCCGTTACGGTCCCGAGCCGGTCTCAGTCCCCACTTTCGACCTCCCACCGGACGTTCAAAGACGCAACGAAGCCCGCGCCAGAAAACGGAACAACAGCACACCACCGACGGTGATTGCCAATAAGCTGGATTCCCCTTCGAGGAATAACCCACCCCTCCCACCGGGAGAATCACCCAGCGTTTCCGCGAACCCGATCTCGATCCGGAATACCTCCCCGGCGACGGGTGCCCCTGCTCCGGAAGGTCCCGACTCAATTGGGAGCGAAGCGTCCGGAAACAATCTTGACCCCGAAATGTCTTTTGCCGACCTGCAGAAACAGGAACCGAAAGGCTTCTTCAAGCGGTTTCTCAAAACCCGGCAAACATCCGTCTCTGATATTGATATGACGAGTCCGGAGGATGGCAATCCGTCGCTACCTCCTTCCGGTGATGACGTTTCAATGAACGGCGAGCTGGGCCAGAGCTTTGATTCCGGGGAGCTTCCGATGATGCAGGATAGCGACGGGGAGCTGATTCCCCTCGATGGCAACGGGCTGGTTTTGCCTTCGAATTCCTCAAGTCCGGATGCCGATCTGCCTCAGAGCACTCCAACCAGATCCGGCGGCTTCCTCAGCATGTTCACCAAATCCCGCTCCCGGACGCTCGATGTTCCCGACCGCCCCATTCCGATTGCCATTGGATCTGGCAATACCGGCAATCCGTACTCAAACGATAATTTCCGCCCCGGCTCTGGCTACTCCCCGCTCCTCGATTCCGGTGGGGATATAAACGCGGTTCGGGATTTAACCGAGCCCGGTGCTCTTCCCTTCAGCGAAGGAATCGCCGAGCGCCATTCGCAGAAGGCCCGCACCGACGTTTCGCAATACCTCGTCGTGAAGAAAGATGAAACCCTGTTTGAACCATTCAAATACGGAACCGAAGTGGTCGATAAAGATAATGCATTTCAGCTCTATTCCGGATCAACCGTGAAAGACCTCGGAATCGTCGGTTTGAAGCGAATGATTCAAGTCGACTCCGGTGAAACCGGCCTGATTGAAAAATTCAGCGTCCGCCAGCTCTCCATTTCTGAGGAAGCGGTGATGAAGAACGGACTGCAGAGAGGGCGTCCCTGGTATTCGATTCTCGATACCGAGGCCGAATACGATGAATTCGCCGCCAACCTGAGCAGCCGCCCCGAAATGGGCGGTAACAAGCCGCAACGCCCCTGGGATCCCACTCAGTCAATCGGAAACGGAAAACCGGACAACGACCTGAGCCAATACCGGATCGTGAGCAAAAACGGCGTTACCTTTGGACCTTTCTCTGCCGGAAACCAGGAAGTCGACCAGAGCGCCTCTTTTGAAATCCCGGCCGGCGCCATTGTCAAAATAATCGAGACTCCGGGAGACAATCACATCGTGCAAACGGAGTCAGGAGAAAACGGAACGATCCCGGTCAGCGGCGTCCGCACCTTGAACGATTCAGAAAAAGCGTCGATGACGAAAGGGATTGGCGATGGCCGCCCCTGGTATTCCATTCTCGATACCGCGGCTGATGTCGCGCCATACGTCGCCACCCGTCCGACCGCTCCGGCCACCATGACCGCTCCCCAGCCACCCAAACCGGTCAGCAAACCGAAAGCGATTGCCAATAAACCGGAAAGCGATCTGACCCAGTATTATATCGTTCAGAACGAGGGTGCTCTCTTCGAGCCTTTCATGTACGGAACCCGGGATGTCGATTCCAACGCTTCATTTGAAATGTATGAAGGAGCCATCGTGAAAATTCTCAGCTCAGCAGATGACAAATACATCATCAAAACCGAGTCCGGGGAAAACGGAGTCATGAAGACGGCTGACCTCCGCTCCCTGAGCGACAAAGAGAAGGACCGGATGAAATCCGGCCTCTCCAAAGGCACCCCGTGGTATTCCATTCTCGACTCTCTGCCCGAAGAGTAAGGCTCTCAAATCTTCGGCATCCCCCTCCTTCCTTTCGAAATACCGCCCGGGTATTTCGCGAATCTCCCGCGTTTACGTCGCAGGATCAACTTGCCCGGATACCATCTATATTTAAACTTTCATCTACTTTTAGATGGAAGAAGCAATCGCAATCAACCCCAAAGCACTGAGCCCGAGCACCGATCGCACTCTGGCCATTTTGGAGACCCTCGCCGATTTTCCGCACGGAGCGAGTGTGGCGGATCTGACCCGCGTTCTCGATATCTCGCAAAATTCCGTTTTCCGCATCACCAGTACTCTGCATGAGCGTGGCTACCTGCACCGCCGCGAGTCGGATAAAAAGTACCTGCTTTCCAACAAGCTGTTCGATTTGAGTCGCCCCCGGGTGAATGAGAAAAGCCTCACCGTCTGCGCCTACGAAGCGATGCAGCAGCTTAGCAAAACCACCGGCGAGACCTGCCAGTTACTCGTCAGATCCGGCGACAAATGCGTCGTCCTGGAGCAGGTTTCGGGGACCTTTCCCGTGAAAGTGATGGGCGAAATTGGTCTGCGGGTTCCACTTTATTCCTGCGCCCCTGGGAAAGCGATTCTCGCCTGGCTCCCAGATGATGAGCTCGAAAGTTGGTTCGACCGCATCAAACTGAAAAAATTTACCGAGACCACCCTCGCCACCAAACGCAGCCTGACCCGGGATCTGAAAGAAACCCGGAGCCGGGGGTATTCCGTCGACCGTTCCGAAGGGTTGGAAGGCATTCGCTGCGTGGGTGCCACCATCTTTAACAACTATCAATATCCCGTCGCGGCACTCACCATGATGGCTCCCGCCTTCCGAATGGCCGAAGAGGACTTTCCGAAATACGGCAAAGCCTGCACCGAAGCCGCTCAGGATATCCAAAACCGATTACTGGCCTGAAATCATGAAATTTTCCAAACCGTACCCGGTACACTTTCCGACTGTACAGGGTTCACTTTTAAGTTGTACCCTGTACAGTCTGCTCTTTTTCTCGTTCGCGGTCGCCGAAAACTCAAAAATCCCGGCGGAACATCTCGAATTTTTCGAGAACCGGATCCGCCCGGTCCTCGCTCAGGAGTGCTATGAGTGCCACAGCACCCGGGGGAAAAAGAAAGGCGGTCTCCTCCTCGACTACCGGGACGGCCTTCTCGAAGGGGGCGATTCCGGTCCCGCAATCGAACCCGGCGACGCCTCCGCGTCTTTGTTGATCGAGGCGCTCAAACATGAATTCGGCCTCGAAATGCCCAAAGCCGGCGTCAAACTCGACCCTCCGATTGTCGCCGATTTCGAAAAATGGATCAATCTGGGTGCCCCCGACCCGCGCGACGCCCCGCCCACTGCGGAAGAGCTGGAAACCGATACCAATTGGTCGGCTATTTTTAAAACCCGCCAAAACTGGTGGAGCTTTCAACCGATCCAAAAGCCTGAAGTCCCCGGAACCAGCGGCAAACAGATCGATCGATTCATCCGCGCCAAACTGGAGGAAAACGGCCTCGATCCCGCACCTCCTGCCGATATTCGAACCCTGGGGCGCCGCCTCCACTACGCAATCACCGGGCTGCCTCCAACACCGGAAGCACTCGATCAGCTCGAAAAAGCCGCCGCCGATCGGGACCGCGCCGTCAATGAACTGATCGACAACCTGCTCGAGAGCCCCCGGTTTGGCGAGCGCTGGGCCCGCCACTGGATGGACTGGGTTCGCTACGCGGAAAGCCACGGCTCGGAAGGCGATCCCAAAATCGACAACGCGCACTTCTATCGCGATTACCTGATCCGGGCCCTGAACCGGGACATTCCCTACGACCAGATGCTCCTCGAACATATCGCCGGAGACCTTCTCGAAAATCCCCGAATCAGCGAAAACGGCGACTTCAACGAATCAACAATCGGTGCCGCTCACTGGCGCATGGTTTTCCATGGCTTTGCCCCGACCGATGCGCTCGATGAAAAAGTTCGCTTCACCGACGATCAGATCAATACCTTCACCAAAGCCTTTCAATCCCTCACCGTATCCTGCGCCCGGTGCCACGATCACAAATTCGACGCCATTAGCCAGGCGGATTATTACGCACTCTTCGGAATCCTCGGTTCGACCCGCCCCGGCCGGAAACTCATTGACCTACCCGAAACGCTGAAAAAAAACCAAAGCGAATTGAGCCAACTCAAACCCGCCATTCGCGAAGCGATCGCAACGGATTGGCTCAACGCCCTCCCCAAAGTCGAAGCGCAATTTCTAGACCCCAGAAACTGGAAGAAAACCGTCTCCCCCGAGTCGATCTACTATCCCTTTTCCGTGACCCGGTGGGATAGCAAAAGCAACCTGGCGACCAAACTGGAGACCTTAGTCGCCGACCGAGCCAGTGAATCATCCCGTCGATTCGATCTCTCGAAAGGCGACGATTACCAAAGCTGGTATCAATACGGCAATGGCGTCACTAAAAAACCGGTAGCGGGCGGCGAGTTTATGCTCGCCCCCACCGGAAAAACCGTGATCGAAAAAATTCTACCCGCCGGAATGTATAGTGGACTCTTATCCACCAAACACGCCGGCCGCCTCACCTCCCCCGACATTCCGCTAAGTGGCAAAAGCAAACTGATGTTACTCGTCCACGGCGGTGGCAAAGCCATCAACCGATACGTCGTTCAAAACTACCCCAGAAGCGGCACCGTGTTCAAAATCGATCGACTCGGTGAACCCCAAAAGAACAAACCCGCTCCCGGTTGGCACTGGCAAACCTACGACCTAAACTATTGGGAAGGTGATGAAATCCATATCGAACTCGCTACAGCAAAAGACACCGCTGTTCTCGTCGAAAACGTCGATCGGTCCTGGTTTGGAATCCGGGATGCCCGCATCGTCGAATCCGGAACCCCGACGCCTTTCAATCCAGATCTCGAATTCCTCAAGCCTCTCACCAGAGAACTGGCCGGAACCCCGCCCGCCTCTCCGGAAGAGTTAGCAACCCGCTATACCAACACGATCCGCACCGCGATCAAAAACTGGAAAGCCGGGATTGATATAGATGATTCTCAGGCGCTGCTTTTGGACAAGCTGGTCGCCTCCAATCTACTACCGAATCGGCTTGAGCAATTACCCACCGCCAGAAAACCGGTCGAAACCTATCGCAAACTGGAAGCCGAAATCAAAGCTCCGACGCGGGTTCCAGGCCTCGATGAATGGACCGCTCGCGACCAACCGCTTTACGACCGTGGCGATCACAAGAAACCGCTGGAGCCAGTCAGTCGGCGCTACCTCGAAGCGGTCGATACCACACCCTACCAAACCAAACAAAGCGGACGCCTCCAAATGGCGGAAGATCTCCTCCGCGATGACAATCCCTTCACCCGCCGTGTCATCGTGAACCGGATCTGGACGCATCTTTTCGGAAACGGCATCGTCGGCTCAATTGATAACTTCGGGCGACTCGGCGAAAAACCCAGTCACCCGGAATTGCTCGATTATCTCGCCTCCCGTTTCGATACCGAACTCGATTGGTCGATCAAATCTCTAGTTAAAGAAATCGTCAGTTCCGCAACCTGGCAGCAAAGTAATGAGGTATCGGAAAAAGCACAGACAACCGATCCGGAAAACCGCCTTTTGGCCAGTTTCCCGGTGCGAAGGCTCGATGCCGAGGCTATTCGCGACAAATTAATTACCGTCTCCGGTCGACTCAACGACACGATGTATGGTCCCGCAGTCGATGGCAACACTCCCCGTCGATCAGTCTATGTCGAAGTGATCCGCAACCGGCTCGATAAGTTCCTCGGCGTGTTTGATGCCCCGATCCCCTTCTCCACCACCGGAAAGCGGCCCGTGACGAACGTCCCCGCCCAATCGCTCACGATGTTGAATGACCCGCAGATGAAACTTTTCGCCAGCGCCTTTGCCAACTCGTTCAGCGGTCCGGACTCGGAACGGATCGAGGCCATGTGGACCCATGCTCTGGGACGAGCTCCCCGGGAAGAGGAAACGAAGGCAGCGACGCATTTTCTCAAAAACCTGCGAGCCCGGAACCAGGAAATTGAAGGGGAAGCAACTCGATACCGGAAACAGATAGAGAAACTCACTGCCGCGCAGCGCGACCTGCTCAGCCCGATTCGAAAAAAACTCGAAGCGGAACTCGGCCCCGGGGATGCCCCGCTCGATATTGAAGCACTGGGAGCCGTCGCAAGCTGGGATTTCGAAACCGGCACTACCGATTCGATCTCATCACTAAAAGGGAAATTGACCGGCGGCGCGAAAATTGTTGATGGTGACCTCATCCTCGACGGCGCTTCCAGCTTTTTCTCCGACCCGCTTCCACTCGACATTAAAGAGAAATCACTCGAAGTTCTCGTAACGCTTTCGACCTTGAATCAGCGGGCCGGCGGGGCCATCACACTACAGGATATCCGGGGCGGCTTATTCGATTCCATTGTATTTGCCGAAAGACGAAGCAACGAATGGCTGTCGGGTAGCAACAACTTCAAACGGACCCGGGATTTCAACGGCAAACCTGAAACCGAAGCCGCCATGAAACCGACCCACCTCGTCATCACCTACGACGCCGAAGGCAATATCCGCGGGTATCGAAATGGAGTCGCCTACGGCAAGCCCTACCACGGCGGACCGGTAGCTCGCTACCAGAAAGACGCCTCCCAAATCGTCCTTGGCTTGAGACACGGCACCAAAAACGGGGGAAACAAAAACCTCAAAGGAATCATTCACGAAGCCCGGCTTTACAATCGTGCTCTGGATGAAGATTCCGTTGCCTCACTGGCGAGCGGTCAGCGAATCATTTCGAAAAAATCAGTCATCGAAAAGCTGACGGCTCAGGAGAAAGAGACCTATTTTGAGAACGAATCCATCATCAACGAGCTCAACGCAAACCTTTCCCAACTACAGAAAGAAGGCAGTTCGTTCGGCGAAAAAGCAGTCTGGGAGAGCTTTGCCCACTCCCTGTTTAACCTGAAGGAATTCATCTACGTATACTAGGCATACCGAAACCCACTCGATCATGAACGACAACTTCATTTCCCGCCGCAAGGCAATCGCCTCCCTATCTTCCGGATTTGGCTCGGTAGCACTTTCCGGAATGCTGCACAACGAACTACAGGGCGGCGTCAACCCGGCAGCCAAAGCCAAGACCGTTATTTTGCTCTATATGTCGGGCGGAGTTTCCCAGGTTGATACCTTCGACCCCAAGCCACGCCTCAATACCGATCACGGCAAACCAATGCCAATGAAGGTGGAGCGAACCCAGTTCAACGCGAACGGCAATATTTTCGGATCGCCCTTTTCGTTCAAACGCTATGGGAAAAGCGGGCTGGAGTTCAGTGACATTTTCACTGAAACGGCGGCCCACGCTGACGATATCGCGATCGTCCGCTCGATGACCACCAGCGTAAACGAGCACGCCCAGGGGAATTTCCTCGCTCACACCGGCTTTCCCTTTCTCGGCCATCCCACCGCCGGTTCCTGGATCAGTTACGGATTGGGCTCCGCCAATCAAAATCTTCCCAGCTATGTGGTGCTCCAGAGCGGCAAAGCAGTTCCACCCCACGGAGGCGTTGGACTTTTCAGCAGCGGCTTTCTCCCGGCGCAGCATCAGGCATCGATTTTAAAGGCGGATGCCAAATCGCCGGTGCCCAATATCTCCCCGGCCCGGGCCAACCGCATTCAGCGGGCCCGGCTCGACTTTGTCAGCGAAATCGACCAGCAGTTTGCCAAAGCGATGGGTGGGGTTGATAAAATCGAAGCCGCGATCAAAAACTACGAAACCGCTTACCGCATGCAAACCGCGGTCCCGGAGATCTGCGATATTTCCGGGGAATCGAAAACGACGCTCGATCAATATGGTATCACCGATACCAAAGATCCGGAAATGGCAAGCTACGGTCGACAGGCGCTACTGGCCCGCAGACTGGTCGAACAGGGCGTTCGCTTTATCGAACTGTCCTGCCTGACGAGAGGAGTTGGGGCAGGAGGCGCGGCCAATCCCTGGGATCAGCATGGTGAACTCGAAAAAGGACACCGCTTGATGGCGCATCAGGTCGATAAACCGATCGCGGCGTTGATCAGCGATCTCAAACAGCGCGGACTTCTCGATTCCACGCTGCTCGTTTTCACCGGCGAATTTGGCCGTACTCCGTTTTCCCAGGGAAGCAACGGTCGCGATCACAATCCCTACGGATTTAGCATCTGGTTGGCCGGTGGCGGCATCAAAGGTGGTCAAACCTACGGCGCGACCGATGAGTTAGGCTATCACGTGGTCGATAAACCAACCACTTTTTTTGACCTGTGGGCCACGGTGCTCCACCAGCTCGGCATCAATCACGAAGATTTCACCTACCGTTACGCGGGGCGCGATGTCCGTCTGACGGACGTCCACGGGAATGTCTGGAAAGAGTTAGTGTAGCGCTTTTCACAAAACGATTCTGCATCGCCTCGGGCCACTGGTGAAAATTCTCCGGCAGCGGCGGACAACACGGCAAAAACTGTTTCTTGTTCATGACCTTCTGATTTTGAGTTTTCAAATCAGGCCACAGCCTTGAGGATTTTATCGCGGCGAAGCCGGGCCTCGGTAACGCTTGAAGTTTTCAATGAAACCCGAACCCGCTCCGCAGAATGGTTGAGGTGGTGGATTGTAAAATGACACCACCAGGTTCCGTGATTGTTCCACAAATTGTGATTGGGATTCGCAGGATTTCCGGAATTTTTCGTCAAGCGAACCGCTTGCTTGATCGTATCCGCCGACTGGATAATTTCTTCGTATGACATATTTTGATGCAGTTTCTGGTTTTTAGTTCAGTTACCGCATCAGGATTGGGGTCGTTTCGAAACGAATGGAATTCGAAAGGAACCGGAGAATTACTGTTCGAAACTTTCGTTTCGCACATCGGAGGCTCACCTTCAAAATCAAGGATCTATCGGGTAAGCATCCAAGGCACCTTGGCTCTCCAACCAGGTTGCCGGGCTCGACATTCATCAAACCACTCCTGATGCTTGAAGAAAACTAATCGTTTTCGGTGGGTTTGCAACTGTCCGGCGGGACAATTTGTGTCATAAGCGGGCCGCTGTTACTGAAGCGCCTTGAGCTGCTCAGAAGTCCAACGGGCGTTGTTCGCGGCATCCGTATCGTTGGGATTCAGCGACATATAAGTCATCCAATCCTCCTTTGCCAAAGCGTAGTGGGATTTGGCGGACGACCGGTCCCCGGAACGAAGGCTGGCAAAGCCGGCGAGCCCCCGCGCCGTCGCGAGCGTCCGCCGGTAAGTGGGCGGGGCGTTTTCCGATTGGGTGATCCCTGCCAGCACATCGATGGCCTCTTTCAACGGCACCCGGGAACTGTCAAATTTATTGGCATCGACCCGGAGTTCAGCGAGATGAACCAACCGTCGTGCGTAAGCGTGATACAACTCCACCGGAGAAGACAAACTGTGCTTCATCACCATGGGACGGAGCAACTCGATGACCTCTTCCTCAATTCCGATGGCATTGGTCAATTTCCCACCGTCCCGCTGATTCGCCGCCAAAGCGCCGTAAACCTCTGCCAGAACGATCAGCGATTCCGGAGAATCGGGATTCCGGGGAACCACCGATTTCAACAGTCCAACCGCCTTTTTCATCCGGTCAATATCATTGGTAAGCAATCCGGATCTCGCGAGGCAGTTGGCAAAACCCAAATGATAGCGATCGACCGCCGCATTCATTTTGATCGATTCCGCATAGAGATTCCCGGCCTGTCCGAAGGCACTGATCGCTTTTTCCCGATCGGAATTTTCAAAAATCAGCCCAATAGTTTGAAATGCTCTCGCCAGCCCTCCTACGATGCGCTCATCACCGGGGTAACGATCCCGCATCCCGGAAAAACTCGACACCAGATTCTCGGCCCCGCTCAGAGCGGACTCCCGATTACCGAGATTCAAATGACACTCAATAATCTTCAGAGAATTCAGATTGATTTCGATATTGGCATCGATCGTTCTGATACTGTCGAGATTGGCCAACTCCTGCCAATGCCTTGTCGAATCATCAAAAAATCTCGAAGCGTGGTTATAAGCCGAACTGGAAAAGGCAAGATTTCCAAGCTCCCGCTTCGCCACGGCCAGATTTTCAGTGAACTCAGCGTTCCGCTCACTTTGCATCAACATTTCGTAGACCGATTCCGCTGCGGCAAAGGATTTGGCCGACATCTCGATATCCCCTAACTCCTTGTAAATACGCCCCAGATAATAATGAGCGTGAGCGGTGGAATCCGCAAAGTTGGACGGGGCGTCCTCGTAAATTTCAATGAGCTGCTGATAGTGCTTCTTTGCCTCAATCAGCGCCTCGCGACGTTTCTCGCGAAATCCGGGGATATCGGTGTCTTTATTCTCCAGAATCAGTTTAAAAAACCGATCCCCGTTGGCCTGGGTCTCCTTGAGTAGCCCGCGAGCCATTTTGGTCTCACTGAGGAGGCGCGCCTTCTTCTCCTCGACCTCGTTTAAGTTCTCCTTGAGGCTTTTAGCGGATTCCTGCGTTTCGGCGATTTTTACCTGATAATTATTCGCCTGCTTCAGGATGTTATCCCGCAATTCCCCTACTGCGAGAATTCGCTGCTTTTCAGTTTCTGCCAGTTTGCCTTTGTAGTGACCTGACAGCACGCCCATCGCAATCGCGACAACCGCGATCACCGCAGCAATCGCCCGCTCAATTAGCGATGAGGATTTGAGACGCTTCCCGAGGAGACCCTTTTTTGACTCACCCTTCGATTCCGCTTTATCCTGAAAAATATCGTCCAGCGCCGAATTCCCGGCATCAGCAGCCGCCCCGTTTTTAACGGAAATGGAATCAGTAATCGCGGCATTCAAATGAGCCGAAGCGACCGGTGCAATCGTCTTCTGGGGTTGGGTCTCCGGAGCCGGAGGGGCTGCCGTAGCAGCAGCGGCATCGCGGGCCTCTTTCTCAGCGAGCATTCGGTCAGCACTGATCAATGCATCGCTAACCTCAGCCAAATTCCGAAAGCGACCTTCCGCCTCGAAAGCGAGGCACTTTTCAACAATCAGACGGAGAATTTTTTCCCGATCACAAGTGTGCTGATCCGGCCAGACCAGATCTTTTTCGTTCTCAAGCAGAAGATAAATTTGCCCGGCATTCCGGGTCAACTGGCCCTGAGAAATCAGCACCAGCTTATCCATCTGGTCAGGTTGCGACCAGTACTGTCGGAAAAGTCGGTCCAGCCGCGGCAAATGACCACAGAGCAGATAGTAAATAATAACCCCAACGGAATAGACATCCCAAAGCGCGACTTTTTCGTGAGATTTAGCCGTGTTGATTAATTGCTCCGGAGCGAGGTAAAACGGAAGATTCGACGCCTCAAGAAGCTGAAGCCCCGGAATCACCATTTCTCCGAAACCGGTCACCTTGACCTCCGGCTCGTCCTCTTTTCCGTTGGTCAGAAAAATATTCTCCGGACGCAGCCCGCCATGATAAATCCCCTGCCGGTGCAGCCCACCCAGGGTGTGAATAATTTGAACGGCGGCGTTCAACGCACCGTCTTTTTCCATCACCTTCGAGAGATAGGCAACAGAGGACAGTTTCCACTTACCGCTCTTGCCTTTCCACCCCGGAAACTGCGTCGAGACTGCGGATGGCATCCCCACCATTCGTTGGGAATACCGATCGATTGCGGCAACCCCTTCGCAGGGAGGCTGCGAGGCGATCTGCCGGTAAATTCCGCCGATCGCGAGGTCCTGAGTCGCCTGCGATTTCAGGATCCGAACCATCCGTTTCTCACCATCGCTTTTACCCGCGAGAAAGCTCCAACCAAAGGGATCTTCTCCCATCAGTCTTTCGAGTCGGTAACCAGCTAAGTCAGGCAGGCGCATACGCACATAGGTACGGCTCAAGGGCCGAAATCTTATTATTTAACTTTTAGATAAAATTTCGGAAGCAATACGATTCCATTCCGCATCGATTTGTTCCATTTGAATAGGCGGTTCGCTGGCTCTGGCGTACCAGTATCCGGCATTCCCCAAATCCCCCTCAATGGTATGCAAGAGCGCGTGAATCCACGAGCCCGTTTTGCTCGGGATATCCTGAGCAATGTCATGAGATTCGTGCCAACGTCCTTTTTTAGCGAGCCAGAGCGCCTTCAACTCCTCACTGATTTCCTCCGGTGGATCGGAGTCCAACTCGACCGATTGCGTCAATTCTTCTAAAGTCATTTCCCATGGAAACGCTAGTATTGTCAATCCAAGGGCGCAACCACGCTTTGCGTCACATTTGAAAAAATTTCCCCAAACATTTTAGAATATCAAATTATCCGAAAGAAACCGATCACAGCATGGCGGTCATCATCCGGTTGGTGCAAAGAATTCGCAATTCAAAGAATCTCAGTAGCCGCCCTCGCCAAGAGGGTGGAGTTCCATCCCCCCGCAACAGCTCCCGTCGATCATCCACGTTTTGGCAAACGCGGCTACTG
Source organism: Verrucomicrobiales bacterium (assembly GCA_029213005.1). GTDB lineage: Bacteria > Verrucomicrobiota > Verrucomicrobiia > Verrucomicrobiales > DEV007 > Arctic95D-9. The sequence goes on from JARGPI010000038.1 coordinate 47,757, forward strand.
CCCAAGCGAAAGCCCCGTAGCCGCCCTCGCCAAGAGGGTGGAGTTTCATCCCCCGCAACAGCTCCCGTCAATCATCCACGTTTTGGCAAACCCGGCTACGGCCCAGGCGAAAGCCCCGTAGCCGCCCTCGCCAAGAGGGTGGAGTTCCATCCCCCCGCATCAGCTCCCGTCGATCATCCACGTTTTGGCAAACGCGGCTACTGCCCAAGCGAAAG
>JARGPI010000038.1:48071-57173 GCA_029213005.1 Verrucomicrobiales bacterium
CAGCTCCCGTCGATCATCCACGTTTTGGCAAACGCGGCTACGGCCCAAGCGAAAGCCCCGTAGCCGCCCTCGCCAGAGGGTGGAGTTCCATCGCCCCCGCAACAGCCCCGAAAGACAAAGAAAACTCAACGCCCTTCAGCCATCCGGCTTCTTCCCACGTGTTTTTCCTGCGAAAAATCAAATCGGTGGTTACATTGGCCCCCGTGTCGCAAAAATTACCCATCTCCGTCTGTATTCTCACGAAAAATGAGGAGGAAAATCTGGTTCGTACCCTGCCGCCTCTGGACCGCTTTGCCGAGATCCTCGTCTTCGATTCCGGCAGCACCGACCGCAGTATCGAGATGTGTCAGGAGGCGGGAGCCGTCATCCACGAAGTCGAGTGGGAAGGCTTCGGCACCACACGAAGAAAGCTTTTCGAAGCCGCCTCCCAACCCTGGATCCTCTGGCTCGATGCCGATGAAGTGATCACCGCTCCCCTCCTCGAAGAAATCACCGACCTTTTCCAATCGCCTCCCGAAAAGATCGCCTACAGCATCAACCGCATTGTGTATTTCGAGGGCAAGTGGATTCGCCACGGCGAGTGGTTCCCCGACTGGGTGATGCGCCTTTTCCCCGCCGACAGTTGGGAGATGATTGAGCTCGACGTGCACGAGAGCGTCAAAATATCCTGTCCCAAAGCCAAGTTAAACGGCCTCATCGAACACTACTCCTTCCGCGACTGGGAAGACCTCGAAAAGCGCTCCGAAAAGTACGCAGCCCTCTGGGCCGGCCAAAGAAGCCGGACACAAAAAAAGCCGCCATCGAATCTCTCGATAGCGGCCCGGTCCTGGGTCAGATTTCTAAAAGGGTACCTCCTGAAGCGAGGCTTCCTCGACGGCACTCACGGCTTCAAAATCGCAAAATCCCGCGCCGCAGAAGTCCGATTGAAGTACGGATTGTGGAAAACTGAAAGTAAGTAGTTTCAGGCATCTCCATTCCCCCCAAACTCCGTCCCGATAAACTCCAGGGTACCGTGGGCGGGGTGCCACCCCAGGGAATCTCTAATCCGGGAGTGGTCCACTCGCAGGTTCCCGAAAACCCGATGCCACAGCGCTTCTTTTTTCACCGTCTGAAAAAGTCTAAGGCCGGACTGATTTGGAATCGGCAGAAACCGTGGTTTCTTCTGCTCCACTTTTGCCAATGCAGCAAACAGGGCACGGGTTGAAATGGCTCCTCCATCAGTAACGGAATAGGCCCTTCCACCCGAAGCGGGATGCAACAATGCCGTTTTAATTGCGCTTACCAGATTATGGATAGTTACAAAATCACGCGCGTTTTCCCCCCTCGATACCGGAAACGGATACCCTTTTGCAGCAATCCGAGCCATCGTCCCGATGGCCCCCTTGGAAGGGTCAGCAATCACAACAGTCGGCCTGATAATCACCACTTCGAACTGACCCGGCTCGTGTAGTTTCATGAGTTCGTCTTCAGCTCTTGCTTTTGACTCCCCATACACCGATCCCGGCCTTCGTTCGCTGGTTTCATCAACAAAAACCTCACCTTCACTGCTATACTCCCCAAATACCTTCACCGAACTCAAAAATAAAAACCGGGAGACCCCGACCTCTTTGGCAATCCGGGCAATTCGCTTTGTACCTTCGACGTTTACCTTAAAAACAGATTCTTTGGAATAACCACGGCTGGTATTGAGTGCGGCGCAATGAACCACCGAATGCTTCCCTTTGAAGGCTTCACTCCAGCCGGGATCCTGACCAAGATCAATTCGATCGCAAGTTGAGTTACAGGTCTCCAGGGATCCCACCAAATTAGAACCAATTGAGCCCGTCGACCCTGTGATATAAATCGAGTCCATTATGATCTTCTCAACAGATATCTACCGTTAGACGCTAATCGTCCCCCCCCGCCCGGGATCAATAATCGAACCCAATTGCTGATAATTGAGACCCCCGGTGTCAGACAGTTGACAGTGGTGAGCTCTCACGATCCAGAGCAATTTGAGAGGCGACATATAGCAACATTAACATGGTGAGCACTTCTCCATCAATAAACGTACATTGGAAGCACCCGGATACGACAAATGCCACCACCACGGGAAAAAAGAGCAATCGGGTTCTCCTGCGCCTCCAGACTTCGCACAGCCAGGAAACACTAAATCCAACAAAAGCAAGCCCACCAAAAACTCCGGTCGATGCGAATGCTTCTAAAAAGTTATTATGAGCATGGCCCCCTAATCTCGGCCCGTCGATAAAGTCACCGGAATCATATCGATATCCATCCAAAGGCAGATCGTACGATTCCTTAAAGGAGATCATGTTCTTCTCCAACTGCCGATATCCGACCCCGAAGAGCGGGTTATCTAAAAAAATTATTGCTGAGGCGCGCCACTGCGACAATCTCGCTGAATCGCTAACCGATTGCGGCACCACAAACCGGGTCTCTTTCGCTATCAATAATGCCAACAATAGCGCCACGACCCCAACCCCGATCAGCTTCCAGGCTTTAGCGGCAAAAACCAACGCAACGCACCCGATAATCAATCCCAGAACAGCGCCCCTCGTCATCGAAAAGTATAGTCCCAGCACACCAACCCCGATTGTGACTGCCACAAACACCAACAAATAAATATTGAGTTTACGCCACCCCAGAAAGAGGACTCCTAAAAAAAGCAAAACGACAAATTGAAGGCTGTAAGCATAGGTCATTACCATCCCGTGGATCCCACTGAGGCGATCAAAATTCGCTGTTTCCGCACCAAACCGGAGCGGATTGTACCCCGTATAATAACCGATAAAACCGGAAGCAGTCGCAAGGATTACCGCGCCGCCAATCAACCAGAGCCCAAGCACCCCAAACTTAGAAAGGTATTGTCGACCCAGGTCCCTCGAATAGGTAAAAACCAGAAAGCCTAACGGAATCAACAAATACCTGATCTTTTTCAGATCCTTCAACGGGTGAGGATAATGATCGTAGAAGAGAACAATCGTTAAGATATCGAGAGCGCAGATCACCATTAGAAACCACATACTCCCCCTGACCAGTCCGATGGAAACCGTCACTTTTCCACGGTTCGATTCAGGTAACTTCCACCTCCGAAACAGCATCAAACCAAAACTGAGCAACAATGCAATATGACCGGTTGAAATAGCCCACCCCCCCAGAAATGTCCCGATGCAAATAAGGACAAAAGAGATGACCACAAAAGCGGTTTCAGGTTTCGATATCTCCATGACAAAAAATTAGCGCCCACCGACAAACATCGATGATAACGTTTTCAAAAGAATACTGATATCAAAACTGACCGAGGCATGTTTGATATAATAAAAGTCATAGCTCAGTTTCTCCAGAACCTCATCTTTTGTTTCGGCATAGCCGAAATTTATCTGGGCCCACCCGGTTAAGCCGGGTTTAACCATTGATCGGTAAGCGTAACAGGGAATCCGCTCGCTCCAGCTTTCCGCAATTTCGTCCCATTCCGGTCTGGGTCCCACCAGGGTCATTTCGCCCTTCAGAACATTAACCAGCTGAGGCAGTTCATCAATCCGCGACCTACGCAGAAACCTGCCAATGGCTCTCACCCTGGAATCACTCTTCTGAGACCATTTAGAATCTTTGGCACTCTGTTCCGTCACCATGGTTCGAAACTTTATGAGAGTAAAGATTTCCCCCCTCAACCCGACTCGCCGCTGCTTAAAAAAGACCGGACCCCGGGAATCCAGAAGAACCAGTATGGCACCCAATAAAAACAAGGGAGCTCCAAAAATCAACCCACAGCCAGCTCCAACCAAATCGATAAAACGCTTAACCCTGGAATAGGCGGGGTGGGCATAGTGTTGCTCAAGCTCCATCAACCAGGTTAAATTCTGATCATACACATTCAACTTTCTGAAATTCATCTCAACGAAATAATTCCAGTCAAGTAGCCTTATGTCATTTTGCCAGCACAGCACAAATAATTTTTCATTGTCTATCATTTTGGATTGCTGGCCAAGCACCACATCATCGAATCCTTCTGACTTCCATTCCTCCACGATCGCAAGTAAGGGTCCCTCACCGAAAACACCCGATTCGATGACCGCGATATCGTAGTTGTGGTTGATCAAATCCAGCATTTGAGGGGGCATCGCATTTTTGTCACTACGGATCAGCAACGCTTTCCGTCTCTCCTTCTTTTCGAGCTTCAGCGCAAAACTGCGGATCGAAACAATCAAGCCGAAGGTCAAAATAAAGATAATGACAATCAACACCCGCCCTACCTGCATGAGAAACAGGTAGAAGAAGGAAACCAAGCTGAGTGAAGCAATCGCAGTGCAGAAGAACGCTAGCAATAGAATTCGATACCTCGAAGGTCGCCGCCCCTGATAACCGTTAATTCCCGAAGCAAAACAGGATAATGCGAGTACTCCGCCAAAAATGAGGGCAGAGGGAAACGCGCCGGGATGCCACTCCGCAGGACCGGCACCGGTAATTGACAAGTTACGCAAAGAGTAGCCCACCAGGACTGAAATCACCCCGATAAGAAACTCTCCTGCAAACCACGCCATATCTGAACTACTTCGATGCCGCATTATCTATCTCCAATTAATCTACTCAGCCAACAGCAAACTGCCCGGAACATTCTCATGAGCATAATTTCTGATCGAGACAGAATCGCCTTTGTCCAGATGCGCTATCAATTCACTGAGCACCAAAGGCGGGGCATCCACCTCATGTGATTTCTGCAACACCCAAATCCGGTCGTGATCGGTTCTCACAACCCCCTCATCATCCGTCAGTAACTCTTCATATTCTTTTTCTCCGGATTTCAATCCCGTGTAGATAATCGGAATATCCACATCGGGCACAAAACCGGACAATTCGATCATGCGGCGCGCCAGGGATTCAATCGTGACCGGCTCCCCCATTTCAAGAATACAGATCTGACGATCCTCTGCAAAAGCCCCGGCGGCAATGACCAGCTCCACGGCTTCCGGAATCGTCATGAAATAGCGCGTCACTTTTTTCGAAGTTACGGTCACCGGCCCCCCTTCCGCGATTTGTTTTCTGAAGATCGGAATCACACTGCCACTACTCCCTAGCACATTCCCAAATCGAACCGCCTTGAAGCGGGTTTTCCCTTTGGGTCGTTCAATCAAGACCCTTTCAGCGAGACGTTTGCTCGCCCCCATCAGGCTGGTGGGACGAACCGCTTTATCAGTCGAAACCAGAACAAAGTCCTTTACCCCGGCTTGCTCCGCGACCGAAGCCACCGTGTCAGTTCCAATCACATTGTTCTGAAAACAGGCCACGGGATTTCGCTCCATGAGGTGGACATGCTTGTAGGCCGCGGCATGATACAAGACATCAATCCCTCCCGTCTGATCAATCGCCCGCTCGATATTATCGGGGCGGCGCACGTCGCCCGTCACCGCGATCAATTGTACCTTCGACCCGGAAGACTCTACGGCCAATTCCCTTTCGATCTCAAAAAGCAGGTACTCACTGCTATCAAATAGCGTCAATGACTGCGGCCCGAGTTTCAGAATCTGTCGGCAAATTTCTGATCCGATACTTCCTCCGGCCCCGGTGACCATGACCCGCTTCCCCTGGATCGTTGACGCAACCCGCTGCAAGTCGATGTCATGCTGAGGGCGATGCAACAGGTCCTCAATCGAAACCTTTCTAATTTTATCAACCGTAACCCGTCCCGAAGCCAGGTCCTCCATCGACGGAAGCGTTCGATATTCGCAAGGCAGCCCGCGCCTACCGACCGCCTCGACAACGTTCCTGATCACGGAAGGGGAATTGAAAGGCGGCAAAAAAAGCACCGTCGTGACGGATTGCTTCTCCACGATATCAGGAACCAGGTCGCTCCCGCCGTAAATTTTGACCCCCCTGAGTTGTTGCCCATGGTGCCGTTTGCTATCACTGACAAGACCGACTACCTTTCCGACATTGCGAGGGTGGCGAACCATGTTTCGGAGCAGCGAATCGGCCTCATCCGGATTGCCGACCAATAAGACTCTGCCTTGAGCCTCCCCCTCGCGGTGGACCCGAATTCTGTGCTCCCGGAGCACCCGGATCAGGCCGCGGCATCCCACTTCCCAAACCAGGAGAATCAATGCGGTGATCAAGATCGTGGACCGGGGAAATCCAATAAACCCCATTCCATTGCCAAAATAGACAGCAGCGCCTCCAATGATCGCCCCGACGCCGATCGCAAACGCCGTCATAAAACAGTCACGAAGCGTAAAAAAGCGCCACAATCCCCGGTAAAGCCCGAAAAGCAAAATCGCGATAAAAAAACCACTGCCGCCCCATAACAAGCCGATCCGCAATGCCGCAGAGTCGACCTCTGAAACCGCAAAATCGAAGCGCAGCTGGAACGCCAGCCAGACAGACAACGCGATTCCGCCAGCATGAAAAAAAAGCGCCACGCTCCGACGGAACCAGACGCTTTTCTTTAAAAAATCTATAATATCGTGCATCGGATACAAGTGTCAGCCAATCACCATCCTTACGTAAAAGATTCAATGAAATTCCTTTGGATCATTCAAATCGTTCTCCACCGTGACACGATCCCCGGAGCCTTTTCCGAGAGCTGTCCACACCAAAATTTTGAAATCCAACCCGAAACTCGCCGACTCGACATAATCAGCATCGCGTGAAGCTAAACCCACCGGATTAGACATATCAAGCCCTTCAATTTGAGAAAGCCCTGTAATTCCCGGTACAACTGAAAAGACTCCCTTTTTTTCCCTCTCTCCGATCAATTCCTCTTGGGTTGGCAAACAGGGCCGCGGCCCCACCAATGACATGTCCCCGATTAAGACATTCCAAAGTTGGGGGATCTCATCTAATTTTGTGGACCTCAAGAATCGTCCAATTCCTGTTACTGCGGATTCCGAAAGCTGATGAGTTCCCACTTGTCTAGTACCTACCTTCATGGTTCGCAACTTATAACAAGTAAACTCCTTCTTTCCCAGTCCTACCCGTTGCTGACAGAAAACAGCCCTCCCCGGCGACCCTAATCTGATTACAGGGATACATAGTAAAATCAGCGGAAGCGTGAGGAAACAACCGAGTAACGACACTATAATATCAAAAAAACGCTTCATATATTCACATCAGCTAATCACGGAAACCCCGTTCTTCCATGTTGATATAATGGGCTCAATGAACCACAACAATGACATCTTCAGCGAACGCCCTCTTCTCCGTCAAAGTGAAGATCTCCCTGTAAACACCCCGCAATATCTTTAATAACGAAAACATCCCTTAATTCGCCCTCGATTCAAAACCGCTTTCAACGACTTCGTATCAATCCCGAATTCCAATATTGGGAGTGAAATTCATTTATGTGTCCAAACACAAACCCCCTGCGTCAAAAGGACGCCCCAATTTATGCCAGTATACTTCAGTTCAAACTCGTCTTTAGGTGTGAGCTGAACCACATCGTCGATCTTTAAAGGAAACTCATCTGGAAATTTCCAGACTCCCAATAGCTCGGCTATACCCCGGATGATTCGATAAAGAAAAGTAGGCGTAGGAAACGTAATCACGACAAGACCTGAATCTGTACACGATTCAAAATGTCTATCAACTATCGCATTCAGCGCATCCCCCTGGAAATGCTCGATCAATCCGACCGAATATACGATATCAAAACGACGCCCATTGAAAGGTGTTTGGTTAAGCAAGTTGGTCTTTTCCGCAGTGAACATAGTCCCCTCAGGAGATGGTCTTTTTTGGAAAAGCTCAACCCCCAGTGCATTGTTATCTGCAATCGCATATTCCAAAACCGGAATGGCATCGCAGATCGAATTGGCAAAACAGCTATTCCCGCCCCCAAATTCTAAAATTTCCACTTTTCTATCTGCTGCGTAATTGCTGAACTGCTCAATCAAAAACTTTTCCGTTACTCTACGACTAAAACGCGAAAATAACGCAGGTTGCTGATAATAAGTAGTCCAGTCAGTGTTTGTTTCGTTCATTTTCGAACTTTAAAGATTAATGTTTTTTGAACAAGGAAACTGAGGATAAACAGCCCGCCTTCGACAATTGCTTTACAAGTTATCACACCAAGACTCGTCCGATTATGGAGCCCTACAATAAGATAGTTCGCTATAATTCCAAACGCCGCAACAAGACAAACAAACTTTACGAATTGCCAGATCTTGCGGTCGTCAAAATCAGAATGAAAAACCAAACTACGGTTCAAAAAGAAAGAAACAAAAGTTCCAACCCCTCTTCCGGCAAACTGCGACCAACCAATACTGGCCCCAAGCAAAGAAGCCAGACCAAAAATAATAAAATCAATTGTAGATACGAAAAGGGAAACACCTGCAAACCGGAAAATGATCCAATAGATTCGCATCGAATCAACCAATGGTCGAAAATTCGAGATCGCGTTGCCGTCTTCATAAATCGTCGAAATCGGTATACCGCCGACTTTACCCGACTTTATGCTTCTGATCAGCATTTCCATTTCGAATTCATAACGGTCAGATCGGATATCAAGAAACTGACGTCCAAATTCAACGGAGAACGCCCTTAACCCAGTCTGAGTGTCTGAAATACCTCCCCCAAACAAAATCTTAATCATTAGCTGCGTTGCAATATTTCCGAGTTTGCTACGGAGAGGCACATCCCCGGCGAAAAGCCTCTCTCCGAGTATCATATCCAAACCATGGTCTTTATGAATATGACTCACAACAGCTTCAACACTCGCTACATCGTGCTGACCATCGGCATCAACCGTTACAATCCAAGCGGTATCAGCGATGTCCGGACGATCAATGATATGTTGAATGGCAGTTTTGATAGCAGCACCTTTACCCCGATTGTGTTCGTGCCGAATAAGTACTCCAGGATGTTTCAGTTCATCGAAATTATCGGTCGAGGCACTTCCATCATCGACCACCACCAACTCCGAGAATAAACCAGAGTTCGACAATTTATGAACAAAGGAAGAGAATTTAGGCGGGGGATTAAAGGCAGGAATCACCCCTATTACTGATAGTGACATAGAATCCATAATGATGACAGCTTATTCATCTTGGGAATTAAGTTACGCGTTGCCTCATAAAAAAAGACACCGAAGCGGGAAATGAATGAATTGCGATT
>JARGPI010000039.1 GCA_029213005.1 Verrucomicrobiales bacterium
TTCGTAAAACTTAACGATCAATGCCCTTAACCCCGTGCCATTCGGGTTTGAACCTACTCCTCCCACACCACCAAGCATACGGGTCCGTACTAAGGCGGTTCCGATTCGTCATACTTTTAAATCCCCTTGGACCTTGCGTCCGGCTTTTACCTTCTGCTTCGGTCCATCAGGGTAGCGAATGTTGATCCATTGTTGCTCTATTGAGCCTTCGCCCGCGGGCACGCCCTGATCGCTCAACCATTGATTGGTCATTGCTCTGATGACAATGCTGGTGTTAGTCAGTCGCCATGGACCTTTGCGGCTCCGGCTGGCTTTATGCACTTCCGATCGACAGATTCCAAGCTTCAGTAGGTTTCGCCTTCGAGTTCGCGGTCTGCCCCATTGCTTCCAATAGTACAGACGCACTCTTCGGCGCAACCACTGATCCAGGTCTCGCGCCTCCTGAAAGTGCAGCCCCGGCATGTAGTAGTTGATCGCTCCGCGTGTATATAATTGGAGGTCGCGAATGACTTTCACCGGAGAGACGCCTCGCGTTCTTTTGGTTATCATTCGCACACTCTTCTTAAATCGCCTCTTTGATTGACCGGTCCATCGCACTTTTCGTTTGATGATGCTAAATCCAAGAAACGACGCTTCGCTTAGTTCTACGACTTTGCTTTTGGTTTCGTTGACCATCAGCTTCATGTGTCTATTCAGATACCGACTGATGCTTCTCAGTATTCGGTCACCCGCTCGCGGGCTGCCGCAGAGAATCAAAAAGTCATCTGCATATCGCACATGCTGATGGCCACGCACCTCAAGTTCTTTATCCAACTCGTCGAGAAGGATATTTGCCAGAAGCGGACAAAGTGGACCTCCCTGTGGCATACCGATACAGGTTTCTTCATAACTACCATTGGGCAGGATTAAACCCGCTTTCAGATAGTAGCCGATCAGTCTCAGCAGTGCTTTATCATCGGTGCGTTGCCGCAATCGATTCATCAGCTTCTGGTGATCGACCGTATCGAAGAAGGATTTCAGATCACAGTCGACGACATAGCATCTCCGCCTCCGCTTTTGACTTTGTTTCTGCCATTGCTTGATGGCTCCGTGTGCACTTCGGCACGGACGGAATCCATGGGAGCTATCGCTGGAGTTCGGTTCATAAAGGGGACTTAGGATTTGCGCTATCGCTTGCTGAATCACTCGGTCCAATATCGTTGGTATACCTAGTGGTCGCTTTTCGTATGGTTTATCAGGTTTCGGGATATAGATCCGCTTAACCGGAGAGGGACGGTAGTTACCGTCTCTCAATTTGGTCTGGATCGTTTCCCAGTGCTTGCGGATGAATTGAGAGAATTCCTCAATCGTCATCCCATCAATGTCTGGCGCGCCTTTGTTTGCTTTGACCTGTTTCCAGGCTCTCTGCAAATTCTCGCGTTCCAGGACTTGCTCGAACAGTGAATGTTCTTTCACACACGATCTCTCTTTCTCTGCCTGACTCCGATTGCCATCTAATTCCCCGTGCGGGTTCAGTCGAATAGCAGGGTGGTCAGGTCGGATCGTCGAATCAGTTTGGTCCTTTGTCGGATGGTTCCCCTCTATCCTCACGGATGTCTTGAGTTCGTTGCCATCATTTGGTGAGTCCTCCGGTTTCATAGTTTATACAGGCCAATGAAGGCCTCCGGCTCATTTCCACGACTAATATGACCTCGGCTGACTTCCTCTTCAGGCTTCCCCGAGGAGGATCTCCCCTGGTAAGGTGCGTGTGACTCCCTTGCACAACTGCCGCATTTACCTGTCGAATCAAAACTGAATGGTTTCGCTGTGTTGTGCCAGCTCACCTGATTCAACCGGCCTCGGATGCGGTTTCTGTTCGTCAGCTCGCAAGTTTCGCCTAGACTGCCTTCCCACGATTGGTTACCCGCACGCAGTTGTCTTCGGCTGGAGCTTTTCCTGTTTACTTCGTTTCTCAACTTTTCTTCATTCTTTCAGTTTAACACTCTGGGGACTTAAACCCCATTAATCACACGCCCATGCAGGGCACACACAAATCGCGGCTGCCAAGGTCTATATTTTTGGAGTTTGAACGTGACAGGGTTTCATTGTCGTCTATGATTTGTGAGAGCGTTTTTGCGTCGTGACCGACCTTGCAGCGCTCAGACGTGCGCCGTGCAAAGCGAGTCGCTTCTTATTTGGTGAAAGTCCAAATGTTATAAACCTTAGCCAGGAGTAACCACCGAGTGTTGCGTTCATGTTAGCTAAGCCATTGAAAGATACAGCGGTCGATGCCCGCTTTGATTACATCGTAAAACCCGCTTTTGGAGTTAAATCGCTCTGGAAACAACTCTTCGGCTGCATCAGAAGTTTTTACAATCATCTTACAACTGTTATCCTGTATTCGGTTAGAGTGGACTGTATGAAGAGATTCATCGCGATTAGCTGTGCTTTGGTTTCAGCCATTATCGGAAGCAGGACATCGTTCGCCGGTGGACGAGCAGTCGAATTCGAAAGCCACGGGGTGCCCCTTTTGGAGCAGGCTCCAGCATTGGTAGGCGTACTCGGCGGGCACTTCACGGTTGAGAATTCCGGCCTATTAGGGCCGGGTGATGCACCATTCGACGGAAGCAGGCTTTACACCTACATGGATTTTCGAGCGAGATCGAAAGGCGGCGATGGGCAAATTTTCCTCATCCGGCTCCACTTCGATCGAGGAGAAAGGCCCGTGAACTACACGCGACTGTCATTCAAGCGCATGGAGATTTTCTCTGTCCCAGCATCGGCTGAGGCTAAACTGAAGACGTTCCGGGACCTTTATGAGGCAACGGGAGCGAACCAAACAGAATAAACAGGGGGCAGACGGATAGTAGGAAAAGCGGATTCATCCTCATTTGATCTATTTGTAATTTTCCGAGGCTTTCCAGAAATCTATGATTCTGGTGTGTTGAAAACAAGGGGGGAACTGGGCAGAATCTGTAGCGTTTCAACCTGTTGAGCCGATTTCCGGCAAGGTTGAGTTATAGGTAGCAATGGATGTTTCGAACCACAAGTGGCTGAATCGACGGAGTCAGTGCCGGATCTTCGGTTGGACTCGCTTTGCGAAACTGGAAATCTGATCCCATCATTATTCGATTGATCTTCAAAGTAATGAAAGGAAAAGTAAACGAATGAACGACAACCGGTTACGTGCGCGACTCACTGAGGAGCCTATTGCGGGAAAACCGCACGATGGGATCTGCGAGGGGGACGCTGGGCAACTGGCGTTCCTACCTTAATCTACCAAGGAATGAATCTCTCGCTCTCAGTGCTCCTGATCATTGTCGGCCTGATCACGCTCAGTTCGTGCTCCACCCTGAGTAGCGAATCGACCGTATTTGATTATTCGAAGGCGATGGAGTCGGTTCGCGGTTCAATTCGCAAGGAGGGGATTCCCAGAGAGAAGATCTTCTACCATTTCCAGTTGATGCATGCCAAGAGCACCCGCATGCAGGGCGGAGTTCGCGGGGGGCGCATGAGCGCCTCAGAGACCTGGGAGCTTCAGGGTGGCTACCGACTAACAGCAATCGAGCACACCTATGTCGGAAGGGATCTCAAAATTTCTCCCTTGAAAGACGGTGAACTATTTTTCTCTGACTCATCCCCTCTAATGATGAAGGAGGAGTATTACCACGAGTTGCCCCTAGAACCTTACTTTGATACACTCTACCTTTTTGACTCGCAGGATCGAAGGGTTGAGGCAATCGACCTGCACTAGAAACAGGTAGAACAAGACGCGGATGATCAACTGCCTGCCCGATTTGAGTCGAAAATTCTATGAACATTAAACCATCAACCCCGAAGTCGGAGCGCGCTGTCGGCAGGCAGTGACATCGCTTCGACGTTGTGCGCCGTGCAAAGCGAGGCGCTTCTTATTTGGTGAAAGTCCAAATGTTATAAACCTTAGCCAGGAGTAACTACCGAGTGTTGCGTTCATGTTAGCTAAGCCATTGAAAGATACAGCGGTCGATGCCCGCTTTGAGAACATCGTAAAACCCGCTTTTATGGCGGATGGCGAAACAGCATGGGCGAAGCGTACACAGGGAATTCATCAGGCCGCAGGGAGGTTCGCACCCTCCTCAAGATTGATACAGCCCCGTAAGCAGTTAGGAAGTGGAAGTCAGTCCGGTAACGTTACGGGATGGCAGCAGTCGGTGTCGCGCACTATGGCGAGCGGCATCGGATTCCATCGGGGTCGAGTAAGATCGTGGCGTGGTGAAAGAGAAGCGTATAAAATGAACTGGATCAGGAAGGAACGCTTGAATCCGGCACCTCGAACACGGGAGGCCTCACCGCCGTCCTTTACGAGAGATCGAAAGGCCATTGATGATCAACTGAGGGAAGACATCATTGGGAGCGGGGAGGAGTCAGACTCACCCATAGTAGTCAGAGACGGTAAGACCGATCACACGCTTCGCGAAGCTACGGCAGAGCGGGCATTGGCAAAGGGGTGGGCAGAAGGACAACGCGAACACAGCACTCACTGCGGGAGAGGATTGCTCCCATTACCAGTGTCCCGCTCCCTGTTTGCATTAGGAACGAAAGTGATTACCTTTGGTGAGTCGCCGAGTTTACATGCGCGTCTTTCTGAGGAGCTTATTGCGGGAAAACCGCACGATGGGATCTGCGAGGGGGACGCCGGGTAACCGGCGTTCCTACCTCAATCGGCACAGAAAAACAAAGATGAAGATCTTAACGCACCTATTTTGCCTTTGTTTTTGCGGGGTCACCTTTGCAGAAGATGCTGTGGGTACTGACGAGATTTCGGATCGAGTCCAACTTCGCGACGGCAAAATTATCTTTCGCGGAATTGATATCTCTACTATTGTAGCTCAACGCGAGAGCGACATTTTCGAGGAATCGAAGTATGGCTTGATGAACATCACAAAGGAAGATCGTTGCGTTGCAGAGGCTATGATTATCCTCGACAAGCTACGTAAACTCGTTACGAACGCAGACACGCTTACCCTTATAAAATCCCTTAGGCAGGGCGAGCCCGGTGGATCCATTGACTATTATGTCTCGAGAGAAGGGAATTGGATTATTGCGAAAGAACTATCGAAGAGAAGACCGATTCCTCCACACTTGAAACCCGATGGGCCGGTTGACTATTTTTTAGGATGGAGCGGTCCTTCAGGTGCTTCTAGGAACTTTGATGGCTTGTTAGAATCGGCTTCACGAGAATTGAAACGCGGGAATAAACAGGGGGTAGACAGATAGTAGGGAAAGCGGATTCCTTTTCATTTGATCTATTTGTAATTTTCCGTGCTTCTGCAGGAATCTATGAATCTTCTGTGTAGAAAACAGAGAAGCCGCCATTTACTCCGCCACCGGCCATCCAAGTAGTGGAGCCTTTGTGATTGTTGTCGCGGCCATTTCCGTCTGGTGAGTGAGGGGGGGCGGCCAAATTCGAAAAAGCGTGTCCGGTTCCCCTATTTTGTCTGTCCCCGGTTTCGCGGTCTCGAATTTATATCCCAATGTCAGTCTGGAGCAGGGGGCGAAACGAAAGACTAAACCAACTGGTCATTCACTTCTTCTGATTCAAGTGTCAAACTAAAGTCATCTTACCCTTCACTTGAATAATGGCGGTGCACTAGTTTACCAGTGGCTTATTGATCACAATTTTGGCCGAAATGAACCTCCCGGTGGCAATTGGGGCAGAGTGCAGCGGCGTTGTCTATGGTATCCTCACCCCCTTGACTAAGGGGATTCCAATGATGAACTTCCAAATATGGCGACCCATCGGACTGCCTTAAGAACGGGGCTTGATTCCCGCACCTTTCGCATACGCCGTCTGCTCTTCTCAGAACAGCCACGATCACATCAGGGTTTCGTCTAAAGCCAACCGAGATGACCTGAACCCTCTCGGGTAATCTCTCCGCATTAGCGAGCCGCTCCTCCAGAGTATTCATTGGCAGCTGTCTGGAATCCTCAATTTGGGAATTTAGTTCTTCCTCAATATAGGCTTGAGCATCATAGGGCAAGTCAATCAAGCCTCCCGTATCATAAACCTCACTCCAGCCTCCAGAACTCGTCTGCCTTTTCAAGGGAAGTCCATCACTGACCTTTCTCAATAGTTCCGTAGGGAGGATCTGATCAAGCTGAACCAGGTCTCTAATTTTTATAAGGTTAACCGCTTTCTCTACGGCTTCGTCATCTCCGTCAAATAGATTCAGTTCTCCTGGTTGGTGCTTTTCAAAATGCTGCCTCACAACGGCCTTTTCATCCGCCACTAGTCCCCGTTTATCCTTCCAGCCAACAATCAGAGCGGTGTAGCGGATTTGAGAAAGGTTTTCACTGGATGAGACATATAGCCTGACAGGTTTTGTGGGGCTGGGTTTGCTTTCTTGAAGCATCTTAATGATTTGTCCCGCGAAAGGTTGGATATAGAAATCACCTCCGCCTTGGACCCTTTGCGTCTCCAAAATTTCAGTCAATACGGCATCGGGAATTCCGTTGATAAAGAGAGCTGTGGATTCTGCTAACCTGGTCGCGAAATGTTCAAATGCCGCATTAATGTCATCATCATTGAGTTCCCCCCAAGTCTTGCCAAGTCGATACCCGAGATTTTGCCAGGTAAGCGATTTGAGTACCTTCGACTTGTATGTTCGGTTTCGGATCGAAGCGTCTCTCCATCCCGTAATAAATCTTCTTTTGCGATCCTCATCTCCAATCCTTCGTTTATCAATTTGGAATTCCAGATCATCAAAAGCGGTGTCTAATTCCTCTTTCGTCATCGACACAGACCGTAGCAGATTTGTACGGAGTGACAAAAGGGGGGGCTCGTAAATTCAAATATCAACTTCCCGTTTGGGCTAAGAGGGGCTCCGTGCCGGGTAAAACGCAGTGATTAAGGCGGAAATGACTTTACTGGCTTCAATCGGCAGTTTTGCCGGAAACTGAAGAGGGGGCACACATAGGGTCACACGAAATAGTCCCAAGCTGACGATGTGGGTCGGACGGAGTCACAAAGTGTGGGTTTAAAGGGATTCCGAACTCTTTGAAAATAAGCAGGTTTGTCTAGAAGGTGGACAAACTGGTAATGTGAGTCAAAACATCGAAAATGGCTCCTCAGGTTGGGTTCGAACCAACCATAAACAGTTTGAAAACCAATTAGTTACAGAGGTAGGGTCACACGTAAGGTCACACGAGTTGGAAGAGATCAATTTGAAGTGGCCAAATCTTTCGCCTGAAATTCAGCAGGCTATTCTTGCGATCGTTCGCACAGCACCCTTAGAGCTCCATTCGAACTCCCAACTATGAAATCAGTGAACGTAAACAGCCCGATTGAAAGAGTCCCAATGTCCGGCCAGGCTGTGTCGCCGGAGCAGCGCGAAAGCGCGCCCGGCGAAGTGCCTGGCGCCTTTGGTTTATCTAAGGCGCATAACGTCACGTTTTTGAAGACTGGGAATCTGATTCAGTCTTTGGACCCGCTCTACGTAAACCCTAATCTCTTCCAGTTCGATGATATCGGGATTATCCGTGAAGGCAAGAATGGGCAACCTGACGAACTCGTCGGAGTTAAGCGTGGGACTGTTCGGGGGTTCTCTCCGGCTTCCAGACGAAGAATGTTCAAGCTGCTCGCTACGCTTGGGGATTCTGTTCCCGTAATGGTGACTTTAACTTATCGAAAAGCTCAATTTCCGGAAGGTAAAGAAGTCTTGAAAGCGCATTTCAAAAAGTTCTGGCAAATGGTTCAGCGAAAATACAGAGGAAATTTTCTCGGTTGTATTTGGAAGATAGAATTGCAGAAATCCGGCGTTCCTCATTTTCATCTCTTAGTGTACAGCAAAGATGGAACGCAACCTTTTATCGACCACGTTTGGTTGGCGAAGGCATGGGCAAAAGCTTCAGAAGACGAAAGCCCTGATCACATTAAAGCTGGTACCCGGGTTGAAGCAATTCGTTCGTGCGACGGTGCGTTAAGCTATGCGGCTAAATATCTGGGTAAAGTTGACCAGACAAACTGGTGTTATGGCAGGGTCTGGGGATGCCGTTCAAAGAATAATCTGCCGATCTGTGAAACCGAAGAAATCGAATTGGATGAATGCGAGCGGGAAGCTTACGAAAAACACTGTGTTCATATTCATGCTTCACGAAAGGCACGTGCGCAGGCATACGACGAATTCCCAGTCGTCTTTACTGCTGAAGATATCAAAGAGATCGGAAAGCCTGCGATATGGCTCAATGAGGAGGCACAGGAGTGGAGGGAGAGGATCGAAGACTATTACTATGATCAGAGTGTGGAACTCTTTAAATCCGAACCTTGGCGAGCTTCCTATTGGACAATCTTGAAGCCTGAAGATTTTGAGAGGTTATGTCAAGAGGCTCGGACCTTTCGGAATGCCATGATTGAATTTACGAAAAGGTTTCTCAACGGGGAATTCACTTTTGATGCAAGTCGTTCGAAAATTGCGTGATCAGTCTTCAGCTTTAAAATATCGTCGTCATGTTAGGCGCTCAGCCTAACATGAGATATCACGGGTTAGTTTTGGAGCATTGCCAGTGGTTTCATCGTCCGCGGAGCACAGCCCGTCAGGGCCCCAAAATGGAGCGAAGCGGAGTGCGGCAGCGAAGCGTGGAGCAGATCCAAACCCCCGCTTCCCCCTGGGGGGACGGGAGGGGGAGAAGCCCCCAGCGGGGGTTTGGGGGGATTGCGTTGCTCTTGCACTATTGATCGCGGGGCGTGCTAGATGTTTTTTTTAATATCGATGTCGATGAATTTTTGAATTCGTGTGTACCATAGATAGAATCCAATTGTCGAAACTACAATGCCCGATATCATTATGACTTTAGCCCAAAATTTGAGTAGTGCCAATTGGGCTATACGAAGTTGGAGTTCACTAATCTGATCCGAGATTTTCTCGATATCAGTTACTAAACCTGTTCTGAGGGTTTCCATTTTTCGAGCGCGAAGTCGATCGTTCTCGATTTGTTTCAAAAATATTTCTCTTTTTGACTCTTCGGTAATAGCCTCAAATTCAATATAACTTTCGTCTAGTAAGTTGAAAATCTCATTGTGCAGTTTGAATATAATTGGGCCTTTGAGTTTTATATTGTCTGATTCTCTTTGAATAGGGTGAAGTGCTACGCCTATATCGGTTTCGATTTGATATGCTTCCTTTAGGAGGATTGCTCCGGTTACAAAAACTGCGACTCCTGCAACGGATATGAATTTATAGAGGCTGTCAGTAGGAAGGTTTGAAATCATTATATTTTATTTTTTTGTAAGCCATAAGGGAGGATTAAGGAAGCGTAACTATTTGAATTTACAAGGATTTGGTAAGATCGAAAAATTTTGAGATTGGTTCGATTAACTTTTATTATTAAGGTGCACTTTATTCTTGACGATTTAATAGGTGCACTTAATTGTGCCATATGAAAAAAAGAAAGAGAGGAAAAGGGCGGCCGAAAGTAGATTCGCCAAGAGATGTCCGGTTTACGATTGGGTTGTGCCAGGGGGATACGGAGTATCTCGATGTAATCTCCGAACGGCTTGGAGTTACGCGGGGGGCTTTAATTGTCTTCACCCTTGAGACTATAATTGCTCACGAGTTTTCGGTCGTTGGATTCCTCCGAGCGGGAATGAGGATTCAGAAAAAGTATCGGGAAATGGGGAACAAATTGGATATGCCTAAACTTCGCGATTTTAAGAATCGTCCAACTCCTCGATTTCCAATCAAAGGTGAAATTGGTGTAACTGAATTTACTGAAGAGATAGAAAAAATGAAAACAGAAATCAATCAGGAACAACACAGAAAGGAAGAATCATAATGGAGCAATCCCCTCCAAGTAAAAAACTTCTTACGATTAAGGAATTTGCGCATCAAATTTCGGTCAGCGTCAGAAAGCTTTACCGAATGATAGATGAAGGAGTTATTCCGAAACCTTTAAAACAGGGCAACCGGTCGTTTCTCTTTGAAGAGGATCTCACGAACTATTTGTCGACTCTCAGAGAACAAAGAAAATGAGTAAGATAGTTTGTAGTTTACTGCCTCCGGCAAAAAATAAACCATATTATCGGATTCGGTATCACCTGCCGGATGGGAAATGGAAAACAAAGTCCCTCGGGGTCAAATCGAAGGATGTTGCTCGAAAGCGGCTCGTGGAATTCAGAGATGACTTGGAAAGAGAGGTTTACGGACTCGGTCCGTCGAAAGGGATTAAAGAAGGGGCGAACGCGGACCTAAAAGAGCTGGTTCGGGAATTTGTTGAAGATCTGAGGGCACAAAATAGGGGCGTGAAATATTGCGATAACACTGAGCGGCAACTTCTCCTTCCGGCTCAGGAAATTGGGTGGAAAACGATTGCAGAAGTCTCTCACTCTGATTTCACTAGATGGCGCTCCTCGTCTAATCAAACCAGAGGTGCAACGACTCTCAACCGGTACCGGGAAAGCTGGGTGTCGTTTTATAATTGGCTGGTGAAAACGGAACGGTGTGAGCGCAATCTTTTTCAGCATATTTCGAAGGTCGATCAAACTTCGGATAATCGCCGCAAGCGAAGAAGTCTAAATGATGATGAAATTAGGATGCTATTGAAGGTAGCCCCAGATTGGAGGAGGGAGTTGTACCTTATTGCGATCCACACGGGGCTTCGAAGGAGTGAGTTGAAAAATTTAACCTGGGGTGATGTCCATCTGAATTGCGAATCGCCATATTTGTTACTCAGAGCGGAGACCACCAAGAATAAAAAAGCTGAGCCGGTGGCGATTCATTCTGAGTTGGTTGATCTTCTCCGTTCGATGTTTGGCCTAGGAAAGGCTAAGAGTGATCCGGTGGTTAGAATGTTTTCCCGGATGGAACCATTCAGGGCTGATCTGAAAAAAGCAGGCATTCCTTTCGAAACGGAGAGGGGTAGGGTTGATTTTCACGCGCTGAGGCACACGTCAAACGAGCGCATGGCAAGAGCTGGAGTTCCGATCACCTACGCACAGAGGCAAATGCGGCACAGTGATGTGAAGTTGACCTCGGTGCAGTATCTAAATCCGGAGGTTCAAGCGATCTCTGAAGCGATCAAAATGATCCCGGCAATTTTTCAGGAAACTAAAGAGGGGTCACACATAGGGTCACACGGATTAGTCCCGAACGGGCAAGGCGAGTCACACGGAGTCACAAAGGGCGATCTTGAAGAGGATTCGGAACTCGTTGAAAATCAGTTGGTTTGTCACGATAAGTCACAAACGGACACTGTGAGTCAGAACATCGAAAATGGCTCCTCAGGTTGGGTTCGAACCAACGACCTAGTGGTTAACAGCCACCCGCTCTACCGCTGAGCTACTGAGGAATCTCATTTCCGCAATCGGGAGCAAATGTTGCTGCCGGAAGCGAGCGGCAATTTGCGGCGTTTCACCGATTTTTCAAGAGGAAATTTAAGCGTTTTTGATCTTTTTTTCGTAAGATAATGTTCTCCCCGGGGAGTAAGCTTCTTATCGGCTATGACTGATCCCAAGACCAACTCTGAAGAACCTGTTTTTCCTGATCTGATGGCGGGGCATCAGGCGAGGATTATCGGCTATATCCGCACGATGATTCCGGATATTCATGCGGCGAAGGATGTGCTTCAGGAAACGAATATGACGCTTCTCCGGAAATCCCGGGATTTCGAGATGGGTTCCAATTTCACGGCGTGGGCCTTCCGGATAGCTTATTTTGAAGTGCTGGCGTGGCGCCGGAACAAGGGACGGGAGCGGTTGCAGTTTTCCAATGAATTGGTGGAGTCTCTGTCGCAGACTGGAGAGCACTTCGGGGAAAGTTACGACTCCCGGCTCGATGCATTAAAGACCTGTCTGGATAAACTGCCGGAGCGGCAGAGGCTCATCGTGCAACGCCACTACCTGAATGGAACTCCGGTGCAGGAAATCGCCCGGGAAATGGATTTTAAGCCGAATGCGGCTTCTCAATTGCTGCACCGGGCGAGACTCAGCTTGTTTCAGTGTATCAATCAACTCACGGGGAGGCACTCATGAATTTTGATCCAACCGACCGGCTCGTGGAGTTGATAGAGGCGCTTCAAAGCGACGGCGGACTGTCGGAGGCTGACTTCAAAGAATTGGAGGGCATTCTGGAAAATGATGAAAGTGCCCGGGAGTATTACGTGCTAAGCCAGGAACTGCACACCATGCTTGAGGTCGATAAGTCGATCCGGCTCAAGCTGGCGTCTGATTGGTTGCCGGAAAATGTGATTCCTTTGCCGGGCGTTGACGTCACGGAGGTGATGCCGGAGCCAAAACCGGAGCCGATAAAGGTGGCTTCCCGACAGCCTCTGAAATCAGGTTTCAGGATGGCGACATCTCTTGCCGCTATGGTGGCGGGGCTGGTGGTGATGCTTTGGATTTATTCGGAGGTGTCGGAGTTCGCCGAAAAAGCGTCCCGGAGTGTTAAGCCTGAGCTATTGGCGGGCGATGAGGCCCTGGTTTCTTATCACGATGAAGTGCTGCCGATTTTAACGGAGCACTGTTTTGAGTGCCATGGCGAGGACGAGGTGAAGCGGGAAGCTGATCTCAGGCTGGACCGTCTGAAGTCGGCTTTGTCGGGAGATAAACCGGCGATTGTCCCGGGGAAGCCCGGAGAGAGCGAGATGATTGCGCGGATCTCGTCGCATGATCCCGAATATATGATGCCTCCAAAAGAAAAATCGAAGCGGTTGTCAGAGGCACAAATCATGATTTTAACGAAGTGGATCGAGCAGGGTGCGGTTTACGGATCACACCGGTCATACTCGAAAACCCGCGAATTGAAGTTGTGGTTGGCGTGGCTTGGGGCCGCGAATTGAGCGTTCCCGGTTCCGAGGTTGGCTCGAGGCAATTGATTGGAGCGGAGAAGCTGTTTGCACCTCGGGTGGGCTTTGGTAGCTTCCCGCATCATGCTCAATCTCAATCGCAGAAAACTGGCTCAACTTTCCCGCGACACGTCTTCGCTGGTGAAAATATCGATTGGGTTAGTCGCCATTTCGCTGGTGATCAGCGCGGTGATTTCGGCCTTTGGAGGACGCCCTGAACAGGAAGGTGGAGAGGATGTCGGGTTCGAGAGGCTTTCCGCTATCATCCGAAACAGCGCGATGGGATATTTCGGGATGGATCCGGGCGATTTCCGGAATCTGGATTTTCGGGAGGCGTCGGATCCAGATACCAATCAGTTGCACGAGTCGTTCAAGCATTTGATCAATGAGAACGAATCAATTGATCAGAGTCAGCGCGACCTGTTGACGGCTCTTTCCGGTGCAGTTCATGGCTCCGACTCGGCGAGACGGGAGGCCGTTTTGTATCTGCAGTCGCTACCCGGTGAGATGCGATTTCGAAATGAATTTTTAGGAGATGCTCTGATTGCCAGCGGGGAGCCGGAGAAAGCGATTGAAGCCTACATCAAAGAGGGGGAGCGCTACCCGGACGCAACCTATAGTCAGAGATCCGCTATCGTTGCTTTGACGGAAAGAAAAGAGATCGCCCCTCTCCGAACTGTGCTGGAGAAACCCGGTTTCAGGAAGTCACTACCTCCAGTTGACGGAATCGAAGCGGCTACAGTATTGGGAAGTCAAAAAGGGTTGTTTGCTGAAATTCTGAGAATGGAAATCCAGATGTTAAAATCGCCCTATCTGGTGACTGCAATTTTTACGGCGGCGATCTGGTTTATTATATTGTTGAGTATGGGGAGTTTGAATGCTCGTCAGGCTATCTGGGGGACTGCGGCATTTGCGATGGGTATTTTTGCGGCCGTGTTAACCTTATACGTGGTATATCTGCAGGAGGAGTATTTGAATCTCGCTTTTCATCCGGACGACACTCTTGTGAATCAGGCAATTGCTCTGGTGGCGGGGGTGGGGCTCCGCGAGGAAACTTTGAAGTTGCTTTGCTTCCTTCCGCTTGCCATCGCGATTCTACCCATTCGCAATGCGATGCTGGCATTGATTCTCGCAGGGCTTACCGGGCTGGGTTTTGCGATGATGGAAAACCTTCACTACTTTGTGAATTCCAACGATCAATTTATCGCCTGGACTCGTTTGCTCTCGGCAAATGCGCTGCATTTCTGCCTCACCGGAATCGCCGGTTTTTCTCTATATCAATTGCTCAGAAACAAAGGGCACGGTTGGGAAAACTTCCTCGTCGATTTCCTCTTTGTCGTTGTGGTTCATGGAATCTTTAATGCGTTCCACATGATTCCGATGTTTGGAGAGTATGGAATTGTTTCTCTAGTGGTGCTGGCACTAACCGCGTACCGGTATTTGGATCTGGTTCGGGATCACATGACCCATGAGGGGCAACTTCGTAAAATTTCGCCTCTGGGAGTATTTGTGGTTGGCACCGCACTGTTGGGTTGCGGGATTATGATCGTGACCTCGGTATCACACACTTTTCTGCAATCGGCGGGTGCCTTTGCCAGCACTATTGGGGGCAGTCTCCCGATCGCGTTTGCCTTTATCAGTCGACTCCGGGATCTCTAGTCCTGAGGCGCGAGACTTTCGACAAAATCGGAGGCGGATTGATAGTCGCCGCTGACCTCGGTAATGCTGAAATGGTTGTCGTTTCCGCTATCGGGTTCGGTGACGGCTTTGCGATTCAGAATCTGCGCTCCCGATGCGGCCGGTAACGTTACTGCTGCCGGAGTGAGTTCGCTGATTTGATCTGAAATCGAGTATTCATCGAGATTGGGAAACAGAAAGCCGGTAGCTGCGACTTCTTGCTGAAGGCCGATTTCATAGTCGAATTTGCCGGATGAAGCTATATTCGTGCGGAAACTTCGGACAGGTTCCGTCAGTGTCACCGTGGCTTTCTTCCCATCTGCAGCGCTTCCCGATTCCCGGACCAAAATTCCGTCGAACTCCGTTTGATTGGCGTCGAAAACGATTACGAGGATGGGCACGAGAACGGTGAGCGCAGATACCGCCCAAATCGATCTGGTGATAGACTTACTCTGGTACTCCGGAAGGTCAGGTGTGGTGTTCGTGTTCATGCTGAGGAGGGTACGAGCATAGATGCCGGGCTGGATCAATCAACTGGTTACCAGTCGAGTACAACGTTTCAGCCCGGTGGATCTTTGAATCACTTTTTGAAGCGGCGGTCCGATGGGTTGCCTCCTGACATCAGATAGGCAGTCAGGTCGCGGAGTTCGTCGGCATTCAAGAGATTGATCAAGCCCGGAGGCATCTGGGAAACCGGCGAATCTTCGATAAATTTTATGCTGGATTTGTCGACGACAGTGGGCTCCGCTTTTGGATCGGGAAGGTGGATTTCGACTTTCTCACCTTTTTCGACGGTGATGCCTATGTGGACTTTGCCATCGTCGAGTGTCACTACGGATGAGCCGTATTGATCGGAAATATCTTTCCCGGGATCGATAATCGCCTCGAGAACATATCGTTCGTCAAATTTGGTCGGGATGCTGGTCAAGTCCGGTCCGACGCCTCCGCCGAGTCCGTTGAGACGATGGCAGGCTCCGCAGCCGGTAGCAAAGAAAAGACTGCGACCGTTTTTGAAGTCCGCCTCTCTGCGCGAGCCTTTGGAGACAGCCTCATTCAAGGTCCACACTTTTCCGGGGCCTTTGGGAGGAGTGATTTCAAAATCGGGAACGGGATTGAAATTCTCACCGGTGATGTCGACCAAAGCCGCGCGCTCTTCATCAGTGCAGCCGGCGAGCGCTTGAGCGCGGATATTAGCGAGGAAGCCGGGGAAGCTGGCACCGCCACTGCCTTTTGCCGCTTCGTTGAGGAATGTGAAAAACTGACGGCGGTGCTCCATGGTCCATCCGTCTTCCAGATTGCTCAGCATAAGGGCGTAGCCGATTTCCTGACTGGGAGGATGATTCTCGAGGAGAGCTTTGACCGAGCCGCCGTAGCCTTTATTACGGGAGGCCAGCTCCGTCCAGTCGGGAATGCGGGGTGCTTTACGATTCACAATCAGGCTCATGCCCTTGTCGATCGCGGTCGAGGCATCGAGATAAACGAGGAGCTTGAGGAGTTCGTTATTCAGGTCGTCGGACTGAGAGGGGAGTAGGGGATCAATCGTAGCGATGACCTTGGCTTTCTGAATGGAATCGGGCTCACCGAGGCGGATGAAAGTTAAAGCATAAGCTCTCATCAAACCGAGGAGCTGGGGTTCTGATAAGTCAGCAAGATTTAGAGTAACGAGCTTTTTGATGAGTTGGTCACTGAACCGGGATTCTCCGGTCCGGGCCAGTGCCACAGCTCCGGTAATCACTGCCTGGGGATTGGTTTCAGCGAAAACTTTTTCGGCCCATTGATCGTGGGGCTGGGACTCAATTGCAACCCGGGCGGCATGCCGCAGGATTCGATCTTCACTGGAAAGATAGGGCCATGCGGTGTCGACTGCTGCTTTGTCAGCGACGCCGTGATATTGTTCGAGCTTGCGGCGGAGGTCTCTGGCTTTAGCCGCTTCGGGATCGGCTTTCGGGGATGCTATCTCGGTTTTCCCGTCGTGGCTGATGCGGAACATTGCCGATTGAGTTCCCCGGCCTCCGATTAGAAAGTAGAGGTTTCCGTCGGTTCCGATCACGGCATCGGTCACCGGGAGGGGGGAGCCATAGGCGAAGGCTTCCGCTTCGCCGGTGTAACCGGCCCCTTTTTCCTGAAGATGGATCGCGTAGATCGTTCCGAAGGTCCAGTCGAGGGCGAAGATCGCGTCGCGGTATTTTTCAGGGAAAGCGGCACCTTGTCCCGAGATAACTCCAGTGGGGCTTCCCGGTCCGATTTCCACAACCGGAGGCAGGCTGTCTTCAAAGTAAGTTGGCCATTTGCCGGTGCCGGAGCGCCAACCGTAATCGGCGCCGCTCACTGCCTGACAGATTCGGGTGGGGCGATACCAGGGCGCACCCATATCCCATTCCATATCAGCATCGTAGGTAAAAAGGTCGCCGAATTTATTCAGGGCGAGGCCGTATTGATTCCGGAAACCGACGGAGATCACTTCCTGAGTTTCCGTTTCAGGGTCGAGTCGGGTAACCCAGCCTCCCGGGGCGAGACGACCTCTGGCATGGCCCCGGGCATCCCACATCCGGGGCAGGAGTAAATCTTCGTCCCAACTGGTGACGGCAGAGCGGGTGTGCTCTGCGAGGGTGGCGTGGTTGCCTCCGTTCATGAACAGTGTCTTGCCGTCTTCGGCGAGGATGACATCGTGATTTCCGTGTTCGCCGCCGCCTCTCTCGCTTTTAATTGCTGTTGCGGTATCGAAGTCGCCGTCGCCGTTTTGATCGGTGATTCGGTACATCTGACCGCCGTTTTTATGGAAAAACAAATCGCCGAATGCGATCTGGAGGCCCTGGGCCCCGGAAATGGTCTGGTCTTGATCTGGATAGGACACCTTCAATTTTTCAACGTTTGCCTCCGGTCCGTCAGCACTTTCGGACACTGCGATCCGGTAAAGTCCCGCCTTGCCCTGATCGGAGGCGTAGAGGCGACCTTTTTCATCGACAGTGAGGGAAACCCAGGAGCCCTGTTCCGCTTTGGGAACGGTGTAAACATGCTCGACCTTAAAGCCGGGCAAGGTCGTGATCCCTGCGGGGTCGAGTGGATCACCGGGAGGGTTGCCGCCACCGCCAGTGGGAATTTTCCAGGGGCCGCCTCCTAATTTTCCGAGCACCGCGATTTCCGCTTTCCAATTTGAGTCGTCGAATTCCGGACTCGTCCAGCCGTCTACTGCCTTCGGAGCGACTTTCCAGGTGCCATCTGACAGGATTTGATGTTTTTCGCCGTTGTGGTCGTACTCGATAACGCACATCAGCGCGGCAATGCCTCCGTTATTATTCCCTTCGACCGCGAGGGTGTGTTCACCGGGGCCAATTTTCAGGGTGGTGATCAGCGGATACATCCAGTCCTGAATGTTTCCGAGTTTCTTTTTCCCATCGAGCGTGACCGTGGCGCGGTTGTCGCAGGTCAAATAGAGCCGGATCGAATCGACTCCCTCGGGGAGATTGAAACTTTTTCTAAAATAGGCGGAATCCGGAGTGGGTGAGCCTTTCAACCAGATCCACTCCGCTTTATTGCGGGCCGACTCATACCATTCAGCAGCGGGGGCATAAGTCGTTGTCGTTAGCAGAATGAGAAAAAGAAAGCGGTAGGCGGATTTCATGAAAGTTGCGATTGGTGTCGCGACACAGGACACGAAAATCACCCGATCGAAAACAAAAAAACTGAGATTTTATTTAAAATGGTACGCAAAAAAGCCCCACTGCGAGATCCACGGCGGGGCTTTCTGAAAAGAAATCGGGGAGCGGGATTAGTTGAGGTACTTAATCAGCTCAGTCTTGGTCAAAACACCGTCTTTGTTCAGATCGGACTCGGGTGCTTTTTTAAGGAGACGGCTCAAGCCGGGATGGTCCTTGGAAGTCGCGCTGCTGCGAACTTTTGCCATGATGAACGAGCGCATCTCGGAAATTGTCAGTACACCGTTTTTGTCAGCGTCGGATCCGGGGAAGTTTTTGTAGAACTCCTTCACCTTGGAGTTGTTGCTGGAGGAGGTTTCCGCTTGAACTACGATCGCAGAGCTTAAGCACAGACAGGTAAGAATCGAAAAAATGACTTTCATAAGATTAAGAGTAAAATCTACCTATTCATTTTAGTCGATTTTAAACGAAAGCAAGATTTTAATCAAAAAAAGACCCGGCAGTTTCCACTACCGGGTCGATTAAAAAGTTTGAGTGAAGCGATCGGTTTACTCTGCTGGAGCCGGTGGTTCGTCGAGGCGCTCCGTGATTTGCAATCTGGTGCTTGAGAGAACCTTACCACTGGCAGAACTGATACTTTCAATTCTCATCTCGTCGACCATCCATACATCACCGAACTTCTTGCCATGAAGCACTTCGAAGCGGCGAATCGGGCGACCCTGACGGTTGTACCCTAACATTTTGATGAGGCCGCCGCTGCCTTTGTCGATCCAGCAATCCACAGTTGAATAGAGCCCGCGGTTGTCCGGATTGCGGACCCGGACCAGCCAGGTGTCGAGCGTTTTGTATTTTTCCTCTTTCACGATTTTGGCGTTTGGCCAATACAGGAATCTCATCGAAAGATCGTCGTAAGTCGCATCCGTTCCGCGAATCGTCTCACCGTAACGGTCCGGAGTTACCGGCTTGAGGTCTTCACCACCGATGCCTTCGAAAAGCGAAAAGTCTTTGTTTCTGGTATCCAGATAAATGACCTGAGACGGGTCATTAAAAACGAAACGGATGGATTCCGGTTTGAGCACGAGGCGGAAAGGCACCTTTTTGACCAAACCGAGGCGGAGTTGACCACCAAATTCCCGGTTGAACAGGGTGTAACTGTACCGAACCAACTTGAGCACATCGTCAGCACTGAGTTCTTCGATTGTCTTCCCGGCAAAAGGAGGCGCTTCGGTTGGTGGAGGTTCTTCCTGAGAAAAAAGAGGACCAGCCGCCATGGCCGACGCGGTCAGGATTATTGCTGGGATAGACTTAAACTTCATTGTTTATTTAGATTGGGATATGGGTGTGAGACTCTTAAATCGCGCAAACATTCAAATTTAAGTTCACCTTGTCAAACCAATCTTAGATGTTTGGACAATTATAGTTTTCACTGAATAATAAGGCCATGGAAAATCACCGTCTGGTCCGTCCGGAGCATTTGAATCATTATGGCTTTCTTTTCGGGGGCTACCTTCTGATGTGGGTGGATGAGGTGGCGTGGCTCGCCGCGAGCGAAAGTTATCCGGATTGCAAATTTGTCACCGTGGGAATGGACCAGGTGGCGTTTAAGAAGAGTGTCGGGGAAGGAACCATTCTCCGGTTCCGGTCAGAGCGGATCGAAATCGGAAACACTTCTGTGACTTATGATGTGCGGGTGAGTCATCAGGGAACGGAGATTTTTTCGACCTGTGTGACCCTCGTCCGGGTTAATGATGAAGGGACAAAGGAGCCTCTCCCGAAAAATTAAAAAAAATCAGATCTATTTCGGTTTCCCTTAAGGTCCCCTTGTGCCATCATCTCAAGTGCCAACTAAAAAGTCCAAAGTTGTCGTAGTCGGATCTCTGAACATCGATCAGGTGTTCCGAGTCTCCGACCTGCCAGCCCGTGGCGAGACCATTTCGGCGAACCATTTCCAGACCACCCGTGGCGGAAAAGGCGCGAACCAGGCGATCTCCGCGGCCCGTCAGGGCGTGGAAGTCGCGATGATCGGTTCCGTCGGGAATGACGAGAATGGTCGCAGTTATGTCACCTGGTTGGAGGAAGAGGAGAATATCGACGTGTCCGGAATCTCGAAGTCGAAATATCCCACCGGTTCCGCGTTTATAACCGTAGAGGAGCATACCGGCGAAAACACCATCATCGTCGCGGGCGGGGCCAATGAGAGTCTGAGTCGATCCACCGTGCAGGATTTGACCCCGCTGATCGAGTCTGCCTCCGTTCTGCTGGTACAGTTGGAGGTGCCGGTTCACACCGTGGTTGAAGCGATAAATATTGCGACCCGTGCGGGAATTCCGGTGGTGCTCAATCCGTCTCCGATGATTCCGAATTTCCCGTGGGATGATTTTGCGATTGCCTACGTGATTACCAACGAGACCGAGGCAGCGGAACTGCTTGAGTTTAAGCCCGAGTCGAATGACCTCGACTACGTCCGGCAGGAGATCCACGAACGCCGGATCCAGAATTTGATTATCACCCGTGGCAGTGAGACCACCCTGGTTTACACCCGGGAAGGCGATTTCTTTGAGGTCGAGCCGCTTCCGGTTCTCCCCATCGATACCGTCGGGGCGGGAGATGCCTTTGCGGGTTGTTTTGCCGCCCGGATTGCGGAAGGCGCCTCCGTTGAGGATGCGGTCCGTGCCGCCAATTGCGCCGGGGCATTGACGACGCTCGGGGGCGGGGCTCAAAATCCGATTCCCGATCGCGAAAAGGTCGATCAACACCTCGAGCAGATTCCAAAGCGGAAATTGCGCACCAAGAGAGGGTGAGCCCGCGAGCTTGAAGTGACCATCACCGGAAAACGATGACTTTACCCTGGAATGCCGCAAAGAATTGCGTGGATTTCAGGGTAGTGAATTCAAAATACGGCAACGCCGTTACGTAAAACAGCCCATGGTTGCCGCAGTGAAGCGGAGGCTACCATGGGGTTTGCATTCCAGGAGATTCCCTACGCTGAAGGCGTTGTGAAAGCTTTCAGATCACTTTCAGCGATCAGTTTGTCGAACGATAAAATCCCCGGGTAGACTCTCTGCTTCGCTTCGGTCAACCCTGGGCTGTGTTACGTAACGGCGTTGCCGTATAGCTACTGAAACCGAAAACTTAGCTTCATTCGACTGCATCCTGTCAAACATTTCGCACCTGGATTTGGCAGCAAAAAGGGCTGGAGGCCCGATCAGATGGTAGCCGGTGAAGAAATGAGCGCCAAGCGAATGAGGCACCGGTCCCAAACCCAAACCGCATGCAGTCCCGGAGGGGCGGTAGAACATCGGCTAGGTCCTTAACGGTTCTACCTCCCCTACGGGGCTCGACGGCCTCCTCTACCTATACCGGTGCCTTGCTCGCTTTGGGCTCGCAGCAACACCGGCTACCATATATTGCGGCCTCCAGCCTCCCTTGTATTCTCAAGATGCGAAATGTTGTACCCTGTACAGTCCGGCACTGTACCCTGTACAATTTACTGAAAAGGTGAAATTTACCGACTGATGGGTGTTTTTTCGGAATCGCGGACGCCCCGGAAGGTTTCGCCGTTTGGAGGGGCTTTGTAGTAGGTCCGGGCTTCTAAAATCAGTTTGCCGCGGTTGGCTAACAGATCGAGATCGTTGACGCGGACCTGGAGGCGCCCACCCACTTCGGTCCGGATAATGCCGGCGGCGCCGATGTGAAAGACTTCGCTCGGTTTGGCGCGGGTCCGGGCGATAACGCAGCCGTGGGGAAAGAGGGGATCATACGATCGCGATTTCACGTTTTCGTGATCCTCTTCCGAGGCGCCTTCGCCCGAGGTGACTCCGATCGCTGAGTTAAAATAAGAACCGCTGGCACTAATCGCGATTTGATCGCCGGGATTGAGGTGAAAACCCAGATCCTGCCACTCTTCATTACTGGTCAGCGCGAGGCGGGCTTTCGCCGGTTTGAAGCTGAGTTCCCTCGTTTCCTCCGCCATTTGCTGGCGAAGTTGAAACAGGTAAAAGCAAACCAGACCGGAGATCGGGAGAACGACTAAAAACCAGACGAGACCTTTCCAGTTAAACTTTTTCCGGGGAGGCCGGACCGGTTCGCAGGTCTCCGGGTGGCGGTGCTGACTCCGGGGCGGGGCGGTCGATGCCTGGTATTGTGGAGGCGGCGAACGGCGAATCGGTGTCGATTCAGGCCCCGGGGTGATCGGGATTTCCGGTAACGGGGGATTGCTCCGCGATGGAGGTGTGGGGATGCCCTGCAGGGATTCGTCGTTTTGGTGCGATAATGGATCTATTGATTCGTCACCAAATGGGTTATTAGGGTTAGCAGCCACGGCGCAATGATCACGAAAATTGTAATGAATTCAATTCATTCTTCCAGCGAGGTTGCCATTTTCCCCGAAACACTTTAAAATCGAGCCCCTTTTCAATGATTGAAGTTTCTCAACTAACCAAGCGTTACGTTGGCCATTTGGCGGTCGATAATGTGTCCTTTCAGGTGGAAAAAGGGGAAATTGTCGGTTTCCTCGGACCCAATGGTGCCGGAAAGAGCACCACGATCCGAATGTTGACCTGTTTTTTGACGCCTTCCTCCGGAACGGCCTCGATCGGCGGTTACGATATCGAGAAAGATTCGATCAAAGTTCGCCGCCAAATCGGCTACATGCCGGAAAATGTTCCGCTCTATCCCGACATGCGGGTCAACGAATACCTACGGTTCCGGGCGGCCCTGAAAGGAATGAGTTCCCGGAGTCTCACCGCCGGTGTCGGGGAGGCGGTTGAAACCTGCAGTCTAAACGAGGTGCAGAACAAAATGATCGCAACGCTTTCAAAAGGCTATCGGCAGCGGGTCGGATTGGCAGACGCCCTCGTCACCAAGCCGGATTTGCTCATTCTGGATGAACCGACGAACGGTCTCGACCCTCAGCAGATTCGTCAATTTCGTGAACTGATCAAAGACCTCGGGAAACGACACACGATCTTTTTGTCGACTCACATCCTTCCCGAAGTGGAGATGACCTGTGGGCGGGTCATCATCATTAACCGGGGTAAGTTAAAAGCATCTGATACTCCGCAGAATCTCGTCCGGCGGCGGCTCGAGGGCGGGGATTTGGTCCTCGAATTGAATGGCCACTCCGGGAAGGCGATGTCAGCCATCAAGGAGATCAAAGGAGTGTCCTCAGTACTTGAGGAAAAGACCGAAAAAGGTTGGACCCGGTTTAAAATTACCTCGAAGGGAACGCCTGACTTATCAGAGCGGATTTTCGACCTCGCTGTGGAGCGAAAGTGGAAGATCAGGGAACTCGCGCGGCACGATGCCACTCTCGAAGATGCGTTCGTCGATCTGGTCAAACATGATATCGCAGGGAAAGGAGCGGAAGGGTGAGAGTCATCAGTATTATCTATATGAAGGAGTTACGCTCCTTCTTCCTTTCGCCGTTTGCTTTTATCGTGATGGCGTTGTTTGCTTTTATTAACGCCTGGCTTTTTGTGAGCACTGTTAATGCGATGCGGGTGGCGACTTTGCCCTACAGTCTGGTCTACAGTGTCTTTGCCTCCGGTTGGTTCTGGATGGGATTTCTCTTTATCTTTCCTGTGATTACGATGCGGCTTTTTGCCGAGGAAAAGAAAACCGGCACTTTTGAAGGCCTGATGACGGCCCCGGTGCGAACCAGTGAAGTCTTGATCGGAAAGTATAGTGCAGCGGTTACCGTCTATTTAGCGATGCTGGTTCCGCTATTCCTCTTTTTCCCGATCTTCAAAATGGTGACGGAGCAGGAGGGCGCTTTCAATAACGGGAGTCTCTGGGGCAGTATGATAGCGCTGGTTCTGGTAGGCTTTTTCAACCTAGCCATCGGCACCCTGGCTTCTGCTATTACGGCGAATCAGTTGATCGCGGCAATGCTGACCTTTGTCGGCGTGATGTTGCACTACTTCTTCGGCTTTTTTATGGGTTTCACTACCTTGCCGAATTCGAAATGGGCCGCCGGGATGAGTTACCTTTCCACGGTGGAGCATATGCAATTATTGAGTCAGGGATTGATCGATTCCCGCCCGTTTATCTACTACCTTTCTTTCAGCGTCTTTATTTTGGCGATCACCTATCACATTATCGAATCGCGAAAGTGGAGAATCTAAACGATGGCTAAAAGTGATAATAAAGAAAGTGACGTGATTTCCCGTCGGCAATGGTCAACCGTTGGCCATTTTGCGTTGCGCATCGTTTTGATGTTGGTGGTATTTATTCAGCTGAATTATTTGGGGTGCCGTCACTACGGTTCGGCTGACTTTAGCCGAAACCAGAAGTTTACTCTGTCGGACCGGACTGCCGGTTTTCTGAGGTCGCTGGGTAATGAAGTGCAAATCGTGAGCGCCTTTCTGGGAACGTCCGATGTGTTGCCGGACGTGAAAGGTTTGCTCAATGAATACGATCGCATCGGTGGTGATCAGGTGACGGCGGAGATTCTCGATTTGTCGCGGAGCCGATCCCGGATCGCAGCGCTTCGGGATAAGTATAACCTGGAACTCAGTCGCGATCAGTTGGTTGTGATCGGCGAAAGCGGACGGGTCAAAGTAATCAGTTCTGACGAGCTGGTGACCCGGGATGCTGCGACGGGCCGGATTCTGGAATTTAAAGGGGAGGAGAAACTGACTTCCGCTCTGCTCGAGGTGACCGAACAGCAGCAGAAGAAAGTCTATATCATTACCGGGGACCGTTCCAATGGGTTGATTTCAATTGCAAAGCAACTTCAGGCTTTGACCAGTGCTCAAAACGCAAGGTTGGAGCAACTGATTCTGAGGGGGCGCCAATCGATTCCTGCCGACGCGGATGCCCTTGTTTTCGCCGGGAATACCAGAGACATCAGTAAGGCGGAAGCTGATATGGTCCGCAGTTACTGGGAGGACCGGAAAGGTGGTCTGGTCATCATGCTGGATCCCGCAGCGGAAACCCCGAATCTGAACTCGATACTGCGGGAGAACGGTGTCGTTCCCCGGGACGACCGGGTGTTAACTCAGGCCAATATTTCGGGACTGGCATCGCGAAAGAATTATAACGTCCCAGTAACGATTATGCCGGGATTCGGGCCAACCCGTGATTTGCCGATTCTGTCTCTCCAGTTGATGGATCGGACTCAGTCGCTGGCAGTGCAGACCAATGATGAGATCTTTATCTCGCAAAATATCCGACCTCAACCACTGATGATTACCAGTCAGATGTATTACTGGGGAGAGAAGGATTACGATGCTGAGGACGTCAGTTTTGATCCGGATGAAGATGTGGGGAGGCCGAATCCGGTCTATACCGCGGCGGCGATTGAGAAAGGCCGCCCTGGAGGACCCACAACGGGGAGCGAGGTGTCGCGGCTGGTCGTGATAGGGAATCCCAATTTGATTTCGCCCGATGGCAATACACAAAAGACGGCCGCGGATTTCTGTATCGCCTCAATCAACTGGGTGATGAACCGGGATCAGCTACTCGGAATCGCTCCGAGGCAACCATCCAGCTACAACCTTTTTATGAGGAGTGCCACTTTCGGTCTTCTTCAAACGCTGGTCGTCTGGGTGATTCCGACTGTGTTATTATTCTGTGGCGCGTTAGTGTGGTACCGGCGCCGGGCTTAGATTTTTGTGATGAGAAAGATATCGACCATAATTCTAGGAGTGACCTCTTTGGTGTTAGCCGTCGTGATTTCTGCCGTGGAAAGTGGAAGTGACGGAAGAGGCCGATTCAGTAACCAGTTGCTCCGTTTTAATGAAAAGAGTGTAGATAGTGTGACCTTGATGCGGGGTGGGCAGACTGTAGTGATGAAGAAAATTCAGAACTACTGGTTTTTTGTCTCACCGGATCAAGAGCGGATCAATAGCAACTCGATGGAGGCGCTTCTCGATAAGTTGAACCACCTGATCGTGCTCGACCGGCTTGAGTCGTCAGAATTAAGCGGCGAAATGTCGCTAACCAACCTCGGATTGGAAGGGGAGGAGGTTCTTCAGGTAATCATCGAGTCGAAGGACGACGGAAAGAGCCAGATCGACAAATTGTTAATTGGCCGCCCGACTCCTCGGGAGAATTCCGTTTACGCGGGGCTCTTCGATGGGAAGAAGATCAAAGGCGCGGCGGTGGTCAACGGCAATCCTCATGACATTCTGGACAGCCCTTATGAAACTCTGATGGAACGTCAGCTCGTCAATGTGCCTCCAAGTGGGCTCGTCCAGATTTCGGTGAAAACCCCGGAAAGCAGCGTGGTGCTGCAGCGGAATATCAAAACGCAGGAGACGACACCCTGGATTCTGCTGAAACCGATCCAGGCAAAAGCGGATCAGGGCAAGGTGGAGGATCTGGTGGCGTCAATATTGGCGCTGCAGATCAGCGACGTCGCATCGGCGGAAGATTCCGCCATGCAGATACCCGACCCGCTGCCGTTGGACTCCGCTTTAATCCAGTTCCGGGTTCTCGGCGCGGAGAAGCCGATTGTGTTGTATCTCAATAAATTCACCGATCCGAACGATGATTTCGGCCCTCCCTTACTCACGGCGCGGATTTCGGATCGACCGGCGACCTATCAATTGAACAGCATGCTGCTCAATTCCTTCGAAGCTTCGGCCGACTCTCTTCGGGACCGTCGCCTCGGGAATGTTCCGGAACAGGTTCTAGATTCCATCGCTATTGTGAGCAAGCGACCGGTCAGCGAGGTCTTTCTCAAAGCGAACCGGAATCAACAGGGCGTTAACTGGGCGGTGTTGATCAACGGCAAACAAATCGATGCCAATTATGCTAAAATTAAGCAGCTTGTCGATCAGATGAACGAACCGGTGATTATTGATTTTGTTGAGAACGGTAAGCCGGCAGATTACGGAATCGATCCGAATCAGGAAGGTTCCATGGCAGTGGCCTTTAACTTCAAGCTTCCCGGAAAAGTCAAAGACGACGGGACCATGGGGGAGCCGGAAGATTTTGCGAAAGTGCTCCGTCTGGGCTGGAAAAAAGCTAAACCCCGGAGGCTGTTTGCCAACTTCCAGGGCGACCCGCACATCTTTGAGCTGGAGCCGGGCTTCGCGACGTTGTTGCCCACTCATCCGATTAAGTGGCGCTCCTTAAGTGTCCTTTCATTCAATCCCTTTCACCTCAAAAAAATCACCAAAACGGTGCAGAGTCAGGGCGAGATCGATTTGATTTTTAACAAGAATCTGGGCACGTGGGATGCGATTCGCAGCGATGGAACCAATGTTACTGGATCGCTGGACCGGGCCATGGCGGATACCCTGAGGGACCGTCTGTCGTCTTTAAAAGCGATCGGGTGGAACCTTAACGTGGGGGAGGGTTACGCGGCTCTGCAGAATCCCACCGCCGTTTTCACGATCGTGACGCGCGAGCTGGACCCGGCGATCAATCAGGTGACCGATGTCACACGGGTTTTGCGATTGGCGGATTCGAAGGGTATCGTATACGGCCGTATTGATGAATCCCCCGATTTGTTCTTTCTCGACCGCGACAAGTTCAAAGCCCTGATTCAGCCGTTGACCAGCTTCTCGGCGGACTAAGTTCGGAGGGTGAACTAAGGATTTCACCTAGCTTGAATGAGCTATGGGTCCGCAAAAAACATCTGGAATATTTTGTAATCAACTTCAATTTTGAAACGTCGTAGATTATGACGCCGTTTTAGGTAGAAATGTTTATTCCGTTAATAACTCGCAGCCCCATAGAAATTCGATGTTGAAGTACCCACACTTCCGCGTCGGTCTGGCAGCGGTAAAACACAAAACGGTGGTAGATAATCTCCACCGGATCCTTTCCCATTTCTCTTCAGGAAAGCATTCAGCTTCCTGTCCGGATTCTTTTCTGTTCCGGAGATGTAACCTCAAACCCGGGAGTTTGAGCTCCGGCGCATCACTCTATTCAGTAGCTTTGATATCTCAACACTTTTGTCCTGCCTCATCAGAGGTTGTACAGATCCAAAAACAAAAAACAACTAACTAATAAAACATGAAAAAATTAATAGCGATCACAACTATGGCCTGTGCAGTTCTGGCATGCTCCGTCTTTGCAGGTGAGTATCCAGACATCAGCGTAAGCGAGCTGGAAGAAGCAATGGCTAAGAAGGAAGTGATCATCCTTGATGTAAATGGCTCGTCTTCATACGCTAAAGGCCACATCCCCGGTGCGATCGATTTCCGTGGAAACAAGGCGAATATCGCAGAATTGCTGGGAGATGATAAAGACAAGTTGGTCGTAGCCTACTGTGGTGGTCCTTCCTGTTCTGCTTACAAAGCAGGAGCAAGTGCTGCAGAGAAAGCCGGGTTTGCCAACATCAAACACCTTTCAATTGGTATCTCCGGATGGCTTCAAGCTGGCAAGCCAACCGAGAAAGCTTCGCCTCAGAGCTAAGCAAAGGGTCTAACCAACCTTATTTCTTAACTGGAAAGCGTTCCCGCGAAAGTGGGAGCGCTTTTTTCAGGTCTAGTTGCTTTTCCAATCAGGATGAGTGGACTTCAGAATATCGAGAATTGCCGCTTTTTCGTTACCGTTCAAATAGGTATAGTCCGGATTGGAACGGTCGCTCAAAGCAGCGTTTATTTTCTCTAGCACCGGTTGTTTGATTGTTACCGGAAGATTGGTGAACGCCGGGCTGTGAATCATGTAGCTGCAGCGGTAGTTAAAGAGTCGTTCTTTCAGGTTCAGATCCTTGAGCGACTTTCCGGAGCTGTCAGCAATCCGGTTCGACAAAAATTCGCTTCGATACGCTGCGGTGCCCTCGATCCCGGCTTGCGGGAATTCGGGTTCATCTGCGAACAGCAGATAGCGAACGAGGCTGTCGGCAGTCTGATCCAGGCTGGCTCTCAATGCGGCGTTACCGGTCTCTTCGCAGGTGCGGGCAAGGTAATGGGCTTCGAATACCCGGTTTACGAAGCCTGCCTGGTGCTCGTGAATGAGGTGGGCAAGGAGATCGCTGGTCTCAACCGGAAAGCGGGACCAGGTAAAGGTCTTTCCGGGTTCGAGAGGGCTCGTTTTAATACCATTCGGGGTGAATTGCCCGGTGACGTTGCCCCAGTGTTCGCTCAGAGTTTCGGCGCCGGTGAGATACCATCCACCAAAGCGCTCGTGGTAGGGGATTTGATGACCGGTCTGGCGGCGACGGTAGGATTCCAGGCTGCCGCCTCTCGGACCGGGGATCACCGATTTGATCACAATGCCGGGAACGTCGCGGGTGTCTTCCGCAGAATGACAATTCATACAGCGTTTGGAGCGCCGAACCACCGGCGGGCTGTGGTCTTTCGGGATATCAAAAATATAGAAGATTCCTCCCAGTTCGGGATCGATGGAGATGATTTCAATTTTTCCACCGGGCACGTAGCCGAGGTAGATTTCCTCGTTAAAGTAGATCGCCCGGGGTGTTCGGGGTGAGATCAGGCTGAGCTGGAGGCTGGTAGTCGAGAAAACGAGAGTCTGAGAATTGACCGGTATGTCGAGCGCTTTGAGCAGACTGAGAAGAAATGATTTTTCATTTCCGTGATCGAGCTGGATCCGGCCACTTTCGAGGTCGGAGATGATTTTGGTGAACGGGTCATTGAGAGGGCGGTTCCAGTAATCATGTTCACTCGCATCAAGATTGGTAAAGACTCCGGCAAGCCGGTTTTCGGCTTTCAGATCTGGTGCAAAAAGGGCAACGATGAGAACCGCAAAAAGATGACTTTTGAAAATCATAGGTCCTCACCGTTAGACTATTCAGCCGACAGCGGCAACCCCGTGATTGGGGCCGATTTCCTGTAATGTGAGCGGTTACGCGAGGATCTCTTTGGCAACTTGACCGTGGACATCGGTTAGGCGGAAATCTCTCCCTGCATAGTTGTAGGTTAACTTTTCGTGATCGAGTCCGAGGAGATGGAGAATCGTGGCATGCCAGTCGTGGATATGCATTTTGTTTTCCACCGCTTCATATCCGTGTTCGTCGGTGGCTCCATAATTGAAACCGCCTTTGACCCCGCCGCCAGCCATCCAGGTAGTGAAACCTTTGTTATTATGATCGCGGCCGTCTCCGCCCTGACCGTGTGGGGTGCGTCCAAATTCACCCGCCCAGATCACGAGGGTATCCTTGAGCATGTCGCGTCGTTTCAGATCGGCCAGTAATCCGGCAATGGGAAGATCAATTTCACTACAGTTTTTTTCCATATCGTTTTTCAAATTGCGATGATGGTCCCAACCGCTGCTGTGGGTGATTTCGACAAAACGTACCCCGGCTTCGACGAAGCGTCTCGCAAGGAGGCATTGTTTCCCAAAGGCATCGGTCGGGTTGTTTCCGATTCCATAGAGATCGAGAGTTTCCTCCGACTCGCCGCTCAGATCGACCTGTTCGGGTAGGGAATCCTGCATTCTGAAAGCGAGTTCGTACGATTCGATGACGCCTTCAATTCCGGGCTGGTGAACCTTTTTCTCCAGAGAGCTTTGATTGAGCGATTGAACGTAGTCCAGGTAGATTCTCTGTTGCTCGCGATTGAGATTTTCACTTTTGATATTGGGTATTTTCAGGGCGTTATCCCGATTCCTTCCAGATTGGCGGCGCGACGCCCCGGAAATTTTACTACCCTGATAGATGGCGGGTAGAAAGGCGCTGCCGTAGTTCTGGGCGCTGCCGAAAGGGTTCAAAGTCACAAAACCCGGCAAATTAGCATTCTCCGTTCCCAGTCCGTAAAGCGACCAGGCACCGAGTGAGGGACGGACAAACTGGAAGCTCCCGGTATGCATTTGCAGCGTCGCCTGGGGATGGTTCGGCTGATCGGTTTGCATACTTTTCAGTAGGCAGAGATTGTCGGCGTGTTTGGCGAGCTCGGGGAACAATTCTGAAATCCAGAGCCCGCTCTGCCCGTGTTGGTTAAATTCCCAGGGCGACTTCAGTAACATCGCCCCACGGGTCGATCCGTATTTGCCCGCCTTTCCGTGATCTTTGGTTAACTGAGGCTTGTAGTCAAAGGTATCGACATGCGAAGGGGCGCCCCGCATCGAGAGGTAGATGATTCGTTTTGCCCGGGCCGGAAAATGTCCGGTTTTCGGAGCCAGCGGATTTTCCTGAGCTCTGGCCTGCTCGTTAGCAAGCGCGGCAAATGCCAGGTAGCCAAATCCGCTGGACATTGATTTGAGCGCCGAGCGGCGGGAGAAGGGTAAGGTAGGTCGTGCAGTCATACTAGTAGAGGTATCTGAATTCAGCGGATGAGATGAGGCCCTGGCAAAACGTAGCCATGGACAGGTAGGAGGTGGCTAACCGGTTGGAGCCCGGTTGGCTGGAAGCGTTAAAGGTTTTGAAAAACTCGATGGTGTTCTCGACTTCCGATCGAGTCGGGGCCCGCCCGTAACATCGCCGGAACGCATCGAGAATTCTGTCCCGGGAGGTCTCGTGACTTTTCACCAGATCGGCAGCCATCAGCTTGGCCTGGGTTGTCACAAATGGATTGTTCATCATGTAGAGGGCCTGAGACGGGACGTTGGTCGATTCCCGGGTGCCGCGAACGGTGTCCGGTTCGGCGAAGTCGAAAAGAGCAAGTGATTCAGGTGTCATATCGCGAACCACGGGGAGGTAGACGGAGCGATAAGTGGTGGGGCGGTTGATCATTTCTTCATTTACCCGGATGCCTACCCGGACGTCACCTACATTTGCGATCGGGGACGCCCGCGGTGGATCGAGATCCAGCGATGTGCTCACGGCAAGGATGGCGTCGCGGATCGACTCCGCGTTGAGTCTCCTAGGGTTGGCTCGCCACAGCCATTTATTCTCCGGGTCCTGATCGTAATTCGCGCTATCGAAATCCGAACTCATCTGGTAGGTATTACTGAGCACGATCTCGCGAATCATGCTTTTTACCGACCAGTCGTTTTCCATGAAGCGAACGGCGAGGTAATCGAGTAATTCGGGGTGGGAGGGCAATTGGCCGGTGGTTCCGAAATTATCGGGAGAATCGACCAGTCCTTTGCCGAACAGATGGATCCAGATCCGGTTGACCATAACCCGTGCGGTTAACGGACTTTCTTTGGAAGTGATCCATTTGGCCAATTCCCGACGGCCCCCTGAACTGGATTCAATAGTCGGCGTTTCTGCATGTTGGAGCACCTGAACAAATCCCCGCTCGACGACTTGCGCCGGCTTGTCGACTTCGCCTCTGACGAGCACGGCGGCTTCGACAGGGCTGTCATTTTGCTGTAGTCCCATTGCAAAGGTTTTTGGAGTGCCGTCTTCATAGTAGCCGTTGATTCTGGCTTGAAGGACCTGAGATTGGGTGAGGGTTCGGATCGATTGTCGCAGAGCGTCTGCGGCGGCGTTACCTTTTGCGTTGTTTCTATCCTGCCGTAGCTGGATGAGTTCGCGTCGCATCGAGGTAAGCCGGTCGTTTAAAGATTCGAGTTCACTGTCTGAGATTTGTGGCCCGACCGGATCGGGGACGGGCAGGATGAGGAGGTCCGAGGGCCGTTTGTTCTGGGCGTTTCTAATTGTTCCGAAATAGGTAGTGGAGCTGAGGAAGATGCCTGCCAGTGAGTAATAATCGGTAGTAGGGATGGGATCGAATTTGTGATCGTGACATCGGGCGCAGGCGACTGTGAGACCGAGGACGGATTGAGTCATGGTATCGATTTGTTCATCGACCACATCCATCGTGAATTGGCGTCCATTGTCCTGATTCAGCCCTTTGGTTCCCATCGCGAGAAAACCGGTGGCGATGAGATTCTCCTGCCAGATCTCGTCGGTTTTGGCAGGGAGGAGGTCCCCTGCAATTTGCTGGCTCAGAAAGTGATCGTAGGGTTTGTCGGCATTAAAGGAATCGATGACGTAATCACGATATCGCCATGCGTGTGGAAAGGTCATGTTGGTTTCTTTTCCGGTGGATTCCGCATAGCGCGCTACATCAAGCCAGTGGCGGCCCCAGCGTTCTCCATACTGAGGACTGGCGAGTAGTTGATCGACGGTGGATTCAATCGCCTCTTCCGGATTGGTTTTCCAGGCGGAAAGAAACTCATCCTGCTGGCGGGGTGTTGGTGGGAGACCTGTGAGGTCAAAGTAGAGGCGCCGGTTTAAAGTCTCCGGATCGGCTTTCGAGGAGGGGGTGAGATTTTGCTCCTCGAGTTTGCTGAGGATAAAGTGATCGAGAT
Source organism: Verrucomicrobiales bacterium (assembly GCA_029213005.1). Taxonomy (GTDB): domain Bacteria; phylum Verrucomicrobiota; class Verrucomicrobiia; order Verrucomicrobiales; family DEV007; genus Arctic95D-9. The sequence continues at coordinate 33,246 of JARGPI010000039.1, forward strand.
CGCTGCCCGGCCAGTCGGCATTTTTCACTTTTGGTGTGTTAGGTTTTACCGGTTTCTGAAATGACCAGAACTTTTTGCCTTCCTCTATATCGATTTCAGATTTTACAACTACCGTTTCGCTAACTCTCGGATCGGGAGCACCCATCTCGATCCATTTTCTGAAGTCGGCTACAATATCGGGAGAGAGTTTGTTTTTTGGTGGCATTTCATAGTCGGGATCGGTGTAGCTCAAAGCAATCCAAAGTAGACTTTCGTCGGGTTTGCCGGGAATGAGGACTTCGCCGCTGTCGCCACCGAGCAGCATGGCCTCGCGGGTATCGAGAGCAAGGCCTCCTTTGACCCGCCCGCCTTCATTGGAGTGGCATTCGTAACAGGCGTCGGCGAGAACGGGACGAATCTTCGATTCGAAAAACATCACCTGATCTGAGGTGAGTTTTTCTTCCTGTGAATTCACTACGGCAAATGAGCATATCCATACCACGAGGAGAAAATAGAAAGGTCGCATAACGAAAATCATAAACTGATCTCCTTTTGAAAAGTTGCGGAATATCTGAGCTTTTTAATTTCCGAAACTATCGGGCGGTGGCGGGGTTCTTTAATCGAATCTATTTAATTATGACCAAACATTGTTTATTCTACACACTCACCGCAGGACTAATTGCACTTCCGCTTTGTTTCTCTATTGCCCAGGATGGCAAAGGAAAAGGTCGCCCCGATGGTGGCGGAAAAGGAGGGCCTCAGGGCAGACCCGGGTTTGAACCGCCATCATTTGCTGATCTGGATGCAGATAGCAGTGGTGATGTGTCGAAAGAGGAGTGGATCGCCTTTCAGGTGAAGATGGCTCGCGAAAGAGCGGAGCGGTCCTTCGGGTTCATCGCCGGGGACGATGGCAAGATCACCGAAGGTGAAATCAAAACGGCTCTGGAGCGCCGCGGTAATTTTGGACGTCCCGGTGGCGGGATGAAAGGCGGACCTGAGCGCGGTGGCGACAAAGGCGCAAAAGGTAAGGGAAAAGGTGGCGATGGATCCGGTGAAGGGACCAAGCCGAAGCGTCCTGAAATCGAAGAATAGGGTTTTCAGTCTGACCGTACCCTGTACAGTCCGGGATTGTACAGGGTACAATGACTAATTTTCGTCGAACTACAACCGCAAAACCCTCAGGGGCAGTTTACTACCGCCTATGAAAGACTGGACAGTAGCACTTTTCCCTCATCATTAAACCGGTCGTCGAACACACATCTCAATTTTTCGACGCCTCTTCTGATTCGCGCCTTCACTGTCCCCAGAGGACTGTCAATTCTTTCGGCGATCTGCCGTTGGGTAAGTCCCTCGAAATAGGCGAGTTCGATCACTTCGCGCTGTTCCGGCGACAAAGTGACTACCGCACTGTTAAGAATTCTGCGGGCGTCGGAAAGATACAGGTCTTCGCGGCCGGATGATCTTTTCTCGGGAATGTCGACTTCCAGCTTGGCCTCGTAGCGGTCGTAGAGAGCGGAGCGGCGCTGGACGCTGCGAATCCGGTCGATGGCGCGGTTTCTCGAGGTGGTACATATCCAGGTGACGAGGCTGCCTTTGCCGGGGTGGTAATTCTCGGCCTTCTTCCACATCGTGGTGAGGACTTCGTTCATCACATCCTGGGTGTCCTCGTGGTGATTCAGCACCTTCATAATCGTGGTGTAAATCAACACGTGGTACTTCTGGTTGAACTCGGCAAACGCCTCGGCATCTCCGGCAGCGATGCGCTGCATCAGTTCATATTCTTCCTGTCGATCAGGCCGTACTTTTTTAGCGGTTTCACTCATTGCTTGTCTAATGTTTGTCGTGGTTTGTAACCTTACGTCTATGAACAAACGATAGACAAGTAGATTTTTGTCTTATTTTTGTTCAGGTTTGGGATCTTGGGCGTAACATTGGGTTACTATGGGAGAAGGAACGGATGATGAATTCTACGAGATCAGCGCAGTTTCGCGGCTGACCGGGCTGTCCACGCACGTGCTCCGCGTGTGGGAAAAGCGATACAGTGTGGTTGAACCGGATCGGACCCGCACCAAGAGACGTCAGTACAGTCGAAAGGACGTCCATCGCCTTACAACCTTGAAGTCTCTGGTCGACCACGGGAACACGATCAGTTCGATCGCCAATCTGGATACCAGGGTGCTCGAGGAGAGGTTGGCACAAGTGACGCAGCTGGAGAATCCGGAAAAGTCGTATCAGGACACCGGTTGTCAGGTTGGATTTATCGGGGTCCACGCCCGGAAGGCGGTGCGGGACGCGGCGGACATTTCGGAGGGGTTTTCGCTGATCGCTGAGTTCCCGGGGCTTGATGCGATGGTGGAAAACTTAAAACCCGGGGCGCTGGATATTTTAATTGTCGAGATCGGGAGCCTGTTTCCCGAGGATTTGGAGAGCATTCAGGGCGGACTGGAACAGCTCGGTGCCCGGAAAGCTGTGGTGATTTATCAGTTTGCCGCCGCGGATATAACCGAGCCGGGTTATACCGAGAAAGTGATCACGCTCCGGGGACCGGTGACGTCGGCTGAGGTACTCCTCGCCTGTGGTGCCAACTTCGACCGGCCGGAGATACCGCGCAGCGGGGATCTGAGGGACCCAACCGAGGTGGAATCGGAGATTCCAGACCGGATTTTTACCCCGGAAGCCCTCCAATCGATCAGCAAACTGACCTCGGTTCTGCAATGCGAATGCCCTCAACACATCGCAAACCTGATTTCCGGATTGTCTGCTTTTGAAGAATACAGCAGCCGTTGCGAAAACCTCAACGAGGACGACGCGAAGCTTCATGCCTTCCTTCACCAGGAAACAGCACTGTCCCGCCATCGAATGGAGCAGGCTCTGCTGTATCTTCTGGAAAAAGAAGGCATCAGTTTTTGACCTTCCTCGCGGCTTTACTTTCCGACAGTTGCCTCTACGTTCCGCCCTGCCGAACATGTCTATTAATCGTACACGGAACTTTTCCATCATTGCCCATATCGACCATGGGAAGACTACGCTGTCGGATCGTCTCCTCGAGACGACCCAGACGATTAGTCAGCGACAAAAACAGGATCAATTGCTGGATTCCATGGATCTGGAGCGGGAACGTGGCATCACGATCAAGTCGCATCCGGTTACGATGGCCTATTTCCAGGACGGGGATGAGTACCAACTCAATCTTCTCGATACCCCGGGGCACGTTGACTTTTCCTACGAGGTAAGCCGCAGTCTCGCAGCGTGCGAAGGGGCTTTGCTCTTGATTGATGCGGCCCAGGGCGTTGAGGCTCAGACTGTAGCGAACTTGCAGTTGGCGGAGCAGGCGAATCTGAAGATCATTCCGGTGATCAACAAAATCGATCTGCCCAATGCGGACCTGCCCGCTGTTAAAAAGCAACTCGAGGACATCCTCGCGATACCGGCTGAGGAAGCGATTGAGGCGAGTGCCAAGATGGGAATCGGGATCGAAGATATTCTCCGGGCCATCGTGGAGCGGGTGCCTCCACCGCAGGAAGATCCGGAAGAAGAGGCGATGCAGTGCCTCGTTTTCGATTCGGTGTTTGATAATTTCAGAGGAGTGGTGAGTTACATCCGCATCATCAACGGGGAAGTGAAGCGGGGATCGCGCATCAAAATGATGTCGACCGGCAAATCCTACGAGGTGAAAGAAGTCGGGGTCTTTACTCCCAAGCAGGAGAAGCGCGAAATCCTGAGAGCGGGCGATGTGGGTTACCTGATCGCCAATATGAAGAGCTCTACGGAGGTTAAAATCGGTGATACGATCACTGATTCGAGAGTTCCCGCCAAATCGGCGCTTCCCGGATTTAAGGAAATCCAGCCAATGGTTTTTTCGGGGATCTACCCCATCTCATCGGACGATTTTGAGCAGTTGAAGCTCGCCATGGGCAAACTTCAGATCAACGATGCGGCTTTCACCTATCAGGCGGAAAGTTCTGCGGCTCTTGGTTTTGGATTTCGCTGCGGATTCCTCGGCTTGCTCCACATGGAGATTGTTCAGGAGCGACTTCGGCGTGAGTTTAACATGGACGTGATTTCGACCTATCCGGGTGTTATCTACAAAGTGTTGAAGACGGACGGAGAGAATATCGAAGTCGATAACCCGAGCTTTTTACCGGAACCGTCTCTTATCGAGGAGATCGCGGAACCGACGGTGAAGGCTTACATCATGACTCCCAACGACTACATCGGGGAGATTATGAAGCTGGTCGCGGAAAAACGGGGCGAACTTATCAATACCGAAACCCTGGATTCGAATCGGGTTTTGCTGTCCTGCATACTGCCGCTCAATGAAATCCTCGTCGATTTTAATGATAAATTGAAGAGTATGACCCGCGGTTACGGGAGCATGGACTACGAGCATTCCGATTACCAGATTTCGAAACTCGTCAAAATGGACATGTTGATCGCCGGGGAGCCGGTTGATGCCTTTTCCACGATTGTCCACGTTTCCAAAGCTCAGGCGCGGGGTAAAGAACTCGCAGGTAAGCTTAAGGGAGTGATTCCCCGTCAGTTGTTCACGGTCGCCATCCAGGCCTGTATCGGCGGTAAAATTATCGCCCGGGAATCGATCAGTGCGATGAGTAAAAACGTGACAGCGAAGTGTTACGGCGGTGATATTTCCCGGAAACGGAAACTTCTCGAGAAGCAGAAAGAGGGTAAAAAGCGGATGAAGTCGATCGGCCGAGTCAATATCCCTCAAGAAGCATTTATTAAAGTTCTCAAAACCGGCGATTAAGAGTGAAGCTGCTCGCGAACTCAATCCGTCGACCCATCTATCATGTTTTCTTTCACATCCGAATCGAAGGACAAAAACGGCAAAAGACCGATCAATAAGCAGGATCGTAAAAAGGCCAAACAGTTTTCGAAAGGGGTAACCCGCTTTCTCCGGTATAACAAAGACCTCTTGCCCGAGGAGAAATTCTCCGAAATTCAGGGGATGCGGCAGGAGTTTGTCACCACCGCAGCGGACGATTCGAAAAAGCGGATGGATCTCGATACTCTGGCTGATGAGATTTCCAAGGTTTGTAAAAAAGCGATTCCTGACTTTCAGCCCAGCCTGCTCAAGGAAAATATCGAAGTTCTTTTTGTCGCTGTCGTAATCGCGATGGGAATCCGGGCTTATTTTATCCAGCAGTTCAAGATTCCCACCGGATCGATGCAGCCGACATTGAATGGCATTATCGCCTATCCCGCTCCGGAAATCGCTGACGAATCGAACCAATACCGCGCCCCGGACGGTTATGAGCGCCCGAATTTTGCGAAACGCGTCATCGATTCGGTTTGGTTTGGCCGGAGCCACGTCGAGTGGCGCGCCAAAGAGGACGGTGATTCTTTTGCCAGCTCGAGCTACAATTCATCGAGTCGGAACGGGTTTTACGGGAAAAACAAGTTCATCCTGTTTCCCAGAACCTACCTGACCACTCAGAAGGGGCATCGCTACGTGGCCTCGGGAACCGAATCCCGGGTTCGGGATTTGATTCACAATCAGAACATTTCAAAATCCTCTTTTACCAAAGGCGACATTCTGGCCCGGGGGTATATCGAGACAGGGGATATGCTCGTGGTGAACAAGATGATCTATCACTGGAAGAAGCCCAACCGGGGCGATGTCTTTGTTTTCAACACGCGGGATATTCCGATGATCCAGAACTCGATTAATCCCGCGTATGGATCTCAGCATTACATCAAGCGGCTCTGTGGATTGCCGGGCGATCACCTCCAAATTGAGCCACCGAAACTGATCGTAAACGGGGAGCCTGCTAAAGAGTTCGGGATTCGCCGGGTCATGGCGGCTGAGGGTCTGTACGGCGGCTATTTGCAGGAGGGACGCTACAAGGAGTTCAAACTGCAGGAAAAGCAGTACGTGGCTCTCGGGGATAACAGTGGCAACAGTCTCGATTCGCGTAGTTGGGGGCACGTGCCCGAACAGAATATCGTGGGTCGGGCAATGTTCGTGTTCTATCCATTCGGCAATCACTTTGGGGCCATCAGATAATTGCTGTGAAACCGGCGACTTCGGAAACCTCTCAGGAAATTGTCAGTCGGAGTGGTTCAAATCTGGCATTTGCGTTGGCCGTTCTTCCGCCGGAAAAGCGGAGGGATATGCAGGTGTTCTACGCCTTCTGTCGGGTCATCGATGATATTGCCGACACGCCTGATATTCCGATTCTGGATCGGATTATGGCTCTGGATCACTGGAGAAATGTGATCAGCGGCGAGGCGGAGAATTCCGGTGTGGAGAGCGAATTTCAGGAGGTGGTGAAAAAATACGATCTCTCAGAGGTTCTGCTCAACGACATTATCGACGGTGTCTCCATGGATTTTGAGCCGCTCCGCTTCCAAACCGCTCAGGATCTGAAGCAGTATTGCTTCAAAGTGGCCAGCGCGGTCGGCCTGATCAGTATCGAGATTTTCGGATACCGGAATCCATCAACGAAAATCTACGCAGAGGAGTTGGGCTATGCCCTGCAGTGGACCAATATCATGCGGGATGTCGCCGAGGACGCCGCGGAATCCCGGATTTATCTTCCGCTCCAGGATCTCGATCGCTTTGGAATTCGGGAATCGGACCTGCTCGATCGAAAGATCCCTCAGCGCGGATTCCGCAAATTGATGGAGCAGCAGGGTATTGTCGCCCGGGCGTTTTACGAGTCCTCAGCACTGGCATTGCCGATTGAGGATAAGCCGAACCTGCGCTCTCCGGAATTGATGCGGAGAATTTACTTCGGGATCCTCAAAAAGATGGAAAACGACAACTATCGCGTGTTTGAAAAACGTTACCGATTGTCGAAAGTTAGGATGTTGTCAGAGTTCTTCCGGGCTAAATTTTTATCCTCATAATTGTGGAATATCGAAAATACAAACACTCAAGATTTACGGCCCGGTTTCCGGTCGAGTTCCGCTATTCGCTGAGCCACTACTGGATGGCGAATCAGGGCGATGGTACCTGGCGGGTGGGATTTTCCAAATTTGCGACCCGGATGCTCGGTGAGCTGGTTGAGGCACGCTACGACTTTGAGGTCGGGGACGTGGTGAAAAGCGGACAGGAAATCGGCTACGTGGAAGGCTTTAAAGCGGCGAGTGACCTTTTCTGCGTCATGGACGGTGAATTCGCCGGGGGAAACCCCATCCTGGAAGTGGATGCCTGTGTCGTGAAAAGTTCGCCGTATGTCGATGGCTGGCTTTATGCCGTAAAAGGGGATCCGGAGGAGAGCAGTGTCGATGTCGACGGATACATCGATCATCTCGACAAGTTGATTAACAAGATGCAGGAGGAAGGCTACTAAAGTTATGAGTTCGAATTACATCATGATCGGAGGGTTTCTCGGCGCGGGAAAGACCACGATCATTCAAAGATTTGCGAAATATCTCGACGCCAATGGTCAGTCGGTTGGTCTGATCACCAATGACCAGGGCGCAGGTCTGGTTGATTCGGCAATCGGTAAGTCGAATCAATTCCCGGTCGAGGAAATTTCCGGGGGATGCTTCTGCTGCCGGTTTAACTCCCTGATCGATGCGGCCCGCAATCTAACGGCGGACACCCGCCCTGACATTTTGCTTGCCGAGCCGGTGGGAAGTTGCACCGATCTGGTTGCCACAGTGAGTCTACCGCTTCAGAAGATTTACGGTGCGGATTACAAAGTGGCTCCGCTTTCCGTGGTGATTGATCCGATCCGGGCTGCCCGGGTTCTCGGACTCGAAGAAGGCCGGAAATTTTCTGATAACGTGACTTATATTTATCGGAAACAACTCGAGGAAGCGGAGTTCATCGTGATGAACAAAACGGATTTGCTCGACGAGTCCGCGAGGCAGAATTTGAATGCCGCTCTTGAGAAGGAGTTTCCCGAAGCCCGAATATTTGAGGTGTCGGCGCGCTCCGGAGACGGCTGCGAGGAGTGGTTCAAGGAGGTGCTAGCTTCAGAAATGAATGTGAAGCGCTTCCTCGACATCGATTACGACAAGTACGGGGAAGGGGAAGCCCTGCTCGGTTGGCTGAACGCCACGGTGCAGATCAAAACGGATGAGCGGGGGCCGACCGATCAGGAGTTTGACGGCAATGAATTGCTCGAGGACCTCGCGAGGGCGCTTCGCACCAAACTTGAGGAAGCCGGAGCGGAGGTGGCTCACTTGAAAATGACTCTGACCCCGATCGGCGATCCCTACGAGATTGCTGCGATCAATCTGGTCCGGGGTGATTCGGATCCGGAATTGTCTCATCGGATTTACGAGCCGATGGACGATGGGGAACTGCTCCTCAATATCCGAGCGGAAATCGATCCCGAGACACTGGAACGGGCCGCTGATTCTGCGCTTGAAGAGGCGATTGCGATCAACCGGGGGCTGCTGTTTAAAATCGATCATCTCGAGCATTTCCGACCCGGAATGCCGACTCCGACTCACCGGATGACCGAGGTTTAGGCGATGAAAAAAACACCCCACCTGCTTGGTTTGCTGATCTTTTTGATTCTGGCAACGGGGTTGTTTTACATCGTGTGGGTCCTGATTCGACATCAGTATGATTGGGCGGCGATACGGCCCTACTGGCAGAACCTGTTGTCAGGATGGGGCCACACCGCAGCGGTTTCATCCGGGGCGCTCATCCTGAGTGTAATCTTCGGCGCTTTTCTAACCATTGGGCAACTTTCGCCCTTTCTTCCCGCGAAAATTCTGGCGCGCGGTTACATTGAATTTATCCGCGGGGTTCCGTTTCTAGTGCTGATCCTGGTGGGTTATTACATCGTGGCGGATTCGATGGGTTGGGACAACCGGCTTTCGTTCGGGATCGTTATTATGGCTCTGTTTTCGGGCGCCTATCTCTCGGAGATTTTCCGGGCCGGAGTCGAATCGATTCCTCAGAGCCAATGGCTTTCGGCCCGGGCGATCGGGCTCAGTCCGCGCCAGACTTTTCTCGAAATTGTGATTCCTCAGGCGGTGCGAAGAGTGCTGCCGGCGTCGGCTGGTCAGTTTGCGAATTTGATCAAAGATTCGTCCTTATTGTATCTCATCAGCGTTCCTGAATTTTTCATGCAGGCCCGGGGTGTGAATGCCAAAAGCTACGCCACTTTTGAAGCCTATCTTCCGCTGGTGATCGGTTATCTGGCTTTGACCTTTCCGATTTCACTGTGGAGTCGCCATCTGGAGCGGAAATTCGGGTTCGATCAGTGACTCTCAAGCCCCAAAAGGACTGGACGATGCAGGGATCGCCATCCATGTTGTTTTGTCTTTTAAATATTCATGAGTCTTGCCAAATCATTCACCGAAGAACAGATCGCCACCGTCCAAACCTGGGCTGACAACGGCGATGGTCTCTCCGAAATTCAGCGGAAACTCGACAGCGAAATGGAGGTGAAAGTCACCTACATGGAACTGCGTTTTCTCATGGACGATCTCGGCGTCAAGCTGCAGGACCCCACTCCACCTAAGGAAGAGGAGCCTGAGGCTGATGAGCCTGAAGAAGAGGCGGTGGCTGCGGAAGATCTTCCCACTGGAAACGATGCGGTCGTCTCGATTTCCGCTCTGCAACGTCCCGGCGCGCTAATCAGTGGCAGCGTGACTTTTGCCGGGGGAGCGGAAGCGGAATGGTGGCTCGACCAGATGGGGCAACTCGGAATGAATCCGAAAACTGAAGGTTTCCGGCCGAACCAGGAGCAGATGGTCGCTTTCCAGAAAGAACTGCAAAAAGCGGTTCAAAACAAAGGGTTCTAAAATGAGACTGAGGAAGGTTTATCGACTTTGCGGATTCCTTCTTTTGTTTTGTTGCTCTTCGGGGAAAGCTCAGAATTTGATTCTGACCCCGAAGGAGTCGGTGACCCCGGGAAAAAGTGCGGCCTGGTCTCCCTTGTTCCAGGCCAGCTGGGACCGGTTGAATCAAGCCAACGGCGGCCCGTCAAACGGTTCCGGGAACGCTGCGATCGAAGCTCTCGATTCGTTTCGCTGGGATGAAAAATCGGTGATGCCGCCCGGTAAGTATGACGTCCGGATCAGTGAGGGGACTCCGGAGTTTTTGAAGGAGAGTAACGAGGCGTTGGTGAAGCAATTTGGACCCGACGCCGGGATTCGGTATCTGAATCCCATTCCTGAAGGCGGCCTGGTCGTCGTCGGGCATCTCGCTGCGGGAATTGATTATCCCGTCGCTTTTTTTGATTCCGGGAAAAGGAGAATGCCTTTCTATATCGGCGATCAAAAAGTCTATGCCCGGTTTTTCGGGACGGCTGGTAAGTTCAGTCGATACTATGGAAAAAGCGTCAAATTACTATCGGTCGCTAAAGAGCGTTTATGTATCGAGGTAGAGAGTCAGGATCAATCACTGATTCTTTATCTTCCGACGGGGGCGCCCGATCGTTCATTGAGTGCGACAATGGCTGTAGTGAAAGCTCTGAGAGATGACTTTGCCAATTTGGCAGATGAGAAAGGGAACCGTTATCCCTATCTGCGGGAAAAAGATGTCGTGAAGATTCCTCACGTTGATTTTTCCGTGGAAGAAAATCTCACGGAGCGGCTCAACTCCTGGCGAAACACCCCGGGTTCAGGGCCTCGCCGGGTGTCGTTTGCCTCTCAAAGTATTGCCTTTCAGATGAATGAAAAAGGTGCCAAAGTAGTCTCCCATACTGAGATCGCGGAGCCTTTCGGAGCGCCGCCCAAAATCGTTCCCCGGCACTTTATCTACGACCGGCCTTTCTATATCTTTCTGTGGCGAAAAGAGGCTACGTTTCCCTATTTCGCCTGTTACGTCAATTCGGTCGATCTGTTGCAAACTACGCAAACGCCCTGATAAAGCCCACTTCAAGAGCGAGGGCTTCGGTTGCATTGGTATTCAAATTGCTGCGCAGTTCGTCGACGGCATCGACTCGTTTTGAGAGCTCGTTTGCCGTTAACGTTTTGGCTAACTGTCCGGTGGCATCGGCAAACTCGGGAAGATCGAGATACCTCGCGCCGTTCTGTTGGCGGAGGGCATCGCCAAACCACATCACGAGGTATTCGAGAAGCTGGTTCCGACGGTTCAAATACTGAGATTCGGTGAGCGCTTTGTAGTATTCTTCCCGCTGTTTCAGATAGCTGCCTTCGGTGGTTTTCTGGTATTGATCGATTTCGGCTTTGTAGGCGGCGACGTTCTCTTTACCCACGGTTTCTTTCTCCTCTTTTAACAGGTTTGAAAAGCCTGCCATCAGACCGAGAGCGCCAGAGACTCCTTTGACCTTACCCATCGAATGCCTCTTCATCGCTTCGAGAAAGGGACGGGCTTTGTCCGGTATCGGCGCCGGGCCGGTTTCCCCGGTCAGATCGATGCGGATGCATCGCGACAGGATAGTATCGAGCAGCATCTCGGGACGAGACGTGATTAAAATAAGCCGACTTCCTTCCGGTGGTTCCTCGAGAGTTTTCAAAAATGCGTTCTCCGCTTCGACCCCGAGACACTCGGCGTCTTTGATCACGACAAATTTGGTTACCGTTTTCTCAGAAGCGAGGTGAAGGTGATGCTCTGCTTCCCGAATCGATTTTACGGTGATGCGGCGCGATTTTGACTCGGGGCCGGTGATAACCGTCGTGGGGCCGCGCAATTCCTCAAGAGTTTGGGCCACGCGGGGATTTCCCGGCATCGTCATTTCGATCAAGCGGATCGCGATCTCCTCTTTCCCGGATCCGGCAGGGCCGGTGATGAGGTAGGCGTGGGCGAGGCGCTCGTTGACGCGGGCTTTCTCGACCAGTTCCAGGGCTTTTTCCTTACGAAAACTCATGCTTGATTGAGCCAATCAAACTTGGAAAGACAGGATTGTCGAATCGAGTTTGCTAAATCTTCAATGGTTTGAGAGGCATCAAAACGCTCGATCCGGTCGGGATTCGTTTCCGCCAGTTCCAGATACCCCGCTCTCACTTTTTCGAAAAACTCGAGAGGTTGATCTTCGATCCGGTCTTTTTGCGCGGCTCCCCGGGCGGCGATAGCGCGGGAGTGACCTTCCGCAGCATCCATGTCGAGCAGGATCGTCCAGTCGGGAGTGGTTTTCCCCACGGCGAAACCGTTGATTTGAGAAACGGAAGTGGTATCGAGACCTCGACCGATGCCCTGATAAACTGTCGTGGAGTCGAGAAAACGATCCGCGATAACACAGATTCCGTCATCCAGCGCCGGTTGAATCACTTCCCGAACGAGTTGAGCGCGACTTGCTGCGAAGAGCAAAAGCTCGGTTTCATCGGTCATATTCTCCACCTCGGGAGTGAACTGGAGGAGTTCCCGGATTTTCTCACCCGCGATGGTGCCGCCGGGCTCTCTGGTGACGATCACCTGGCGTCCCAGTGTTTCGAGAAATTCTTTGAGGAACGAGATCTGCGTCGATTTGCCACATCCTTCCGATCCTTCGAAGCTGATAAAAATACCCCGTTTCATGTCAAAAATCGTGGCACCTATCGTAGTCGACGGTCGATTTGTCGACCAGTTATACCCTCATTCCGGCGAAACAAAAAAAATGACGGGAGGTAACCAGCCTCCCGCCATTTCGAAAAAAACTGATGTGAACCAAGACAAATTTTATCACATCAGCACTAACCAAAGCACTATTTAGACAGTTGCCACTGTTTGGGCCAATTCAGGCCACAATTGAAAAAAACGTTGCACAGGAACGTGAGATGAAAATTTTCCTTTACCGTCCATGGTGTGATGGACACCGCGAAGCACTCCGGCCTCGTCATAGAGAGGGCCACCGGAGTCGCCGGCAGTGATGCGGCAGGTGGTGTAAATCATTCCTTTGCTCTGAGCGAGAAATCCAAATCCGACGCGGAGAGGCGAGCGGCGCTCGGCATTGAAACCGGAAGCGTGGCCGGCAGCGACGAGTGTTTTCCCATTTTCGATGCCTCTGGAACCAACCACTTTCGCAGCGGTGAGTTGATACTCATTGAGAAGCTCAAGAACTGCGATGTCGTGTCCGATGTCGTAGCGAACCACTTCGGCGACAGCACGGCGGCCGCGGGTCAGGAAGACTGTCACTTTCTCGCCGATGTTCCGGTAAACATGTGCTGCTGAGAAGATCATTCCGGACTCACTGACGATCACTCCGCTTCCCCAGGCGCCATTCGCCGCTTTGATGCTCACACAGGCTTCAGCCATTGAGTCGGCGTGGCTGGCGATGTGACCCTCAATAATTCCGAAGTTCCGGTTTCCTTCCTGAGCAGAAGCAGCGCCGAGAACTAAGGCAGTGATGAGAATTGTGTAAGCCATGTTTTTCATAACAATGATAATATTCGTTATATTCTCACTGCTGCAACTAAAAATTGTGATAAATATCAAAAATAATACGATCTTTTAAGAAATAATAACTAGAAACTTCGTAAAAATTAACCAATATTGGTGCTTTTCACATGGCCAAGCAAATCGTCCCGACAAGCAAGCATCAAATGGCAAATGCCGCTTATCTGGCCGGGGATTATCAGAAGGCGATTTCGCTGCAGGTGGAGGTGGTGAACGACCACATCAAAAAGGGGAAGCAGGCGGTCACGGCCCGGAAGCTTCTGGCTCTCTACCTTTACACGGCGCGGGATTTCGAAGCGGCGATTGGCCTGTTAAAGACGCTCGAAGAGGAAGTGCCTACCGATTCTGAGGTCCCTGAGAATATTGGCGTGATGCTTCGTCAGTCGGGAAAAACGGTGGATGCGGTAAAATACCTGCTCAAAGCCCACGGGATGGATCCGAAAAAGTCCAATGTCTGTGATGGCCTCGCGCATTGCTTCCACTCGCTGAATGAAGCGGAGCAGACCCAGAAATTCGGGCGTTTGTCTCTTGAGTTGAAAGACACCTATGCCGCGACGCTGCGGACGTGGGAAGTGCCAGCGGGCGTTCCCCCGGAATTCAATTTTGAGAATCCGGACCGGAATATCATCTCTTTCAGCCTTTTCGGAAGCAATCCCCGATACCTTCACGGGGCCCTGCGTAATGCGCGACTCGCTCCGGACTTGTATCCCGGCTGGACCTGCCGTTTTTACTGTGATCCCGAAGTGCCGAAAACGGTCCTCGATCAGTTGGCGGATCTCGGTTGTCAGATCGAGATGCGGGCACGACTGAAGAATTTTTACGAAGGCTTGCTGTGGCGATTTGAAGTGATTGATGATCCGACGGTAGACCGCTTCCTCGTCCGGGACTGCGATTCGGTGATCAACATCAAAGAACGGGTCGCGGTGGATGAGTGGATCGCCTCGGACAAGTGGTTTCATGCGATGAGAGATTTTCCCTCTCATACCGAAGTGATTCTCGCCGGAATGTGGGGCGGGGTGAGTGGTGTGCTCCCGACCGTTCAGGAGTTGGTCGACGACTTCAGTCCTCAAACCGCAGCTACCCGGACTTACGATCAACACTTACTGCGGGAAAAAGTGTGGCCGACGATTCGCCAGAGTGTTTTGATTCACGACAGCGTCTATACCGGTTGTCTGGGAAGTGTTCCGTTCCCGGAGGTGGGACAATTGCCGCCGGATCGTCATGTCGGCCAGAATGAGGCGGCGGTGATCGATCAGGAAAAACTCGAGGTGCTGCAACCCAATAAAGCGGAAACTCTGGAGCGTTTCTTCATCCTCGGGCTCGAAGGCAGTGGCTCGACCTATTTGCAACAGATGCTCGACGCTCATCCGGGGATCCTTTGTTCGCCGGAGCATCAGCTTTCCACGGTATGGAAACAGTTGGGAAATGTTTCCGAGAAGTATCAAACGGCGGTTGATCGTTCCGGAGCTCGAAAAGGTTTGATGGGGCAATCGCTGGATCAGAAAAAGCTGAAATCAGAGCTCTACCTCGCCTGGCTTGAGCATTTGTTTGTTCACTACGCGGGCGATGGTATCACTCATGTCGGGATTAATGATAACAATCTTGATAGTAATTTGGTCTATCATGCCGGTTTGTTTCCGAAGGCGACATTTATCTATATCGCCCGCGATCCCCGGGATGCGGCTGTCGCCATCTGGCAGGACAGAAAGAAGAACGATCCGGGCTTTGATCGCGACGGTATTCAGCTCACAAAAATCGCATCATCGATTGGAAAAGACTGGAGTGAAAAACTGCGCAAAGTTCAAAGTTTTAACGAAAATCATCCCGGGAAAATCGAACTGGTCCGGTATGAAGATCTCTTTTCCAACCAAAGTGGTCAGGTCGCGCTGAAACGACTGCTCAAGTTCTTAAAGGTAGAGCAACCCGACTCGCACCTGAAGGCGATGGCGGCCAAAGCGGCGGAAGCAACCGTAGCAAAAGTCGAGATCGGCGCGTGGAAAGATACGCTGACTGTTCAGCAGGTGGATTTGATTCAGAAAGATGCGGCGAAGTTGATGACTCTGCTTCGCTATGAACTGTGTGAGATTGATTACCGGGCAATCGAGGCCGGAGATACCATATTGCCGTCATGATCGTGGTGAACCAGACCAAACTGTCGAGGACAAAGCCGGAGCCAAATCCGGAGAAAGAGGTGCTCGATGCTCTTTTCGGGGTAGGGTATCAATTTCAGAAAGCGGGGCAGTTTCCCAAGGCGATCGGTGCTTATCTCGAGACGATTCATCGCAATCCGAAACATGTCTGGGCCTATAACAATCTGGGGAATTGTTATCGCTCGTTAGGTTTATACGAAAAGGCGCTCGAGCAGTTTGACAAGGCGCTCGAACTGGAGCCGGAAAAACGATCGGCGAAACTGAACAAATCGCTGGCGCTCCTCTCCCTCAACCGCTACGAAGAAGCCTGGCCGCTTTACCGGAGCCGCCTCGACACGATCGATTACCGGAAAGAAGTGCTGACCTGTGGCAAACTGGAATGGAACGGTGATTGCCTGTCGCCGGACAAAACGCTGTTTATCTATAGTAATCAGGGTCTCGGTGATGAGCTGCAGATGCTGCGCTATTTACCGATGGTGGCCGAGCGGGCGCCTCGTGTCATTGTCGAAGTGCAGAAGCAAAATTACGAACTGGTCAAAGATATTCCCGGTATCAGCGAATTCCGAATCCGACCGAAGGATGATACCTCGCTACCACAGTTTGATTTTCACTGTGAAATCTTTACCCTGCCCGAACTGTTTAGAACGACTTTCGAAACCGTGCCTCCTCCGTATCGTCCGCCTTTCAAACGCGATATACATATCAGGAATCTCATCGCGGAGCAGAAGCATTTTTATCCCTCTCATCGACACATCGGATTGATCTGGTCAGGAAATCCGAAGAATGATCTCAACCCCTATCGGGCCTGTGGACTGGTTCATCAACTGCCTTTGCTCCAGCTTGGAAACTGCCGTTTCTATAGTTTGCAAAAAGGTGCGCCGGCTAATGATATCCCAAAGTTTCAGAATGAAGTCTCAGGTAAATTATTCGATCTGGGAGAGCATCTTGAAAATATGGCTTCAACCGCAACCGCGATCGATGAACTCGATCTGTTGATCACGACCGACACTTCAGTGCCGCATCTTGCCGGAACAATCGGCGCGAAGTCATGGGTGCTGTTGCATCAACCCACCGACTGGAGATGGACGGCCGATAAAGAGGTCACGCCCTGGTATCCACAAATGCGGTTGTTTCGTCAGAAGACGAAAGGCGTTTGGACGACCTTGATCGATGAGGTCGAGGAGGCCTTGCGTTGAGAAAGGTCAATGTCATCGGAACCAGTGGATCTGGGAAGACGACATTCAGCCGGGCTTTGGCCGATAAGCTGGAGGTTCCGTGTATTGAACTGGATGCCCTGTTCTGGAAAGCGAACTGGGAGATGTCCGGAGATGAGGAGTTCGTCGCAAAGATCGCGCAATGCCTCGAAGGTGATGGGTGGGTGCTCGACGGAAACTACACCCGGACGATTCCGGTGAAATGGAAAGAGGTCGATACCGTGATCTGGCTCGATTACCCTTTTCGAGTCACCTTTTACCGGGCTCTGAAACGGGCCGTGGGGAGGAGCCTTCGCGGGACGGAGATTTGGCCCGGAACCGGAAACCGGGAGTCGTTCCGGAAGACATTTTTCAGTCGGGATTCCGTTCTGCTCTGGACCATCACCTCTTATGGCAAAGTCAGAAAACAATATCGCGAGATGATCGGGGACCCGCAATACGAATCAATCCAGTTTGTCCATCTCACGTCACCGGCGGCGGCACGGCGATTTTTGGCAGCTCTCGATTCCCGCTGACGAAAACTGGCGCTGACGGAATCTGAGGCTATTTTCGGCCATGTTAAAGATCAAAGATATCCAGTTTATCGGACCCGAAGTCGCGATCAAGTGGGAGGATGATTCAGAAGGTTACATTGCGATGGATCGCCTCCGGGCCCTGTCGCCCAGTGCGGAAACCCAGGGCGAGCGCGATTTGCTCGGGAATCCGATATCCGGCGATCAAAAAGGAAAGGATTTTTCCGGAGTTACCGTGACCGGTTGGGCCCCTGTGGGAGGCTATGCGATCCAGTTTTCTTTCAGTGACGGGCACAAAACCGGGCTTTATACCTTTGAGTATTTGAAGGAAATTACCGATTAAGTGCCATTTTTCGTGGTCTTTTAGAAAAAATCGAGTCCATTCCGTGCCGTTATTATGATACCGAACATTCTTGCCGAACGATACGCAACCGCTTCCATGAAAGACATCTGGTCCCCTGAGGGCAAGGTGCGTCTGGAGCGCGAACTCTGGATCGCCGTGATGAAGAGCCAGCGCGATCTCGGCCTCGACATCCCGGAAGAGGCCATCGCGGCCTACGAAGCCGTCGTCGATCAAGTAAATTTGGAGTCAATCGATGCCCGCGAGCGCATTACCCGTCACGATGTGAAGGCCCGGATTGAGGAATTCTGTGATCTCGCCGGTCATGAGCATATTCACAAAGGCATGACGAGCCGCGATCTCACCGAGAACGTGGAACAGCTGCAGGTCTTCCGTTCTCTGGAAGTGACCCGCCTCAAAGCCGCAGCCGTGATTGCGAAAATGGCGGCTCACGCGGTGAAAAGCCGCAATCTGGTGATCACAGCAAGAACTCACAATGTGGCTGCTCAGATCACCACGATGGGGAAACGCTTTTCGATGTTTGGCGAAGAAATGATGGTCGCTTTTGAAGGGCTAGAGCACCTCATCTCCACTTACCCAGTTCGCGGTCTCAAAGGAGCCGTAGGCACTCAGCTCGATCAGTTGAGCCTTTTCGAAGGGGACGCCGAAAAAGCGCTTCAGCTGGAAGACCGGGTCATCAAGCACCTCGGGATCGAACGCAAATTTACCAACGTCGGTCAGGTTTATCCCCGGAGCCTCGATATGAAGACCGTGTCCGTCTTGAATGAGATCGCTTCATCACCTTCCAGTTTCTCAAAGACCTTGCGAATCATGGCCGGTTTGGAATTGGCTAGCGAAGGCTTTGCCAAAGGCCAGGTTGGTTCATCCGCCATGCCCCACAAAATGAACAGCCGGAGCTGCGAGCGGGTCAATGGTTTCAAAGTCATTCTCGGTGGTTACCTGACGATGGCCAGTCAGTTGGCCGGAGATCAGTGGAACGAAGGCGATGTCTCTTGCTCCGTGGTTCGCCGCGTGATGCTTCCCGATGCCTTTTTCGCGGTTGATGGCCTGCTCGAGACCTTTATCACCATCCTCGATCAAATGGAAACCTATCCCGCTGTGATCGAGAAAGAGAATCAGCACTATTTGCCCTTCTTGCTCAGCACCACCATCATGATGGGAGCCGTAAAGAACGGGATCGGCCGGGAAACCGCCCACGAGATTATCAAGGAAAACGCCGTCGCCGCGGCCCGGGCCTACCGGACCGGAGAATCCACCGGTAACGACATGATTCAGCGTCTCGCCAAAGACGGTCGTCTCGGGATGGGTGAAGAAGAATTGGCCCAGGCCCTCGCCGAAGGGCGCGAAAATGTCGGAGCCGTCTCTGCTCAGATAGATGTTTTCCTGAGCGAAGCCGAAAAAGTGACTTCGAAAGTTCCCGGCGCCGCCGACTATTCGCCCGGTTCGATTCTCTAGTCCAAAACCGGAGTCGGTAGCGACGCCGGAATGCGATCAAAGTCGATTTTGTACAGGGTACAGTCTGTAATGGTACCCTGTACAGTCCTCGACGCAAAAAGTCGAACAGCTGATATCGAAAATGTAGAACAGGTTTTTAACCTGTTTGCGGAGCCTCTGAGTACAAGCTTTGCCAGTAATCGCATCGTCTGAAAAACTGCAAACCAAACTCTTTTTGCACCAAAGTTTGAACCGCATTTTCACAGCGCTAAAGGCCCGATTCAAACTGGCCCGGTGGCGCGTCGGTAGCACCCGGTAATTTGAAAGAGTCTCCGCACCCGCCCCAGGAAGCCGAAAAACAGCGGTCCCCCCAGCCACTCCCAAAGCGGCAACCGCATCTCTTCATCCTGTTTCCCGCAGCCATACTCTGTCAAACATTTCGCACCTGGATTTGGTAGCAA
>JARGPI010000006.1 GCA_029213005.1 Verrucomicrobiales bacterium
CTTGCTCTTGCTCTTGCTCTTGCTCTTGCTCTTGCTCTTGCTCTTGCTCTTGCTCCGAAAACCGGGATCAAGAACAAGATCAGGAGCAAGAAAAAGAGTGCGGAAAATGGAGTTCCCGCCTAGCCCTAGACTTCGCCTTTCGGGACCGGATCACCCAACGGTTCCTCCGGATCATCTGAGCCGACAAAGACCGACGGATTGTCGTACACCAGATTTTCGGGAGCAATCGCGCCGCCGGAAACGATAAAAGTCATCGCCTGATCCATTGTCCAATCAGTAGGAGTCAACCGGTCCACCGGAACGATCTCTAGGTATCCGGAAGTCGGATTGGGAGTCGTCGGGACATAAACCGCCGCCAACTTCCGCCCGGTGCGGGCATCGTCCATTACGCGGGTAACCAAACCAACCGTTTTCATTTCCGGAGATGGGAAATCGATCAAAACCACTCTTTCAACATCGTTCCCGGGCTTTTCCTGAAGTACGATAGTCAACTTCCTAACCGCCCCATAAATATGTTTCACCACCGGAACCCGCTCTAACAGATTCTCAAAAAAGTTAAAGATCCGTTTCCCGACCACAATGGTGGTGAAAACGCCGACTCCATAAATAAAGAGAACCACAACGAGGCACTCTATCACTCCGATAAAAATGGGATTCGTCAGAAATTTGTCCAACTGAGGGTAGCGAACCTGAATGAGTGAAGACACCCATTTCACGATCGGCTCACCAATTCCGGAAAGGGTCTTGTAAAGGAAAGCCAGCACCAGCCAGGTAATCCACAGAGGGATGATCGCGAGTAGCCCGGTGATCAGATAATGGCGGCGTTTCGGCGGTGTGGAATCAGACATGTTTTTAAAATCAAATCAGGCTTTAAATCAAAGACGGACGAAACAGACCACACTTAACCTTACTTTTTCGTTTTCACAGCACGTTTGCGGTCCGGATAGAGATGGCTACAGATTCCGCAGACCGTTCCGTCACACCCACGGGCGGAGCAATGCTCTCTTCCATAGAAAATAAACCGGAGATGCAGTTGGTTCCAACTCTCCTCCGGAAACGCCCGTTTCAAGTCTTTCTCCGTCTGCACCACATTCTTGCCATTCGTCAGCTTCCACCGCTGAGCCAGCCGATGGATATGGGTATCGACCGGAAAGGCGGGAACCCCAAAGGCCTGACTCATTACCACCGAGGCGGTTTTATGCCCCACCCCTGGTAGTGCTTCCAAATCCTCGAACGAAGCAGGAACAATCGAATCATGTTTATCGATCAAAATTTGGGACAGTCCGAAAATCGCCTTCGATTTCTGCGGGGATAATCCGCAGGGCCGGATAAATTCCTGAATTTCCTCCACCGACAACTTCACCATTTCCCGGGGAGTGTTCGCCTTCTCAAACAGAGCGGGCGTGACCTGATTCACTCTTTCATCCGTGCATTGCGCGGAAAGGAGAACTGCGATCAGTAGAGTGTAAGAATCGGTATGATCCAGCGGAATTGGAGTCTCAGGATAAAGACGCTCCAGAGTTTCGGCCACATAGGCGGCTCTCTCTGCTTTCGTCATCCGATCTTAAGCGTCGCCGTGTTTCGAATCGCCCGGAACGCTAGCCGTCCGGTGACTGGAAACATATCTGGTCTCAATATCCTGCAACATTTGCCGAACATGATCCGCGTGCTGAACATGTCTCCGTCCATCGAGAATTTCGTGGCTCTTGTGGAAACAACCCCATTCAATAATCTTAATCGGAACCCGGCGCACTCCCCACTCATTCATCTTGGTAAAGGTTGGTTTGTAAATGTCGATCGTATTCGTCCCAACCAATGCACTGCCGTAATCATCGATGATATACTCGTAAGGCTCGCCTTCGATCCGGAAGCGGGTCCCCATTGGAAAACGCGACCAATCAGCGGCGGCACTGCGAATCGTGCTGCCGTATTGAAGCACGCCACCGGCGGCGTTAAGCCGACCGTAGGGCAAACTGTCAGCCTCTTTGTGACAATAAGCCGTCGTTCTCACGAGCATATTGGATCCGACCATCGACGGAATACAGCGATTCGTCCGCGCCGGAGCCGGACCGTTTGATGCTAAAATTAACTGAGGCTCCTCTTTTTTCTCCGGTGCAGCCTTCTTTATCTCGGAGCCTGCCTTTTGAGTTTTCACCGTATTGGCTTTCGCAAACACCTCCGAACCGGCGGGAAGATTGGAAACAGCCGGTTTTTCCTGACGAAACACTGCAGAAGTGCGGTCGTAGCCTGCCGATGCCGTTGCGGTTGCCCGATCGACCAGTGAGTTTTGCGTAGTTGGAATGCAGCCAACTCCGGTAATCATCGCCGAGAGTAGCAATGAAAGTCTAAGGATGTGAATACCGTGTCTCATGCCTTGTAAAGCGTCGACCTGAATAACCAAAAAACACTCGTTCGTCAATCATTAATGACTCTATTTATTGGGAGGTTTTACCCGAAACGATTCTTAAGAAAACCTAGATATTAGGTTAAGTCAAATTATTAGAAGGGGTAACTCCTTTTGTAATTATCAAATTGCCATATTTAGCAGTGTCTCCAGTCATGACCACGGCAAAGGCCTGAGCCGCCATCTCGTAGAAAGCGAATCGCTCAACCTCGAGAATGGGAAGGGATTCGGTCGAATACCGGGCGATGAGATTTTCGTACTGAGACCGTATTTCGGGATCTGCGGTATCACCTTCCACCGGCGCCATCATCAGAGCAGCATCATCGACGTAGGAGTCCAGTTCAAACAACGGCAGGATGCCTTGAAGCAAGTCGGTAATTTTCAGACCATCTGCACGAACCACCCGCGGGTTGGTGGAAGATCCCGGAAAGTGGGCGTCGGCGAGAACAATTCGGTCCCCATGTCCCATCTCGCATAGAGTCGCCAGCAATTGGGGGCTGATCAAAGGTGAAATTCCTTTTAGCATGATGGATCATCCTAAAAGTGACTTTCTAATTTGGGTACTACTTTTTCCCCCATAACGACGGAGGTTCAGTCAGTTCCCCCGAATCAACCACCAGACTCCCAGCATGGCCCCCAGATCGCCTCCGGCATGAAACCAAGTCGGAATCGCAATCCCGCGGTATTTCATCTTCATCAATCTCCAAATCCAGCCCATCGCAGCGAGGGAAACGAGGCTGACCGCAAAAAACAACCATTCGAAGGGGAAGAAGTAGTGCATTACCAAAAGGTGATAAGAGGCAAATTCGAAATCACGGAGATGAATTCGCTTCGAATCAACGAAGAGCACTTCCCGCCATCCAATCTCCTCTATCAGCGGATGAATCACACAGAGGTAGCCCACAAAGAGCCAAAAATGAACCCCGTTAAGCCCGGTCGCAGTCAGCCCGCCAAGTAATCCATCTCCAACCGATTCCGGCGGGGAATCGAGCAACCAAGGCAATAGAATCACGACAAAAGGAGCCGCCAAAACTCCAATGGACCAGAGGCATACCGCCGGAAGCCATCTGAAAACGCCGAGCGCATCGCGAAGCTTCAAACCCGTCGCAAAAGCGGCTGAGACGATCCCGGCATGGTAAAGAAAAATCGCCGCCCAACCGCTGTTCAATCCATACATCCCGATCAGAACCGCTGTGATCGGCCAAGCCCGCAACCACCCCGGGCCGATGTCTCTCAATGAGTTTTTCACAATCAGAGCCCGAGCGTTAAAACGCCATAGCGGGCCCTGATTCGGTAAGCTAGACTCCGCTTATGTTAAAGTCGATTTTCGCAGTTATTCCGGTTCTTACCATCCTCGCCGGCAATTTCGTTAAAGCTGATTGGCCACAGTGGCGGGGACCTGATCGAAACGGGATAGCGGCCGACACCACACCGATTCCGGTAATTTCGGAAGAGAAGCCCCCCGAACAACTCTGGGTTTCCCCGGAAATCCCGAGCGATCACGACGGAGGTCACGGAAGCCTCGCTATCTCCAATGGCAAAGTGGTCGTCGCTATCGTCTGGCATCGCGATGTCCCGACGGAGAAACGCCAATTCAGCCGTAATGTCCTCAGCAGTCTGGGCCACCGCAGCACCGGGAAACTGGATCCGGCCATCGTGGAGAAAATGGAACACGACCGAATGAATTTGAGTCGCCGTCTCCGGGGAAAAGCCCTCGATGATTATGCCGACAAATGGGTTAAAGACAATTTTGACGAGAAAACCCAGTTATCGCTCGGAAGTTGGGTCGCCAGCCGCTTCAAAAAAGGCCAGGCAGCGCTGCCCCTCTCACTTTTAGAGGAGATCAGTGCTCACAGTAAACACGTCTTTCAAAATCAGGCGGAAATGGAAGCCTGGGTCGCAGCTCGAGATTGGACCGATGCCCAGAAAGCTGAGGTGATCTCGAAGGTTCCCGCCACCGAAAAACAGGCAAATGATACGGTTTGGACTCTTGACGCAATGACTGGCAAGCCGGTCTGGAAATACGAGTCATCCGGGCATCCCAGTGGCCGGGGCTCTTCAAGCACTCCGGCGGTCCACGATGGTAAGATCTATGCCGCACTGAGCACTAACATTTACTGCATCGACGAAGAAACCGGGAAAGAGATCTGGAAAACGCCGCTGACCCGGAAAGGCCCCGCCTCCTCTCCCATGGTCGCTCACGGAAAAGTCTTTATTCAACAGGGCAAACTCTCCGCCTTCGACGCTCAAACCGGAGAGTTGGCCTGGGAAAACACCGACGTAAAAAGCGTCAATTCCTCTCCCAATCTCTGGAAGAAAACCGTAATTTGCAACTCGACCAAGGACTTGATCGGAGTCAGCGCCGACACAGGTGAGACGCTTTGGAAAACTACTGGCGGAGGCGATGCCACTCCGGTGGTCTCCGGCGATTACGTGGTCATCCCCAGCCAGTCCGACGGCAGCAATCTGATGGCCTACCAACTGACCGACGCTGGCCCGGAAATGCTCTGGTCGAAAGACTTTGTGGCCCGGCGCTACGGTTCCAGCGCGATCATCTACAATGATCATGTTTACCATCTTGGAAGCGCCCGTCACTGGTGCCTCAATTTAAAAAGCGGCGAAGTTGCCTGGGAACGTCCTGTGCAATCCCAGATTTCATCTCCGATCCTCGCCGATGGTAAACTGCTCGTGTACGAGAACCGGGGCGGATTGCTTTCCATGATCGAAGCCTCACCCGAAGATTACAACGTGATCGGTAAAACCAAGGTAGCGGCTCTTTATTGTGCTTCCCCTGCACTGGTCGGTCGTGATATCTTTTTCCGGACTAAGGACAGTGTGAAATGCTTCAGACTGCAATAGTGGTCTGAAGATTCATGAAAATCCGATATTTGCTCACCCTCTCTCTATTTTGCCTCTGCCTCACTCACGCTCAGAACCGGACCTGGGAATCTTCCGATGGCAGGACGATCGAAGCAGCCCTTCAGAAATGGACCGATGATCAGGTTACCCTGAAGCGGGCGGACGGCCGGGTTTTCAACCTCCCCCTCTCCGCCCTCAGTGACAAAGACAAAGCGTTTGTCGCGCAATTAATCGCCGATGAATCCCGGAAAGGGGGCTTTTCCGAAAGCGAATATGCCGAAGCCTTCGATGGGGCCTGGGTAAAGTTCCCCAAAGAGAAACACAATCTCCTCTTTCAACTTTATGGCACCCGCGATCTCCGCAAAAGCAAATCACCCGTTCCTCTTTTTGTGCATCTTCACGGAGCATCCAGTCGCGGCAGTGATGTCGAAACGGGGAAAGTAGAGATCGCTGCGCAACGTCTCGCCCGAGGTGAGCAGTACAGCAAAGCCCCCTGCGTCATCCTGGTTCCCACCTGTCCGGAAAACACCTCCTGGGGCGATCATCTCCCGGCCCTTGAAGCGATCATCGATGACCTGACCGCTAAGCTTCCCATCGATCGTTCGCGTATTTATCTTTCCGGATATTCGATGGGCGCCCGGGGAATCGGCTCCATGATCGAATCCCGCCCCGACTTCTACGCCGCTGCAATGTTCGCCGATGGGGCCACCAATCCCGAGTGGGCTAAGACGGTAAACACCGCATTATGGCTTTGGTTTTCCGGTGAACGGGATCTCGCCAAAGCCGAACAAACCGCCAAAGCCTTTACAGCAGCCGGGAAACTGGCCCATTTCGAGGGCTTCCCCGAGTTTACCCACAACCAGATCCACTGGAAACTGGCTCACGATGAGGAAGTTTTCGACTGGGTATTCCAGCGGCGACTTGGGGAAACCGCCGGAAATTAAATTCCGCGACCTCCCTTCCCCCAATCTTACTTCTTGCCCTTTTTCCCTTTAGGAGCGGCCTCTTTGGGAGCTTCCTCCGCCGGCTTCTCTTCGGCAGCAGCAGGAGCGGGCTCTTCTTTTGGTGCCAGAACAATATCAACTTCCGGCATCTTTGCATACTCCTGAAACTGAGGCGGCATCGGGGTATCCGGGAACCGTTTGCTGAAGAAATAGGCGACACTTTGAATCTGACGGAGCGCGGCCTTTTTGGTCTTTTCGCTCTCGGACTTCAATGCCGGATCACTGGATTGAATCACCAGAGAAGCCCCCATGGCCTGTTTCGAGAGGAACGGCTCATTGGCAAAAGCCATTGAAAAGACTCTCATATAATCCTGCAACGCTTTGTCCTTTTCGCCTTTGGCTTCGAACAGCTTTGCTCTCATAAACGCAATTTGCACCAGCTCACTCTGCGGCATCTTGCGGAAGTTAGGTGCTGGCAACAGATCGGCCTGCCCAACCACGGGCTCCTGATAAGCTTCGAGCTCTTTGCTCAGGGCATCCATGTCGCCCGCTCCGTAAACCGCCCACAGTTTCTGCATGCGAATCAGTTCTTTGTAGCGATCCGACAACATTGTATCGATACTTTTCCCGGCGGGCGAATCCAACAGCGAGGCCAGAATCTTGAAATTTCCCGCACGGCGGAAACTTTCAATCTGATAAAACATTGCTTCAGAAGCAAAGTTCTGTGGGATATTGAGAATCAATCCCTGATAGTCATTTACAACCTGAGCGAAACCACGCGCAGCCTCCAAATAATCCCCTTCGCTGAAAGCCGCCCTTGGATCGGCTAGCACTTCACTGCGGGCTTCGAGGCGAATCCCTTTCTCCAATCCATTCCCGCGGATTTCGGAAAGCTGGATCACTCTTGAGGTCCCATTCTCCGTTGTCGCAAACTTCACCGCACGGGGAGCGGAGGCGGTGATAAATCCCTGGGGATTACCTCCCTGCACCAAATAGAGAGTTGCCGGAGTGACATTCACCTGGGCCTCGAGGTTCACCAATCCACTGAGCGCGATGGCTAATAATGTTGTTTTGAAAAATTTCATTCGTTTCGATTTTGAATCAATTAGGGGGTTGCGCTTATTCTCCAGTTTCCGGGTTCCAATCATCAGGTATGCCCAGTCCGAAGCGGATCGAAGCCTCATCTTCAATACCGATATTCAGTTCCGACTTATAAATACCCAACTCCCGTCGAAGCGCCACAAGCGCACCGGTCGGAGAATCATCCGGAGACAGCCTCTGCCACATATAAATATACTTCAGGTAAATCTTGTAGAGAGCCAGCTCCCGCTCCCGTTTGGCAGCATCCTTGACGGCATCTCCGGTTTCAGCGGCTTTGATGTCTGCCAAGCTGATCTTCGCATAGCGATGGAATGCCTCGGTCGCGAATTCCGGGAAAGCATTGTAAGTCGACAAAACCGAAAGGTAGGCCTTGGCCGCCCCGAGAGAATCCCCTTTTGCCTGAGCCACTTCGCCAAGAAGCAAACCGGCTTCTGCACGCTTCCCTTTGTCTTTGCTGAAATACTTCTTCTGTTTATTGATGATCTGAAGATGCTCCAACGCCTCATCCCATTCTTTTCCTTTGATATGAATCTGCGCCAGATTGAGGTGAGAGTCCGGAATCAAATCAGGATCTTTGTATTTGTTGATCACCCGACGAAAACGCTCTTTTGCTGAGGCCACTTTTGTGGAATTTCGCATCTCGATGAGGCCGATATTAAATTCCGCGTCCGACTTGAAGGCATCGGCATCCGGAGTCTCGCGAGCCAGCAACTCATCGTAGTATGGGATCGCCCGGA
Organism: Verrucomicrobiales bacterium; assembly: GCA_029213005.1. Classification (GTDB taxonomy): domain Bacteria; phylum Verrucomicrobiota; class Verrucomicrobiia; order Verrucomicrobiales; family DEV007; genus Arctic95D-9. The sequence continues at coordinate 8,046 of JARGPI010000006.1, forward strand.
ACGGGTTATCCCCACGCGCAAAGTTGTTACCAATCTGCTGAAGCGCGTATTCCGAAAGATCACGCTTCTCGAAATTGCTCATTTCTTCGAAAACCCCATTGATGCGGGAAACGATCGCCGCGTATTCCGGCGAATCTTTTTCCTTCTCATCACGAAGCTCCTGAAGCACGATAACTTTTTGAATCTTCAACCAGGTAAGAAGCGCCTGATTCGAAGAATCGATTCCCGGAAAGTCATCAAGAATCTTCAGGGTTTCCTCAGCTCCACGAACCCGAACCGATGCTTCGCTGTAAGATCCAATCGCTTTTCGCAACAGGTCCATATCCTGCTCTTCGGGTGGCTTATTGCCGATTTGGTTGATCATTTTCTCGACCTGAGCGAGGCCCTCTTCCGCACGGCCATTCTGCTCGAGCGTTTCAAGTGAGAAAATTGAGATCTGTGGCTCCCAATAAGTGCCGGCAAACTCGGGGAAAAACTCGTCGTATTTCTCGAGAACCTTTTCCGGGTTTTCATTGGTCAGGTATTGATCGGCGGCTTTCCAGATACCTTCAGCCGCCACATTTTTGAAATACTCTTCCTGCTCAGGCATTTTTGCCATCGCCGCTTTCCCGGCAATCGTTGCACCCAGGTAAGCTTCGAGACCTTTCTTGCGGAATTCCTCTTTCTGCTCGGCCTGTTCTTTAGCTTTGAACTGGTCAGCGGAAATCAGATAGGAATCCCCTTCGATATTAAGTGTCCGCCCCATTTGAATGGAATCCGGCTTGAACTCCTCCAATCGGTCAGATGCAGCAATCGCCGCAGAGTAATCCTCGAGGTTGTAACGCGCAGTGGCAAGATCGCCCAGAGCGGTGTCGCCAAACTTTTCAGACTTGGGAAACTCCTTGAGGAAATCCTCAATCTGTTCAGCCGCTTCACGCATTTTCCCATTGATCAAAGAGTTGGAAGCCCGGTGGAAGACCACCATCTCACGGTTTCCTGAATCCTTGTAAGCCCCGACATATTCATCAAACGGCTTCTCTGCATCTGCGTTCCGCTTCAGCGAATAAAGCGCCAAGGGATAAAGCGCGTCCGCGAGTTCCCGCTTCTCATCACCCAAATCGTAGCGTTCCCGAACGGATTCGCAGACTTTGATCACCGTGTCGTACTGACGGGTGGTGAAGAGTGACTGAAGCATAAAGGTTGAGACATTGTCACGAAGAGGATGGTCCTCCGGGGTTTCTTTGATGAACTTCTCGCCGAAATACTGGGCCGAGGAATAATCACCGATCATCGCGGAAAAACGGGAAGCTTCGTGAAGGATCTCCGCCTTTTTCTCGAGTTCAAGATCAGGATAAGTCTCCGAAAGGTGCCAGTAAATATTGCGGGGGATCATCAGGTTCCCCATGCGTTCATAACAGGTTGCGATAAGACGCAAGGTCTCCGCATCAGGATGCATGGGAGCCTTTTCTCTTTCATCAATTTTATTGATAAATTCCTGATAAGCACCCGGAACGCCCGCTCCGATCGGAAGTCGGGCAAGCCTCAGATTAACATCTTCCCGAATCTCCTCCAGAGTCGGGCAATTCGAGAAAAACCGGAGTCCCAAAGAATAGAGCCCCACTTTGGTGCACTCGTATCCCAGTTTCCGGAAACGGTCGACAAAGCCGAAACGGAAGGAATCAAAAGGCTCAGTTGTTACGTATTTTAAATTCTGATCGAGGAAAGCGTGCGCCTGAACTTCCAATGCCTCGAGGGCTTTCTGATCCGCTCCGACCCGGCCAGCCTCGCCAATCCAACCCATTCCCAACTCCAGAATCCCCTGCATGAGGAATGGAGGCTTCACTCTCCAGGCCTCCCGGTTATCAAACAGTTGCTGGACGGTGGCAACACCTTCGTCAACTTTACCCAGTTGAATCAAGGACGTTCCTTTTCGGAGAAAGAAACTGTTTCGCACCTGCGCCAACTCCTGCGCTGGTGGATTGGAATCCATATATACCTGGTAGAGTCGCAACGCTTCCTCATGATTGCCCTGCTGAGCTTCGACAAAACCGAGCTGAAAACGACCCAGACTTTCGCGGGGATTCGCATTGTCGATCACACTGCCCAGTTCTTTTGATTTGGCTTTGGCATTAACACAAAGCTTCAACCACTCTTTCGCATCGTCCCATCGTTTCTGGGGGATCAAAGTCATGGCGTAGTCAAAGAACATTCCGCCTGCCTGAGCACCGTAATCTTCGATCAGCAGATCGGGCTTTGCGAGATCGAATAACTTTTCGAACGTCTCCGACGCTTTCACGGGATCTCCGGCAGCGTTGAATTCAACAGCTCGGCGGTAAAGCCCCTCGACACTGTCATCCTGCGCCGAAACCAGAGAGGAGCCGAAAAGCATCACGGCGATGCCGAAGTATGCCAACTTTCGGACTGGATTCATAGATTTCATCATTGGTTGTGGTTGTTTAAATTCTAAAAAACGGCCGGTTGGTTCATCCAAGGTCATCATGACCCGGGTAGCGCCCTTTCATTAAAAACACCGGGATAACCGGAGTCCTTATTGGCTTGATCACGCCGTAAGATGATCTGTGCCACTGGTGCTCAGAGAATCGGAAACGGGAAAAACTGAAAACGTTGGGCGTATTCAAACCAGTGAGTTCGATGCCCGTTTGATTTCCCATTTTTTTATTCCGAATAAACTCAGTATCGATTAAAGCGTCACCGCTGAAAGTTTTAGTCCTCAGTGAATCCGGAAATCGTCACATTCTGGATTCTTACCTGTTCATGAGCCAGCGCATTGAGCACATCGACGAAGCGTTGCCCTTTTGCGGCATCGTCAGCAGCGATAATTACCATCGGCTCGGAATCGGTAAGTCGAGCACTTTCGGCGTAGGTGGAGAGACGGTCGAGTAACACCGGCACCTCACGACTTTCTATATTGGCATCGAGCACTTCATCATTCACCACGATGTGCCCCATACTGTTAACATTGATTGTCATCTGATCGATCTCAACATCCGTTGAACCGTCTGATTGACTGGTTGGCATCGTCATTCCCAAATCCGCTTCTTTGGGATCCAGTGTCGATGTCACGATGAAATAAATCAGAAGAAGGAAACTGACGTCAATCATTGACGACATATCCAATTCGGGATCTTTTTCCTGAGGAACTTCTCTTCTTGCCATAATAAAATTGTTAGCGCCTTGCTTGAACGGTTAGTTTTTCTCAACCACGTAACTTCCGAAAATCACGTCGCTCACTCCGGCCTCACCGGCAGCTTTGATGACCCGCTTAATCACGCGAGTGTCCACTTGCTTATCCGCTCTGAGGTTCAGACGGGTGGGAAGCCCATTCTCGGTATTTCGAATCCGGGCACTTTCCACATATTCGGTGATCGATTCCGTCGTTGGTAATTCCACTTCGTCCTGAGCAAAGACGGTCCCGTCTTCAAGAACGTTTACGACGACGCGGCCCGTAGCATTTTTCGCCACCTGGGCATTGGTCGCTGTCGGAGGTTGAACCCGCTTGTCAATCTGAACGATAATCAGGTGAGAACTAACCATGAAGAAAATGAGCAACAGGAAAACGAGGTCGATCATCGACGACATGTCCATGGGAAGGTCCTCCCCTTCATCGGCATTTAGTTTTCTGAGTTTTTCTGAAGGCATATTTGTTTACTCCTGATTATCGAAATTTCTTACGCGGAGAGTGAATTCCCGATCCGCTTAGCCTTCCGAAATACCCTCTGGAACTTTAGCGAGCTGCTGATCAGCGTTGACGGTGGCAACTGCCAAATCCATTCCCTCAGCGGCAACTGCCTGAGCGTCGGCAACAAGCGAGTTGAACTTGTTTTTGAAAATGTAGAAACAGAAGATCGAAGGAATCGCCACCACAAGGCCACCGGCAGTAGTCATCAGAGCCAACGAGATGTTTTGCGCAAGCTGGCCGGGGTCGGAGCCACCACTCAAGCCCATTGTGTCGAACGCCATAACCATACCGGCAACAGTTCCGAACAGTCCAATCATCGGAGCAGCCTGTGCGATAACCGAAAAGTAACCGATCCAGGTCATATAACGGGGATTCTCTCTCACGGAAAAGTCAGCAATCCCGTCCTCCACTTTGGTGCGGCCCAGAGTTTCAGGGTCCGTGGCATCCACAGAAGGAAGCGCGGAAGTCAGCATCCGACCAAGATAGGATGGATCCTGAGCAGAAAGGTCAATGGCACTCCGAACCCGGACGTCGGCCATGTTGGCGAGCACGTTTTCTTTCAGGGCGTTGGGAACAAACTTCTTCTTGTTCAACTGAAGGAGGTTAAAAACCGCCAATGTAATCATAGCGATGGAAAGAATTCCGATCGGTAACATAAAGGGGCCGGCATCGATGACCTTCGTCATGAGGGATTTTGTACCGTCCCCTTCCGCAGCTTCGACATCATCCTGAGCCATCAGTTCAGGAACTGAAAACGCCAACAGCAAAGTCGCCAGAAGCAACACTAACGGGAGTTTATTACGGAGAAATTTACTAGTAGGAACCATCACTTTGTATTTTTAATCAGATTTCTTTTATTGAACCAACCTTGATGAAATATTTCAGGCTTTCTGTAAAGAAAAATCCATCACTTTCATCAATTAAGTTCTCTTTTATTTTTATGTCTGGGTAAATTCAAGAAAAACTTCTTCAAGGTTTCTCGTTGAATCGCCTTTCAACCGGCTCCGGACCTCGCTCACGGAACCTTCTACGAGAAGTTTTCCGTGATTAATAATCCCGACCCGGTCGGCTAATTCCTCCGCCACATTCAACAAATGGGTGGAGAGAAAAATGGTTGTCCCGTTGCGCGATCTCTCCTTCAGCTCCTCCTTCACCACCCGGGCGTTTAGAGGATCCAGACCGATCATCGGTTCGTCGATCACGATCACCTCAGGATCGTGAAGTAAAGCGGTTGAGATTGCGAGACGCTGGCGAGTGCCGTGGCTGAGATTCTCAACCCGTTGCGTCGCATACTCCGTGAGGGAGAATTGCTCGAATAATTCCGGAGTTCGTTTTTGAGCCCGCTCAGGCTCCACCTCAAACAGGTCGGCGACGAAACCCATCAGTTCCAGAGCCGTTAACTTGTCATAGAAATCCGCCACATCGGGCACGTACCCAATCTTCCGCTTCGCTTCGAGCGGGTTTTTCTGAATGTCGTGGCCGCCAACCACTGCGGAGCCGGAGGTGGGCGACATCAATCCGGTCAGTAATTTAATCGTGGTCGTTTTCCCGGCTGCATTGGGGCCGAGAAAGGCGAAAAACTCACCCTGAGGAATGGTTAGGTCCAGATGATCAAGGGCGAGCAAATCGCCATAACGCATAGTAAGACCTTTGGTTTCAATCATCTAACATACAAAATCCGGTGGTGGGGGGAATTCTTGCCGGATCCTAACAGAAATGTCAAGACCAGCCACTGCCAACCTGATAATTTCTGTCTTTATCACGTTTCATTTCTTCATTGATTAGACCGTTAAATCTCGATAGATAACGGGTATGAATCGACGTCATTTCCTCAATCTTTCTGTTGCCGGTTCGTTGGCAGCTTTGTCAAATTCCAGATCGTTGGCAGCGCTGGCCGCCGATAATCAATATCGGAAACACATCGGCCTCCAGATTTACACGCTCCGGAATCAACTGGGCAATGACGAAGTCGAAGCCACACTCAAAGCCGTCGCAGAATATGGCTACCAGCAGGTTGAACCTTATGGATTCCCCGGGAAAAGCGATCTGATCAAAATAGCGAAAGATCAGGGACTCGCCGTGACTTCGTCACATTTCGACTGGGATTGCGTCGTCAATCCGGAGGGCGATCATAAAGTCAGTTTTGATCAAATTCTGGAAGCCGCCAGCGCCGAGAACATCAAACATCTCGTGGTCCCCTACCTCGTCGACCGGAACCGCAAAACGCTCGATGATTACAAGCAGGTCGCCGAAAATTGCAACAAAGCAGCGGTTAAGGCGAAAGAGGCCGGTATCCAGCTCGCCTACCACAATCATGCTTTTGAATTTGAACCGAAAGAGGATGGAAAGTGTGGTTTCGACATTTTCGTCGAAGAATTCTCGCCGGAAATGAAGTTCGAACTCGACGTTTTCTGGGTCAAAGCCGGCAATCACGACCCGGTTGCAATGATTGAAAAACTCTCTGGTCGCGTTTCGCAACTCCACCTCAAAGACCTGAGAAAAGGGATCTCTCTCCCGAAATACAACGGAATCCAGAAGGAAGACTTCGAGGAGCTTGGCGACGGGATGATCCCGATGGAACCCATCATAAAGGCAGCCGCCGCCGCCGGAGTCGACAATTGCCACATCGAACAGGATCACTCACCGGCTCCGCTCGACAGTATCAAAAAAAGTATCGGATACCTCCAAACCCTGTAATTCACCTCTTTCCATGAAGAAGCTTCTCATATTTTGCCTTATTGGGATTCAGTCCACCGCGCTGCGGGCTGACAACTGGCCGTTCTGGCGGGGAGACACAGCCGGCTCCGGAATCACCTCCGAAACCGATCTACCTCAATCCTGGGGCAAAGATAAGAACGTGAAATGGCGGATCGAACTACCCGACCGCGGAAATTCAACCCCCATCGTTTGGGAGGATAAAATCTTTGTCACCCAGCCGCTCGAGGATGAGAACTGGAGAGGCCTCATGTGCTACCACCGGGAAGACGGTCGGCTTCTCTGGAAAAATGGACTTACCTATACCGAAAAGGAACGAACCCATCGGGACAATCCCTACTGCTCGGCGTCGCCCGCAATCGATGGTAATATCGTTATCGCCTCCTACGGTTCCGCCGGAATGGTGGCATACGATTTAGAGGGAAAAGAAATCTGGAAACGGGACTTCGGGCCAATTGATCACGTCTGGGGCAACTCGACTTCGCCTGTCATTCACGGGGATCTCTGTATTCACTACCACGGCCCCTCGAAAGGTGCTGCACTTTATGGCTTGAACAAATCAACCGGCGAAACCGTTTGGAAATGGGACGAGCCCGACTGGGATCCCGGGAAAAGAACTGATGGCTTTCGCGATCAGGACGGAGATGGCGTGATCGGCTCATTCAGCACACCTATCATCGTTAAAAACGGAGGGAAAGATCTCCTCGTGATGAGTTTTCCGAAGGAATTAAAAGCCTTTGACCCCGCCACTGGAGAAGTCATTTGGACCAGCGAAGGCCTCAACCCGCTCGTCTACACCTCCCCACTCGTAGCAGGCGACAAACTTATCGCCATGGGCGGCTACCACGGGAACTCTATCGGCACCACCCTGTCCGGGGAACGTCTTTGGCAGGAAGTCCGCCACTTCGGCGGTATTGGCACGGGCATCGTTAAGGACGGCTATATGTACGCTCAGGATGCCGGGGGCGTCGTTTATTGCGTTGAGATCGCCACCGGAAAAACCGTGTGGAGAGACCGCCTTCCCGGAGCCGGAAAATCCTGGGGATCTTTTATTCTCTCAGGTGATAATATCTATACCTTAAGCCAACCCGGAGATACTGTCGTTTTTAAAGCCGATCCAGAGAAATTCGAAGTCGTGGCCCAGAGCAATATCGGAGAGCGAACCAATTCGTCCCTCGTCGTATCCGACGGTGAAATCTTTATTCGAACCTACGAAGCGCTCTGGTGTATCAGTGAAGATTAAGATCCGAACAATCCGGCTTTAACCAACCCATGCGGAGGACCACTGTACAGGGTACAGTCACAGAGTGTACCCTGTACAATCGGATCCAACCTTTATAAATAGTCGCACCGGATTGTAATAGACGAAAGTCGGCAGACATCGGATCATTTAATTTATGATCGGCTCCATTAGCTTAACAGGAATTGCTTTACTCTGTGGAATACTCTCAATCCCATTGATTCGCCGAAAGGTGAAGCGCAACCAACTTTACGGATTTAGAACCCGGAAAACGCTCTCATCAGATGAGATCTGGTATCCGGCAAATCAATACGCAGGAAAAGCACTGCTCTGGTGGTCGGGCGCGGCTTTGATCACCGGCCTTTGTGGAATCTGGTTTTTCCAACCAACTGCAACGCTCGATATTGTGATGACCTCACTGGCATTGACCGTCCTGATCCCCTGCCTGCTAAGCTTTATCTGGTTGAAAAAGCATTACTGATCATTTCAGATCGATTCGCCGCTCGATGGGAAGGGCGACACCCCATTCGCAGCCCGCCAACCACAAGGGCAGGCGAACTTTAAATAGTGTGGTATCCGGGCCGTTTCGTTTTTATCGATAACTGCGTCGCGATTGGCTAACGCTGCATCATCGAGTGACGGCGGAAAGGTGTAAGAAGTCCTGGGTGGGAATCTTAAAAGATGATGAGTATCATCCCGTAAAAAAGGAAGACCTTAGGAAGGTTTTACATTTTCAGCGCAAGGGCCTTTTTGACCCTGGCCTTCAGTGTACTCCACTTTCTGGCCTTCTTGTAGATCTTCAAAATGACCATCAACAGCAGAGCGATGGAAAAACAAATCTCCTCCGTCAGTAGCGATGAACCCGAAGCCTTTGTCAGAGACGATTTTTTTAATAGTGCCTTGTAGCATTCGCAACGAGTAGTCCAGATCGCCGAAATTGCACCATGGAATTAAAAAATAATCAGATCCACGCCCTAAAAGCGGGCTTTCCGGCTCTCAAACAGGTCGAAACAGTTGATACTTCCGGTTTGAAATACCGAAATGATATATCTTGTGACCAACTAATTCAGCACTGAATTGAGCAATACCGACCTTTTTATCATGCTTCGAAATAAGAAGCACGCTCGCCGTGATTCGAACACGGGACCTACGGATTAGAAGTCCGTTGCTCTATCCAGCTGAGCTACGAGCGCTTTGAAACTGCGCGGAATATCGCCGATTCAGCCGTTTTGGCAAGGAATTCAAAGACAGTTCCTCCGGTTTTTCACAGATTGGCTTTTCAGACCCTGAAACCATGAGTAGTTTCCCCGATGCGCCAGACGGCAATTTCAATCCTTAAGCGGCTTCAAGAGGCTGGCTTCACCGCCTATTTTGCAGGTGGTTGCGTCCGCGACTCGCTGCTGGGCAAGGAACCCAAGGACTACGACATCGCATCGAATGCCACTCCCGATCAGATTTTGGAGATTTTCCCCGATGGCGATACCATCGGCGCTCATTTCGGGGTAATTCTGGTCCGAAGATCCGGATATCATTTCGAAATCGCGACCTTTCGGCAGGACGGCGACTATTCCGATGGCCGACGACCGGATTCGGTCAGTTTCTCGGATGCGGAGAACGATGCAAAAAGGCGGGATTTCACGGTAAACGGTCTCTTTGAAAACCCGGTTTCCGGTGAAGTCATCGACTTTGTCGGTGGAAAAATCGATTTGGAGAACCAATGCCTCCGGGCGATCGGCGATCCTGCGAAACGTTTCGACGAAGACTATCTGCGACTTCTCAGAGCGGTTCGATTTGCCACCACTCTCAATTTCAAGATTGAGGAAAGCACCTGGCGGGCGATAGAAATCGAAGCCCCAAACATCCAGCAAATGGCGCCGGAACGAATTCGCGAAGAGCTGGATAGAATCTGGAAGCACCCCAATCGGGTGGCGGGATTCGATCGCCTTGTCGAATCCGGTCTGATGGCGGCAATTATCCCCGAGATTCTCGACCTTCAGGGCTGCGAGCAACCACCCCAGTTTCATCCCGAGGGTGATGTTTTCGTGCACACGCGAATGATGCTCGGGCTCCTCCCCGCGGACGCCAGCCTCCCTCTCGTGCTATCAGTATTGTTTCACGACATCGCAAAGCCAGCGACCCAAACCTATGACCCGGCGGAGGACCGGATTCGTTTCAATGGCCACGACAAAGTCGGCGCAGAGATGACGACAGCTATCCTGAAACGTCTCAAATACTCCAATGAAATCATAGATGCGACGGTTTCCGGCGTTTCTCATCACATGGAATTTATGAATGTGAAACAAATGAGAGTAGCCACCCTGAAACGGTTCATGGCCCGGGACACATTCGACGACGAACTGGCCCTTCACCGCGTGGATTGCCTGGGGAGCAATGGAAACCTGGGCAACTATGATTTTCTGCTCGAGAAAAGAGAGGAATTCGCAAAGGAACCCATCATCCCGAAGCCGTTTCTGAACGGGCGGGACTTAATCTCCCGGGGATTTCCCTCCGGTCCCGGGATGGGAAAAATCCTGCGCGAAGCTCAGGACCTCCAGTTAGACGGAGTCCTGAAAAGCCGCGAAGAATCACTCGAATGGCTGGAGGAGAAACTCGGCGAACTACAGCAGTAGCATTGCTCCAATTACCTACTTCAGCAGATATAGATTTATCCCCCTACCGGCGCCACTTTCAGCCCCAGAGCTTCGTCAGCTTTGGAGAATTTCACTCCCACTGTTTTCGAGACGCCAAACTCTTCCATAGACACTCCATACATCACATCGGCACGGGACATAGTACGTTTACTGTGAGTCACAATTACAAATTGGCTATTCCCGATAAAGCGATCCAACACCCGGATAAAGCGGGAAATATTCGCTTCGTCGAGAGGGGCATCCAACTCATCAAGCACACAGAACGGCGAAGGTTTAACCATAAAGATTGCGAACAGGAGCGCGACCGCCGTCATCGATCTTTCCCCACCCGATAGCAGACTGATACTTTGCAATTTTTTACCGGGAGGTTTCGCAATCACTTCGATACCCGCTTCCAAAGGATCGTCATCATCAAGGAGAACTAGATCAGACTTGGCTTTCTCCCCGAAAAGCTCTTTGAACATTTCGCGGAAATTGATCCGTACCTGAGCAAAGGTATCGGAAAACATCTTCCGGGTATCGCGATTAATTCTAGCTACCAGCTTCAACAATTCATCCTTGGAATTATCGAGGTCATTCAGCTCCCTCAGGTTAAAATTATATCGCTCCTCCAGCTCTTCGTATTCCGAAATCGCATCGAGATTGACCGGCCCCATCGCATCCAGTTTCGAGCGTAATCCGCTCACTACTTCTTCAACAAAAGGCCAGTCAGGCTCCGAAGGATCGACGTATTCGCCATCATCGGATTCACTGTTTTCACTATCAGGATTTTGAGAAGCCAGGGCATTAACCGAGATCACGATCTCATCGTCGCCAAGATCATTTTCTGCCATCATCGGCTCGCTGGGCTGCACAGGCTCATCAATAGGTAAACCCTTCGCCCTTTTCTGCTGATTGATCACCATAAGGAGTTGATGACTATCCGGTTCAAAGAACTCAAGCTCGACCTGATATCTTTCCTTGATGTTGTTTTCGAGATTTTCGAGATGAATTTCGTACTGAGAAACCTGCAGTTCCTCTTTATTCCTCCGCTCGGCGATCTCCTGTACGAGTTTTCGTTTTTCAGTGAGATCAGCCTCCCCTTTCTCAATCCGCTCCAGATAGGTTAAGCGCTCTTTCCCGAGGCGATCCTGTATTTCAAGCTTCTCTGCTTTTAATACCTTCTTCTCCTCAATTTGCTTCTGAAGTTCAGCGGTCTCTTCCGCGCCTTTTTTGATTCGAAGTTTAAAATCTTCAGTCTCCTCTTTGCGACGAACGATCAGATCTTCCAATTCCTTCAACCGGTTCGACATCGGAATCTGCTGGTTCTGCAAATTTTCCTGAGTCCCTTTTTCAACCGCCAGACTGGTTCGTGCCTCAGTCACCAGTTTGTTTAATTCATCCTCCCGACTGCGGGCCTCTTCCAGTTTTGAAATAGCCCGTTCAATACTGTGATCAATATTCGAAATACTGACGTTGCTGAGATCCAATTCCTCCCGGCTGGAAACCATACTGGATTCCAGAGAAACACCGCGATCTTGAATCTGTTTCTGCTCCCAGTTGATGCTCTCAATCTTGTTGTGAAGAACAGTGAGATCCTTTTCAATCACACTGAGATTTCCCGCCAGCGATGAGGCGGAGACCCGCTTTTCCTGTAGTTTATTTCTCGCGCCCTCAAGTGCAGCTTCCAAGGCAGACACCCGGTGATTTAACTCATCCCGACGCTCCTGCATCTTTCTCACTTCACTATCCAGTGACGAGGTCACTCTCGACAGATTCCGGATCTCAGTCTGTCTTTTCAAAAACGACCCGGAGTCGTCTCCGGAGGCACCGCCATGAATGACACCCTCCTTGGAAATGTATTCACCATTCAGGGTCGCAAACGCTTTACCGGGATGTTTTTCCCTCAATTCCAGAGCGATTCGCAAGTTCTCAGTGATGATAACGTTACCAAGCAACTGTTCCATCAAACTCTCTACTTCCTTCGAAGGAGAAACCGCATCAATTGCCCAGCAAATCGATTCTTTCGGAGCCAGCCCCCGCTTGGTTTTTGTCGTGTGCCCGAGGTGGTCAGCCGCGATCAGAGAAGCTTTACCGAGCATATCTCTCTTCAGCGCATCGATCACTTTTTCAGCGACTTCCAATCCGTTTACGACCACGGTTTGCAATTGATTACCCAATGCCGCTTCAATCGCCTCCGCAAACCGGTCATCGGTATCAATGTAGGAATAGAGCGGCTTCCTGATCGAATCCTCCTGAATAACCGAGTCATGAATTCGACCTTTTAAGACCGCCTGAGTACCTTTAGCAAACCCTTCACCTTCCGCCACAAGTTGCTCAAGAACATCCAGCCGCGATACCTTCTCGGCGTTCAGCTTGTGAAGGCCTGACAGATCCTCAAGCCTTTCCATAGCCGCACTCTTCGCCTGACGATAACGCTGCTCCATTCCGGCGAGCTCCTCTTCGTGAAAGAGAATCGATTCGTCATGCTCACCAATGCGCCGCTTCAGCTCGTCCGCATCGTTCTGGCGGTGATCCAATTCCCTCTGGAGCGTCCCCAGCTCATCGGTCAACTCGAGCAAACGGGTCTTATCATGATCGAACTGCATCGAATTTGCCGCCAGCTGAGCCGTGAGCGTCGCGATCGTGGTTTTCAGCGAACTTCTCTCAATTTCTGATTCGCGAATCTCTGAGGTCAACCGCTCCCGGTTATTCCGGGCATCCAGGGTCTCCGCCTCATACTTCAGGAGAATTTCATGCTGCTCGGAAATCCGGGTGCCCACGTGAATCAAAGTTTCATTAGTAGTCGCCAACTCCTCCCGCTGGAGGCTCAGCTTCGAGGTGGTCACTTCGATATCCTCCTCGTTTTTCTTGATCAGAATGCTTTGTTCGTGAGCCCGCTCACCGTTGAACTGGATTCGGTTCTGAGCGGAATCGATCTCATTTTCGAGGTGCGAAATCTGACCCTGCAATTCGCTGAGTCGACTCTCCAGTTCCTGATGTTCAAAGCGCGCCGTTGCCATCTCGGTCTGCTTTTTCTCAATCTCCTCCTCCAACGAATCCTGATCCCGCCTCAGATTGTGGCTGGAAGTCGACATTTCCGCCCCTCCGGCACGAAGCTCTCTCCAGAGTCGATGCGAGTGATGCAGATCAAGCACCCGCACCTCTTCCTGCAGAATCTGATAGCGCTTTGCTTTTGATGCCTGTCGGGACAGACTGCGGATCTGGCGCTCCTCCTCGGCGATAATATCCCGAACCCGCACCAGGTTAGCCTCGGTGTAATCCAGTTTGCGAAGCGCCTCCTTTTTCTGCTGCTTAAATTTTGTAATCCCCGCCGCTTCCTCGAAAACCGCTCTCCGATCCTCGGGCTTGGAACTGAGCAACATATCGATTTTGCCCTGCTCCATGATAGAATAACTGGTTCGGCCGATTCCAGTTCCCATCAGCAAATCATGAACATCCTTGAGGCGGCAGGGAGACTGATTGATCAAATACTCACTTTTACCATCACGATACACTCTTCGTCCTATCGCCACTTCGTCATAATCGGTATCCAGACTTTTGGCACAATCCGTCAAAGTCAGGGTCACTTCAGCCAACCCCAGCGGCGATCGCTTGTCTGTGCCATTGAAAATGACATCAGCCATTTCCCCGCCACGCAATGCTTTGGCGGAAGTCTCACCGAGCACCCACCGCATCGCATCCACAATATTCGACTTACCACAACCGTTCGGGCCTACGATTCCGGTGACGCCTTCGTGAAATTCCAGCTTCGTTTTGTCGGCAAACGACTTGAAGCCATGCATCTCAAGAGTCTTGAGTAACATTGGTCTGTTTTTGTTGTGTGTTGTTTTGACGGCAGAATAAATCCTGCAATCGAGTGTGTTTCCGGAAGCGATGAAGATCGAATCCGCCGAATCTTGATCTCGAACTTGTTAAATGTCGAATGAAATCTGAGATTCACGATTATTAAACAAACCTAAACGCCGACCGGAAACTCTCTCACGAATGAGAAACTCATCAAATACGCCTATCAATTTTAATTTTTTATAAAAATTACCGTTGCATAATCCCAGTTTTATTAGATGATTCTTTGTAACAAATTGGAACTTGCTTAAACAAATGGGTGGAACCCCAGAAATAACTGACAAAATTTCCGGAATTGAGATCCTCCTGTTTGCAGCTCTGGCTGCGATATGCGTAGGACTGATTTGGGGAAATATCTACGGGAAATTCGACGTTACCTCCGAAGGGTATCACGATCAAACTTCCCAGCGAGATGTGAAGTAGACTTTTAGAATTTGTGCGGAACGGGGCGGCCCGGTGTTTTGGATTTTTGTTCAATAGCCGGGCCGTTTTCGTACCCAAATGCATTTTTCCCAAACGTTATTCCCGCCGAAAGATTTCAGTAAAAAATTGATTCGATACAACCCGGCGCTCCACCCGGGGTTTCAGAGGGTAGTATGAAGTCCCGAATCATTATCCTTATTGGTGTTATCTCTGCATTTAGCCCGATTTACGGAGACGATTTCGAGCCTGAGACAGTCGATAAAAACATGTTCTCCGCGCTGACCGCTCAATCGCCCTTCAACCGAAGCCTGAATCTGAGCGGTTCGTTGATTTTAACCGGAATCGCAATGATCGAAGATAAGCAGGTCGCGACACTTCTCGATACCAGCACCAAACAATCCTATGTGGTTTCGGATGAGCCCAACCAGCACGGATGGAAAATGATCGAACTGAATCAAAACTCAGATTTAGAACGCGTCACTGCCAGAATATCAGTGGGAGGCGAACTGGTCAGCATCCGTTATTCCGAAACCAAACTGAAACCGGGAGAAACCCGCCCCGGTGGCGGCTCTCCGCAATCAAGCGAACGGGAAAGAGGCTCAGGACGTTCAAAACGGGGCGGCCTGTCTGACGACCTTCGCAAAAAGATGGGAGAAATGAGCGATGAACAGCGCGGCAAATTTTTCAACAAAATGCGGGAGCTCCACGAGAAGAATCCGGAAATGTCATCCGAAGACCGGCAGGCGGCAGCTCGTAAGTTTATTGAGAAAGCCGGTCGAAAGGAGAAGTAATCCCCTTTCCGCGCCCAACGATAACAAAAACGCCTGGGCAATAAAAAATGCCTGCCCCGAAAGCGGGAACAGGCATTGTTTTAAAAAGTCGTTTACCGGAGTCACTCCGGAAAATCTTAAGCCTCTTCTTCGGCTTCAGCTTCGCCTTCTCCAGCTCCGCCAGCTTCTCCACCGGCTGCAGCAGCGGAGATAGATGCACGGGACTTGGCAACCAAGCCAACCAAAACGTCAGGATCCATTTTAGTGGTGACGCCTTCAGGGAACTTCAGTTCGCCAACCTTAACGGACTGTCCAACATTGAGATCACTTACGTCGTGAACGATCACTTCAGGAAGGTCACCAGGCTTACACTGAATCTCGATTGAGTGAAGGAGGTGCTCAAGCAATCCGCCGCCCTTAACTCCAAGACTCTCGCCTTCGAGAGAAATTGGCACGTCGGCTGAAATAATTTCATCATCGAGGACTGCGCGGAAATCCAGGTGAACAAATCCACCAGTGAGTGGGTTTCTCTGAACATCCTGAACGAAAGCCAGTTTTGATTTTTCCTCAGCTCCTTCGATTTCGAGGTTCACCAGAAAGTTATCGCTCGCTTGCTTCCGGAAGATTTCAGAGAAAGCGCTCTCCTTAACCTGAATCATATAAGCTCTCTGCTTTGAACCGTACACAACGGCGGGAACAGTGCCCTCCCTGCGCAATCTCTTTGATGCGGAAGTTCCGTTCGCTTCCCGCTTTTCAGCTGGTAATGTTGCCTGCTCTGCCATCTTTCTGTGATCGTTATTAGTTAAATCCAACCAGGATCGGAAATTTTCCCCGAATCTGAAAGGCGCGGAATCTAAAGTCGTTTCGCAGATTAGTCAATTTCGATTTTACGGAGTTTGCAGAGTTCTGAAAAATTCTCTTTGGCTGAGCAGAGACAGTGGCATATTGAAAGGGTTCCCATGCGTATCCTTTTCACACGAAATGCTATCTATACTCTCATTGCGATTTTGATCGTAGCGGCTGCCGTCGTCATCAAGATCATGGTGGGCAGCAGCACTCCCGAAGTCGAATTTCTTGAGGTTGCAGCGAAGCCTGCCGTCAAACCTGAGCGGATGGATTTGGCCATGTTCACAACTTATAAGGGACAGACCATGGCTCAGATTCTGGAACTGATCGGCAGCCAACCACCCGAACCCATCGCCGAAAAATCTGCAGCTGCGGCATTGATCAGCAGCCTGCCGGACGAACCTTTCCCTTTTCCTTCGAGCTCAAAACCGGTCAACGAAATTGCGTTGAAACAATACGTTCAAACGATCGAAGACGGCAAACTTGGCAAACCCTCGATGGTTGACCGGTGGCGATACAATCTGGCAAGTGCCGCTCTGGGCAAGCCGCCGGAATCATTACCCGAAGAATTACGGTTGAAGACGGTGCCGTTTAATGAAACGGAAAACTTTCCGATCAGTCTGGCCGCAAAAGAATCCAAGTTGGCTGGCCCCATTGCGGTCGGGGACTTTGATGGCATCGATGGTCTGGAAATTATCAGTCATGGCGGGACCCGCATGTGGACACTGAGCGGGGACGGCACTCCAGTCGAAAAAGCCAGCCCCGAAATCGGGACGCCCGGCTCTGCGCTCTATCCAGCCGATTACGACAATGATGGCGATCTCGATCTCTTCATATCGCGACGAGCCGGTGCTCCGAATTCTCTGATGCAGAACGACGGGACGGGTCTTTTTTCGGATGTCACCCTTAATTCCGGTCTTCTCGCCTTTTCTGACACTGCCTCCGTGGCCTGGACCGATTATGACCAGGACGGGATGCTTGATTTGCTGGTCGGTAATTTTGACCATCCTTTCGAGATTTACCGTCAGGTTTCGACCGGCAAATTTGAACCGGTTTCCTGGGGCCTCGACCTTTGGATCCCAAATCCGGTTAATCATATTGAAATCGCAGACCTCAATAACGACGGCTTTCCCGATGTTCTGCTCTCAATTACCGACGCAATCGACCAGATTCTCTATTCCATCCCTTCTTCGACTCCAGCCAACTGGCGATTTTTGGAAAAAGGACAGGAAAACAAGGTTCCATCTTCGATGACACCCCAGACCATGACCGCCTTTGATCTGGATAATGACGGGGATCTGGATCTACTCGTCGGCAAGGCCTCCGGCGACTCCGAAAAAAGAATCTCGCAGGTTCTGAATGACTCTCAACACATTCCGGAAAATCATCTCAGACTATTCACCAACGATGGTGAAGGAGTGCTCACCGAGGTCACCAATGGAAGCGGTCTCGAAGGTGTGGAAGATATTCAGGCGATTCATGTTCTCGATCTCGATAATGACGGATTTGAAGACATTTTTGCGGTAACTGGAGACCTCGCTTTCAACCGCGCCTTCTGGAATCGCGGCGGCGTCCAGTTTCGTGAAGTCTCACAGGGCAGCCGGTTGAATTACCTGAGCTCACCCGAGTCAATTCATTCTATCGATATTGATCGCGACGGTGCCCTCGATATCTTTCTCTCTGACGAAGGCGGTGAGCTAAAATGGCTCGAAGCGGAGAAACCAAGCGGAAACGGTTGGCTCGATGTCAATCTCACCAATTCTCCCCCCGGAACCCGGGTCAAACTGATCGCCCGCGACACCGACTGGATTTTGCAACCCATCGAAAGAGTTACCGGGATTATCCCCAATCTGACGATTGGATTGGGGCAGATTGATAAGATTGAGCAAATTGAAATCTTCACTCCTCAAGCTATAAAACCCGTAGAGGTGCTGAAGCAGATAACTCCCAATCAAAGTTTAATTATCAACTTACCCGAAAAAGTTTCTCAACCTGTAGAATTGGAAACCGGAGAGCCCTCCTAAGTAGCAATCAACTCTATATCAATCACTTGAACTTGTTAAGACCGCCGTTACCGGCGGTCTTTTTGTTTAAATACGTTTCTCAAATCCAAGAATTTTCTACTTTCCGATATTTTAGGTACTTGAACTATCAATAAAAACGTGTCTAATCATTCCATGCTAAGTCCGTACACGAAATTGGAACCCCAAACACCCGGAGAATCTATGATAATTCCCGTCCAGAAGGATCTGGAGCTCGTTGAAGATTTTCACAGCGCCGATTCAGTAACAGGTGCCCTCCACGTATGGTGGCTGGGTCACAGTGGTTTCCTCCTCAAATGGAATGGGGTTGGGATTATAATCGATCCCTATCTTTCCGACTCCATGTCGATTCAATTCAATGGCCGCGGACGGGGATGGCCCAGAATGACGGAACGGGTAGTCGATCCTTTGATGATGTCCGGTGTCGATATTTTACTGGCGAGCAACAATCACCTTTCCCACCTCGACCCGGCGACGATTCTGGGTTTGAGGGCCGCGAGCCCCAATATGAAAATGGTGCTTCCAGCCGGTAGCGCCAGGGCGGTGGAAACTCTGTTGGGATCCGCCGGACCACATCTTATGCCGGTCGATTCAGGCAGCTTTGTCGATGTGGGCGATGTCAGTATTCATGGCATTAATGCCGCGAACCCTGATATCCAAACCGACGACCGGGGCGCTTCAAAAAGCCTCGGTTATGTCATCACAATGGGACCTTTTGCTATTTACCACAGCGGAGACACACTTTGGCACCGCTCCCTGGTGAAAGAAGTCCGACGCTGGAATCTGAATCTGGCGATGCTTCCAATCAGTGGTTACCACCCTGATGAAGGTCCCGGACTGAGTGCCAACCTGAATGGTTTTGAAGCGTCAGCTCTGGCAAAAGCGATCAGCGCCGGATTGGTGGTACCTTCCCACTACGACATGTTCGCAGATGACACTGCACCAACCGACGAATTTATCTATTGCTGCGATCGTCTCGATCAGCGCTACCGAATCCTCCAACCGGGGCTTCGCCTGACCATGGGGCCAATGATTGATCCCAGTTCCGGCAGAGCGCTTCCCACCGAAGCTCAATCGAGTGACTGGGGATTGGGATATTAGGTAATCGCGTCTTGCTGTTATCAATTTTACAAGACAGATCAGCCAAACAGACATACTCTGAGTTATGAAGAGGCTATGGTTGATAACAGCAATTGCCGCTCTTTCTATCGATGCATCAGCAAGAACCTGGAAGAGTGCAGACGGAACTAAGACGTTTGAAGGAGATCTTCGCTCTTACGATAAAAACAGCGGAACAGTAAAGGTGGTCATCAGCAATGGCTCGATGCTTACCTTCAATGACTCTCTGCTTTCAGGGGAAGACCGGGAATTCCTTCTTTCCCAGGAAGCCAAGACCAGCGAACCCGCCGACATTGAAGCTCAACTGGAGCAAACCAAAGTCGGTAAACAGATCGCCGGCACCAAACTTGAGAAAGTGGATGGCCGCCGCTTCAAGACCGCTGAACTGGATAAAGCTCCCGAATATTACATTCTCTACTTTTCCGCCTCGTGGTGAGGCCCCTGCCGGTCTGCTGCTCCACAGTTAGTGGAGAAATACAAAAATACGGTTGAGGGAAATGCTAAAGTTGAAATGATCCATGTTTCACTGGATCGAAGCGAAGACGCTGCGGAAGATTGGGCGGTAAAAGAAAAGTTCCCCTGGTATACCGTGGTTCCCGATAAAGTGAAAAGAAGCGGTCTGATGGAATATAAGCTCACTAATGCCGTTCCCGAATATGCCCTCCTCAGTGCCGATGGCGAAAGACTGGGCTCCGGTTCCAGAGTGTTCGACGAGGTCAAAAAACTGACTAAAGACTAGACTTTTTGATTTCGATTCCAATTACGATTGGAATCTGAAAGATTCGCCGGGGTTCATGCGTATCTAACGGCCAATGAACCTCAAAGTTATTTTCAAGGCGCTGCTGATCTCAACTTTTTTGATCGGCAGCGCCTTTCTCGTTATCGCAATCTGTCACTGGGCCGTTGAATCAGCATCATCCCAACGGCTCTATTCTGACGCCTCAAAAATACCGGGACGAAAGGCGGCGCTGTTGCTGGGATGCGCGAAGGTTCTCGAAAACGGTCGGCAAAACAGTTATTTCCATCACAGAATTAATGCTGCCTCGGAACTGTATCGGGCCGGAAAGTGCCAATATATCATCGTCAGTGGTGACAATTCCCGAAAGGGATACGATGAACCTACCGATATGCAGGAGGCTCTCATCGCGAAGGGCGTTCCGCAAAAGCGAATCTATCGCGACTTCGCCGGCTTCCGGACGCTCGATTCGGTAGTGAGAGCCAAAGAAATCTTCGGTCAGGATGAGATCATCATCGTCTCCCAGCCTTTTCACAACAAGCGGGCCATCTTTCTCGCAAGCAAAAACGGTATCGACGCCATCGGTTTCAATTGCCGGGAGGTCACTTCTTTTGCCGGAGTAAAAACAAAATTCCGGGAATCTCTCGCCCGGGTCAAAATGGTTCTCGACGTCTACCTCCTCGGAACCAAACCGAAATACCTGGGACCGAAAGTACAGCTGGGAGGCCCACAGCCCCAACACGGAACCTAACAAGACAAAAAAGGCCAACTAAATTTGAATATTTTCCGCCCGGAGGCGTCTTACTTTAGAGATTCGAATATCCGGATCCTGACTAAGAAATGATACTATTCCGCTCCCCAAAGCCGTTCATTTTAGCTGCCTCAATTTTACTGGGCCTGGCAGCCACTGGATCAAAGAGTCTCTCGGAAGATTTCAGTTACCAGAACGATCCCACTATCGGCAGCAACGTCTACGCTTTAGACAATCTCGCAGATCAAATGACTTTCCGCTACGAATGGGAGCTACGCTACAATCGAAGCAGTCGCGATTCGCTGATTCTCCTCCGACACATTCAAAACCACGCGAAATTGACCAATGAACTCATTCGCGCCTATCGGGGAAAAGCTCCCGAAGCATTCCAGAAAGCAGTCGCCGAGGTAACCGATTCCGTCCAGTTAATGGATGATCTCCGGAAAAGAGCCCGGGTCAGTGATGGAGTCGTCCGCATGATCCATGAATCGACCCCTCTCGCCGAAGAACTTCGCGGCGTTTTGAAGAATTCTCCAAAATCCCAATCACAAACCAGATCTTTCCTCACCGCCGGTAACCCCCCCGATTACAACCGCCGGAATAACTGAAGAAACCAATTGGCCTATTCACCAGGTTCAAGACAAAAAACACCCCCAAAATCCCCCGAAAATGAAAATGCCTGCCCCGGATAAAACCGGGGCGGGTTTTCTGCGTGTTTTTTCGAAAAAAAGATGCATAACCGCATCAACCCTTCGTCAGATCCCCATCAAAAACTGAAAACGGTCTATGAAAAATTCAATCTCCAAAGTCATCGTAGCCTGCGCCGTCATTGGTGTAGGCCTCTTCGCATCGAACGCTCAGGCTCAGCATTACTACCCGGACTCGGGCTACAATGCTTATGGATATAACGGAGGAGGGAATTTGGGACAATCCGTTTTCACCATTGACCAATATGGCGACCAAATGTCCCACATTTACGGTATCGAGGCGCGAAATTACTGCGGCTGCCCGCACACCACAGCTCTTCTTAACGAGATGCGCCGGTACAACATTTACACCACGAATTTAATGAATGCCTACCGCGGAACCTGTCCGGTGGCATTTAAAAATGCGGCCTGTGGCGTTCACAGCTCCTATCATCGCATCCAAACCCTCAGAACCAGAGCAAGAGTGAGCCCTCAGGTTTGCGGCCTGATCTCCCATTCATCCCCACTGGTGAATTACGTTCACTCCAACTACTCCTCTTTCCGCCCCGTTCAGGCACCCGTTCCTTATCAGGTTTATCCCAGATCCAGCTGCGCCACTCCAGTTCCTCACTACAGCCATCACCGTCACCACAGTCGCAGCCGACACGGCAAAATCGATGTCGGTTCAGCCATCTTCGGAGCCGTAGCCGGTCGCGTGTTACACGGCGTTATCCACGGTCACTAAGAGCTTCACTTCTAAAACTCCCCAATTTTCCAAAGTCCGCCCGGTTTCCCGCCCGGCGGACTTTTTATTTTCCAGGCAGATTACCCTCGAAAAAGATCGATTCAGTGATCTTTTATCCGACATGACGGACCCACTTCCACCAATTGAAGACTTCGAAATCACTCCGGGAAAACTGCTGCCCTTGCTCAACTCCCAGCCCGCAGGCATCCGACTCATCGATTGTCGCGAAGAAGACGAGTTTGCGATCTGCCGAATCGAAGGCGCCGATTTGATGCCGCTGTCCCGCTTCGCAGAGGAAGCTCCGCGGCGACTTCAAAACGAAACCCTCCCGATCGTGGTTTACTGCCATCACGGAATGCGATCCCTTCAGGCCACGAATTTCCTGAGAAACCAGGGCATCGAAAAAGTCTGGAGCCTGAATGGGGGCATCGATCGCTGGTCGCTGGAAATCGACGAGAGCGTTCCCAGATACTAAAGAAGCGCGAATCGGCTAATCGTTAGCATTGCCAGGCACTGGCCAAACATTGTTTCTTAGCTTAAGACCGCCCTTTCTTCATTCATGATCACTATCGTTACCTTCGTCCTGTTCACCGCTCTCGTCGCCGTTTTGACCTGGTTGATCACCCGGGGTAAAAGCACCAGCACCGAGGACGGATTCTTCCTCGCGGGACGGAGCCTGACCGGTCTCGTGATCGCCGGATCCCTGCTCTTGACCAACCTGAGCACCGAACAGTTGGTCGGTCTAAATGGCGGGGCCTTTAAAGAAGGGCTGTCCGTGATGGCCTGGGAAGTGATCGCCGGTATGTCATTGGTCGTCATGGCCCTTTTCTTTCTTCCGAGATACCTCAAGTCAGGGATTTCGACGATCCCGCAGTTCCTCGAGGAACGCTACGATGCCAAAGTCAGAGCCCTGACTACCGCCGTATTCATCATCGCTTACATGTTGATCCTGCTCCCCTTCGTGCTCTACAGCGGGGCCAGAGCGCTCTCGGAAATGCTCAACCTGAGCGACTTAATGAACCTCAGTGAAAGCGCTACAATCTGGGCAGTGGTCGCATTTATTGCCATCGTCGGATCAGCCTACGCCGTCTTCGGAGGGCTTCGCGCAGTCGCTGTATCTGATACTTTTAACGGATTGGGCCTCCTCATCGGCGGAGTTTTAATCACCTATTTCTCACTGAAATACGCGGCAGGAGACGGAAATTCACTGACCTCCGTATTTGCCGAGATCAATCAGCAAAATCCCGATGCTTTTGTTTCCCTCGGCAAAGAAGGGGAAAGCGTTCATTGGCCGACCCTGTTCACCGGGGTGCTTCTGCTGAACTTTTTCTACTGGTGCTCCAACCAGCAAATCATTCAGCGGACGTTTGGCGCGAAGAATCTCGCGGAAGGTCAAAAAGGCGTGTTGCTGGCCGCTTTCTTTAAGATTCTGGCCCCGTTTATCCTCGTGATTCCCGGTATCGTCGCCCTCCACGTGGCTCAACAAAATGCCGATTTTAATGCCGGCTTGCTGAAACCCGACGGAAGCTATGACGATTCAAAAGTGTATGGCGCTCTGGTCCGCCTGGTTCTCCCCGCCCATCTTACCGGATTTTTCGCCGCCGTGGTCGTTGGATCAATATTATCCACTTTCAACTCGGTTCTGAACTCCAGCGCGACCCTTTTCTCCCTCGGAGTTTACAAAAAAGTGATCAATCCGACCGCCACCACTCAGGAAGTGGTAAAATCCGGACGGCTGTGCAGCGCCATTGTCGCCGTTTTTGCCGCAATCGGGGCACCCCTTATCTTCATGGGTAGAGAAGGGATTTTCGCTTATTTCCAGAGTCTCAACGGAGTCTATTTCATTCCCCTGCTCGCTATTATCCTCGTCGGATTTTTCAACCGCACCTCGAATGGAACTGCCGCCTTTATCTCCGCAGCAGTCGGTCTTGTGATCATGTTATGGGGAACCTTTTGGGATAACGGCCTGACGGGAAGAGTTTTCGGTTCCGGATTCCATTTTATGGGAGCGGTGTTCGTTTTTCTCGTGGTTTTACAGATCGCTCTCGGCATGAAAATGAAACGCTCCGAGCCCTACGTTCAAAAAGACGCCGGTATTGTAGACCTGACACCGTGGAAACCGGCAAAACTGGCCGGTGGCATCATGATTGGAATCGTTCTTATTCTCTACCTCGCGCTAGCCCGCTAGAAACAGGACCGACTGTACCCTGTACCATCCAAAACTGTACAGGGTACAATTGAATGGCGCTAAGAATTGCGTGTATTCGGGGGCAGGGAATTCAAAATACGGCAACGCCGTTACGTAACCCAACCCATGGTTGCCGCAGTGAAACGGAGGCTACCATGGGATTTGCATACCAGGAGTTTCCCTACGCTGAAGGCGTTGCGAAAGCTTTCAGATCACTTTCAGCGATCAGCTTGTCTTGTGATAAAATCCCCGGGTAGACTCTCTGCTTCGCTTCGGTCAACCCGGGGCTGTGTTACATAACGGCGTTGCCGTAGAGCGACTGAAACCGAAAACTTAGCGATATTCCAGGGTACAATTTCCGAAAAGTCGATTTGCACTCACATTCTGCTAAAATGATAAAGAGTGCGCAGTATTGAGCACTCAATGCAAAGAATTCACCTCACAAAGCGGGTAATCTGCCCGCATGACGTTAAAGTCACAAGATCAGAAGTGGAGCCTTGCACAATGGCTCAGCGACCGCGCCAGTTCCGGTAACGGAGAGTGGTACGCCATCGCGATCACTTCCCCCTGTCACGTCTGCCAACCCAGAGTTGCCCGGCATCTGACCGACTACCTGAACGAATTCGATGTCGAGAGTGACGGCAATTCATGGTGGTTTCTCGATGACCGGAAATTAGCCGACCTCACAGATTCCGCGCTCTCAGCCAGTCTGGACGATTCCAATAACCTTCCAAAGCTTCCGGAGGGCCACCTCGTTATCGAAACCACTACCGGGAAGATCGGAGAACTCGACTCGGACCAGGTCTTTCAGGTCTACCTGAGTTGCACCGAACCGGAGACACAAAACCATCACCTCTGGCTCAACGCAAAAAAAATCGATCCCGGAACCCTCACAAACATTATCGCCGGCAGCTTTATCGAATGGACTGAACGCGATAGAGCCTGGAGCTCCCGTCACGAAGCGCCTTCTAACGAAGACGAAGCATGAACGTCATCGGCATCACTCTATTTATATCACTGATTCTCGGGTCCATCTTCATCATCTGCTTCGCAGTGGAAGTCACCCGAAAACACAAATCGTCTCCAGAACACGACTCACTGCTTCCCCTCGAGGACGACGACAAAATTTCATAATACCAACACACTATGGGAGAGAAATCACGCATTACCTTCGACGATCGTACGCCACGCAACTTCATGATCGCCTCAATCTTCTGGGGCATTATCGGGATGATGATTGGCTTACTCGCCTCCAGCCAACTCAGTTGGTGGCAGGCCAACGGCAAATTCCTCGAGTTCGTTACCTTCGGAAAAATTAATACCGATGGTCTGGACCTGATCACCTTTGGCCGCCTCCGCCCTTTACATACCAATGCGGTTATCTTCGCATTTGTCGGAAACATGATGTTTTCCGGCATCTACTACTCAACCCAACGACTCTGCAAATGCAGGACGGCATCGAGCCTCTTATCATTCCTGCACTTCTGGGGCTGGCAGGGCATCATCGTCGGCGCGGTTCTGACTTTGCCGATCGGTTTATCTCAGTCTAAAGAATACGCTGAGCTGATCTGGCCCCTCGATATCGCCGTGGTAATCGTCTGGGTTATCTTTGCGATCAACTTTTTCTGGACGCTTGCCAGGCGAAACGAAAAGAGTCTTTACGTTGCGATCTGGTTCTATATTGCAACCATCATCACGATTGCGATGCTCTACATCGTAAACAACCTGCAAATCCCTACCTCCCTCACCCACTCCTACCCGATCTTCGGGGGACTGCAGGACGCCCTTGTCCAGTGGTGGTATGGCCACAATGCAGTCGCCTTCTTCCTCACCACACCAATTCTCGGGATCATGTATTACTTTCTCCCGAAGGCAGCGAACCGTCCCGTTTATTCCTACCGTCTGTCTATCATCCACTTCTGGTCCCTGGTATTTATCTATATTTGGGCTGGTCCACACCACCTCCTGAACACCGCATTACCGCAGTGGCTCCAGATTCTCGGCATGCTCTTTTCCCTGATGCTATGGGCACCATCGTGGGGCGGAATGCTCAATGGACTGCTGACTCTCCGGGGAGCATGGAACAAGCTCAGAACCGATCCCGTCATCAAATTCTTCGCAGCGGGTATCACCTTTTACGGAATGGCAACCTTTGAAGGACCCTTGCTATCTATCCGTGCCGTCAACCAACTTTCCCACTACACTGACTGGGGAATTGGACACGTCCATTCCGGTGCCCTCGGTTGGAACGGTCTGATGGCGGCTGGTATGTTTTACTGGATGGCACCCCGCCTCTGGGCAACTAAGCTGTGGTCAGTGGCCTGGGCTAATATGCACTTCTGGGTATCACTGGTCGGCATCCTCCTCTACGTCGGAGCCATGTGGACGGCCGGAATTATGCAGGGGCTGATGCTCGGGCAGGTCAACGAAAGTGGAACCGGACTCACCTATGAATTCGTCGAGACACTTCAAGCGATCCAGCTACCGTATATCCTGCGGGGAATTGGAGGACTTCTCTACCTCATCGGCTTCATCCTCTGTGCGATCAACATCGGGATGACTGCAGCGAAAGGAAAAATGACCGATGTCTCCATCGAGACCTATCTTCTGAAACCAACCGAAAAAGATACCGAATCGATCCGGTCCCTCATTTTCCACCGCGCAGTGGTCTACACCGGAATCCTGATCGCACTTATCGCCCTTTGGTTTTTCACCCCGTTCAGTATGGCGGCGACCTTACTGGTAGCGATCGGCATGGTTGGAATACTGGTTCTCTTTGAATTCAAATGGAACGGCAAGAGCTGGGCGAAATTTCACGACAACCTTCTTGAGAACTACATCCCCTTCACCATCCTCGTTCTTGTCGCCGTCGCCATCGGTGGGATGATCCAAATCATACCGTCTGTGGTAGTGAACCGCCATGTGAACATCGAGGGCCGCCTTCAAGAGTTATACACTCCACTGGAACTGGAAGGCCGGGACATCTACGTCTCGGAAGGTTGCTACAACTGTCATTCCCAAATGATTCGGACCCTCGTTCCCGACGTGATGAGATATGGACGTCCCGGGGTAGCGGATGACTATTCTCACCTCGGAGAATCAATCTATGATTTCCCATTCCAGTGGGGATCAAAAAGGACTGGCCCCGACCTCGCCAGAGAAGGCGGCGAACCAGTTGATGACACCAAACATGTCCGAATCGGGAAACGGGACAACCTGTGGCACATGAAGCACTTCCTCAATCCACGGGAGATGTCGCCCGGGTCAAACATGCCGGCCTACCCCTGGTTTTTCGAAAAGAAAACCGACTTCAAATCTCTAGCTAAAAAGATCTCGGTGCAGCGTCAGCTCGGAGTTCCCTATCCAGCGATGACGGCTCATGAGATTGAGCAACACGCCCGGGAACAGGCCATGGCAATCGCCCAAACGGTAATGAAAGACGCTTACCTCGAAGACCGTCCGGACCTCTCCGGAGAGGCGATGAGAAATCATCTCTCTGAAGTGCAATTCACTGCCATTGTCGCCTACCTGCAAAAACTGGGAGCCTATACGGAACAGAACCCGGACAAGCGCCCCCATCCGCTCGACCCTGACGGCAACCTTTCCAAATTTGAACCCTGAACCAAACCGGAAACCAAATGTTTAAACGAGTCATATTTCAAGACTGGACCATAATCGTCCCTGTGATCTCCTTCGCCTTTACCCTGTCAATCTTTATCGGCTTCTTCATTAGAACCCTTCTGATGGATAAAGACAGCATAAGTAAAAGTGCGAATCTCGCCCTCCAAAACGACGACAATAATCAAGCTGAGTAGTACCATGAACGAAGAGGAAAAGGACACCTATCGCCGCGGCGAATTTGCAAGAAAGGGTGAAGTCATTCTCCGGGAACACGAATACGACGGGATTCAGGAATTTGACCAAAAGCTACCGAACTGGTGGTTGTTCACCTTCTATGGAGCCATTGTTTTCTTTTTCGGAATGTGGTTCGTGTATTACACATTGGGGCTAGTCCAGTCCGATCAGGAGCGAATCACTAAAGCGGTAAGCGCTGTAAACGAAAAGAAAAGTGCAGCACTTGCCGACACCCTTTCGAACCTGACCGACTCCGTTCTGGTTCACGAATGGGCCACCGACGAATCGAAAGTCAAAGCGGGTGAGGCCATTTACCTTCAGGTTTGTATCGCCTGCCACGGCCCCAATATGGATGCCCCGACTAAGCTTGCTCTATCCCTGGTCGATCAGGAATGGAAATATGGGAACGCTCCGCTTGATATCTTCAAGTTGATCAACAATGGAACGCCTCCGGAAAGCAAAGGTATGGAACCCAGTGGCGCCCGGATGATGCCTTTTGGTCAATCCTTCAGCCCCGAAGAAATTGCGTCCATCACCGCGTTTATCATCTCAAAGAACAAAGAAGACTTTAAAGACTATTGAATTATGTCGACGACGAAATCGAAAAAAACACCGAACCTCGATAGCGTCACGACAGTGAACGATGACGGTTCCCACTACATTCTTCATCCAGCGGATGTATCGGGAAAATTCACGAGAGCCCGGCAGATTTTTGCCTTCTTTCTTCTCGTGGTCTACGTGGCTCTACCCTGGATCCAGATAAACGGCGCACCCGCCGTCTTTCTGGATATCCAAACCCGTCAATTCCATCTCTTCGGTATCACCCTTGCCCCGCAGGATTTGTGGGTCATGTTTTTCTCAATAACCGGCCTGGGATTCTCACTATTCTTGATCACCGCACTACTTGGTAGAGTGTGGTGCGGTTGGGCGTGTCCCTACACCATCTTTCTGGAGCATATCTATCGAAGAATCGAAAGAATCATTGATGGCGATGGTGCCAACCGGAGAAAGCTGGACAACTCTCCCTGGGGCTTTAATAAGGCAACTCGGCGCATCGTAAAACACAGCCTGTTTCTTCTTGTCTCAGCTCTGCTGGCGCACGTCTTCCTTTCCTACTTCGTCTCCCTGCGACGCCTCTACCAGTTTATGGAAGAGGGTCCCATGGCTCACGCTTTCGCTTTTGGAGCGATCCTGTTTCTCACCGGATGTCTCTATGTCTGCTTCGCGAGATTTCGCGAGCAGTTCTGCATCATGGTATGCCCTTATGGACGGCTTCAGTCAGCAATGACCGATGACAACACGATGATTATCGGTTACGACGTCAATCGCGGCGAGCCCAGAGGTAAAGTTAAACAGGCGGGCGGAGACTGCATCGACTGCAGACGCTGCGTCAATGTCTGCCCCACGGGAATTGACATTCGGGACGGCCTACAACTCGAATGCATTGGCTGCGCCGCCTGCATCGACGCGTGTGATGAGATCATGGTAAAAATCGACCGCCCCAAAGGACTGGTGAGGTACGATTCCTACAATGGACTTAACGGTAAGCAGAGGAAAATACTCCGCCCCCGAATCTTCGTATACGCCGGGCTAGGCTGCATTGGCCTTACCGCTCTTGTCTTCACTACCTTTTTCAAAGCACGTCCCTATACAGTATCTTCTTCGCGAATGATGGGAGCGCCATTCTACGTCGATGATTCATCGGTCCGGAATAACTACCAATTACGACTTTTGAACAAGCGGAATCAACCCGCTACCTTCAATATACAACTCGATCAACCGCCGGCGGGGTATTCCATCTCAGGAACCGACCAAACCTTTACGATTGAAGCACATGGTGAAGTCTCCCGCCCTGCCATCCTCACCGTTCCAAAGAAGTCCTATCGCGGACCTACCGAATTGGTAGTCTTGATCAAAGCCGATCCGGGGAACGTTAAAATTAAACACAAAATCCGGTTTGCCGGTCCCAACCCGAACTCGTTCAAATAAAATGAAGCTTCTACAATCCCACTGGTTTTACGTTGTCAGTGCGTTCCTCATTCTCCTCATTGCCTGGGGATCGCTGATTACCATTGCGTCAAAGCATCGCGCGGAAACCATTCCCCTGAACCCATCACACACAGCCCGGTAAAATCATCGAATCGACTTTCACCATTACTGCGGCGCTTGCCACAGGACTGCTCACCAGCCTTCACTGCGTTGGGATGTGCGGCCCAATCGCCTGCGTCATTAAAAAACAGAGTGTCGGCAGCGATATCGGCAGCATCCTGGGACCGGTCGGATATCACGGAGGCAGACTCATTGCCTATAGTTCAATCGGAGCGCTGTGCGGAGCCCTCGGAGAACAACCACTACGATGGATTTTTAACAGTCCTGCGGTCGTTCTACCCTGGATGTTAGTCGGTGTTTTTCTGATTACCGCGATGGGCTGGTGGAAACGCCTGCCCCGACCAAATTGGATCAACCGGCTTACCATGAAAGCCCGGATGCAATCAATGAAAATGAATTCGTGGAAAGGAGGGCTCGTGATGGGACTTGCGACTCCGCTTCTACCTTGCGGCCCGCTATACCTGCTCTTTGCCGCTTGCCTTGTCACAGGGAGCGCCATTCGGGGAGCTGAGTTTGCCCTCGCCTTCGGAATTGGAACCGTTCCGTTGCTATGGATTGCTCAAGAGTCTTTTTCCCGATTGCAAAAAGTTATACCGTCCGCCCGGTTCTCCCAACTACAGCGAACTCTGGCCATCGTTGGGGTAGTCATCATGTCTTTCCGCCTTCATGATACCCTGCCCATTTTCAGCCCTTCATTAGATGGTAGCGAGGGTACGACAAAGCCTCTTCCCTCCTGCTGTCACAGCGCGGTTCCTGCGGAGAAATGAGCGACCTCACCAAAGACTGTGTTCATTGCGGCACGCTTTTTCATCCGGTGGATGAATCAGCCGAGTTTTGCTGCGCAGGCTGCGAAGTGGTTCACCGGCTACTTTTCAGCGAGGGACTCGACCGATTCTATACTTTAAAAGGAAGCCATAAAGTTCGACCTGCACGAGATCGACCATTTCAGGCGGTCGAAACCGATTGGATAGAAACTTTAGTCGCCAAAGCCGAAGAAGAAACTGAGGAAGGCCACGCCTCCACCACCGTCCACATTAGCGGCACCACCTGCGTCGGGTGCGTCTGGTTGATTGAAACTCTATTTCAACGGGAGCCGGGAGCCATATCGGCGACGGTCGATCCTACCGCTGCCGAAGGGACCTTTACCTGGAAGAAAGGCACAGGAACATTATTGAACTTCGCTAAAGAATTGCCACGCTATGGCTATAGCCTGGATTCAATTACCTCCGACCGGGGCAAATACCGGGAAAGCACCCAGCTTCTTGCGCGATTGGGCGTCTCCGGAGCATTCGCCCTCAATACGATGGCATTCTCTCTGCCCCGCTATCTGGGCATGGACGACAGCTTTCAATTTTCGCGATTATTTGACCTCGTGGCCCTGATTTCTTCCACCCTCACTCTTTTAATTGGCGGATCCTATTTCTTCAAGAAAGCTATCGGAGCAGCCTCTCAAAAATCTATCCACATCGATTTGCCTATAGCGATGGGACTCGCATTAGCCTACATCGGTTCAATAGTTGGGTGGATGACCGACCACCGGGACCTTCTCTTCTTCGATTTTGTGGCGATTTTCACCACCCTCATGCTTGGCGGCCGATACATTCACCTGATTGCGATTGAAAAAGTCAGCCACCGGCTCCAGGGACAATCCGCAATCTTATCAGAAATCACTCTGAAAGACCAAACCCGGAAGCCCACCAAAGAGCTCCAGCCCGGCGACATCTTCGAACTACCACCCGGCAGGGCCCTACCCGTAAGTGCCCGAATCACGGGCTGTGATTCCGAATTCTCTCTGGCCTGGATGACAGGCGAAATCCATCCGAAACTATTTCCCAAAGGGAGAAATGTTCCTGCCGGAGCCATTTCTCTATCCAGCCAAAACGTCGAATTCATGGCCATTGAGGCTTTCGGTGAGTCTCTGGTTTCCAAATTATATGACGCGGCCAAAGCACCGCCCCCCACGACCACTTCCGGACCTTTTCTGAAAATATACCTCATCGCTATCATCGTGATAGGCCTACTTGCGGGCCTCGGTTGGATTGTCGCAGGACATTCCACTCTGATCGCCCTCCAAATTACGATTTCGATTTTCGTAATTTCCTGCCCCTGCGCTATCGGTATCGCTCTACCATTGGTCGAGAAACGAATTGCTTCGGCAATGGCAAAACAGGGTGTGTTTATACAGAAACCCGGCTTTTGGTCAAAGTTGACTAAAGTCAGAAATCTCATTCTCGACAAGACCGGAACGCTAACTCTCGAGCATCCCGAAATGGTAAACAGCATCGTCCTGAACGACCTGACGGGTTCTGCGAAGGAAGCCTTAAGTATACTTTCCGCAAATTCCCTGCACCCGTTGGACAGAACGATCCATCAACATCTCGTAGCGATGGATTCGCACTACGCATCCACTGCTTCAGCTGAAGTCAAGTCACGTCCCGGCCTGGGAAACACACTGTCTTATCGGGGCGACACCTGGACCTTGGGAAGACCGGGATGGCGGGGAGACCAGAATTTCCAAGATGAGGGCACCGAATCCCTCGCCTGCGAATTGGCAGTGAACGGACAAAGCCTCGCCGTTTTTGTATTTGAAGAATCACTACGCCCGGAGGCGATTCGTTCCGCCCAATGGCTGCAAAAAGGACTTAAAATAAAGCTCCATATTCTTTCGGGCGATAATCAATCGCGAATCGACGAATTCTCCTCCAAACTGGGAATTCCCAGGGAAAATGCCACTGGCAACCTGTCGCCCGACGAAAAACAAGAGCGAACCAAGGCCCTTCAACCTGCACTATATTTAGGTGACGGAATGAATGACGCCGCCGCGTTCTCGGAGAGCCTGCTCAGTGGCACTCCGGTCACCGATCGATCAGTACTTGACCGCAACGCCAGCTTTATCTTTACCTGTCAGGGACTTGCGTTTCTCCCGAATCTATTCAAAGCGGCTCGCTGGAGCCGGGAAACGTCCCACATGGTTATCGCATTCGCGATCGTCTACAACCTGGCTGCAATCGCCACTTGTTGTCTGGGAAGTATGACTCCACTGCTCGCATCCATCCTCATGCCGCTTAGCTCACTGGCCTGCATCGGAATAGCACTCAGGCCGGTGAAACTTTCGAATCGAACGCTTCCCCCGGATCAACCGGAACGTATTGGTTTTCGACATCATTCTGTTGGAAACCATGAGCAAAATACAGGCTTCATCTCTGGAGATCGAAATATTTGAACGGTTAGCTACCTCCCGGATTTTTTCCAAATTTGAGAGCGCATTCAGCAGTGCCACCGGACTTCCGCTACGCTTCATTCCCCGCGATGAAGAGTGGTGCATCGGGGAGCCACGCGAAAATGAAAGCTCCTTTTGCCGACTTTTGAATCAGTGCGAAACGGCGTGCTCCGCTTGTAAAGAAACCAACCGTCGACTCATCGAAAACGCAATCGAAGTCGAAGGACCTCAGACCTGTGGGTGCTTCACCGGTTTGTGTGCAACGGCCGTGCCCGTCAAACTCGGAAGGACGATATTAGGTTTTCTAAAAACCGGTCAGGTATTCAAACGGCAGCCTACCGAAGACGATTTTAGTCGGATTATCAACCGCCTAACAAGCGAAGGAAATATAGCAGATGCCTATATCGACAAACTGCATACTGCCTACTTCCAAACTCAACAGGTAGACCCCGCACGCTACGAAAGTATGGTAACTTTGCTGAACCTGTTCGCCGAACAACTTTCGGAACACGCAGAAACCGTTTCAATTTCCACCGAAGACGGAGAGCCTAAAGGTATCACCGCTGCTAAGCGGATGATTCATCAGAATTTGGAAGATCCTATAGAGCTGGATTCTATAGCAAAAGTAGCAGGAATGAGTCGCTCTCACTTTTGCCGGACCTTTAAGGAGGCCACTTCTATGACGGTCACCGAATACATCACGCGGGCCCGGATCAACTGGGCAGGGAAAGAATTGTTGCGACCGAACTCCCAGATTTCTGAAACAGCCTACAAAGTCGGTTTCCAATCGCTATCACAATTTAACCGATCCTTTACTAAAATTACCGGTATGTCACCGAGTGCCTTTCGGAAAGAAAAATTGTCGAAAGCGGCGGCTCGGGCTTTCTAAGATCGACTGACAGTGGGGGACATCATGCAATCCGCAGCGGTTACGGATTGCAGAATGCATCAAGCCCGGACATCTATTCACTTAAAAATTCGTCCGGTTGCACCGAGATCAGTTTCCGGATCGACGAGATTTTGCGGTCCACGAACAATACGTTGCGGATCACAATTTCCTCGGAGCGGGCCCCGGTTGTCGACAGCTTGATATCTCCTGTCCCAAGACCGAGTATCCAGTGCCTGAACACATCCTCACGAAGCTTCTCCAGGACAGCGCCACGGCTGTCGTAATTGATTTCGCCCTCGCCAACCATCCGGTGCTCACTAATCTGACCAGGGCGGACCTGGAAGTAGTGAAAGCGGCAGTGAATCACGACAGCATAGAGCCAGAACAGGGCGAGCAGGGAGGAAAAGAAGAGGTAGAACCCAAGATTCATGTGGATTGAGAGGTAGGAAAAGCCTTCGAAAACCGCATCCCACCAGCCAAGGAGGGCGAGCCCCATCGAAACCAGCACAATTCCACCCA
The DNA here is from genome assembly GCA_029213005.1 of Verrucomicrobiales bacterium. Classification (GTDB taxonomy): domain Bacteria; phylum Verrucomicrobiota; class Verrucomicrobiia; order Verrucomicrobiales; family DEV007; genus Arctic95D-9. Next base: position 43,075 of record JARGPI010000006.1, read on the forward strand.
CCACCGCAACGGAAGCCGATCCCCGAAACGAAAAGTTGGTGAACACAATCACGATCATTAATACCAGCACAAAAATGATACCTAGATTGGCGCTGGGATGGATATATTCGCTGAGTCCCCCGGTCTCGACCCGGGCACCGTTGAAGTAGGAGAGCGCCGCCATGATGTAGCCGGTTACCCAGACAGGCCACCAGTAGAAGATACCATTTTGACTGTATATTTTCAGCCCCGGCAGCTTTTCTTTTGGATCGGGCAGTTGATCCACGATCTCACCTTCTGTCTTCTTTTCGGTTTCGATTTCCATGCCTCCTTTTGCGCAAATAATATGCCAGAGGCTGGAAACCCGCATTCACACTGGAGGAGCTCCCTCATCGACCGCTTCCTCCCGGTCGGTCAGTTGTTGGCCATAGATGGCAGGTAATTCGCATTTTCTGATCAGAGAATTGGCAACCGCATGTTCCGCCACGATATAGCTTTCCTCCGACAGCACCAGATCAACCCCCTGCTTAACCGCACGATCTGCCAAAGCCTTGACAGACTCGGCCCGGGAATCTTTAGTGACGTCCCGGATATAAACAGCCAAAATGCGACCGGGAAACTCTTCCAGGATATCGGTATAGATTTCCGGATCCTGCTGACCACTGTCGCCGATGAGGACAAATTTTAATTCACGATAGGTATTAAGAATCTTCCTAATCGCATCTTTCTTATGAGAGTGGTGACTACTGATAAGAAACTTTTCCTCATCGATTCCCCAATCCGTCATAAAGAGCGTGCCCCGGGGGATACTTCTCAGTTCAAAAATATGAGCGATCAAATCGTAGAGATTCCACGGAGAACTGGTAACATAGAAAAAAGGATTCCGCCCCCGACCGTCGGTCCCTCTGGCGAGGGCATCATATAGAGCCGTCAATCCGTTAAAAACCACTCTGGTATGGGCGTTTCCGAGGAAGACATTCCGAATCATTTGGATAAGACTCGTCGCTCCGGTGTGAATGATGGTGTCGTCGATATCACTGATCACACCGAACTCACTCCCCTTGCAGGGCACTTGAACAAAAGCGGTTTCTTTGACCGGCGAGTCGTCTTTAGCAACGGGATCGAGAAGCCGTAGCTCTACCTGATACCAAACCGCCGCACCGCAATGATCGCCGGTAAAAGGAATCTCGACCGAAAAATACCCTTCCTCGTCAGCAACCACCTCGATCACCTGGTCACGAAACCGGGCTTCGAGTTTAGCAAAAGGAACATCATCCGTTAACCAGTTCCGGCTCACATTGATGAAATTTCGCCACGCAGAATCGGACGCCCCGGTTTCCGGCATATCAGCGAGAACCAACACTCTGCCGGTCACGTGGAGACGCTCGTCATTCCCGTAGCCGTTGTAGCATTTGATCTGAAGTGGTGATTGAAGCCCAAACAATCTCTCCAGACCGTACTTCACATCATCGATCTCCGTTTCGATGCTATTGATAATTTTCTTCCACATGATCAGCTCTGGCTACTCTACAACCATCTCGCCTTTCATGATAATCCAATGTCCGGGAAACGTGCATACATACGGATAGACTCCCGGTGTTTCCGGTGCCCGGAAACGTAAAACCTCACCGGTCTCGGGGTCCAATAGCTTGGTATGATGAAGAATCTTGTCACTCTCGGGGATGAAATGCTTCTTAATACCTGATGGATCTTTCGCCATTTCATTTCCCGCCATACCAACCTCCTGAACTGCGCCCGGTTTCACGATAACGAGGTTATGCTGGGTTGCATCCGGGTTGGTAAAAATGAGTTTAACCGGCTGCGCCGTTTTCACTTTGAATTTTGTTTTCGTGAACAGCATCCGTTCCGGAACACAGCTAATCTCTACTGTTTTCAGATCTTTCTGACTATCGAAATTGGAATCTTTACTCGACTTGGTGGAGATCGTGTTTGCCAACTTCGCGTGCTTATCCCAACTTTTTGCAAACTCCGTCACTGCGGGATACGCAGCTGCAAACGTCTCGTTGCCCTGCCAGAATGGTGCCAGATTTGCCGACATCAGTGAACACTGTGCGGCAAACTTTAAATGATTCCCCATCGGTAAACTGAAGGCACCGCTGATTGCCGCAAGCGCTTCAGGCGTCGCGAGGTAGTTCGCCGCAATAATCGCCTCCATTCGCACGATGCCATCCGGATCGGTAGCGCTTTTCTCGAGGAGTGAGTAGGATTTTTCTTTACCGATCGCTTGATACCAGTATCTCAACTGTTTCGTCGCGGCCGCTCTCGCGTCAGCATTATCTGAAGACAGAATTTCGGTCAATAAACCGGGTCGCTCCTCTTCTATAGTTCGGTAAGCCCAGACGGCTTCGATTTGATGATGACGATACCTGTCATCTGCCGGATCGAGTCCCTCTACCCAGCGATCAAGAGCTGCCGCCACTTCAATGCGATCCCGGGTCTTCAACTCACGACGGGTCCAGTAACGATAACGATACTCTCGTCGCTCCAGGTTTTTAGCCAACTCATCGACCGAGGCATCCCCTATTTTCGGCGGGTCCTGCAAGGTAGCTCCTTTGGGGAAAATACGCCAAATCCGACCAGATTTCCGGTCCCGTCGCGAATCGCGGAGACTGTATTGGGCGTGCCCTTTAATCGGGTTGTACCAATCACAAATATACATCGCTCCACGGGGTCCATACCGAAGGTCAACCGGGATAAAACTCAGATTCTTTGAGAATAGCAAATCGCTTTGGTATTCCTCTATCCAGTGATCCTCTTTCTTTACCCACTTGTGGATTTCAATCCGGTTTGTCGGCTTGTAGCGAGCTTTGATCATACCGCCCTGCAGTTCCTCCGGCCACATGGGAAAATCGACAAACTCGTGCCCGCAAACCCCCGAATACGCGGGAATCCCGGCGGCTTTCGGCTGTTGCTGAGGATAGGGCGGGTTCTGAGAGTGAAAAGCCGCAGCGAAAATCGGGTGACTCGCTACATGGTGCCCCCAATCATCAAAAGTCACTCCCCAGGGGTTGGTATTCGGATAATTACCAAAGGTCGTTACTTTCTGATTCGAAGGACGGTAGGTAAACCACGCTGAATTCTTTGCCCGAATCGGACCGTAAGCGGTTTCCACCTGAGAGTTGTGAAAGATTGATTCCCGGAACAACAGTTCACCACCCGGAGTCCATACAAAGTCGTGTAAGGCGTGATGACTGTCTTCGCAACCGAACCCGGTGAGAAGGCGCGTTCTTTTATCGGCTTTATCGTCTCCATCGGTATCTTCAAGTAGAGAAAAGTGCGGCTCCTCTGAAACATAAATCCCGTTTTCCGTCAGTTCAAAACTCAGGGGGATATGAACATCGTCAGCAAAGATCGTGGATTTGTCGGCTTTCCCGTCTTTATCGGTATCCTCGAGAATCACTATCTTATCATCCGGCTCTTTTCCGGGATAAACGTGAGGATAAGTCGTTGAGCAACTCACCCAGAGTCGCCCCCGCGAGTCCCAACGCATCTGAATAGGGCAGGCGATCTCGGGAAACTCCTCCTCGGAAGCAAACAGATTCACTTCGAACCGGGGATCGATATCAAAAGCGGCCAACTCATCTTTAGGCGTGAGCCACTCGTTGGCACCTCTCCCCTCACCAACTTCACCCAGCTCGGGAAGATTGGAGTCGTCCACCGGAGTCGTGAATTCTTTACCTTCAGCCAGAGCTTGTGCTCTGGCCTCACGATTATCCGTCATCATTTCGAAATTCCGCATCGCCGGCAGGAAATCGAGATAGCCGTAAGATTTGTTTCTCCCACCGACGTAGTAAAAGGTATTGAGCGGGCGGTAGCGGCGGAAGTATTGTTTGTTTTTATCGACCAATACGGCACGTATCTCCTCATCCACTTTCGGAGCGGATTTCCCAAAGGTTTCAGAGAACAGTTTTTCGGAGAAAATTTCATACCCGCGCTCGTTCATATGAACGCCGTTGATCGTCAGATCGGTGTCCGGATCATCCATCGCCGACCGGGTAGCATCGAAGACATTGGCAAACCCGACTTTTAAACTGGCAGCGACCTCAGCCATCGCCTTGGTATAGACAGCGAGGCGTTCATTGTTCAGATCCGCACCTTTCACTCCCACAGCGTTCTCATTTGCGGTCGGCGAAATAAGAACAATTCTCGGACCGGTCGTACCGTTGAAAGCGGAACGTTTCAACTTATCGAGATAGGTCGTGAGACGAGCTTTGAACTCATCGACCCGCTCTTCTCCCCGGAAGCTCTCATTAAACCCGAAGGCGGCGAAAATTACATCGACTTTCTCCCGGGCAAGATGCTGCGAAACCGTGGCAAAGTTATCCGGCCGGGGTTGCAGATCCACTTCGTCGGCCGACCAGGCGAAGTTACGGATTTTGATTTCAGCGCCTGGATTCGCCTGATGGATCATCGTTTCGAAATAGGCAAAGTCCTGCGCCCGATCCAACAAAGTGTTACCGACGAAACCGATTCGGACGCCTTTCTCCAATTTCAAAGGTAACGTGGTATCAACAGGGTCCACTTCTTTGGCGGTCGCTGCGTCTTTGGCGTAGATACCAAACTCTGCCAGCGCCGGGTCACGGGGCGGTTCCGCCCGACCGGAGTCCTTGTTCTTACCATCTTTTTTATTTATTCCCAGTTTAGCCTTAACCGGTTTGTTTTTGCCAGGCTCATTTTGGGCCTCGCTCGACAATGGAGCTATCGCCAGTGAAGCAAACAGCAGGATCAAATAACTTCGGATCATAGTCAACCTTGCCCAATTACGGTCGACTTGGCAAGCTAGGTCATAACGTACCGTAAGCTTTAGCAAATTCGGTAATACACTCGAAACAGGGCCCGAAATGAGGACGGCGCCGCACCTCGGAGTACGTCGAGCGATCCCTGGATTTCTCCGGGGCATTGGCTGGATTCCTCTACGAATTCAACGCAAACGGTGGTTTAGACTGTACCCTGTTCAATCAGGAACTGTACAGGGTACCATTGAAACAAAATATGCCGCCCGACTGATGGTCAGAGGCGGCATTTCCTGAAAATATGTATTAATCGAAAACCTATTTCTCTTCTGCCGGAGGCGCAGGAGCTGGAGGCGTTGGAGCAGCTGCCTCTTCGGCACCAGCGTCTTCATCCTCTTCCTTTTTCTCCTTGAGAATTTCCGCCCTCGTCTTGTTGATTGAATCGATCACGAAGCTGCGAACTTGAAAGACTTTGCCTTCCAACTTTTTCTCCTTCGCTAACTTCTCCTTTTTCGCTTCGAGCTCTTTCGCGAATTTCTCGTCTTCCGCTTTCTTCTCTTCGTCGCTTTCCTCTTCACCCTCTTTACGGGTTTTCTCGAAGGACTCCGATACTTTAACGGTCAAAGGCAATTCGTTACTGTCGTTCTTCTCACCAGCAGAAATGACATAGGTAAACCCGTCGAAGGTCTCTATAGTGAAAACGTTGGACGAGGGAACTTTGACGTCGTCACCAACAAAGACATCATCAAATTGAGGATTGCTGAAAGCGCTTTTCATCGCCGTCACTTTCGTTGGATCAAGCTCTTCCCCTTCTTTCGCATCTACCAGAGTGAAGTCGCCGCTCAGCTCTTCGCGAGACAGGCTCCAACTTTCCTCAGGCTTACTGGTTTTCCGACTTATCGATTTGATTTTTGATATCTCGAAAAATTCATCATCCAACCAGTCTTTAGCTTTGGGTTCGGCGTCCTGAAAGACTTCCTTCACGATATAAACCGCTGCGCTGTCCCCTCTTTTTACATAGCGACCGACGTCGTTCATCATCATCCCGCCACTAAACGGATTGGGGCGCCCTTCCGAAGCTTCGTGTACCTTACCAAGCCAGATCGAGCCCAGTTCTTCGCCTGCGGCATTGGAGATGGTCATCACCGTAGCCGCTTCCTCAGCAGATACACTTTCCGCACCTGGATCGAGCAACTTTACTCTACCATATTGGCTTCTCTGAAGAGGAACCGGTTGAGCAATATCGAGATCCCAAACGGAGCGAATCAAATCCACTACCTTTTTGGAATCCGCCGGATAACCACCGCGCTCTGCGATCTCCCAGTTTTCTTTACCCCGGTTGATGGTTAGAGTATTCTCCTTTTCGCGAAGCTCTATTTTCGCGACATCATTGATTTGGAAGTCAGGAAAGACTTTCCGCTTCGTTTCAGAGGATTCAACGGTAGTTACACCTTGGCCACGGCTTGCACATTTCACAATGCCAAAGACAACGGCGCATATTAGCAAGACACCTAGTAATCGAATCAGAGTTTTAAGTCCCATAATCTGGATAACGGTTGTTAGTTTTGTCTAAAATTGGTTTTACCTCGCGGCAGTTTGGGTTCTCCGGTAGATGGCCAATCCAATACCGGCGAGAATGATCACGATCGGCATTCCGAGGAAGTTGATGAATTTGAAAAATGACTGTTTCCGTTTGAAATCACGAGTCACGTCTTTTTCCAACTCTCTCGCTTTACGACTGAATTCCGCCGCATCTTTTCTCAATTGCTTGATTTGATCCTGAACTTCATCGCTCATGATCGCTTTTTCGAGATTTCCGGATGATTGAGCCAGAAGTTGGCCGAGACGGGCTTCTGCCTCTTTCTCCTTCTCACGGAAACTGGCCAGCTCGGTGGAGAATTTTGCCTCTGCTTCCTGCAACCACTCATTCTGGCGGGTGAAGGGGCGACGCACCGTGCTCCGGCTTCTAACGTTGATCAGATCCGGATCACCGGAAAGCTGTTCAATCGCATTCTGAACCAGCGTGAGGTTCTGGTTCAAAGGCTCGACCATCTCAAACCCGAGGCCGGGAATCTGCTGACGGCGAATACAAATCGGATCGTAGATGAAATCGACATCGCTGATCAAAAAGACCTGACCGGGCTTAGCCGATTCTTTCAAGGAGTTGTCTTTTTTCTCTTCAGCTTTTTCTTCCTTGTTATCTTCGCCTTCACCTTCTTCCTTTTTCTCCTCTTCTTTGGGAGCACTCGGATCACCTTCCGGGAAAGCCGTCTTAAAGGTCCCGGATAAACGGGCCACTAACGTTTTCCGCTCGTTGGAAGCTTCAAAATTTGCACGGATCCGCTCGGTGGCACCGTCCTGAGTCGGGTCGGCCTCGAATGAGGAAACAAACTGGTTATTAGGTGAAGACTGCACCAGGCTGTCGACTTTGATTCCCTCTGGAGCATCGAATGTGAAGGCTCCCGGAGTTAGCATATTGAGGTGATTCAGCATCTGAGTAACCGCATCGTCTTTTCCACCGTCTACCGCCTGATCGTTGAGAGTCAGGAAAGTTGGTGAAAAGTTTCCGGGACGGATAATTTCAGAACCGAACGAGAGATCAGCGAGCACCTGTGTGGAATCGAACTTCACTCCCCAGGCTTTGAACAGCTTTGACAGATCTGAAGTCGGCGGAGGTCCCTGCTGCGGAGGCATTCCCGGCATCTGCGGCTGGCCACCACCCATAGAACGGGCGTAGAAGAAATTCGGGTCGACCATCGCAATCACATTGCCCCCATTCAAAAGGAACTGGTCGATCGCGAACTGACCATCATCATTAATATCATGAGGATGAAGCACCACCAGGCAGGAGGTGTCGGCCGGGATTTCTTTAACGGTCGGAGAAATCGTCTCGATATCGTATTCCTGACCGATCTGCTGGAAGAAGGCCCACTGAGGCTCCGGCGGTGCCTGAAAGTTAGCACCCATCCCGCCACCAACCGAAAGGCTGGTCATCACGCGAACTTTTTTCGCTTTCCCGCCGTGAACAGAGGAAATGGCACGGGCCAATTCATATTCGAGAGTTTCCTCATCATTCGCTCCGATCCAGGGAATCGTTTCCGATGCATCGATACATTTGACCGCGATCCCCATATAGATTTCATTATTGGTTTCGCGGGACATCGCAGGGCGCATTCCATCGATCGCTGCGGAATCCTCAGCATCGGTGTTCGGCTCCGGATTGAGCTTTTCGACGGTCAACATCCGGACCTTCTTTTTCTCGAACTTCCCGGTTTCGGGGTTCGCGAGCTCAATCGTCTTGGCCGGTGCAGCGTGAACAAACTCATCCAGCCGCTCTTTGATCCGGCGCGCCCGGGTCAGCTCACCGGGGCTCATCACATCGGAATCGTCCGTGACGTAGTAACGAAGCGTGACCGGAGTCTCGAGCTTTTTAAGTATATTTTTGGTCCCCTGCGAAAGGGTATGCACTTTGTTTTCTGTTAAATCAGCGCGAACTCCACCAAAGAGCCCGGCAACCAGATTGATCAGGATTACGATAAAAAATGCCACGATTAATCCGGCAATAGCGATCGCACCTCTTCCCAATTTCATATCATTCATAGCGATTGTCTTTGATTGATTTGTTTAAAGTTTCAGGTAATGACAGATTAAAATTACGCTCGACGCATCCGGATCGCGACAGAGGTCGCAAACAGGCAGAAGAGGACAAAGGTGGTAAAGAAAACGACGTCGCGGAATCCGAGGACTCCTTTGGCCAACTCGGTGAAGTGAGGCATCACTCCTATCGCATTGAGCAGTTTCAGAAGCGGCCACAGCACGATCGCCCCGCCCTTCAAATTCATCAGCATGTTGGAAACCTGCGGGAAACCGGCGAGGTAAATCACAATACAGATGGCAAAAGAGATCAGGAACGCCACCAACTGGCTCCGGGAAAGAGCCGACAGGACTGACGTCACCGCCAGGTAGCACAGTGCGACAAAGAAAGTCGCGACAAAGCCGGTGAAAATCACTCCGTTATCCGGGCTACCCAGGTAGTTGATGGTCCAGACGATAGGGAACGAAAGCACCAGCATCAGAAAAATGACCGCAGCAGCGGCGAGGTATTTCCCGACGATCGCATGCCAGGGTGCCAGCGGCATGGTCAGCATCAACTCCATTGTCCCCTGCCTTTGCTCCTCTGACCAAATCCGCATCCCGACGGCAGGAACGATTAGTGCCAGATAGAGAGGCATGTATTGAAAATAGGTATAGGTCAGACTGGCTTCCTGACTCTCCAGCACACCGAAGAAGAAGAAAGACATCCCGTTGGAAAGGCCGAGAAACACGACGAAGAGCACATAGGCAATCGGCGAGTTGAAGTAGCCTTTAAATTCGCGCTTAAAAATAGTCCGAACTTCCCGGGGAAGTGCGTATTTCATAACCGCCCAGAATGCCGCGGCAACAAGAGCAGCAGGAATGAGAAAGTTTGCAATAAGTGAACCAAATGCGTCCATGGTATCAAATAGTAGTTAGTTTTAAAAAAAGGATTAGTTAGTCGTCCCGATCGCTCTTGGTTATTTCACGGAACAAATCATCAAGTCTTCCGGGATCAACGCTCAGTTCAACGACGTTAAGACCCTTGTCTTTGCAGAATTTAAAAACGGCGGCGTTCAATTTATGGGATTTCCCTTTTGCCGGGGAAACCCGTGCGTTGATACCGTCACCATCCGCTTCGAGCACTTCGACCTTGCCGACTTCAGCCAGCTTCTCGAGCTCTTTCTGAATGGTCTTACCCGCCAGGCCGGTAGCCCGTAAATTAATCCGCCCGGCGCTTGAAGCTTTTGCCTTCAGCTCATCCGGAGTTCCATCCGCAATGATCTTTCCGCGGTCGATAATAATAGCGCGGGTGCATACCGCCTCCACTTCTTCCAGAATGTGGGTCGAGAAGATAATCGCCTTCTCCTTACCCATCCGCTTGATCAGCGCACGAACTTCGTGCTTCTGGTTGGGATCCAAACCATCCGTTGGCTCATCGAGAATCAAAACTTCCGGATCGTGAATAATGGATTGTGCCAGACAGGTACGATGACGGAAACCTTTGGAGAGCGTATCGACGCTCTGATGCCTGACCTTTTCAAGAAAACAGGTCGAGATCGCTTTATCTACCGCTCTATCAAGTTCTTCACTGGGCACCTGTCTCATTTCCGCGCAGAAACGAAGGAAACCCTCTACCGTCATGTCCGAGTAGAGCGGGGCCGCTTCCGGAAGATACCCGATTTTCGATTTTGCTGTAATCTCGTCATCGACAATGTCAGCACCGCCGATCGATACCCAACCATCCGAGGGAGGGAGATAACCCGTCACCATCCGCATGGTGGTCGACTTTCCAGCACCGTTAGGTCCGAGGAAACCGAGGACTTCCCCTTTCTTCACTTCGAATGTCACCCCGGCGACCGCTACTTTCGGGCCGAAATTCTTACGTAGGCCTTTTACCTTTATCATGATGAAAACAGTGGTGTTTTTGAGCTATTTACAGTTTTTCTTGGTTGTTATAATTAAACTGCAGTTGAGAGCTTGTATCTGTGTCAGAATGACCAATTTCGCAAGAAAAATTTACATTGTGAAATAGCCTATTCAGGGGCAGGTAGTCTGGATGAAACTGATTAGCTGGAATGTAAACGGAATAAGGGCTGCCATAGGGAAAGGGTTCTTTGATTTTGTGAACTCCCACAACCCGGATGTTCTTCTTTTACAGGAAGTTAAGGCGATGCAGGAGCAGGTGGAATTCCCTCCGGGTTTCAATTATTTGGTGGAGTGGAACCCGGCCGTTAAAAAGGGCTATTCCGGAGTGGCTGCCTTTTCAAAAACTGAACCAATCAGCGTTGGGCGTGGTCTCGGAATCGAAGAACACGATCAGGAAGGCCGGGTTTTGACACTCGAATATCCCGACTTCTACCTCGTGAACGTCTATACTCCGAATTCTCAAAACGAACTGAGACGCCTCCCCTACCGTCTCACCTGGGATCTCGCTTTCCGGGAGCATCTCAAATCGCTCGAAGCGATCAAACCTGTGATTTTCTGCGGAGATTTGAACGTGGCACATAACGAAATCGACCTCGCCCGCCCCAAAACGAACCGGAAAAGCGCCGGATTCAGTGATGAAGAGCGCGCCAGTTTCACTGAGTTACTCGACTCCGGATTTATCGATACCTTCCGCCATTTCTATCCCGATGAAACGGACCGTTATTCGTGGTGGAGCTACCGGGCCGGAGCCAGAGGCAAAAATGTCGGGTGGAGAATTGACTACTTTGGAGTCTCAGCCTCGATGATCGACCGGGTGGAGTCCGCAGCGATTCACTCCGATGTGATGGGTTCCGATCACTGCCCTGTCGAGCTCGTATTGAAGAAGTGACGGGAATTCTCGATAAACTGGCGACACCGCTCGAGGTCCTTAATCCCCGGCGAAACCTCCACTCCGCTGGCGACATCTACCCCGGCGGGATGGACCTGAGCGATCGCGCTTCCGACATTGCCCGGATTGAGCCCTCCCGCGAGAACGACCTCCCGGTCATAAAACTGCTTCACCGCTTCAGCACCGAGAGCCCAGTCCATTTGCTCCCCGCTTCCACCGTATTCCGTTGGTGCGTAGGCATCCAGTAAGAGCGGTCCCTCAAATCTCGCGGCGAGTGCCAAACTGTCGCGATTTTTCACGCCGAGAGCTTTGAAGACGTTTAGCCCCAGGTTTTGCAATTCAGCGACAAATTCCGGGGTTTCATCGCCATGAAGTTGAGCCCAATCGATAAAGTTCTTTTCCAGCAATTCGGTCAGCGTCTCTTTATCTGCATTTACAAAAACCCCGATTCGGAGCGTCCGTCCGGCGAGATTTTTGAGCCAGTCCGCATTAGCAGGGTCGAGAAAGCGTTTGGATTTCGGCCAAAAGTTAAAGCCGAGAGCATCCACTCCAAGATCTATGATCGCATCCGCCTGACTTTCAGTCGTAACCCCGCAAATCTTGGTTCGAACCTGATCGCCGCCGGAAAATAGAAATCGTTCCATTTTCGATCCTAACGCTCAACCTCCCCCAGATCAACCGGACCGTACCCTGTACACTTCAAGACTGAACAGGGTACAATTTCAACTAATGGGCCCGAACAACTCGCCAATCACATCGGGAGTGAGCGACAGTCCCTGCATCGCTCCCGACAGTAATCCTTCGGCGATGTTGCTCTTTTTCGCCTGCATCTGCTGGATGCGATCTTCAACGGTTCCCTGACAAATCAGCTTGTGAACGAACACCGGTTTATCCTGCCCGATCCGATAAGCGCGGTCAGTTGCCTGATCTTCCACTGCCGGATTCCACCACGGATCGTAGTGAATCACATTGTCCGCTCCGGTCAAAGTCAGCCCGGTTCCCCCGGCTTTCAGCGAAATCAGAAACACCTCTCCCTCGCCCCCTTGAAATCGCTCGACCAGGGATTGGCGATCTTTGGTTTCCCCGGTGAGACGGAGATAGCTGCAGCCGATTTGTTTAAGGTGCGCTTCAATCAAACCGAGCATGGAGACAAACTGGGAAAAGATTAAAATCCGGTGTTTCTCCTGTCTCAAGGTATCGAGAAGTTCCACGAGGTAATCGAACTTCGCGGAACCTTCGTCAGCACCCTGTTTTAACAACTCGGGGTGACAGCAGATCTGGCGCAACTTCAGGAGCGCTTCGAGAAAAACGATTTGGTTCTCAATTCCCTGATCTTTCAGCGCCGCGCGAACCTGCCGATCCATCGTGGAGCGAACGGTTTCGTAGAGATCTTTCTGCGCGGTGTTCAGTTCGATGGTGTGGGCAATCTCGGTTTTGGGCGGCAGCTCTTTGGCCACGTCGTTCTTGGTGCGGCGGAGGATGAGCGGCCCGACACGCTTTGCGAGTAATTCACTCCGGGCTTTGCTTTTCTCTTTTTCAATCGGAGTTCGAAAGGTGGACTGAAACAGTTCCCGGCTCCCGAGAAATCCAGGCATCAAAAAATGCATCAAACTCCAGAGTTCACCGAGATTATTCTCAATCGGGGTTCCGGAAAGACAAAGGCGATGGCGCGAGTCCAGTTGAGTGACGGCCCGGGTGGTTTGGGCAGCGTTGTTTTTGATATGCTGAGCTTCATCGAGAGCGAGGAGATGAAATTGGTGTCTCTGCAACTCCTCCAAATCCCGATACACAAGCGCGTAGGAGGTCATCACGATATCAAAATCCGGGATTTCGTGAAATCGCTGCTTCCGGCCCGCACCCTGCAGAATCAGTATCGAAAGACCCGGCGTAAACTTCGCCCCTTCCCGCTGCCAGTTTTCCACCACACTGGTCGGCGCCAACACCAGTGAAGGCAGCCCTCCACTGCGACCGGTTTCCTTTTCAGCAAGGATATGAGTCAGAGTTTGCAGGGTTTTGCCGAGTCCCATGTCGTCAGCAAGAATGCCGTTTAACCCGTGCGTGATCAAAAACTGCATCCAATGATACCCATCCAACTGGTATTGCCGAAGGGTCGCCTGAAGACCATCGGGAACCGGAACCCGCTCGATACCTGAAAAATCGGCGAGTTGTTTCGATAAATCTGCGACCTCCTGAGGAATATCGAGCGGCAGGTCGCTTTCCTCACCATCTTCATCCTGAGAAGCAGCCAACAGCGCCGCGTCCACTTTGCTCAACTTGATCGGACCTTCGGTGAATTTGAAATCGAAAAGCTCGCCAAGGGTAATGAGGATCTTTCGAAAGCGGCCAATGGGAACCGCGATACCCCGTCCATCGGGGAGAAATACGAGAAACTCCTGACCGGGCGGCTTCGATTTGGTGTTTTCGAGAAACTGATTCTTTACCAAAGCCGCTAGAATCGGCTGGAGGTCAAACCGCTCTCCATCGACCTCGAACCCCGCAGAGAGGTGAAACCAGCCTTTTCCTTCTTCGACAATTTCGGCGTTCCAGTTTTCCGTTCGGAATAGAATCGGCTTAATCTGGACGTTGGAATCGTATTGAATCTCCCAGCCGGCCTTTTCCAGAGAAGGCCCCCATTCGACCCAGAACTTCTGCCAGAAAAGTTTCGGATGAGGAAAGCGCTGTTTGTCCGGAGCCCAAAGACGGCTGTCAAAATCGGGGAGCTGTAGCTTTTTCAGGGAGCGCGGAGGCTCCTCTGCACCGGGGAGGAAACCGAGGGTATCGAGATGACCGACCGCCTGACTTTCCTTCGGATAATTTCGCTGAATTTTTCCGCTCCCGGTATCAATCATCCCGAGTTGATTCCCGGTAGCAAGAGCCACTCGTTTCCCTCCGTAGGAAACATAGGCTTTGGCAAACACATCGGGTAGCCAGGCCATCTCCTCCCCCTGAGGACGCCGTTCCACCCGGAGGATGAATCGGGGATCTTTGGGGTTTGAGAGCGGCACTTCCGCAAATAGCTCCGCTCCCGTCTGGACTTCTGCTTGCGAATCAATCACTTTCTCGACCTCGGGGGTTCCGCCGAAAGCCGCCTCGACCCGCGCACCAGCTCCTTTTGTCAGATAATCGAAGATCGCTGCGGCGTGGACGCAATTCACCTTCATCGCACAGGTGCAATCCCCCTCAAACATCAAACCACCGGGCTCCGCCCAGAACACAAGCGCTGGCTTTGCCTGTTCCCCGCTTTTTTCGATCACCACCGCGGTGACCTCAGCATCACCGGTTTCGAGAAATTCGCCGGACACCTGCTGAATCTGCTTCGCCCGGGCCAGTTTTGCACCGGCACTGACAACACCTCCGTCAAAAGCGGAATGCCACTCATTTTTACTGATAAACTCGGCAATATCCTCGGTGGTCAGATCCATAATTGAATTCGCTAGCGCAAAACCCGGAATTATCGAGTGTGATTTCCGTGGTCCGGTTCGCGCCCTTGCGATTCTGCCAGCTATGCTATGATTTTTCCAACATGATTTCTCTGAAACGTTTCATTCCAATTTTGGCCGCAGCTCTGATCACACCGGCCTTCGCCGCACCAAAAACCGTCTACTTCGGAACCGGAGGCAAAGGTTCCAAAGGCATCTACCGGGCAACTTTCAACGCCGACAACGGCAAACTAACCGATTCGGAAATCGCTGCGGAAATCGGATCACCCGGATTTCTCGCCCTCCATCCCGATGGCGATAAGCTCTACGCGGTCGCTCGCTGGGATAAAACCAATGGAGTGATTGGTTATCAGATCAAAGCAAACGGCGATCTCGAACCGTTTACGAAAATGGGAAATCCTGACGGTGGCGGCGCACACATTGCCGTCCATCCATCCGGCAAATTCCTCCTCACAGCCCAGTATGGTGGAGGTTCCACGGCGCTTTTCCCACTCGATGGATCCGGAAATCTCGGTGATGCTCAAATCACGGAGCACGAGGGAGGCTCAAAAGTGGTCGAAAACCGCCAAAACTCCCCTCACCCGCACTGGTGCGGCTTTTCTCCAGACGGAAAATATGCGCTGGTTCCTGACTTAGGGCTCGATCAAATCGTGATTTACCAAATCGATCTCGAAAAACCGTCGATCACGAAACACGGAGTTGGGCAATCGGTGCCCGGCGGAGGTCCCCGTCACATGAGATTTTCAGTCGACGGCAAGTTCATCTACCTGCTGAACGAACTTTCACTCTCGGTCTCCACTTTTGCCTGGGATGCAGGCAAAGGCACCGCAGAACTGGTCAGCACAACACCTGCGATCAGTGAAGACACCAAAGCCGCTGAATCATTCAACTCAGCGGCGGAAATTCTGGTCCACCCAAGTGGAAACTTTGTTTATTCCTCCAACCGGGGCCATGACACGGTAACCGTTTATCAGGCAGATCCCGCTACCGGGAAATTGGAAGTGATTCAAGTCCAGCCGATCCGCGGGGCTTTTCCGAGAAATATCAATCTCGATCCATCAGCGACCTGGTTGTTAGCTGCCGGGGCAGACTCCAACACCATTGCGGCGCACCGGATTGATCCGGAAACAGGAAAGTTGACCTATCAGCGGGGGGCGGTGATTAATGTCCCGGCTCCAATTTGCATCCTGTTTGCAAAATAGCAGAGACCGAAGTGGGGAGTTAGTTTTCTACTTCAATTCGCGTAAAATGCCCTTGAGGTGAAATCGCATCTGTTGCCAGTTTCGGCAGGGGCATTTTAGGTGAAGAATTATTCTGTCTGTTTTAGTAAGATCCATAGTAATCTGACGAACCAACCCGACAGATAATTCTAAAATTTCCACACTCAGGACAACCACCGAAAAGCAGCAAAAAGGCGGCCCCTGCTGTCTTTACAGGAACCGCCTTCTTTAGCCCGGTAACACTCCTGGTGGGTTTTGGGGGCCCGAAACAGGATTAAGTTTACCGAGGGACAGCCTGTATACCACCACGCGACAGGCTGCATTTAATAGACGAGCCGCCGCGGGGTTTAATTAGAAATTTTGCCTTTTTTCAAAAAATTCCCGAAAGAGAACCGCAGACCTTATAAAATCGATTCCACGAATTCCCGGGAATTGAATTCCGTGAAGTCCTCGACTTTTTCGCCGGTTCCAATAAACCGCGTGGGAATGCCTAAATCGTGTTTGATCGCAACCAGACTGCCCCCTTTTCCGGAGCCATCCAGCTTGGTCACGATCACTCCGCTGAGGTCCAGTGCGGCATGGAACTCCTTGGTTTGAATAACGGCGTTTGACCCGGTGGTCGCATCGACCACAATCCACTTTTCATGCGGAGCGGTATCGTCCTGCTTCGCTATGGTTCGCTCAATTTTTTTGAGCTCCTCCATCAGGTTATGTCGGGTGTGAAGGCGGCCCGCTGTGTCACAGATCAAATATTCTATCCCTGAGTTGATCGCACTCTTGTGAGCATCGAAACAAACGGCGGACGGATCTCCCTGATATTGAGTTTTTACGATAGGGACATCGACACGCTCAGCCCAAATCGAAAGCTGCTCGATCGCTGCCGCCCGGAAAGTGTCAGCAGCCGCCAGCATCACCGAATCCCCCCGGTTTTTCAGGTAGGAAGCGAGTTTCGCAATCGAAGTGGTCTTCCCGACCCCGTTCACACCGGCGACCAGAATCACCGTGGGCTTGCCGTCGGGACGTTTGGGCGGCACAGCGACATCTTCGCCCAAAATTTCGCAAATATGCTCCCTGCAAACCTCCACCACGCTGTCGGCGTCGATTTTTCCTTTGCGACCCTGAAGATCGTCAACAATTTCTGTGGTCAGTCGAATGCCTAGATCCCCTGCAATCAGTGACTCCTCAAGGTCATCCCAGTCGATATCTCCGGAGCCTTTGAATCGATCGATTAAATTGGAAAAAAGTCCCATGATTAATTAAGCGTCGTTTTTGTCAGAATCTTTCAAGATACGATCTAAAACCCCGTTCACAAACTTTGGTGAATCTTCTGTCCCGAATCGCTTTGCAATTTCAATCGCTTCGTTAATCGCCGCCTGGGGTGGAATATAGTCGGCGAAACGCATCTCATACACACCGAGTCTGAGAATGTTCCTGTCAACCGGGGTTAAACGCTCCATTCTGAAATTCTCCAGAGAGCCTGAAATCGAGGCATCGATCTCTTCCTGATGTTCGCGAACACCGAGGATCAGCTCCTCCGCAAACGCCTGAACCTTTGGTTTGGCATCTCTCAGATTCCAGAAAAGTTCAAAAATATCTTTATCGGATTCCGCTTCCCCGAGGGATTCGTGACCGAAAAGATATTGGACTGCGGCTTCGCGGCCGTCTCGACGTGGACTGGGCTTGGGCATTTTGAAGGACCTTCACGATCCCTTACACGCAACCGGCCAAACGGCAAGTGTAGGTTAACGAGTCAGCCTATTTATTGGCTGATTGGAACACCCCGCTCGGGGTAATAACCCGGATCACTTCCCGTTTTTTGGGAGCAGCTTTACCTGAAACGGTAATTTCTCTAACACTGGCTCCGTAGAGCAGATTAACCGGTTTGCCATCCGTGCCCCTCGAGCTGGACATCGACTGGCGATCCGATCTGTGCCAGACACTCCGTAAAATGATTCCGGTCTCAGCTGAAATATAATGAATTCCCACCGAGCGACCGGCGGGATCCAACATATTAACCATCCAGACTGGCTCGTGGTTCTGATCGCGACAGCGGAGTTGATAATGAACCGAATCGTAGGCCATTTTGGCATCCAAAGCGAGCTCCTCGGCAAGTTCGAAAGCCAAATCCGAATCTACCCGTAAACGTCCGCGGTTGATCGGGACGTCGGGAATGTCCTGAAAAGGCAGGTTCCGCATCTTGCGACTCCCTTTGATTTCACCGTCGCTGATCACATATTCGTGTAGATAATCTTCGGAATTGGGATCTTTCGCCAGCACAAGCCATTGTTGGGGTTGATCCTGTCCATAAAATCCGGTAATTCCAACCACGATCTGATTGGCAGGTTTCACCTTTAGAAATGCATCCAACGAGGGTATACCGGACGCATACCTTTCGGGCGTAGCATTCGATAAGGCCGTCAATAAGGACCAGCTTATGATTGCTATAAATAAAATTCGCATAATTTTCAGGACTGACTAGACGTCAATATTAAAGTTAATAATAAATTACGCTTTTCTTATTAATTCACAATTAATAATTTTAAAATTATTTAAATTTATGCTTAAAAAACCGAACGCTGCGCTGTTGATTCTGGGACATGGATCGACAGAAAACCCGGATTCCTCTCAACCAACCTGGGAGATATCCGATGCGATTCGCGAGATGAACTGCTTTTCAAGCGTACACTGCGCGTTCTGGAAGGAAGAGCCCAGTTTTCGTCAAATTTTTGCGGCAATTGAAGAAAAGGAGATCTATGTCGTTCCAAATTTTATCAGCGAAGGTTATTTCACTCGCCAGGTACTGCCCAGAGAGCTCGAAATCAGCGGCCCAACCACCGTCACAGCTGAGGGTAAAACAATTCATTATTGCGATCCCGTGGGCATCCACCCGTCAATGACAGACCTCCTCGCCAAGCGGGCTCTGGAATTACTTGGCGAAGCCCCGTCTCTGGACGAAACCGCGCTGATAATTGTCGGACACGGAACCGGTTTAAATAAGAAATCAACTGATGCTATCAAAGACCAGGTCACTCGCCTTAGGGAAAGCGGCCATGAATTCGGGGAAATTATTGATGCCTATATGGAAGAGGCGCCCTTTATCTCTGACTGGCGCACGCTGACCCAATGTCCTACCGTTGTGGTTGTCCCTTTTTTCATCGCGGATGGTCTCCACAGTTTTCAGGATATACCGGTAATGCTGGGCATTGTTGCGGAACCCACGGCCGCCGCCAGTCAACTGTCATCGTTCCCGGAAAATCCTCATAATTTCGGTAACCGCCAGCTCTTTTACAGCCGGGCAATCGGAACGGAACCATCAATGGCCCAAGTAATCCTCGACCAGGTTAAACATTTCGATGATCATATCCAAAATGAAGCTGCTTAATCATCTGGACGCGTTTATTACCGAGGAAACCCGACTGTTTGGAGAGATTCTCCTGTCGAGATCTCCGGTATCGAATCATTTTCTGGCAACCCATCGCAAAGACGGGGACTGTCATCACGACATGCTGGAACGGCTCACCACAGTTCAGGAAGTCCGGGATCTGGCCAAGTTTGACGAGCACGGCGAATACCGCCCCCTGAAAACGGCTCCCTCATTAAAATCGGGATGGCTTATTGAAGAGTCTGACATTGAGTCGTTTTACCTGAAAATCGATGCGATTTACCCCGCGGGATTTGCCGGAACGGTAAAATATCTTGAGAAGGCCGTCGACCCGGTTCCGCTCAGGCGGACTCTGGATCGACAAACAGGCATGTATCAGTTTGCGAAAAACATCACTGATACACAGGCAAATCAGATCATGAGAGATACCTGCGCCAAAGGCTGCTTACGAAAAATCGCGTGGCCACTGGATGAGCAGTGCGCGGTGAGTCATCTACCCGAGCCCGGCAGAAAAATACCCATCATCTGCCTGGAAGCCTGCACCTTTGCCGTCTCAGAAGCGAGAAGGCTGGCGCGCGAAGCCTATGACAAGGCGAATGCCCTGTCCTAGGCCTCCCCTTTTAGTCAATTACTCTCCCGAGTAGGAATCGGCATCCACCCCTCTCCAGAATCGACTAGCTTCCCTGTCTTCAGTCAAACTTTCAGTGGGAATTTCATGTTTGGTCAGCGTCCTTGCGCTTCCGTCAAGATAGCTTGAAATCACTTTCTTCGAGGTCCACCGCTTTTCACCAGTCTCGATAATCGCATCAATGTCAGCTTGATTGATCACATTGGAATCTTCATTTTCGATAAAAAGCAACGCAGAAGGGCGATGCGTAATTCTCGCTAGATTTTTATTCGTCAGATATGGGTCATCAGATTTCGAATACAAATAATCGAATTGGAGATTTTTGTTCATCGCATAACTGTGTTTATGCATATCTTTCTCCATAGGATCGACATTGAAAGACTGCTGACTGAAGAAGATTGTGTCTTTTAGGTGATTACCATTCTCTCCATCAACCTTTTCAACTTTCCCGCCATATTCACCTTCGCTTTCAGCAACTCTATCGTTGTGAGTTTCGAACATCGCAGCGTAATAAATCACACCATCCAACCAAAGCCCGGATCCGGTGCCTGCAAAATCCCATTCATCCGGTATCGCAGGGTCCGTTGGAGCGTGACCGCCCGGATACTCAGGGGACGGTAGGGTCTGACTGTTGTCAGCAGCCCAGCGAAGAGTATGCATCGTCATGTTCTTAACGTTAGAAAGATGCGTCATCATTTGCGCTTTCTCTTTCATCCGACTGTAAACAGGTAACGAGATTCCTCCCAAAATAGCCATAATCGCAATAACGATAAGCATTTCGATTAGAGTAAATGCTCTGGAACGGGAGCGGAGTGAGTTTTTCATGTGTCTATCTAGCAATGTTTAGCAATCAATGTAAACAAAGTATTTGCTACCTTGGTAACATTTTTCAGTGAATTTATGGTACCAAAAGTCAGAACCGCCGGTCAAGCTTCAAACAAGGAAATTGCTTGAGGGTTGACAGACATTCCCACCGAATGTTTAGATGGCGGACCTCAATGATAAAACGTCGAATACTCTGCCCTCTGCTGTTCTTTCTTCTCACGCTTCCCTCATTGCACAACGGTGCGGAATCGAAGCCCAATATTGTGATTGTTATCACGGACGACCAGGGATATGGCGACCTTGGGTGTCACAATCACCCCACCCTGAAAACGCCCGAAATTGATGCGCTGGCCTTAGAGTCGGTTCGCCTTGAGGACTATCACGTGGCCCCGACCTGTTCGCCGACCCGCTGCGCCCTGCTCACCGGTCACTGGACCAACCGAACCGGAGTTTGGCACACCATTATGGGTAGATCGATGCTTCGCGAAAATGAAGTCACTGTTGGTCAGATCTTTAAAGATGCCGGATACGCCACCGGAATGTTTGGCAAATGGCATCTCGGGGACAATTACCCTTTCCGTCCCGAAGACAGGGGATTCACGGAAGTCCTAAGGCATGGTGGCGGAGGCGTTGGCCAGACTCCTGATTATTGGGATAACGCTTACTTTGACGGATCTTACTTTCACAATAAGAAAGCGACTAAAGTTGAGGGATACTGCACCGATGTGTTTTTTCGCTACGCCAAATCCTTTATCACCGAACAGATTGAAGAGGAGAAACCGTTCCTGGCTTACATCTCAACTAACGCGCCTCACGGTCCTAACCATTCACCTCCGGAATTCGCCAAACCCTACGAAAAAATGTACGACACCAAAGTCGCTCATTTTTTCGGGATGATCGCAAACATCGATCACAACGTCGGGGAAATGCGGAAATTCCTTGAAGAGAAGGGAATCGCCGACAATACGATTTTTATCTTCACCACTGACAACGGAACCGCAACAGGCAGAGCGGTTTACGATGGCGGGATGCGGGGAGCAAAAGGCAGTCAGTACGACGGAGGTCATCGGGTCCCCTTCTTTATTCACTGGCCTAACGGAGATTTAAAGGGAGGCAGGAAAGTCGAGGAAATTACGGCGCATGTTGATGTCGTCCCCACCCTGATTGATTTGTGTGAAATTCCGGCTCCCGAAGAGGTGAAATTCGATGGAACCAGCATTCGTCCTCTACTTGAGTCGACAGCGACCGATTGGCCGGATCGCATTCTCGTTACGGATAGTCAGCGAGTTAAAGATCCGATCAAGTGGCGCCAGTCTTCGGTAATGACCAACCGCTGGCGGCTGGTTGACGGTAAAGAGCTCTACGACATCAAAGCGGACCCCAAGCAGAAAAACAGCGTTGCAGAGGATCACCCGGAGGTCGTCGAACGGCTCACCGAGTTTTACAATGACTGGTGGGCGGAATTAGAGCCGACTTTCGGCGATCCAGCCCGAATTGTTCTTGGAAATCCTGCCGAAAACCCGACCCGGTTGACCAGTCACGACTGGATTACGGTAGGCTCAACTCCCTGGAACCAGGCCCATATCAGAGATGCCGACGCCAAGCCTGCCAACATTGGTTTCTGGTACCTCGATGTCGAATCAGCCGGCGACTACGAAATTGAAATTAGAAGATGGCCGAAAGAAGGAAAAGTTTCGGAGACCCCGATCGAGGCCAGCATTCCCAAAGGTGCCGACGTTCCCGGCGTTCAAGCATTCCGCGCCCGGCCCGGACGTTCAATCAGCGCCAAACAGGCCAAATTGAAGATTGGCGGCCTGGAACTTGTCAAAGATGTGCCTGAAAAGGCCGCTGAAGTCACCTTTCAACTGAAACTCGAAGAGGGGCCCACCCAACTTGAAGCCCTGTTTCTGGGTGATGACAATCAGGTCACCGGGGCTTACTACGCCTACGTGAAAAAACTTTGAGTTTTTCGATTGCGCAGTAGCTTCACTGGTTTTCAGTGTTACAGGAATGCAAAATATCTATCTCGCCGCTGGTGCAGGCGCGAAACCCAAGTCTTTTAGCGAAGACGCCGTCGTTGAGGCGCTCAATGACGACCGCCTGAATCTCGCTCCGGATGTGATTGAATCAGTGCTCGCCGGCTTGAATCAGTCTGCGGACACTTCAGGTTCAGGCTCGCTGTTTCTTCTGATTTTTTTCTTTACTCTCGCCATCGGCGTTTCGTTTTTCTGCTCGGTCTGGGAGGCGGTTCTGCTTTCAGTGACGCGTCCCTACATCGAAACGCTGAAGAAGAACAAGCCAAAGGCGGGACGGAGATTTGAACTGCTCAAAGCACGAATCGATAAGCCACTGATTTCTATTCTCACTCTTAACACGATCGCTCACACCATGGGGTCAATGGGAGTCGCCTCGGAGTTCTCCAAACTCACCGGAGGAGGAATTTGGGACACGATTGGAGGTTTCGTGATGACCATAGCTATTTTGATTGCCTCGGAAATCATTCCCAAAAATCTGGGAGCGAAGAACTGGAAAAGCTGGGCACCCTGGGTCGGCAACTGCCTCTATTGGCTTTCGAAACTAATGACTCCCGTGGTCAAAGCGATCAGCTTCTTCAGCAAAGGAGGCCACGGAGCCGAAACATTCAGCCGCGAAGAATTAACCGTGATGGCTGAGATGGGCAAAACGGAGGGCAAACTCAAAGAAGGAGAATCTCAGATCCTGACCAACCTCCTCCGAATGAAAGACGAGACTGTGGAAAGTGTCATGACGCCCCGGGTCGTTATTTTCGCACTGAAGAATTCCACTACGGTTCAGGAGTTTATGGAAACCCATCTGGAGGCCCCGTATTCCCGGATTCCGGTGTACAGCGAAAACCGGGATGACATCACGGGATTTGTTTTAAAGGACGATATTCTTATCGCGGCGGCCAAAGACGAAGACGAAATCGAGATAGGGACTTTTGTCAGAGAGCTTCCGATGATGAGTGAATTGACCAAATTGCCGGAAGCGTTTGAGAGCCTTATCGAGACGAACGATCACGCTGCGATCGTCAATGACGAATTCGGGAGTTTGACTGGTCTTGTTACGATGGAGGACATCGTCGAGACCCTCCTCGGCGAAGAGATTATTGATGAAATCGACAAGACCGACGACATGCGAGCTCACGCCAGAGCGCTTTGGGAAAAAAGGTCACGCCGCAAAAATATCAATCTCGTTAAAAAAGACTCGGAAACCTAGGAATGAAAGTAGCACTGGTTCAAAGTTCGATTGTCTGGGAAGATAAAGAAGCCAACTTCGCGCGAATTCGCGAGATGTTAGAGAACACATCATTTCCGGACGGTGACGGACTGATTGTGTTACCTGAACTGTTTGCGACCGGTTTCACGATGAACTCCGCTCAAATCGCGGAGGCCGATAATGGCCCTACAGAAAACTTTCTTATCGATCTGGCCCGCGAGAAATCCGCTTATGTGATCGGTGGCGTCGCTAAGATTAATTCGGACGGCCGGAACCCTTTTAACTGCTCCGTGATCACATCTCCGCAAGGAGACATCATCTGTCGCTACCAAAAGACTCATCCGTTCTCTTTGGGCGAAGAGGATGATAACTATTCCAAAGGAAACACGATTAAAACCGTCTCAATCCACGGCAGCACAGTATCGCCGGCGATTTGCTACGATTTGCGATTTCCAGAATTGTTCCGTCTCGCATCCGCAAACGGGGCTGAAGTTTTTGTGGTGATAGCCAACTGGCCGGAGAAACGGAATCAGCACTGGATCACTTTGCTCCAGGCTCGGGCGATCGAAAATCAAGCTTACGTAATAGGCGTGAATCGCGCGGGAAGCGATCCCAATTTGAGCTACCTGGGAAGCTCCATCGCAGTTGACTATCTGGGTAACATTATCGCCGATGGAGGGAGCGAGCCCGGGGTCATCGAAGCCGAAATTGATATCACTGGACTTCGCGAATGGCGCGAACATTTCCCTGCGCTCCGTGATATCCATGGTTCGCTCTCAATGGCATGAAGTCGTTGATCACAGCGCTGGGTTTATTCATCACTTCCGGTCTTTCTCAGGGTAGCGAACTTTGGAAGAAACATATCATTCAGCCCAAAACGCTGAGTGGTATTAACTCAGCCGTTGCCAATGATTGGAATGGTGACGGCCATATTGATGTGATCTCCTGTTTCGGAAAACACGTCTATCTATTTGCCGGTCCCGATTGGAAACGCACCAGTATTTTCTCACTTTCAGAAGCACACTCCCGAAACAAACTGCGGGGAGGTTGTATCCATAGTTGCCTGATGGATGTCGATGCCGACGGAGACCTCGATTTCATCGGCTCGAGTAACACTGTTTTCTGGCTGGAGTGCCCGGAAACGCCCTTCCTGAGCCAGTGGAAATACCGCCTCGTTGACGATCAAATTCTCGGCACCCATTGCCTGATTACCGGCGATGTAAATCTCGATGGAAAAACGGATCTCATTGCGAACTCCGGGCGAAACACAGGGACACCGTATCCAAACAGTATCGCCTGGCTCGAGGTACCTGACGCTCCGGGGAAATCGAGTTTTTGGAAGCGGCATATTTTTGCGCATGAGGATGCTCCGGGAGGATCCCACTATACCGGAATCGCAGATATCAATGGTGATGGGCGCCCCGACATCAGTTGCGGCGCAAAAGGCGGAGCCGGTTATGAAGGCGGCGAGTGGTTTGCCTGGTGGGAACAACCCGGCGATCCAACCGGTATCTGGAAAAAGAACCTACTATCGAGTCAGGAACCTGGAGCTTCAAATATACTTCCGGCAGACCTTAATGGTGATGGGAAAATGGACTTTTTCGCCACCCGCGGCCACGGGACCGGCGTCGTTCAATTTATTCAGCAACCATCTTCGACCGAAATACAATTCAAACAAATCGAGGTCGACAGAGATATCGTAGCACCACATTCGCTGAGCCTGGTTGACCTCGATGCTGACGGCGATATCGACGCTGTAACTTGTGGTAAAGAAGCTGACGGAGTCGCCGCCTGGTATAGAAATGACGGCAGTGCAAACTTTACCAAACACATCATTGGCCTCAACCAGGGCTCCTACGATACCCGCACCATCGACATGGACGGCGACGGAGATCTCGATATCTTAATCGCCGGACACGCGAGTAACAATATAGTCTGGTTCGAAAACAATTTACTTAATAACTGAAAATGAAACTGACTCCCCACGCGCAAAAACTTGCTGATGACTGGCTCGATCAGGACGGAGATCTTCGGGAACTGGTCGAAATTATAGGAATTTCGCGGGGTGGGGTCGGCGCTGAAATCCAGGGGCACTGCTACCGCCCCGTCAAAGATGAAGACTTCACGCCCCATCCGATCGAAGACCTAATTGACAGTGAAGACCGCTTTAGAAAACTTGAATCACGGGAGGTCCTCCCTACTAAAAAAGAACTCGAAGCGTGGAGAGAAGCCCAGCGCGAATCTCAGGATTCCACTCAATTTTTTGTCTGGGAAGTTCCTTTTACCAGGGGCGGGTTGTTTATCTCCACAATCCATGGAAAAAACGGATTCGTCGACAGAATCGACGGCCCGTTCCATTCTGCCGATGCCTCAATGCCATTCGGCGAAATTGTTCTCGATTAAATCCTAGAACCACCGCCGCGTCCGGAAATAAAGAATCTGCAGAACGACCAAAACTATCAGGATCGCGACAAAGATTCCGAAAGCCGTCGGGTTTTCGGAACCCGGAATTCCTCCGACGTTAATCCCCAGCAAACCGGTAAGGAAACCCAGTGGCAGGAAAATCGCCGCCACAATCGACAGCACATACATCCGGATGTTTTGTTGCTCCGCCAGCCTGCTTTGCAACTCCTCCTGAGTCACGGCTGCTCTCTCGCGAACGGCATCGAGGTCCTCCAGATTCCTAATCAACCGGTCCGAAGTTTCGCGAAGTTGCAAACGCTCCGAATCTGAGATCCAGGGAATCTTTGCGGCAACCAACGATGCCAGAGCCTCCCGTTGCGGGGCCAGATAACGTCGCAGCGCAATAATTTGCCGTCTCAAGTTTGCCAGGGCAAAGCGGGTTTCTCTGCTTGTCCCTTCTAAAACCTGCTCCTCTAAATCCGCGATCAGCTCCTCCAGATTATCTACCGTTTCATTCATTCGCAGAACCAGTTTCTCTGCTAGCGATGCAACGAAACTTCCGGGACCAACCGGCCCTTCGCCTTTTGATAACGCATCCGCAATATCGTCTACCGATCGCAAATCGCGGCGATAGGTGGAGATCACCCTCGATTCGTCGACCCACATCCGGATCCCGATCATATCGTCTGGTTCCGCGCCTTTATTCAGATTAACACCCCGGAATGCCATCAGAGCTCCGTTTCCGATTCGGGTCAGGCGGGGTCTCGATTCCGTTGTCAAAAGCGCCTCCACCGCAACGGGATCAATGTCCTCGCGGGCGCCCAACCAGGCAATCGCCTCCTGGTCAGTAAGATCAAAGTGAAGCCACAGAGCACCCATTGCCGGAGTCCAGCTATCAAGCCGATCAACCGAAAAGTCCAAAAGACCTCCGGTTCTGTCTAACAGAGAAATATAGCGAAGACCAAGTGGAAGTGATTTCATAAGAACGCTTCATTCTACCCTATCTCAAAAAAGAAAACGAATAAAGGATCGTCTTCGCTCCGTTTTCTCACCCCGACCCCAAACTGTACAGGGTACAATCTGTGGTTGCACCCTGTACAGTCCCCCGTTTTACTCTACCGCATCACCGCGCTAACAACTCAAACCGGGTGTCGGCCAAATCAATTCGGTACATAATTTGATTGTAATCATACCGGGGTGTGGGAACCGGATTCCCCGAAAACTCTTTGGTATAAGTTCCCTCGAAATAAAGATACCGACCTTTACTGGCATTCGAATACACCGGATGTTGAAACGGATTGTAAAAACTGTATTGATTATGGGTCACCACTTTGATCGCTTTCGACCACGGTCCCGTCGGACTTTCACTTTCTCCATACCAAATCTCACCGAGCGCAGACGCCTCACCACCAATTTCGGTAAAGATAAAAGCCCACTTCTTCCGGTATTCGTTCCGCGAAACCGCACCACGGTGAACTTTCACCGTTTTACCGGAATCCACATCGCTCAATTTTTCCGTTGGTTTGATCGACTCCCATCGCGCCGGATCGGACCATGCTTCAAAGGAATCATCCATCACCAGATTCGGGGTCCCGTTGCCGAAATATAATCGTCCCTTATGCCGAAAAGGATGTCCTTCAGGAAACGCTTTATCTTTTAGCGGCACTTTCAAAATCGGAACAAACTGTTCCTTTTCGGAATCAAATTCACAAAGCCCTCTCTCGTAGACGGTAAGGGGAGGCTCGATCTTCACGTAACTGGCAACCAGCCTTTCTCTACCTCCCTCGTCAATCAACGTAACTAGCGCATCCAGCCAAGTCGGTCCTTTACCGGGAAAGTTTGCGACCTGTTTGGTGAAACCATTCTCGTCTTTAATATAGTCCAGGTCGATATAGGAAGCGGGATCATCCTTCAGGGAAGAGGTGGCCGCTGTGGTATGGAAATTCCCCAGCGGATAACCAACCCGTTTGGTATCTCCCCAGATCCAGAAAATCCGATCTTTAAATACAGCCGTATGCGCGCTGTCGCTCCCCATCGCCCGGGCCTTCAGTTTCCACCGGCTTTCCGGAATTGAGTGTCCGGCATTTACGCTTTCAGAAAAGGTGCCTCCCCCGGTGATCCGGTAAAGTCTCTCGGCAAGGTTGATACGCTTCAGCTTAATCTCCTCGTTTCCTCCGGGAGTTATCACAAAGCGCCGCCCCCGAAAGCCAAACCGATCTTCCGGAAATTCATAACCATGACTTCGAATCCGCAAATAGACCTCCTGCTCCATCAGTTCCGGAGAATCGATTGCTACCACACCGGCATTATCGGTAACAAAGGTTTGGTGATGTATCGTTTCCAACTCAACCAGAGGAATCCCCCGCCCTGACTCCGGATCCACGACCTTTACCACAAAGGGCGCGGCCTGAACTATCGGATTAGTCAAGAACAACAGGTAGATGAGTTGGAATACATATTTCATAATACCTGCGCAGAATCCCGCTCACGGGTCGAATTGACCCAAAGTCCGCTAACACTAACCATAAGCCAAAACCCGAGATGCACCACCGGAGGAATCCTCATAACAAAGTCGGCGGGCCAAAACAATGGCGTCGTACCTCCACCACTCGCGTCACGGGAGATATGACTAATCAATACCACGAGTACAACCCACACCAGCGTTCGACTGCGGAACAAACACCCCAGCCCCACCGATGCGAAGATACTGAAAAGAATACTGTGAGCGATCGGTCTGGCTGACAGGGTGATCGCATCGTTCAGAGAAAGTGAGCCCGCAGCCACAAAATGATCCAAATCAATCATCACCGACGTGGCCAATCCAATGAGCAAATTTTTCCACGACACATTAAAAGCCGAAGCCCAAGGTAAAAGAACCAGAACCGCCAGCGAAAAATGCGCGACTGGATCAAGAAGGGAGGTGAGATCCCGGCGACCTAACCAGTTGTTTCTCAAACCGGAATCCACCACAAATTGCAGGATGAAACACACCGCAATCACTATAGCCAAAGGCAATGTGTTAACCCGAACGGTATCAGTCATTTCGATTCAGATCCTCACCTGGCGGAATCTTATTTCAAGACCTGGGGCTGCGGATTTTCAACCTTTCCGATAGCGCGCTGCCCTGCCCCCCGATTTTTTTCATGTCCCAAATCTTCTTTCCCTTTCTCCGCCAAAGCCGTCAATCTGGCAACAATTTCAGGATGATCTGCCGCGACGTTATCCTCACTGGCAATATCTTCGACCACGTTAAAAAGCAATGCCTTACCGGAGTCACCTTTTTTCTTCGAGAAGTGGGGGTGATTTCGAAAGCTCTCCAGGGGAAGGAACAGTTTCCAGGGCCCCGAGCGAACAGCCTGCATTTGGACACCATCGTAATAGAAAAATGCCTCATAAGGAGACTTCTCCCCTTCATCTCCGGTGATCAATTTCTCTATATCATGACCATCGATAATCCGGTCCTGCGGTGCAGCCCCCCCAGCCAGTTTAGCGAATGTCGGCAGCAGATCCATCGTCGTGCAGAGTTCATCGCAGGTCGTATTTGCCGGAACGGTTTCCGGCCACCACATAATCGTCGGCACTCGGAAAGCCCCTTCCGAGGTTGTGTAGCCCCGGCCATGTAACGGCTGATTAGATCCCCGCGATATATTTCCCGGCTCCGGGCGAATCGGGGCACCATTATCAGACGTCCAGATTACGAGAGTCTTTTGATCAATCCCCAGCTCGACCAATTTATCCAGAATCTGTCCCTGCGACCAATCCAGCTCCTCGATTGAATCACCCCAGGGGCCATTCTTACTTTTGCCCCGAAATTCAGGACTGGAAAATGGCGTACTGGTGCTCCCCGGCATGGCCTGGGGGAAATAGAGAAAAAACGGTTCGTCTTTGTGCTTCTCAATCCAGGCATTAGCCATTTCAGTGTAGCGTTTCGTTAAACCGTTACGATCGACCGGAGCTTCAATTACAGTGTCATTTTCCATCAACGGCAAGGGAGGCCAGGGAGCGTTGCCTATATTAGGGAAGCCGGGTCGGTTCAACCTAGCCGCGACTCTTTCACCGGCAGCTTGCGTCATATCATCGCTGTAGGGAATTCCGAAAAAGTAGTCAAAGCCCTGCTGCGTCGGCATAAATTCCGGTTGATCGCCGAGATGCCACTTTCCCACCATTGCGGTCGCGTATCCCTCGTCTTTTAATACTTCGGCAATGGTGACTTCCTCCGGATTTAGTCCATAGGGTGAAACAGGTCGCAGAACCCATCCATCGCGAGGGTTGTGATGCATCCCGACCCGCTGCGAATAGCACCCGGTCATAATACTGGCACGTGACGGAGTACACACCCCGGCTGTCACACAAAAATGTGTAAACTTCCGTCCCTCCGCAGCCATCCGGTTGAGATGAGGCGTTCGGTGAACCGTCGAGCCAAAGGGCTCAATATCACCGTATCCCAGATTGTCAGTATAGATAATGATGAAGTTGGGCTTCGTCGAATCCTGCGCTTCGGTTGAGACGATACCCATCAGGATAAAACCGAGGCAAAAGAAAAAACTTCCGGCTAACATTTTTGTTTTCATATCATTTCGATTTCAGTTCATTCATCATTTCCTTAAAAGCGTCGACAACCTTCACTGAAGCATTGACTTCAAGGTAGCTTGATTTTGCTCTCCAGGTCTCGTACCCACCCCACTCATGCTGTTGCGGAGTGGGTAGATAACCGTTGTACCCATTAGCCAGCTCGATGGTAAAAGAGGTGCCAAACGGACTTATTTTTTTCAACTCCAGCCCGATTTCGACAAAGGTCTCACACGGCGTGGTATTAATACAGAGATCCCCGAGCCGGACGGATTGTAACCGAACCGGGACCGTGTCGGGAAACTCCCTGAGCTGCAGCGTTTCGCGGGCATAAATCGCCTCCCGTGCGCTCAAATTCCCGTTTATCAACTGCTCCGTGCTGCCCAGAATCTCGTGAGCCCGCTTCAGCCCCGCGGGATCGGCTTTCCGGACTCCCAGCTGCAGTTCACGGCTTGCCACTGCGATAGGCAGATCTTGATGATACTCAATCGTCTGGTAAGCCTCCATCGCCGCATCGGCTACCGATGCAGCGACCTCCCTTATTTTCTCACCCGGTTGATAGCGGGTCTCCGGCGGCGGACTGCTATAGTCAATATTATTGATATCGCCACTCGTTCCATTCGAAAGGACCGCCACAAAATCAGAATTTCCGGACGCGACTTTCTCCGCCATCACTTCAGCAAACGCCGCAAAATAATCACCCGAAAACTGCGATTTACCCTTCGAGGTCCGCACCGGGTTTCCAACGTAATGTAGAGAATAATTCGCTAATAGTGCAATCGGCTTTTTGTCGGGTCCCGGAGAACGAAGCGATAAGATAGATACATCCGGATCGACGGGGCCCGCCGGTTTGGAGACCTTGCCCCCGCCCCGGTTATAGCCCGGGTTCATCCGCACTTTATCAGTAGTTTCAGAGAACGGATTGAGATAGGGCTCTGTCACAAACCAGCGCCGGTTAAAAACCTGCGTCGGATCCGTCCCGACCGCCCAACCTATTTCAGCCGGTTCCAAACGAGCGTGAGCATTGGCAATCGAATCGGCAATTTTCTCCGTTAAGTAAATCTGATAGCCTACTGAAGGGTTCGACTGAAAGGCCGGGGTTGCAGCAGGCGCAGAATGCGTGTGTGAGGCAGCCACTGTAATATGGCCTGCCGGTATCCCCGTTTTCCCGGAAGCGATTCTCTTTGCGGCATCTGCGATCGACCTGGGTATCAGACAGGAATCGACGATCGTAAAACTGACGATCGTCGACTCGTTACCAACCATAACGGTTCGACAATGAATTCGGGATTCACTGTCATCGACGAAGACCGCTTTCATCGAACCTGCGGTCGATATCGGATAATGATCCGACAGGGGGGTGATGTCTGTGATATCCGCGCCCGCTTTGAGCCCGGCATTAGCAAAAGTGGAAATTCCTGCGAGGACCAGTAAAGCGATTGCGATCTTGGATTTCATACACTCCTCTCTTATTGACCGTTCCGGAATCAATAATCGAGCAAATCCGCTCCGCATTTGCGGTCCGGTCGGGACACTCCAGATTCGAGATCAGGTCGGAGTGAGAGAAAGTTGCGGATGAGCTCTGTCCCAAAAGCAATTTTGGAGGGACACCCGGGAGTCGCCTCGTAGAATGGGAATCCCACACGAGGTAAAAACCTCGTAAATCCTTGATAGAGAGTGGAGCCAACAGTCGGACTCGAACCGACGACCGGCTGATTACAAATCAGCTGCTCTACCAACTGAGCTATGTTGGCTAAACCACTCCCGAAGATTTCTTCGGGCCGACAATGGTATTCATTTAAGCCATTACTGCAAGGGGTTATTTTGCGTTTCGGTAAAAAAGAAAAGCGTCGAAAAGTTTGCGTTACTTAAATTGTCTAAGCACCAATTTCGGGGCTATGATAGGCCGATGGCTGCGCAAAAACTGCTTTTTCTTTGTACGGGTAATTACTACCGAAGTCGCGTTGCGGAGGCAATTTTCAACCACCTCGCTATTCTCGACGGTCTCGATTGGCGGGCGGAGTCTCGTGGACTCAGACCGAAACCGGAGGAAATGGAACTCTCTCCGATCGCGGTTGAATACCTCATGAACCAGAGAATCCCTCTGACTCTCACGGCGAAGGTTCCGAAAAGACTGACCGAGGATGATCTGGTGGAAGCATCTCTCGTCATCGCTGTTTACGAGGCGGAGCACCGCCCCATGGTAGCCAAACAGTTTCCACTGTGGGAAAATCGGGTCTTTTACTGGCAGGTGCCGGACATCGACATCACGGATTCGAAAATTGCGCTGCCCGCTCTGGATGAACAGGTTCGGGATTTTTACGAACTGATCAAAGACGGTTGCGCTTTGGGATGTGACGGCTCTCCGGCGAAGGAGTTTTAGGACGTCACGTTAGGGGTGCTTTTCCACTGAATCGCGTCAACCACGAGGTCGACCACTTCATCGACTCCCATAAAAGAGGAATCGATCACCATCGCATCGGTCGCGACTTTGAGAGGTGAGGCCGTTCTCATCGAATCGGCAAGATCCCGGGCCTCGATTGAGTCCTCGATCCCTTCGGCACTGCGCCGCGCTGCACGAATTTCAGGAGACGCATCGATGAAAAATTTGTAGGGAGTATCCGGAAACACCACTGTTCCGATGTCACGACCTTCCATGACCAATGAGGATTCAGCGGCAAATGCCCGCTGTTCGGCCACCAGGCGGGCCCGAACTTCAGCAATGGCAGCGATAGCGGACACGGAGCTGTTCACCGCATCGTTCTTCATTTCCTCTTCCGTGAGGCGGCGCCCCTGAACCTCGACATACCCAACCAGATCCTCTTCTCCACAGGTGAATTGAGTCTCTTCGAGCAGTTTCACGACAGCGACGGTGTCATTCGGGTCGACCTGATTATGCAGCGTCCACCAGGTGAATGCCCGGTACATCTCGCCTGAATTGACGAACACACATTCCAGTTTCCTGGCAACGCGCCGGGCCACCGTGCTTTTCCCCGATGCTGCCGGACCGTCAATTGCAATGATTAGAGGATTCCCCATTTCCCGACATTTTTGTGCAAACTGTGTTCTTGTGCAAAGGATATCTCGTTTTCCTTAAAATCATGAAATCATCTCAAAACAACCCGTGGATCACTCACCGAACGGAAGTGAAATATGACAATCCATGGATCCGGGTAACTCACTGTGATGTTACGAATCCCGCCGGAGGAGAGGGCATTTACGGGGTGGTTCATTTCAAAAATCAGGCTGTCGGGGTTATCCCGGTCGATGACGAAGGGTTCACTTATCTGGTCGGTCAATATCGCTACACGCTCGGAAGTTATGAGTGGGAAATTCCCGCAGGAGGCTGTCCCGAAGGCGAGAATCCGGAGAACACCGCCCGGCGCGAACTGGCCGAAGAAACCGGATTGGTTGCCGATTCTCTTCAACCTCTGATTTCCAATATGGCGCTTTCCAACTCCGTCACCGATGAACGCGCCTTTATCTATCTCGCGGAAAATCTAAAA
Organism: Verrucomicrobiales bacterium; assembly: GCA_029213005.1. Taxonomy (GTDB): domain Bacteria; phylum Verrucomicrobiota; class Verrucomicrobiia; order Verrucomicrobiales; family DEV007; genus Arctic95D-9. Next base: position 77,409 of record JARGPI010000006.1, read on the forward strand.
CACGGCGAAGCAAGTCCGGAGGAAACTGAAGATTTGACCATAAAAAGACTTCCTGTCGCGGACGCGATCCAAATGGTTCTCAATGGCACGATCACCGATTCCATGTCAGTGGCGGGACTCCTTCGGCTCGCTATGATGGTGAAATGAGCGCTGCTATTTCAATTACCGAAGTCGACTGGGAAACTCACCGCGAACCGCTTCTCGCAGTGAGGACCTCCGTTTTTGTCGAAGAACAAAACGTTCCCGCGTCGATCGAGGTCGATGAATACGATCCGGTATCAATTCACGTTTTAGCGAGGGATCACCAAAACCAACCCATTGGGACGGCCCGCCTTTTGCCAAAAGGTAAAATCGGCCGGGTTGCGGTGCTGAAACCGTGGCGGAAAAGCGGCGTCGGCTCGGCCCTGATGACTCATCTAATCGCTCTGGCCAGGGAACGGGGCGACCGTGAGCTATCTCTGCACGCCCAAAGTTGGACCACACCATTTTACGAAACCTTCGGATTTACTGCCGAAGGAGACGAATTTGAAGAGGCCGGAATTCCACACCGGTATATGCGCCTGATTCTCGATTGATTTCGCCTCCGGACGCAGAAAAGTAACGCCACATGGATTTAGGCTTAAAAGATAAGGGCGTTTTGGTATTAGCTTCCAGTGGAGGTATCGGCCGGGGCGTTGCCACCGAATTTGCCCGCGAAGGAGCGAAGGTGATGTTGTTCTCCCGTTCTGAGGAAAAACTGTCCGCAACCGCTGCCGCTATCGGGGAGGAAACCGGGAACACTCCTCTTTTCACCGTGGGCGATGTCTCCGACGCCAGCCAGATTCAAAACGCAGTTGATCAGACCGTCGAAAAATTCGGCGGGATCTGGGCCCTCTTTAACAACACCGGCGGACCACCGGCAGGGACGTTTGATCAGTTCGACGACGAAGCTTGGCAATCCGCTTTTGAATTGACCATGCTCAGCTATGTGCGGGCAATCCGGGCGGTCCTACCCCACATGAAAGACGCCGGAGGGGGCCGGATTGTCAATAACACTTCGGTATCGACCAAGCAGGCGATCGACTCGCTGATCCTCTCAAATACTTTCCGGGCGGGACTGGTTGGGCTCGGTAAGTCCCTCGCCAGAGAGCTTGGTTCCGATGGCATTCTCGTTAATACCGTCGGCCCGGGCCGGATTGATACCGATAGAATCGAGCAACTCGACAATATCTGGGCGGGCCAAAACGGGATCACTTACGAAGAACAGCGCATGAATTCTCAGGCCAGTATTCCAGTCGGCTCTTACGGACAACCTACCGATTTCGGGAAAGTGGTCTCTTTCCTCTCATCGCAGGCAAACGCCTACCTTACGGGACAGAATATTTTGATCGACGGAGCACTTTGCGAAGCCTACTAGGAGCCGGTCTCATCGGCTTTCGCTTTTTCTTAGATCTTTTTTCATAAAAAGTGCATTCGGACCTTCAGAGTTCGTCTGGCATATATGGGAATCGTTGTTACGGAGAAACTTAGGAGGACTTTTCAGATCACAGGCTGCGTCGGACTTGCCTTTTTTATCTCGAGCTGCGCGACGGCTCGCGTTGAGATGGCAGACGCGCAGTTTACGAAAACGGCAATCGCTGCGGAAAAAACGGCCGTGGGTCCCGTGGTCCAGATCGGAGGGGAACCCATCCGTGCCCACGAAGCCGAGGCGATCCGGAATCAATTGGTGAAGGCGATCGGAACAAAACGAAACTACATCCGGGTCTCGTCCGCTTCGGGGCCGAATTTGATCCACCGGACCGGGGGCACAGCAGAATCAGGCATTACCCATTCGATGCGCTCAGCCGCGAAGAAAAATGGAGTTCGCTACCTCCTCGTAACCGAAATTACTGACAACGAAGTCAGCCGCGACATAGGTCAGAACTGTGTCGATGAGACCGAAGATATTGTCGACGAATGCGGCAAGGTGATCGGCCATCGCCACATCAGCACCACTTTCACCACCACGTCACAATCGACCCGAAAAGTCGCCGCGCGATTCAAAATGCTCGATCTGGAAAAGGGAAAAACCGTCTGGGTGAGCCGCTCGGATTCCGCCAACACGACGAGCAATTCGTCCGATTCCTGCTTCAGCTTCCCGCCTCCGCCGCCTTTTCCAGTTCCGCCTAAAGCCGATGGAATTGGCATGACGATCGCCCGGGCTGCGGTAAGAAAACTTCCTCGCGGCGGCATTTGATCCCGCTATAGTGATGGGGTTTTTCCATCATGAAAATTCTCGATCTCAATCATGTCGCGCTCGCCGTCAGCGATGTCCCGAAAAGTATCCAATTTTACGAAGAAGTCGTCGGCCTGACGAAAAAGCCCCGCCCCGATTTTGATTTTGAAGGGGCCTGGTTCGCCCTTGGAGAAACCCGGGAGTTGCACTTGCTCGAAGGTCTTGATTCTGAGGTAAAAGAACACCCCAGAGGCAGCCATTTCGCCATGGAAGTGGAGGACTTTGAAGCCTGTCGCAGTCACCTCGAAGCCCGAAAGGCATCGATTATCAATATCAACATCCGACCGGATGGAGCGAAGCAAATCTTTATCGAGGATCCCGATCGCCACGTCGTTGAATTTTGCTATTTGGGAACCGATCCCAGCTAAGCGATTTCCAACTTCACGGAATCGCCAACCTTGATCGTTCCGCCACTCACCACTTTGGCCGTAATTCCGCCGTGACCGCGCATCGCATTATAGCCTCCGGGGCCCAGTTCCTCCTCCATCCGGGTGCAGGGATGACAATTCCCCGTCATTTCGAGAACGACCGCTTCGCTGATTCGAAACCGCTGATTTTTCAGAGCAAGGAGATTGATTCCGGAGATCACGAGGTTCCGCCTCAGTCGTGCCGGATCCAGCGAATCAATCCCCAGCAGACTCGCCACCACTTCGAGATGCTCAGCCTGAATCAGCGTGATTTGGCGCTTCCCTTCTTTTGCGAGGTAATGATCCCCGGTCAATCCCTCCGCAGTGGTAACGATCGCGGAATCCACCGGTAGAACTTCCCCCCGCTTCGCCGAACGGAGCCCAATCCAATCCAAACGCCCTTCCCGGGGCAGCGTCTCGAACATTTTTTGAAAAGCTGACATCTACCCTGCCGCCTCCACAAACCATTCGCCCTTCTCTTTGACGAGACGATACATCCTCCCGTTTTCGTGCTGGACGTCCCATTCTTCGCGACGCCAGTAGGAGAGCTTTTCCCACCAGTTACCCGAGATCGAAAACGGGCCCCGGGATTCGATGATCCTTCCTTTGAAATCACCCGAGATAATTTCGACGGGAGGGCCGTCGCTGCCCCCTTTTTCCGAGACTGTACCCTGTACAGTCGGCGATTGTACAGGGTACAGTCCCGGATTGTACCCTGTACAATCGCCTCCGCAAACGACTCTGACGTGTCGTCTCGGGCGGTAACGTCGCATCGGTAACCGCTCCATGACCAGCGCGGCATCGGGAACCCCGCCAACGGGTTCTTTTCCAGCTTCGAAAGACCGCATCTCCAAACTGTCGGGAAGATGGGTGGGTCGCAACCGGGGAACCCCGAACCGTTCGCTTCCCAGGAGCGCTTCGACCCGCCCGAGAGTCTCGGAAAGGCGGTTCGGATCTTTGACTCCGGCAGCAAACAGGTCGAATTGATGTTTTCCGGGACGCGATGGAATCGCTCTCAGGGTGAGCCCGGCAACCGGTGCCCGCACTTCGAAATTTTCCAGATGAGCCTGCAGAATTCCTAATAATCGATCCACATCGGCACAGGGTTCCGGAATCCGGAAAACCCGCTGATAAACCTGACCGTCAGCGAGTTCGAACCTTAAAGACAATTTTGCGGCGACCAGATAAGCGCCACACAAACGAGCCGAAATAGTCTCCAGGATCCTCCGCATCATAAAAACCAGCGGCTCAACCGTGGTGACTTCATGCTCCAGATCCATTTTTCCGGTAAATTCCGGAACCGGTCGAACCAAGCGCAATAAGCGGCGACTCCTCCCTCCGGCCTGATCCCACAGGTTCCCGGCCTCTTCTCCCAGTCGCTCCACCAAATCGGAGCGGCTCAATTTTGCCAGTTCCCCCAGAGTCCGAACTCCCCAGAGATCAAACAAATCGGACAGCGCGGGAGTTAACTCGAGCAGCTCGACGGGAAGCGGAGCCAGCGTCGCAGCGATCGCCTCCTCATGAAGGACTAACACGGGTTCTCCATCGGCAAAGCAGTTCACCGCCCGCGAGGCCAGCACGGCCAGATCTGGATTGGGCGCCAATCCCACCTGGGAAAAATAGCCCTTCTCCTCGAGCAGCTCCCGCATCCGGTGAGCAATCCGCAGCGCGTCCCGCTCAATCGCTGCGACCCCACCCAGATCCATCACACAGGTGCCCGGTTCCGTATCCTCAAAATCCGGCGTAAACGCTTCGGCACAATCCAGCAGAATTTCGGAGAGCTTTTTTTCCGCCGCGGGAGATCGATTCAACAACAGCAGATAATCGCAACGCGCCTGCGCCTGAACCGCCGTCATCCCCGGGTGGATCCCGAATTCCTCCGCTTCCGCAGAAATTTCGAGGACCCTCAGTTTCCCCCGGTCCCGCTTTGAGGTCGTAGTCGCCCCCGCTTCATCCAGCAATACGGCTGGCTGATAACGATTCGTCGGCTTCTCGATAAAAAGAGCCTGCAGCCCGGGGCGCGGAATATGTAACGAGGCGAACACGCTTCAATTTACCGGAAATCCGCGTGAGTTCCACCCGACTACTTTTCCACCAGCCAAATGTTCCGGTAAAAGACGGGGTTCCCGTGGCCCTGAATAAAGATCGGGCCAGGTTCGCCATTGAATTTTGTCTTATTCCCCGGCGTCGGCTTGGGCAGGTCCACATTATCATGGATAAGAAACCCGTTAAGGCGTGCCGTGATCTTGCCCGGTTTCGTCATATTTCCGGCTTCATCAAACTCCGCACTGGTCAGGTCCACATCGTAAGTCTGCCACTCAAGCGGCGGAAGACACATATTGAGATCCGGCGCTTTGATTGAGTAGAGACCGCCGGTCTCATTCATTTTTCCTTCCAAACCAAAGGCATCGAGCACCTGAGTCTCATAACGCCCCTGATGATAAACCCCGCTGTTCCCCCGGGCCTGACCACGGGCAAAAGGCTTATAAGGCGTTCTAAATTCCAGGTGTAAGTGATAACTGCCAAACTTCTGTTTCGTCGAGATATCCGTATTTTTCAGCAAGCCGTTCTCGACGAGATCCTCTTTATCCCAGGCATCCGCATTGGTTCCATCGAAGAGAATCACCGCTCCTTCAGGCGCCTTTTTGCCAATCGTGGGACTCTGCCTCACCATCCGGGGATAAGTTCCCACCACCGCTTCGCCCTTTTTCAGGATAAACTGACCGTCTGCAATTCGACCGGTAAATTCACCTCCGGCCAGGGTCGCCACCCCATCCTTAAGCTCGCCGGACAGTTTGATTTTCTGATTACCTTTCACAAAACCCAATCCCGGAAACCCGCCTTCCAACACATAACCGTCCAGTTTGTTGTCACCCAGGGCAACGACCTGAATCGCCCAGTCCTGTCCCTCTTCAGCAACCCCGTATTCTCCCTGAATCATAAAGGAAGGATCCTCTGCCGCAGCCTTTTCAGGATCAGTCCAGGTGGGCTGATTTTTTTTGTCATCGCAGTAGGAAATTCCCAAAAAGAGAATAGAAACGAACGTTAGGAAAAGCACTCTTTTCATCATATCTTTGAACTTATGTCCGATAAAGCAGAACCATCAATCGCGGGAATGCGCGAAGATTATCAGAATGAACCGCTGCGACGAAAAGACCTCGCAGAAACTCCTTTCGAGCAATTCCACAGCTGGTTTTCGAAAGCAAGAGAGGCCGGAATCCGCGAGCCGAATGCGATGACGCTTTCGACGATCGGACTGGACCAAATTCCGACAAGCCGAACGGTGCTCTTAAAAGACCTCGATCAGCGCGGCTTTACCTTTTTCACCAACTACCAAAGCCGGAAAGGTCTTGAGATTGAAGCTCATCCCGGAGCATCTCTGCTGTTCCTGTGGAAGGAACAGGCCCGGCAGATTATCGTTCGGGGTCGGGTGGAAAAAGTGAGCTTAGACGAGAGCGAGGCATACTTCCAAAGCCGCCCCTACGACAGCCGAATCGGGGCTTGGGCCAGTGAGCAGAGTACGATGATTCCAAACCGGGAGTGGCTGGTCGAGCGCAATCAGATGTTTTGCGAACGCTATCCTGAAACCGACCAACCCGATTGCGTTCCCATTCCCGAATTCTGGGGTGGTTATCGAGTGCTGCCCTCCAGCATGGAATTCTGGCAGGGCGGCCACGGTCGATTACACGATCGCTTCGTCTATACAAAAACCGATCAGGGAAACTGGACGATTGAACGGTTAAGCCCTTAAATCCGTTCCATTTATGTAACCGACACTCGATCCGAGCGTTCCGATCGATCAGAAAAGGCAAGCGAGAGGCGACAGAGTATTGATCGTCCCGCTGGCACTCAGTCCCCATCACCTCCAAAGCGAAGGGGAAAAGATAAAACTCCGGAAAGTTTCCGAGATCAAATCTAGAAAGAGTCCATCATGGCCTCGCGTGCCATGGCGACTTTCTCATTGGTTCCCCGAAGCCTTTTACTCAACTGAGTGGCGATGTTTACGAGAACCCGGGAGGCTGGCTCGGGATGAGCTGCAAGATATTGCTCCAACCTCATCTTGTCGATTTTCCAAACCTGGGAGAGCGATTTGCAAACCACACTGGCGCTGGCTTTCCCGGAGTCGAAAATATTGATTTCCCCGACGGTATCTCCCGACTTCAAATTTCCCAAAAGGATCGAACGCCCGGTCGCTTCCGTCTGAACGTGAAACTTGCCGAAGATGATGAGAAAAAGTGAATCCTGATCAGCACCTTCCTGAATTAAAAATTCACCGTCATTCAGAGAAAGAAATTCCCCGTATCCGCCGAACTCAGAGCGTTCCTCTTCGTTCAGGCCATCGACAAAACCCATCTCTGGTAACGCTGTGCTGCTCATAATTTATTTAAAAAAGGAAAAGGAAATTTAATCCGAATATTGCGGGCCCATTACCGCGCCCAGACCACCGGTTCCCTCCCAGGAAGCAGGGCGGTTGTGGGGTTGGGTGCTCAACGATTTCTTCTTCGGAGGACCCGAAGGAGTGGAACACGCCACAAGAGAAAGAAACGATGCGGTAATTAGTGCCAAAAGTAGTGACTTAGCCATGGTAATCTATTGTCGTAAATTGACGCCGAGTCTAGAAGGTATCTTCAAAAATAACTTTGTCGCCGGCATTTACGGAGACGCCACGGTTAACTGAACCTTTCACCACATCGCAGACACAAACATTGTCCTGCAGATTCAAAATCCGAAGTCTGGCCACCCGGACGTTTCCTCTTTTAACCAGCAGAGAGGCATTGGGCTCAACTCCGTGAACCCGACCGGCGTTTACCATCACAAATCCCCAGTCATTGTTGACCGCGATAACAGTGGCTTCCAGGCCGCCGAGAACGATCTTGGTGCGGCGGTCAAGCTGCTTGCTTTCCTCTTCACCGACACGGCCCAACTCGATTTGCCGCTTAGCGAGAAGCTGCTGAGCTTTCATATCAAGCGTGTTGATCTCGTTCTGATTGGTCGTCAGGGTGTCCTGAAGCATGGTCAGAATCATCCGCAAATCGTCCGGGGACTGAATGTTGCCATCTGGAAAGACTCGCTTCACAGCCATATCAATCTCACGCTGCTCGATCTCGACCCGCTCCAGTGCGTTTTTCTTGTCGTCGACTTTGCGCTGCTCGATTTTCAAAGTTTGCTGAACATCCTGAACCGCTGCCGAAGCCTGATTCTTCACATCCCGGGCCTGAGACTCACTCTCTTTCAGCCCGTCCCTTTCATCCTCTTTCTCACCAAGCTCCTGAGTTACCACCCGGACTTGATCTTTCGTATCAGTGAGAGCTCTCGACGTATCAGCCAGAAAGGTTTTGTTCATTAACCCGATGGCAATCGCCCCGAGCATACAGATCATCGAAAGAATTAAAATTAACTTTTTCATAGTGTTGCCGCGTTAAAAATCTTAGTTGCCGAAGGGGTCTGGCGCTCCTCCGCCACCAAATGGATCGGGCTCCATACCGCCGCCGCCGCCACCAAACGGATCCGGTGCAGCTCCACCTCCTCCGAACGGATCAGGTGCCGCGCCGCCACCAAATGGGTCCGGTGCTGCAGCTGGTGCAGGCTCTCCCGCAGGTGCCGCATTGGGCGCCGATGCTGGAGCATTCGCCGGAGTTGGTGCCGGTCCCTGAGCCGGCAACGCCGGAGTTGCCGTTTTCACGGCCTTTACCACAATGTCGCCGGGAAGAACCGATTGCCCGGGCTGCAATGAACCGGGAACGATGTCCGCCACAGACTGGTTGGCTTCCAGTTGCGTGACGAGCAGCTTGCAAAGAAATTGACCGCGACGGTAGACGTCAAGTTGAGCGTGATGAACAACGCCCTGATCGTTTCCGGCATTCACTACCACAAATCCCCATTTGTTGTAAGCCTTCGCGATGGTCGACTGAAACTCTCCCCGAATGACGCCGGCGTCCTGATCTTTACTAAGGGCGGCCAGTTCATTGGCGATCTTCTCATATTTCACCGTATCCACTTCATACGAAGCGACTTCGCCTTCTTTTTTGACCTTCACGATCTCCGTTTCCTCGATCTCGGTGCGGATTTCTGCCATTTGGCGACGAATCGCTTCGATGTCAGGAAAGTTTTTGATCAAATCACGGGATCTCTCGAGTTTCGCCTCAGCGGTTTGAATCTGAGTATCAAGGAGGCGCAATTCGGAAGCGACCTGTACCACTTTGTTGTCGAAATCGATCTTTTCCGTGTTGAGCTTCTCGGTCTCATCCTGAAGCGCCATGATGGACTGGTTCAATGACGCAATCTCCTCTTTAGCAGCAGCCAAGTCACCCTGACGAGCGACAAGGGTGTCCTTCTCCTTGGACAGTTCGTCCATTTTCTGCCGGGTCAGTTTCTTGTTCTCCAGGCCAAAATAGCCTGCACCTCCGAGCAAAACTGCCGCTATTACTGCTAAAATCTTCCACATGAGTCTGTTTGGTTTTAAAAACCGATGTTTTCGTTAAAATCCGTCTCCAGACTAGCGAGTCAGCTTTGCGAAAACAACTAAATTCTTCGGTTCAACGCACTTTTAAAATCTTTGGGGCCAACTGACAAGCAAGAAAGTCACAATTTACCATCTTTCGACCTCAAGCTTTCCTCGATTGCACGGAGGTAGGGAGCGCCAACCGCTGGCAGTTCAGCGCTTAAGTCATACCAGACCCCATCGTAATTTTTTGCGATTTCGACGGCATTTTTTAGATTCAACGGACTAAAGATCTTCATATGCACCTGATACCGTGTGATCGGATAGGTTAATTGTCCGGTTTCTTCGACATTATCGTAGTCGGAACCTTTCAGATTTGGTAATTTCCATAATCCATTCCTACGGGTTCCGGCTTCCCGGCTGAGAAACACTTTCCCCCGATTCATCAGTAGAACGACCTCTTCCTTTTTCCGTGTAATTTTTATCGATTTGGATTTCACCGGCAGACTGATTGCTTCGGGTGAATGACTGGATTCGCACCATTTTGAGACAGGGCATTCCGCACAATCAGGTTTCCCCTTCCGGCAGATCCGCTGGCCCAACTCCATGATCGCTGAATTGTATTCCCGGGGGTGGGTTGGGCTGGTCAATGCGTCCGCTTTTGACCAGATTTCCTTTTTTCCAGCGGTGCTATCGATCGCATCCCTGAAATCGAATACCCTCGATAACACCCGATTCACATTTCCATCCACGATTGGAGCCGGTCGGTTAAAGGCAAAACTGTAGACTGCTCCTGCGGTGTAGGGCCCCACTCCGGGAAGGGATAGAATCTCCTCATAAGTTTCCGGAAACCTGCCCCCGTGGTCTGCAACGATAGTTTTTGCCGCTTTCTGAAGGTTTCGCGCCCGATTGTAGTAACCCAGCCCTTCCCAGGCTTTCAAAACGTGATCAGTCTCCGCATCAGCAAGCGTTTTTACGTCAGGAAACTTGTGGAGCCAATTTTCAAAAAAACGACGCTCCAGAACTGTTTTAATTTGGGTCTGCTGGAGCATCAATTCAGACACCAAAATGGCGTAAGGATCATCCGTTTCCCGCCATGGATAATTCCTGCCACTCTTTCTAAACCAATGAATCAAGGCTTTTTGCCACGAGGAAATTTTATTTTTTGATAAGTCCATCGGCCTTTCGTCGTCTCTTTAAAACGCTAATATACAGATATCAGGACCGTAGTCTTTTAAGACAAAGTCAGGATAAAATTCTTGCCTATGCCCTTTCCGCGCAGTATTTAGCGCCGATTTCACCTCAACATAAATACTAAAAAACAACATATATGGCCACCGTTACTAAACGAGACCTAGTCATCAAAGTCAGTGACAAAATTGAAATGACTCAACAACAAGTGTTCGACGTAATTCAGCTCTTTATGGACGAAATTACCGACAGTTTATCCGAAGGAGACGATGTTGTCTTACGTAATTTCGGTTCATTTCAAATCACTGTGACTAAACCCAAAATCGGTCGCAACCCCAAAAAGCCGGAGACTCCAGTTCAGATTCCAGCACGTGCTATCGTAAAGTTTAAGCCAGGCAAAGAAATGAAAGACCGGGTCGCCAGCGCGCTCCCCGTCTAAACCATTCCAGTCTCGTCTCCCCTACCGACGCCAACTCCCTAATTTAGAGCGTCTTTCGGCACCCCACCGACCTTTTGATTCCATCGTCGGAATACCCTTTATTCCCCAAAATTCCAGGTATTCCGCCCAATGCTTTTTAGCCTAGATTTTCTATCATCTGCTTGAGTTCTTCCACTCGGCTTCCCCAGTGTTCTTTTCGCTCTTCCATCTCCTGAATGACGTGTTCCGGAGCCCGGGATGTGAAGTTTTCATTACCGAGTTTCGATTCGACCTTCTTCAATTCATCGCCCGACTTCTTTAGTTCTTTAGTCAGTCTTTCACGCTCTGCTTCGACGTCGATCAGACCTTCCAGAGGCAGATAAACTTTCCCAATTGCGCAGATTGCAACCGGCACGCCTTTCTCAGCCTGATAGCCCGGTTCGATAATCACTTCCTTCGCTCCGACAAGTCGTCCGAAAACTTCACTTTCATCGAATTTTCCACCCTCGGGATCGATATAGAATTTGATATCCTTACTCGCCGCAAGGCCATAGGAAGCTTTCAAATTACGGGCCCGACTGACGGATTCGTAAATCGCAGCGACCTGCTCAACCGCTTCATCCATTTGCTGCCGGGTGATTCCCTGAAGAACGGGTTGCTCAGGAATGGCAGTGTTCATGAGGAATTCCGGATCGAACTTCTGATTGAACTCAAATTTCGCCCAAAGCTCCTCGGTGATATGAGGCATGTAAGGGTGCAACAACATCAGGAAACGCTCCAGAACGGCATCCATCGTGGCGAGGGTAGCCGCTTTAGCCTCCGGTGCCGCATCATCCGCGAAATCACCTTTGGCGGATTCCAAAAACCAATCGCAGTAGTTATTCCACCAGAATTCGTAAAGTAGCTGAGCCACTTCGTTGAACTTGTAATCGGCGTAGGCTTTTTCGAGATCGCTTTGCAGCGTTTCGAGTTTGGCTACGATGTTGATCGCGTAAATTGAAGACTCACCGGGATCCGCATCGACGGTGCCCTGCATTTCCCGATATCGAGCGGCATTCCAGATCTTTGTCGCGAAATTCCGGCCCTCTTCGATCAATTTTTCGTCGTATTTGAGGTCGGCACCGCTCGGCGCCCCCTTCAGGAGAGCAAAGCGAAGGGCATCGGCTCCATATTTTTCAATGAGGTCGAGAGGATCCGGTGAATTGCCGAGCTGTTTGGACATCTTCCGGGCCTGTCGGTCCCGAACGATACCGGTGAAGTAGACATTTTTGAAGGGCAACTCACCCTGCCAGCGATAGCCCGCCATAATCATTCGGGCGACCCAGAAAAAGATAATATCGGGACCGGTTACCAGATCACTGGTCGGATAAAATTTCGCCAACGTCTCGGACTCCTCTTCCTCCGATGTCCGCATCGTGGCGAAAGGCCACAACCAGCTTGAGAACCAGGTATCAAGGACATCTCCATCGCGAACCCAGTTTTCTTCATCGGCTGGAGGCTCAATTCCAACATAAATATCACTCCCGGCGGAAGCCGCATCGAGACTTTCCAGATTCTGAAGCTCTTCTGCTTTTTCTTTGCGATACCAAACCGGTATCTGGTGCCCCCACCAAAGTTGGCGGCTGATACACCAGTCCTGAATGTCACCGAGCCATTTGGCAAAGGTCTTTTTGTGATGTTCCGGCCGGAAAACGATCTCGTCGTTAGCAACGGCAGCAGCAGCTTCTTCGGTGCAGGGATATTTCAGGAACCACTGCATCGAGATGCGGGGTTCGATTGGAACGTCGGCCCGCTCGCTGAATCCCACGCTGTTCTGATAGTCCTCGACTCTGATGAGTTGCCCCATTGCTTCGAGTTTTTCCGCAGCAACATCGCGAGCTTTGAAGCGATCCATCCCTTCAAATTCAGGTCCGGCGAGTGCATTCAGTGTTCCGTCCGGATTAAAAACGTCGATGATTTCGAGATCATTTTTCACCCCGATTTCAAAGTCCGCTTTATCGTGGGCGGGAGTCACTTTGAGCACTCCGGTTCCAAACTCGGGATCAATATGGTCATCCGCGACCACCGGGATCTCCGCTTCGGGGAACGGGCGAATCACTGACTTGCCGACAAGATCAGCATAACGCTCATCTTTAGGATTCACCGCAACGGCCGTGTCTCCCATGATCGTTTCAGGGCGGGTCGTGGCAATCTCGACCCAACGGTCCTCTTCGCCCGCGACCCGATATCGCATATAATACAGTTTGGCCTTCTTCTGAGGCTTCATGATGACTTCCTCATCACTCAAGGCGGTGAGCGATTTGGGGCACCAGTTCACCATCCGTTTTCCGCGGTAAATGAGACCTTCCTCATAGAGATCGACAAAGATTTTGGAGATCCAGCGGGAGTAATCCTCATCCATGGTGAATCGCTCCCGACTCCAGTCGCAGGAACACCCGAGGCGCTTCAGTTGAGAGATGATGATCCCACCGTGCTCCTCTTTCCACTCCCAAACCTTCTCCAGAAACTTCTCTCGACCAAGGTCATGACGCGTTTTTTGCTCCTCTTTACGAAGCTTCTGCTCCACTTTAGATTGAGTCGCAATCCCCGCGTGATCCGTTCCCGGCAACCAGAGAACATCTTTGCCCTGCATCCGGGCACGACGGGCCAGAATATCCTGGATTGTGTTATTCAACACATGCCCCAAATGAAGGATTCCGGTGACGTTGGGTGGCGGAATTACGATTGAATACGGTTCCCCGTCCCCCTTCTCGTCGCCCCGGAAACAATCCGATTCGACCCATTTGGAATACCACTTAGGTTCAACTTCTCCGGGCTGATATGCTTTCGATGATTCGTCCGCCATGATGTCTTTCTAAAAAATGAGCGGAACCAGTCCTTTATATGAAGGGATTTGTAAAATTGAAATCCCCCTTATCAAACATTGCCAAATGCTAAGGATTTGTCTAGAGTCTGCGTTTTATCACAACAGTCTGAGACCTTCGTTTCTTCACTCATCCATGTTTTCACCTCGTCGAAAAATTGACCTTAGATGGATTCTGCCGATCTGCGCCTTCCTGGTCTCGGCCAGTTCAATCGTTTCCGCGAAGGATTGGAATATCATCACGATCAATGGCAGAGAGTATGTTACCGCGTCGAATGTAGCGAATTTCTACAAGATTGAACGTCTCGAAAAAAAGGGCCAAACCCGCACTTTTCGCCATCCCAGTCTCATCATGGAATGGACGATCGGAGCTCAAACAATTTACGTCAATCGCATCAAATTTAATCTCAGCCTGAATATTGCTGAGTACAAAGGCCAGGCTCTGATCTCGACCGTAGACCTCGCTAAATTGATTGATCCGGTGGTGCGCCCCAGTTTTATCAAGAAACCGATCGATTTCGATACCGTCGTGATCGATCCGGGTCATGGCGGTCACGATACGGGGGCAAAAGGCCGCCAGGGCTTCGAGAAAGATTACAATCTCGACCTTTCGCTACGGCTTAAGACAGCTCTGGAACAGCGGGGCTTTCGCACCGTGATGACTCGCTCGACTGATGTCTTTATCCCGCTGGGTGGGCGCGTTTCCATGGCCAACGCCCAAAAGAGGGCTATTTTCATCAGCATCCATCACAATTCAACCGGAGGCAGGACGGCAGCGGGAGTTGAAACCTATGCGCTGGCCCCTCAGGGAACCGCCTCGACTAACAGCCCTTCCGGTTCGGGATGGACCTCCACTCTAAACGGAAACATTCGCGATGCGGAGAACATCGCTCTCGCAACTGCCGTTCACGCTCACGTGATCCACGACCTGAAGCCGACCGATCGCGGCATCAAACGGGCCCGTTTCAACGTTCTCAGAGGGATTAACAAACCTGCGATCCTCTACGAAGGAGGCTTTCTGACCAATCCAACTGAAGCTGCCAGAATTCACGATCCAGCCTACCGCCAACGCACTGCGGACTCGATAGCCAACGCTGTGGTAAAGTTTAAGCATGCAGTTGGAAAACGGTGACCGTTCCACCACTACCTGATCTTGCGAAGCGCCCTTTATTTCGATACGCCCACTGATTTCTGTGATTTCGTCAAATTACAGGGCGATAAAGCGACCACAAAGGACGGTTCCCTCTTCGAATTTCATCGCATCTCTCACCCCATCCGTCCGGCCAATTCCGCGCTGGTGCTCTTTAATTTCAAATCCCGGGGGATTCATCGTTTTATTGGGCAACCTAAGTCGATTCAGGCTGAAGTTCGCGGTGATTTGCTGATTTCGGATAAGTGGGATCACGAATTACCCGTGATCGAAACCAAATTCGCCAAAACGTTGGTGGAAATGGTCAATCTCTCGCCCTGGTCGCAGGCCCGGGCGGATCAAGCGATCTCCGGCAGCGTCCTTTTCCGGGTGAAATCCCCCACTCAAGTCGCAGCCCTGATCAGCGATTCGCTGCAACTCGGAAATGACCGGATTTACTACGCGACCCTTATAAGCGATGATCAAACTGATTCGACGCTGCTGAGAATCGATAACCCATCTTTTTATCTCATCCAATGCTGTCTGGAAGATCGGAAAGGTGATGTCGAAGTCTACTATCCCACCGCCGAAGCCGTCTTTACCCGCTGGGGATGGGAGCACCCCTTGCAGGATTGGTGGAAACAGTCGGGTAAAGAACGGGAATCGAGCTGGATTTTCCTCGATGAATCCGGAGATTTCAGCCATCTCGAGCCCGTTATTTGGCAGGAAGCTTACGACTTGACCGATCTGGAGCTCGACTTTCAGCATCGAAGAGAATATTCCCGATCCTCGAACGAGGCCCCGCGATTCACAATTCCACTTCGCCTTGAAAAAAAGGCATCGGGGACTGTGGAGCCGGAACTCTGGCTTCTCGACGAAGGAGGCATTGCCCAAATCGAATCAGCCCTGCAGATCACGGACGATGAATCGCTCAGATTCTGGCAACTCTCCATTCAAACACTGGAGAACTCATCCCGCGACTGGCTTTTTGTCCGGGAATTGCGATCAAAATCGAAAGGTTCCCGGCATTACGACTTTGGCGGTATCGGCTTCGCCCGCTACCGGGGGATCAACGATCTGCTGTTGCCCCTGGGATACGAGCTGCAACCGCCTCTGCGGCGCGATGTCTATCGCGAATTGTTCCAATTGGAACCCGGTTTCTGCACCGTTCTGATTCCGGAGGAGAATAGCCAGTTCCTGATCCTGAAGATCAGCGAACGATCTTTTGATTCCCTGAGCCGCTTTGTTGATTACATCGTGGAACGCGATGCCGCTGAATTGGAAGAACTTATGGAGCGAAGCATTTTCGACTTCAAAGAATACCTCAAAGCGCCGCGCCACCCTGGACTCACCGCTGCCGAATCATCAGACGAAGGGAATCAGAAAAAATCAGTTTCCGACCTCGGAGATTTAGAGACTGAACTGCCCGGCACCACTACCGGGGACGAAAAAGCGGATGGTGCCAGCTTGCTGGATACCATCAACCACCCCGAGTCCGAACTCGACGAATCCTCTCTTGGCGAGTTGGAAAAGGCCGAATTACAACTCGAAAGGAAAATTGTCGCCCACGGTCAGCACCTCGAAACCTGGTGTCAGTTACTGCACTGCAAAAACCAACTCGGTAAGACTGCCGACTCCCTGATCACAGCGATCGAAGCACTCTGGCTCGCGCGGGGTTCCTCCAGAGAGGAAATGATCACCCAGTCAATCGTCACCCTCGCGAAGAACTTACTCGAAATCGACCCGCTCACGGTCACTCTCGAAGATCAGGAATGGATGCGCCGCGCCGCTGTCTTCCGTATCGTTTTGAACGATCCCCTTCCCGGCAAGCTCGACGAATGGATCAGCGAAACCAGCTCATTTCTCAGGGAACATCACAGTGGATTGCGGGCCAAGGAACAGTGGCTCGCCTGGGGACAAATCCTTTCGAAAAATCAGGATGAGCGCCGCGAGGCGCAACTTCGTGAGGAGATCCGCAATCGAATTGCCGAACAAGGTCTCGGTCTGGAAAATACCCCGTCTTTCCTCCGTTCAAGAATCTTTCTTGATCGCAAGATCACCGGAGAGACCGGCACCCTCACCGCAGTGGAAAATGCCATCGCCAATCTCGCGTCCCTCCAGTCCGTGGCCGAGGAGTTTCAAAGCGAACGGCTCGTCCATGCCGCGAGCGCTGTACTGGCGCGGGCCTATAGTAACATCGGAGACATCGCCCGGGCCGAAGCGCTCCTTGCCGCAGTCTCGGAATCCGCCGACCCTTGCGCCCGCGCCTGGGAAACGATGTTCCGAATTGAAGCACTCCGGGGCATCGATCAAAGCCGCGCCAAAGCAACCGACGACAACCTGCAGGCAATTTTAAAAGAAGCCGACCCGGAAACCCAGCGGGCGATCGAAGAACTCAAAGAGACCTACCGGGCCAGAGGTGACGCCGACAATCCCGCTGCATTCCTCGCCCGGGAAAACCGGAGTCGGACCTATCCACGCGGCCCCGGAACCGAAAAAGGCGCTCTTTTTGAACTAAGCGTCGATCTGGAACGCCACATCACCGCCGGTGATGAAGTCGGCGCGGTGTCTGTGATGCGCGCGATGATGACGCTCGAGGACAAAAGCGAATACGATCACCATGTGAAGCTTCCCCAGTTTGTTGAAACCCTCGTAGCCGGTTTGGAGAAATTCAAATGGGGCGACCGCGGCACCACCCTGATCCCCCTCTACGAGGAATTTACCGGCCGGGTTCCCGGCTACGTAACCGCGACCAACAACCAGTTTTACGGATCGATACTACACAGTAATCTCGCCCACGGCTTACTCGTTGTTGAAAATATAGAAAAGGCGATTCACCAGCTCAACCTCGCCTTTGATTTGATCAATGACAGCTCGCTAAGTGAACTGGATTTTATCGACGCCGGTTCCGCTCTAATCCGTACCACGGAGCAGCTGCCTCTTGGACACCGCAAGTCGATCATTACCCACTTGCTGACCAGCTTTCGGGAGAAATTTGATGTCCCCCATTCTCCCTATCTGAATAACGAAAGACTCTTTGCCGTTTTAGCCCGTTCCCTTGATCAAATTGCCGAAGCAGCCTCCAGCAAAGACCAGGTTAGTTTGCAACAGTTTCGCTCCTACCACCTCCAGGACGAATTCATAATCCTGCAACGAATCCAGGAGGAATCCTTTATTAAAAAGAACCAATCATGAGTAGAGAAAGAATTCAGGAACTCGCCTCCGAAATGGAGGGCATCCGTCAGCGGATCAACCTGGTCCGAACCCGGCTCAGTGAGTTTTTTGTCGATAAAGAAGAGGTCCTCGACCTTATGACAATCTGCGCCGCAGCTCAGGAACCTTTACTGATCGTTGGTAAACCCGGGACCGCTAAATCCGACCTCGTCGTCAAGTTCTGTCAGGCTCTCGGGCTCTCCGGCGATGAGTACTTCGAGTATATGTTAACGAAGTTTACCGAACCGGGCGAGATCATCGGCCCGGTAGATATTTCACAACTCAAAGATGGCAAATATTTCCGCCGGACCGGTGGAAAATTGCCGGATTGTAAAATCGCCTTTCTCGATGAAATCTTTAAATCAAATTCCGCGATCCTCAACACGCTGTTAACGATCATCAACGAGCGAAAATTTTATCAGGACGGACAGCCCGTTCCGGTAAATCTGAAAATGCTCTTTGCCGCTACCAACGAAATCCCCGAATTTGAGGAACTGGGAGCATTACGAGACCGATTCATCCTCAAAGTAGAGAGTAAAAGCGTCCGGGATCACAGTTTTGAATCGTTAGTCAGCAAAGGGCTACGTAACGAAACCTTGAAATCCTTTAACCAGCGGCCCTGGGAAGGCATCGCTTCGCTCGACGATTTTTTGAAGTTCCGCGAATACCTCGATTTGCTAATGCTCGATCAAGGCTCTCAGCACGGCGGCGATGGTATAGAAGAGGGAAAAGATCCCTACTTTCCAGCCGAAGTGTTCGCCCTGTTCCGCAGGATTATCAAAACCCTCGCTGTCGAAGATCGCCTCGACATTTCCGACCGGAAAATCGTAAAACTCTATAAACTGATGCGAACCCGAGCCCTGCTTTTTTCCGGTGGTGTCGTCACAAAAGACGACCTGACTCTTCTCCAATACATACCGGACCGTCTCAAAGATTTCGAACCTGTCAGAGAAAAAGTAGCAGCCCTATTGCGGCTGACTGTATAGGGTACAGTCCCAAACTGTACAGGGTACAATCCACTCTTGCTCTTGCTCTTGCTCTTGCTCTTGCTCTTGCTCTTGCTCTTGCTCTTGCTCCGAAAACGGGGAGCAAGAACAGGATTAGGAGCAGGAACAAGAGTTTCTGAATAAAATTCAAGATTTGGCCTGATCCAAACCGATCCGGGTTCGCTTTCCTTTGAATACCAGTGGCCAGAGGATAACAAATGACAGAATCACAAAAAACGAACTGACGGCGACCATCGTCGGGATATTAGCGAAGCTGACGATGAGAAATCCCATGAACGGCGCGATCAAAACCCGGATTCCGGTCATAAAGGTATGGACCGACATATAGCCGGCTATTTGCGACGGGTTCTCCAGCTTGGTCACCCATAGATTCCAGAGAATTTCTCCCCCGCCTCTGGCCAATCCAAATAGAGCAGATCCGGCGGCGATCACGACTTTGTCACCGCTAGCAAAGTATAGCAGGATACCACCGAAAAATACGGCATTCACAATGGCGCGGAGCTTGAAGAAGTCCATCCGGTCAAAGAGCCAGCCCCAGAAAAAAGTGGATATCAAACGGGTGATCGATGGAATCACTCCGGTGATAAAAGCGGTAGTAGGCGCATCGAACTCAAGTGCGTGAACCGGGTTCACCAGATAGTCCACCCGCAACGCATTAGCAGAGAGCACTCCCAGCCCCATCGCCATCGCGGCGGCGATCATCCGGGCGAAAACCTGGTCGTCTTTCAGCCAGCCAATCGATTGTCCGATGGGTGGCTTTTTGACATCTTCATCAAAAGGATTTGATGGTATCACAAACTGGCAAATCGCGGCGGCCCCCGAAGCAAAAGCAAACAGCAGAAGCACGTGGGTGAAACGGCTCATATCCTCGTCGAGGTATTCCCCGATCAACCAACTGAAAACCATCGCGGAAAGCGCCCGGATCAATATCGAAATCGAGAAAAGACGCCCCCGTCTCGATTCCGGGAAATTTTCGCGCAGGTAGTGAGTCTGCAGGGGAATCGCCATCGCGATAATCCCCATCCCTAATCCCATGCCCGCCATATATAGAATCTTCGAGTTCTCTGATAGTGCAGCGATCAGGAAACCGAGCATGCTGAGGAATTGCACTCCCGCTGCGGCACAGCTCACTTTCCACCCCATCCGGGCGATCAGCGGAACCACAAAAAGCCCCCCAATCAGTCCGAGAGCGAGACTGCTGATAATTGCAGCTTTGGCCGACGGTCCGAGCGAGAAGTGTTTGACTGCGATGAGGATCGCAAAAGTCGTAAAGGCAGTTTCCTGAATCCCGGTCGCTAATGCCCGGATCGCTTCGGCACGGAAAGTCTGACTAACGATTTGTGACTCAGGATCACCTGAGACCTGAGTCACGGTTCCTCCTCCACCGACTCTTCAGCAGTGTCTTCCGTCGACTCTTCGGGTGCCGCCGTCGGCGTTACCGGAGTCGAAAAACTTGGCTGCGGAAGCGTGGCCGGATCGACTATAACCGGTTCGGCCGGAGGCGGGGTGGCAATCGTCTCGCCGGGATGTTTGGCTTTCCATTCCTCCAGTTTGACGGGAATAATATCCTCCCATTGATGTAGAGAATACCCCTCCCCTAAACCGCCGAGTTTATCGAGATATTCCTGACACTTTGACCGCCACTTTTCATAGTCAGGAGGCGTATTGACATCCTCACGGGAGCCGGGAAATACCAAATAGGTAATCGAAAGATCACTCACCGGACGGCTGTAAGGAGACGCTTTTTCATTAATCTGCCGCGCGAGACGGAGCGAGGCTTCCCCGAATTTGAATGACGGACCGGCATCTCCCACGATGGTGGGATAAATCTTATCCTCATGAATCACCACCGCGTAGTCACCGATCATGGGACCAAACTTCGTTTCCTCCCGCCGCCCCAGGAATGCCAGCGACATCACGATAAACGGATCCGCTTCTGCAATGAGATAGGAACGGGCTTTCATATCCTCGATCTCTCTCGGTAGCGTATCCAGCTTCGAGCGAAGGAAGCGGTTTTCCTCGATACTCAGCCCCTTCACCGCAAAGCGTTCGGTATGTTTTTTCAACTCGGACTCCCACCGTTCCAGAAGCGGGTTGGGTCTGCCGGTTCGTTTCGCCCATCCATAGCTGGTAAAGGGCTGATAATACTGCGACATCGAAATGTAGTTATCCAGAAACGGCCAGCGATCTCCATCCGACCCATCAGAAACCACATCCATTTCGCTTTGAATCAAAAGGGCGTGTTGCTGGGTCTCGGGATTTTCCAGCTCGAGAACGGTCTCGGTATCGTAAAAGTTGTGAACCGAGAGCAATTTATCAAAGCGGGTCGCATGCTGCTGCAATCGCTCAGTTTTTCTCTCGTATAGATGATGATAAAAGGGCGAAACTTCGGCCTGCTCAACCAGCGTCGCCAACCCCGGCATAATTTTTGGCAGGTGTTCGTTCAAACCGGCCAGTTCATCGATCGAATCACTGGGCGTGGGAATTTTGAATTTCAGCTTCATCTCCACCTGAATCGCCTCGTCTTTTTCGCGCTCCAGAGACGCGGCGGCACCTTGCGAGGCTTCGACTGAGTTCGCGATCTGAATACCGTTCCATAGCTTGGCGGTGTCAAGTTTCTGCCATGGAATGTAGCTTGAGGGCATTGGCGGAATCACCTCGACCTCGACGATTTTCTCCACAATCTTCTCAACCGGGACTTCGACCTTTACGATTTTCTCGACAATTTTCACTTCCGGTTCCACCGGTTTTGGGGCAACCACCGGTGCGGGAGCGCCACCAAAACCTGCGGCGATCTCTTTCAGATTTTTGGCAATTTTCCGACCGACATTCATTTTATCGATCACAAACACCGTGACGAGAAGCGCCGTCAGCCCGAACAGACAGGCCACGAGAAAGGACTTCAAACAGCCGGGTTTCTTTGGAGTTTCATCGTTCTGTGAGGAAACAGAACGGGGCTCAGTTTTCGATTCACTCATGATAATGTAATCAGGTCTACCGCCGGAAATCGGCAATCACGGTATGGTAACGATCAACGGCTGATTATCAACCGCATCTCACCTCGCAATAATTCGGCTTAGTTTGGTATTTTCCTGAAAACGGGCATCGTTCCGCTCCGGAAAATCGAGCGTGTAATGAGCCCCCCGACTTTCTTTACGCCTTGCGGCTGAGTCGACAATCAAGGTCGCGACTTCCACCAAGTTTCGCAGTTCGAGGAGTTCGGAAGTGACCCGGAAATTCCAATAAAATTCCTGAACCTCCCGCTGCAGATTGTGGAGCCGGGTCGCGGCACGCTGCAGCCTTTTCCCGGTTCGGACGATCGACACGTAATCCCACATCAGCCGACGGATTTCGTCCCAGTTGTGATAAATCACGACCAGTTCATCGACGTCCGTCACATCGCCGCTCTCCCACTCGGGCAGCTCCAGTTTTTCTGTCTTTTTCTTCACGGGAAGCTTTTCCAGACAATTATCCAGAGCCCGGCGCGACACCACAACTCCCTCTAGCAAAGAATTACTGGCGAGGCGATTCGCACCATGCAAGCCGGTGCAAGCCACTTCCCCGACAGCCCAAAGCCCCGGAAGCGAGGTAGCGCCATTCACATCCGTGCTCACTCCACCGCATTGATAATGTGCCGCAGGCACCACCGGAATCGGCTCTTTGGTAATGTCGATCCCAAGCTTTTTGCAGGTTTCGTAGATGTTGGGAAAGCGTTCCGCCACAAATTTTCGTGGCTTATGAGTGATATCGAGATAGACGCAGGGACCTCCCGTTTTCTTGATCTCCCGGTCGATGGCCCGGGCCACGATATCGCGGGGAGCCAGCGAGCCTCTGGGATCATATTCTTTCATGAACTGACGCCCATTCTTGTCGATCAGCTCAGCCCCCTCTCCCCTCATCGCTTCGGTGATGAGGAAACTTTTTTCCGTATGGTGATAGAGACAGGTGGGGTGGAATTGAACAAACTCCATATTGGCGATTTCACAGCCAGCCCGCCAGGCCATGGCCACTCCGTCACCCGTCGCAACATTTGGATTTGTGGTGTAGAGAAACACCCTGCCACTCCCGCCGGTACAAAGGATCACACGATCGGACCGAAACGTCACCACATTGCCCGATTCCTCATCAAGCGCATAAATCCCGACACAACGGGGTGGCGTGGCAAAGCCCAATTTTGTCGTGGTGAGCAAATCGATCGCAAAGTGATGCTCATAAAAATCGATCTTTTTACTGGAGCGCGCCTCTTCGAGAAGTTTGTCCTGTATTTCCCGGCCGGTAGTGTCTTTGTGGTGCAGAATCCGCCGTTTTCCGTGTCCGCCCTCACGGCCTAACTCGAGCTTGCCGTTTTTCTTGCGATCAAATTCCACGCCCCATTTTATCATCTCTTTGATGACGTCAGGCCCTTCGGAAACAATGGTGTGAACCACTTCCCGGGGACAAAGCCCGGCTCCGGCATCGAGGGTATCCGCGACATGCTCCTCGAAGGAATCCGCAGGATCTTTGACGCAGCTGATTCCGCCCTGCGCCCAGGACGTATTGGTCTTTGCCGCTTCCTTTTTGGTGATCACAGCCACCTTTCCGTGCTTACTGGCGCGAAGGGCAAAACTCAGACCGGCAATCCCGCTGCCGACCACAATAAAGTCATAATTTTTCAAAAGTAGTAATCTGGTTTGCCCGGTCCGGACGCGTGACGGCAAAGTTACAAACCAAATCTAAAGATGACAACCCCTTATCAAACCGGACTTATTGCGTCATTTTTATCAAATACTGACTCAAAATTCCCATATTACGACTGAACACAGCCGAGTTGATATATGCCTCGCCGCTGGCGAATTTCGGCTGCCCCACCAGCGCTTCCCCGGAGTACTCCGAGACCCAGCGACCTTCAGAATCCAGACTGCTGATCACTTCAGGCACCGTTGGCATCGGCCCTTCCGGGACCACCGGACTGGGGAGCCCCTTTCTGCTCTGAATGGACTGCCACGCAGTTTTCAAATGAGTGACGTTCGACGGGTTTTTCCAACCGTAGTGGGAAGGCAATCTCGCATCGCTGTTAGTCAGCTTGTAAGCCTTTCCGTCTCTTTCCATGTAAAGCGGCTCATTGGTTTTCAACTCCAAATACCGCGGAAGGACACCTCCGGGCAATTCGGAAGCCTCAAGATATTTCAGCGCGGCCGGAATGGGTTCCAGATACTTTTTATCCTTAAAATGCATCGCGATTTTCATCAGAGAAATGATCACTCCCTCCGATTCCCGGGCCGCGATCGCAGGCGGCTCAAACTTTCGTGCCCAGATCGGCTGCATCTCGTAATTGTACTGCTGAGCCCAGGCCGGCTGCGGGCTCGGCATTTGCGCCAGAATAAGAAAGTCGCCAAGACGCCTTAATGCATCGTTGTATTCCTCTTTTTGATAGACCTCATAAGCCGTTAACAGCGTGTCCACCACAGTTTCCGCGACCCCGTCGTTCAAGGTATAGGCATCCCAGTATTCTTTAATCCGCCCCTCGGTCCGCCAGTCGTATTCGGGATAGTTGGCCTTCTTATCGGCCGACTGATTAGCGGAAGCACTGGTCTCATCCCATCCCTGGGGAAGCGCTCCATTCGGAAACTGAGCGCCCAACAGCGCGTTTAGAGCAAGTTCGACGGCCTCGTGAATAGAACGGTTCTGAAACCCGGTTTCCCGATCAAGTTTGGCGAGAAACTGGATAGCCGACTGCGAAATATCATCATCGAGCGTCGAGAAATTTCTCCCTTTGCCTTTGCCGTTCCGGTATTGGGAAACCCGGCTGCCGCGCGGGTTAAAGTCAATCGCATTGGTCCAGGCTCCGGACTGTAATTGTCCGTAGACAAGCGCTTCCGCAGCATTGATCGCCACCTGCAGATAGAATGGATCCCGGGTTGCCTGATAAGCCTCGAGAAATGCCATTCCGACCGTTGGTGTCCCGGGTGGTTGCACCCAGATTTGATCAGCCTCCGCAACCCCTTCCCCGAGCCGCTTTTCGAGGTCAGTCGAATAGTAATAAACATACCCGCCGTGCTTCGACACCTTCTCGGCAAAAAATGTTGCCGATTGTTTAATCGCCGCCTTAACTTCGTCCACGGTCGGCTCCGCCTGGCAAAAATTACAGAAAACGATCAACCAAAATGAAAGATGCCGGATCGGTATCGAGGTAGCCATGAACCCGAAGCTACGTCATTTTGTCAAAACCGCATCGAAACAAATCGGTGCCAACGGTACACATTAATGTCCCAATCCGTAGCGCAGCAACGCATCAGACTCCGACCAGACGTTCGGGGACTTACTTCCCAGAACCACTGCGATCACGGTCCGGCGCCCGTCTGATGCGGAAGATACCAGGCACCTGCCCGCAGCGTGGGTGTAACCGGTTTTGCAGCCGATACAGTAGGGATTGCCTTTCAAAACCTGATTTGTGTTGTACACCGTCTTGGTCGTCCCGTTGGAAAAACGGAAAACCATCGCCTTCGTTCCGACCGCCTCGCGAATTGCCGGCCGCCGCATCGCCGCGTTTGCCAGGATAGCGAGATCTTTCGCCGTTGAATACTGCCCCGCCGGAGTGGGGAGCCCACTGGCGTTGGTGAAATAGGAATTGTGCATCCCAAGTTGGCGGGCTCTCACATTCATTGCATGAGCAAATGCCGAGACCGAACCGGAATGATGCCGCGCCAGACAGCGGGCCAGATCATTACTGCTTCTCACCAAAACGGCTTTTAAAAGATCCCCTTTCCGGTAGGTCTGTCCCGGCTGAATCCCCATCTTGGTAGGTTCGCAATTGGTGTCCGACGCCATGACCGTCACCGTTTCGTCCAGATTACCGGAATCGCATATCAGGATACCCAAAAGCAGCTTTTGAGTGCTTGCCGTCGGCAGCCGCATCTCAGAATTTTTCTCGTAGAGAATTCGCCCCCGGTGATCGACCAGTAGAGCGGCTTTCGCGGTGATTGTGGGCAATCCCGGTTTTCCGGAGTTCTGGGGACTCTGCCCGATGGTAACCGGGTTTTGAGGAGGCTCAGGCTTGGCCTCTTCAACTGGATTTTCACCACCAATTGCAGACACCGGTGGATTCGATGAGACCACGTGAGAAACCTGCTGAGCGGTCTGACACCCTGTCACCAACCACAGCAAATTAAACACAAAAAAAACGCCACCAATTTGGCGGCGGAACCGAAAAAACGGAACGGTGGAGGCCTGAAATTTCATGCTCAATGGACGCGACTATCTTCTACTAACACGGGATAGACAAGTAAGTTATTCAGGCAAATTACCCAATAATTTTTCAATGCCCTGATGAGGCGGAGCCCCCAAAGCCTTCGCCTCAAAGTAGTGTCTCCGGGCCAACTCGAGTTTCTGCGGCTTCATCCCGATATAGGTAAGGGCCAGATTGAAGTGGGCCTCAATGTGCTTAGGATCCAACTCAATGACCCGCTTCAATTCGTCGATTGCCGCAGTGGTCCATCCATAATCGTAAGCCACCGCTGCGAGATAAAGATGGGCCTGAGCCGAGTTGGGATCCTCATGAATAGCTCTCGTCAGGCTGGAGATTGCCAGAATCAAATCGCCCTTTTCAAACTGAATTAATCCGAGTGTGGTCCAGTTCTGGGCGATCGTCGAATTTAGCTCCAGCGACTTCTTCAAATTCCCCTCTGCCGCCACAAAATTTTTCATCTGATACTCCGCAACGCCTAGATTTGCGTAAGCCAGAGGATTATCAGGAGCCTGGAGCACCATTTTAAGGTACAACTCCCGCGCTTCACTCCACTGCCCTTTGGCTATTGCATTAGCCCCTTCCTGAGCCAACTCCTTCAACTCCTGAGGAATGTAGGCAACTCCTGAGGACAGCCCCAACTTTACCGGGGACGCCGCCCCCTCCGTGTTTCGAGGCTCCTTCGATTCCGTTTCACTTTTGGAACGTTTGCTCGAACTGAACCAAAAACCCCTTTTTTTCTTCTCTTCCTGAGCGTTTCCGGGTGAAGTCAGAGACAACGCCAGAGCGGATAGAACAAAAAAACATACAAAACAGGTGATTCTGCTTACATATCGCATCCCTGTAAGTATTCGGATTAAAAATTGCTTGCGCAACTGGCAAAAAGCTCTTTGTTCTTTGGAACACTGTTTAAATACTCATCATGAAACTTACCGACCGCCAGCAGGAGATAATCGATTTTCTTCAGTCAGAACATCGTAGAACTGGAATCATGCCATCAACCAGAGAGATCCAGGAGCACTTTGGATTTGCCAGTCAAACTGCGGCCGTCAGCCATTTAAAAGCGTTGGAAAAGAAGGGAGTCATCAAGCGGCTCGAGGGTAAAGCCAGAGGGCTGATTTTTATCGATTCTATGAATCGTGAACCGATTGTGGATATTCCTATTTACGGTTCCATCCCCGCCGGATTCGGAGACGACACCACTCCTGAGGCCGATGGCTGCCTGTCGGTCGACACCCAATCAATGGGCATCGCTCCATCCGCCAAAACTTATGCGTTGCGAGTGAGAGGGGATTCCATGGTCGATGCTCATATTCTCGATGGAGACCATGTCGTAATTGAAAGCAAAGAGCCGAGAGATTTTGATGTTGTCGCGGCTCTCATTGACGGCGAGACCACCTTAAAGCGTTATATCATGCAGGGACAAAAGCCGTATCTTAAAGCGGAAAATTCAAAATACCCCGACTTGATCCCAGTTCAGGAACTCATCATTCAGGGAGTCATGGTTGGTTTGGTCCGGGGATCCTCCCGAAGCTGGTAGTTTATGCGGCATCAACGATGCCTGAATCTTCGCTCACCTGATCTGAAAAATTCCGTTTTTTTGGGTAGAAGTCCCTCAATCTCAGAAAAGTCATTGGCACTCGCCATAGAGCGTGTAAAGTGTGCGCTCTCTATTAACTTGGATTTCGCGAAAATCCACCCGGTTAATGGCGAGTCATTCGAAGAAGGAAACCAATAAAACGCTGATTTAGCTGACCATGAAACGGAAATATCAAGGTGTGATCGTCCTCAAGATGCAAGGACAGGAAGAGAGTCTCGACGACTCGGTAAATGCTGTAACCAAGGAAATGGAAGCCGCTGGTGCCACGATGGATCAAATCGATCGCCTTGGCCGTAAAGAGTTCGCCCACGAAAACCACGCAAAACAAAAAGCGGGTTACTACGTTCAGTATCATTTCGAAGCTGATCCACAAGCCATCAAGGAGATGGAAGATCAGTTGAAACTGAAGATGAAGGAGCAGGTCATGCTTCAGTATTACTCAGTCGCCAAGTAAGGAAACCTTACTGTACCCTGTCAGGTCTGACACCGTACCCTGTTGGGTCATTGCACCCTGTCGGGTCATTGTCCGTACCCGGTTCGTTCAAAAATAATCTACCTTTTCCTATTCCCGCGGGGAGTCTGAGTGCATATGTCTACTACTAATCGTTTTGGAGCCATCGAATCCGGTGGAACTAAAGTGATATGTGGTTGGTCGGACGAGCATGGCAACATCCTCGAACAATGTCGCATTCCGACGACAACCCCGCTCGAGGTAATAAATGAGGTGATTAGTTTTTTTCTCTCGGTTTCCGATTCCGGCTCGATTCGGCCGGATGGCGTCGGGATAGGAACTTTCGGCCCGGTTAATCTGCAAAAAGATTCCAGTCACTACGGAACGATCCTGAAAACACCGAAACCCGGCTGGGAAGGTGCTAATCTGGTCAATCCAATTCGCACGCTTTTTCCGGGGACCAGGGTAGTGATCGATACCGACGTGAATGCTGCGGCTCTGGGCGAGATGCGCTGGGGAGCAGCACAGGACATTTCTGATCTCGTGTACTTCACGATCGGAACCGGTATCGGATGCGGGGTAATCAGCAATGGCAATCCACTGCACGGCCTCGTTCACCCGGAAGTGGGTCACCTTCGGATTCCCCGGAGTGATGAGGATCGCCGGAGCTTCAAAGGAATCTGTCCCTTTCACGACGATTGTCTTGAAGGCATAGCTTCCGGTCCGGCAATGCAGGCCCGCTGGGTTGAACCTGCCTCAGAACTTCCCGCAAATCATCAAGCCTGGGATTATGAAGCAGATGCACTCGCCTGGGCCTGTGTTAATATGATCGTTACGGTTTCGCCCCGTCGAATCATTATTGGAGGCGGCGTGTCACAGGCACGCTGGCTTTTCCCTAAAATCCGTGAAAAAGTGGTTACCCGCCTAAACGGTTATGTTGATGTTCCTGAAATAACGGAACAAATCGAAGATTTCATCGTCCCCCCTCAACTAGGCCAGGATGCCGGCCTTAAGGGTGCTATTGCCCTGGTACTTCCATAAACTCATTCCATTCCTTTTGTTATGTCTGCTAACGTCGATCGCGCTACGCTTGATTTTTTAAATAAATTTTCGGAAGACGAAAGAAACGAGGGACAACGTCTTCACAACGAAGGTGCTGTTGCTCAAATTTTCGGAAACCACCTGATAATTCAGGGCAAAGTTGAAGATAGCACCTGGAGCTGTCGCACCAAAATTCAACTCCAGGGAAACCAATGGGTCGGAACCGCCGATGATAAATCCGAATCAGGGAAGGCCGCGTTGTACGCAACGATGCTGGAGAAGATTGAGCGGAAAGGCGATATCCCGGAATCCCCGAACGAAGTGGGTGAACGGTCTCTCACTGAAATCCTCGAAGAAAAGCTGGGGCGTCTGCTCTCAGGTGAGGAAGACGAATATCTCAATAAATTGGAGCGTCGCTACCGCCGCTTCGAGATTTCGCGCGAAATCTTTGATTCCGACATCGTCCGCCTTCAACCTCGATGGCCGATTGACGGGTTCGAACCACTGACACTCTGGCCGGAGACACCTTCCAACATTCTCGAATTCTGGAACTACCTCAGCCACGCCTTCCGTAAGGGTAATTTTGATTACCCCGACTTCATGGAATCGATCACCGACCGCGAGTGGACCGAAGGAAAAATGCGCGAATGGGAGCGCGAACGCGAGATCAGTGAATGGAAATATCAGGTCGACGTTTACAACAAACGGCCCAACGAAGACACCGTGGAGATGGTGGAATTCCGTCTGCGCCTGACCAACCGGGAAGCGCGCTTGATGTGGAAGAGCGACAAAGAGGAACAATTTAACAAGGTGGATGACGAAGAAGTTTTCGATCGCCTGAAAGAGCGCTACGCCGCTGGCGGATTGCGCATGGATGCCGGTTCCGAGATCCTCTGGAGTAAATTTCTCCGGGCTGCCGCCAAAGAGGACGCTGATGATGGAGGTTTGATTCTCGATAATATTCAGAATTGTCGCCTTCTAAACCGCCTTTTTCACCAACCCGAAATTGAGGGAAGAATCGTCAACCTCGATGAAATCCCGTTCACCTTCGTGAAAGCCCCGCTCAGCTGGGAAAGCCGGGTCAGCCCGAACGATCCTGAGGAATACGTTCTTCAGCTTGTGACCGCAGAAGGGATTGATGTCTCGCACACCATGCGTCTTCTTCCCGGAGACGAAACGATCTATCTCAGCGACGAAACGGCTTTTCCCGGACCGGAATTCTGGAATAAAAACGAGACCCTGATCGATCCGTTCTACGAAATTCCAAGCCGGGTAATCGAGACCGAAAACGGCGTGGCATTCCTTCATCGACTTGGGGTACAACTTCCCGAAAGTCTGGAAAAAAGAGTGAAAGAGGAAGAATTGACGGTCACTCTCGACCTGCGCATCGATTCCAAAGCGACCGGTGCCAGCAGCGATCACATGTTGATTCAGGCCATCGCGGAAAACTCAAAGGGAACCCGCAAAGAAATTTTGGGACGAGAAGGCTGGGAAGTCGTCGAGCAACAGGACGATGATGGCGCGACGCTTTACCGCTACGATCGCCGGGTACTTCGTGGAGTCGGTGCGGTGATCGCACCGATGCAACCCACCTACGACGCCAATCGCGGCTGTTACCGGGTCCGGGTCACGAAAAATTTCCCCGAAAAGTACGCAGAATGGCGGGCCAATTTTCCGGATGATATCACCGTTATCGCAGACCCCGAACTCTCTACCCTGGAGGCCGATCCGATTGAAGCTCAGGTTACCTTCGATGTGGTTGATCAAAACATTGATTGGTTCGACCTGAAGGTTGTGGTGAAGGTCGAAGGAATGGATCTCACCGAAGAGGAAATTCGCGCCCTCGTTCAGGCTCGCGGTCAATTTGTAAAAATGGACCGGGGCGGTTGGTTGCGCCTCGAGATGAATCTCGATAAGGAACAGCGTGACGCCGTTAGTCGAATCGGACTAGATCCATTTGATCTGACCGGCGAAGTGCACCGTATGCACGCTCTTCAGCTGGCCGAACCTCTGGCCAAAGAGGTCTTCGACGCCAAATCCTGGAAGAAAATTACGGAACGGGCCGAAAGCCTTAAACTGCAGGTTAGGCCTGACGTTCCGGCCGGTCTGAATGTTAATCTTCGTCCCTACCAGTTCGAAGGATTTCACTTTCTGTCTTACATTTCGACAAACAACTTCGGCGGGATTCTCGCCGATGACATGGGTCTCGGTAAAACCATTCAGACCCTCACCTGGTTGCTCTGGATCCGGGAAGAGGCTGGAGACAATCCGCCACCAAGCCTCGTGGTCTGCCCGAAATCCGTGTTGGATGTCTGGGGAGCGGAAGTTAAGAAAGCCGCTCCGGGAATCAACGTTCAGGTTCTGAGAAACAAAATTGAACTGGAAGTTGATAAGCTGGGCACAGAAATCGATCTGCTCGTAATCAACTACAGCCAGTTGAGAACCTGCGCCGAGGAACTCAAGGATGTGAAATGGCTTGCGGTAATTCTCGATGAAGGCCAGCAGATCAAGAACCCGGATTCGAAAGCGGCGAAATCAGCTCGAGCGCTCAAAGGGGAAAACCGACTTGTGCTTACTGGTACGCCGATTGAGAACCGCCTCCTCGACGTCTGGAGCCTCATGGCATTTGCCATGCCGGGGATTCTCGGGGACCGGAAGTATTTCCGGGAAAACTTTGATCGCCGGAAAGACGCTCTCAGTCAGACCCGTCTATCAGCAAGACTTCGCCCGTTCCTTCTTAGACGGACCAAAGGGGAAGTGGCTCTCGACCTTCCACCCAAAGTGGAGGAAGACGTCTATTGCGAATTCGAACCGGCCCAGCAGAAACTCTACAACGCAGAGCTGGAGCGAATTCAAAAAGTGCTTCTGGGAGTGGAATCCAACGAAGGCCTCCGCAAAAACAGCTTTGTTATTCTGCAGGGCCTGATGCGTCTCCGGCAAATTTGCTGTCACCCGGGACTCGCCGATTCAAAACATCTCGCCGAGGAAAGCTCAAAAATGAACGCTCTGTTCTACCTTCTTGACCAGCTCCACGAGGAGGGGCATAAGGTGCTTGTCTTCAGTCAGTTTGTATCAATGCTTGATCTTATCCGCGACGAGCTGGAAGAGCGGGATCGTCCAATCTCATACCTTACCGGACAGACTAAAAACCGTCATGAAGTGATCAGTGATTTCCAGGAAACCAAGGATCCCAAGACCTTCCTGCTTTCATTGAAAGCTGGTGGTAGCGGTTTGAACCTGACCAGCGCGAGTTACGTCATTCTTTACGATCCATGGTGGAACCCAGCCGTCGAAAATCAGGCAATTGACCGTTGTCACCGGATCGGTCAGGAGAGCCGGGTTAATGCCTATCGTCTGCTTTGCCGCGACAGTGTGGAAGAAAAAATCCGCGTCTTGCAGCAGCAGAAGAGCGAAATGATGACCGGCGTTCTCGGGGAAGAAGGATTCACCCGTAATCTGGAAATCGATGACCTGAAATTCCTTTTCAGCATGGGCAAAGAAGTCGATAAACCGGAGAAAGAACTGGTCACAACCAAGTAGATTCAATTAGATAAGTGTTGATTCGGTCAGCGGTGAACCCAATGTCCGATGGAACTCTTATCAAATGAAATACCTGACAATCCTTTTCGTCGCTATCGGCGGCTGGTTATCAGCCGCCGATAGCAGACCCAATGTGGTTCTGATCATGTCTGATGATCAGGGATGGGGACAAACCGGATATAACGGCCACCCTCACCTCAAAACGCCTCATCTCGATGAAATGGCGGCCAACGGGCTTCGC
Source organism: Verrucomicrobiales bacterium (assembly GCA_029213005.1). Lineage (GTDB taxonomy): Bacteria > Verrucomicrobiota > Verrucomicrobiia > Verrucomicrobiales > DEV007 > Arctic95D-9. The sequence continues at coordinate 110,428 of JARGPI010000006.1, forward strand.
CTTGACCGCTTTTACGCAGGCGCGTCAAACTGCTCTCCCACCCGGGCGACGGTTTTGACCGGGAGAACCAACGATCGGACCGGCGTCCAGAACCATGGCTACCCCTTGCGACTGCAGGAAAAGACAATCGCGGGCGCGCTTCGGGATCACGGCTACACCACGGCACATTTCGGAAAGTGGCACCTCAATGGACTTCGTGGCCCGGGGGTTCCGGTCTTAAAAGAGGATACACACTCCCCCGGCGCCTTTGGATTCGATCATTGGCTGACCGTGACGAATTATTTCGACCGTAACCCCATCTTAAGTCGAATGGGAGAATTTGAGGAATTCGAAGGGGATTCCTCTGAAGTCGTAATCGGGGAAGCGCTCAAGTTTATTGAGAAACAGCAAAATTCGAACAAGCCCGTTTTTGTCGTCGTTTGGTATGGCTCGCCCCACAGTCCGATGATAGCAGACGAAGATGATAGATCTCAGTTTGCAAATTTGAAATCTGATACCGGAAATCATCTTGGCGAGTTGGTAGCGATGGATCGTTCAATCGGAACGCTGCGAAGCGGACTCCGGGATTTAGGCATTGCGGACGACACCCTGGTCTGGTTCAACAGCGATAACGGTGGACTGAAAAACTACGGGCCAGAAACCGTTGGAGGCCTCCGCGGCCATAAAAACCAAATGTATGAAGGCGGCCTGCGGGTCCCCTGCCTGATCGAATGGCCTAAGGTCATCAATCCGGGCCGGCAATCATATTTTCCGGCGGGAACGGTCGATATCTTCCCAACGATCGCTGCGATCACCGGCCTTGATCCAGACACTGTTATGATTAAGCCCTACGACGGAATCAGCCTCTTCGAGCTATTTAAAAAGGACGTCGTAGCGCGGCAGAAACCACTCGGATTTCGGCATGATGGCCGGGGCGTTCTCATCGATTACCCTTTTAAATATATTATCCAGAATGGGAAGGAAGAAATGTATCACCTTAACGAAGACAAATCCGAATCCAAAAATCTAGTGGCTACCAAACCTAAGATTGCAGCCCGACTCCGAAAAGAATATAACAAATGGAATGCCGGTGTTGAAGCCAGTGTTCTCGGAAAGGACTACCCCGAGGGCGCAGTCGACTCGAATCAGCCAGAACGGCGCTTTTGGAACACCGACCCGGCCTACGAGGAGCATCTCGATGCCTGGAAAGACCGTCCTGAATACCGGCGCTGGGTGAAGAAACGCCAAAATCCCTGAATCACTCGACTCTATGAATTTTCTCAGCATCCAGGGTCCGGCTCACTTAGATCAAAAATCGATCATTGAAGCAGGATCGTTTTATACGCCCCGTCATCTCGTCGATGAGGTAGGCAAAATGATCCAGCCTTACCTCGACGAAAACGATAACCCGATAATTTTCGATAGTTCAGTGGGTGGTGGTGCTTTCACACAGCTGATGGATGGTTACGACTACCGAATGGCGGACAGCGACCCGGTTAGTTGCAATATTTTATCTGCCTTTGCGGATCGAAACCGGGTATTTCATTCCAATTCCCTCAACGAGGTCTCCCGTGAGAAATATTTAATCCCCGAGGACGCCTACCTGATTCAAATCGGAAACCCTCCCTACAACGACACCACTTCGGCCTACAAAAAAGGGGAAAAAGGAGCGAACGAATGCGATCCGGATCTCTTTGATCGGGATCTAGGGGTTTCATTCCTCCGGAGCTACGCCAAACTGAATTCCAATTTGGTCTGTGTATTGCATCCCCTCGCCTACCTTGTCAAAGAGACGAATTTCAAACGACTCCGAACTTTTCGGGAAAACTACATCCTTCGGGACGCTGTCATATTTTCGAGCAGCACCTTCTCAGGGACTGGCAAAGGTAAATTCCCGATCATCATTGGGCTATATGAGAAGAACCACGAAGGAATGGATTACGAATTTATTCGCGATTTTCAGTTTCGGATTTTAGATACCTCAAAAACGTTCCAGCTTTCAAAGCACGAAACCACCGATGGATTTATCACCAAATATCCGCCTCGGAAAAACGACCCGAAAGAGTCACCTATCGGTCTCTATTACTACACTTTCCGAGACATCAACTCCCTGTTGCGCAGCGCCTCCTTCCAAACACAGCCCCACTACAACGCCATCGTTGTCACTTTGGAAAACCTCTACCAATACGCCTACCTATTTGCTCTTCGGTCACTGTTTAACCCTACCGATCGATGGCTCTACGGAAATCTTTCGCCTCTGATCGACCGTACCTTTGTGGAAGAACATCAATCTGAGTTAGTGAGATATGCGATGGACCAACACCCGGCTTTCTCAGAACTACCTGAAAAGACCCTCAATCAAATCAGAAGTTATTACGGTGTTCCCGGAAAAGAAATCTCCAGCGTCATAGAGGATATCGAGGCAGAGCTCAAGACAGCGATCAATCAGCTGGTTGACTAGGGAAAAATCAGCCGTTTCTGAGATTCTTGAGGTAGATATTCCATCGCGCCTCAAGAGGCATTGTCTGAAGTTTCGCCTTTCGAGTCCGGTTAGTGTCCGGATTGTAAACCGACAAGGTAAAAATCGATCCTGAGGGTTTGGCTCGAATCACCGAAAACAAGTCGTTACGCCTCAAAATCTTCTCGCCGTTGCAAGCTACAATAATCTCATTGGGCTTGATCCCCGCTCTCTCCAAAGCGCCACCTTCTCTGACCCACCTTACCGCCAGGCCCGTGACCGATTCGGGCACTTTTGTCAGGTGCTGGCGATCGATCGTCCACAATTCCCAGATCCAGCCGCCAATCCCCGGCGTGCTCGCGCTGACCTTTGTCTTAATTAATTTTCGGATCGCCGATGGAGGGCAGGCCATACTGAGCCCGGAAGAAGGAGCCCCCGCATCGCCTTTCAACCGACCGCTCTGAACCCCGATAACCTCTCCTTTCTGGTTAACCCAAATCCCCCCGGAAGTCAGAACAGGATTAATCGCAGCTATAAAGATATGGGCCAAATAACCATCAGACGGTTCAAAGTCAGTGTAGTTCACCCGCGACTCAGCCATGTCCCCCGAAATAATCAACGTTCGTCGCCTCAACGCCGGACCGAAATTATAAACAGGCTGGGTCGGAGACGGAGTATAGCTCGCCACCGGAATCGTGGGGAGATCCCGCGGGGTCGCAATCTCAAGCAGAGCGAGATCATGACCGAAATCGTAAGCAATCAGGTTTGCATTATGAATCCCGTGCTTCTCGGTCATGATAGTAATAAAAGCATTGGGTTTCGGGAAAAGGTGAGCCGCGGTAATCACATAGGCCCTGCCATTTCCGGATTCTATGATAGCTCCTCCGCCCCGCAATTGGCGCTCAACCAACACTTCCACGCAGGCATCGCGAACCACTTTAATCACCGTTGGCGACATCGCTGAATTCCCCTGAACCAGAGAAACTCCGAACAGAAAAAACAGTATTAAAACGAATAAGTGCTTCATTTTGGAGAATTTTAGAATCTATAGCAGCCCCGGATCTTTATCTACTTTAATAATTACGGCGAACTTCGTGCTGTCTGAAATCTCATTCAGGCAGAGCTCTCCACTTGAGATTTTTCCATTCGCCAATGTGACTTTGGAAGAAGCCTCGACCCGGTGGGGCTGAACTTTTTCAATTTGAAACCGAACAGCACACCCCGGAGCTACCGCTTTTCTGACTTCGTGAGCAACCCGCCCCATCGTATACCGGGGATTGATTTCACAAATCGGGCGGAACGCCAAATTGCCGTTGGAATCTTTGTATAGATAAGAATCGATCCCGACGGGCCCGGAATACTTCATCCCCATGAACCGCTCGGATACCGCTCGCATCATTGGACTCGACACATCGAAATAAGGAAGGGCTTCATTCATTAAAAACCGGCTGATTTCTTCCGGCAGCCCCTTGCAAAACTTGGGAACACTCACACTTCCTGAATACCTTCCGGTAGGGCCGACTAGCTGGCGAATCAGTCCGACCTGAACCATTTTCGCCTCCTTAATCTCAAATTGGACCGAAAAATCAAAGGCTCGGTCATGAGCGGGCTCAACTAACAGTCCATCGCCTGCCTTTAGCCAGTCACGGGAAACTTTCAGCGTTTCTTCCCGCGAACGGCAAAATCTAACCCCGCGTCCCGCTGCGGCGATGGAGCGCTTCAAGACATTGCCGGATTCCGAAGCAACCTTTTCCACCTCATTTTCAGAAAAACAAATCTTAGATCTACCCATCCACTCCCCGAATACCCCGGCTTGGTTCACCTTTGAAAATAACGCGCGCCAATCATCATTCCAAAGTTCATCTTCGGAATACATTCCGAATCGGCGGGGCTGATCCGGTGCCACTGACCATGGTTTAAAAGAACTCAATTTTCTGTTCGTGAGGGAGGTGCCGCTGGCTACGTTTCCGTTTCCATCCAGTTTCTCAATCTCGGGCAGCTGAAACCCGGCGCTTCTTAAACGTTCCAAATGCTCAAGACTTGGTGGTTTTCTCATCAGGACGACATCATCCTGCCGAGACAGAAATATCATGAGTATCTCAAGATCATTTATTAAAGATTCAATCTTGGAATCCGGCTGATAGAAATCACCGCCTGATGCAATCGAATCCTCTGCATCAGGATTAAAATAGAAAACGTTGGGAGAGCGCCCTTTTGACTTCTCGTATACCGTAAGATTTCGGACGAATGCTTCGCTGAGTCCTGCGTCCCTTCTTCCCTCTCCATTAAAATCAATCCCATTTCCCTTGGCCCGGCTTGGAGAAAGCGGAAGAGACAGGCAACTCCGGTAGGCATCCCAATCGGACTTTTCCGGATCTTTCCAATACCGGAACCACTTCAATCCGTATCCAACGTGCTCAATCTCATCACGGTAGATTTTCTCCATAATTCGAGCGGTGCGGGGATCACCAGCCTCTTTCATAATCGCGCCGAAATGCCTCGAATAATCCAGATTAGCCTGCTCGAAGGTCAAACTGAGCCGCGACACATAATCGAATGGGGTTTCCATCGTCGAAACGGTGTCCCAGAAAAAACGACTCACCGGAAACTCACCAAGTGTGACCCCACATTCCTTCATCCGCCCCAAATACCAAAGGGTATGCTTCTGCTCCTCCTGCAGGGTTTTGAATAATCCCTTCCTGAATTCAACGGGAGCATTGGGAAATTTTAAGAGAGCCAGCGCCATCAACTCCGCCGCCAGAAGCTCATGGTTGGCAAAAAAATGAAGAAGCGTTCCCCGGTTTTTGTCATCAACCAAACTGGAGCGGGAAGGCAGGGAAGCCCGCGCCGCTTTTTCCACGGAATCAAGCAACATCGAATCGGGGCGCCCCGGGATCAAATCCCCGCTAACACTGGCCTGTTGAATATCAAACTCGATCGTTTCAGTGGAGAGCCTAAGTTTTTCATCCAGGTTGGTGCTGAATAGTACTTTTTCCGCGTATTCGTTGACGTTCAATTCAGTTGGATTTGATTGGTTGACCCTTTCGGACCCCTGAGCGAATCTCTGGGGCTCTCTGCATCTGCATCCTTTACAATATGCTCAAAGCTCTCACAAAGTTCCCTCTCTTCGCCTGGTTTGGCAAGGTCTGGAAGGGTCTCTCTGAAAAATTCGGAGGCGGAAAAACCGGTGACCATAAATCCCTAACGATAAAGATCGTTTTCGGGATTCTCGCCATCGGTATGGCACTGACCTTCAATACCGCGTTCCAACAATACGCTGACGAGAGCCAAAAATTGGTCGAAGCAGGAGCCGAAGCGAATCTTCAGGATTACCCGGGCATGCTTCCGATGGCCGGGAAAGGCGTCGGCGCAGCGATGGCTCTGATTGCGTTTTTTGTCAGTCTCTGGATTCGAGAGAGCGGCAGGATGGTAACGAGACACCGACTGCTCACCATCGCGCTGTGGGTAGCCTGTCTTGGCGGGCTCCTCGCCTGGCTACCTACCGACATCATCGCTACGCAAAGTGCTCTTGCCGGAAAGGCTCTCGCCGGGGAAAATTCGTCAATTCCTGCTTATGTCGGGAAAATCGTCCTGATCGGCTTTTTAATCATCAGTCCGCCCATCGTCGTCCAGATGTTCTTCCGTCTCGGCTTGATGGATCAGTATGTGGTCAAAGCCTTCCTCTCTCCATTTACCTTTTGTATGATGGCCTTTACCTCCATCTGGTTGATCTTCGACTTCACCGATAATGGACCGGCCTTCAGTGGACTTCCTTTCAGCCGATTGGCCGAGTTTTATATTGTTCAATTTCCTTATGTGATCCTCTTCGTCCTGCCCATCGTGATACTGCTTTCGCTGCTCTTTGCGCTTTCCACGATGTCAAAATCCAATGAGCTGATCAGCATGATCAGCGCCGGGAGGTCGGTGCTGAGAATTCTCGCCCCATTACTCTTTATCGGAGTCTACACCTCAGTAATTTCTCTTGCCCTTAAATATGACTGGGCACCCCGCGCCGTTGGCCTGAAAGAAGCGATTTTACAAAATGCGTTGAGTGATCAGGCAGCAAAACACTCCAACTCCCCCCCACCGGCTAAAGGCCTCTGGTCAAAGTCCGGATGGATGCACGTCAATGATTTCGCCTCCCGGACGTGGTTTGTCGGTTTAGTACCCTGGGAATTGAGTAAACCGATGGGGAATGTGATCATCTGGAAACGTGACGCTGAAGGCCAACCCATCACGATGTGGCAGGCACGCGAGGCCAGCTGGAACTGGGAAAGCGAGACCAGCGACTGGACCCTGAAAAATGGGAGAGTCTGGAATTACCACAAAGACAAAATTCCCCGCCCTGTCCCATTCGACACTTTAACTCTCTCTGACTGGAACGAAACGCCCTGGAAAGTGCTCAGCTCCTCTCAAAACCCGGAATTTCTCGGGATGCCGGGTTTGAAAATGTATCTCAACGCCAATCGCGAAATGGCTGATAAGGATCTCGCTTCTTTCCGAACCAATCTTTGGAATATATTTGCCGAACCGGCGACTTGTTTTGCGATGGTCCTGGTCGCAGCCCCTCTCGGGATCGTTTATTCGCGGAAGGGCGTCCTCGGCGGAGTGACTGCGGCGGTTATTATTTTCGCCCTCATGTACATCATGAAAGGCACCACCATGGCACTTGGCCAGGGCAATCGCATCTCACCGTTTATGGGCGCATGGGTTTGCAATTTTATCGTCGCCGGTATAGGCATCGTCCTCCTCTGGTTCAGAAGCCGGAACCGGGATGTCCCGAAATTGAGCAAAGTCCTCCTTTTTCTCGTGACCTTCGGGAAAGTTCGGTGATTTAAGACCTTTCAGATTGAAAAAAATCTCAATCTGTCGCAAAGATTGCTTCGGAAATTATGTCTATCATCGTCGATTGGAAAATTAAGCCCCGGTCGGGCGTGTGCTTTCATTCTGAAAAGGAATTCGAAGACGAGGAGCCATTCTATACCTGCATATTCGATGACCCCGAATCGGACGGTTTCCTTCGGAGAGATTTCAGCGTCGAGTCCTGGAAATTGATTGCAAAAGACCTTCAACCCTCCCCTTTTTCCTTCTGGAAATCGGAATACCGGAAAATCGAAGGCAAAGCGAAACAGGAGGCAGTGAAGCAGAACTCGGCAGAAGCGATGCTTCACCGGATGATCGAAGAAGATGACCCCGCCACGGAGAATGCCCGCTATATTTTGGCGCTCATGCTTGAGAGAAAGAAAATTTTGGTACCCACTGAGACCAAAGAGACAGAGAGCCGAAAGCTCCTTTTCTATGAGCACAAAGATACCGGCTCAGTCTACATCGTAACCGACCCCCAGCTTCATCTGGAACAGATCGGCTCCATTCAGGAGGAGGTCTCTCAACTTCTCGCCGATGAGGATAAGAAAAGCTCAGCTCCGAATCCCTCAGACCATTCCGGCGAGCCGCCGAATCAGGAAAGCGATCCCAACTGAACCGAGCCCGAACAGAACCGTAAACAGCCCTCCGAGACCGAATAGGAGACGATTACCCTGACCGGTAAAAAGCTTTCTGAAGGTGGGTGATTTTATCTTTTCCCAGACTCCGGGAGATAACTCACCAATCAGGTAGATTACAATTTTAAACAATCCGAGCGCTACCATGAGCCAACCGAGCCACATGATAATATCAGCTCCAACGTTCAGATCGATTAAGGCGGCCATTTGAAATTCAGAACAATGGGGCCTACACCCTCAAGACATGATCCACGAGGTAAAAAGAAGTGTGGGTTAAAATGGTAGCAGGAGGGAGATTTGAACTCCCGACAAAAGGCTTATGAGTCCTCTGCTCTACCCCTGAGCTACCCTGCCACATTATGTGTTGAGAAAACCCTGAAAACAAAAATTGTCAAGGTTTCTCGTTAGAAAAAATACGCATCTTTCGCATAAAATCGAAAGAAAATTTCACATGGTTTTCCCTAAATCGAATACGCCGCCAGAATGTCATCAGGAATTGATACGCTCCGCCCAGTATCCGTCGAAACCATAACATATTCGAACCACCCTTGCGCGGAAATTTTTCCCGTTTTCTGCCTCGTGACCGAAAATTCCACATGGCAGGAACGGTCCGCAATTTTCGAAACTCTCGTCGCAACAATGACATGATCTCCCAGGAAAAGTTGCCTTTTGTGTTCGATATGAGCCACTTTCACAAACCAACTGAATCCCCGCTCCAGAAAGGCTGACATCGGCATTTTGTAACAGCGCTCCATTTGATCAAATCGAGCAGCCAGAACGTAATCAAGAAATTTTGAATTATGAACATGCTGATTCATATCGATGTCATCCGGGCGGACAGCGACAATTGTCTCAAAGGTGGAAAACGAGCTCTCTGAATTCATATCGGGTTTGAGGATTTTCCGGATACCATCTGATCCATTCATCCTCCCGCAACGGCAATCAATCAAAAAGTTCCAGTTGCCCGGGCAGTCTCCGCCTGAAGTGTTCGGTGGAGAGAGAAGGCACTCCAGCCCCAAACTTCATCCGCCGATGTGAGACCCTGAATATCGTATTTATCTGCTCAGCGATGATTCCTTTTCCTGACATACGCACCCCGAAATCACTGCTATTTAATTTTCCATCTCTCATTTCCCGAATTCTCCCCAAAACCATTTCCTTCTTTCCCGGGAAATTGCGGTCCAACCAGTCAGAAAAGATATCTTTAACTCCATGGGGGAGCCTCAAAACACTGTAGCCGGCAAATAACGCCCCGTGATCTCTGGCCGCCTCGAGCAAAGCCGGAATTTCATGGTCGTTCAGCCCGGGAATGACGGGGGCAAGCGAGATTCCCACCGGGATACCCGCCTCGCTTAATTGCTGAATCGCTCTTAATCTCGCTTCCGGCCTCGAAGCCCTCGGCTCCAACACCCCTGCCAGCTCCCGGTCAAGACTGGTTAACGATATCGCCACGACCGACGCATTGAACCTGGCCAACTCGGAAAGATGATCGATATCCCTCGTGACCAAACTGTTCTTCGTGATGATGCCCACTGGATTCCGAAACTCGCTAAGGACCCGGAGACACTCCCTCGTGATTTGAAACTTTCTCTCAATCGGCTGATAACAGTCCGTCACTCCGCTGCAGGCAAGACTGCGGGGACTCCAGCCCGGTTTGGCCAGCTCCCTTTCGAGAAGATCAGGAGCCTCACTTTTCACCATTAATTTCGTCTCAAAATCGAGTCCCGCATTAAACCCGAGATACTCGTGATACGGTCTCGCGTAACAGTAAGCACATCCATGTTCGCAACCTCGATAAGGATTCAAACTGAATGAGAACCCCAAATCCGGGCTCGAATTCTGAGTTATGATCTGCTGGGTATCATCACGGAAACACTTTGTTTCAGGTCGCCTGATCTCGAAATCAGGATCACTAGCTGCCATTTCCTCGAAAAGCCCCGGATCAAGCTCAACCCTTTGCCGCTCGAATCGATTTCCAGGTTCCAGACCGGTCCCTCTCCCCTTCGAATTATTAAACTGCATAATTAATGTTCACCCGAACATTAATTACTTAGCAAGTCCACACAAGCGAAAAACTTGTTCAAATTTACAACTACAAAGCGACCGACCTTCGCCATTCACTGATTTTGCCGAACCCAAAAAAACCGGGCGATTTCCCGCCCGGCTCTTATTGATCTCAAAAAAAACTGCTTATCTACAAAAATATCAATTCGTCGGTTCACCGTATCGCTCGAGCAAATCGTTCAACTTCACTCGAAGCACATTCGCATCAACCGGAGTATGGTTAATCGAATCAGCGAGACTTTTAATCTCTGAACGCAGGCCCAGATAAACGGTTGAAAGATCGGCACCTGACATCTGATCGGCATCCGCTTTGAAAGGCATCAGATCCTGAGTGTCAAAATCAGCACCTGCAGGGAAAGTCAAAATCCCCTGATAGATTACACTCTCAAGCCCATCGTTGTGATGGAGACGATCCATCAACATAAAGGAACGAGCACTGTTGCCGTCTACCAGACCATAACGGATCGCGTAGGAAGATTCACCGCTCTTTTCCTGAGGAAAGTAAGACCCAACCAAAGAGTATGGAGCCCGGAGCGCTGGACTGTTTTCTATCGACGTATCTAATGAGACATTCATCATACCACTGTTTCCGGCAGGATCGAAGGCGGAGACATCGACCATGTCAACATCAGCCAGTTCGAAGTCCTCAATTGGCTGATTCAATTCATCCAGCAACTGCAAATTGAATGGCGACTCAACCGGGGCCTTCGCCACTTCAGCAGGCTTGTCACCTGGATCAAACCACTTGTGGTCATCCGAGGAGAAACCCGTAATCGGAGCCGTCGCAAGATTACTATTCCCGGATCCTGAATTACTCAACATACCTCCAACCACCAGCAGACCAGCTAACACTGCGGCAAGGCTGATCAGGATCGGGCCGCGGTTTTTCACGGCACGAGCGGAACTTTGTGATGCCTGAGCAAAATTAACCGAGACAACATTTTCTTCACCGGTTGCTTCAACCAGGGAGAACTCATGGTCAGGAGCCGAAAGCTCTGATTTCCACTCTTTCTCCAATCCTTCTGACAACAGGCTGACAAAAGCATGGGTTTCACCCAACTCCTTTTTCGCCTCTGCGGAATATTTGATTTTTGCCTCAAACTCATCCGCCTCAACTCCGGAAAGCTCGCCTAATGCATAATCAGTAAACGCCGGCACATCGAGATCAATTGATTCGTGGGACCGCCATTCCTCATCAAGACTGCTCGAAAGCAGCCCCATCATTTCCTCGATGCCTGCCAACTCAGCGGCGAATTCTTCAGATCCGGCAATTTGCGATTCGATCGTATCAAGCTCGTCATCCTCCAACTCGCCGAGAGCATAACTCGTCAACAGACTTGATTCACGATCAACAGCCTGACTGGTCGCCAACTCGTCCGAGAAAGCATCTTTCAAGAGACTCATCATCGCCTCCGTGTCATCAAGTTCCTTCCGGGCACAAGGGTCCGCAAGCATTGCTTCGAATGCTTCCATTTCCCCGCTATCCAACTCACCCGCCGCATAGGCGGTGAATCTGGGGTTATCTAGGTCTTTTGAATGGTTCATTGGTATTAGGTAGCAGTGGCAAATGTGGTATGGTTGGTTGTTGTGGTAAGGATGTGGTGAAATTCGTTGAAAGTGGTTAACTCAACTCGACTCCCATTAAGGTTCGGAGTCGTTTGATTCCCGTATGAATCAGGAACCCGACGTTACTCACGCTCAGGCCCGTGACTTCGGCGATCTCTTTATAACTGAGATCACCCTGAAATTTTAAACGGATCACTTCTTTCTGATTGGTTGGTAACCGGTCAAGAAAGCGAAGTACTTCCGCGTGGCGTTCTTTGGAAACGGCGCTTTCCGCAGGAGAAGGAGTGGTGTCATTCAGATTCTCAAAAGCTTCTCCAGCTGATGTGAGCATTGGATTCTCTTTCCGGAGTACATCGATGGCCCGATTCCGGCAGACTGTATATAGCCAGCTTTTAAGTTTCCCTTTGATTAGATCAGGATCCTGCTTGTGAAGCTTAATAAAGGTGTCCTGTACGACATCCCGCGCTCTTTCCCAGTCTCCTCCAAGGAGACCCGCCGCATAACCGGTGAGAGGACCTTGAAAATCTTTCTGGGCTAGCTCGACGAGTTCTCTCGAGGTGACATGCATGTGATTTGTTGCAACTGCGGACATTTTATCTGGTAGGTGTGTGTTGGTTGTTGTTTCGGGGGTAGATGTTCCGGTGGTTTCATGATCTTTGACGCTTGTCCGCATAGTCTTATTAGTTTTTTTCGAAATTAAATTTACCTCTGTTTTTTTAAAAAAGCGAACATTAGAATTAAATTTTATAAAATTATTAGTTTTGATTGATCTCCAACTTTCGTGTCAGAACTGCGGAGAATCCCTGCTATCTATTACCAAAAAGGAACTTTTTTCAGATTTGAGAATGTTTTAAGTTGAATTACTTAAGGAATCCGTAGTATTAAGTCATCTACATATCTAATTCTGAAATAGATCACTCAAAGATGGCTAAAATTCTCATTGTCGATGACGAAACTGCGATCCTGAATCTGATGGCAAAGGCTTGCCAGCAGAGCGGACACGAAACTGTTGCGGTTAACAGCGAAGAAGGAGCCCGCAAGGCGCTCGAAACTCAAGACTTCGATGTTCTCGTCGTGGACCTTGTCCTCGGAGATGGAAACGGAATGGATGTGGTTCGTTTCAGCGAAGAGAAGTGTCCGGATGCCAAGGTGATCATGGTGACTGGACACGGCACGATTGAAACCGCAGTTGAAGCGATGAGGCTCGGGGCATTTGATTACCTGACGAAGCCGTTCGAACTCGCAGATCTGAAGCGTGCCGTTGATCTCGCCTACCAGCAGAAAATGTCGCCGGAATCGAAGTCCAGTGACGAAGCCAAAGCCTTTGAGTTAGCTTGGAGTTCCGGCGAGTTGATCGGAAAGAGCGACAAGATGAAAGCGATCAACGAGCTCGCTGCCAAGATCGCCGAGAATGATTCCCCGATTTTGATTGAGGGTGAATTTGGAACCGGAAAGCAAATGGTTGCCCGGACGATTCACAATTCAAGCAGCCGCAAAGATGCACCTTTTAAAGTACTGCAGTGCTCCGCTCTTCCCGAGGATCTCCTCGAAGCCGAACTATTCGGTTCAATTGGCAGCCGTGGTGAGACTATTTTCAGCCGTGCCATGGGAGGCACCGTTCTCCTCGAGGAAATCCACATGCTCCCGGTCCGACTTCAGTCAATGCTGGAAGCCTATCTCGAAGAGGTGTCTGAAAGAAGAATGTCAGGAAGCCTCCCAATGAAGATGGATGTCCGCTTCATCGCTTCTTCCGCCAAAAAGCTTGAGGAGTGCGTCGCTGAAGGAAAATTCCGTGAAGACCTCTTTTACAAGATCTCGGTTATTCCTGTCGACGTGCCACCACTTCGTAACCGCAAAGTGGACATCGGCCTGCTGGCAGAATACTTCCTGAAGCGTTACACCGACCGAACCGGCTCCAAACCCATGGAGGTAGATAAGTACGCAAGTCGCCTTCTTGAGAATTACACCTGGCCCGGCAACGTTGGTGAATTACAGAATGCGATTGAGCGAGCCTGCGCTTTCTCAGAGGATGGTAGAATCCGTCCGATCGATCTGCCTCCAAAAGTAGCTCAGAAAGTCGAAATCACGGACGAAGATGAAAAGACAACGCACCATCTTCCCATCGGCACCGCCCTCTCCGAGTATATCAAGAAGCAGGAGAAACTCTTTATTCGTGAGACACTCAAGTACAACGAGGGTTCCAGAGAGAAAACCGCCAGCATGCTCGATGTGAGTATCGCCACTCTCTACCGCAAAATGGGACTGAAGCTCGAGCGTGACAAGATTTTGAACTCGTAGGAGTTTAGATAATCCCAGAAGAATGAAAGCCTCACTTTGCTAAGTGGGGCTTTTTTTGTGCCCGGACAAGATTGCCCTTTGTGCCGTTTTGTCACTCCAACTGAGACATAGTATCTCGTTCCGACCATTTCCGAAAACTCTGCAGAATATCGACAAACGCCGCGATCCCTTTATTGGTCGGGCCCACAGCGTTTCCGGGACGGCTTGGCATATGCTCTGCGATAAGGCTCACCAGAAAAAATTTAAAATAACCACCCCACATTTAGCACAAACCACATTTATTATGAGTAAGATACTTGGCATCGATTTGGGAACCACCAACTCCTGCATGGCAGTGATGGAGGCTGGCCAACCCACCGTTCTGGAAAACGCCGAAGGCGCCCGCACAACCCCATCGGTTGTGGCATTCTCAAAAGATGGCGAGCGTCTTGTCGGACAGGCCGCTAAAAGACAGGCCATCACCAACCCTAGAAACACAATTTTCTCAGCAAAGCGCCTCATTGGCCGAAAGTTCGACGAATTGTCTGAAGGTGAGAAAAAGACACCCTACAAAATCGTAAAAGCTTCGAATGGCGATGCTCACATCGAGATTGAAGTCGCCGGCGAAACGAAGGCTTACAGCCCTCAGGAAATCTCAGCAATGGTTCTCAGTAAGCTGAAAGCTGATGCCGAAGCCCGCCTCGGGGAGACAATCACTTCGGCAGTGATCACGGTTCCCGCCTACTTTAACGACTCTCAGCGGAATGCCACCAAGGCAGCCGGTGAAATCGCAGGCCTCAAGGTCGAGCGGATCGTTAATGAGCCGACCGCAGCAGCGCTTGCCTACGGCCTCGACAAAAAAGGAGAAGAGAAAATCGCTGTTTACGACCTCGGTGGTGGTACTTTCGATATCTCAGTTCTCGAAATTGACGAAGGTTTCTTCGAAGTGCTTGCGACCGATGGCGATACTCATCTCGGTGGTGACGACTGGGACAATGCGATTATCGACTGGATTTCCAACGAATTCAAAAAAGATTCCGGGATTGACCTTTCCGGTCAGCCCGATGCTTTGCAGCGGATTAAGGAAGAAGCTGAGAAGGCTAAAATCGCCCTTTCCTCTTCGAAGACTTACGAAATCAATCTTCCGTTCATTACCGCGGATCAGTCCGGACCGAAGCACATCCAGATGTCTCTGTCCCGCTCACAACTTGAGCAGATGACCGATCATCTCTTCGAGAGAACCAAGCGTCCGGTTAACGATTGTATCAAAGAAGCCGGAATTTCCGCTTCGGATATCGATGAGCTGGTTCTCGTCGGTGGTATGACCAGAATGCCCAAGGTGGTGGAAACCGCCCATGCGCTGGCCGGTAAAGAACCACACCAGGGAGTTAACCCCGACGAAGTGGTTGCGATCGGAGCGTCGATTCAGGGTGGAGTTATCTCCAAAGACCCAAGTCTCGGCGATGTAGTCCTCCTCGATGTGACTCCTCTTTCGCTTGGTATTGAAACCATGGGTGGAGTTGCCACACCAATGATCGAGCGTAACACCACGATCCCCGCGAAAAAGTCTCAAGTTTTCTCTACGGCTGCCGACAATCAGCCGTCTGTTGATATCGTAGTTTGCCAGGGCGAACGTAAGATGGTCAACGATAACAAAAAACTTGGTAACTTCCGCCTCGACGGGATCAAACCTGCTCCACGGGGCCAACCTCAAATCGAAGTCACCTTTGACATCGACCGTAACGGTATCCTCAAGGTGACAGCGAAAGATATGGAAACCGGAAAAGAGCAGAAAATCTCTATCGAAGGTTCCAGCGGTCTCAGCGATGACGAAATCGAAAAGGCCAAGCGCGAAGCCGAGGAATTTGCTGACGCTGATAAGAAGCGGATGGAGGCAATTGAAGCCCGGAACATCGCTGACAACAGTGTCTACACCATCAAAAAACAGATGGAAGACCTGGGTGACCAACTCCCCGCAGATGCCAAGGCTGATATCGAAGCCTCAGTTGCGGAAGTTGAGGAAGCTCTCAAATCAGACGATACCGAAAAAATCCAATCCGCGAATGAAGCCCTTCAGTCCAAGTTCGCCCAACTGGCTGCCGCCGCACAAGCTGCAGGTGCCGGAGCAGGTGCAACCGCAGACGCCGGGGAAGAAGCCGTAGACAGCGATTCCGACGAGCCGAAACAGGCAAAGGGCAGCGTAGTTGATGCCGACTTTGAAGTCGTCGACGAAGACAAAGCTTAATTATAATTTAACTAACACTTTTCCCGACCTCAATCCAGAGGTCGGGAACTCTTTGAAATCTGAGATTCAAAGGCCCGCTCTTGTGGAGTGGATATGCCGATTCACAGAGGCGAGCCAACCGAGTTTCAGATTTCTAAACCTAACAAAAACAAAACAACACATAGACTAACTATATTATGGCTAGTACATTCAAACCTCTCGGGACCCGCGTTCTCGTGAAGCGCATCGAGGAAAATGAACAAAAGTCTGAGGGAGGAATCTTCCTTCCTGACAGCGCCAAGGAGAAGCCTCAGGAAGCTGAAGTGCTTGCTCTTGGAAATGGTAAAAACGACGATGGTGAGACGGTTGAGTTCTCCGTAAAAGTCGGCGACAAAGTTCTTATCTCCAAGTATGGCGGAACTGAAATCAAGCTCGGTTCAGAAGAGTGCTTGATCCTTAACGAAAGCGACATCCTGGGTATTCTCGCTTAATCCTATTTCTAAACATCCAATCTATATACTAAGATGGCAAAACAATTATCATTCGACGAAGAAGCACGTCACGCGCTCCTCTCCGGAGCCAAGAAGCTTGCTAAAGCTGTAAAGGCAACTTTGGGACCTGCAGGTCGTAACGTTATCCTTGAGAAAAAGTTCGGTAGCCCGACTATCACGAAAGACGGTGTTACCGTTGCTAAGGAAATCGAACTTTCCTGCCCTTACGAAAACATGGGCGCTCAGCTCATTAAAGAAGTTTCTTCCAAAACCAGTGACATCGCAGGTGACGGAACAACGACAGCTACCGTTCTTGCGGAAGCAATCTACGCAGAAGGTCTTCGCAACGTGACTGCAGGAGCTAATCCTATCAGCCTCCAGCGCGGTATCCTCAAAGCAGCTGAAGCACTCGTTGCAGAGCTGAAGAACATCTCTACTGAAGTTACTGACACTAAAGAAATCGCACAGGTTGCTACTGTTTCCGCAAACTGGGACAGCGAAATCGGCGGTATCATTGCTGACGCAATGGACAAAGTCGGTAAAGACGGAACTATCACCGTTGAAGAAGCAAAAGGTATCGAAACAACTCTCGACGTTGTTGAAGGTATGCAGTTCGACAAAGGTTACCTTTCTCCTTACATGGTAACTGACGCCGAGACTATGGTTTGTGATCTCGACAGCCCACTTATCCTCATCCACGAGAAGAAGATCTCCAATCTTAAGGACATGCTTCCTCTTCTTGAGAAAGTCGCTCAGAGCGGTCGTCCGTTCCTCATCATCGCTGAAGACGTAGAGGGAGAAGCTCTCGCAACTCTCGTTGTTAACAAGCTCCGCGGAACACTCAACGTCGCTGCTGTTAAAGCTCCTGGCTTCGGTGATCGCCGTAAAGCAATGCTTGAAGACATCGCTATCCTCACTGGTGGTAAAGTCATCACTGAAGACCTCGGCATCAAGCTTGAGAACGTGACTATCGACGATCTTGGTTCTGCTAAGACAGTTAAAATCACTAAAGAGGAAACTACTATCATCGAAGGTGAAGGAACTACCGACGCTATCAGCGGCCGCGTAAACCAGATCCGTCGTCAGATCGAGGAAACGACTTCCGACTACGATCGCGAGAAGCTCCAGGAGCGTCTTGCTAAGTTGGCAGGTGGTGTTGCAGTTATCAACGTAGGTGCTGCTACCGAGACTGAGATGAAAGAGAAGAAAGCCCGTGTTGAAGATGCACTTCACGCGACACGCGCTGCCGTTGAAGAAGGTATCGTTCCCGGTGGCGGTACGGCCCTGATCCGCGCTCAAGGCAACGTCGGAGACCTCGGTCTCGAAGGTGACGAAGCTACCGGTGCAGACATCGTAGCCCGCGCCATCGAAGCACCTCTTCGTCAGCTTGCAGCTAATGCAGGTCGCGAAGGAGCTCTCATCGTTGAGCAGGTTAAGAATGCTAAAGGTAACAAAGGATACAACGTAGCTACTGACTCTTACGAAGACCTCGTAAAAGGTGGTGTTGTTGACCCAACTAAAGTTACCCGTTCTGCTCTCCAGAACGCAGCGTCTATCTCCGGTCTTCTTCTGACTACAGAGTGTCTCATCGCAGACATCCCTGAGCCGGAAGCAGCTGACGCAGGCCACGGTCACGACCACGGCATGGGCGGAATGATGTAATCATCGACCGCTTTTAAAAAATTCATTTTTGAACGGGCGAACCTCACGGTTCGCCCGTTTTTTTTGTATATACCTAACGGTGTACAGGGTACAATCTCAGACTGTACCCTGTACACTCCGCTGCAAAACCCATGAAACCACTTTCTATACTTTATCGCGACCAGTGGATCGTTGCCGTGGACAAACCGGCGGGGCTTCCCGTGCATCCCGGAGGGAAGGACGAGAACTCCAGCCCCATCCTGATGAAAGTATTAAGGGATCAGATCGGGGCAAAAATCTGGTCCGTTCACCGTTTGGATCAACCAACGTCCGGAGTCATCGTATTCTCGCTATCAAAAGGACTGGATACCCACATCCGCCTTCAGTTTGAGCGGCAGGCAGTTCGCAAACTATACCTCGCCATTGTCGCCGGGAAAACACCGCATCGATGGCGATCCGACCAACCGCTCCAGAAAGATGAAACCCATCCGTTTCGGAAGGCGGCAACCGACTTCGAACGCAAACAAACCTTTCAAATTGAGGACCAGTCGTTCTCCCTACTGAAAGTGAGGCCGAAATCCGGTCGCTTTCACCAGATCCGGAAACATCTCGCCGCCGCCCGGTTCCCCATCCTGGGAGATTATCGCTATGGCGACGTCGCTGAAATGGACCGCCTCACGAAACTGACCCGCCAGTCCGGACTGATGCTGCATGCTCAACTCCTGCAACTCACCCACCCCGTCACCAGTGAGGACCTGTTTATTTCCGCGCCCGTCCCGGAGCGGTTTTCCGCCATCTGTGATTGCTAAATGCGCCCGTTGCCAAGATCAGAATATAGTTTAAAAACAGATTCACCTGCTCCGGTTAAGCCCAGTTGAAACCTATGAATTTTCGAAAAGCTATTCTCTCCGCCCTTTGTCTCTTTCCCTTCATTGCCTGCGCTCTGGAGGACAAACCAAACGTGCTTCTAATCTGCGTAGATGATCTCCGGCCTGAGCTGAATTGCTTTGGGAAAGATTACATCGTCTCGCCAAATATCGACGCCCTCGCTGCCCGCGGACGAGCTTTTCACCGGCACTATGTGCAGGCTCCAACCTGCGGCGCCTCCCGCTACACTCTGCTTACCGGCACCTATGGATCTTCGTCCAACGACGCCCTTTTCCGGCGTTCCGGAAAGATTACAAAGGCCAGTTTCCCGGCACACTTTCGCCAGAACGGCTACACCACTGTCTCAGTCGGGAAAGTATCCCATCACCCCGGCGGTCGGGGAGGTAAAGACTGGAACGACAACACCAAACTGGAGATGCCCGACTCCTGGGATCGCCATTTGCTGCCTGCCGGAGCCTGGCAACATCCCAGAGGATGGATGCATGGTCTCGCCAACGGGGAGATCCGGAAAAATGCGAAAGATATGGACCTCTTCCAGGCCCTCGAAGGGGGGGATGAAATTTATCCCGACGGCATCAGTACCGACGCAGCCCTCGCGGAGCTCGATTCGTTAGGCAAAAACACTGCGGAGAAGCCCTTTTTCCTCGCGGTAGGCATCCTCCGGCCCCACTTGCCTTTCGGGGCTCCCGCCAAGTATCTTGAGCCCTACAAAGACGCGACACTTCCGCCGATCCCCCATCCCGATAAGCCGAAGGGGAAAACCACCTGGCACAGCTCCGGCGAGTTCATGAAATATAACCGCTGGAACCGCAATCCCAATAACGACGCCGAATTTGCCACCGAAGTGCGCAAACATTACGCCGCCTGCGTAACCTATGCCGATGCTCAGGTTGGGAAAATCCTCGAAAAGTTGGACGCTCTGAAGCTCCGCGACAACACGATCGTTATCCTCTGGGGCGATCACGGCTGGCACCTCGGCGAGCATGCCATCTGGGGAAAACATGCGTTATTTGAAGAGTCACTTGGCTCCCCAATGATCATTTCCTACCCTGGAATCGCGTCGCCGGGTGAGGCTTCAAAAGCGATTGTTCAGACCCTCGATATTTTCCCAACGGTCTGTGATCTGGCAAAATTGGAAAAGCCAGATTACCTCAACGGCGCAAGCCTGATCCCCGTTTTGCAAGACCCCGCTGCGGAATCCGTGGGAGCCGCCGTTGCTTACCGGAGCGACAAACGGACCATTCGGACCGACACACACCGCCTTATCATTGGTAAAAATCATGTCGAACTTTACGATCACACCTCAGCGGAAACTGAGACCAAAAACATTGCCGCCGAAAACCCCGAACTGGTTGAGGAACTCACCAATCGCCTCAATGCAATGCATCCCGGCTAGGGAGGGAAAGAAAAGCCTGTCGGAACCACCGGTTGGACCGTAATTAAGGACCTCAGGAGTGATGCGTCGAGCTCGTCAGAGTCGAATATAACATCTTCCAGCTATGGAAAAATCTAGTCTGACTCGATAGTCCGACAGGCAAATGAAGATTAATTTCAATTAATCAATTTGCAGCCACTTTTTTCCATTTCGGGCAATTTTTTACGGTTTACGCCCTCACCAGTCTCATTCGGTTCATGATCCGCCCCTCGTCGAGCCACTGCTTTTCGAAATCGGTAATCGGATAGAAAAAGGCCTCCTCCGGCCAGTCTACGGTCCGGAAAAAATCGCAGCTTTCCTGAACTTCGGCGGCTTCTTCGAAATATTCAGCGGAATCGGTTTTGAACAGAAATTCCCCATCATCGGTGAGCAAATCGTGAATGGAACGCAGAAAATCCATTCGGCACATCTGCCGACGCGAAGCGTGCTTTTTCTTGGGCCAAGGATCCGGACAGAGAAAATGCAGCCGGGATACGGAACCTTTCGGAAGCAACCACTTCACGGCATAATTGGTATCGAGCCTCAGAATCTTCACATTACTTAGGTTGGAACGCTCTGCCTTTTTCCAGACTTTCCGGCACCGGCCCAGCAATCGCTCCACCCCGAGAAAATTCCGCTCGGGGTATTCTTTACCCATCTGCTCGAGAAAGGTCCCATCACCGCACCCCAGATCGATTTCCAGAGGAGCGTAGGCATTCTCAAACAGGTCTTCTGAGTTCAGTTCGCTGAACCAGTCTTGCGGGTAAATTTCGTTGGGAAATGGAAACGGGTCTTCTGCCATTGGATCGGTAATTTTCGAACAGTCGATCTTGAATTCCATGAGATCAACCTAACCTTTGACCAGAATGTCTCTGCCCACCCTTTTATTCGATCTTGATGGCACGCTGACCGATCCCGCTCCGGGCTTTCTGGCCAGTATCCATTATGCACTGAACTCACTCGGTCTGGCCTCCCCTCCCGACGAGGAGCTGGTCCAATACATCGGTCCCCCGCTCCGCAATTCAATGGGTATCCTGCTCGGGACCGAAGACGAAACTTTAATTGAAGAAGCGGTCGAACTGTACCGATGGCGCCTCGACAACGGCGGAAAATTTGAAGCCACCGTGATCGAAGGCATTCCTGAGGTGCTCAAACATTTTGCCGATAAAGGTCACGACCTCTACGTCTGCACAGGAAAGCCTACCGGAGTGGCCACAGAAATTGTGACCCATTTTGGACTCAGTCTATATTTCAAAAATATATATGGAGCCGATCTCGATGGAGCCCACTGTGATAAAGCGGAATTGATTCGCTATATCTGGAAGATGGAAAAAATACAGTCTCCGGAAGGTATTATGATCGGTGATACAATCTACGACATCTGCGGCGCGAAGGCCAATAAGATGGGTGCTATCGCCGTTAACTGGGGCTTTGGGTTTGAGAAAGATTTAGCAGAGGCCGGCGCAGATATCTTTGTCTCATCTGCGCTCGAGCTGATTCCTGCGATCGAAACTCTAATCGAAAGATCCACTATCAGCGCCGCGCAAAAGCCAGCCACTTTTTCATAAGTTTAGCAACCAGCGGAGTCAGTTTGGTCCGGTTGTAGGCATCGCCGGCCCGTCGGACCGCTTCGGCTTGAGTCGGGTAGGGGCTGATTGTCGAGGCAATAGTCCCCAGCCCGACCCCGGCATTCATCGCCTGGCTGATCTGGCTGATCATATCGCCGGCATTTTTCGCGACGATAGTGGCTCCCACTATCGTATCGCTACCTTTCTCGCAGTGGATTTTGACAAAACCTTCGGTATCCCCTTCGAGTATCGCCCGGTCAACCGTGGACATTTTTACTTCATAGGTATCCACATCCATTGCTTTCATTTCGCTAAAGAGCGGGCCCACATGGGCAACTTCCGGGGAAGTGTAGGTCGCCCTGGGAATCACGAGATCGGATTCTTTGGCCCTCCCCATGAACAGAGCGTTGCGGAGAACATTGCGGGCCATAAAATCAGCGGCGTGAGTAAATTTATACTTCGAGCACACATCACCAGCGGCAAAAACAGCTGGATTACTGGTCTTCAATTTATCGTCAACCGTGACTCCCTTTTTATCATAAGCGACACCGGCCGCTTCGAGCCCCAATCCCTCTACATTCGGCGCGCGGCCTACCGCAATCAGTAGTTGATCGACAGTGAATTCTCTACTTCCGGATAAAAGCGAGCAGTGTATCTGATGGCTAGCAGTGGGAGCCACATTCAAATCTCTACCTCCCGCTACTATTTCGACCCCATCGTTGATCAAGGCAGTTTGTATAATTTTCGCCGCATCGGGATCCTCTTTTCCTAACACCCCGTGTTCATCGACCATCAATGTAACTTTAGAACCGAGACGGGCGAAGGTTTGCGCCATTTCGACTCCGATCGGCCCGCCACCGACTATGCCCAAAGCCTCGGGAAGCTCGGTGAGTGAGAAAATGGTTTCATTGGTCAAATACGGAACGGAATCGAGCCCCGCAATCGGCGGTGCCGCCGCCCGGGCTCCGGTACAGATGACCGCTTTCGCAAACTTCAATTCCTGCCCGCCCACTTCAATCGTGTTTTTGCCAGTGAACTTCCCCTGCCCTAAAAACACATCAATTCCGAGACCGGTAAATCTTTCCGCAGAGTCGTGGGGGGAGATATCCGCCCGGAGCTTCCGCATCCGCTCCATAACCTGATCAAAATGGACCGTCACAGCCGATGGATCGACGGAAATGCCTTTTGCCGCCGCGTTTTTGATATCAGCCGCGACGTGAGCTGATGAAATAATCGCTTTCGACGGGACACATCCGACATTGAGGCAATCGCCGCCCATCAGATCACGTTCTATCAGAGCCACCTTTGCCCCGAGCCCCGCAGCACCGGCCGCGGAGACTAATCCGGCAGTCCCGGCACCGATAACGACGAGGTTGTATTTACCTTCAGGAACCGGATTCACCCAGTCGCGGGGGTGGACGTTTTCCTCCAGTTTCCGGTTATTTTCGGTAGAGGGTAAAAGCGGTCCTAGTTCCTGATTCATAATATTTTCGCAAAGAAGGCAGTCGACGACATCTTAACCCGCCTTACAGTTTCGCCGTGAAGATTATTCGCCGTTATCTTTTCTCGATCCTCGCCTTTATTTTGATGTCTCTGACTATTATCGGTTGGTGGCACAGCACACAAGTCTGGAAAGCGTGGATCGCCGAAACCCCTTACGGGATCTTTAAAATTCAGAGCGAATCGTCCATTTTCGGCATCGGAGCACAGTTCTTCAAGCATGAACATCGCTGGACTGCGTTCAGTAACGGTGACCCGATTACCGGCGATCACATGAAGTGGATCACCCAGATGCCGCGGTTAGAATTTGGGAACGGTCTCTACCTGATAATTCTGCCTTACTGGCAGATTATGATCGTTTTCCTGATAAGTGGTGCCCTCTGTCTATCCTTTGAACGAAAACGGATCAGAACAGCAACTGAAACGAACGGAACCGAAGCATGATGCTCCGCGAGTGGGCTCACAAATTTTGCCTCACTCGCTTTGGACCATTATCAAAAAAGGAGGGGAATATATCCTCTTACCGATATTACTCGGAGCCACTCAGCGCTTTACCAAGGAGGCTATACAATCTCTGGGCGCCACCCATAGACATCGCAATCCGGGTGTGGACAGGCACGCATGGATCACCTGTGTTAGGATCCGGGACAACGCCGGACGAAAAGTCGAGGAGAAATTCTTCCTGGGTGGTATTGAGGATGACCTGACTGGCGTATTGAGCAGCCATGTCTTCGTATCTCACCTTCAGTTTCGTAGTATCACTTTGATCACTCATAACAATATGGGGCTAAAGTCATACCTTACTTTCGTTTACATCTAAAGCAGTAAGTGGATCAAATTTCCACCGGATTCAGGATTCATGTAAATGTGACCTGATTTGTTAGACATGAGTCGCTATCAGAATAACAAAACAGCCTTCCCGTTTCCGGAAAGGCTGCCTGTTTTGGTTATTGTTGTTAAGTAACTTGTCTTCTGGACCTTAGGTCACAGGGATGTGCTTCGGCTTAGCCTCTTCTTTGAGAGGAAGACGGATCGCGAGCTCCCCGTTTTCCAGCTTGGCTTCGATCCTCGACCCATCGACTTCCGGGCCGACATCGAGCTTAAGTTCATACTGGCGGTCAGCGCCTGATCCAGAGAGTCGTTTCCAGTTCTCCGGACACTCTACCTTCCGGAGTCCTGTTACTGAGAGAATTTCATTCTCGATCAACACGTCCAGTCCCGACTTTTCGACTCCGGGCATCGCGATTTTCACCTCCCAGGCTTCGTCGCTATATTCCGAAGTGTAATAGGGCTTGAAACGCTCCAACTCTTTGGTTTCCTGAGGTTCAGAGGCGCAACAAATTTCGTTTTCTGCATTCATGTTTTTCAATTGGTTGTTGTTTTTAAAGATTAGGGTTTAGGCGATCTCAATCTTGATCGGTTTCTTTTCAGGTGCTTTCGGGAAAGACAGGGTCAAAATACCGTCTTCGAGCTTGGCTCCGACACCTTCGGATTCGACGTTCTCAGGCACACGGACCCGCTTCTCGTATTTCGAGCTTGAGCCGTCGGCCTTGGTCCGCCTCACGGAAAGAGTGACGATGTCAGCTTCGAATTCGAGCTTGAGATCTTCCTTCTTCACACCCGGCAAATCGAGTCGGGCGTGATAATGGTCATCGTCTTCAAACCACTCCAGAGAAGATTCATATCTGGGGCGACGCACTTCAAAGAGAGGTGCAAAGGCTTCGAAT
This sequence comes from Verrucomicrobiales bacterium, assembly GCA_029213005.1. GTDB lineage: Bacteria > Verrucomicrobiota > Verrucomicrobiia > Verrucomicrobiales > DEV007 > Arctic95D-9. Next base: position 135,726 of record JARGPI010000006.1, read on the forward strand.
GGATCTCCAAAAAAGGAGTCGAATGAGGTCATTGGAGTTCTATAAGTTTTCAATTTCATCTTGTTAATTTGGTTGTGGGTTGTTTTACGCCTTTATAGGATTGCAACTTCTGTGCCACAGATATATCAATCGCTTCAAACCTGCATTCCATGGGCATTACAGCCGATTCAACAGATTATCAACCATGCCAAACTTGCGCCACTATTTCCCACTTCCAGGGGTTAGAGAGACAAAACAGTGTGACAATACGTTACTCATTTTAACGGGAGATAAGCACAAAAAAAACGCGGCCAAAATGACCGCGTTTCACCAAATTCAGCTGTGAAATCAGGCTGAAATCATTAACCGACGATTCCCTGAGCGTCCGTCGTAATCGCATCCTCCAGGATAATGCCGGATTGCTCGGCTCCGGTCAAATTAGCAGCGATCAGATCGGTTTTCCGGCAAATCGTATTCGTCATATTCGCGTTCTGAAACGAGGTGCCGGAACAGTCCGCTGTCGTAAGATCCGCTCCGCTCAGATCCGTGCCGTTGAAAGTGACACCACCGAGATCGGCCCCCTGAAAGTTTGCGCCCTTCAGATTCGCATTATCAAAGCAGGCACCACTGAAATCAGCTCCCGCGAACGAAATCCCCTCCAGATTGGCACCGGTAAAATTCGCGCCCTGGAAATACCCCTGATCGAGATTCATTCCGGACAGGTCTTTTTCCACATAGTTTCCACCCTGCTTTTCCAAACGGGAACCGGAGGCACCATTGGATTCGACAAACTGTCGGTGTTCAGCGAGTTGCTCTTCAGTAATATCCCAAAAACTCATAAATAACACCATGCATGGGATTTCTCAGGATTGCAAACAAAGCGTCTCTTGATTTCCAAATCTTCTGAAAGAAATGAATGGTACCCTGTACCGTTCTGGACTGTACCCTGTACAATCCAGATTTCTGAAAATCAAAGAAGCTCCGTGCGGCCATGCACGGAGCTTCCAAGAGACTTGTAAGTCTAACGGAACGTTAAACAATACAAACACACACAGTTATATTACGCACCACTTTGAGATTCCTTTGGACGAAATTTCGACATTATTGCACGCACCAGAAACGGGAATATCCCGAGGGCCACGAAGGCGATAATCAAGCCGGGAGAAAGGATGCCTTTGATCCCCGTTTTCGACAATTCGGCGAGGCTCGGGATCTGTGACCCGGCATAGACGTAGACAAAGGTTCCTGCAAGCATCCCCACCTGACTGACCCACCAGAAGGTCCAGACCTTGATTGGAGTGAGCCCCATCAGCAAATTGATAAGAAAGAACGGAAATGCCGGTATCAGCCTCATAGTAAAAAGATAAAAGGGCCCTTCCTTCTCCAGTTTCCGGTTTATTTCCTTCAGCTTTTCCCCGTATTTCTCGCGAATCGTGTCTCCGAGGACAAATCGACTCACCAGGAAAGCGAGGGTTGCTCCCAGAGTGGAGGCAAAACTCACCACGACAAATCCCAGCCCCAATCCGAGGAACCGTCCCAGAACGATCGATAAGATACCCGCACCGGGAATGGAAAGAGCGGTCACTACCACGTAGAGTGCGAAGCCACCCAGGGCAAAGAGACCGAGATTTTTCTCTTTGTACGCTTCGAGAGCTGTCTCTTTGGCGACGAGATTCTTCAGATCAAGCTGATCGCCATATTTCACGGCCAGAAAAACGGCCAGCGCTACCACGATAACGGCGACGGCGACACGGATCAGAACCTTGCTGTTTAGTTTCATAACGGACTAGAGTGCAGATACTGCTCAATGCCTACTGCTTATTCAAACTCCAGTCGTAATCGGTGAATTTCACCTTCTTGCCTTTGGCGTCACCTTCAAGGTAGGGGTCGACAAACTCAGGCAGCGATTTCCCTCCATTGGTAAAGTCCGATTCGAACCAGTCAAAAATCGCGGACAGATAGAGAGTGTTCCCTTCGATCCGGTTTTTGTCCGTCTGCTTCATGAAAATTCGGGCCTGATCATCGAGTTGCTGATCGAGCTTTTCGCCAACAAAAGCCTCCTGACGCAGAGGCGGACAACTGATCGCGGCACAGACCAGGGCAAAATGGATCCGAGGTTCATTGTATTCCTCCCGGAGGATGCCGTGCTCCACATGATCGAGAGTAGTTGTGTCCCCGAACAACAAAACCGACTTCACCTTCCATGGAGAACTGAGAAAGGATCCGATCTTTTTGATCGAAGTCACCGGATAGTTATCGATGATCAATTGCAGCGTTTCTGCGTTGTAAACATTGATCAAAAAAGCAATCCGGTCGGAAGTGCCCCACTTCTTAAACTCGCTTTGAGTGACGGCTCCCGTGGCCTTCAGATAATTGTCGAGCCCTTCACGATTACTCTTCAATCCCTCGTAATCGACCATCCCCTGATCATCCACATAGCTCTTCAGAATCTCAGTAAATTTGCTGTGACTCTGATCAAATCCGGACGCGAGCGTTTGCAGTGAGAAAAGTCCGAGTAAAAGTAATAGTTTCATTTGAGATACCTGACGCCCCGACCCCGCAAAGCTTTCAATCAAAAGAGACAGATCTGTCTACTCGAGATTTACCCCTTCAGTAGAAATCGCATAGACGATCATGGCGATCATCCCGATTCCCATGATTAGACTGATGGCCGAACCGATATATCCCATAATTAAACCAGCCATCGTCACCCCCGAGCTGGAAGTCGGACTGATCTCCATCGCCCGTTTTTTGGACATATGACCACAAATAATGGCGGCAATGCCCGGAATCAGTCCGATTCCATAGCCACAGCTCATTAAAATCGAAAGGATCCCGCAGACCAATGAGGCAATCCCCAGGCCGTCAGCGCCCGGTGGCGCCGTAGCCTGATAAGATGGAGCAACATTCAGCGGAGGAGCCACCGATCCGCTAACTGGCGGAGGTCCGCCGGCGACGGGACCGAATAACATCGGCTGAACCAGAGAAGCCTTTTTCCAGTCCGGCATCGTCGAATTCCACACCAGAGTATCCGACTTAATAGCACCTACCTCGACCAGCCCTTTAAACTCCTCTTCCTGAAAAGAAATTTGCTGATCGGTTTCGTCTGCGTAATACCACTCCATTTATCTTCTAAGCTGCGGTTCAGCGAAGCACTATATCCACAACCCGAATCATGGAGCAAGAACCCTTTTCGCCCAATCAATCCATCTGGCTGAGCGACTCGGTCGCTGCCGCCATCGAGAAATCAGCCATGATAACGTTCAATGGCACAAATTCTTCCTCAGACTCCTGCTCATCCTGAAACACGCGATCGGCGATTGACTGAATGGTGCGGTCCAAGTCCTCATCCCCCAGTTTGGAGTGGAACTCCTCGGGGATCGCATTCACGACGGCACTTAATATTTCGTCTTCCCAATTCAGGGTGGAATCTTCCATTGATTTCATAATTTCTGAGACAAGAGCAGGCATCAAAACCTGATCTTCAAAAGTCACTTCCACGTCGTAATCCTCGATCATGGTGCGCAGAGCAGCCTTAACCGTTTTGTTTTCCACCCGAATCTTTTCGGGGAGATAACGACAGTGGTTCACCAATTCACGAAACGCCTGACGGATCGCTTCGTAATCGGATTTGTTATCGCAGTTGTAAACAATCGGGTCGCAGGGACAGCGCGAACCTTCGTCCGATGCCCTCAGGCAAATCGCCGTCTTCGGGTAATAAGGCCGGGGTCCATTGTGAACCGGAGTTGCCATAAAAAAGGTGCCCAGTTCCCAAACTTCATCAACGATTGGGTAGTGCGACAATTCACTGAGATTTAGCTCGTCATCATACTCAGGACCGAAAAAAGGTATCGCCTGACTCGGAAGTACCTCAACCTGCACATCCCAGTTTTCGGGCTGACGGGGACTCCCCTGATCATTCGGTGCAAAAACGGGAATTCCCGGCATATCGCCGAACGGGTTCTTCCATTGATAGTATTCCTTCTTCTTCGGGAACACCTCTTTGTAGAACCGGTTGAACAACTTGAAAATCAAAATGAGCTTCCGGGCCTCGGACTCCTCAATAAACCAGGGATAAAACCCGGGACGATAAGACCTGAAGCATGGGAAAGCCTTTTTCCGGCGGGGACGTCGGGAATGTTTCCGGTACCATTCCACATCCTCTTTCGACGCATCGGTTTCATCGACAAAGTCGCACTCCAGCAACCGGATCTCCGGCAAACCGGGCGAAATCACCGGGGCGATCCCGCGCAGCGCGTTCTGCCAGTATTCGATACCTTCCGGCGCAAGGTGACAGTGAAGCGAGAAAACTGCTCCGGCCTGTCCCAGGACGGAAACGAGATGAAGCTCATTCGTTTCAGGATCCCGGATGCCGAAAAGTTCGTTTTCGTTCATCTTTTCCCAGGGTTCCAGAGCCCGAAACTGAGCCGCCAAACCAAGCAACTCTTTCATGACGGGAGCGCTAATCTGCGGAGGCTTCGGCTCCTCAATTTGATGTGCCGCGCCTTCTAATCCAGGTTTTGGATGAAATTCAAAATCCGGGAATAACTCCATACCTGACTCTTATAATCAAAAAAAGCGGGAATTTCAACTTATCTAAACAAAAATTCCCACAGGATGCGGGATTCCTTTTGATTGATTGTCAGGCCAAACTGGCAGGCTAAATTCTGGGAATTCCCGGAGGGCGCTCTGAGAGACGACGAAACTCGCGCCTTTCGTATGGCGTTTTTGCCTCTTCCTCAGTGATTCCACCCCTGAGCTCAATGTCACCCGAAGACAGGGTAACTAGAGTGGGCCGACTGCCCTTCTTCTCATAATATTTCTCCCTCGTAATCACCTCGCCATCCAGATCGACGACAGTGTAGTAGTATTGCTGGGGAGCCGTCATATGAATGACGTGAAGCTGATTCGAGCTGTCGATACCATGAGTCGGAGGGCGAACGCTCAAATAGTCGCCAAGTGAGAAAGTTCGAAGCACCCGCCCGGTCGTGTTGTTCTTTAAGCGGAAATAGAGCGCCTTCTGTCGTGACCCGTGAAAATAAGTGAGCAATTCATAGACGCGATACGTCCCCGCCCCGGGATAACCCGGTGGAACTCCGACGATCTGATTCCAGAAAGGCTTTCCCTCCGCCACCTGGACCGTCAAACTTTTCGACTGAAACACCCGGTTAATCTGCGGAAACGATACCGACGCCCTGACGCGGTAGGATCCGATCTGCCCCATGGGATAAACGTCGTTCACCACCACGCGCATTTGATGCGTCTGCCCCGAAGCAATCACCACCGGGCGGGCACCGCGGGCCGCTTGAATCGGACTGATTAAATTTCCACGGGAATCGGTGACCGAGAAATCCAGCCAGCTTCGGCCGTTGGTATCACCGAAAATCAAATCCCGGCCAGCCCGGTTCACGATCGTCAACTTCGCACCGATCGGTTCGTGAGCGATATAGACTCCGCGGTCCAGCTTCAGATCCACCAAAATCTGGGCTTTTACAGCAATCGGAGCCGCTGCTACCAGAAAAAATATGGCGGCAAAACGAAATGATCTCATAGCTCTGAAGAATCGGCTCATTAATAGAAAAGGCACCCGTTACTGAACGCTTCCCGGTTCTGAAACTTAGAATATCCGGCTGGCGCAAGTGCCTCAAGCCTACAGAGCCCCTGTTTCACTGTCAATTCTAATGCACGTACCGAATGGCAATCACGGAACCGGAAACTTGGCCAGTTTCGCGTGAACCTCTTTTGCCTTCTCCTGACTCGCCGCATCGAGTTGCGACAGGTTGTAGACAAAACGTGAGTTATCCTCTTTCAAAAAGAGAACTTTGTCGCCCTTGATCCCCAGCAAGCGGGCTTTCATCGCAACGCCTGCGGTATTTCTCCACTCGGTAAATTGAAACCACTCCGGTTTGGCCACCGTCAAATGCTCAATTTCCTGCTCTGCGATACCCATATCGAACATACTCTTTTCCTTGTAGTAGGCGATGACCTTGATTGGATCTCCGGCGCTTCGGGGAACATCATTGGGCAAATCACTGATTAAGACGATCCCACCTTTAAGAACTCTGGCTCCCTGATGAAATCCCTCCACTCCGGTTTCCGAATCGCCTTCGTCTTTCAAAGTGATCTGAACGACCACCCCGTCCTTGTTGGCATGGAAGACTGAACCATCAACGTAGCGGGCATCACAAATCGCGTTCACCAGCGCGGCATTATGTTTTTGCCGAATCGTCGCCTGCTGAGCAGTCGAAAGTTGATCCCAGGGGACATTGTGAATTTCATTAGTGTCTCCGGAACGATAAAGCACGCCATCGAAACCGATCTCCACCAAATCACAGTTTCTGATTTGCTGCCCATTGAGCGTAATCGTTTCGCCGGCGAAGCTGAGAGCTGCCCCTAAAAACAAAGCCGTAAGGATACTTAAAATTTTCATGTGTCGAAAAGGCTGTAACCGCACTGAGGAAAGTTACCGGGGAAACTCACCGGCATTGGCACCACGAAGATTCTTAGTCTGAATAATCCCGGTCGACCCGTCATTGAGCTGCACGGTCGCCCACTCAGCACCGGGCTTCGTCATCATCACCACGGTCCCGGGATTCACCGCACGAATCGAAGTTTCATCCCTCGATTCGCCATATTTCATAAACTGCGAGGTCGAATTGACCACATAATAACTGTTGCCGTTCTGATTGATTGTTGAAGTTGGAGACACCATTCCATTGGAACCGCTGGCGATTTTTGGAACCGACAATTTAGGCTTCGATAGTGAGAAGCGTTTCTTCGGCTCCGGCTGAGAGCCGGGCAGCGAAACAATCGTCCTTCCGCCCGATACAGAAGCGGTACCTCCGGACGGCTGAGACGGCACCATTCCGGTCGGGAAAAGACTGTTGCTGATTTCAGCCGGCGGCGGCGCTGCTTCTTTTTTCCCGAATCCCATCCGCGAAAAGAGCCCGCCTTTTTTCTTCTCGGAGCCCAGCGCGAATTGCGGAGTTTGCGCTTCGTCCCGGATCATTTCAGACCCGGATCTCGAATTTTGGATCGTTACGGGCGCGGGGCTTTGAGGTGCGGGCGCAGGCGAAGGGGCCGCAGATGTTGCCGTAGCGCTGGCACTGGCACTGGCCGTCGCAACTGCCGATGCGGCAGCCTGAGCAGGAGGCGCGGATGGCTGAGGTGCCGCAGGCGCCGGAGCTGGAACGGTTCGGTTTGCCAGCTTTGAAAAGCCGAGTTTCGGAGCTTTTATTTTCGGGATGTTGAAACTGGGTGGCCTGATGCCAAACAACCCGGAACGCTCCGAGCCATTATCAATCGTATCAGCCGGAAGAGGCTTGGGACTGGAAAGCCCCGTATCGCTGATCGGCTCATCGATACCAACCGCTTCGGTCACTTTGTCACTGATCGATTTCAGTGGGGTAAATCCTTTTTTCTGAGGGGCCGCCGCCGCGCGTGCTGCTTCCTCGGCCTTTACGGAGTTCACAAAATCGGAAGGTAAACCCCGCCCAACTTTGACGTTTCCTTCGGCGTCTTTCCAGGTTGCCATTTCGCCGGAGCTGACACTGTTGTACGCGTTGTATGCGGTCACTTTCTGCCACTTCAGCCGTTCGGAAGCTTCAATTTTGGCCTGACGGGTTTCTCTTGCCTTCTGCAGGGCAGTTTTCAATCCCTGTTCCTCAATCGCCGATTCCGCCGTCCGTGCCATTGCTGCTGCGGCTGCTGCCCGCTCCGATTCCTGAGCGGCGGCACGAACCTGCATCATATTCATCGTCGCAGAAGTTGAGCCGTTTTCGAGTCCGGTGGTCATCCCTGATGCTGCAGCAGTGGGACTGACGTAGGGATAGGTCGCGGAACCCTGTCCATAAACCATCGTTCCAGTTAGCCAAAGGGCGAATCCGACTCCTACTATCGGACATCGGTTTTGAGAGACGATTAAAGGTTTCATGTGTGCAGTCGTGTGAGAACCGGAATTGAGAAACTATAACACTTCCGAAACCTTCGTCCAGCGAGCGTAAATTCAATGTTTGGGATAGTAAATATGACCAAACAACCCTCTTTTCCGGTACAAAAACGCATTGGGGTTTACACCTATTAGGCAATTTGTTACTATTTCACCTAATAAGACAGGGTTCAATCCTGTCAAATATAAGAGGAGTCGTCACACCCCTATTACAGCGCTTATGAAAATTAAATACCACTTCGCCATTTTATTCTCAGCGCTGGCAATGTTCGCCAGCGGTATCAGTCACGCTCAACAGTCTCTCGTCGCCGTGCACCGCGAGGGTATCGCACTTTACAATGCCGGTAACTATCAGGAAGCACTCATCAAATTTCAACAGGTCCTCAGAGCTAAGCCTTCCTACATTCATGCGCGGGTTTATTCCTCGAAATGTCAGCAGGCGATTAAGAATGGCCTGGGCAGCAAAAAGAACGTCAGCGACTCATTAAGCAAAGTGTTGATTCCCGCCGTCGATTTTCAGGAAGTTCCGCTTGGAGACGCCTTGACCTATATTTCACAGAGAACCCAGGAATTAACTGCCGGAAAGATCATCCCCAACATTATTTTTTCCGGCTCAGCCGAACAGAGAAGCTCTCTAACGGTGACCATGAAGCTGAATCAGGTGCCGGTGACCACCCTGCTGAAATATGTCGGCAGCCAGACCCGGTGTAAGATCCAGTATGACGAGCATGCCATCATGGTGACCCCGTTTGATAACGTTCCCCAGACCATGGCGACCCCGCAACCCGCTGCCCCCAATCCATTTCAATAAGCGTCTCTTCTTTTTTGGACTCAGCAAAAATTGTCATAACCGGAGGCCGGGGAGACCTTGCCTCCGCTTTTGTTTCGGAATTCCAGGGGGCGGGATTCACCGTTTTCGCGCCTGGTCGAAATGAGTTGGATGTCACTGACGCTGACGCTGTAAAACAATTCTTTTCTGAAATTGGACCGATCGATCTCCTGATCAATAACGCGGGCCTGACCCGCGACACCGTTCACAGTCGGCTCACCGAAGAGGATTGGGATGTCGTGATCGATACCAATTTGAAAGGTAGTTTTCTCTGCGCCCGCGCCGCCCTCAGAGCCTTTCCGCGAAAAACCGGGGGGCATATCATCAACATCGGATCATTTTCCGCAAAATCCCCACCGATAGGGCAGAGTAATTACGCAGCAGCAAAAGCAGGCCTGATCGGTTTGACCCAGTCTCTCGCTAAAGAATACGGCAAGCGGGACATTCGGGTAAACGCCATCCTGCCGGGCTTCCTCGAAACCAAAATGACAGCGGCCCTTTCTAACAATGCCCGGGAACGAATCCGGGATCGCCACGTTCTCCAGCGTTTTAACACAACTGAGGATGCCGCGCGGTTCGCCGCTTTTCTCCACACCATGAAACACGTTTCCGGCCAGGTTTTCCAGCTCGACTCACGGGTTTGAGACCTTGACCGGCATAGTAACTCATCCCACATTCGGAGGATGATTCCCAGATCGTTTTGTGCCTGTCTCGCAGGTCTTATTTTGGCTCTGATTTCCAGCTCGTCCCTTTGTCAGGAGAGCGCTGCGGAGAAGCGGGCGAAGTATGATTCCGAAGCCAAAGTGCGCATTCAGAATTTCACCCTACCCAAAGAGATCAAAGCCGAACTCTTTGTCGACGCCTCTCAAACCCAAAATCCCGGTGCCATTTGCTTCGACCAACAGGGACGTCTCTATATTGCGGAGTTACATCGCTGGAGAGCCGGGGTCGAAGATATCCGAAACGAGCAAAGATTACTTCTCGATGACATCTCGAGCGTCACCAACGAAGACCGGCTCAGAATGCACGAGAATGATCAGGTGGCCCGTCCGCTTTCTCACTACAGCAAGTTCGCCGACCGGATCATGCTCGTCGAAGATCACGATAAAGACGGGAGAGCCGATTCTTCGACAGTTTGGGCAGATGGCTTTAACGATATTCTCGATGGTCCCGGAATTGGACTGCTTTCCACAGGCGACGGCTCGGTTTATTACACCAACATCCCCCATCTCTGGAAGCTCAAGGACACCAACAATGACGGAAAAGCCGACGAACAAATCTCGATTCAGGACGGTTTCGGCGTTCGGATCAGTTTCTCAGGTCACGACATGCATGGTCTGATCCAAGGCCCCGATGGCAGGATCTACTGGTCAATCGGCGACCGGGGTTACACCTTTACCACCAAAGAAGGCCGCCACTACAGCCGACCGATGGAGGGAGCAGTGTTCCGGTGTGATCCCGACGGTTCAAATCTGGAAGAATATCATCGCGGTTTACGCAACCCACAGGAACTCGCCTTCGATCAATATGGTAACCTTTTTACCTGCGATAACGATGCCGACTACTGGGATACCGGTCGGCTCGTCTATGTTATCGAGGGTGGCAATACCGGCTGGAATCACGGGCATCAAGCTTTGATGAATTTCCGCGAGCAATACAATCTGCGGACTCCCTATTACAATCACCCCGATCACCAGAAAATCCCGATGAGCCCCTGGATGACTGAGGGTATCTGGGATCCCGACCAGAAGAACCGGCCCGAGTTTGCCCTCCCCGCAGTCGACAAAGTGGCATGGGGCCCCAGCGGCCTGGTGTATAACTACGGTGTCACCGCAATGCCCGATCGATACGCCGAACACTTCTGGGTTTGTAATTTCGGGGGAGCAAAAGGAGATCTCGAAGCCTTCACCGTAAAACCTCTGGGAGCCGGTTTCGCTCTTGATAAACACGAGAAATTTATGGTTGGGCTTGGCAATACCGACGTCGAGTTCGGGCCCGACGGAAAAATGTATCTCTGTTGCTTCAATAACAACGGCTGGTACAAACAGGACATCGGAAACGTCTACACCCTGTTCGACGAAGACAAGCTAAAGGCCGAAACCCTCGAAGTCACCCGGGCACTGCTGATCAGCGATTTTACGGGAAAAAGTGATGCTGACCTGAAACTGTTACTGTCCCACGACGATATGCGAGTCAGGCAGCGCGCTCAGTTTGAATTGGTGGATCGAAACCAGGTCGACATCCTGAAGGCCGCTACCGATCCCGCCAAACCACTCCTGACGAGACTTCACGGAATATGGGGACTCGGTCAGCTTGCCCGGAAAGACGAAACGCTCTATCAGAACCACATTTCACTGCTTCAGGATTCCAGCGAAGAAGTTCGCGCTCAGGCAGCAAAAATTCTCTCGGACTCACGCCTGACTTCATCTGGAGAAGCCTTGGTCGAAGCACTCCGGGATTCCTCAGCCAAAGTAAAATCCTTCGCCGCGATCGGAGTCGGGAAATGCCGAATTCCTCAAGCCATTCCAGCGCTTATCGAGATCCTCGCGGCTAATGAAAATAAAGATCTATTCCTCCGGCATGGCTGTATTCAGGGCCTCTGGTATCTGAATGAGAAAGAGAAAATACTGAAACTGGTCGACCACGAATCCCCAGCGGTCCGTCTCGCTATCGCGTTAACACTCCGGAAACTGGAAGATCCCCGGGTGAAATATTTCCTTAATGACAGCGATGAAAAAATCCGGTTCGCCGCCATCCGGGCCATCAACGATCTCGACTTGCCAACAGCCGGGCCTGATTTGGCCGCTCAGATCGATCACTACATCAATCAAACCGAAGGTTTTCGACTTCCCGAAAATCATCAGGATTGGATCATCCAACATCGTCTGATCAATGCCAACTTCAGAGTCGGCACACCGGAGTGCGCGAAGCGCCTCATCAATTACGCAGCCTCCCCCCACCTTCCGGAAATCATGAGGGGACAGGCGCTTGACGCCCTCGCCGAATGGCCGGACCCCACGCACGTCGATCCCACTGTGGGCTTTTTTCGTCCTCTGGACAAATCCTCAAGATCCGACATCACTCCGGTCATTCAGTCGGATTTTTCCGAAGTATTTGAAAAGGTACAAGGTGGACTCCTCGCCAAAGCGGCAGAGGTTGCGTTGCAATACCAATCGACCGTTCCCGAACCACTTCTGACCAGCCTCGTCAAAAATAAGTCGGCCGAAGTCGAAGCCCGAATTGGTGCCCTGCAGGGCCTCTCAAAACAGAATCCCGATGCACTGAAACCGATGTGGCAATCCCTGCTCAGCGATCCCAAAGCCCCATTGAGGGCTGCCGCTTCAAAAATCCTTCTCCAAATTGATCAATCGACTGGAGTCGATGAAACCCTCAAATTGGCCGAGTCGAAAGACGTGCTCGACCGCCAGGCCGCCTATCAAAATCTGGCAGAGATACCGACCCGGAAAGTCGCCAATTTCTTTGCTCTCCGGATGGCGACCATCGATAAGGAAATGCCCGGAGCGGTACTTGATCTACTTCAAGCCGCCGAGAAAAGGGATGAAGAAGCCGTGAAACTCGGACTCGACGCCTATCGCTCACAATTCGAAGACAAACCACTCGCTGAATTCGATGTTTGTCTGGACGGCGGCAACCGCGCCCGCGGGAAGGTCATATTTTTGACCCACGCTGCCGGGCAGTGCGCCAAATGTCACCGGATCGATAAAGACGGCGGGGAAGCCGGGCCCGATCTCACAAAACTGTGGGAGCGCAGTGATAAAAGGTATATTTTGGAGTCTCTCATCGATCCCAATAAATTGGTCGTTCCCGGATATGGTATCGCGATGGTAACGCTGAAAGACGGATCAAATGTGGGCGGCGTACTCGTCAGTGAAGATGATAAAAAAGTGGTACTAAAGGTTACGGATCCTTCCGGGGATCTCGTTGAAAAATCCTACCCCAGAGCCGATGTCGCGACAGTCGCACCGCCTGTCTCAGCCATGCCACCGATGAACTATCTCCTGAAAAAAGACGAAATCCGCGATCTGGTTGCCTACCTGTCGGATCCGAAAGGCAAGAAGAAGGAAGCAGAGAAGGGACACCAGTAAATCGCTACCGGCGCGATAAGGCACTTCAGCCGGTCACGAAAGACCTTCGATCCGGCCTTCGGAATCCAGATAAATCGAATTGGCAGCGGGAACCCGGGGTAATCCGGGCATCGTCATGATGTCACCACAGACCACGACGAAAAACTCTGCGCCATTGGAAAGCCGTATTTCCCGGATCGGAATGGTGTGCCCGGAAGGCGCCCCTTTCAACGATGGATCGGTGGAAAAGCTGTATTGAGTTTTTGCGATACAAACCGGGAAGTGCCCGAAGCCGGCATTCTGAAATTTTTCGATCTGTTTCCGAACTGAATCATCTACTGAAATTCCGTCGGCCCCGTAAATCTCACGGGCAACCGCTTCGATTTTTTCCAGAATCGGCATTTCATCCGGATACAGGAAATTTAGTTCGCCGCTGCTTTGATCCGCAATTTTAACCACCGCCTCTGCCAACTCCCTGGTTCCGGCGCCTCCATCGGACCAATGAGTACAGGCAATGGTTTCGACTCCCAATTCCCCGGCCGCATCGCGCACCGCAGCAACTTCGCGGTCGCTATCTCCCACAAAGCGGTTGATCGCCACAACAGGCTGTACCCCGTATTTTTTGAGATTTGAGATGTGGCGCTTCAGATTGGAGAGCCCATCAGACACCGCCGCGACATTTTCTTCGCTCAGGTCCTGCAGAGAAACTCCGCCATGGCATTTGAGGGCGCGAATCGTGGCAACAATCACCACACAATCAGGTTTCAAACCGGCTTTTCGGCATTTGATGTCGAGGAACTTCTCGGCTCCAAGATCAGCTCCAAATCCAGCCTCGGTGACCACGTAATCAGCCAACTTCAGAGCGGTCTTTGTCGCGACCACCGAATTACACCCATGGGCGATATTCGCAAAAGGACCACCGTGAATCAGCACCGGGTTGTTCTCCAAAGTCTGCACCAGATTCGGATTGAACGCGTCGCGGAGCAAAACCACCATCGAACCGATCCCCTCAAGATCTCTCGCAAAAACCGGCGTTCTATCCCGGGTGAACCCAACGATAATTCGCCCCAACCTTCGCTCCAGATCCTCGAAATCGGAAGCGAGGCAAAAGATCGCCATAATCTCGGAAGCAACCGAAATATCAAAGCCATCTTCGCGTGGAAAACCATTACCGGGACCACCGAGACCGACTGTGATTTGTCGCAACGCCCGGTCGTTCATGTCGATCACCCTTTTCCAGGTGATCCGCCTCAAATCAATTTCCAGCGAATTTCCCCAGTGGATATGATTATCGATTAACGCTGAAAGCAGGTTGTGGGCCGTCGAAATTGCATGAAAATCACCGGTAAAATGGAGATTGATGTCCTCCATCGGCACCACCTGGGCATGCCCGCCACCGGCCGCCCCGCCCTTCATTCCGAAACAGGGACCGAGCGAGGGTTCCCGAAGGGCCATCATAGCGTTTTTACCAATCGCGTTCAGACCGTCGCCGAGGCCAATCGTCGTCGTGGTTTTACCCTCACCCGCCGGAGTGGGGCTGATCGCGGTCACCAGGATCAGCTTCCCGTCAGGCCGGTCTTTCAGCCCATCGATAAAACTCCGCTGAATTTTTGCCTTGTATCGCCCGTAGAGCTCAAGACTTGCCGATGGTATGCCCGCCTTTTCACCAATCTCTGAAATTGGCTGCATCGACGCAGCACGAGCTACCTCAAGATCCGAAAGTGCCATAAGCCGTCTGGGAATCCCAATTCTTAATCGAGAATAAGAGGCTTGGGACCGGTCGGCCCTCTGGTATTTGACGGAGGTTTCCGTGGTGGTTTCGGCGCAGTCGGCGGAGCCCCTCTTTTGTTAAAGATTCGGACGTGCGGGATATAAGGAGGATGGACCGACAGAGCGACATCCTCGACTTTCTTCATCTCCGCAGCCGCCAATGGCGTCTGATACATCGCCCGGATATCGGTGAACAATCCATTCACCCATTCGGCGCGATACGCCTTTAAACCGGTCTGGAACTCCGTAATCTGCTCTCCTTTCATTTCCTCCGGAACCTTGATGGAAGCGAGATCCGCATCGAAGGATTCCACTACCGCGTTGATCTTCGGAGCAATTTTTGCGCCAGCGAACTGGACCAACTTCAAGTAATCCCCGGCAGGCAGGCCTGCTAAGTCCATCGGGATCGATTCACGACGCTTGTTTGGAAGCAAATCCGGCAAATTCTCTCCATCAGATAAAATCCACCCGGCCGGAATCCGCTGACTGGTGGTGTAATCACGCGCTTTCAGATAAGTATCGAAACTATCGGATGAAACAATGAACATCAGGATCACCCGGCGATTCACACCAGCTTTCTTGATCAAATTAACAAACTCAGAACCGCCTTTGAGGAAATGTTCCTCAGTCATTCCCTTCTCGGGGTTGGGCTTCAGGGTCACCTTAATAGCCCCGTCTCCTCCATAAGAAGGAATAAAGTCGAACTCCCCTTTTCCGTTGGTACTCGCGAAAAATGATTTCACTTTGTTTGGATCCAATCTCAATTTTCTGACTGGAAACTCCTTCTTCGCCTCCTGCTGTTCCTCCGATTTACCAAGCAACCATTCAAACATAGTCCGCCCTGAAGTGTCGCTAAGGGTTTTCACGGTAACGGCCTGCATATAACCGAGCGCTTCCTTATCCTTTCGGGTCCGGGCCTGGAAATCTGCCATAAAAGGAAGCTTCCGGTCATTGTCATCCAATTTGGTCGAATAGAGGGTGTGGGTGTAATTACCGAATTCCGCATCTTTGTAGGCGAGAGTTGTGTAATTCTTGTCCAACGCATCGCGCATCTTAATCATCAGCTCATAAGGTTCCCCGACAACGTAGAGCTTGCCGTATTTGCAGGCCACGTAGTAGACGTAAGCCTCGGGATCAGCCGGTCTTGGATCGGGCAGCGTGATTTCCCGCGCCGGTGGAGCTTCCACCATCGGCTTCGCGGCCAGAGCAGCCTGCAGATCATTCAGCTCTTTGACCGCTACGGTATTCCGCTCCTGCTTCTCCTCTTTTAACGGTTCCAGCTCCCTTGATTTCGCGAGCAGCTCGTCCAAATCCGAGGTTTTAGAGGCCAGATCTTCGTTCTCTTTCTCGAATTTCTCGAGCGCCAGAGCGAGTTGTTGAGCCTCGTCCGGCTTCAAAGCATTCTGTTGAACGTTTGCCTGAGTGGCACGGAGATCCTCAAGGTTATCGAGTGTCTTTTTCCGACTGGTTCGCATTGCCTCGAGCTGCTCTTCGCTGATCTCGGGCATGTTCTCCATTATCTCTTTCACCGCTGCGGTGATTCCGAGACTGCTCACGATGAGAATCAAAAGCAGGATTCCGACGACATTCGTCATCGCATCCATCAGCGAATCCATGCTGCGCTCCTCTTCCTGTCTGGGTCTTCTGGCCATGAATAATTAAGTTATTTGCGGAGATACTGGGCAAAGGGAGTCAAATCCACTTTCCCCTCTGCGGGTAGCGGCAGCCGTCCCGGAACAATCCGGTTAAACTGCTGGTTCGCCTTGTTCTGCTCGTTGTAAGCACTGATAAATTTGCTGGCTTCGTTGTACGAATTCGCCGATGCCTTGCTTCCACGCACCAGGAAGATGAGGCGGTGATGTCGCTTACCTGCCACGATTTTAAGAAGATCGACAAACTCCTTGTTCTGCCCAATCGCAGCGGTGGGAATCACCACGGGATCTTCGGTAAGGCTTTTGTGAATCATCAAAGCATTATCGGCCGCCTCAACAAAATACGGGAATGTCGAGGTTCCCGAACCACTGGGCCGAACCCGGAGTTTCGGCGGATCGGGCGGTAGATCGCGCTTTTTCAACTCGGCAAGGAGATCCTCAATTTGCTTGGTGATGACCGGATACTGGCCATCGAGCTGATTAATCGCCTCCTGAAGAGCGTTGATCTTGGCAATCAACTCGTTTCGACTCTTGTCGATCTCTTCCTGATTCTCCTTCATCTCCTTGAGACGCTGCAGCTTGTCGCGCTTCGCAATCGTATCACGATTCACCTGAATCATGTTCTCAATGAGATTCTTGAGCTTGTCGTATTCCTCGCGCTCTTTTTCCTGGTCCTTCTTTATCGCCATCCACTCCTGCGCCCGAAGAATCTCTTCGGGCGTCTGCCCCTCGGCCTGATTCATCTGAGAGATGTTCAGAACCACGATAATCATGGTCAAACACCCGATGATACACACCAAAATGCTGAGGAACGGGAACAGGTTCACCGACATTCCGCTGTCTTTTCTTCTGGCCATTACTTGCTGTTTATTACGGGAGACTAGGAGCGATGTGACAGGGAAGGCTTACTTCCCGAACCACTTTTTCTTCACGACAATCTGCTTGCCGTTGAGTTCTTTGAGAACCGTATTGAGGTTCTGGATTCCCTCTGAGAGGATGTTTACCCGGTCGGAAATCACACTGAAGTAGCCTTCATCAAGATTGGTTTCGAACTTCTCAGCCCGCTTCCCGATCGACTCGAGCTGCTTATCGACCGCCTCGGCCACTTTTTCGTAATTCTTAGTCTGATTGCTCAGATTGGTCGCCATATCTTTCTGAACGCCTTCGAAGCGATCCATAACGTCCTTCTGATTTTCCGCAATCGCCTCACCAACCGCACGGAGCAGGTCGGCATCGCCTTCGAATTGAGCTTTACCTGCGCCTCCGTCATTCAGGCGTTTCAGGAAATTATCGATACAATACTCATCGACATCGGTAACAACATCCTCTTCCTGTCCCTGCAACGCACTTGCCGGGAAAGCCAGGATGATTGAGAAAACCAGTGCCAGCAGTGTGGTATCGAACGCCATACCCATCGATCCGAGAACCGGAGTCAACGCACCCATGATGTCATCGGTGCCACCACCTTCTCCAGCACCGCCGGCCAGAACGTTACCAAATTCACCAATCGCCGCTCCAATACCCAGAACGGTCCCGATAAATCCCATAATCGGAATCGCCCAGAGAAACACTTTTACCATCGAGTAGCTACCGGCCACTTTATTGGCATCGACCTCTGACATGGAGGAGATCATCTGGGAAACTTCCGGGTTATTCTGACGCACATAGAAAAATTCCAAAGCGCGGCGAATCCGGTTCACCATGTAAGTGTTGCGAAGCTTTTTAGGGAAATTGAGCAGATTATCGTGGAACTCCTTGAGGTTATGCACGTTCACCTCCTGATCGATCGACTCAGGAAGCGCCTGAATCAACATCGCCCGACTCTGTTTCTGGATATTGATCCATTTCAAAATCAAAACCCCGATACACCAGCCGGAAAGAAAAGTGGAAGCATATTGCGGCCAACCCCGGTTCACAAAGAACTCCCGGATCCATGGTCCGGTGACAACGCCCTCTGCATTCACCTCTTTTGGTATGAGGAACATGATAAAGTAAATCAGCGCTGTGATCCCCACTCCGAGACCAAGAGCGATCCACATATTAACCATCGCCGGATGATCCCCATGAGCCGTTCCGAGATTCAATTCCGGTAAATTTGAGTTCTGCTGTGGCGAAGCTTCCTCCTCCGCTCCCTCGTGAGCCTGCCCAAAATCTGCAGGGATCTCGATTCTGGTGCTGCATGATGGGCACTTCACGGCTTTCCCGGCAAACTCGGGTTCAGCTTGTAGAGTGATGCTGCAAGTCGGGCATTGAAAATTCATTTATGCTAAAATATTAGATTTGGGATTCGTAGGTCCGGTAGTTTGGGATACGATCAACGTAGCCTAATTATTTGCAATCGTAACTGGCATATCCACAATTTATCGAGTACAATTTTCAAAAAAAAGGTCAAGTTCCACCACAACTTTCGTCCACTCTCTTCTCGTTGTCTCTTTAATGACTCGTCGCCCATTTATTCTGCTCACCCTCGCCCTGGTCGTAATGACCAGTCAGGTCAGCTGTTCGCGGAAAGCTATCGTGGTCAAACAGGGGCGAATTGCCACCTTCAAAAACCCGATCGATTTCGATTTGGCCCGCAATCAATGGGAATCGATAAAGATGGGTGATCGCGAAGTGATCGACGATTACAACGAAATGGTGGGGAACGTCATTTCCCAGATTTCCTTCCGGATGACCAAGCGGCCCGAGATGCCGACCACCCTCCGGACAACCCGGGGCGAATTCCCGCTCCTAATCGATACCGCCGGCATTGAAACCCCGAACAACGTGGACCGGCTCATCCCGGTTGATGCCCTCCGGGTCAAACGCGGACTGAGGTCAGAAACCCGGGTCGAAGGAATCGGCGCACCGCTGGTAGTCCGTCAAAAATGGACCCCTCGCGACTCCATGATTGCAACGACCGGCCTGTGGTACCCTGTCACCGCGGTGCTCGATATGGACGACCCGATCCGGCCGATCATGAGATTCAAAGATCCTACCCAGATCGAAAACACCATGGTCACGATGGGAGAAAATCACTTTCCACTTCAGGCGGATTACACCGCGGCGATTGCCCGGGATCTGTATGATCGACAAAGCCAGTTTGTGAATTTGTCAGGATTGATCAAATACGAAAAGTTCTCCAAACACATGGGACTCTTCCGCATCTCCGCCTACGATCCGGAGAAAATCCCCGTCATCTTTGTTCACGGCCTGAAGTCCACTCCAAACACCTGGAACAACACCCTCAACGAAATGATGGCCGACCCCGTCGTCCGGGAAAAATACGAATTCTGGACCTTCGGCTACCCGACCGGAGCGCCGCTCCCCTTCCTTGCAGCCAAGTTACGCAGCGAGGTCGAGCGCATGACCGCTTATCGCAGAAGCCGCGGATCAGCGAGCAACAGCGTCACCATCCTCGCCCACAGCATGGGCGGGCTCATCTCCAAACCACTCACTCAAAGCAGCGGCTACCAGCTCTGGGATCAAGTTTTCACCGTACCACCCCATCGGTTGAACGTTTCCAATTCCGATCGCGAACTCTTAAAGAAAATGTTCATTTTCGAGCCCCTCCCCTGTATCGACCGGGTGGTTTTTATGGCCGTTCCTCATAAAGGATCCCCCCGCTCCGATCACCGGACCGGTCTGGTGGCCGAGTTGATTATTCAAGCTCCCAACCACCTCGTGACCCTTGGTAAAAACCTGCTCGACGCCTCTACCGAACAGCTAACACCACTGGGGAAAGAAGTTGTCGGCCGGGTCCCCACCAGCGTTCAACAACTCGCCGAAAGCTCGGCCGCCATCGAATTGTTTTCCCCACTTCCATTAAACCCGAATGTGAAATATCACTCCATTATGGGTAATGAGAAGGGTTCCGACCGCGTCGCCAATTTCGAAAGCTCCGATGGCGTGGTCGAATATGTCAGCTCTCACATCGACGGGGTTGTTTCCGAAAAAGTTTTCGAAGGCAAACACGGCATCCACCTTTATCCCGCCGCCATCGAAGAAATCGTTCGTATCCTGAACGTCAACGCCGGCAATCCAGCCAATCGCCCCATGGTTGCTGTAGCGGAACCAGTCGATCAGTAAGATCCGCCCGGCAAATTGTACCCTGTACAAACCCAAACTGTACCCTGTACAGTCCCGAATCGTACCCTGTACAGTCTGGAATCGCTCCCCGTACCGGCCAAAAACACACCCGGTTCACCCAAAAAAGTTGCCAAAATGGTGATTTTTTCCTAAGAAAATCTTGATATAGGCAATTTTCTTGAAATTTAAGGTTGCCAAATCATTAGGGAATACATATTATCATTTTTAAAAACAGATTTTGAGAATTTTACGAATGGTCGAACATCAGGCACCGCCGTTTCCCAAGTTGGAAAACGACGGTGAAGGCAATGAGTTAATTCTGGAAGAGACTGATCATGATCTCGCCAGAAAAACTCTGGCAGCGG
The DNA here is from genome assembly GCA_029213005.1 of Verrucomicrobiales bacterium. Classification (GTDB taxonomy): domain Bacteria; phylum Verrucomicrobiota; class Verrucomicrobiia; order Verrucomicrobiales; family DEV007; genus Arctic95D-9. The sequence continues at coordinate 156,422 of JARGPI010000006.1, forward strand.
AAGAAATTGAGAATGACCAGGTTCCCTCGGAACCACTCAATGAGCCGCTCGAAGAAACAGTGACTAGTGTCGAATCTGAAGCACTCGCCAGTGTGGAGTCCGAGACAGTTGACACCGAAATACCTAACGGTTCATCAAATGGCTGGGAGCTGACGCAAAGTCTTCGCAGTGAAGATGCGATCAACTTTCTCCACGATGAGTTGGACCGCGAGCCTGAGAACGACGAACTGAAAAAGGTCGCCGCAATCAGTATGCAGCGGGTCGGTAACTTCGATACCGCAGCCGGGATTCTCGGTGAATTGGTAGAGAAATATCCGAAAGATCTGTCTCTGCGCCAGCGCTATGCCGTCAACCTGATGAACAAAGGCGACTGGGAAAAAGGACTCCTTGAGCTGGAACTGTCCCGCGGCGAACTCTCACCACTCCAAAGCGAATTTTGTCAGGACATCAGCCGTCTCTGGACCGGTCAATCCCTGATGGGAAAACACATCGTTGTTGTAGGGAACGGAAGTCAGACTGATCAAATCCAGTTTGCCCGTTACATCAACCAGCTGAGCAAGTTGCGCCCATCCAAAATCGGTTATGTCTGTGATCAGGAACTGGTTTCCGTGATGCGGAGCCTGAGCGAAATCAATCGCGTCGACTCACAGATGTTCGAACCTTTTGATTACTTCATCCCTGTTGAGAGTTTACCGCTCCGACTTGATGCTTCTCCGGAAGATATCCAGAAGACCCCTTATCTCCACGCCAACGACCATCGTGCCGAGGCGAAAAAGGCGAAGCTGAAAAGCGGCAAGCCACTCCTCGGACTCTGCTGGCGGGACCAACAACCCGAAGGCGTTGACTGCGATGATGTTGAGTATCACAAACTTGCAGACTCATTTGATCTGGAGCCACTCGAGTGGCACCTCAGAGAACTGGCGATGACCTATGACATCGTAGCCTTTCAACCCGACGTCACCGACGCCGAGCGACGCATCCTCGCCAGCTGTGGGTGCCGGGTGATCGAGCCAACCGAATTCAAGGATTTATCGACTATCGCCGAGTGGTTAACCTGCATGGACGAGTTAGTCACGGTGGATTCTCCGATTTCACACCTTGCGGGAGCACTGGGACTCGAGGCACGCGTCCTCTTTCCCTACACTCCGGACTGGAAAGGTGAGATCGAAAACGGTCATTCCAAGTGGTATCCGACTTTGAAGGTTCATCAAAAGCAGTCCGAAGATTGCTGGAGACAAGCCATCGCTGAAGCACTCAAAGATCTCAACACAGCCGAGATTCCGCTTCAGTTCAGACAGGCCTCCTGATCCTGACACTTTCACAGAGCGCACCAACGTCGATCCGCCATTGACGTTGGTGCGCTTTTTTGTGACGGTCCCCGATGCGTTTCACCGTCCTTATCGCACTAGCTGTAGCCATCGGTAGTTCCCTGCAGGGAGCCGAAAACAAACAACCTCCCAACATCATCTACATGTTGTTGGACGACGCCGGTTACGGTGATCTGAGCTGCTACGGCCAGAAAAAATTCACCACCCCCAACATCGATAAACTGGCGACTGAGGGGATCAAGTTTTCCGACCACTATTCAGGAAGCACCGTCTGTGCGCCTACCCGATGCGTCCTCATGACCGGCATGCACACCGGTCACAGCTTCGTCCGCGGCAACCGCGAAATCCAGCCCGAGGGACAGGCCGCTATGCCTGCCGACATCCAGACCATTCCCCGAATCCTGAAGAAGGGCGGCTACACCACCGGTGCTTTTGGTAAGTGGGGACTCGGCTATCCCGGTTCCGAAAGCGACCCCATGGAGCACTTCGATCGTTTCTATGGCTACAATTGCCAGCGCTGCGCCCACACTTACTACCCCGACCACCTCTGGAATGATCGCGAAAAGCAGGAACTCGACGGAAAAACTTATGCCCACGATTTGATCACGGAGCAGACCCTCGACTTCATTAAAGAGAATAAGGACAAACCATTCTTTGCCTACCTCGCGATCACGATCCCCCACGCCGCTATGCACGTGCCCGACGAATACTCCGCCCCGTTTCGGAAAAAATTTCCTCAGTTCGAAGACAAAATTGGCAAATACGCCGGTCCACCCGTCACCAACCCGATCGCCGCTTTTGCCGGCATGATGAAAAAAGTCGACGACGACGTGGGCGACTTAATGAGTTTGCTGAAAGAACTGAATATCGATGACAACACGATCGTTTTCTTTACCTCCGACAACGGCCCTCACAAAGAAGGCGGCCACGACCCCGACTTTTTTGACAGCAACGGCCCGCTCACCGGATACAAGCGCGACCTCACCGAGGGTGGAATCCGCACCTTCCTGATCTCCCGCTGGCCCGGAAAAATTACCGCCGGGACCAAAACCGATCACGTCTCAGCCCACTGGGATATGCTCCCCACCTTCTGCGACCTTGCCGGGATCGACAGCCCGGGCGGAATCGATGGTATATCGATGCTGCCAACCTTGACCGGTACCGGCGATCAGAAAAAGCACGATTACCTCTACTGGGAATTTTATGAAAGAGGAGGGCGCAAAGCAGCGCGATGGGGCGACTGGAAGGCGATCCAGAATCAGATCAAAACCAACAATCCTCTGCCCATCGAGATCTACGATCTATCGACAGATATCGCCGAGGAAAACAACCTGGCTGACTCCCGTCCTGATTTAGTCAAAAAAGCGAAAGAGATATTCGAAGACGCCCACACCCCATCGCCAAACTGGACCTGGGAACCGACTAAAAAGAAACCCGCAAAGCCATCTCCCAAAAAGAAAGCAGCCTGATTCATCTTACCGTTATGAACCGATTACACTTGTCCCTACTCATCTCCCTGACGCTTCCTCTGGTCACCACACAGGCAGAAACCACTGCGCTCAAAATCTCCGGAGCAGTCGCCGAGGTTTACAAAAAGGCTTCCGGAGACGATCTCTACATTTATCGTTTTGATCCGGCCGACCACGATCCAGCTAAAGACAAAAGACCCGCCGTGGTCTTCTTCTTCGGAGGCGGCTGGAATGGCGGAACTCCCAACCAGTTTGTCCCCCACAGTCGATATCTGGCATCACGAGGTTTAGTCACCTTTGTCGCTGACTACCGGGTGAAATCCCGTCAAAAAGCGACACCCAATCAATGCGTCGCAGATGGAAAATCGGCCGTTCGCTGGATTCGGAAAAATGCAGATCGGCTCGGAATCGACCCCGCTAAAGTCATCGCCGGCGGTGGCTCCGCCGGAGGACACGTCGCCGCCGCAGCCGGATTCTGCGACGGACTGGAGGATGAAGGCGAAGATCTCTCAATTTCCTCAAAACCGGCGGCCATGCTCCTTTTCAATCCCGTTTATGATAACGGTCCCAAGGGTTACGGAAACAGCCGGGTTACCGAGTGGTTTCCCGCCATCTCTCCCGCCCACAACATCACCAAAGATGATCCACCGACGATCGTATTTCTGGGTTCCAAGGATTCCTTGATCCCGGTTTCAACCGCTGAGAAATTCCGTGATGATATGACAGCTCTGGGACTCAAATCCGAGCTCCACGTCTACAAGGGTGCTCCTCACGGATTTTTCAACCAGGGCAAAAAACCCGATCATTTCTCGGACACCGTCCTGAAAACCGATCAATTTCTTGTCGGACTGGGCTATCTGAGCGGTTCCGCTGATAAAGAAAAAATCGCAGAACTCGCCGGCAGCAAATCGGCCGCTTCGAAAAAGGGTGAAAAATAGATGCTTGATCACCCCGGAGTCTGGACAGGGAACGAGCTTCTCGACAAGTTCGTCGTGGAATTCGGAGACTTATCGGTCGCCGAGGTCCGGGACCGCCTTGAAAACGGCAATGGCGCCCTCCTGATCCGGGGTTTCCCGTTGCAGGATCTCGAAAAGGACGCCGCCAGAGAAGCTTTTCTCAACTGGTGCGAAACGATCGGAACGCCAGTTTCCCAAAGTGTTACCGGACAGAAAGTTTTCGATGTTCAGGATGCGGGACTTCCCCCTGACGACCCGGGCAACCGGGGGCCGAACACCGCTAAAAAGCTGTCCTTCCACACCGACCGCTGCGATGTCATCGCCTTTTTCTGCTGGAAACAGGCTCTCAGCGGCGGAGAAAACGAAATTGTCAGCTCAATGCATCTCTACAACGAGATCAAGCGACGACGCCCCGATTTGTTGAGCATCCTTGAACAAACCTTCCCCTACAAGCGCCACACCGTCGATGGCGGCAACGATCAGGCCTTTTGCGAGCAACCCATCTTTTCGTTCTGTGAAGGCCACTTTGCGTGCAGCTTTCTGCGAGTCCTCATCGACCGGGCTCACGCAGATCCGACTTTACCCAATCTGAGTGAAATCCAGATCGAAGCCCTTGATTTCCTCGAAACGGTCGCTGGCGAAGACGGTCAGGCGATTCGATTCCTTCAGAAACCGGGCGATATATTGCTGGTGAACAACTGGACCACCCTTCATCGCAGAACGGCTTTTGTCGATCATCCATCAGAAGATGAAAAGCGATGCCTCTTCCGAATTTGGCTGAGTATGCCCGACAGCCGCCCTCTGGTCCCGGAATTTAAGGACAATTTCGGGGCGGTCGGCGCAGGCGAAATTCGTGGCGGAATGCGAGCCATAACTTGAGGAAAATCCTTTGAAACTTTCCCTTGCTAAATCAGAATTCGAATGAATATTGGCGCTCGTTTCTGAGGGCGCTTATCCGGCGCAATCAAAACAAGCACCCGTAGCTCAACTGGATAGAGCGCTTGACTACGGATCAGGAGGTTTGGGGTTCGAATCCCTACGGGTGTGCCACTTTTTTCTTATTCCGGGATCATTGAGATCCTCATTCCCGGCAATCATCGCCTCCTTCTTTCGCCATTCGATCGCGAAAAAATGCACCGCTTCTGAGCTGCCTGACGTCCTTTTGGAATTTCAGCAACGCCGTATAGGTAAAAACCCTATGCAAAGTCAGAACACTATCTCATTTACAAATCCCAAAGTGAGAACAAGTTAGAAGAGTCCACCAATCGGACAAAGCGATCTGGAGCATATGAGAACACGAATGAAGAACCCACGTCATATTTCGCCCCCCCTCTACTCCCAGCCTCAAAATTTAACCACCGACGACCCTCCGTTGAAACCGGGTGCCCTTGTCATCAGGACCTCGAAAAACGGTCTGGCGGAAATCAATCAATTCTGCCAAAGCATTCCGATGGTCAAAATTTTCGACTTTGCCCTGACCTCCCTCGACGATTTTTTGACGCTGTCGGATGACGATATTCTGGAGTATCTGATTTTAATCGTGGATTACTCATCCCACGATCAGATCGATGAACGAGCGGTCCAGAAGCTCGAAAACTGGATTCTCCGGAAAAAGAGCAAGGACTGCAATCCGATGTTGGTCTGCCGAAAAAGCCATTCGCTGGATGAAAGCCCATCGCAATGGCATTTCGATATTGAAAAAGTGTTTCAGACTCACAACGCGGAGTTTCTCTGGACAACTTCACACGAGAATCCTGAAACCCAGATCGGCTATGCGATTTGCACCTAGTCCGACCGCCCTTTTTTAACTTTTCCGTTCCGCCCCAAAACAGCTCCCGCCCATTTGGTGGGAGCTGTTTTAACCTTTTTACAGAACTCGAGCGCCACCACAAAACCCATCCCCCGGAAAAATGCTGAATTATGAATACAGAATCCATTCAAAGCGCCGAACCATCGGTCAACCAACCTTGCGTCAACGTCCGGAGAAAACTCCTTATGTTGTGGTCCTCTTTAATATCGGCACGAAATCTTGCCACCTTTTGTGAAGAGAATCACAAAGCACTCGATTCGTTTGAGATCGTATCTGAACCCTACTCATCTCTTTCGACCTGGAACCAATCGGATTTAAACCGATACTCCATCATCCTCCTCAGCTATTCGAACCGGGACACTCTCAGCTCAGAAGCGGAGAAAAAGCTTATCTTATGGGCGCAGGACAAGCATCGCACCAAACAGCTTCCTTTGATCGTTTGCCGGGAATCCGAAAACGGCCTCGCCTACGGGTACGATTGGCAGACCGTTTTGAAAGCCATCTCACTGAAATACCGGATTAAACTGGTCTGGGCAAAGCAGACAATGCCGCCCCTTTCAGCCCTCCTCAGATTTGAATCCGACCCCGCCGTGGTGTAAGCTTACCCTGACAGATTACTCATCAGTTGAACGACGATGGCGACAAGATTTCTTTGTCCGCCATCTCTTTCTGTGTAATTTAAGACAGACGGCTTTCCAAAGCGTTTACGGGTCGGTATGAATCAAACTAATCTCAAAGTTCTCGTGATTGACGATCACCCTCTCATCAGAGCGGGATTGTGCCGTTTGATAGAACTGGAAGACGGCTTGCAGATTTGCGGGGAGTTTGATGACGGCAAAGGCTGCGTTGAGTTTGTATCCCGATTGGAGCCGGACGTTGTCATCCTGGATCTTACGCTCAAAGCAAGCCACGGCATTGAAGTGATTAAAGATCTCAGAGCGGCGGATATTAAAACTCCGATTCTGGTGGTGTCCATGCACGACGAAATCACTTACGCCGAGCGGGTCATCAACTCAGGCGGAAACGGCTACCTGATGAAAGACGAAGCGAATCTGAAGATTGTGGAAGGCATTCGCACCGTTCTCAGCGGGGAAGTCTTCATCAGCCAACCCATGCAGCGGATCATGCTCCGGCGAATGTCAGGCCAGGATGATCGCGAAAGCGGCGGTGTGAGCATTGGTCGACTTACCGACCGTGAACTCGAAGTCTTTCAGTTGATTGGAAACGGGAAAAGCAGTCGCGAAATCGGCGAAACGCTTGGGATCAGCCACAAGACGGTCGACGCTCATCGGGCAAAAATTAAGTCGAAACTCAGGATCAGGGACGCCAGAGCTCTCGTCGCACAGGCGGCGAAATGGAGTGACGCGTTCCCGAACCGGAGCCACTGACCCGTCTCAACGATCCGTCCTAAACCGGGATTTCGAACGCTTTTCGGAATCAGCAGCCTCTCGTATCAACCTCCTCATAAAGACTTAACCATTCCAATATTTATGGAAATTATTGCAATATTGTATTCATCGTTTAATTTTCTTTAGTTCCGATTAATCTATTCTCTAAGACCCATCCCGCCCCATGATCGCCCTTCCAAGCATTTTTCCCAGATCAGATGAAAATGTGAAAAATATACTTTTTGATTCCCGACTCGGCCCACCGGGGATTAGGAAACCTACTGAGAACCGGTAAGAACCTGAACCAAAGGCCCATCCAAAACTATGAGCGAACGGGAAAAATCACGGAGTGAACTGCTCGAAGAGATACGCCAACTTCGCGCAAAATTGGAATCCGTTGAGAAACATCCACGCCCACCTCTACCTCTTTCTTCTGAAGAACTTTCAACTCCCGCCCAACTCGCAGAGGAACGCTTCTTCCAGGCGATGTGTGAAGCGAAAGACGGGGTGTGGAACTGGAATCTCAAAACCGGGGAAGTTTACTTTTCACCCCGATGGAAAAACCTGTTTGGCTGTGATGAAGTTGGCATCAATCAAAATCTCGATATCTGGTTACAATTGATTCACCCGGATGATCGGGAGACGGTCTGGAATAAAATCAATAATTGTCTCGAAGCCCGCTCCGGCGCTTTCGAAACCGAGGCCCGCATGTCCCATAAAGACGGCCGTAATCTCGTTATCCATCTGCGCGGTTTTATCGTGCCCCATGATGAACCTGATTTGGCCGACCGTCTGATTTGCACCCATACTAACATCACTCAGCGGACCGAATCGGACAGTTTCATTCGCGCCACATCGGAAATTCTTAAGATGATCGCGACTCGCGAGCCGGCCAATGAAATTTACAATGCAATTGCCCATCTATACGAATCAAGGCACCCCGGAATTCGCTGTTCTATGCTGACCCTAAAGGGTAACAAGATGATGTATGGAGGGGCCCCAAGCCTTCCCAAAGCATACTGTGACGTCGTCAACGGTATGGAAAACGGCCCCATGATAGGTTCGTGCGGAACCGCAACCTACTACGGAAAACGAGTCCTGGTCGAGAACATCGAGACAGATCCCAAGTGGGTAAACTATAAAGATTTCGTCAGGCCGTTTGGAATGAAAAGCTGTTGGTCCGAACCCGTCAAAAGCTCTACCGGGGAAATCCTCGGAGCATTTGGTATGTATCGGGACTACCCAGCCCTACCCACTGAATCAGAGGAAAATGATCTCGCATCGGCCGCGCGGCTCGCCGGGATCATTATGGAGCGGGAGAAGTCTGAAATTGAACTGAACCAGCATAAAAATCATCTCGAAGATCTCGTTACTCAGCGAACACAGGAACTGGAGGAAGCCAGGGAAGAGGCGGTAAACGCCAACCTGGCAAAATCTCAATTTCTATCGAGCATGAGCCACGAACTTCGCACGCCTTTGAATGCAATCATTGGCTTCGGGCAGATTTTGTCCACCGACCTTTCTCAGGAAGGAAACAGAGACCAGTGTGAGGCACTCGAACATATTCTGAAATCGGGAGAGCACCTCCTCCAGTTAATCAACGAAATTCTGGACCTGTCACAGATCGAAACCGGTAAGATATCTCTATCGCTTCAACCGATAAATCTCAACTCCGTTATCCGTGAGACGATTGCCCTGGTGCAATCCTTAGCGACCCGATTCGACATCCAGATTATTTCGGAAAGGCCCGATCCCCCGGGACGTCCAAACTATGTAGTCGCCGACCGGCTTCGCATCAAGCAGGTTCTATTAAACCTTCTGTCGAATGGTATCAAATACAATCAGCCGGGAGGGAGCGTAAAGATCGAAGTAATTCCGGGTTCAGAATTCCACAAAATCGTGGTCGAGGACACCGGTCTGGGAATTGAAAAGAAACATATCGAAAAACTTTTCGAACCCTTTAACCGCCTCGGAGCCGAAGTTATGGAAATCGAAGGCACCGGAATAGGCTTGACCATCACGAAACGCCTCACAGAAGTGATGGAGGGAACTTTGTCCATCGAGACGGAACCCGGTATCGGTTCCGCATTTACCGTCTCGTTCCCCGCGAGCCCCGAGCCGGCGGAAGTTGAAAAAAACCGCTCCGAAAACCGTCAGGCAATCACGGAGAGTTCCTTGAAATTGAACGATGAAAAAATTCTGTATATCGAGGATAACTGCGTAAACATCAAACTCGTTCAGCAAGTCATGAAACGGTATTCGAATGTCCGACTGCTAATCGCCCAAACCGGACAGGAAGGTATTGATCTGGCAGTTCAGGAGCTCCCTGCACTTATCCTCCTTGATATGCATCTTCCGGATATGAATGGCCGGGATGCGTTGAAGGTAATTAAAAAAATCGAGAAAACGGCATCGATCCCCGTGGTTGGTGTTAGCGCCGACGCGATGGTCGACGTGGTTCAGAAAAGCGAATCAGAAGGCCTCAGTGACTATGTGACCAAGCCATTCAACATCGATCATTTTCTTGAGGTTGTTCAGAAGTATTTGGGTAATAAAAACGACCGGCAGATTTCGGAACGGGCTACCAACCTCATCTCCAAAGATGGTGAAACTCAGTCCGTTATCCTTCCCTCGTGATCTCGGCTCCTCCCCAACACTCTAATACTCCATCGCAGGTCTGGGATCGTCTCCGTGCGCGAGTGCGCCGATATAGTTCGCCACATCTTCGATGGATTGATCCGACAGAGTTTCAGCAATCTTCACCATCTTCTGACCGTAAAAATCGCTAACCTCGCTACCACGCCATCCATCCCGGTATTTCTTTAATTGATCGACCAGGTATTCGCGATTCAAAGTCGTCAGAGGGGCACTGTGAAAGACGACCTCCCCCCGACCAGTGAACCGGTGGCACGCCATACATTCGTTAGCAAATATATACCTTCCCCGATCGACACTTTTGGAGTTCCCGCCTTTTTCCGTTTTGCCTTCGGGCAGGGTTTCCGCAAAGGTAGCGGCTTCCGCCAACTGCTCATCAGAAAGACCGACCGCAACCGCCCTCATCAAAGCGCCGGTAGTATCTTCCGGGTGCGCCCCCCGCAGACCACTCTTAAACTTCGCCGTTTGCTCCAGAATATACCACGACGGCATCCCTCCGATCGAGGGCGACTTCAGCGCCGTATTACCCTCTCCTTTCTGTCCATGACAGGCTGCGCAAACGCTCTGGTAAACTTCCCCAGACCTGGCCTGTTTCAAATCAAGCCCCGCAGGCAATTTAACCGGTGCCACTTCGGTAAAAGTCGACTCTGCCTCTATTGCGGGAACCACGCCCTCCCGGTCGCCACACGCCGGTAAAACGAGCAATATCGCTAACAATGTGCATTTCCAGTTCCGGCGCTCCTCTGCATTGGTCATAAATTTAACGGTCCCCCCTCAGTGAGCGAATAAATACTATCAAATCCCAAATTTCACGGTCGCTGAGTATACCTTTGAAACCTACCATCGGGGTTCCATCCAGTCCCATCGCAACCGACCGGTAGATATCAGCTGATGATTGACCTGACTTGAGAAATTTGACGGTTAGGTCCGCTGGTTTGATTTTATGCCCCCACACGTCCATCAACGCGACCCCGGCCACACCGTCGCCTTTCCCCGCTTCTCCATGACAAGCGGTGCAATGTTTGGCGAACAATTCTCTACCCGCCTCGCTATGGCGTTTACTTTCCCCAACAGAACCGAACCATTCGGGCATTTCCGGTACTTTGACCGGCTCTCCCTGATTTTCGGGATCGCGCCATCGTTTCGAGAGATGTTTGATATACTCAATCACCGCATCGTATTGAGACTCACTCAAATGCTTCTTGAAAGCCGGCATCGCTGTTCCTGAAATACCACTGCTGATTGTACGCCGTAAATCAGCATCCGTTGGAAGCTTTCCCATCGGCGTGGAACGAAACTTGAACACTCCTTCCCGGAAATTCCTCGGCCGGTTTTCCGTCCAACCCTCAGCCCAATCCCCGTCTCCCTTTCCCAATTTGCCGTGACACTGAGCACACATTTCCTGATAAACCGAACGCCCCTCCAAATACAGGTAGATTTCCCGCTTATCGTCGGAGAATGCGAGGTTTGATAGTAACAAGAGTAAAAGGAGAATCCGCATTTTCGTTAAAGATGTATTTTCAATACACCTTAAGTCAAGGCAATTTTGCTACCCTAACCGGTTATGATTTCCCCTCCATTTTAACCACACAATTATCCCCCGGATCCTGCCCCTCTGAAATCGCCTTCAAATTTTTCTCCGTCACGCGGGCAATTTCAGACAATGCTTCACGGGTAAAGAATCCCTGGTGACCGGAAATCAAGACATTCGGAAATGATAGCAGTCTCACGATCTGGTCATCGGAAATGATTTCCAGGGAATGGTCTTCGAAAAACAGAGCGCTTTCCTCCTCATAAACATCGAGCCCCAGGTACCCTACTTTCCCCGATTTCAGTTCTTTAATCACTGCCGCAGTATCAATCAATGCCCCACGCCCGGTATTGATTAGCATGACGCCCTGTTTCATCAATCGTAGAGATTCCGCATTGATCAAATGGTGGGTTTTCTCTACCAGAGGACAATGCAGACTGATAATGTCCGATTGCTCCAGCAATTCATTCAGTTCAACATACTCGACATCTTCCAGGGTTGGCTTCGGGTCGAAGGCAATCACCCGACAGCCGAAGCCCTTCATAATCCGGGTAAACGCAGCGCCAATTTCTCCGGTCCCGATTACACCTACTGTCTTCCGATACAAATCAAATCCGAGAAGCCCCTCCAGTTCGAAGTTTCCCTCCCTGACCCGGTTAAATGAGCGATGAATCTTACGGTTCAGAGCGAGAGCTAAAGTGACGGCATGTTCAGCCACAGCGTGAGGCGAATAAGCAGGGACCCGGCACACCGTAATTCCCAGCGATTCAGCCGCCGCCAAATCGACATTATTGAAGCCGGCACATCGCAAAGCCACCGCCCGGCATCCCAGATCTGCGAGACTTTCGAGAACCGTTTTGTCGCATCTGTCGTTCACGAAAATACAGACGGCCTCATGTCCCGTCGCCAGCGATACCGTTTCAGGCGCAAGGCGGGCTTCAATAAATGTATACTCAACCGGGCTTCCCTCCGAAGCTTCGGTAAACATCATTCGGTCATAGGATTTGGTAGCGAAAACAGCGACTTTCATAACAGTGGATTCGTTTCTTTCGACAATTCGGAGTCAATTGCAAGCGAGGTTGTATCAATCCGGTAAAGCGATAGCCATTTCTCTCATTTGTGGGTAGATTCGACCCGATATTCGAAGTCACTCCTCGGATATTGCCGGAGCCGGGGCATAAATTGTCGGCAACTGATGCGGAAAAAATAGCAACACACTATCGGTGGAAACACCAGAGTGACTGTAAATTTGAAAGGGAGAATGGTGTCGAAAAAGAAATCATCAAACGAGTCGAGCCTTCAGCGAAGGATCGCCGAACTTGAACAGCAAATCGCAGAGCAAACCAACCTGGACCGGTTTCGGCTTGTGTTCGAGGCTGCTCCCAACGGAATTATCGTAGCCAACGAATCCGGTCGGATCGCGATGGTAAATCAGCGTGCCGAAAAAATGTTCGGCTACAGCCGCGAAGAATTTCTGAAATTGTCGATCGATGACCTCCTGCCGCACCGCTTCCGGAAAAACCATTCCAAATATCGGGGAACTTACCATTCCGCCCCGGAAACCCGGGAAATGGGGGCCGACCGGGAATTGTTTGCCCTGAAAAAGAATGGGACCGAGTTCCCTGTCGAAATCGGCCTGACCCCGATTCCCGATCATGACGAGTTATTGATCATCAGTTCCATACTCGATATTACCGAGCGAAAGAACGCCAACGCAAAAATGGAATTTCAGGCCGAGATTCTCAAAAACGTCAGCGAGGCGGTATTCTATCTTCGGCCCGACGGAGAGATTTTAGATTGGAACGAAGGGGCCGAGCGAGTCTTCGGGATTGCGCAGGAGGACGCAGCCGGGCACAATTTCTTCGCTCTGCTGGACGAGAAAACCGTCGAAGTCTTCAAAAACCGGCTTTTCCCGGGTGTGATTGAAAAAGGCAGCGCCTCCGAGGTAATCCGCTGTCAGCTTCGAAACGGGCGGGATTTTTTCCTGAGAGCCAAAGGAACCCGGCTCCGGCAGAACCGCGACGACGGCTTTATTATCTGTGCCAGTGACATAACGGAACAAAAAAGACTCGAGGCTAAAATCGTCTCGATCAGTGAAAACGAACAAAGGCGAATCGGTCAGGATTTGCACGACGATCTTTGCTCTCAACTTTCCGGAATCGCCTGCATCACCAAGGCCATGGAAACCCGCTTTGCCCAGCATCAGAAAGAGGAATTTGAATTAATGGCAAAAGTCTCGGAAATGGTTTCCGCGGCCGTGACGAAAACGCAGAAGATCGCCAAGGGATTGATCCCCGCCGTGCTCGAAAATCAGGGTCTCAAAAGCGCTCTCGAGGATCTGGTTGCACGAAACCGGGAAGTTTATGGCGTGAACTGCCAACTGTTCCACTGCAACGAATCAATTGCCGCCGAGCTGCCGAACGCAACCTCGATTCAACTTTACCGAATCGCTCAGGAGGCGATCAACAACGCGGTGAAACATAGCGAAGCCGCGAAGATCGAAATCAATCTTTCCGAAACTCACGATGGCCGCGCTAAGTTATCAATCCTCGACAATGGGAAAGGCATGCCCAGCGACCTCGTTTCGGCCGGGCTCGGCCTGTTGACGATGCGGCAGCGTGCGGAAATGATCGGAGCCGACTTCGAAATCCAAGCCAAGCCGAAACACGGCACCGAGATCACTTGTATCGTATCAACCCATCCAATCATCCATGAGTAAGAAGCCACGGCAGATTTTGATTGTTGATGATCACCCCATTATGCGGATGGGGCTGGCCCAGCTGGTCGGCCTCGATTCCAATTTTGAGGTTTGTGGCGAAGCTGGCTCCGCCAATGAGGCAATCGAGAAAATTGAGGAAATCGGCGACGTCGACATGGCGCTGGTCGACATTTCGCTACCGGACCGCAGCGGTTTGGAGCTGGTGAAAGATCTCAAAGTGATGAAACCGGAGCTGTCCTGCCTCGTTATCTCATCCCACGATGAAAATGTCTATGCCGAGCGCATTTTGAAGGCCGGAGGCAAAGGCTACATCATGAAAGATCAGGCTCCCGATAAACTCATCGAGGCGATCAAGGTGGTCACCAATGGCGGCATCTTTCTCAGTCCCGAAATGACCGCTAAAATGATGCAAATCATCGCCGGCGGCGGTGGAAACGAGGCGAGCCGCGGTATATCCGGACTATCAGACAGGGAATTTGAAGTATTTCGGAAGCTCGGGGAAGGGAAGTCGTCCCGTGAAATTGCCGGTGAATTGGGAATCAGTATCCGCACGGTCGATACGCACCGGACTCACATTAAAGACAAAATGGGACTGAGAGACTCGTCTGAGCTCACTTTCGAAGCCATCCGATGGGTCGAAGCGCAGTCTTAATTGATGCGCCCCTACATGGCATACGAAATTTTCGTAGCCCCGGGAGCAAAAACTCGTAATCAAAAATCAGAATCGACGCCCATATCGTAGGCCCCGCCGGTCGGCTACGGTATTTTCATGAACCAAAATTCTGATTCGATTTACGTCAAACTAGTGGAAGCTCCACTTTACCAGACCTATAAAAAGGCCTTTCGCGACGCAACGTCTTTGAATTTGAAGCTGATTCCCGCCTCCGCAGACGGAACCATCGCCCCACAGGAAAATACCTATCTCAATCCGTTCTGCGACCACATCAACGACGCCCGGTCGGCATGCGGCGGATGCCTGAAAGCCGACAAGTGCATCAAAAACTCTCCACGCGACAATGCGACCACAATCACATGCTTTGCCGGGATGAGAGAAACCGCGATCCCGATTCGGTCCGGTAATCAAACGGTCGCCTACCTCACGACCGGACAAGTTTTCACCGAAACTCCGGACCCCACGTTGTTCTCCCAAATAGAACAGGAACTGCGGCCCGTTAGTGATAATGAGTCATCAGAGGACCTCAAGGAGATGTGGGAAAGCACTCCTCAGTTGTCGATGGAAAAGTATCTCGGCGCTGTTACCATATTGGCATCTTTCGGACTACAACTTTCCGAGCTACTGAACCGCATTGTCATCGAGAAAACGACGACAGAGCCAGATATCGTCACCAAAGCAAAACGGTATATTAACGCCAATTTGGAGGATAAAATCACCCTCGAAAAGACGGCTCAACACGCCGGGATCAGCTCCTACTACTTTTGCAAACTTTTCAAACAGCATACCGGCATGACTCTCACGGAGTATATCAACCGTCGCAGGGTGGAATGGGCAAAAAGACAGCTTTTGGATCCTAGATCCAGAATTACTGAAATCGCCTACGATGTCGGTTTTCAGTCTCTTTCCCAGTTTAACCGGAGTTTTTCGAAATATACCGGCATGTCGCCCTCCCAGTTCCGGAAAAGCCAGACTGTCCAGAGGGTCAGCGATGCGAAGATCGCTGCCTGAGGTCGGCCAGGCTTTACCGTCGGGATGAGGCGAATCTATTCCTCCGGCTCTTCATCGAGAGCTACCCGGTTCCGGGCAATCTCGTAGTCACTGATCAGCCTCTCCAGCTGCTCTTCGAACTGATTGGAAATACTGAACAAATCACTGACTCGCTCGGCGAAACTGTTGAGCTTCAGGTCATCTTCGATCACTAACGACAGCTCGGCCAGTCTCTCGATACGGGCTTTTGCTCTAAAGGACATTTGTTTGAATTGCTCCAAATGAGTATTCATTTCCTTTATCTTTTGTTCTTTTTCCATACCTAACTGTATATCAGTATCGATGCCAACGCTCCCAGCCCCCTTTGCGCCGTCGGTATATGGAAAGAACAGCACCCCACACCGCCCCTAGTGTGCATTTTGCACTAGAGGAATACCGGTTTCTGCAAGGAAATCAGTTATCTCCCTCTTCAACACGGTCGAGCAGCACCTTGAGGGCGCCACCGGAAAACCAGATCTCGAAAACGAGGATGATCAGCGATCCACCCATCAGGATAAGTGCCACTAGAAACGTCCACACCCCGAGGGTGGTGAGGTCAAATAAGATTGAGACCATCGAGACGACACATAGAGCAAGACTGCTTGACCCCAGAAGTTGCATCCAGCGAATCAATACGAGACGCTTTCTCAAATTTTCAATCTGAGCCCGCAGAGTCTCGTCGCGACGTTCCAGCCAATCCTGATGCAATTTACGAATCAGCGCTGCCAGATGCAGGAAGCGATTCGTATAGGAAAGAAATAGCAAACTCACTGCGGGAAAGAGCAGAGCGGGAGTTGATATATCAACTCCCGAAAGAGAATTCATCGCAGCTGAGATTATAACAATATCAGTCATTCGGAACTAATTACGCACTTCCCTCTGGAAAGACCGCAAAAAGCTGAAAGGATACCGGTTTCTCAACGCAAATCAATCCGCCATCAGCTCCGTCACTTTACTCTCAATAGCCTTCGACCAAATCTCATAGCCAGCGGCATTGGGATGAAGCAGATCCGGCATAATTTCGCGGGACAGAGTTCCGTCTTCCTCCAGAAATTTCTCATTAATGTCCATAAAATAGACCTGCTTATCATCGGCCAGCTCGGCAATCAGTTGATTTGCCTTCTCATTCTTTTTCCGCTTTGGATCCATCGCGTCCGCTCCCCGGGGAAAAATAGCGAGTATCAGAATTTTCATCTGAGGCTGTTTCTTTTTAAGGAGTTGAACAATTTCAGCTACACCCTGAGCGGTTTCTTCAGCCGAACTGGAGTAAACCGCACCGCCGTGCTCCGACATCGCCCGACCTTCGTGCCCCGTGTTGTTGGTCCCGATCATCAAAACCGTAAGTTTAGGCTTCAAGCCGTCGTAGTTTCCGTTCTGAAGACGCCACAGAATATGCTCCGTGCGGTCGCCACCGATCCCGAAATTCGCTGCTCCCAGGGGCGCCCAGTATTTCTGCCAGGCCACTTTACCTTTGCCATTCCAACCCGCAGTGATCGAATCTCCAAGGAAAACGAGAGGCGCTTTGCCTTGTTTTGAGATGTCGTTAAACAGCTCATGCATTTTCTCCTTTCCGGGATGGGGAGAAGGAGTCACCGCGAGGCTTTTAGCTGCGTCCTGCCCGAATCCGATCGAGGTCAGGCCCAGCAGACAAAGTTGAAAAAATAGGAATGTGGTTTTCATACCCAGTTAACGCATTGTGGAGCGCCCGCTTCAAGACCGGCATTGCGGAGTTATTTTACCTCCTGCCAACGCTGCCAGGCCAAGCCCGGTGTTTCGGTGCGGAACCGATAGATACACCGATTCTCTACCTCCGTGATATAAACCGTTTTCCCGTCCGGCCCTCCAAAACACAGATTACTGGGCATGGCACCCGGCAATTCAATCCGCTTTAAAATTTCGCCATCCGGAGAGGCGATTAACACCACCCCGGCACCATGGCGGGTAATATAGAGATTCCCATCGACATCGCAGCGCAAACCATCCAAACCAAAGTCGTCAAAGGTCAGCAGAACTTTCTCGTTCGACAGTCCGTCTTCCCCGAGAGTATAGGAAAGAATTCTCTGCTGTTTACTTTCCGCAACATAGAGAGTCTTCCCGTCCGGGCTGACTTCGATACCGTTAGTGGTTCCCTTCCCGTCGGCCAATTGCGTCACGATACCTTTGGTCGAGATCTTCCAGAGAGCGCCATCGCCATTCTTCCAGTCGGGATCGCTGGCATAGAGAGTCCCGTCAGATGCGATCGCAATGTCATTGGGTTGATGCATCGCTGGTTCGTGGGCAAACACACTGACGGCCCGGGTTTCGGGATCGACTTTCAAAATATTGTGCCCGGTGTAATCGGCGATAAACATCTCCCCTTTCCGGTTAAAGCGTATTCCGTTCCCGGTACTCCCTTCGGGCAACTTCAACCAGGTTTCGGCTTTTCCATCGGTGGTGACCCGGCCGATCGTTCCCTGTTCGCTAAAATTTACAGCATACAGATTCCCCTCAGCATCACAGGCCGGCCCTTCGATCCCGCCAGTGAATAAACCCGGACGGGTATAGGGAGTCACCACACCCATCTCATCCCGATCAAAAACGACCTTACCTCCCAGCCAGGTCTTTTGAACCTGAATATCCCGGATTACCTCGACATCGCATTCCAGAATATCGCGATCCAGCAAGACAAAGTCGGCGAGTTTCCCTGCCTCGAGAGAACCTTTCTCTTTTTCCTCAAAGGACAGAAAAGCATTGTTGATCGTATAGAGACGCAACGCCTGCTCCCTGCTTATTTTCTGTTCGGGGTGCAGACTACCCTCCATCCAGCGGGGTTGACGAGTCAGAGCAGCCCACATTCCCAGAAACGGATTGTAAGGATTCACTGCGCGGAGACTCCCTATTTTCTGCATGTGATCAGACCCGCCACCTATCACTACCCCTTTTTCGAACAGGGTCTGATAGGGTTGAAACCAGGTAAGGCGCTCCTCACCGAAATGATGATTCAACGTACTACCGTCGAGATAGAGCCAGGCGGGTTGCAAATCTGCGACGATCCCGTACTTCGCCATTTTATTGATCGCATCTTCACTCATAAAATTGCAGTGAGTGACGCAGGGACGCTTATCAGAGACCGGGAAATGATCATCGGCAATTTTCGCATAAGCGTTAACCAGAGTTTCCACCGCCCCGTCGCCCACTGCGTGAGCCGTGAATTGCAACCCACGTTCCAGAGCCGCTTTAGCTCCCTCGAACACCATTTCGGGGTCACTACGGAACACGCCCCGATATTCCGGATCGGTAATCCCGTATCCCTCACTGATTCCCCAGGGCTGTAACATATAGGCACTTCCCGTTAGCATCCCCCCGTCGAGAAAGACCTTCACGCCTCGCAACCAGAGCCGATTATTATACTGATGTAGCGGATGAGCCACATAGGAATCCAGTCTCTTTTCGATATCCTCAACCGATCCTCCAAGACTGAGACCTTTGTAGAGATAGACCCGACAGGAAAGACGGCCATCTTTCAGCAAATGTTCATACATGCGGATTCCACTATCACTGGCCGCCCGGTCGGACACGCCGGTAATCCCCACGCTATTGTAATCACGAAACAAAGCCGCGAGCCGGTCGGCACGCGTTTCGAATGATGGAGAAGACGTGCGTGGCGGCATTTTGAAAATCCCTCCGGCGTTTCTAATGATTCCGGTCAGCTTTCCGGTTTTAGGATCTTTCTCCAGTATCTTGTTGCTCCCCTCCGGCAGGACGTAGGATTCGTCAATACCGGAAAGTTCCAGCGCCTTCGAATTACCTACCGCATCGGGACCGGTCCGAAACACGACCGGTGTCCCGGGGGCCGCCCGATCGAGCTCTTTCCGCGTGGGATAACGACGCTCCCTCAAACGGGTGATAAAGACCTGAGACATCTGAATCCACTCGCCTTCTTCTACTTCCTTTGCGCGACGCTTGACGTATTTCAGAACATCAGAAATGGTTTCGAAATCCGGTATCTTATGATCCGCCTCATACATTGAAGCCCCGGTCGCATGAACATGAGAATCAATTAGTCCGGGAATCACCGTCCCCCCATTCAGATCGATGACTTGTTCGGAACGATACATTTCGATCTCCTGATTACTTCCGATCGCGACAATCCGATCCCCCCGAACCGCCATGGCCTCAGCAATCGAAAACTCACTATCTACCGTAATGATTTTGCCGTTAGTTAATACCAGATCCACCTTTTCCTGAGCTCCGGCAACCCCCAGACCGATCAAGCAAAGCGCCAATAAGATAGACTGTACCCTGTACAATCCCGGACTGTACAGGGTACAGTTTGAAATGGTACCCGGTACAATCCCCAGAACAGAATTTCGACTTTTTGATTTCATAGTTATTTGTCAGGCTCCGATCCCCGCAAGCCACATTAGTAATCCAATCACAACAAAACACACTCCAACCGCAGCGAGAAACCCGATGATATCTTTAGGTTTCGGCCGCATAAATTCCCAGTCCGTTCCCGGAAGGAGCCGTCGATCGTCGAAACGGTTCGGATCCGCATAGGACGCTTCCAGGTTGGCCTTGTCCTTCGCCGGATCGGCGATCACCTCGGTTTTCATCTTGGCATAATACCGATCCAGCGCTTCGCGGGAATTTCGTTTAGTAAAGAAACTGGCAACGACCAACACGATAAACGGTAGCAACAGGCGGGTCGGTAAGCGCAAGGTCTCCAGAGTCGCTTTTGAAGCCCGGCTCAAATCAATGCCCAGTAACCGGTAGATCAGAAAATCAACTTTAAACGTGCCACTCCCTTCCATCGGCCCATCGTATCGCTGGATCAAAGTTGTGGTATTTCCCTTACTGATCTCATCGATTGTGACCAGCTTTGTTCCAGCGACAGGCTTGACACCGCCGCTCCAGAATATACCGGAACCACCGGTTTTCAGCACCACCTGAATGGGATCACCTACATTACCGATCGGTGGTTCGGGCCCCAATTTCTTTAGAAGAATTTCATCTCCGTCTTGGCGGGCCGCATTCGTCGCCTCAATCCATGCTTCGTGTTTTGCCACATCAGCAGCCGTTGCCTCCCGGGTAATGGTTCGGGTCACCACATCGGTGGTTTGGGTCAACCCGGGACTGGTTTTTAGTCCGGGAATACTGGAAAGAATCGTCGGCAGCACAAAAAAGAATAAAAGGGAAAAACCGACCGTGATCCAGACAGCGGTTCGATTAACCCGGCGCCAATACATCCCGAGCCAGAAAGGTGCCGCAAATAGAATCGGTAGTTCGACGGCAAGCTTGAACTGCCCGAACACATCGCCCATTGAAACCGCCACAATCGATGCCCCGACTATAATGATGAGACCGGTGAGACGCGCCACCAGAAGGTATTTCTTCTCCGTGGCATTTCCCTCGAAATAAGCAGCATAGACATTCCGGGTGATCAGCCCCGATGTCACAATCATGTAGGTATCAGCGGAACTCATCATCGCCGCCAGTAGGCAGGCCAGCATTAAACCGACGAGCCCCAGATTAAGGGGGCCTAGAATCTCCCGTGCCGCGACTCCCCAGACATGATCGGGATTCGCAGCCAGTGAGGCATTACCAGCGAGGAGAGCGAGAGCGATCAGAGCCGTTAAAGCCCAACCTACGGTGCAGAGCCGTTTCAGGAAATTCCCCACCACGAGACCGATTCTGGCTTCGTCCTCGCTTTTCGCGGAACCTCCACCCGTGGCTATGAAGTGGGGCTGCACCACAATACCGATCAAAACCAGCAAGGTCAGTGAAATGATATACTGTGGCGGAAACTCCCCCGCGCTGGGACCGGAAAACAGTCCGAAGTAGTCTGCGGAAACCCGGTCATGAAGAATCGTGAATCCATCGAAAACCGTCATCGTCGCGGGATCTCCGAATTCTTTCACCAGCGCCCAGAGCCCGAAGGGAATCAATAATATCGAAAGTATTATAATGAAAACTCCCTGAGCCAGGTCAGTCCAGTATGCGGCGGTGAGACCGCCGAGCACACCGTATAAAATGACAATCAGCGCAATGGCCGGAATCAATACATATTTCAACTCCATCCCGAAAAACTGATCGGTCCCGATGAGGGGGGCCGCGAATGAGGCGATCGCGGTGAACATCGCCGAGAGGTAGTACATATAGAAAACAATCGCAAAAGCGGAGTAGGCAGCTCCGAGCCCCTTCGATTCGTATCGCTCCACAAACCAGTCCCCCAGCGTGAGGTGACGCATCCGCCGATACCACACCGCTGTGATCCAATAGATCGGAGTCACAAAAAGCCACATCAATGCCGACCAAACCCCACTCAGACCACTGGTCCAGCAAGTCCGCCCTACCGTGACGGGCTCGTGAGCGCCGGTTCCCGCGCCGAAGGCGGCAAAAGTCTGGAGTAGCTTTCCGAACCCCCGACCACCCATGAAGTAGTCTTCCTGGCCTTTGACCCGCCGCATCGCCCAGATCCCGATGGCGATCATTCCGATAAAATAGCAAAACAGGACAACGAGATCAGCGGTGGTCATAGAAGCGAGTTCTATCACAAGTCCGGCATTTTCACCATTTTGTAGACCGCGCGTTCGCGCTGATTTCGGCCCGATAACGTGACCCGCAAAAAAAAGCTCCGCTTTCGCGGAGCTTTAAAACCAAAACAGGTAACTTGATAAGGTTTAAATAAAAAATCAGCTATCGATGACCTCGCCTTTAGCTTCTTTTGTCTCGTCTTTTTTACCACGGCCGAAGAGCGCACCGATATCGAGTCCAAAGTAAGCAAAGCAACTGATCAAAATTGCGGCCGCGCCGGCTTCGTCCAGGTTACCGACGAATGGAAGGTTATCAGGGATCAACTCAATAAAACCCGCGGTCGGATTAATAAGGTAGGCTCCGCATGCGACGCCTACGAGTGCCACGACGACTGACGCGATTGGATTTCGCTTTTGGTCAGGTGGGTTGGTATTTTTTGGGTCTTCGTTCATGGATACTAATGTGACGGATATTCAGCTTAGTTAGCGATTATAAAAAGATATTCTCATTGTAACCTGTTTTCGCCAAACCACCTATTGTTTTCAACTCACGGGAGCAGTTGATCGATTTCCCTCTGAATCGCCGCAGCCTTGCTCTGCGCCTCCTTTAGCGGAAGCCCCGCCCGCGTTCCGGGACGTTTGTGGCCGCAGTGGGTCAACCACGCATCCCGAAGAATGACCTGCCGCTTTGCGACCAGTTTCTCCAATTCCGCAGGGACCGCTTTTTCCGACTCTATTTTCCACTGCGATAACAGCCGATCGGCGATGATGCGATGCCCCTCTTCATCAAAATGCACGCCGTCACCCGACATCACAAAATCCGGATCGGAGCGCCGTTTCTGAGTTGTGTAATCCACCATGGGAGTCCGGACATCAATCACGAGCTCGACCCGTTCGTCATTCAGACCGGTGAGCCAGTCGGAGAACTCAGCGAGAACCGAATCGTAATCTTCATAAATCGCTTTCCACGAAAATTCCGCTGCGTCAGCGGGTAAAAGCACTCCCTTTTTCGCCATCGGCTTCGGATCAAAAGGAGGTGGAGTCAGCAAAATCAATTTGGCCCCGGAATCGTGAACTTTCTTAATCAGGGAGGTCATCCCCTCGCGATAGGCGGTAAACCTCTCGGCACTCGGCGGGTAATACATTCCATCATTCATCCCATAAGCTGCGATAACGACATCCGGCTCCGTTTTTTGGAGAACCCGCTCGAGCCGTTCGTGGACACAGGGCCGGGGAAAGGGATGGGCTGGCTCCGACAACCCGCTCGCGGTTTCGCTCGGTAGCCCAACATTGAGGATTTCCAGCTCAAGATCGGGACGGTGGACCGCCATCGCCGCCTCGATGTAATTGACATAATGGGCCGCGTAGGTATTGGAATCGCCAATAAAGACGACCCGGTCACCCTGTTTAAATAACGGACTTTCCTCCGCCCAACAGAAGGAAAACCCCAGACAAACAACGATCAGGAGCCGACAAATGATCATACCGAATCGTAGTTCATTCGATTGATCAGGCCATAGCGCAATGCGGCATTTGCCGGTGTCTACGAATTCCCATACCCTTTTCAGTGGCTAATTTCCGCCTGATCCAACCGCGAATCTTATGATTCAAAAGTCCTGTCTTCAATTTGTCCCGATTTTCGGGATCCTTTTTCTGATCTCAAATGCGTTCAGCAACGATCAAAAATCTCCGGTTTCGTTTGTGAAAGATATCGTGCCGATCCTCACCAAAGCGGACTGCAACACCGGAGCCTGTCATGCCAAAGCCGGTAACGGGCAGCGCGGTTTTGAGCTCTCCCTGCTCGGCTTCGAACCGATGGAGGACTACGAACATATCGTCAAGGAAGCGAGAGGACGGCGCGTCTTCCCTCCCGCACCGGAGCAAAGCCTCATCGTTCTCAAAGCGGCAAATATCGTCCCCCACGGCGGAGGGGTGAAGCTGGAACCCGGCTCGGAAAACTACAACACTTTGGTGAGATGGATCAGCGAAGGACTCATTTACGAAAATGAAGGGGAAAGCACCCTGACCGCTCTCGATGTGGAGCCAAAGCGGCTTTCAATGAAGATCAATACCGCGCAACAGCTCAAAGTTTACGCCCGATTCTCAGACGGTTCGAGTCGCGACATCACGGATATGGCCCTTTACGAACCAAATGACACGGCCATGGCCGAGACCGGTGAACACGGCTTGGTGAAAACCCACAATCTCCCCGGAAATGTCGCGGTTATGATTCGCTACTCCGGCCTCGTCGCCGTTTCGAATATTTCGATCCCCCTGGGCGCTCCGGTTGAGAACGTGCCTCCATCGAAAAATTTCATCGATGATTTTGTTTTCACCAACCTCAAAGCCATCGGCGTCCCTCCCTCGCCCGTCTGCGATGATGAAACGTTTATCCGCCGTGTCTCCCTCGATATCGCCGGTAAGATTCCCGACGGCGAGGAAACCGCCGCCTTTGTCGCCGACACCTCCCCGGACAAGCGGGACAAAGCGATCGATAAACTTCTCAGCAGTTCCGAATACGCCGATTATTTCGCCAACAAATGGTCGGCGCTCTTAAAAAACCAGCGCCAGAGCAATGCCGATATCACCGCGAATTTTGCGTTTCACTCCTGGATCCGGGACAGCCTCCTCGCAAACGTCCCTTACGACCAGATGGTCCGCCAAATCCTCGGAGCCACCGGAACGATCGTAGCCAACCCGCCGGTTGCGTGGTACAAGCGCGTCAAAGAACCGATCCAACAACAGGAAGATATCGCGCAACTCTTTCTCGGTGTCCGCATGCAGTGTGCCCAGTGCCATCACCACCCTTTCGAGCGCTGGAGTCAGGATGATTACTATTCGATGGCGGCATTTTTCAGTCAGGTCGGTCGCAAACCAACCGCCATCGCCGGGGAGGATTTGATCTTTCACAAACGCGGCATCGCTCAGCTCGAAAACAAAAAGAACGGTGAAAAAGTGAAGCCCGCGGCTCTGGGTTCCCCACCTATCGATATCTCGCCCGACGACGATCCGAGACTGAAACTGGCCGACTGGATGAGCGATGAATCGAATCCATTTTTCGCAAAAGCACTCGTAAACCGCTACTGGAAACACTTCTTCAAACGCGGCCTCATTGAACCGGAGGACGATATTCGCGATACCAACCCCGCCACCAATCCCGAATTACTGGAGGCACTGGCTCAGGAATTTATCGAAAGCAAATTCGATCTCAAAGCCATCGTTAAGACGATTACCCAGAGCCACACTTACCAGCTGGATTCACAACCCAATGAACACAACGCGGTAGACCGGCAGAATTACTCTCATTTTTACCCGAAACGGATGCAGGCCGAGGTGCTTCTCGACTCAGTGGATAAACTCGCGGATTCGACCACCAGTTTCGCGAACCTTCCCAGCGGAACCCGCGCCATTTCCCTACCCGATAATAGCTACAACACCGCCTCCCCTTTCCTCAAAGTTTTCGGCCGCCCCGATGCCGCCAGCGTCTGTGAGTGCGAGCGGGTTCAGGCTTCGAGCCTCGCGCAGAGCCTGCATCTCATGAACTCTCCGGATGTTAAAAGCAAACTGACCGCCAGAACCGGCCGGGCTGCCCGACTATCAAAAGACGACGTAACTGAAGAGGATGCCATCAACGAAATCTATCTCGACGCGTTTTCCCGGAAACCCACGGACGAAGAATACAGCATCGCTAAGGATCACATTTTGAAACCGCGCACCGATTCCGCAGGCAAGCCTCTACCACCCCAGGTCGCGAAGAAACAGGGGTACGAAGATTTGATCTGGGCAATCATTAATACCAAAGAATTTCTCTATAATCACTGATTATGAAACCACTCTCTAATCGAGTTCGGACTGATCTCACCATCCGGATCACGACCTTTCTTATACTGGTTGCCAGCACGGCAGTCTGCTTTTCGCAATCGGTATGCCTGCCGGCTCCGAGACTCTTAACCCTCATGCCGATGGGAGGTCAGGTGGGCACCACTCTGGATGTCACCCTGACCGGGGAACACCTGGAAGATGTATCCGCCATGATATTTTCCAGTCCAAAAATCACGGCGAAACCTGTGCCCGACACCGAGAATAAATTCACCCTGACCATCGCCCCCGACGCAGCCGCCGGAGTTTACGACGTCCGGGTTGTTTCCCGCCTTGGGATTTCATCGCCCCGGGCGTTCTCTGTCGGCCAACTACCGGAAAGCACCAATACTGTCGCGAATCAATCACTCGAGAAAGCCACCCCGCTGCCGGTCAATTCGATCTGCAATGCCGTAATGAAACAGAAAGCGATTGATTACTACACTTTCGAAGCCAAAAAGGACCAGAGAGTCGCTGTGGAATGCGCCGCCGTCGGTATTGATTCCAAATTAACTCCCGTCGTCATTATCGGTGATGCCAAAGGTCGGGATCTACTGGTTAACCGAACCGGAGGTATCCTCAATTTCACACCCTTCGAAGATGGTAACTATGTGATAAAAGTCCACGATTTGACCTATCAGGGAACGCCCCGGCACTTTTACCGACTCGCCATTCAGGAAGTGGCCGGTAACGATCCGGCACCGCGCCACCCATCGACCGCCACGGTCAGCTCCATGTCATGGCCGCCCGCGAATCTACCAGACACTCCGGCGCTTCAGGAAATTGAGCCGAATAACGATTCACCCAAGGTCCAATCGATATCGCTTCCCTGCGATATAGCCGGTAGTTTTTTTCCCGCGGCTGATGTCGATACTTTTGAGTTTTCCGCAAAGAAAGGAGAAACCTGGTGGGTGGAAGTCGCATCGGAACGACTCGGCTTACCTACCGATCCCTTTGTTCTCGTTCAAAAAGTGGGGATCAAAGAGGGACGGGAAACGCTGACGGATCTCGCGGAGTTATACGATATAAAAAGCCCAGTCAAAGTTTCCAGCAACGGTTATTCCTACGATGGCCCTCCCTACAACAGCGGTTCGCCGGATGTGTTGGGTAAGGTTGAAATCAAAGAGGATGGAAAGTATCGCCTTCAAGTCCGGGACCTGTTCGGAGGCACCCGCAATGAACCCGACAATATATACCGCCTGATAGTTCGAAAAGCTCAGCCAGATTTTTCACTCAGCGCCTGGGCCGTGCACATGACCCTCCGGAACGGCGACCGCGCTGCCTTTTCGAAACCCATTGCGCTCCGGGCTGGTGGCTCAATAGCCATTGAGGTCGTTGTGATCCGCCGGGATGGATACGATGGAGACATCGAGCTGGGTATGGAAGGCCTGCCTCCCGGAGTCACCGCTACCGGGTTGAAAATTCCAGCGGGAAAATCTGTCGGTCATATCATTCTCACTGCCGACGAAGATGCGACACACCGCGTTGCTGCCGCCCAAATTTTCGGTAAAGCGAACATCGGGGAAAAAGTCGTAACCCGGGCCTGCCGTCTCGCTTCGATGGAGTGGCCGGTCAAAGATGCCAAACAGGAAATCCCGAGCCCGCGTCTCGTCGCCAATATCCCGGTCTCCGTAACTGATTCGGAGCTCGCTTCCCTGAGTGTCGCCGCTAAAGAGGAGAAAGTATGGGAAGCAGAAGAAGGCAGTAAACTGAAGATTCCACTACAGGCAACCTGGCGCGAGGAATTCTCCGGCACCGCTGTAAAATTCAAGACCTACGGTCACGGCTTTGAGAAAACTAAAGAATTCGAAATCCCTCTCAAGGCGGAGGAACACGAGGTTGAGCTGGACCTGGCCGCCCTCAAGGTAGAGCCGGGCGACTACACTATTGCCTTCTACGGCGGCGCGGTCACCAAATACCGCTACAACCCCGGGGCAGTCGATGCCGCGAAGGAGGAATTGAAAAAGGCCGAAGCCGCCCTCGCCGCAGCTCCAGCCGACCAGCAGACCGAGGCAAAGGCAGCTAAAACTGCTGCAGAGAAAAAACTCAAGTCAGCGGAAGCCGCTGCCAAACCAAAAGACATCGTGGATATCGTGGTATCAAAACCGATTCATATCTCAGTCAAAAAGAAGCTCAGTGAATCGTGAAAAGTCGTTTCTCCAGTTATTGTTTTTTAGCGGCAGCTGCTGTCCTGACTCTCTCGCCGGTAGTGTCGGGTGTGGATAACCCGGATTTCTACCGTGATGTCTATCCTTTTCTGAAATCCAATTGTATATCCTGCCATAACAAAACCACGACTAAAGCCGGCCTCAATATGGAGACGCCGGCACTCATGATTGAAGGCGGTGACTCAGGACCTTCGATCGTGCCGGGAAACAGCACGGAAAGCCTCATCGTCGAAGCTTCGGCCCACAGCATCGACATGGAGATGCCGCCGAAAAACAACAAGACCGACGCTAAAGATCTGACTAAAGCAGAGATCGCTATTTTGAAGAAATGGATCGATCAGGGAGCTAAAGCCTCGGTTCAGCAGAAACGCCAGGTCGTCTGGAAATCTTTGGCACCGGGCGTCCACCCGATCTATACCGTAACGATGACAGAGGACGGTCGATTTGCCGCCTGCGGACGATCCAATCAAATATTCATCTACGACATCGCAACCCGCCAGTTTGTTGGTCAAGTCGTCGACAAGAAAGAAAAGAGCGGCGCTCACAAAGCTCTTGTAAACGCGCTCAGTTTCAGTCCCGATGGCAACCTGCTCGCTTCCGGAGGATTCAGGGAGGTGAAAATCTGGGAAAAGGCAGAACCGCCCGCTAAAAATAATATAGAGAAACTGAACGTTGGCATCCCTCAACCCGATGTCGCCAACCTCACGATTTCACCGGACGCGGAGAAGCTCGCTGTCCTGACGAGGGCGGGAAAACTAATCGTTTCCCAACGATCGGATTCCCGGGCGATTTCCGGAGAACTGTACCCTGTACAGTCTCCCACTGTACAGGGTACAGTCCCGCCTATCGTCACTGCCTATACCTGGTCGGCTGACAGCCAATCGGTATTGACGATCGAAGGCGACAAAACCCTCCGGATCTGGCCTATCACCGAAACCGGAGCACCCCGGGAAATTGCCATCGAGGAAGGCCCTACTACCATCCATCTCGCCACCGGTCCCGGAAAACTGGTCGCCACCGCAGGCAAAGACAGTAAAGTCCGAATCCGGGATCTGAGTCAGAACGGTAAACTGATTCGTGAAATTCCACGCGCCGGCGTCACCGGACTGGCCATTTCTCCGGACGAAAAGTCGATTGCCACCAGCGGGGCCGACGGCGCCGTTCGGGTCTGGGATATCGCATCCGGAAAACAGACGATCGAACTGTGGGGAAGCCTTTCAGCAAATCAGGAAATTGAAGAACTGGAGTGGAAGCTCTCGAGAGAGCGACTCGAGCAATCGTTTCAAAAATCCGGAATCACAAAAATCACCGCCCAGGACAAAGCGCTCGATGTTCTTCTCCAAAAAGCGAAAGACGCTATCGTCGCGATGAACAAAGCCCTGCCGGTCAAAGAAAAAGCGATCAAGCCGGTCGAGGAAGCGCGAATCGCCGCCCAAAAAGCGGTCGATGATGCCCGAACCGCGCTCGAAGCAGCCCCGGATGACGCGAAACTCGAAAAAGCGCTGATCACGGCAAAAGACAAACTGATCACCGCTCAGACCAACGAATCGTCGGCCTTGGCCGCTTTCAAAGCCGTTCAGAGTAACATCTCAGACGCGGAGGAACAGGTCAAAAGAATCACTCAAACAACCACTGAAAACGCCGAAAAAGTCGAAGAAGCCAACCGGATCACCACAGAATCAAAGGCCCGCCATGCCGAGGCAATCAAAGCTCTCGCGGTTGCGAGAAAAGCGATCAAATCCCCGACAGCCAGACCAGTTGGTGTGACTTTTTCAAATCACGGCAACCGGATCGCTTCAGTTTTAGATGATGGCACAATCAACGTCTGGGCAATTGCCTCCGGGAAACCGATCGAAGAGGTAAAAGGAAACGCCACAGCGATTTATGCGATCATGAGCCGAAGTGATGGAACCTTTCTCAGTTGCGGAGCCGACGGAACCACGGTTTCGACCAGCCCGACTGTAGCCTGGAAGCTGAAAACCACCCTCGGCGGGGATAGCGATCCCACCCTTTTCGCCGACCGGGTCAATGCCGTGACTTTCAGTCCCGATGGCAAAATCCTCGCCACCGGCGGCGGCGAACCTTCCCGGGCCGGGGACATCGATTTGTTCGAAGTGGAGACCGGCAAATCCATCGCGAGTTGGAAAGATCGGCATGACGACAGCGTCGTGAGTCTCGACTTTTCGCCCGACGGCAAACTGCTCGCTTCCGGATCGGCTGACAAAGTGGCCCGGGTCTTTGATGTCACCACCGCCGAACCAACCCACCTTTTCGAAGGCCACACCCATCACGTGCTCGGAGTCTCCTTCCGGGTCGACGGCAGAGTTCTCGCCACGGCCGGAGCCGACGGAACCGTCAATGCCTGGGACATGATTCTCGGGGAAAAGAAAAAGAAAATCGTCGGGTGGAATAAAGAAGTCACATCCCTGCAGTTTATCGGAGCCACCAACCAAATCGTGACCTCCGCAGGAGATAATTTGATCCGGATCGTGACCGATGATGGCGGACAAATCCGCTCTATCTCGAAGTTACCCGACTTTATGCAGTCAGCCGCCAGCACTCCCGACGGAACCACAATCGTCGGCGGCGGGGAAGACAGCTATCTCAGAATTTGGAACGGAACCAACGGAAAAGAACTAGCCGCCTTCGGCAGTAGCGACCACTAGCAAAACACCATCATGTCCAATCATTCAACTTCAGGAATCGACCGATGCAACGGCCCGCTGGGACGCCGCAGTTTTATGCAATTCGGTCTCACCGGCTTCGCCAGTCTGAGTTATCCGGGGCTTTTGAAACTTCGCGCGGAAAATGCGTTGAAACCCGACCATGAGAAGACTGCCGTCATCATGGTCTGGCTTCCCGGCGGCCTGTCTCACGTTGACTCCTACGATCCCAAGCCGGACATCGGCAGCGAATACCGCGGCCCTTTTAAAACGATCGGAACGAAAATCCCCGGCACCCGCATCACCGAACTCCTGCCCCGGCACGCAAAGATCGCTGATAAATTTAATATCGTCCGCTCGATGAAACAAGGCGCCGGTGGCCACCCTGCCGGAACTTTGCAAATGCTCTCGGGCGATTCCGATACCCGCGACAAACCGAAACCGGACCTGCCTGACTGGATGTCGGTGGCGCACTATTTGCGCTCTCAAAACACGACGCGATCAAACCCGCTTCCAAACTACGTCGCCGTCAATTCGATCAATGCCAACTACCACGGGCCGGTCTACCTCGGTGATGCCTACTCCCCTTTCTCGGTTAACTCAGACCCGAATCGACCCAATTTTGAAGTTCCCAACATCGGACTCGATGACCCCGCCGAAGCCCGCCGCCTCAGCGACCGACTCGCCCTCCGGAAAAGTCTCGACAAAATGGAGCGCCATTTCGATACCGAAGGCGAACTCGGAGCCCTCGACGAATTCGAATCTCAGGCGATGACGCTCCTGACCAATCCCCAAACCCGCAACGCTTTTGATCTCGAGAAAGAAGACAAACAAACCCGCGACCGCTACGGAAGAAATCGCTGGGGCCAGCAATTACTTCTCGCCCGCCGCCTCGTCGAATCGGGAGTGGAAATCGTCACCAGCACGCTGAGCGGACCTCTCTGCGGACGAGTCAACAACTGGGATGACCACGCTGTAAACCAGCACCAGTTTGAAGCGCTCCGCTTCCGGATGCCGAATTACGATCAAGCCGTCACCGCATTGATTGAAGACATTTACGCCCGGGGACTCGACAAACGGGTTCTCGTCGTGGTTACCGGCGAATTTGGCCGGACCCCGAAAATCAGTTTCGCCCGCAGCACCGGTGCCGGAAATGCGAGCGGACCTGCGGGAACTCTGCAACCGGGGCGCGATCACTGGCCCCGCGCATTTTCAAACATCTGGGCCGGGGGTGGAATGGATACCGGCGGAGTCATCGGAGCCACCGATAAACGTGGCGAAGATGTGGTGGAACGCCCCTGCGGACCCGGCGATTTTCTCTCCACGATCTATAATCACCTCGGAATCGATTCCAATAAAGTCACGATCGACGATTTCAACGGGCGCCCCACCCCGATCGTCAACGACGGCCGCCCCATTCCGGAACTAATGGCCTGAGAATCCCAAAACCGACTCTAAATGGCAAAATCACCTTGCATCTTTTTGTTTTTGGATTTCTGTATAAACAGAAATGACTGAACTAACACCTTTTATCCGAAACTTCATCCTTCACTGGGGCGAGCTCGGCACGAAATGGGGGATCAATCGGACAGTCGCTCAGATTCACGCCTACCTGTTCATTTCAGAAGAGCCGAAAAATGCGGAAGACATCTGCAACACGCTCGGCGTGGCGCGCTCCAATGCGAGCAACAGCCTGAAGGAGCTGCAAAACTGGGGAATCGTCAAAGTGGTGCACCTTCCCGGAGATCGACGGGATCACTTTGAATCTATGACCGATGTCTACGAAATGTTCCGCGTCATCGCAGAGGAAAGGAAGCGCCGCGAGGTCGATCCCGCACTGCGAATGCTCAAAGAGTGCAGCGAGGAAGCGGAAGCAGCTGAGGGAAAAGAGGAACTCTACGCCAAGGAAAAACTCGGCGAGCTGCATGATTTTTTCGAACTGTTTACCGATTTTTACCAGGCCCTGAACAAAATGCCGACCAAATCTGCCGTAAAAGCGGCCCGCATGGGCGACCAATTGATTAAAGTGCTCGGAATTATGAAATAATTAAGGGCCGACGAGTCTCACCTTTTTATTTACCACATTATTTCTCTTTTGACAGAAATGACCGAACTAACAAACATAACGGTAACAAACCCCCAGGGAACACTCTTTTACGATGGCACCTGCGGATTTTGCCTGAGGGGGATCAAGCGACTCAGAAAAGCTCTCGGGACGGTCGGAGTTGAAGTTCAGCCATTTGAGAACGGGGCCGAACAGCCTGAAATGATTCTGAAATGGAACGATGGACGGATCTTCGGCGGGGCCGATGCCGCGATCTTTCTCGCCAAACGAAATCCGATCGGTTTCCTGCCTGCCACCATTGCCGGGCTTTTCCCCTTTATTTATCTGGCTCGTGCGATCTACAAAGTCATTGCCCGCAACCGGCACTGCATCGGAGACGGAGCCTGCAAAATCGATTTTGGCGATATTGAAAAAGCGGATCCCAAAACCGGCTGGATCTTCACCATCGTTATTGTCGGTATCGCTGCCGCACTCGGATTTGTCATGAAACTCGCTCCCTGGGTTCACATGTGGGTGATCGCCTTTGCCATGTGGTTTGGCTTTAAAGTCATGAGCTACCGGAATGCGGGCGGTTTTGCCGAGGTCGATCTCTACTTCTTCTTTTGGCCGGGAATGGACACCACCGGTTTTGCCTATGATAACCGGGGTCTCGGAAAAACGATCGGCCTGCTCACCCCCACCCTGTTTGTCCTCATCGGAACGGGCCTCCTTTTCGCCATTCCCGCGTTCGTCCATCCAATCGCGAAAGGCTGGACCGGCGTGATCGCGATGATTTGCCTACTACACTTTGGCAGCTTCGTCTGGATCGCAGCTTTCTGGAACCGTCTGGGCTTCAGCGCCGAGCCGATCATGCGGAAACCCTGGTTGAGCAGAGGGCTCGGAGATTTCTGGGGGAACCGCTGGAACCGGGCTTTCAGCGATTGGGCCCGTGACTTTCTCTTCCGCCCGCTCACCGCTCGCTTCGGGACCACAGCCGGAACCGTGACCGGATTCCTCGCCTCCGGCATCGCTCACGAACTGGTGATTTCTCTACCAGCCCGGGGCGGATTTGGACTCCCGATTCTCTACTTCCTGATTCAGGGAATTGGATTGCTTATTGAGAAAAAGGCCCGCCTTCGCCGTCGCAAACTCGCCCGGATCTGGATGTGGCTTGTCGTCATCATACCGGCGCCCCTTCTCTTCCACAGCACCTTCATCGAAAAAGTATTTAACCCAATGACCAACCTGATCACAAACCCATGGACCCACTGATTATTGCCCTCTATCTCGCAGGAATCGCTCACTTCGGTATACTGATCGCCAGCGCAACCGCTCCGAAAGCCCTTAACTGGAAAGTACATCTCGAAACCCTCCCCCTCCTGCTTCGCCAGATGTTCTGGGTCTACGGGATTTTCATCGTCATTATGATCATTACCTTCGGAACGATCACGCTGACTTTCGCCGCGGAGTTAGCGGAGGGAGCCCCCCTCGCCCGGGCCGTGTGCATCATGATCGCCGTCTTCTGGGCGACGCGACTCCTCGTTCAGTTTTTTGTCTTTGATGCAAAGCCCTGGCTGACCACCCCACTATATAAAATCGGTTACCACGGTCTGACTATCATCTTCATCTTTTTAACCACCGTCTACATCTGGGCAGTGATATGAAAAAACGAATCATCCTGGCGGGAGGAACCGGTTTCCTCGGAATTGAGCTGGCCAAACAGCTCACGGAACTCGACTACCACCCCGTAATCTTAAGTCGCAATCCCGACAGCTACACCGGTCCGGGAAAAGTAGTCTTCTGGGACGGGAAAACGATTGATAAGATCTGGCTGGAGGAAATCGATGGTGCTACCGCGATCATCAACTTGGCAGGTAAAAATGTAAACTGCCGCCCTACGGCCCGGAACCGGAAAACGATTCTCGATTCCCGGGTGCAGTCTGTCGCCGTTTTGGGTGAAGCGCTCCGGCTTGTCCCCAATCCGCCTGAAATATGGATTCAGGCAGGCAGCCTCGCGATTTATGGTGATGCCGGTGACCGAATCTGCGATGAGGCAGCTCGCGTTGCGACCGGTTATCCCGCCAACGTCTGTGTTGACTGGGAAGCAGCTCTCGGCGAAGCGATCCTGCCCGGCACCCGCTGGGTTAACCTCCGGATCGGGTTTGTGCTTGGAAGCGAAGGTGGTGCCCTACCTTTTCTCGCTCGACTGACCAAACTGGGTCTGGGCGGAAGCATTGGAAATGGAAAACAGTATATCAGCTGGATTCACCTCGACGACATGCTGAAGATTTTCATCGAAGCCATCGAGAATCCGACTATGGCAGGCACCTATAATACGACTGGTCCGACGCCCGTGACCAATGCCGAATTTATGACCACTCTCCGGAGCGTGCTGGGCCGTCCCTGGAGCCCGCCCGCTCCGGCACTGGTCGTTAAACTCGGAGCACCACTTTTAAACAGTGATCCGGCAATTGCTTTAACGGGACGTCGCTGTGTCCCGGCAAAACTAACTGACGAAGGATTTAACTTTCACTACCTAACACTGAAACACGCTCTGGAGAGCATCTACCTGAAATGAAACTCATACTCGAAAACCTGCACTACATCCTTATCGCGGCGGCGATTGGACAAATCATCATCGCCGGCATCAATCTCCGGCTCGACAAAATCCTCCACTGGGATACCGAATTGACCACTTTGAGTGATTTGCTCCGGGAAGTATTCACCGTTCACAAATGGTTTATCACCATCACGCTTTTGATTTTCGGCATCACCACGATCCGCTTCGCTACCGATATCGGTGCAGCCAACTATGAAATGACCCGCTGGTTTGCCGCCGGAGTCGGTATTTTCTGGGCGATCCGAACCATTATCCAGTGGACCTTCTATAGCACGGACCACTGGAAGGGGAACCCAGGTAGAACCGTGGTTCACTGGATCCTCACGATTTGCTATGGTGGCTGCGCCGCCACTTATCTCACCGCTGCTTTTCAGTAAATATTTTTTAACCTGAACCTAACTATAATAATATGAACACTGGGAACGCCGCCGCAGGGAAACTACCAGCATTGTACAGGGTACCATCACAGAGTGTACCCTGTACAGTCGCGGCGAAATCCCGGATCGAACGCTGTTTCGGCGATCCTCTTTTCCTCGCTGACTGGGATGAGCCGGTGTTCCTTCATTTCGAAATCGATCCGGAAATCTTGCAGCCCCATATCCCGTTTCCACTCGATACCAGAAATGGAAAAGCCTACATCACTCTCGTCGCTTTCACGATGCGGAATATGAGGTTTCGCAAAGGAGGCGATCGAGCCCGGGCTCTGACCAAACCGATCGCAAACCACTCTTTTCTTAACTTAAGAACCTACGTGATTCAGAATGGCGAACCGGGCATTCATTTCATCTGTGAATGGCTCAACAGCCGTCTTGCGACAACACTGGGGCCGATCACCTTTGGACTACCTTATCGTTTTGGCGAGATCAAATACGATCACAACTACACCGATAACACCTACCGGGGGACGGTCCGCCATGGCAACCGGACGGTCAGCTACGAAGCGACCTCTGATCCTGACGACGAATGGAAACCTTGTGAGAGCGGAACTCTCGATGAGTTTCTACTCGAAAGATATACCGCGTTCACCGCGCGGTGGAAGTGGAAAGGGTTGTTTCGGGTATGGCATCACGCCTGGCCTCAGAAGCGACTAATGAAATTGAAAATTACTGACCTGAGCCTTCTCGAGACCGCCCCCGGTGCCGGGAAGTGGGTTAGCCACCTCAAACCGGTCGGTGGCAACGTTTCCACCGGGGCTGACGATGTCTGGATGAGCCGCCCTCACCTGAAATAAATCATGCAACTAACAGAAAAAGAAACCAACCAATTACTCTGGAATCTAAAAATCGTCTGCCGGTGGTCATTGGGCCTGGTATGGATTTGGGAAGGTCTCGTTCCAAAAATCCTGACACCGACCGATCTCCAGCGACAGCTCGTCGAACGTAGCGGCATGTATTGGCCGGATGTTGATACCTACCTCGTGATACTGGGCTGCGCGATGATCGTAGCCGGTATCATCATCTGCAGCGGCTGGCTGGAGCGGGCGGCAGTCATGACGGCATCGATTGCGATGACCATCCTCGTCTTTCTCGTAGTGGGCAACAATCCCGACTCCCTCAAAGATCTGCACGGCGGGATCGCCAAAGATGCCTGCCTTTACGCGGTTGCCTGGGTCGTCTGGAAAGTCGCCCCGATCGTCCCACGGCGACCGTGATTGACCTGTCGGAAAGCTTGACTTTCAGAGGCCACTGTGAGGTATTCATTCCCGGATAAATCCTTGCATGAATCCCTCTATTGAAAAACTACACTCGCGGCTCTGTTCCGTGGTCAAAGGCTCCGAAACGGCTGCTTTCGAACTGATTTCCGCCGTTCTGGCCGGGGGCCACGTTCTGATTGAGGGAGCGCCCGGCGTGGGCAAAACGACCCTCGCCAAGTCGCTGGCCAATGCCTTCTCCAGTGATTTCCAACGGGTTCAGTTCACCCCGGACCTGCTTCCTTCAGACCTGCTCGGATACTCAATGTACCGGCAGGACCGCCAGACATTT
Source organism: Verrucomicrobiales bacterium (assembly GCA_029213005.1). Lineage (GTDB taxonomy): Bacteria > Verrucomicrobiota > Verrucomicrobiia > Verrucomicrobiales > DEV007 > Arctic95D-9. Next base: position 193,830 of record JARGPI010000006.1, read on the forward strand.
GAGTTCATTGAGGGTCCCGTGTTCACCAATCTGCTCCTCGCGGACGAAATTAACCGGACCAGCCCGAGAATCCAGAGCGCGCTGCTCGAATGCATGAACGAGGGCCAGGTCACTATTGATGGAAAAACTCACGACCTGCCGGAGATGTTTCATGTCATCGCGACCCAGAACAACCGGTTTTCGACCGGCACCTTTCCCCTCCCGGAGCCGCAACTCGACCGGTTTCTGGCTTCGATTGAAATGAGCCTGCCTCAGCCCGGAACGCAGGTTGAAATGCTGGAATATCATCTCGGCGATGCGATTAAATCCTCATCCGATCCCGTAGCCACCATTGAAGAAGCGACCCGTTGGAAAGAAGAAGTCCGGCAACTGAAAGTTTCCCGTCCAATTTGCGAATATATTGTGCGACTTTGCGAAGCGATCCGGAAAAATCGCGATGTCGACGCCGGTCTGAGTAATCGAGCAACCATCTCCTTGACGAGGATGGCTCAATCGATTGCCTACCTCAACGGGCACTCCGCCGTCTTCCCCGATGATGTGAAGCGCGCCGTCATCCCCGTATTGACCCACCGCCTCGTCTCGGCAACCAACGATCCTGGAAATAGAGACCGCAGTTTTCAGCGACGGAATACGATCGCGCTGCTCAATGCTATCGTGGAACAGGTCGCAATTGACTAGAGAAATGGAAGAACCGAAACCGCGCAAACCGAACCTTTCCCTGACTCCCTCGGGTGCGGTGACGTTCTGGTTATCTCTGTTTGCGATTCCGTCCGGGGCTTTTCTCTACTCGGGTCCGATGGTAATTCTCGGACTACTGGGGCTCATTTCCCTACTGATCACGAAGCACCTTGCCGCCCGGCAACTGACGCAACTGCACCTTCAGCGCCGCCTCCCCCGTCGCGGGTTTCCCGGCGAAACGTTCGAAGTGGAAACCAATATCGGCAATTCCCGGAAATCTCTGATCTCCCGCGAGATCGATTTGAACGATAAACTCGCGGGTCACGGTGGCTCCGCGATCAAATTTGCCAGTGTCGCTCCGGGCCAAACCCTGACCCGGAATTATCCAGCAAAGGTCTTCCAGCGGGGCCGACTTCAAATCCCCCACTACACCTTAAGCTCCCGCTGGCCCTTTGGATTTTTCGAGGCGACTTTGAGCGGCCATTTTGAGTCCCGCAAGGCAGGCGATGACACCATGTTAGTGGCTCCCAAACCAACGATTCCTTCCTTCGTCGACCAGATTCTGCAGCAGATTGAACAGGAAGCGGCGCTTTTTTCTGAATTAAATCCCGACGATCCAACCGAATTCCGGTCTCTCCGCAAATTCCGCTCGGGGGATTCCGTCAAATCAATTCACTGGCCGGCCTCATCCCGCTCGGATTCAATTATCGTCCGCGAATTTGACCCTCCCCGCCCGAAGCCCCAGTGTCATGGTATTCTCCTGCATCAATTTGTTCCACCGGGGGAAATGAACCAGCCGGACCGGTTTGAAAAGATCCTCCGGATCGCCAGTGGATTGCTCGTCCGGTTCTGGCAGAGAGATCTGCCAGTGGTGATGAGAATTGAGTTTCCGACCTCGCAGATTTTCAGAATTCCCGAACAACACCATTACCACGAAGCGCTCGATGCGTTGGCCGAGGCCATCAGTAACCCGGCCACCAAACTGGACCATCTCGATACCGGTTGGGATTGTTTCGAGGATTGCGATCAGGTCTTCGTGCTCTGCGATGGCACCCGGAACCACTGGCAGCCCCGCATCGAGGGGAAACATCCCGCACTGATCTGCATCGACCCCGAAACCGGTGGGTTCCAAACCCGGAAAACCGCCCGAACGATCAAACCCGCGGGAAAAATCCTGACAAGATGACCACACTCATCATGTTACTCCTCACCGTGATCTTCGGCTGGATTGTTTCCGGTTCGGTGATGCCGGCATTTACCGTTCTGATCACCTGTCTGTTTTTCTATAGTCTGATCCTGCTTCGCTTTCCGCTGAACCGCCTCCTTTTTGCCGCTGGCTCGATGCTCGTCGTCACCCTGCAGGCGCTATCGTTCCGCAATGGGTACGCAGGTATCATCTACGAAGACCTACCGGCGAGCTACCACATTGCAATGGGCTGTTTCCTCTGGTCCTGGATGGTCGCGGCGATAAAAGATGGCAGCCGCCAAAAGGTAGCCGGTTGGTATTTCTATAGTTCGCTCGCAGGCGCTTTATTTTTATTCTGGACCGCCGCATCGGTAGAGATTTTTCGCTTCCCGCCGTATCTGGTCCGGATCGTAGCGACGACCCCGCTGGTGCTCACCCTGTGGAAAGAATTTCATCGCAAAGAGCTGGCTCAACACCGGCAAAAAGCCTGGCTTCTCGTTTTACTTCTACCTCTCGCCGGCCTGACCTGCTCCGGTTCCCGTTCCGCTTCCTCGCAATTGAAAAAGTGGTTAAAAAAGGAGGATACCTTTACGTATGAACTGGGTGACAGCGACGAAAATGCAAGCCGAAGCGGGGTATCGCTTTCCAGTGGCGAGGGCATTGTAGAGTTGCCGCGAAAGGCGAATATCGCGGTTGATAAAACGACCCGTTTTTATCTAAAGGTTGCCACCCTCGAGGATTTCCTCGCCCTGACCCGCAAACCTCTTTACTTGCGAACCTCGGCTGTTTCCATCTTTGAAACCGACGAAAAAATCCGCCCCATTAAAAAAGGCCGTTGGATTTTAGACGGTGACGACGGGACCAGCGACCAAATCACAACCCTCCCGGGGCGGGATTCGAAACATTCTTTTAACTACGCCGTGGTGCTGCCGAAAGAAGATGCCAAAATCATCCCCCTGGTTGCGGGGACCCGTCGTATCTACGCGGACGAAGTTTTTCACTTTTCTGAAAGTCGCTACCAATTGGAACAGCCAACCGAAGCCGAATGGGTTCGCTTCTCCGCGATTGGACCTCTGGAAGCAAGAATCGAAAGGTTTCCTCCCCGACAAGAATCCGCCGACAGCCCTCACCTCACTCTCCCTAATACCGCATTGGCCGCGAAGGTCAGAAATTTAACAGAATCGTTTGCTGGAAGCCAGTCACCGGCGAACGAAATTTCTGACTATCTACAGGAACGTTGTCGCTATTCCCTGAAATATCGGAACCCCGCGAATCTCACCCCGATAGAAAATCTGCTCTTTGGAGAAAAAAAGGGACACTGCGAACTGTTCGCCTCCGCTACTGTCATGATGCTGAGAAGCGTCGGAATCCCGTCGCGAATTGCCTACGGTTACACCGGAGGAGCATCGAACCGCGAAGAACTGGCGATAGCCTTCCGGGGAAGTGACATCCACGCCTGGGCCGAGATTTTGAACGAACGGGGCGAATGGCAGATCTTCGACACCACCCCGACCAATCGCGGTGCGGCAAGATTGGCGAGAGCGACCTCAAACGGCGGCATCGATTGGAAAATGGCCGCCTTCAATCCCGAAGCGGGAATGAATCTGAGTGATGACGAGTCGGGAAACCGAACGGCGATTGCGCTGCTCTTCGCCAATTTCTCGGACTGGTCAGCAAGTTACTTTCTTTACCTGATGGGAGGTCTCGCTGTCATCCTGTTCGCCGGGAGGTGGATTTTTACAAAATGGTGGAGCCCCAATTCCACCGGAGTCGGCAACATTCCCGGGAGCACCGATTTAAACGAGTCCAGCGTCACCTCGAAGCGCCCTGATTTTGTAAACGCCATTCTTTCCCTCGGCGAAAAAGCGGGAATTCCCCGCCAGCCCGGCGTAACTCTGAGAGAATACGTCAAGTCTCTCAACGATCAGGGCGTTGGCTACAAAGACCTTACCGAAGCGGTGGAGTACTTCTACGAAGTCCAATACGGCAACAAAACCGCCAACCCAACCACAGAGCGGGGATTTCTACGCTCGATCCGGGCCTACGAAAAAGGAAAATCCTAGTCTGAAAAAAGACTGTTCAGCTGAAAAAGTCACATTCTCCGAGAATTATTGTGAAATGAAATATTTGACTTAGGTGTATTTCTTGTCTCTCCTAGGATTATGGCTACAGAAGGCAAAATTTCCGGGGAATCACAAAAACGCTACAGTCGACTTGTCGACATGTGGGCAGCGCCGGGATTGAATCCGACCAACATCGATGTTCTTACAAAACTGAAGTCAGCAGAGGACCGGCAGTTCTCCAAGAACATGGCGATTACCGGTAAAATCTTCGACAAAGATACCGAAGCCAAAACCGACGATGAAACTCACATCATCGGTATCCGGACGGATATCTGGAAGCCGAGCAAAGAAGACCGTGAGCGCTCTCTCAACGCAATCAAGAAGAAGCGCAAACAGGAGCTTAAAGGCCAGATCAAAGCCTCGGGTCGACTCACCAAGTCTGAGCAAACTCAGCTCGATGCCAAGATGGAAAATGACGATACCATGTCGATGAGCGACAAGAACGTCGATAAAGCCAGACTGGTACTCAAGCTGTTCCGTTCCACCGGCAAAAACATCAACTGGAAGGGTTCACTTGAGGAATTAACCGTTCGCGAAGTCCACCAGTCTATCGGAAGCCGGAAAGCTCTCATCACCTTTGCGATCAACCTGCCGGGTTACGAATACCTTGTCGTGATTCAGCAATGCCGCCGTTTTTTCCGCCCGGCGGTTTTCTCCTTCGCCTACCTCAACGACAAAACCGATGAAATGTGGTACATCGATGTCAAAAAATACTGGGTGTCGTGGGGGATCGATTACCATGTCGAAGCCCAGGGCAAACGTATCGGAAAGATCGATGGCAAATTGCTGGCTCTGGGGACCGATTCCCGGATCAAAATCAAAGAGCCGTCACTGGCACAGGATCAGAAGTTTATCGATCTACTGACGCTGTTCTCTGCGAGTATCGGCTTTCACAAAACGATCTGGAAAAACATCCGGAAACGGGTCAGAAACGTCAACGACGGCTCTTCCGTCCACATTATCGAAGACGAGGAACTCTGGCTGCTCAAAAACCCGAGACGGGTGATGAGATAGCCTCTTCTCGGTGAAAAGGTCTTCCCCACGAGCTGCCATTTCTGCTAATGGTATCGTGGGTTTTTGACCTTTTTATGAAAAACGTTTTTGTCCTGTTTACCCTGCTGTTCTCGCTTCCTCTCTTCGCAGAGGAAAAGGAGAGTCTGACTTTTGAAAAGTGGACTCCTCATTTCGAAGTTCCCGATCCGGTCGCCATATCCTTCGACCCCTTCGGGCGCGCTTATGTGACCCAGACCCAGCGTCGCAAAAGCCAGGATCTGGACATCCGGAAAAACCTCGACTGGGTGGTGCGTGACATCAGTTCTCAATCAATCGAGGACAAGGAAGCGCTCTATCGGGAAAAATTCACCCCGGAGAACAGTGATGCCAATAAGCATCGGGTCGACGACCTCAACGGCGATGGCATTCACGATATAGCGGACCTTCAGGTGCTAACCGAGCGAATCCACCTCGTTACCGATACCGACGGAGACGGTTACGCTGACCAGTCATCCGTTTTTGCCGAGGATATGAGCGACCTCCTCACCGGAGTAGCGGGAGGTGTGTTATTTCATGAGGGCGAGGTTTTCACCTGCCCGGTTCCGGAGCTGATCCGGTTTCGCGATACCGACGGGGACGATGTTGCCGATCACAAAACCAGTCTTGTCCGTGGTTTTGGAGTAAAAATCGCCTACGCGGGCCACGATATGCACGGCCTGACTGCCGGACCGGACGGTCGCCTCTACTGGACCGTGGGCGATAAAGGGCTCAGCGTGATGTCGAAGGAGGGTCTGAAATTTCACTACCCCAATGAAGGCGCCCTGATGCGTTGTGAAGTGGATGGCTCCAATTTTGAAGTGTTTGCCCACGGACTTCGCAACATCCAGGAAATCGCTTTTGATCAATACGGCAATTTCTTCGGAGTCGACAACGACGCGGACGGGAAAGGCGAAAAGGAACGTTTCGTCCACGTCGAGCAATACAGCGACGCCGGTTGGCGCTCGAATTGGCAATACCGGATGGAGAAATACAATCCCTGGATGGACGAAAATCTTCACATCCCCTACCACGAGGGCCAGCCGCTCTGGATTACTCCACCCCGGAGCAACTACGAGAACGGTCCCGCCGGTTTCAAATTCAATCCTGGCACTGCGCTTTCCGAAAAATACCGGAACCACTTTTTCCTGACCAGTGCCCCCCGGGGCCAGCAATGGGCCTTTCAAATCGAACCGGAAGGTGACAGTTTCAACATGGTCAATGACCGTCAGGTCGGAGAAGGAGTCGCGCTCGTCGGTCTCTGCTTCGGACCGGATGGCGGCCTCTACGGCGTCGACTGGGGAGCGACGGAATACCCGCTCAATGAAAAAGGCGGAGTTTGGCGGATCGATGTTCCCGAGTCTGAGAAACATCCGCTGCGAAAGGCCACTAAGGAGGCGCTCGCCGCAGATTTCACCAAAATGGAGGAACCCGACATCGCTACCTACTTCGAAAATCCCGATCAGCGGGTCAGATTGAAAGCTCAATATGAGCTGGCCTTTCGCGGCGACGGCTTCACCCTCTACAACATCGCGGAAACCTCTCCCGACCAACTTGCCCGAATTCATGCGGTGTGGGGTCTTGGACAAATCGTCAGGAGTGATTGGAAATTCGGTCAGAAAGCGCTGCTCAAATTACTCAAGAGCGAGACCGATCCCGAAGTTCTCATCCAACTGCTCCGTGTATCATCGGACCGTTTCGGCAGCCGACTCGCGCTTCACGAAGTTCCCGCTCCCACCACTGCTATGACCGATTTTGCGCCTCAGGTGGCTCCATTTCTGAGCCATGACTCCATCCGGGTTCAGGTTCAGGCCCTGCTGGCTCTCGCCCGGATTGGTGACCCTGCAATGACAGATACCATTCTCGATTATCTGAATCAGGAAAAACCCCAACTCAAAGACAGCATGATTCGCCATGCCGGCACGATGGCCCTGGCCGGCTGCGTCAGCTCTGACCAACTGAAACCAACAGATGATGACCGCCAGTTTCGCTCTGTCTGCAAAGTTCTCGCCCTTCGTAAACGGCTCGATGCCACCGCGGCCCTTTTCCTCACACACAGCGACCCAGTCATCGCTGCGGAAGCGGCAATAGCGATCTATGGCGACTGGACCATTCCCGGAGCTATGCCGAACCTTGCGGAAGCACTGGGACAACACCCGGAGAATGAACTTTTTACCCGGAGATCAATTGCCGCGAACTTATACGGAGGGACTTCAGAAGATGCGGCCCGCGTCGTTACTTACTTGAAAACCAACCCAAAATTTTCAAAAGTTGCACTCGACGCTTTGGAACGCTGGAACCAACCCGACGAGCTTGACCCCGTGGAAGGCCGCTACCGCCCCCTTGAGACGCGTGACTCTGAGATTCTGACGAAAGCGCTGTCACCTCATCTGAGTGATCTATTAATCTCGCAGAATACCAACATCGCCTCCCGGATTATGGATCTGGCGACCGATTTGAAGATGCCCCTCAGCTCCGACGCTCTGCTCGTTATCGCAGAGAACTCCGCTGCGCCCGAAGATCTTAAAATTTCGGCGCTCCAGGGACTCACCGCTCAGACACATGAGAAAGCTGTCGCAATCGCTTTGAACTATCTGGAAACCGCTTCCCCGGATCTAAAAATCGCTGCCCTTAAGGCGATCACGAAGCTTGATAAAACTCAGAGCCTATCAAAAATCACGGCGCTTTTGGAAGATCCACAAACGCCTGCGATCGTGAAGCAGTTTGCGATCCATCGTTTACCCGAAGTCAACGGAACTGCATTACTCACCCAACTCTGGGAGAACGTGAAATCTGAAACCGCGCCACCGGAACTCACGCTCGATATCACAGAGGCAGCGGGAAAAAGTGAATCGCTAACTACCGAGGTGCAGGCCTACGAAGCGGCGTCTATGGCAAAAGCCGCCACCGAGCCACTCGCTCCGTTTCTCTACACCAAAACCGGAGGTGATGTCAACCGCGGCAAACAGGTCTTCGATCACCACGTCGCCGCCCAATGTGTGCGCTGCCACAAAATTGAGAAAGGCAAAGGAAGTGATGTTGGCCCGATTCTTGCAGACATAGGTAAAAAGAAAGGTGTCGACCACCTGCTGGAGTCGCTTGTTGCGCCCCAGGCTCAGGTTACCAAAGGGTATGGCACCATCGGCATCACACTGAAAAATGGCGCCACGGTATCGGGCCAATTTCGGGAAGAGACCGATAAACACGTAATCGTCCGCGCTCCGGACAAAACGATCACAAAGGTGAAGCTGGAAGACATCAAAGAGCGCAGCCCGGTGGTATCAACCATGCCGCCGATGGGATTCATTCTCACCAAGTCTGAAATGCGGGATTTGATTGCCTACCTCATGACGCTCTAAAAACTCCCGTTGATTCGCTCTATATATTTTTTCAAACAAACTGCTTGCTTGACCCAACTTTTTAGGTAGTATGTGTATTGGCTGCTAACGAAAGGGGAAGAGATTCCGTAAAACCTGAGAAGGCGGCAAGAAGAGAATTCAAGTCGTTCAAGGTTACGGCCTTAGGCGATTGGAAAACGATTCGATCAGCCCTTAAAAAAGGCTGGATATGTAGGGAAAAGTATTGAGCGAGAGTTCAGCACTCAACCTACTTATTACCGGGGGCGGAAGACCCGTCCTGAATTAAAGTGGGGACACTTTGATTGCAGAGTGAATTAACTGACTGTCTAACTGAATAGATAGTGACCAATTTGAGAAGCTGAATACAGCAACTGTATTGAAGGAAAATATTTGACTTGGAGTTTAGGGAAAATAGGAGAGAGGCAGCCGAGTGGTTGCGCATCAAACTGAAAAGCCCGGAACCTGAATCAGAAATTATCACGAAGACAGAGACTGGTTTGGAACATTCAAACAATTGGAAACAGGAAATCAGATAGAGAAAGCCACGGTTCCTCAAACAGGTAATATCCAAACCAAAGGTGATGACAGTGAAGTCTCCTTAAAACAGAGAAAGATCTGTCAGACAGCAACAGACGTGAAGCACCTGTTACTGAGTTTGCTCCTCGAACGCTTCTGAAATCGAGGGTTAGTAAATTACCGTTTCACCAAGCTAATAGTATCGGTAGAAATTAAGAAGAACCTTTGCGACCTCGGCCGCAAAGGTTTTTTTTGCATCTTGAGGAGAAGCAACAGAAACTCTAAAGATCTTTTCATGTCCAAAAAGCAGATATCCTTCATCGTCTTTTTAGCCTTCCTGCTACAGAACTTCGTTTATTACATCGGCGATGGTGCCGAGGGACGCATCATTTATCATCTCGCCACCTTGACCATTTTTGTGATCGTGGCGTTCTTCGTGTTGAAGGCCAATTACTCGGGGACCAAGTGGTTTTGAGAGAGTGCCGCCGAAAAGGAAGACGGAGTGTCCGCCAATTCGCGCCCCTAGTTTACCATGGCTTGTGCAAACCGTTTAAAAAACTGTTCTACAGCGAAGCATCATGTAACCCGTAAAACAGTTTTCCAAACTGTTCACGCAACCCCAGCCATCAACCCTCACGCTTGCCGATCAATTCGTTTCATCCGACCGGATTCTTCACATTCGCGGATATTCTTTTCCATTCGCGATAGAAATCATTCTCACACTCACTCCGTTTAGGCACTGATTAGAAATAGGGAATTTGTATCGCGAATGTAAATGAATGTTATCGAATGACGCGAATTTCGAAAATGCTCAGCAATTCCAAACTATCCGCGCAACCCCGACCCGCATTCCGGGCAAGTGCCCAAAGCTTGAGAAAAACAGTTTAAAAAACTGTTCTACAACGAAGCGCGCTAGCAACCCATAACCCGTAAAACAGTTTTCCAAACTGTTCGCGCCCCCCCGGCCATCAACCCTCACGCTTGCCAATCAATCCGTTTCATCCGACCGGATTCTTCACATTCGCGGATATTCTTTTCCATTCGCGATAGAAGACATTCTAACATTCACACCGTTTAGGCACTGATTAGAAATAGAGAATCTGTATCGCGAATGTAAAAGAATGTTACCAAATGACGCGAATTTCGAAAATGCTCAGCACAATTCCAAACGTTCGAGCAACCCCGAGCAGCATCCAAAGCCGGTGCCCAAAGCTTGAGAAAAACCGTTTAAAAAACTGTTCTACAACGGAGCGCCACGCACACCAATAACCGGTAAAACAGTTTTCCAAACTGTTCACGCAACCCCAGCTATCGTCCCAAGCCGGAACCGTCACGCTTGCCGATCAATCCGTTTCATCCGACCGGATTCTTCACATTCGCGGATATTCTTTTCCTTTCGCGATAGAAGACATTCTAACATTCACACCGTTTAGACACTGATTAAAAATAGAGAATCTGTATCGCGAATGTAAAAGAATGTTACCGAATGACGCGAATTTCGAAAATGCTCAGCACAATTCCAAACGGTTCGCGCAACCCCGACCCCACATCCCAAGCCGCTGCCCAAAGCCTGAGAATAACCGTTTAAAAAAACGGTTCTACGACTGGTGCCACAAAAACTGTTTCCCCCGGGCCATGAGCAACAGACCCGCCCCCACCTCAGTTTATTCGATATCCTTGATCACTTTGGGTAGCAGACTCCCCACATACCCACTGACCCGCTCGGTTTTCACCTTTTGACTTCGAGGCAGTGCTTTGATTTCGTCCAGTTTGGACGCCGCTTTTTCGTCCATATAATCGATCGCGTTGGTAGCCAGAATTGCATCAAATACATTGGATTCATTTTGGTTAGCGAATTTAAGAAGGACCTCCAGAGCTTTGCCCCGATCGCTTTCCGGACCGAAGCGGCCCAGCGCTTCAGCGGCAATGACCGCCACGCTGGATGATTCATCGCCAAGAGCAGATCGTAGCTTTTCCAATCCGGCCTCGACTCCGGCTTCCTTATGAATCAGCAATCCCTGCGCCCCCCAATAGCGGACCCCACTGTCTGCTGAGTCAAAGAGGTCTACGATCGCAGGAATATCTTCGGCCTTCCGACTCGATGCCAAATCAGCAGCGGCAAAAACGGAATCAAAATCATACTTTTCGGGATCGTGCCCCATTTCGTAAGGAGTGCCCCCTTCGGACCGGGCGTGAATCTCAGCCTCAGAGAGAAAGCCCACATCGCGAATTTTCTTTTCCCAGTCGCGGTGAGCTTTACGCATTCTCTCAAGCACGGCAGTGTGATCAGCTGAATCCACCAGATTATTCACTTCATCAGGATCGGACTCCAAGTCGTAGAGCTCTTCGGCTGGTTTTTCGCGCCAGAAATGAGACTGCGCCTCGTTAAGTTTTCCAGCTTGAAACATATCATGCCAAACTTGGGTTGTCGGAGTCTGAAACAGGTATTGGATATACTGCCCGTAAATCCGGTGCGGCATATACTGTCGCAGGTAAACATACCGCTGATCCATCACAGTACGAACCAGGTCGACTCTCTCATCCATCCGCCCGCGGAACCCGTAGCTGAAATCCTGAGGAGCAGTTTCAAATTTTCCGGCGAAAGCATGCCCCTGCATCCACTCCTTCGGCTCAATGCCGCAGATGCTCAACATCGTGGGAGCAAAATCGATAAATCCCACCAGTCTGTCACTGGTTCCCCCGGTTGAGTAATCTTTCGGAGCGAGGTGCGCCCACTTTTCCGGGAAATGAACGATCAACGGAACGTTAAGTCCCGAATTGTAAGGCCAACGCTTGTTCCGGGGCATTCCGGAACCGTGATCTCCCCAATAGAAAATGATCGTATCTTCCGCAAGACCGTCTTTCTCCAGATCCCGAAGAGCGGCGCCGCACTCCTGATCCATCATTGTGATCCGGTCGTAGTACTGTGCCCAGTCTTTTCGCACCTCCGGCGTATCCGGATGGTATGCCGGGATCCGGGCTTTCGCGGGATCATGAATCACATTTTCCTCTTCAATACTGTTCCGGATTTTGGATTCGTGGGAGACCGTGAAATTATAGACCGCGAAAAACGGCTGCCCTTCATCCCGGGCCTGCCAGGTTCTCTTAAACTTTTTCCGGTCGATATTCTTCCAGGTTCCGGCAGGCTCATTGACATTGTAGTCTTTCTTTCCCGGATTGGTGCAGTGATACCCTGCATCGGCCAGATACTCCGGGAACAACTTGAACTCGTCCGGCAAATTCACGTAGGAACGCATATTCTCCGCGCCGGATGAAGGCGGATAGATCCCCGAAATCACAGTGGTTCGGGCAGGAGCGCAGACCGGAGCCGTTGAGCTGGCCCGCGTGTAGCGCAGCCCGCGTTTTGCCAGTGCGTCGAGGTGAGGTGTCACCGCATAATCGTCTCCATAACACCCCAGATGGGGACCGTTATCCTCCGACGAGATCCACAGGATATTAGGTCGGTCCGCAGCAAAAGCGGGAACGCACATCAATAAAACGCTAAAGAAGAAAAAGAGTCTCGATTTCATAAATGGAATGACCGCCAGACTATCGGGAAACAAAAATCCGGTCAAGCCGCGTAATCTCCGGTTTTCAATGCCGCAACTGTCGGTTTCGAAAGGGAATCCATACCCTTGGAAACTTCTGAGCCCGGGTCGAGAAGTCTAAATATCTGCGGACTGAAGTTCCGCCTTCTTGATTGATAAACGGATTCCTGTGGCTACGGGAAATCACAGCAAATTACTACATGAACGAGACCCAAAGCATGCCCGTGATCCAGTTTCTCTACTTCAGAACGCCACTACCGGTCTCCCGCGGGAGCAATTTAATTATATAGAAAGATCTCAAAATCAATCACTTATAAATCGACACACCTCTTAACAATTAAGATTAATCGCACTTTTGAAAGGCTAATGTTATAAATACCGTAATTTCGGTTGCTGGTTATGGAATTTATGGATAATTTATAAGCGAGTATAATTTTAACAGCCGATTCGATGTATCTAGTAGTGGAAAAAAACGATGGTGATACCCTGGTAAACAAACTGGGAAACGGGTTTTGCTATAGCACCAGCCCCGGTGAAAAATTATCTCTCGTCGATAACTCCGGAGCTGTGGCTAATCTTCCGATGAACCGGGATGGTGACAATCTCGTCGTTACTTTGAACCCGGGTCATGAGGCCGTTATCGAGAAGTTTTTCTGTAGTTCAGCTAGTGAAAGTCGTTTTGGAACCGCTCCCGGAAATCCAATTACCGAGAACATCCCGGTCAGTCTGAATTCAACTCTCGTCGGCGAAGAGGAACCCGACTACAACGCTCCGGCTTCACTACCCGACTCTTCATTCACGCTGATGAAAAATCAGTCTTCTGTATCCACAATCAGCTTTGATCCCTACATCAACGATCCCGTGGCGCAGGTAGCGAATTCGGGGCAAGGCAGTTCCTCAGCGGGAGCAACTTCGGCCTCTAATTTTGCCGGTACCACAGCGGTGCCCAGTAGCATTTACCTCACTAACATTGTCAACAATCTCGAAAACATCGTCAACGAGATCGGAAACGGTCTTAATGACCTCGAAAACCCAACCGACGGCCTCGGGGAAATTGTAGACGGATTAGGCGACATCGTCGAGGAAATCGGAGATACCGTTGGCGATCTCGTTGATACCGTCGACGACACCGTTGGTGATGTCATTGATACCGTCGACGACACGGTTGGCGATCTCGTTGATACCGTCGACGACACAATTGGCGATGTCGTTGATACCGTCGATGACACGGTTGGCGATCTCGTTGATACCGCTGATGACACGGTTGGCGATCTCGTTGATACCGTCGACGACACGGCAGGCGATCTCGTTGATACCATCGGTGACACGTTCGGTGGACTCGGTGACACTCTAACTGGCAGCGCCATTTTGTCGATACGGGCACGTAACTGCCGGATCGCCCTTCAGGTAATCAGCGAGGCAACTGCCCCAATCGATGGATTCCAGGGTAGACAGGTTTTAAATTAAAACTTTCTTTCAAAACTTGCTTGACCGACTGGTCGGTCTGAATAAACTGTCGCTGTGAAAACGAAATCACACAGCAAACGCGATGAGATTCTGGAGGTAGCTTCCCGGCTGTTCTACGAGCAGGGTTACAACGCCACCGGAATCAAACAGATCATCGAAGAGGCCGGAGCAGCAAAAGGCACTTTCTACTCCCATTTCAAGTCGAAGGAAGAACTCGGCCTCGCCTGGTTGAAGGCTCGCCATATCACCTGGAATCAGTGGCTGAACGATGCCATTGATCAGAAAGATTCCGCCGGTGAAAAACTACTGGGGATTTTTGATTTCCTCGGCGACTGGATGCAAGACTGCGACTACCGCGGCTGCGCATTCCTCAATACCCTCTGCGAATTACCTAATAGCGGCGCCCCCCTCCGGAAAGAGATCTCCAGTCACAAATCGGAACTCCATAAGCTCTTTCAAATTCTGGTAGGTGAACATCACCGGCAGTTGACCAAAAAACAAACCGATGCCATCGGCACAGTCCTGTTCCTGCTTTTTGAAGGAACCCTCGTCGAACTGCAAAACTTCCGCGAACCATGGCCGCTCGTAGAAGCCCGCAAACAGGCTGAATCCATGCTCAAAACGTAATTCCATTTTTTTTTACCACACAAACGACCGACCGGTCGGTTTAGATAGACCAACAACACAACAACAATAAACAAAATGAACAGAATAAAAAACATCGAAATCGAAAATGCTCCGCAACCCGTTGCAGAACTCTACCAGGCGGTGGAGAACAAACTCGGGCTGGTTCCCAATATGGTGAAAGCGCTCGGCAACAGCCCCGCAGCACTCCAGGGTTACCTCGGTCTGAGCGGCGCCGTGGCGAACGGCAAACTCGCCACTCGCACCCGGGAAAAGATCGCACTCCTCGTAGCAGAGCGTAACGGCTGCGACTACTGCCTCAGTGCCCACTCGGCAATCGCCGGCTCGCTGAAGGTGCCGCAGGAGGAAATCGAGTCCGCTCGCGAGGGACGGGCGCAGGACACAAAAGAGCAGGCGATCCTGAGTCTTGCCGGGGACCTTCTCGACTACCGGGGCGAAGTGCCGGAAAACCGCTTCGCCGGGTTGCGGGAAGCAGGGGTGACCGATGAGGAAGCTACCGAAGTCGTGACCAATGTCGCACTCAACCTGCTCACCAACTACTTCAATCGCTTCGCCCGAACCGACATCGACTTCCCGGTGGTAAGGGCAAACGAAAACGTAATCGCTGCAGCCTGATGTAACCCGCAAAATCCGGCGGGGTCAGATTCCCCGCCGGATTTCACTACCTGGTTTATGACATGACAAACACAGCAATCGAAAGACCGCCCCTGCCTGCTTTTACCGAAGAAACCGCGCGGCAAAAAGTGCAGTTGGCGGAAGATGCCTGGAACTCCAAAGATCCCGAAAAGGTCGCCCTTGCCTACACGGAAAATTCCGAGTGGCGAAATCGCTCGGAGTTTATTCAGGGCCGTGCCGAAATTGTCGAATTCCTTCGGCGCAAATGGGTTCGGGAACTGGACTACAAACTACAGAAAACCCTCTGGACTTACCGCGACAATCGAATCGCAGTGCGTTTCGAGTATGAATGGCGGGACGACGCCGGGAACTGGTATCGCTCCCACGGCAATGAGAACTGGGAGTTCGACGAACACGGACTCATGCGGGCCCGATTTGCCTCCATCAACGATCAACCGATCCGCTTTGAAGATCGGCGTCTGTAATTTCACTACAACAACCAAAAAGAAAACCAACCAATACAACAACACCAATCAGAATGAATACGACACATAAGAAAATCAACTGGTTCAAATCCATCATCGCCGGCATCGTCGGGACAATCCTCTTCGATCTTGTCGGCCTGATCATGACCGGCACCTGGTGGGATATTCCCGGCGTGCTGTCAACAGCAATCGGAGTCCCCTTTCCCGTAGCGCTGCTCATGCACTACGGAAATGGAGTCGCCCTCGCCGTCATCTACGCAGCCCTGCATCCGTCACTGGTAGGTCCCGGCTGGTTCAAGGCACTTGCCTTCACCACACTGGAAACCGTCATGCTCGTCTGGTTTCTGCTCTTTCCCCTGCTCGGTTTGGGCATCGGGGGATTCGAAGGCGGACTGATCTATCCGTTTCTTTCAATGCTCCGGCACTGGGTATTTGCGATTCCGCTGGCCTACTCCTGCCGGGCGGAACTGGAAACCGACAGTGCCCCGGTAGGCGCACCTGCCTGAGAATCGAGAAATTAACCAACTTAATCCGCGGGAGTTCGTTCATCCGGACTCTCGCGGAATAACTTCGCAAACCTTATGAACAAAAATTTCGCAACCTATACCTTTACCGACAGCGTCAAGGCAGCTCAGGAACACTATGGTTCCCGCAAGAACTACGATGGATCAGAAGACGATCCGGATCGATTCATCCTCACCCCGAGAGAAGCCGCAATCATCACCTCCCGCGACAGTTTCTATCTATCAACGGTCGGAGAAAATGGTTGGCCCTATCTACAACACCGGGGAGGCCCAAAAGGATTTCTACGCATCATCAACGAGCGGACAATAGGATTTGCTGACTACAAAGGAAACCGGCAGTTTATCAGCACCGGCAATCTCAATTCACACAGTAAAGCCTTGCTGTTTCTGATGGATTACCCGACCCGGCAGCGGGTAAAGATCTGGGCTCACGGAAAAGTAATCGATGTAGCAGACGATCCCAAACTGGCAAAAACCCTGGTCCCGCAAGGCTACGAAAACAAAGCCGAGCGACTCTTCATTTTTGAAATTCAGGCCTACGACTGGAACTGCCCTCAACACATCACACCCCGATACACCGAAGAGGAATTTGAGGCATTGAGAAAGCAGCAAACCGTTCAGCCCAAACAGCCGATATAATAAACGCAAAATCCAACCCATCAAAAAGCCGGGAATAGGATTCCGGTAATCGACTCCCACGATTGCCTCCCACGATTGCCTCCCACGATTGCCTCCCACGATTGCCTCCCACATGTGTCTTAAACTCATCTCATCGGAGGTTTGTGACACTTTGATTTCCGGAACGAGTTCATGACACAATGCTAAAGCAGTCTTTGTGAATTTTTTTTCAGAAACTGGGAATTCATCATAAAAGAACCTTTTTTGGCACCCTTTACAGAAGTGAGAAAAGTCAGGAGTTCAGGAAAGTTACCATGACTTACGGGTCACCCCGACTGCGTAGGTGAACAGTATTGATCAACAAGTTACATAAGTGTTCAAATAAACACTTATCCCTTCCATTTATCGACCACGCCGTCCCCGCAGCTCGCCGCTTTGGCAGATCATCCACCACGGGTGGGATGATTTTCAGACTCAATACGAAGCTTCTTACCGGAAAGCTCACGGACCTCTCAGATCCGACGCAATTGAAGTCGTGGAGAAATTCTATCGCTGCGGCGATCTGGCTCAGGGATTCACCCGGCTTCACTGCAAAGACTGTGGTCACGAAAAGTTATTGGCGTTCACCTGCAAAACTCGTGGTTACTGCCCATCATGCCATCAGCGTCGCTCGCTTGAAACCGCTGATTGGATCGCCAAAGACATCACCTTCAATGTTCCCCACCGAATGTACGTCTTCACCATTCCCAGAGTCCTTCGAGCGATCTTCCGCAAACGCCGCAAACTTCTGACCCATCTCTTCCTGCAATCCATCGAAGCCCTGAAACTCTGGATGCAAAGCAGCCTCGGGCTACCTCATGGACAAATCGCTGCTATCGCCGTCGTCCACACTTTTGGCGACTATCTCGGATTCCATCCCCACATGCACATCCTGGCAGTCAACGGTCTGATCGACACGCAAAACCGCTTTCACCCTTTGGATGAAAACGAAAGCTTAACCCCTCTCAAAGAGATCTTTCGAAATCTGTTCATCAAAACCCTTGTCGATGAAAAACTCCTGTCTCAAAAGAAAGCCGATCAACTCCTCTCCTGGAAAACCAGTGGATTCACCCTCGATGCAGGCGATGCCGCAACACTGCCATTTGACCGCAAAGCCCGTCGTCAATTTGCTGAATACATGCTTCGCGCTCCATTCTCCATCGAAAAAATCCATTGGAATGAAAAGACCAACCGAGTCATCTATCGATCCAAACGGTCGTGACACACCAAACAGAATTTCCAGGTTTTCACAGCCGCCGACTTCATTGCCGCCACCGTGGAACATATCCCTTTGAAAGGTCAGCAGACCATCCGCTACTACGGTCGCTACCCAAACAAACGCCGGGGTTGGGATGCGAAAAATCGGATTCACTCCCCTCAATCAACCACCATCAATGTCTCTGCTGGCAAACACGATTCACCATCCTCAGACCATACCTTATTCATCCTTCCCGAACCAACACCCAAAAAGAAACATACTGAGAAACCCGATTGGAAATCCCTGATCAAACGAATTTGGGGAGGCGATCCCACCACCTGCCCGTGTTGCCGGGCGCGGATGAAAAACGTTGGAACCATAACCAAAAAAGCAGAAATCGAGTTCTTTCTCAAGCTCTGGGGGATGTGGGAAGGCATCATCTCGCTGCCACCTCCACCCGATCCCCCCTTCGATATCGAGACGATGGAACCCGAAGTACTTCCACTTGGCTGGGAAATTCCGGAACAACACATGCCGCCTCCTGACGAATGGTGGCATCAGCACGATTCTGAGGCATGGAGAAATCCGGAGTTGCCATTGGATGACGGGAAAATTCTGGTTTTGGACGCTGAACCGCTCCCCGCAGAGGAGTTCCCGGTATTCTCGATTGGCTGATTGCCGATCGGGTTGGATCAAAAAACGTCTCACCGAAAAGCCTCTGGAAAGAGGTTGCTGGGCTTTCGTGTCTGGACTCAAGAAAACATGACCGAAAACCGAATTAGAAGTCAGCCAATCTTGACTAATCTTGACTTTTCACTCAAAAATCCATAGAGGTTTAACAATGAATGAGGCCAAAATCGAATTTCCCACCCTTCCTTCCCCTGCACCCCAACCAACCCGGGGGCCGCAAGCGGCTTGAATTTTGGCCTTGAAAAACCAATTTCCTTTCAATTCAATTCAATTTCAATAATAATACGGTGAGCCCCAATACCAGGCTCTTTCGAGGGTGCTTTGCAAGGTTTGTTCCGATGGGATCTGCATGCCAGCTCTTCGCTTCCCTCTTCCCTGCTAAAGCGGGTTGCAGCCGACTTCCGACTTCTTTTTTCACTATTAGCAGGAGTGGCTTGTTATTTTGCGGACGCCGATTCTGCGATGAATTGAAATGATAAGAGCGTTGAATTCTAGAAAAGAGAATCGAAGCTAAAACGGATCGCGGTAACGGATTCTTAAAAACAACACACCTGCATCTTCAGATGGAAGTGAGCGCTATCATTATGATTCCATCCCCCGCAAACCATAAATACTATACTCAATACTCCAAATGCGTTGGTTACATTTTTCCGATTTTCACATAGGCCGGGAGCAAGCCCCTGAGCGAGCTGCTATCTCAAGCCTCGTAGATGCTATAAAAGCTGCGCTGGCTCTAAATCCTCGACCTGTTGACGCTGTCTTTCTTGTTGGTGATCTAGTGTATGGCGGAAATCACTCCGAGTTCGAAAGATTCGAACAAGAGTTTTATGAGCCCTTAATGAGCTTGGACGGACTGGAAAACGCCCAGGTAATTGCTGTCCCAGGGAATCACGATGTAGATTGTGACGTAGGTTACCCGTTAGTCTGGGATAAAATGAAGCGATTGCAAGGTAGCTTTTTTGGAGAAGATTCAATTGGAGTAAAAACTCGTTTAGCAAGATCCGAAGCGTTTCAAGCATACAAAGAATTTACTAACAAACTGGGTATTATAAGCCCAGATCCCAGCAATGAAGTATCCATTGTGCATAATGAGCCAAATTGGCCATTTGCGGTTATCGCAACAAACACTTCATTCTTCTCTGATAAGGATGAAAAATCGAGCGATCCCATAACTCCTTGTCCCCTTATTTCCCTAAGGGGTATGGTGGCTAAGATTCCAGCCGGAAAACCGGGTATCCTTTTAGGTCACCATCATGAAAAAGGATTTCTCGAATCCCAACAAGATCAGTTTCGGAACTTTTTAGTCGAGAAGAAGTTACTTTATTTACACGGGCACGAACACCGCCCTCGACTCGACTTCAATCAAAATGGTTCTGTTAGGTTGATTGGGTTTGGTGCTTCCTATGCAGCCAGTCTTGAGGCAGATGAAGGATCATTATATCGCAACAGTTTTGCACTGTGCGATTTAGATGAGAAACTCTCTCTTCGGGGATACTCGTGGGACCCAATTATCGGAAGATGGGTCGACACGACGGCATCTCAGTTTGCAGTAGGATTTCAAGGAGAAGTTCTTCAGAATGAACCGCTCCAGCTAGACCTCCCAGGTGATCACAACCAAGGGGCCTCACAAAAATCACAGGGAGGCCGCAGTATAAAATCAATCAAGGACATCCCCCGAAAATCGCCGACGCCGAATTCGGTTATACCATTACCGGGTGTGAGTTCAAAAATCTGGATGAGATTTATCGGAATTGGGCGATTCATCTCGGCCGTTTACGATCCAGTGCAAACCACTGTAACAACCGACGTTGTTCCAGATGGAAGGGTCGAAATGGTTCTTGAAACTGACGGGCAAAGGGACCTCTTGGTCTGCATTCCCGCAGGTGGGCACATCATGGGTGAGGCCGAGGTTCAAGCGTTTAACACTCGCCTAGATACAGAAGACCTAACTTCGGTAACTGTTGTTTCATTTGGAAGGTTATCTTCCGAAGGACGAGTTTTGTACCTTCGATTTAGTGAAAAGAAGGCTTTGGAAATACTTGAAAATAGTGACTTAATTGACTCGTCAAACGACATACTAACCCTTGAGCAAACAAACTCCTTGGAGCGGTTAGAAAAAAGTGTTTCAAGTATCGACATCATAATTTTCGAAGAAGATGCCTTTCTATTAGTTCGAGAGAGGCGGGGTGAGGATCGTAGTTTTTTTCTAATCGATAAAAATGGAGAGGTTGTTGCTAGTAATGAGTCTTGTGTAATTAAACTACGTGAAGTTACTCCTGCAATCTCTGACCTCAGGTACGCAGGTGAAGCGTTGACTGATGACGAGGCATTGGAGTGTCGTGAATTCTCCGAAAACGAATATCTTGAGACGTGTTTTTCACAGGCGAACCGCATCCGCTATTCCTCGTTAGCAAACATAGGGCTTCGCCCGGAACTCTATACTTTGGAAAACATCTATGTTGAAGCTAATGCGAGCGAAATTGAAGGTCAAGAGTCGTCGAGGCATCAGGACTTGATTGAAGATCATCTGGATGCTTACCCAGTTTCCGATTCTTTGAAGAGCCGGATAAAGAAAAATCTCCTCGCAGGTGACCCGAGTGATGGAAGAACAGAATCAGCCACAGCTCGTGAGTTTTGCCAAAAACATGGAGCTGTTCTTGTTACTGGAGATCCCGGATCGGGCAAAACGTGTTTCGTTAATAATGAAATTCTCGAATACTGCAAGCGGACGCAAGGTCCGACTGAATCCACATCAGACGAGAAAGGCGGAAGCTGGTATTCCGAACATCTGCCGATATTTGTACCATTGTCACAGGTGGTGGCAGAAAAGAATTTCAGTGAGAGTGGGCTATTAGATGCGTTGGTTGGAGTTTTAGAAAAAAGGGGGCTCGACTTTACTTTGCCAACTATGACCAACTACCTCAATGTAGGGAAAATTGCCTTCTTTTTCGACGGGCTCGATGAAGTGGTATCGATCGAAAAAAGAGCGATTTTGGTGCAAGCCATCAACGATCTTGTTACTACATATGCCGAACTTGGAAACCGCTTTGTGGTTACCTCACGTCCCGCTGCGATTCATGTCGTAAACATGCTTCCCGCAATGAAGCAACTCGCATTACAGGGATTGACTGAGTCCGAGATTTCATGTCTCGCTACCAGAATATTAGGACTGAGAGTAGGAGAAGGTGTTGAGGGCGTATTCGTTGACGAGGCTAAACCGAAAGTTGAGGACAGCACAGTCGTAGCCCAACTTTTGGCCGATTGTCGCGAAAAAAAGGGGGTGGCGCGTTTGGCTCAAAATCCCCTTCTTCTCACTCTCCTTGTGACAATTTATGCAAATGCTGGCGCGCCAGCAGCAAAGCGCCACCTTATTTACGATGAGGCGATCAAAACATTGTCATCGGCTCGGCAACGACAAGCAGGTCACCTTCCTGTGTCTGTTCAAGATTTACGCAAAAGATTGGGACGAGTTGCCTTGTCCGTTTACCGCAAAGAATCGGGGTTTTTGCCGACTAAAGATGAGGTGGTTTCAACTATTCAAAGTGTTATGGAAGACCAACGTTCAGAGCCAGTCGACATATCTGAGGCCGAAGAGTTTATACAGAAGGTAGCTGAGTCAACAGGGTTAATTTCAATTGCTTCAGGCAATGATGGGGACTCGGGCTCCGGTGTGGTAACGTTCATTCACCATAGTTTTTTGGAGTATTTTGCGGCTTGGGCACTGTGTAGCGAATTTGAATCCATTGACCTCCATCACCTTGTTCGGGAACCTCGGTGGCATGAAGTTCTTACGCTTGTTGCTGGGATTGTTGGAGAGAGCGAAGATGCAGCACCTGTAATTAAAAAAATCTTAGACACCCCTTCACCAGCCGATTGCGTGGACGCCCGCGATCTAATCTTTGCCATGGATTGCGCCTTAGAGAGCGACGTTCCGTCGGAAGGAGCGGTTAGAGTCTTATCTAATGCGATCCGCTCATGTTTAACAAACGGCGCATGTCGAGTGGATTCGAAAGTCCGAGAAAATGTAGCTGAGAGACTGGGTATTCTCTGGATAAGCAGTGGTGGAAGTACGTTCGAAACTATGCTCCTTGAGCTCTTGGATTCTACCGACAACACCGTGGTAGCTGCTACAATAACGCTAATTGGCCACGCATTTGCAAACGGAGCCGACTCGGAGGTTCTGATCGCGAAGCTAGATTCGAAAGCAAAGGACGCGACAGATGTTATAGCACGAGCTCTGTGTCGCTCAGCGGGACTTGAAGTGAAGCTACGCACCGAACCGATTAGGGCTTGTATTCTTAAAAGCCTTAAGGGCACGTCTAAAGTTAAGGCCGCAGCTTTTGAAGCGTTAGTCAGTATGCCAGGCTTAGCTGTAGAATGTTGGCCGGATATATTAAATGGCCTCGAGGATGATGATCAGTTTGTTCAAAGACTCGCGGGAGTTTCAGCAATTCAAGCGGGCCTGAATACGGATCTAATTGCTGGGGGCGAGACAAAACGGGAGTTAGTTTTAAGAGCTTTCGAAGCAGCTGAAATGACGAGTGATCATGGATTTGAAAAATACACCAAAATTGGGGAAGAATCTGTGAATAGGCTATTAGCATCCGGTATCCAAAAAAATCGTATTCTTGGCCTTCGGCTTTTACCTTTTGTGGATCAATCAGGAGCCTCGATTCGCGATAACTTGATCGAAGCACTACAAGACGAGAAGAGTGATAGGGAGGAGTTAGTTGCTGCGCTAAATGCATTTCGTTGGAGTTCAGACGCGCGAACGCTCTGTAAGATAAAGGACCTTCGTATATTTATCTCTTTTCTTGAGAGAGGAACTGGTGACGTAAGGGAGGCGGCAATGAGGCTTCTTGGTTGTTTTCTCGCAGAATCGAGCGCGGTAAAAGCTATTCTCGATCGTAGGCCCGGTAAAATGTCTCGAGGGGAGTATTTTGCGTGGATTGGTTGTCTTTCACACGTTCGCGTCCACCTTGATTTGGCTTCAAAGACTCTAGATTCCGAATTGGTTCATTTTTTGAAATCAGGCAAAATGCAAAATCCTAAAGTTGTGGGTCGATTTATAGGGGTTCTCAACGCTCTCCAGGAGCTCGGAGAGCCTTTAAGGCAATCAACAGTCGAGCAACTTAAGCCGATGGTTGATGACTTTAGAATTGACTATAAAATACGTGGTGCGGCAGCTTTGACGTTTGCTGCTTGTTCTCAACCCTCTTCGAATTTAATGAAAACGGTAGGGGCGTGGGTTTTGAACACAGATCCTAAATTTGAAGACTATGCTGTGGAGCTTCCGAAGTTAGTTGCTATCAATGTTAGACGTGACGTCAAATATGTAATTGCCTGTGTTGCGGGATTATCTCATTTGAATGAAAATGCCATTAACTTGCATCAGCGTTTCTGCAAAAGAGCTACTACAACTCTATTGGAGGAAAACATTGGGAAACTTCGGGAAGGTATCACCGAGGTTGATAGAATTATTATCGCGTTCGACGAATTTCTTGCAGATGAGAATTAAAATCTACAGTGTTCAGTCATCCGAATCATCTACACATTCCGCTGGAAAACCTGAGTAAGTCCGAGCCGACTCGAAGGTACCCTGTACCCTCACTGAGGGTACAGGGTACCTTCGAGAACTTGATAGTGGATAAGGGGTCCCAGGTGCCAATTTATGACTTTCGGATAAACTGAGTGATTTTCCGATTTTGGATCTTGTTGCTATTAAATCGTCTTATTTGCTGGGTTACGTTTGCAGCGTTTTTCATATTGAGGATCTCGGCGATTCGGGTTTGGCTCAGGGTCGTTTGCCGGGCAAGCGCAACTGCAATGGCTGATCTGCGAAGGTCGTCCCTTATCATGGTGCGCAGGTAAGATATCTTCCATCCCAAAGTGGCTCTGACAGTCCCAAACAATTAGAGAAGGCCCAACCGGCTTGCACCCCATCCAACCCAAGGGCCGCAAGCGGCTTGAATTTAGGCCTTGAAAAAGCAATTCCCTATCAATAGTAAAATGGGATCGAACATGAAAAAATATTATACTTACCTGTGCGCCTTGATGCTTCTTTCGAATGCGGAGGCCGGAGACAGATTGGCCGGCCGCGCGCTATCGGGGAGCAAGCCCAATATCATCCTGATCATGACAGATGACCAAGGCTACGGACAGCTGGGCTGCCAAGGACACCCCTGGCTCCCCCCCCCAACATCGATGCTCTTTGCAAGGAGAGCACCTCTTTTTTGCACCCCAACCAACCCGGGGGCCGCAAGCGGCTTGAATTTTGGCCTTGAAAAACCAATCTCCTTTCAATAATTGGATCGGTTCGATGCGATAACGGTAGATGAGTCAGATTTCTTTCATTTCAACAAGGGTATCCGGCATTCGGCCGCACAGGAAGTGATCCACTTTTTCAAGGCTTTGGTGTCGGAAAACCTTCCGGTATCAAATCTGATTGATTCGGATTTTGTGGTAGTGAATCCCATACTCGCAGAGCACTATGAAATCGAAGGGGACTTCGAGAATCAATTTCAGAAAGTGGTATTGCCCGCTGATTCGCCGCGCGGCGGGCTTCCCGGACAAACCGCTTTTCTGACCCTTGGATCAAATGGCGAGCGGTCTTCCCCGGTGATTCGGGGCGCGGTCCTGATGGAGAAGCTACTTCATGATAAACCGGCACCCCCGCCACCTAATGTCCCAGAGCTCGGTTCAGGGAACCGTAAACTGCACCCCAACCAACCCGGGGGCCGCAAGCGGCTTGAATTTTGGCCTTGAAAAACCAATTTCCTTTCAATCAATTTCAATCGATCCGGCCTGCCGGTGTTTTTAGGTTTTGGGTGAAATGATCAATGTTCAGGGTTTCGCTTTTCGGGATTTCCTGAAGCCAGTCTTTTAGCTTTGGGTATCGATTCTGGCAGGTGCATGAAGGAACTGTGTTGAGTCGCCAACGAAGGCAGTGGTGGCACTGGGTGAGGTCGGTATCCATTTCTTAAATCAAATCCTCCATCATTTGAGGTTCAGGTAATGCCCGCTTTGGTTCCGGTAAAGCCTTCTGTCTCGAAGGTAAAATCTTATTCAGACAACGCTCTTTTTCCTTAGCGAAGTCAATCACAAAATCATCCTGCGCATCCTTCACTTTGTCAGTGAAGCTATCCCATTCCACTTTTTTTATAAATGGAACCAAGTCCGGGAAGTAGCACATGAAATACCACGTCCGGATCCCTGAAGCGGCCATGGACCAGTGAACCTGAATTTTGTGCTCATTAGGAAGTTTGCCCTCCTTCATCGTGAGCGTGTAGTTATCCAACGACACACACTTGATCTCCAGTCCGTAATCATCGGAGTGCGCCTCATACCAGGCACGATCTTGGCACGGGTTGTGGAGCCTCATCCCGTCCGGTGAAAATCCGATTACGCCATCCCTACGGAGTCCAAAGCCGTAAACATCGATCGGGAGTCCAGTTTCTTCGGTAAACACCTCCCGTGCTTCGGGTTCATACTCGTTCCCCCAGTCGGTGAATTTGTTGCCCGTAAAACCGTTGGGATCGTAGCAAACGCTTTTTGTTGCGACTTGCCACATGTAGCCTTCCCGGGAAGATGACACTCGCCCTGTTGGTGTGATCACCTTTTTCGCTTCCGAAGCGGTCGCTCTACCGCTCCGGAGTTTTTCCCACTCCTCACCGTTTTGGAGCAGTTCTTTGTAAACGATCATTCTGATTCGGTTGGTGAAAGTTTATCCAGTAGTTCAGGCTTCCATTCCAATGAGTTCCCGCCAAGCTTCTCCCAGCACTTCCGCAAACGCGGCCGCTTTCTCAATGTTCTCAGGATGCTGCAGATCGGCCCGTGCCTTTTTCACCGGAGCAAACGACAACATCAACACATTCTGAAATTTCGCCATTTCTTCGCTGGCGTTATCCCCCTCTTGTGAGTGAATTTTGTACTCAACTGCGACGGGTTGCTCCCAGGTTGCGGGTGTCTGCGGAGCCGCAAGAGGTTGCGATTCAATCGCGGCTTGCGGTTCCGGTTGCGCGGGTTGCGCGACAGGTTCCGGTTTCGGCTCTGTTTGAGCGCGTAACGCTTTCTCCTTCTTTCTGGCTTCCTCAACCTCCGCTTTCAGTTTGGCGCGTTCTACGGCCTCCCTGTGACGCTCCACACGGCGTTCCAGTTCCGGGCGAAGGTTCTCAGTTGGCATTACCATTAGATCGCTCTCCCCGAACACGACGGATTCCCCATGATTGTTTCTCGCGTCATCGATCAACGCCCGGTTCTCGGCGAGTTTTGTATTCTCGCTTTCAACCAGATCCTCAATCGCCTCTTTCATTTTAGCGAGGGATCGCTTCCCTTTGATCGCAATTTCCAACTCTACGCGAAATTCCGGATACGAATAAACCAGCGATCGAAAACCCGTCTCAATCAGGTCCGCTTTGATCTCCTTCTGGCGATTCGTGACGAGAGTGTTCAGTGCCTTCCGCTTTGTCGCGCTCATCTCTTTGAGTTCCCGGCTCCCCTGGATCAGCTCATAAACGCTATCCATTTCTTTGAGCATCGATTCCTCCGCTTCGGAGAGAGATTTCTCGAACGATTTCAGCGTGTCAATATCGTCCTTTGCCTGTCCGAAGTGTTCATCAGTGGCAAGGTCAAGATTCAGGCTTTCGATTTTCTCAATCGCCTGAGCCCGGAAGGTGTCAAAATTGCTTGCACCCCAACCAACCCGGGGGCCGCAAGCGGCTTGAATTTTGGCCTTGAAAAACCAATTTCCTTTCAATAACTTCGATGAGGGCTCAGGAATCGCAGTAACTATTCACGCATTGCGTGAACATAATGATCACGGTGGTGAAATTGACGTTTTAAAAATATGGGGCACTACAGATTCGGATAGAGGTGACGATCGGTTTGAAGACGGTAAAATTCGAAGGCAAACATCGGATACTATACCGTGGCTGATGGAGTGGGATGGAGGCACAAATTCTATAAGCGAGAGACCTGGTAATGAGTAATGCAGAAAAATTTGAATTGGTCGTTGAAGTTAAGTCGCTGAGAAGTCGTTTTTTTATCGAAGAACCATCCGAAGACCAAATTAGGGATATTCTGAACGCGCCAGAGAAATTTAACCAAACTAGGCTTTCTGAGGATATATGGCTCCAATCTTATACTTTAGGACTGAAGCGTGGTGATCCGATGAATATTTCTGGAAGAGTAGACCTATATTTTGACCACAAAGGCAAGGTCTATATGGAGTATGAAGATTCTTTATCGCCAATTCACGCAATGCTGGTCGATTCATCATGCTCGAAGGACGAGTTTGTCGAAATTATAGGTAGTGAAGACGGTGAACCGTTTAGAATATATAAGAGAAGTATGGTGCCGGTCGAAGTGGCAATTCCATTCGTCTTGGAGTTCGGTAAAACAGGAAAGATCGACGTTTCCAGTGACGTGTGGGAGAGGGTGCAACATTGGGTTAAATAATTCAAAAGTCCGTCACAAATCTCATAGTCAGAATAAGCAGCGAGGCTAATAGTGAGAAAAAACAGTACTAATCAGCTCAATCCCGCTGTTCTAAAGGCTTTCTGCCGATGGGACTAGTGACCTTGAAAATCACTTTAGGAGTATTTAGTCGAAATAAGGAGGTTTCGTTCAGCAGCAGATTGAACCAAAAGGGGAATGTTGACGACGAGCGGTGTAAACGGCGATTGGACACTATCCCGGGTCGCAAGCGGTTTGATTTAGGATTCGAATAACCAAACGGTAATTGATGTTCGGCTTTTCCAAAATAATCTCACAAATCGGTGGTTTCAAGAAATAAAACCGGTTTCCCTTGCTCTTCTCGAATTGCAGGAGACTCTGCATTGTACACTACTATCCATCTGATAGCTCATACCTGCACATCACCCTACCTTAGTCGCGACGACAACCTGATACAGCCCCAACTCTTCGGGTGATTCGACTTCTACGCGAAATCCGTTTCTTTCCAGGGTTTGCCGGATTTCGGGGAGCAGGAAAGTCAGGTAGTACATGATGAACGGAGGACGGACGACAAGGTTCCGGATTTTCATCGCCAGATTAAAGCCGTGACTGAGCCAGAAGGTTCGTGAGCATACCGGTGGCGAGGAGGTCGTGATAAATACAAATTTGCCCCCGGGCCGGAGGGCGTGATGGATCTTTTGCAGAAACAAATCGGTATCTTTGCCGTAGATGTGCCCCAGGGCACCAAAGCAGGTCGCCAGGTCAAATGCCTCGTCGAACGACATTTCCAGCACATCGCCGTGGACAAATTCCAGTTCGGCCCCGCCTTCGGAGTAGGCCAATAAACGCTGCGCTTCGTGTAGCATCTCTTTACTGAAATCGATACCTACAACTTTCCTGCCGACGAGCGGGCGTAACATCCGCATTCCGGCGCCGGTGCCGCAACAGACATCCAATGCCGTTTCGAACGAGTCGGTTTCCAGTATAGCTGACACGGCCTGAAGCATTTCATCGGGAGTTCGGTAGGGAGTGAACTCGAATTTCGGGGCGAGCAGATCGTAACCTTTTCTGGTAGAACTCAGGCACTGCCGCACCTGCTCAAAAAATGTCGGACCTTCGGGATGAAACATAAATAAAGTTACCACAAAACGAGGTTCAGGAGTGGCATATTAGCAGCCTGGCATGACTCAAATTAATATCGCCTCCCCCGGCGAAACCGGACCGGCGGATGCTTTATCGCATGTGAGGGAATGCGTTATGGTATAAAAAACGCGATCATTCAAAGAATCCCCCTTACGCTCCGCCCACCGCCCCCGGTTCCAAATTTTTCGAGAAACCGCATCACGCGAATCGCTCAAAGAATGCCTGCGAAAATATTTGCCCTACCACGGGTAAACCATCTAACATGGGGTCATGAAAAAACACGTCTCACTTGTTATTAACACACTCTGTCTTCTTTCGTTCATTTTTGCCGTTTCCTGCACTGAAGGCACCACTCCGTCCACACCGGGTCAGGCCGACGCCGTTCTGAATGCGATTAAAGGATTTGAAAACGATGTGTCAGGAGCTAAGACCAAGGCTGATATTCAGGCTGCACTCGATAAAGTCGGGGACCAACTGAATGCCTCGGCGGACTACCTGAAAACTTTGTCAGCCGACAGCCCGGTTGCTAAAAGCATCATGAGTGCAGGTAAAGCGGCGGTATCAAAAGGTTTGGCTAAAGCTAAAGAGCTGGGTATTTCTGTCGACGAGTTCAAGACGATGGCAACCAATGCCGGATTGGGCGATTTTGTGAGTTAATCCCTCTTCGGCTTTTCCAAAGCCTTTCTACCGATTCCCCGTTTAAAGCGGGGAGCGTAATGCGGACACTTCTGTCCGCATTTTTTTATGGCGCCGTCACCGGTTTTCTTCCGATCTACGGACAGAGGTGTCCACACCTCGACGCCCTCAGGGTATAGAATGACAAATCTGTCATCTCCGCTTCATGACCTTGTCACACTGGGCGGGAATATTGATTCCTATAAGCAGAACTCTTTGCGAATGAACCTAATGAC
The DNA here is from genome assembly GCA_029213005.1 of Verrucomicrobiales bacterium. Taxonomy (GTDB): domain Bacteria; phylum Verrucomicrobiota; class Verrucomicrobiia; order Verrucomicrobiales; family DEV007; genus Arctic95D-9. The sequence continues at coordinate 224,057 of JARGPI010000006.1, forward strand.
AACATTTAAGGCCGGAACGGTGACCCTGTTAGTATTTCTGACCACTTTACTAAGCGTGGGGTGCAAAGATATTAACGAGGTAAAACCACAGCAGGAGACGGCTACCATTACTGAGCCCTCCTCCCATCCCCGTTCCGGGACGGAACTGAGCCCAAAGCCGGGACTACCCGAGACCACCTTCCCTTTTGATCGCATGCTGGAAGATTCGCAGGGACGAAAAATTGATGCCACAGTTCTGGCAAAAAGTGGGGGCGAAATTGGTATCGTAAAGCCCTCGAGTTCGACCGCTTTTATGATCCCGATCAGTCGCTTGAGCGAAGCGGACCAAAGCTGGTTCAGTACCATAGAAGACGGCGGAAATTTCGCTGAGGTTCAGGAGCTTATCACCCGCCAGGATAAACTGAAGGGCCGCATCGCAACCTGGAATACCCAACTCTACAATGCTGAAAAAGAAGCCGAAAGATTAGGGATCCCTCTGCTCGCCATCTTTGTTTTTAACGATGACCAAAAAAGTTCGTCTCTGGAGCGAAACGTTCTCTATACTAAAGCATTCCGGGACTGGGCCAACCGCAATGCAGCCTTGTTTCTCATGAGGTTGGACAAAACCACTGATACCCAATCAGCGAGCCTCTCCAATGACGATAACCGCGAGGTCGCCAGTCCGTTCGGAGTTCACGACGACATCACTTTCGTCCTTATTCCCACCGACCACCCTCCGGTGGGTCTCAAGTCCGACTCGTTTCGCTCCGTCACGGAGGCCATTGCCGCCATCGAAAGCCTGATCGCAAATCCATCCGCGGGAGCCGCGATATCTCCGATCGCCATTCCCCGGAAAGCCTCCCGCAGTAAAGGGAAGAGCGGCAAAGGTGGAAAAGGCGGGAAGTAACCTTCTGTTTGGCCTACCTGATCGCCGGATTTGCGGCAGAGTGACGCGTTTGCGGTCGCCGATAGATGGGCTTTGTTACGCTGTGAAAATCGCGGCGCAGATTTGGTTAACAGGTTTCGTAATAGCAGGGCTTTTTCCTGCCTTCCTTGCGACTGCGGCGCCTCCGGTTGAGGAGAAAAATTCGCTGGGCATGGAACTCCGCTTCCTCGAAGGGGGACGCTACCGGCAGGGATCGGACGGACGGGAGCGGGCTCTGGAACAGGCTTTTCCGCTCTCGGTGAATGCTCAATTTTTTGGAAATGCCGAGTATCCAGCCCACCACACCTGGATCACGAAACCTTTCTGGATCGCGAATCGCGAGGTGACGGTCAAACAGTGGCGCACTTTCACCGAGGCGACGGGCTATGTGACGACAGCGGAGAAAAACGGGACGGGCATCATAGGCTGGTCACCCACTCCTGAGGAAAATCCACTTTATCAAAGTCACGACTTTGAACGGAAAGCGGAATTTACCTGGAAGAACCCGGGCTTTGAACAAAGCGACAATCATCCCGTCGTCGGGGTGAGCTTCGAAGATGTCACCGCGTTTTTAACCTGGCTCAGTGAAAAAGAAGGCAGCACTTATCGACTCCCTACCGAGGCGGAATGGGAATTTGCCTGCCGCGCAGGATCGGAAACGTGGTTTTCATTCGGAGATAATCCGCGCGAGACGATTCACCGGCACGCCAATATTGGAAATGTCGAACTGGAAAAACATCGCAAACACAGCGTGGAGCGACAATGGCTACTCGACTGGGGCAAGGCTCCCGCCGACGGTCACATTTTCACGGCACCGACGGGCAGTTTTGAACCGAACGCCTTTGGCCTCTTCGACATGCACGGGAATGTCTGGGAATGGTGCTCCGACCTGTGGCTGGATACTTTTTACAAACGCTACGACTGGCCGAAAAGAGGTGAGCCCCGGGAAATCGCGGTCGATCCGGTGAATCATTCCGAAGCCCAGACCCGGGCCAACGAATTCCGGACCATCCGGGGAGGCTGCTGGTATAACGGCCCGATCATCTGCCGCTCCTCCAACCGCACCTACTGGGATGCCCCGGACGCAGCCTGTTACCTGGGCTTCCGGGTGGTCAAGGAGGCCGACCCCAAACTGTCCACCAAAGCAATCGAGGCTTACACTACGGAAATTGAGGCGAGGAAGGCTATCGAGTCATTCGGGGGCAGCTTCTCCTCGAGCCGGGGGCTGAGTCTTGAAGTTCAATTCGATAACTCCAGACCATTTGACCCCGCTGTTCTGCCCTACCTCCATCAAATTCCCCTGCTGGAAAAACTCACTCTGGCAGGAAAGCAGGAAATCGAACTGTCCACCGAACACCTCCGGAATATAGCGCTCGTCGGCGGCCTCCAAGAACTCAACTTTCGAACCGCCTTCAATATAGAAAACGCTGACCTGTCGGTTCTCGCCGAATTACCGCACTTGGAGAAACTACACTTTTCGCGGTCCATCGCGCTGGGCGATACCGATTTGGCGAAATTGAAGGATCTCACGGAACTGAGAGTTTTCACCGGATTCGGCACCTCGGGAAATATTTCCGACGCGGGCGTATCTCAACTCAAAGGAAACCGAAATCTCGAAGTCCTCAATCTATACGAAACGGAAATTACCGGCTCCTGTCTGGCCCATTTCACTGACTGTCCGCTTCACTCGATCGAACTCACAAAATCGTTTAACGGGGACGCGACTCTTACCGATGCCAATCTCAAACACCTATCGAATTTCCCCGAGCTGGTGACATTGAATCTGACTGGGCAGGAAAATCTTACCGACGCCACTCTCGAGGTGATCGGCTCGCTCGTCAAACTCGACAATTTGAATCTCCACGGCTGCAAAGGGATCTCACCCGACGGTTTTGCACCAATCGGAAATCTCACCCACCTCAGCAGTCTTAACCTGCATTCAACCTCAGCGGCTGACATCGCGATGGAGCAAATTTCCGCCCTCCCCCGCCTCGAATCGCTCCGGGTCGGCTCGCCGGAGCTTACGGACTCGGGCATTCGGTCGATCAGTAAAATTTTCTCCCTGAAAAATCTCTATCTCAATGACTCGACCACCACCGACCAGGGCCTCAAATCTTTAGGACGCGTCAACCGCTTGGACAAACTGGATCTCTACTCCGTATTGATTACCGGAACCGGGCTCGGCCCGGTGTGTCGATTGCCGGAATTGTCAGATCTCAAACTACAGTGCCCTGCTCTGACCGACGCCGCGTTTGATCATTTGTCCCACGGTAAATCACTCCGGAAAATTCGTTTAGTAGAGCGTGGAGTCAAACCGCCCGAGGCCCTCACCAACCAGGGAATTCTGAAAATGGCTTCTGCCAATTGGTTAAGAGAACTGTGGCTCCCCCGGAATGGGACAGGCATCACCGAAGAGGCGATCAACGAACTGAACCAACTCATGCCAAAGACCCAAGTGATCCCCTACACCGTTGAATGGAATGAAAATTAATCGATTGAAACGCTTCGCTAAAGCTGTCGCAGCCTGTTTCCGGCAGCTTGTCGCCGACTGTACCCTGTACAGTCCGGGAGTGTACAGGGTACAGTTTGCCGTATTTATCTGCGGAATCGTTTCTCTATCAGCTCAGCCTATTGTGAAGGATACCGATAGTTTTGAGTCACAGGTAAAACCCTTCTTTGAGAAACACTGTATCGCGTGTCACGGACCCGATAAACAAAAGGGCAAATTACGACTCGATACCCTGCCGCTTGATTTCGGAGATCACGAAGCGGCCGGGAAATGGATCGAAGTGATGGACAACATCAATCTCGGCGAAATGCCTCCGGAGGACGAACCGATCCCGGAGGTCGATGAAATTGCTCCGGTGGCGAAGTGGATCGCCCTCGAACTGCGGCACGCGGAAAAAGTCAATCGCGGGACCGGCGGGCGGGTCCTCCTGCGGCGCTTGAGCCGAACGGAGTATGCCAACACGGTCCGCGATTTGTTTAACGTCGAGTTCCTGCCGAAAGAGGGGCCTCTCGACCTGTTGCCTCCTGATGGCACCCTCGATGGATTTGATAAAGTCAGTAAAGCCCTGTTACTCGATCCCTCGCTGATGGCCCAGTATTTCGACATCGCGGAAGTCGTCGCTAATAAATCGATTATCACCGGACCGCCCCCCGTTCCCACCCGCAAAAACCGGATGGAATACGAGGCTACCACCGGGGGAATTGAGTATATCAAACACAGTCGAACCACGGAGGTGACACCTGAAGCGATCATCTCAAAAAGCAGTGGGATGCGTAGTGATCACATGCTCCGCCACCCCTGGAATGACAAGCTGATCCCGATCCGTGGTAACTACACGATGCGCCTCCGGGTTGGTGCCGATCCTGGAGCAAGAGGCGAACCGCTGCATATCAAAATCACCCGAACGGGCGATGGCGATCTCTGGGCGGGAAAAGTGGAAGGCACCATCGAAAAACCGCAGATCATCGAATTGACCCGTCCCTTCAATGTCGAAGGAAGTAGTGAAATCCAGGTCCGGATTGAAAACGGTCTGGATTTCCAGCGCGTCAATTATCTCTACTCAGACCTGAACAAACGGGCCGACGCGGCGATCAAAAGCGGCGATGCCACAAGTGGTGGTCGTATCCGGGCGAGAATGGGTGCCGAAGGCATGATCGGCCAGAGTCGCCCCCACCCCGACAGTATCGACACCAGCGACTGGCCCCGAGTCATGTTCGATTGGATCGAGTTGGAAGGCCCGCTCTACAGCCAGTGGCCGCCAAAAAGCACCGAGACCATCTTTTACAAAGGCCTCGATGAATCGATCTTTAACGAAGATTACGCCCGGGGCATCTTCGATCGCCTCCTCCCCCGCGCCTTCCGGAGACCGGTGGAAAAACCCGAGGTCGACCGTATCCTTTCCATCGTCACCAGTGAGCTGAAAGCCGGTCAGGACTTTCCCGAAGCGATCAAATCAGGTGTCATCGCCACCCTTTGTTCGCCCAGTTTCCTGCTACATTTCGAGAAAGCGGCATCGGACGACGTGAGGCCCCTGAATGACTATGAAATCGCGAATCGACTCAGCTACTTCCTGTGGAGTTCCATGCCCGATGAAGAATTGTTCGAGTTAGCGGCGGCCGGGGTACTGCGGGATTCAGCCACCCGCGACAAACAGGTCGAACGGATGTTAAGCGATCCGAAAGCGAAAGCTTTTACGGAAGGCTTCGCCGTGCAGTGGCTCAAAGCTTCGGAGTTCGATCGCTTCGATATCGATATGGGCCTCTACCGGAACTACTACTCATTTGAGAACGCCGGCTTGAACGATGCGATCAACGCGGAACCTATCGAATTCTTCCGGGAGATCCTGAAAACCGATAAAAGCGCCCTCAATTTCCTCGATTCCGACTGGACGATGGCAAACGAAGACCTTGCCCGCTGGTATGGCATCCCGGATGTGAACGGTAAAGATTTCCGCCCGGTAAAACTCCCTGCGGAAACCCACCGGGGCGGTCTCACCACCATGGCCGCTGTCCACAAGTGGGGTAGCGACGGAAACCGGACCAAACCGGTGGAACGGGGTAAATATATACTGGAAGTATTGTTTAACGATCCACCGCTACCTCCCCCGCCTAACGTCGGCGAAGTCGAACCGAACGTGCAGGGCGACCATTTAACCGTTCGTCAGCGGCTCGATAAACACCGCTCGATCGAAAGCTGCGCCGCCTGCCACCGGGGAATCGATCCCTACGGTCTCGCTTTGGAAAACTTCAATGTAATAGGTCAATGGCGCACCAAACAGGACGGGGAGCGCGGGCATTGGCCGAAAGAAGCCGTGATCGATCCAACCGGCAAACTACCCAATGGGGTTGCTTTCAATAATGTAGAGGAATACCGCTCGGCGCTTTATCAGCAAAGCGACCGTTTCCTCCGCGGACTCAGCGAGAAAATGTTTACTTACGCTCTGGGCCGTGGAGTCGAACCCGGAGACCGGGGCACCATCGAAAATTTAGTGACGGAAATGAAAGCTAACGGAGAGACGTTCCGGAGCCTCATAAAAGGTATCGTGAAAACTGAAGCTTTTACGGTAAAGTAATAGAAACCCAGAAAGGAATCACCCAATGTATATATCCCGCGATCGACAAATCTCACGCCGCACCGCCCTCCGGGGAGTGGGCGCGACCCTGTCCCTGCCATTTCTCGAGGCGATGCTGCCGAAAACGGCTCTCGGTTCCACCGCGGCAGCCAGCTCCGCGATTCCGAAACGGGGCGCCTGGTTCTATTTCGGGACCGGGATGAACATGCGGCAGTTCCAACCGAAGGACGAAGGGAAGAACTTCAGCTTTTCTCCGATTCTGAAGCCACTCGAAAAATATCGCCGGGATATGACGGTTTTTTCCGGCACCTATCTGGAACACGGCGGCGGCCACCAGGGGGATTACACCTTCCTGACCGGTGTCGAGGCGAGGAAAGGCGGCGCGATTCAGAACACGATTTCCTGCGATCAGATCGCGGCGGAGAAAATCGGTCGGGACACCCGCTACCCTTCCCTCCAGCTTTGCATTCAGCGCGGCACCGGGTTCGGCGGCAATTTGCGGACCCTCTCGTGGAACCGGAACGGCGTGCCGCTCGCATCGGAAAACGATCCCCACGTGGTCTTCAACCGCTTGTTCAAAGTCGACAGCCCGGAGGAGAATGATGCCAGAATCCACGGGTTCCGGAGACGCGGCTCCATTCTGGACGTGGTGCTCGAAGACGCCAATGCCCTGAATCGCAAAGTGGGCAAAAACGATCAGGAAAAACTGGATGAGTATTTCAATTCGATCCGCGAGGTCGAAAAGCAGCTCGAACGCGATGTCGACTGGAGCGTAAAACCGAAGCCGGAGGTCGCTCCCGAAGTGGCGGAACGTTATTCGGATCCGTATTCGATCAATTTACCCGCCGGTCAGTTTGTCTACGATAACTACGCGAAGCTGATGTATGACCTGATCACTCTCGCTTTCCAGACCGATTCGACGCGGGTCATCACCTACGTGGTTCGCCAGGAGAGTTCCGGAGGTGTTTTTCCCGAATTCGGAGTGTCTAAGGGGTACCACGAACTGACTCACCACGGAAACGATCCCAAAAATCTTGAGGAACTGGCCAAAGTGGACACGATTTATCAGAAACAGTGGGCTCACTTCCTCGACCGGATGAAATCGGTCAAAGAAGCCGACGGACGTTCGCTTCTCGATCACTGTGTGATGGGTTATTCCAGCGGTATGGGGATCGGCCACTCCAAAGACCAGCTTCCCACCGCAATGTTCGGCGGAAGCGCGATGGGGATCGATCACCAGGGCCACCTCAAGCTGCCCGATCAAACGCCCCTGTCGACCGTTTGGCACACGATGCTGGATCGACTCGGCGTGGAGAACGGCGGCGAATTTCAGGACTCTCACGGCGTCATCAAGCAGGTGCTGGCCTAGAATGGCGTCCGAACCCTCGCGGCAACTGAGAAGCGGAAGATATCTTAGGCTTTTATTAACTGATTTTGAATATTTTTGGCTCAGTAGAGTCAAATAATTGAAATTTGATCTAATAAAGCCGATGAAATCTAAATACTTGCTACCGCTTCCTACGTTGATAGTAGTCCTTTTAGGAATCGGCAGCCTATCGAAAAAAGCGGGTGCTGAAGAGCCGCTTTTTCCCGATTTCAAACTTTTCAACGGCGATAATCAGAAGTCTGCCGCTTCGCACAATTTGAAGCAAAGCGTGTACACCCTCGATACCCTCGCTGACCAAATGGTCTTTCGCTACGGACTCGGGATGCACAGCCGCAAGGACGATGCCGATTCCGTCGCTCTCCACGCCCACATGAAACGCCACGCGGAGTTAACCAATGTTCTGGTCAAAGCGGTCCGCGGAACCGATGCGGAGGCTTTTGGAAAGGCTTCGGAAGATATCCGGAACTCAGTCGGGCTGCTTTACAAACTCGCCAAAACTGCTGACGTCGGCGATTCTGTGGCAAAAATGATCACCAAGTCGGGACCAATCGCAGCATGGATTTGCGCCAATCCCGAAGAATTCAGCGCGGGATCAACCTTCGATCCGGGCAAGATCTTTAAGAAACCGGAAGGCAGCACCAGCGCCTAGTAGTCCCCCAAGACTAAATTAATGAGCATCTGACCGGCTTTTCTTCCGATCCCTTCGTTGTTCGTCGGTTGGTTATTAACCAATAGCCGCGCTCCTCACGCCTCGACCTCGAAAGAAAATCCGAGCCAGCTACCCATCACCTTAGGCTTGGTGGACTACTGGGATTTGCTCACAAAATCCTTCTCCGTCCACTTCTTGGAACAGCCGCAACTCCCGCCGCAGGCAGCGGACTTGCTTCGCTTCTTCCAAAACAGGTTCTTTCCGAAGCCCAAAATCGTGACGAAAACTATCGAAATCGCCACCCAGCTCTGCCAATCATATTTTTCCATTACACATACCCCAACAATTTTCCTCCCTGATAAACGATCAATGCAGAAACATAGGCAAGTACCGTCATGTAACCAAATTGAAACGCCGCCCATTTCCAGGAGTTGGTTTCGCGCTTGGTAATAGCAACCGTACTGGCGCACTGTAAAGCAAAGACGTAAAAAACCAGCAAACTCAAACAAACCAGAGGGGTAAACAGCGGCGAGCCATCGTCGCGGGTCGCATTGGCTAGCTTATCCTTGGTCAGTTGAAAGGTCTCGTCTTCATCCTCGGTCTCTTCCACGTTGAAGGCCACACTCATCGCTCCGACGAAGACTTCGCGGGCTGCGAAACTGGCGAGGACCGCCACGCCGATTCTCCGCTCATAGCCAAGCGGCTCAATCACCGGCTCAATCGCTTTTCCGATCTTACCGGCAATACTGTTGGCCTGCTGCAGGGAAGCGTCTCCATCCGATTTGGGATAGGTGTAGGCGGCCCACAGAATAATCGAAATCCCGAGAATGATGGTTCCGGCGCGGCGCAGGAAAATCCACGAACGGGTAAACATGTGGAGAAAAACGGTCTTCAGCGACGGGAGCTTGTAGCAGGGCAACTCCATGATCATCGGAGTGCGCTCTCCTTTTCTCAAAACCCGGTTGAAGATCCAGGCAAAGACGAAGATAAAGATCGTCCCGAGCAGATATAGCGCGAGAAGTATCCCTGCTTTGGTCAAACCAGCCACCCCGGGAATCAAAATCGCGACGAGCATGATGTAAACCGGCAACCGGGCCGAGCAACTCGCAAACGGGGCCACCATGATGGTGATCAAGCGGTCTTTGGGATTCTCGATCGTTCGCGTTCCCATGATAGCGGGAACGGCACAGGCGTAGCTACTCAAAATCGGGATAAATGCCCGGCCGTTGAGCCCCACTTTTGCCATGACCCGGTCCATCAAAAAAGCCACCCGGGTGAGGTAGCCTGTATCCTCCATTATTCCGATAAAGAAAAAGAGGATCAAAATCTGCGGCAGGAAAATCACGACCCCGCCAAGGCCGGCAATTATTCCATCGGTAATCAGATCGCGAAGATCACCTTCCGGCATGATTCCCTTGATCCATTCCGCAAGCGCACCGAAGGAACCGTCGATAAAGTCCATCGGGATACCCGCCCAGGTGAAAATCGAATAAAAAAGAAGGGTCAAAATCGCGGTCAAAAACACCGGTCCCATCACGGGATGGAGCAGGTATTTATCGATCTTATCGGTGCCGGTTTCCGCATAGGGATCGGTGCGGTCGACGGAATCATCGATCAATTCCTGAATCGCCCCGTAGCGGGCGGTAATGAGGCGTTCCTCCCAGTCTTCATCGCCCTGGCGGGTTACCGGAGCTGCATTGGCATCGGCTTCCTCGACGAGGTCTTCGAGCGTTTCATCGCCGGAAAATTTATGACTGCTGATCGGGATATCTTTCTGGCTCATCGCCACGCGAAGCTGCGGCAGACCGACCCGGGAGTTAGCCTGCATTGCAATGACCGGAATCCCCAGATTTTCGGCCAGTTTTTCGGCATCGAGACGGATTTTGCGGCTTTCCGCGACATCGGTCATGTTGAGCACCAGGATCGTGGGCAAACCCAGTTCCAAAATCTGTGATCCGAGGTAGAGATGGCGCTCCACATTACTGGCATCGATCACACAGATCACGGCATCCGGCACGGGCGTGTCTTTGCGCCGGCCCTTTAACACATCTCGCAGGATCGCTTCATCAGGAGACTGAGGCTCAAGACTGTATGCCCCCGGGAGATCGATCACTTTCACCGATTCCCCGTGTTGATCGATTGCGATCCCCTCTTTCCGCTCCACCGTCACGCCGGGATAGTTCCCCACCTTCTGGCGAAGCCCCGTCAGTGCATTAAAAATCGTCGTCTTCCCGCAGTTGGGATTCCCCACGAGTGCAAATACCCGCAACTTTTTCGTTGTTTTCGACTCCATCGACTAAAAAAATTCTTACTTCGCGGGCCCGGACCGGGTCACCTCAATCAGACTGGCTTCATCGCCCCGAATCGACAGCAGGGAGCCCCGCACCGAAATCTCGATCGGGTCCCCGAGGGGCGCATACCGGATCACTTTCAGCTCAGTCCCTTTCATCAGACCCATTTCGTGAAAGCGGCGCAAGTGAGCACCTCCAGTCGTAAATCCTGAAATCACGGCCGTGTCGTCAGGAACCAAATTGGCAATTGTTAGTTTGTCACTCATTTACCGGGTGGATAAAAATTAATTCAAAGGACGAACGAGAACGCTCCGGGCAGTCTGACAGTCAATACCAAAGCGCGAATCATTGACCTGGCACATCACCGAACCATTGACGTGGAGCACCCGGATTTCACTCTCTTCATAGAGCCCCAGTTCACGAAGGCGGGTTTGAGTCGGCGTATCTCCATTGATCGCCACAACCCGGCCGCGACACCCTCGCTTCAGCGTCGGAAGTTCAACAACGGCTTCTGGATTCCCTACTCCTTTCATGAATTATTTATTGAGACTGAGTCCCATTTATCAGATCATAAGGTGAAATCGGCTGATTTCCCAACCCTTTTTTTACCGAAATCCCGCTGGAAGGCCGCGATCACTTTCGTTTTATGATTGCACAACAATTGCCGCTATCTAGACTGTACCCTGTACAACCGGTGACTGTACCCTGTACAGTCCGGTAAATTCAGCGGTTACCACCTCATGCGTTACGCAATCATCTCGGATGTTCACGCCAACTGGCAGGCGTGGTCGGCTGTTTTAGCGGACATCCACGCGAATCAAGCGGACGCGATAATCTGTCTCGGAGATGTCGTCGGCTACGGGCCGAGACCGGAGGAAGTGCTGACCAGTGTGCGACAGGCGACCCGGAATTTTGTGATCGGCAATCACGACGCGGCGGCTTGCGGGATGCTCGATGCCTCAATTTTTAATGATCACGCCCGATCGGTGGTCCACTGGACCGGTAACCAACTGTCCGCGGAATCCCGGGCATTCCTGCAACAGGTGCCGCTCACACTGGAGACGGAGGACATTCTCTTTGTCCACGCTGAAATCCAGCATCCCGATCGATTTGGCTACATCGAAAACGAGGACGAAGCGGTTCATCAATTCATGTATTCCCAGGCTAATATCATCTTTTTCGGGCATACTCATAAACCGCTCGCCTACAGCTTGAACTCCGATGGGATCAAGAAACTGCCCGATTCCGATTTCCATCTCGCGCCGGGTCATCGCTACCTTGTCAATGTCGGTTCCGCCGGTGAGCCCCGCGACCCGAAAGACATTCGGGCGAGGTATGTGTTGTATGACTCCACGAGGCGGGCGGTGTATTTCCGGAAAGTGAAATTCGATGTTGAGGCCTATCGACAGGATCTTCAACAGGTCGGGCTCAATATTCAGCCCTATTTTCTATCGGTCATTGATCACGAGGCGAGCCAGGGAAGAAATCCGATCGAAGCGCTGTCCGATCACATGATGTCGGTGCCGGAAAAACCACTTTTCACCGGTAACAAAACGGCCGCTCAAAAAATCATCCTCGGCGACAGTCCGGCTCCGACTCACGTCCCTGCACCGACTCCACCGGCGCCCGGTCAAAAATTGATGAACTCCCTTCCGCCCCCTCCGGTAACAGAGAAATCGATACCGATCACCAATCCACCCCGCCAAATCACCACATCGGCATCAACCGTTCCGAAACCCGCGCAAAATCAAAGTAACTTCGGGTTCGTCGTCTTTATCCTCGGCGTTATCCTCGCCGCTTTGACGATTTCTTTACTGATTCTGTTCGCCTAGAGAACCGCTTTCAGATTTTCAATCACCGCAGCGTCCTGTTCCGGCATGATGGTTCGGAGATCGAGACGATACTTATCATCGGCGACATAGCCCACCATCGGCAGTTCCCGATCCCGGAGCCGTTTCGCGAATTTCTTAAGGCTCACGCCCTTCGGGGAAATATCGATTGTCACCGATGGCATTTCAGCCTTCGGCATCGTGCCGCCCCCGCAGCGGGCCAGCCCTTCGCCGATCGAGACCGCATCGTGGTTCAGCGCTTTGACGATCGCCTCAGCTCGCGGCATCAAGTCATCCACCGTCAGAGACAGCTTCCGAATCAGAGGCAGGTCAGCAGAAGCTCCGCTTTTGCCTTTCAAGTACTCGATCACCGTTTCCTGCAAACCGGTGAGGATCAACTTATCGCAGCGCAACGCCCGGAAAAAGGGTTCCTTTTTAATCCCCGCAACGAGATCGGCCCGCCCCGCGATAATTCCCGCCTGGGGACCACCGAATAATTTATCTCCGCTGACGCAAACCACATCGACACCCCGGTTGAGTACTTCGGTCGCCGTCGGCTCGTGGGGAATCGGAGCCAGAGAATCGGTCGGTAACATCGCACCGCTCCCGAGGTCCTCCACCACCGGCAGATTAAATTCCTTCCCCAGCTCGACCAACTCCTCGGTTGTCGGCTCGTGGGTGAAACCCTCCATGTAGAAGTTCGACCGGTGAACCTTCAGCAACATGCCGGTCCGCTCCGTGATCGCATCCCGGTAGTCTTCTAGCGTGGTCTTATTGGTCGCTCCGATCTCGACGAGCTGAGCGCCGCTCACTTTCATGATATCCGGCACCCGGAATCCGCCGCCGATTTCGACCAGTTCGCCCCGCGAGATAATGACCTCATTCTTCTCGCCTTTCGCGAGATGCTTCAGGATCAAAATCAAAGCTGCGGCACAGTTATTACAAACCGTCGCCGCCTCCGCCTCGATCAAATTGGCCAGGGCGATTTCGAGGAATCCACCGCGTTTGCCCCGCTCACCGGTGCCCAGATCCAATTCGATATTGTTATAATATTGTCCCACCTGAGTGAGCTTCTCCACCACCGTCTTGCTGAGGGGGGATCGCCCCAGATTGGTGTGGATAATCACGCCGGTCCCGTTAATTACGGGATGAATCCGGCTCTGATAGAGCGAAACAATGTCGGCCCGGATATCGGCAACGATCTCATCAAATTCGCCAACCGACTCTCCCCCGCCTTTGAGATGATCCCGGAGTGACTCAATCTTTTGCCGCACCAGATCGGTGATCAAGGGCAGCGGGAGCGGAGGCAACTGCGCGTCGTTTTCCAGCTCGTGGAGGACCCTATCGACGGCTGGAATCTGACTGAAAGGAGAGCGTTTTCTGGCCATGGCAATCGCCTCGGTCGTGAGCGGTTACTCCAGCCCGAGCTCTCCTTTGATTGCCAATTCGAGTTCTTCGCCACGCAGATTGGTCGCAACGATTTTGCCTTCTTTCCCGATCAGGAAGGTTGCGGGAATCCCTTTGATACCGTATTCGCCGGCGAGTTCATTTCCCCAGCTTTTTCCATCAAAGTATTGCGGCCATTGCATGCCATTCGCCTCCATAAATTTTTCGAGAGCGGCAAGGTCGTCATCCAGCGAAATCCCGATGACCTCGAAGCCTTTTTCGTGATAAGTCTCGTAAGCCGCAATCACATTCGGCATCTCCTGAATACAGGGACCGCACCAGGTCGCCCAGAAGTCGATCAAAATGACTTTCCCCTTCATCGCCTCCACGTCGATCTTTTTACCGTTTGTCGCGGTGAAGCTGATATTCATCGTGTCACCGATTCCCGGCACATAAAGATCCGCCGCAATTTGATCGATAAACCCATTGATCTGGATCGATTCCGGATGCGGAGCGAGGTCCTCTTTCAGTTTGTTCACGAACGCCTTACCCCGATCTTTTTTCCCGATCTGAGCACTGATTTCGATATAGGGACGACTGATTTCATCAATCAAAGTTACCAAAACCGCCTTTTCACCTTTAGGTGCCAGCGAGTAACGTTTGTCCAGAATGTCGAGAACCGTCTCCAGCTTATTAAGCGAAGCCAGCGAGTTCACCAGAATCGAATAAGCCTGGTCGATATCCTCGGCGGAAGGGTTCTCAGCAATGTATTTCTCGACCGCTTCGATTTTCTGATTCTCGAATTTTATGGCGATTTCCGACGCATTTTGCGAGAAAGCCAGGCACGGCACGAAAGCGGAAAAGAAGATGGTTAGACTCCGGATAAATGATTGTTTCATAAAGAGGTTGTTTATCGGAAACGACTTAAACCTCCGTTCCCTTAAAACGCAAAGACAGAATACCGCAACGGGATCAAAAGCCCGGCAGCTCCAGACCGGTTGTGGTTGAGGAAGTCACGCTGTAAATGTCGTCCTCATTCGCTTCCGGATCCGGCATTTGAAAATGGGTTCTCGCGCCGTTGGCATCGACCACATAGACCCTTCCCGGGACCAATCCAAAAACCTCGAGAGGCACCCGGGTCTGAAACGGAGGGTTCGGCACCCGATTCGTCCCGATGTCACCCTTCGGAGTTTGCTCCCGCACTTCGACATGCAGCATATTGCCCTTTCCCCGGTATTGTTTGGTATCAACCAACAACGCGGCATTGCTCGTTAACCGTCCCCGGATGTCGGCATAAATATCCGGACGACCGTGAAAATCCGCCACCTGAATCTTTACCGATTCCACAGCGGCCGGAGTCGGCGGAGGGGCGTAAGGCGCGGTTTCACAGCCACTTAACAGAAATAGCGCGCCGGACAGGAAGATTAAAAATTGGGGCAAAACTTTCAAAACTTCATTAAGATAACATAAATTCATCTTAATAGTTTATAAAAGTTAACTATCTGGCTGATTTTTGGATCATCTATCTAATGAAAGATTGATTTAGAAGCGGAACACCGGTACGATTGGGCGCTTTGCAATAACACCGTTTCCGAATCGACCTTAATTTATGGAATTTGATTGGCTTAATTGTCCCTTCGACCTGAAGAAAACCCCTCCCCGCGAGGTGGCCGAGGCATTTGAGGATCCATTTTCAATCCGTCTGCTTCCCGAGTTCGACGAGGAGGGCGAGACCCGTTATTTCATCCTGGGGCGCACCGTGGAGAACCGGTATTTGTTCGCGATTTTCTGGACCGACGGCAAGAATTACCGCGTCATCGCGTGCCGTGATTGTACCGACGACGAGCGGTCATTTTACGAGCGGAAGAACGCAGAGTGGTTGAATTAAGGGCGACCGGAGCGCGTTGGAGGACAGTAGAGATTCCGCCACCCCTACAGGGTGGAAAAGATCTTTCGCGGTTCACCCGGACTGAAATCCGGGCCTTTAATCTGCGAGGCCTACAGCCTCGAGACTAGGATTTTCAGGCCACCTACCATAGTTGCGTCTCCAACCTCAGGGCGTGAATTTCGGGTCACCGTTATCGTTGCAGTCTACAGCCTCGGGACGCAGGAATTTCAAAACATCTCTATCTATGGCTGTCTACAGCCCTGGCCCGCGCAATTTCGAGGCACCTACGATCGTTGCTGACTACAGCCTCGGGACGCGGGAATTTCCGGACACATTCATTTTTCGCGGCGGTCAGACTGTTTGGAACGGAATATCAGGCCCACCAGCACAAGGAGGCTGAAGGCCTCAAACAAAACAGACCCGGACTTCAGTCCGCGGGTCCGGAAACCAGACGCTGTGTCCTGTAGGGACACCGGAATCGACGACTCCCCTTTTCCCGGGCCTCCACCAAACAATTTAACCTCTCCCGACCGATTCCCGGATCGCATCCTCCAAAACCGGATACTGCCATTGAAATGAATGACTCTTCATCACGGTGGGATCGACCCGCAAACTGTTCAAAAACATCTCGTGCATCCGACCGGGTAGCATCTTAAACGCCACCGATGGAACCGGCAAAAACGCCTTCTTCCCCAGAACATCCGCCAACGTTTTGGTGAAATCTTTATTCCGCACCGGATCCGGCGCACAAACATTGACCGGCCCGCTGATGAGACGGTTCTCAAGACAGGTATGAATCATCGTCGCCACATCGTCGATATGAATCCACGGCATCCACTGCTTACCGCTCCCGAGCTTCCCCCCGAGCCCCATTTTAAAAACGTTCTCCAAGGTCGGAATCGCACCTCCGCTCTCACCGACCACAAAACCGATTCTGAGCAGCACGGTCCTCACATCCATATCCGCCGCTTTGATCGCGACGCTCTCCCATTGCCGGGTCACATCAGCGAGAAATCCAAATCCGGCATCCGCCTCTTCATCCAACCATTCATCGCCACGATCGCCATAGATCCCGACGGCCGAAGCGCAGGCGAAAACCTTGGGGCGCTCCTCGGCGTCCATGGCCCAGAGAGCGTTCACAATTCGCTGAGTCGAACGAATCCGACTATTCAGAATCTCCTCCCTCTTCTTCGGAGTCCAGACCCCGAGCAGGGATTCGCCGGAAAAATGAACAATCGCGTCGAGACCGGACAAATCGAGAGGTGCGTCACCCGAAATATTCCGAATTTCGCTGCAACCTTCAATCGACCGTCCCGGCGACCGGCTGAAACCGATCGCCTCGTTGTTATTCGCAAGAATCTCCGCCACAAGGGCTCCACCAATAAAACCGCTGGCCCCAGTGACACCAATTCTCATAATTTCGCTAACATTACAGGACGATACGCCTCGCGGTCAAATGCCGACTAACTTCCCAGCATCGACTTCGCTTTCGCAACCACGGCATCCAGCTTCGCCACATTTTTTGCGGCACCGCGAGCCATCTCCGGTTTTCCGCCGCCTTTGCCGTCGGCCTCAGCCAGTGATTCACGGACGATGTCACCCGCTTTGAATTGCCCGGTGAGATCTTTATGGACCACGGAACCGAAGTGAATCGTGTCATCCTCGACCACCGCAATGGCAACCGCTCCGGGGAACTGCCGGGCTTTCACCGTGTTCAACACCTCCTGAAGCAGAGCTGGCGAACCGTCCTCAATCACATCGACAAAAACCGCATCCGCTCCTTTTTCCGCGAGCGGCGCAGCCTTCTCCTCATACCAGGCCGAGGCTATCGATGCAGCAGCCCCTGCGGAAGCCTTTTTAAGGGCCTTCTCCGCATTGATCGCCGCCGCTTTGAGTTCGTCACTGGTTTTGACCAGATCATTCAGCAAATCATTGGCTTCGGTTGCTTCATCAGCATCGAGATGCGCATCGATCTTTTCAGAAAGCGTTTCGTCGATCTCGATCTCGACGGCAGGTTTTCCAAGCGCAGCGAGTTTCGTGTTTGCGTTTTTCAGCTTCGTCTTAGCGTCGGAAACCGCCTGAACGGTATCCGCCTTGATTTCACGCATCAGTTCGATTGCAGCATCTCCGCAAACCGCTTCGACCCGCCGGATGCCAGCCGCAATGGCACCTTCCGATTTCACCCGGAAGAATCCGAGATCGCCCGTCGCTTTCCGATGCGTTCCACCACAAAGCTCCATCGAGTATCCATCAAACTCACCGGCTTTTCCGCCGATTTGAACCACCCGGACGAGATCTCCGTATTTGTCGCCGAAGAACTGCATGATGTCCTCGTTATCTTTGATCTCCCCGTGGGGAACTTCGCTAATCGAGACGGGATCATTCGACCCGATACAACGATTCACCATCGCCTCGATATCCGAAATCTGTTCGGCATTCAGGGCATCGGAATTGAAGTCGAAAC
Organism: Verrucomicrobiales bacterium; assembly: GCA_029213005.1. GTDB lineage: Bacteria > Verrucomicrobiota > Verrucomicrobiia > Verrucomicrobiales > DEV007 > Arctic95D-9. The sequence goes on from JARGPI010000006.1 coordinate 241,936, forward strand.
GAAGACGGTCCGGAGCAACCAGGGAACCCTGTTGCGTGGCATCCGGACTGACTGTCTCGTGCAGCGCCCAGTGGAACAGATGCGTAGCCGTGTGGTGATTTTCGATCCCCCGTCGACGATCGACATCGACCTTCAGCGTGACTTCGCTGGTATCGGTATCCGGTTTGATATCGAGGTGGAGCGCAGCCGCTTCACCTATACCATAAGCACCGAGCACACCGACGGTTTCATCACCGGCAATCAGCTCTCCGGTATCTCCCTGCTGACCGCCTTTCTCTATATAGAAAGGGTTTTTGTCAACGATCGCAAAGACACCGTCTTCGTTCTCTACCCATTCCAAAACGGTGGCAGTCGTTTCATCGACGTCGTATCCCACGAACTCGGTTTTAGCACTGGTCTCGATTTTCACCGCTGAAACGACGGTTCCACCGCCACCTTTGCTGCCGGTCGCTTTGTGCTCCTCGACGAGACGCTCCACTTCCGTTTCATCAACTTTGATTTCCCGTTCATCGAGCAGTAGTTTAGTCAGATCGGTGGGGAATCCGTAGGTTTCCCAAAGCTTAACCACCGTTCCCGGAGGGAAGGCTTCCCCTTTAGAAACGTCGTCAGCCGCCTGATTGAAGAGTCGCAGCCCGCGGTCGAGAGTTTTGTTAAATTGCGTCTCTTCGGCCAACAGCAGTTTTGTGATTCGCTCTTTCCGGTCTTTCAGCTCGGGGAAAACTCCGCCGAATTCTTTGAAGACCACCGGTGCCAATTCATGAAGGAACGGTTTATCCGCTTCGAATCCGAGAATCCGCCCAAAGCGAACCGCCCGTCTCAAAATGTTCCGGATCACATAATTTCGATCGTTATTTCCCGGTTCGATTCCGTCAGCGATGGAAAAGCAGGTTGTCCGGATATGATCGCCGATCACCCGGAATGCCACATCAATCATCTCCTGCTCGCTCAACCCATGGCGATTCCCATCCTTCGGAACCGTGCCGGTGTATTTCTTTCCGGACATCTTCGAGAGCGCCTTGAAAATTGGCGAAAAGACATCGGTATCGTAATTGGAAACCAACTTAGAAAAGTCAGTCATGCTATCGGTCCCCTGGATGATCGAACAAATACGTTCGAAGCCCATCCCCGTGTCAACGTGCCGGGCCGGCAGCTCGCGGAAGGTCCCGTCTTCGTTGGCATTGAACTGGATGAAAACCAGGTTCCACACTTCGATACAGCGGGCGTCGTCCATATTGACGAGAGATCCCTTCGTATCGCCTTTTTCGGTCAAATCAATATGCAACTCCGAGCAAGGGCCGCAGGGGCCGGTCTCACCCATCATCCAGAAATTATCCTTCTTATTGCCATTCACAATATGAACTTTGGGATCGAGACGGGCCTCTTCGAAAATTTTAGCCCAAATATCGTAGGCTTCCTGATCGAACTCCGCAGGATCGCCCTCGGCCGGAGAATAAACGGTCGCATAAACCCGGTTCGCCGGAATCCCCCAGCGACCCACCACCAACTCCCAGGACCACTCAATTGCTTCTTTTTTGAAGTAATTTCCGAAGCTCCAGTTCCCCAGCATCTCGAAAAAAGTGTGGTGATAAGTGTCGTATCCCACATCGTCGAGATCGTTATGTTTCCCCCCGGCACGGATACACTTCTGGGTGTCCGCCGCGCGTGGAGGATCGTAAGGGGCCGCCTCTGCACCAAGGAAATAAGGGACAAACTGATTCATCCCCGCGTTGGTGAACTTCAAGTTCGGGGAAGTCGGCATCAGCGAAGCTGAAGGCACGATAGTGTGTTCTTTTTCCTCAAAAAAATCGAGGAACGACTGTCTTATTTCACGAGATGTCATTTCGGGAGGAAAGTACTCGCTTTAAACAGAGAGGCAAGAATGGATTCAGCCCACGGAAAAACGAAAAGCCCGGATAACCGGGCTTTCCGCCAGATAACTTGAATTCGGCCGCTTAAACCCTTTTCATGAATGCCGGCACGTCGGAAACAGGAGCCCCGTAGACCCTGAGGCTCGAGTAAACGTTGGTGCCTGGCTCGTAGAGGTAGAAGACATTTCCAGCTTTGCCCACTTTGCGTAACGCTCTGGTCAATAAGCGGTCTTCTTCCTCCATATCCTCCTTCTCCGCATCTGTCGATGGGCGAACCGCGCGGTCGTCACGCTTCTCCTCAACTGTCGAATTTTCAGCAACCGTTAAGCCGCCTTTCCGACTGCCCATAGCAGAATCAAGAACGGCCTCAAGGCTTGATCTCGGCACATAAGTTCCTATCACCGCTTCACTGGGACTGAGATTACCCCAATGCCCTTCGTAGCCATCATAATCAAACAGCCCATAGGACCAATCGAAAGCGACGTAGTTGCTTTTATTTTTCTGGTTAGCTATTGCCTGAGCCAACGGGGCAGGAAGTTCGAATGGAGGGCGCACCACCGGAGAACCCGGACGAGTCGGAGGCACCTGCGGATTCACATCGTCCGGATTGGCAAAATAGATATTGTAAAAGCCCAACGCATGGAAAGGAAAGAAACCTTCAGGTGGCGTTCCGAAATCCCCGACGGGCTCTCCATAGATCCCGGTCTTCATCGTATGCTCCGTTCCAAAATGCTCATCGATTCCATTTCGGTTTCCAACTCCGCCAAAAGCTGAGGGGTTGTAACCGGCACTGTTCAAGTAAGCTTCAGAAGCGATTTGGTCCTGTAAGGCCGAAGGCATATAGAGTCGAAGCTCTGTGGTCAATCCCCCGTCGGCACTGGTAATGACTGAGCCACTGCTCATCTGGAATATACCGGTACCAGTTGTCGGATTGTTTCGGCTCACCGCTATCAAGGTATCTCCATCCGCCCCGATCGTAACACCGTTCGAAGTGTGAGACAGGTCGACGTGCCCGATTTGAGCGCCAAATCCGGAATCCGTTAAATCAGAATTGATTCCGTTCAACATCATCATGCTATTGCCCACGCTGACCAGAATATCTCCCTCCCGGCTTCCACTACCGTTACTGCCATACTGAAAGTTAGAGGTAGCGTGCCCGATTTTTGCGGCGGCATCATGAATATTGATACCGTTGATCACCCTCGCTCCTCTTTGCATCACGAGGTTATTCCCTACTTCAATATCGATAGTTCCCGAGTAGTTCCCCGAGGTATCGTTACCGCCGTGACCGATCTGCGCCGATGCGAGGCGGCTGGCGACGCCACCAAGAAGCGTCAAATCAGTCCCCGCAACCACTCTGATCTCTCCGGAAGCATCACCATCTGAAAAGCCTCCTCCGTTACCAATTTTTGCATAGTTGGCACGAAAATCATCGGTGTCAGCGTTGATCACAGTGCTTCCGCCACCCTGCAGGGTCACACTGCCTTTTGCCGCGATCACTTCGATGTCGCCGAAGTAGCCACCGTTACCAGCACTGTTATTCTGATTTCCACCCTGCGCATCACTATCAAATCCACCGTGGCCGATTTGCCCGAAACTGGACCGGGCTTTGGATACGTGCCCTGTGTTATCGAAAGCACTGAGTAATTCTCCGAGAGCATTCACGGTTACAGTCAAGTTATCCACAACTGGCACCCCACCCTGAACGGTGATGTTCCCCAAGCGCGAAACCACACTGATATCACCAGAAAGTGTCTGCGACCGACCGCCGGTCTCGTTGGCGCCACCATTGTTGCCGATTTGGGCATGAGAAGAGTTCTCTCCGGTTCCCCCGGCGACAACGATATCTCCGTCTCCATGAACCTGGATCAGATCAGCTACATGATTTCCACCGGTGTAGGCACCACCGTGGCCGATCAGAGCGAAACGGGACCGGGTGGAGGAGTCAAAACTGCGCCCCGCGGCCGAGTCCGTTCCAAAAGATCCTGCAACATCACCGCTCAGACCACCGCCGACCACTCGAATGCCTCCGGATCCCATATCAATAATGATGGATCCACTCATCCCGGTATCATCCAACCGGGAGTTGTCGTCATTGTTCCTATCTGAGTCAAATCCACCGTGCCCAATCATCCCGAACGTTTCCCGGCCCATACCCCCGTAAACCGTCAGATTTCCATCACCGTTGATTATAATATTTCCACTGTGATCCCCCCGGCTCGTCCATCCACCATGACCGATCATTGCGTAGTTCCGCAGTGATTGAGACGGGTCATCCTGAGAAACGCCGAGAGCAACACCTGCAGCAGGTCCAACGAATACGGATCCGATCTGAGTCCCCCCGACTGCCATATCCCAAACCTTGATTTCAAGCTGTTCGCCAACCGAGATACCATACTTTATATCCCCGGCTTCCACTCGAATATTGCCATCCATCGAGCCCGCATTGAGTCCGGCGTTTAAGGTGATATTTCCTCTGATTCCCTCTCCATCTGCCGCACTGGCGTCTACATCCACCGAACGTCCGCCGTGTCCAATTTGAGCATAACTCTCATAGGAATAAAACAGTGGCGCTGGTAATTCCCAGAAGGTACCGTCGGCCCGAGCGAGACGAACCGGTTTCAAAACCACTTTTCCGGGAGTTGAGGTCACATCGGTCTCTACTCCGAGTCGCCGGATCATTTGAGGACCCGCAGTTTCCTTCATGGCTCCGAGAACTGAAATGTTTCCCCCGATATTCGCAACGATATCCGAAGACCCCAGCACTCCCATACCCTGGGCGACCTTGCCTGTCCGGTTGATATCGGTATCGGAATCGTAGCCTCCATGACCGATCTGAGCAAAGTTTCTAATCCCGGTTGCTCCATTGTCTTCAGACTGATTCAATCTTGGAGTTCCCAATGTATTGGTATTGTTGTCCCCGTTGTTGTTTTCTATAGAAACGGCGTCGTATCCAGCTCTCGCTTCAAGTTCAAGATTCCCCCCGGCCTTCAAGGTAATATCACCCCAGTGGTCACCATAAGAGTTTCGACCCCCGTGACCAATCATGGTATAGTTGTCGTTCCGGTTTTCTTCGATCCCCAATCCTCCTTGAGCCACCGAAACCTGACCTCGCTGGAGAGAATCCGGCCCCGCGAGGAAGCTGAGATTACCTGTCGCATTCACGGAAATATCCCCGTGATGCCCGGTGTCGAGATTCGTCGCGATACCGTTGATGAACCCACCGGGATTGTTCGGGTCTTCGATCACAATGGTATTCCCGACGGCTTCGGCATAAGCATAACGACCTCCATGGCCAAGCTGGGAATAGGCATTCCCTCCGGTCCCGTAACCGCTTCGGAAAATAACATCACCACCGGAATTAACGGTGATATCGCCACTTTTGGTGCCATTGCTGGTGTTTTGACGATAAAAATTGGTATACCCGGTGCTGTATATGACGCCGCTATCGAAATCGAGCTGGCTGCCATTGGTTGAGAGCCGGGTTTCCGTGGCCTGGAGATCCTGACTGAATCCACCATGCCCCAACTGAGCGTATGACTCGCTTCGTCCGGCATACATTTCGATATTTCCAGTAGCGGAAACATTAATATCACCGGTTGCCCCGCCGCCGGAGCGTGCGCCCCCGCCATGACCGATTTGTACATGAGCCCCGGTTCCACGGTTCAATACGAGATCGGTACCGCCATTCCCGTCGACTTGACTGGTGATACGGTCGAAAATGATACTGCCGGCGAATGCATTCACATCAATGTCGCCCCAATGATCACCATACTGTTCAACTCCGCCATGGCCGATCATTGCATAGGCCTGGTTACCGGATGCAGTAAAAGCAATGCCTCTCGCTGAATTAACCGTTATATTTCCACCGTGTCCATGCGCCAACCCTGTATCAGAATTCATTGCGATTCCCAGTAAGCGGGTAGCTTGATCACCCGCATTTACACCGGGGTCGACCGCGGTAGACAGAGCTTCATAGTGAAAGGACCGATAGCCGCCGTGACCAATTTGGACAAAGGACCTGTCCCGGTTACTGTTTGAACCTATCGTATTGTCATCCGGAGAGGCGCTGGCGACAATACCGCCCGTGGTAGTGGTTACGGTAATGTTTCCGCTGTGATCACCGCGAATCCTTTCGCCACCATGACCAATCATCGTGAAAGCATCGTTGTTCTTACCTGCCGTCATCGAAATTGCAGAAGCCGTCACGGAGATATCTCCTCTCATATCCCCGAAGACGGAAACTCCAAAATCGTTATTATCGCCCAGACCCGTTTCCGATGCGGTATTCCCCCGGTCAGCATCAGGATCATCGTGAGCACCACCTCCGTGGCCGATTTGACTATGAGATTCAGTACGACCGGATAGCATCACAAGGACACCACCTGTTTGAACCACTATATTCCCACTGTTATTTCCATTTCCCAGCGTCGTATTACCACTATCGCTTCCAAAGTCGCGCAATCCGATTGAATCGTTCAACTGCAACCCAGAGGAGTCCCGGTTGTCCATATCGTCGTCGTTTTCGCGTCGCCCGCCGTGGCCAATCATAACATAGGCCCGGTCAGTCAGGTTAGTATCAATCGCGTGCGGCACCAGATAGACACCGTCTTTCGCGTATACATTGATATTTCCGGTAACACCGGTTTTGTAGTCGATATCACCCAGATCTCCGGTATCGGCATCAACGGAAAAAGTTTTGATATAGACGTCGTCGCCTCCGCCGATCTTACCGTCTGCGCCTAAGCCGGCAAGCGCCCGACCTCTCAGGTCGTTTTCACGCCGATATCCGAATTGAGTGAACTCGCCTCCATTATCCCCTGAAGTAAGAAAGAAGAGACTTCCGAAAGCATTCGTTTCCCCTCTGGCACTCCCCACTTCCACCGGCTCCAAAGCCGCGTCATTCAGGAATATAGACCCACCGTTGATTCCGTAGTTCCCGTACATTCCGGAAAGCACCTTCGATGAGTTGACGCTGGTTCCCACCCCACCTTGACTGGCAGCAAATGAAGAGGCACCCGTGCTGTCCCAGCCCGCTACCAGTGTGATATGGCCGGTGCCGGCAAAGGCGGTGTCGGTTGAACCATGGTTTTTGATATCACCGTTAATGAAAATGTGCCGGTTGGCAAAAAAAGCGAGAGAATTGGGACTGTCGTATTGAATATCCGAACCGGCATTGACGGTAATATCACCCCTTCCAGTACCTCCTGAAGAGGTATGAATCACAACATTGCTGGTCAGAACTGCTGCTACCAGGGCGGCATCAGTCATGGTGACAGCGCCGGTAGGACCTATCACCACATCGGTAGGGTCAAGCAGCAGCGTTCCGGTAATCCCGTTCGCCGCCGAAGTATTGGCAAAACCTAAGTAGGTAAGCCAGTTTTTCCCGGAGACTTCAACGAAGCCACCGTTTCCAATAAACCCCTTGGATTGAGCCGAGATGTCACCACCAAACATTGTATCGCCGTCTGACCAGAGAATCACGCGGCCACCGTCACCCAACTCCCCATCCGCAACGATAAGAGCGCCTTCAGAAACTGTGGTTTGACTGGAATTACGGATATCAATTTCATTTCCCTGAAATCCTCCTCCAACGCGGATTTGACCACCTTCATAACCCGAAACATCAACTTTTGCTGTAGCAGCCAGTTCCACCATTCCGCCCGCAATGTCGACGCTTCCGCCACCTCCCTGAGTCCCCCGGCTCGAAATTGATCCGGCCATTTCAACCTTGCCACCGGCATCAAGATTCACTGATCCACCGTTGAGACCGTCAGCAACGAAAAGAGCATCTTTGCCTACCACTATTTCAGATGCGTTTACCGTCACCGAACCACCATCTCTACCCTGCTCACCTGAGACATCGACCTTACCGGCCTGAAAGTTCGCAGATTGCGCGGAAACATTGATCTGCCCTCCGCTACCGTTTTCATTTCGTGCATATAGATTTCCGGTATTAATAACGCTGCCTCCACTTCCAGCATTTAAAGTCAGGCGACCGCCTTTGAACCCATATCCCCGGGCGCGAACCACACCGGAATTGTTGATCGCAAGCGCGTAAAAATTGCCATCAGCTTCGATTTGAACATTTCCGCCGGAAATTGACCCAACATTTGAAATGCCGGTCTCCGCCCCGCTTCCCGCACCCCGGACAGAAATCGTAGCCCCGTCCAACGTTTTACTGACGAGGATGTCCCCTCCCGCTCCCAGGGCAATCGAACGCGCTGCGGTAATATTTCCATAGTTATCAACATGGTTACCCAGGAAAATCACATCCCTACCGGATACGGCCCCGTAGTTCACCACCCCGGCTGAACCGGAACCGGTAAAACGGTCACTGCCTCCATCAAGCAGGTCCTGGTTAGTGGCGTCCAGTGTCGAGAGCGTCAAAGCCCCCCCGACATCGATAACACCGCCTGCTCCCACCAGAATACCGTTGGGATTGATCACCATGACGCCGCCATTCGCCTTTAACTGACCGTAAATCGCAGAAGGATTTCCCGTGACAACCCGGTTCACAGCCAGTGAATCAACACCCGGTTGAACAAAACGGGTAATTTCACCGGCTCCGATCGAGAAATTCTGCCAATTGATGATCGCCACATTGCTCGACTGATTGATTGTCAGGTTGGAAGTCCCGAGTCCATTGAAGTTGGCGATTCCTGAAACCACAGATGCGCCCCCCGGATTCGCTCGCGTTGATGGTCCGAAAAACATCAAGCCGACGATGACTTGAATGATTAAAATTCTCAGTAGGAATTTCCGACATCTGATCTGGGAAAAGAGTGCATTCATTATGTTAGAAGCTCAAATTTGGCGATGGTAGGGCACAGTGGTGCTTTGATTAGCTAAAGTGCGGATTTTAAAAGACTTAGAGAAAGACTTTGAAAAGAAACAAGACCCTGACGAAAAGAAAAAGACTTGGTAAAAATGGAATGTGGATCAAAAAGATCTGAAAAAGAAAAATGCCGAAACAGCGACACTTACCTATAAGATTGTTTTCAACTTCTACAAGTGTGACATCTCCTTGAAAAATGTTTCGAGTTATTTTTCACCGGGCCCAAATCACCCCATTTTCAGGAAAACAAACCCCGCCAAATCTCATCGCGATTACCGGATCGCCCCCCGGGACGGAAAGGAATCCGCTCGAAACCCGCGGAACCACATCCAGTCCTGACTCGCACAGCAATTTTAGACCCACAAACCGGTGCCAGACCATGTGTTCTTTCGTGCCGGAGACATCCACTCCCCACACTCCCTAGGGAGTCATCCCTTACTCCCAAACGAGGGACGACTTCCTCCAAACGAGGGACAGACTTCCTCCAAACGAGGGACAGGGACAGACTGAAAGGGACAGACTGAATATGCTCAACACTCCTCACTCCCAAACTAGGGACACACTCCCCCACCAGGGACAGACACACTCCCTGAGGTTCCCCCAAAACAGTGGACACGGACCGTTTAGTCTGAAAACCTAAACCAAACGAAATCATGTCCAACACTGGAAAAACTTACACAGAAGAGTTTCGTCGCGATGCCGTCGAATTACTGATATCAAGCGGCCGTCCCGCCGTTCAGGTAGCCCGGGAACTGGGAGTCAATGTCAACAGCCTGCGATCCTGGAGAGACCGCATCCTCGGCCAGAGCGGAGGCGCGAGCTTGAGTGCCGCAGGCACAAAAGCTCAAGCCGGAGCGGCGGCCGAGGACCTGCTCAATGAGATCAAACGACTCAAGAAGGAAAACGAATATCTCAAGCGGCAACGTGAGATATTAAAAAAAGCCGCGTGCATTCTGGCGGAGGATCCGCAGCTGGGTATGCGTTGATCAACCAATTGCGGAATCAATTCTCCGTGGTCGAACTCTGCGATGCGCTAGAGGTTTCCAGAAGTGGATACTACAAAAGCCTCAGCGCATCCAGGAGCGACCGGAGCATCACCAACGACAGTATTCTCAAAGAGATCCAGAACATCCATAAAACAAGCTTTATGAACTCCTATGGCAGTCCCAGATTAACCGCTGAATTGCAAAAACGCGGTATTGAGTGTTCCGAGAACCGGGTCGCCCGAATCATGGCCAAAAATGAAATTCAGGCAAAACACAAATCAGCGTTCCGGCCCAAAACCATCGTCCAGGATCCAAGTCGAAAACCGGCCCCAAACCTGTTTCAAGGCAAGGAACCGAGTCGTCCCGGCGAAATCCTCGTATCCGATATCACCTATGTCGCGACTCGTGAAGGATGGCTCTACCTTGCGATCACCATGGATTTGTTCAGCCGTCAGGTGTCAGGCTGGCATCTCGACGATGGTATGAAAACTGAAATCGCTATCAATGCGCTGAAGAAAGCAGAGGCAGTCCTGCCTCTCAGTTCGAAATCGATTTACCATTCAGATCGCGGCTCCCAGTACACCAGTAGAACGATGCGGCAACGCTTAGAACAAAAAGGTATTTTGCAAAGCATGAGTGCTGCAGGTTATTGCTATGACAATGCCTCCTGCGAATCTTTTTTCGCATCCTTGAAAAGGGAAGCCTTTCCAGCCAACTGTGTATTCCAAACCAAGTCAGAAGCACGCCGAACCATTTTCGAATATATCGAGACTTTCTACAACCGGACTCGGATCCACACCTCAATCGGCAACCAGTCACCTTTGCAAAAACTAAATCAATACTACCAATCTAAATCAAACGCTCTAAATTAGCCTAATCGGATCACACTTTTTGTGTCCACTTTATCGGGGGAGTTCCA
>JARGPI010000040.1:0-10304 GCA_029213005.1 Verrucomicrobiales bacterium
CCGCCGCAGCGTGGGCTGTCATTACCGCACTGGCGGTGTGGTTCGTGCTCGGGCTCCGGGCGAGCGAAAAGAAGGCCACCACTGCTGAAGCCGTTGCCGTGGAGAAGGAAGCGGAAACCAGCAAGGCCCTCGCCCGCTCTGCGCTCTCCCTCGCCCGCTCCGCGACCTCACTCGCCGAGGCAGCACTTCGGGAGAGTAATGGCCCGGCGATGCGGGCTGCGCTCGAAGACGTGCCCGAAGATCTGCGCGGCTCCACCTGGCACTACCTGTTCGGCCAATCAGACACTTCCATCGCCCGCATCGACCTTGGGGAGGATATTCGGGGAGTAGTCGCGCATCCACGGCTGCCCAGCGTTTTTGTCTTTGTGACAAAGACGGGCAAGGTCGCGCTCATGAACGTGCGCACCGGCGAGCGTTTGCTGGAGTTCTCCACTCCTGCGCTATCGGCAGGCGGTAATTACGATGTCGCGATCTCGCCGGACGGGGAATCCATCGCCATCGGTCAAGACAAGGGTGGGTTCGAGATTCACAACGGCCGAAACGGGCAGGAAATCATCGCGTGGGAATCTGAGCGTGCCCATCATTTGGCCTTCAGCGCCGACGGTCGCCTGCTCCTCCAGACGCGGGGGAGAGTGGTCAACCTGTGGAACACCTCGAACGGGGAACTCCGTTGGAGTCATGACGCCGGAGGTCCTGTATCGGAGGCACTTCTCACACCGGATGGCACACAGGTATTAGTGCGGAGTAAAGGCAGGAATTCCAAGTTATTGAATTTTGAGGATGGAACCCTGATTCGTAATTTGGGCTATCAGCCGCCCTGGGTTTCGACCTTTCATCCCGGCGGCAAGACGCTCCTCGGAGGCGAACGCGACGGAGTCATCAAGGGCTTCGATTTTCAGAATGATCGCGAACGCTTCAAGTTTCAAACCGATGGGCAGGAGATTCAGGAAATCGTCGTTTCAGCGTCAGGCGCGCGATTTATCAGTGTCGCCAAGCTGAGCGACGGCCGACAGGCTATCCGCGTCTGGGATACACGGACCGGCAGCCCCCTGCAATCACTGCTCGGAGGCATGGGTCCAGTGAGTGACGCGAGCGTGAATCCGCTCTCCGGCGAGTTGGTCGTGACCGGACCGGACACTCGCGTCTGGAGCCTCGGCACCGGTGCCCGCTGGCACATGAGAGCGAGTGAGAGTTTGAGAAATCAAAATAATGGGATTGGTTTTTGGAAAGCAGACGAATTGGTTTTCGGCCCTCGTTCGAGAGAAGAAACCACTCTCCTACCTCTCGATGGGAGTTCTCTCGATTCACCTTTGAGACCGCCGAAGGGAAATGGTTTTAACGTGGCAAATGTCAGCTCAGACGGTCGCTTCGCCGCTGTGGCTCCTGGCCTCACGAAGAGTCCAGTTCTTCTTCTGCGTCGAAACGGTGATGAGGTAGAGAAGGTCGGAACTTTTGCTGCCACCTTTTCAATTGAAAATCTGCGGGTGAGCCCGTCTGGAAATCATATCGCGATTATGATGGCACGAAAGGGGATCATCGACTTGATTGACACCGCCACCGGTACCCAACCAGTTAAACTGGCGGGCCAGAAGTCCAATCTCTTCAACAATCTCGCCTGGCTCAGCGAGGACTATCTGCTCGGACTGGTGACGTCCGGAGCTCATCGGGGCAGGGCAGATACCGAGGATCAGATCGTTCTCTGGGATATCACCACCGGCGAGATCCTCCGCCGCGTGACCAACTCCGGCACGATGGACGCCCTCACCGTCGCGCCTGATGGCCGGCGCTTCGCCGAGGGCGGAGCCGATAAAAACGTGCGCATTCGTGATGCGGACACCTTGGCCGTACTGAAAGAATTCCGTGTGCATAATGGCCCCGTCACCGCGCTGGCCTGGCATCCGAAGAAACCGATCCTCGCGACCTGCTCGGCCGACCTGTCGATTCGCCTCTGGAACCTCGAGACGGGTGAGCGGATCGACGAATTGCGCGGACCGACCGCCACGCCGCTCGCGCTGGCCTTTTCCCCCGACGGCCAGCGCCTCGGCTGCGCCTCGCAGGATTCCATCATCCGAATCTGGGACCCACCCTCCCTCCGGGATGAAACCTCCTCGCCGCCGGTTGGAGATGACGAAGTGATGGATGAGGATGCGTGGTTCGCGCAATCCCTCCCCGGTGCCAAGTTGGAACTCAAGCCCGACGGCGATGGCTGGATAGATTTGCTCGCCGCTTTGACGCCGGAGTCGGTCGAGGAGACCGGCGAGGGCTGGCGATTTGAGAAAGGTGAGCTGTATAGTCCGACTAAGAGATTTGCGACATTGCCGCTGCCCGGCGAGCTGAGCGGCATCAGCTATCAGGTGCAACTGAAACTGCGGCGACTCAGAGGAGACGGATTTTTCCATATGGTTCTGCCTGTGGGCGACCGAATGACAGGTTTCGAGATGGATGGAGGATCGCCCGGCCGCGGCATCGCCACCAGCCTGATTCGGGTGAATGGGAAATGGGGCAAAGACCTGCCTGGATTCGTGAACGGCCGGCAGATCAACGACACCGTACCGCACGATCTGGAAGTGACCGTGCGCCTCGACGGTATTAACGCCTCGGTAGCCGTGACTCTCGACGCAAAGCCGCTCTATCAATGGACCGGCCCCACCGACGTTCTGAGCCAGGCGGAAGTTTGGGCCCAAGCGACGAAGCCCGCCTTCCTCGCCCTGGGCACTAACAACCCGAGCTGGGTAGTGTCGGAGGTGAAGGTGAAACGACTCGATGCCCCATCTCACTGACCGCTGAAGCGAATCCTGAATCGCAAGATGACGGCTTACCTGTCCCTGTAAATTCGTTGCCCCACTTTCAGGAGGCGTTCAAACAGATTTCGAACTTCAGAACGGGGCTCAAACAGATTTTTTCTCTCTTCAAGAGCGAGCAGACTTTCGACTCGCTTTCGAAGGAGGACATCATCCCCGCAAAGTTCATCAAGGTGACTCCGCCGCTTATAGGTATCATCTATATCGCAGACTTCTAAAAATACCTCACGCTCACGCAGATGTCTTTCATTCCCGGGACTCACGATAATCGGAAAATCAAAAGTTAGGATCGCTGGATGTGATCCTGAAGCCATGCTTTCGCATAGGTCCATTGCCGTCGAAGGGTCCGGTCTGGTATTCCGGTCGCCTCCGAAATCTCATCCCAGGTCATTCCCGCAAAGTAGCGAAGTTTGACCAATTCGGCCGATTCAGGATCCTCTGACTCCAAAATTTCGAGTGCTTCGTTTACCGCGAGAAATTCGTCGTCTTTTTCAGGGGTGATGATCTGAGACTCCTGCAATTCCACTCGATCCAGTTTCCCTCCCCGTTTGATCTGGAGCTTAGCCCGTGCCCGATCAATCAAAATGCGACGCATTGCTGAGGCGGGGACGGACAAGCACGTCCGCATCCGTGATAGCGAAACGCTCGCGGTGATCAGCGAGTTCCGGGTACACGATGGCGCGGTCACTGCCCTGGCGTGGCATCCGAAGAAAGCTATCCTCGCAACCGGATCCGGCGATCTCACCATTCGCCTCTGGGATGTGGAGACAGGTGAGCGGATCGACGAACTGCGAGGTCCGCTCAGGGCTCCCCACCAGCTCGCTTTCGCCCCCAGCGGTCGGCGCCTTGGCTGTGCCTCCCTTGACGGCACCACCCGTATCTGGGATCCGATTTCGCTCCAGGGTGAAACCGTCGAGTAAGAGTGCCGAAATCCTGAGTTGCCACTGAAAGATTGGAAGAACCTGTTTTTTGACTCCGAGCCACTAACTCCAGAGGCGTTCCATCAAAAATCCCGCTTTTCTTCCCCTGCCCGCCAATCCAACTCCTGGGCCGCAAGTAACTTTAACCTCGTCTTTATCGGCTCTAATTCCAGTCGGTCGTCAGGGCCGCCTCAGGTGTAAATGGGAATAGCAGGGGTATAGAGCGGCAGTTTACCATTGGGAAGAGCTAATACGGCAACGCCGTTACGTAATACAGCCCATGGCTGCCGCAGTGAAACGGAGGCTACCATGGGATTTGCATACCGGGAGTTAGTCTACGCTGAAGGCGTTGCGAAAACTTTCAGATCACTTTCAGCGATCAGCTTGTAGCAAGATAGAATCCCCGGGTAGACTCTTTGCTTCGCTTCGATCAACCCGGGGCTGAGATACGTAACGGCGTTGCCGTATAGCGACTGACTCCAAAAACTCAGCGACATTCCAGGGTGCAATTCGTGATTATGCCCTGTTGTATTACGATTAAACAGCGTCGAGCCGTGCGTTTGATATTATTATTATATCAACTTGTCCCTACTCATTCTTCCCGGTTTTCTTTCTCCGAAGAATGCCCAGAGTTCAGCGGCGGCGAAAAGGTTCGCTATCAACAACCCGAAGTCGCTTCGTCCTCTTGCGGACTACAAGCTGCCGAAGTGTCGGTTTGCTTTAGCCTTGCGAGGTCTTCCAGAAAAATCGACTTCTGGAATGCAAGATCCTGCAGGCACTTGAGATTTTCTTCCAACAGCGGTTGGGGCTCCTCCGGCAGGCGATAGATCGTCCAGTTCGCGTTGCGCACGGATTCGATCATTTGGTGGCGTTTGAGGTAGTTGAGTTGTTTCGAAACTTTTGGCTGCGGTTCGCCGAGAATGTGTTGCACATGACAGACGCAGAGCGGCCCCTGCTGCAGCAGGTTGAGGATGCGCAACCGCGTGCGGTCACAGAGGCACTTGTAAACGGAGATGTATTCTTCCATGATTTTATGTGTCGCTTGTTGGAGAGGCGGGCCCAAACCAACTCCGGGTATTCTGGCAGACGCGGACGAGAAAAAGCATCAGCGGCACCTCGATCAGCACACCGACAACCGTGGCAAGAGCTGCGCCGGACGAGAGACCGAACAACATCACCGCCGTTGCGATCGCCACTTCGAAATGGTTTGACGCCCCGATCATCGCAGCCGGAGCGGCGTCTTCATAACGCAATTTCAGCAACCTGGCGGCGAGGTAGGTAACACCGAAGATCAATAGAGTCTGCACAGCCAGCGGAATGGCGATCCAGAGAATTGTCAGTGGATTCGCCAGGATCGTGGCGCCCTTGAAACTGAACAGCAGCACCAGCGTTACCAGCAGGGCGCTGATGGAAACCGGCGTCAGAAAATGGAGAAACTTCCCGTTGAACCAATCGGGGCCCTTCGCTTTCATGATCCACCGGCGCGAAAAATATCCCGTCACCAATGGCAGAGCTACATAAATACCAACGGAAAGCAGCAGCGCCTGCCAGGGAACCGGCATCCGGTTTACTCCAAGAAGCCAACCGCCGAGGACTCCGTAAAGCACCAGCATGGTCAGCGAATTGATCGCTACCATAACGAAAGTAAGCCCCTGATTAGCCCGGGCCAGATAGCTCCAGACTAACACCATCGCTGTGCACGGGGCAATCCCGAGAAGTATCGCACCGGATATATAGGAACGGTACAGTTCCACTTCGGTGCCGTCCTTTACCACCTCTGTGCCGGGCAGTAGATCTTTGAAAAATACACCGAGGAATAGAGTGGCAATTCCAAGCATGGTGAAAGGCTTAACCGCCCAGTTGACGAATAGAGTAAGGAGCACCGGTCGCGGGTTGCGGGACGCTTTTACCACCTCGCTGAAATCAATTTTTACCATGATCGGATACATCATGAAAAAGAGACAGATCGCGATAGGTATGGAAACCACAGGCGCACCGTTTACATAGATCGCCATTGCGTCGAGAGTTTGCGCGAGGCCGGGCGCGAGTTTGCCCAGAGCAATGCCGGCAACAATGCAAAGCGCCACCCAGATCGTGAGATGACGTTCAAAGAAGCCCATGGAAGATTTGTCGAGACTCATGTTGGGTGTAATATTCCGCTTGGGGCATATTCCTGCAAGTGAATAATATGAATTGGCGATCTTTCCCGTCACGACGCGTTGATTCTGGCCCCTCTCACGTCCGGGAAGGCCCTCCCTGGCGCTCAATTTTGATTCGAAAGCCGCCAAGCGTGAGTGTATAGCGAAAGTAGCTGAGGGTCTCCGTACCCGATGACAGGCTGAGTTTGGGTGTCATTGGCAATGCAGCGGGAGCGGAGACCCTTTCCTACGTTTCCCAACCATTGAAGTAATCCCTTAAACTGGTGTTATTCGAGATGGGCTATTTATTTATAGCCGAAAATTTTTCAGATTTGCCCGTTTCAAACGCCCGCCTTTTGCGCAACGGCTTAATTGACTTTTATTTTATGGGCCGCCATTTTAACGACCCCACTAACATGTTATGGATGATAGCGATATTCAACTGGCTGAAATTCTCTGGAACTACCATCGGATTTTCGATAAACCGGTGAAATCAGATGTCATCATCGGTCTGGGAAGTTATGATACCCGGGTTGCGGGACATTGCGCCCGACTGCTATCTGAAGGCTGGGCGCCCCTTATCATTTTCACAGGAGCCGAAGGCAATTTTACTCGTGGGAAGTGGGAAAAAACGGAAGCTGAGACCTTCGCTGATGTCGCCATTTCCGCCGGAGTGAATCCCGCTAAAATCCTCGCCGAAACCCTGGCAACAAACAGGAGAAAACGCCCGGTTTACCCGGGAACTGATCGAAAATCAGGGCCTCAAAATTCAATCTGCAATCGTCGCCTCAAAACCGAATATGAACCGCCGGGCGCTCGCCACCTTTCAGCTGCACTGGCCGGAACTTAAAATCACCTGCAGCGCTCCTGATACCCATTTCAACGAAAGCCCGGCTCCGGGCCACACTCCGGAAGACGTCGTTTCAGAAATCGTCGGGGACATTCAGCGAATCATCGAATACCCGGCTCTGGGTTTCCAAACCGAACAGGAAATTCCCACAGAAGTCATGGACGCCTACGAGCAGCTCCGGCAGAGAGGCTTTACCGGTCACCTGATGTAGACAACGGAAATCTTAAATTTCGCCAGAACTAGTCACTAAGGGGAGCGAAAAGTCTTTCCACTTCATTTTGGGTCAAGGTATCGAGGGAGGTGGTTTCTTCGCCGGAAAGAACGGCGGCGGCGAGGTCGGCTTTCCTTTCCTGTAGTTCGAGGATGCGTTCTTCAATACTTCCTTTGGCGACGAGGCGATAGACAAAGACAGGTTTATCCTGGCCCATTCGATGAGCACGGGCGGTCGCCTGTTCTTCGACGGCTGGATTCCACCAGGGATCGTAATGAATCACACAATCGGCAGCGGTGAGGTTCAATCCGAATCCCCCGGCTTTGAGACTGATCAAAAAGACGGGGACTTCACTGGTTTGAAATTGTTCTATCACCTCTTTCCGTTTGGTGGTGCTGCCCGTCAGTGTGACGTAGCCGATGTCCATCTTGTCGAGAGATTCTTCGAGTAGAGAAATCATCGAAGTGAATTGGGAAAAGACCAGAATCCTGCGGCCAGCCTCGACTTGTTTGGAGACTAACTCTTCGAAGGCTTCCAGCTTGGCGGATTTCTTCAGTTTTCTGGCGGCTGCGGTGTTTAAGAGTCGGGGATCGCAACAGATCTGACGCAGCTTCAAAAGACCATCAAGAACCACGAGGTGGGAGCGACCCAAACCTTTTTCTTTCAAAGCATCGCGAACCTTCTGATCCATTTTTGAGCGGACCGACTCATAAAGAGTGGTCTGGCCCTGGTCCAGAATGATCTCATGAACGATATCGGTGCGGGGAGGCAGTTCCTTTAGGACATCGTCCCTCGTGCGCCGGAGAAACAGAGGGGAGATCTTACTGATGAAACGCTCTCTGCGAAACGTATCGTTCTTTTTTTCGATAGGGATTTGCCAGTGTTTCCGGAACTCTTCGTGCCGACCGACAAATCCCGGTAACAGAAAGTGAAGGAGGCTCCATAGTTCCCCGAGATGATTTTCCAGCGGGGTTCCGGTAAGACAGAGTCGATGGCAGGCTTTTAATTCACAGGCGCTTTCCGCGACTTGTGATTTTGGGTTTTTGATGAGCTGTGCTTCATCGAGGATCGCATAATGATAGTCGATTTTTCGATGAATCCTGATGTCCCGGTTCAGAAGCGCGTAAGAGGTAACAACCAGATCGTAATTCTCGATTGAGCCAAAGTCATTTTCCCGATCGGAGCCGTGGAGAAGTAATATTTTCAGCGATGGGGTAAACCGACCGGCTTCTGTCACCCAGTTGGATAGAACGCTGGTGGGAGCTACAATCAAAGCGGGACGATTCATTCTCCCGCTGGATTTCTCTACCTGGATACTGGCGAGAGTTTGAATCGTTTTTCCAAGACCCATATCGTCGGCCAGTATCCCGTTGATATCGTTTTCACGAAGGAATTGGAGCCAGTTTAGGCCTTGCAGCTGATAGGGGCGCAGGGTTGCTGATAACGCTTCCGGAGGAGTGATGTTCTTCGTGAGCTGGTCGCTTTTCAGGCTGCCGCCAAGTTCTGCGAGAGAGCGGGCCAGTTCCGAGTTACCGAAAATATCCGGGCCTAAGTCGGCGATAAGTTGAGCGGCGCGAAGGGGATGGACTTCGATTTGTCCGTATACGTATTCGAACAGTTCGGTAAACGAATCATAGATATGTCCGAGGTGCCGTGCCGGGACATCAACGATCAAACCCGCCTCCTCGACATACAAAGGAATCGTTTGGTTTTCTGCTGCTGCGAGAAGGCTCCGCGGATCGAGAGGTTCGCTTCCGGATTTGAGAGTATTGGCGAGGACCGGGATCATTCCAATGTTTCGTCCTTCGAATACGATGCCGTAGTTGAAGGATATCCAGTCCGTTCCGGCCCTGTCCTGTTTTTGGACCTCTCCAAACCACCGATCCGGAGTGACGAGGCGAAAATAGAAGCTATCGTCGATGACGACCTCCCAACCGCGCTGCTTCATCTCAGGGAGATTCAAAGTAAAGAAGCGGGCCCAAACGTTGATATCAGACTCCGCAAAGCAGAAGGCGTTTTCCAGATCGGTGGAACCGAAAAATTTGCTGTAGGGGTGTTTGGTCAGGAAATCCAGACCGATCGAATGCAATTCGTTGTACCGGTCCTTTTCACGTTGTGGGTTCCTCGCCGGGGACGAGTCGGTGACCGGGTTTTCCACCGTGGAATCGCCATATTTGAAGCTGAGAAACCCAACCGGGAATTTTGTGATCTCACCCTGTTGGTAAAACTGGTTATATTCGGCAAACGACGCCTTTCGACCGCCCCGACGCCCCGCGAGGTTAATCCTCTGCAGGGTCAGGATTCCCCGGGGTTCATTTTGGTCCGATTCGCTCGCGGCGCTCATAGCGCCTCCTTCAGGCCGAGCCGTCGGATTTTCAAACGTTTTTTGTCGAGGGGGAGCGCTTGGGGGCAGCCGATCGGTTCGTATCCGGATTTTCGCTATCATCACGGGGCACGACCGTTTGGCGGGAAGACTAAATTTCACTCATTTTCCCGCCTCTTAATCCTGGCTGGACGGACGCCCTTGCGAAAATTCTTGAGAAAGGAAATTCCTGTCAGTTTGACAAGCTTCCTCACTCAAGCGTAATTTTGAACATGTCATTACGATATCACCTGTTGGTCGCCATTCCTGAAAACGACCCCATCTCGTTCTCAATCAGTGAAGATATCGTAAAAGTCGGACGGAACCCGGCAAATGACATTCAAATTCTGGTCCAGCAGATTTCCACCTCACATTGCGAACTCAAAGCGACTGACTCCGGTTATCAGATCATCGACTCCGGCTCGACGAATGGAACCAAGGTGAATGACCATCCGGTGAGAGAACCAGTCGAGTTGAACTCAAAGGACGTTATCCTTCTCGGAGAAACCGTGCTCACTTATTTTATCGCGGCGGAGGAAGGGGCTGAACTGGATATAAAATCGGAGATTGCGGAAATTGAAAAAGCGAGATCGATGCCGGTGAAATCAACGGCGAAAAATCCCACAGTTCCCGGCGTGGTGAAAAAAGTAGGGCTACCTACCAGGCCACCTCAGGAAGCGGTTCCGGTGGCGGTTGAAGACCCGGCTGATGACGACAATGCCGGTGCTGCAGCACAGATCCCACCGCGTCCTGCGACGACCCCGGGCGCACTACCAGTCAAACCGGTTCCTCCAGGTGCCCCGCCCGCCGTAACAAAACTTCCCATGGCTGCACCACCAGCGAAGAAACTGGCCGCTCCCGGAACTTCTGACGAGCCATCGGCTTCACCGCCGCCGTCGACGAAACCGGGGGGGCCGCCTGTCAAACCGGTTTCTCCAGGTGCCCCGCCCGCGGTAACCAAACTTCCTCTGGCTTCGCCGCCAGTGAAGAAAGTTGCCGCTCCCGGAACTTCCGACGAGCCA
>JARGPI010000040.1:10404-50128 GCA_029213005.1 Verrucomicrobiales bacterium
TGGCTTCGCCGCCAGTGAAGAAAGTTGCCGCTCCCGGAACTTCCGACGAGCCACCGGCTTCACCGCCGTCGCCGTCGACGAAACTGGGGCCGCCACCTGTCAAACCAGCTACTCCAGGTGCCCCGCCCGCTGTAACCAAACTTCCTATGGCTTTTCCTCCGGTGAAGAAAGTGGCCGCTCCCGCAACTTCCGACGAGCCATCGGATTCACCGCCGCCTTCGACAAAATTACCGGCACCGGAAGCGCCTCCGGAACCACCGTCAGTAGGACAGCCGGCACCAACGGCTCCTCCATTGAGTGCTCCGAGGTCGGCTCCGGGCGGAATAGCTTTGATGCCTACCACTCCTCCGCCGCCGTCAAAAAAACTCTCCCTTCCGGTGAAGAAAGAGGCTCCCAAACTCGATAATTCTGATAAAGAGGAATAAAGAGGAATAAAGAGTTACCTGGGGATGCAGTTTGGTGAAGTGGTTACAATATTTCTCTATCGTCTTCCCAACTTGATGGATTTTCTAACACTAATGGGCTACTGCCTCTCAAATTGGCACTGATGAACACTAAATTCTTTAACATTTTTCGTCTTAAAGCATTTCGATTAGTGTGGATTTGTGTTCATTGGTTTCATCGTTCTCGATTGGTGTTAAAAACCATCAGGATTCGTAAACCCTTCATCAAGCTGCATAGGCAGGAAGAGTTCATGCGAAATTTACGGTTTACTTTGACTCAGATTTCCCTCTTCATCGTTTTCCCGGTTTTTGCCGAAGAGACTATCCAATCTACGTTGGAATGGAGAAACGAAGAAAAGATCAACCATGATTATCTGGTCTTCCTTCCAAGTGACTACGGTGAGGAAAAGGAGAAACTATGGCCACTGATCGTTTACCTGCATGGAGGTGGCGGCACTGCCCAAATCGTGAAAAACCACCTTCGTCCCCACCTGGAGCGCCCGTTTGTCTTCCTTGCTCCCATTTGCCCTCCCGCCCCCGAAGGCGTTGCAGAGCATTACAAAAATTGGGATCCACGAATGGTAGGGGCCATCGTTAAAAAAGTAGTGGGCGACTACGCTATCGACGAAAAACGGTGCGCGTTACTCGGTTTCAGCATGGGCGGGTCGGGGGCATGGGCGATGCCGTTTTACCATCCCGAATTGTTCGATCGCGTCGTTGTGATGTCGGGATCCTGCCATCCGTGGAAGCTGCGGCATTTCCCGAAGATTCCGGTTCGGGTCTACAGCGGCGAAAAAGAATCATGGTTGCCGCAACATACCAATACGGTAAGATCTGCGAGGAGTTTCGGAGTCGATGTCACTCACACGATCTGGCCGGGAGCCGGTCATGGCGCGTGCCGCCAGCGAACCATGTTAGACGAGGAGCTCTGGGATTGGATTAGCAAACCGTTGTAATGAATATGATTAGTTCCCGGCAGGTATAAGACGGCTCCCTCAGGGCGGGGGACTCTTTCCACAATGCCCTGCGGACTCACTCGGAAATCGCCCAAAATTACTCGATACGAAAAACAAAGCGAGAGAATGACATCATTTTGCCTCAATCTTAATGGCTTTATCAGAAAACGATGATTTCTTTTTCCTGCCTTTTATCGTCCCTACCTCCGGATAGCTAACCAGAAAGTTATTTTCATCGATCAAGTTGACGAAACAATACTTTGTTCCCTCAGGCAGCATGGCGGTTACCGATGGTCCTGATTCTTTGATACTCATCGGGATCGAAAACCATTCCTGATAGGCTGACTTACTGTCGTGGGTGCTATAGATTAGATTGGCCTCAGCGAGTTTGGCACCGTTATCCCGGTAAAAGACTTTGAGCTGATCGCCCCGAAGTTTATGACTCACAATTCCGGGAACGAGATCTTTACCGGGAAGGTCCTGAACCGCATCGGGGTTGTATGAAGGGTAACTGGCTTTCATATCGGCGAGTTGTCGGGATAGTAGCTCGTCCAGTGACTTGGTCTTCTCAGGCATCGTCGCAGCCAAATTTTCAGCCTCCTCGAGATCGACTCTTTTGCTTCCCTCCTCTGTCGTCTGATATAGTTGATAAAGTTCGTACTGCTCTTTATCAGGATTATTGATGTAGTCGTAATTTCTGATCAACTTGTAGTCATCAACGATGAGTGAGCTTTCCAATGCATCATGAGGGAAGTGCCACATCATTGAATTACGAACTTCACCTGATTTTGTTTTCACCAAAGCAGGGTCAGTCGGGTCTGTGGTCAAAAGAGTAAAAAGGTCTAAACCATCGAGGTTTTTTTCAGGTTGATCAGCACCGACCATGGAGAGAACGGTTGGGTAGATATCAAGCCCGTTAATCATCACATCGGACTCCACTCCTTTAGGGATTCCCGGTCCTGTGACAATAAAAGGCACTCTGGTGCCCCCTTCTTTCACTGAGGTCTTGCCCATATCGAGAGGGTAGTTATCTGTGTAGCGCTCGCCTTCCTTTCCCTCACACCCGCCATTGTCGGAGGTGAAAATCACATAGGTGTTTTCGATTAGTTTATGCCCCGTCCATCTTGGATCTTCTGTATTTTCCAGGTAGTCGAGCACTCTGCCCAGGTTGTAATCCAACTCCTCGACCATCGCGGCATAAAAAGGATTGCACTGTCCGGTGGTGGCTCCTGAGAATTCCTTTTTGTTTCGGGGATTGATACCGATTTGTTTCGCGTATTTATCCAGCAGCATTTCAGATCTGGTTTGGATGGGCGCGTGAACCAACCAGGTGGCGTAATACAGGAAAAACGGACTCGCTTTGTGATCCTTTATAAAACCCAGGGCGTTCTCGGTCGTTTGATTGTAGGGAAAGCCATTTTCATCGAGCCGATACGGATCGTCAGGGTCGTTAGTGGCAAAGTCTGCGAGACGGTTTTTCATGAGGGCTTTTGAAACCCGACTGCCGAGACTAACATCAAACCCCAATTCTGTGGCTTTTGGTTCTGAGTAAGAAATATGCCATTTGCCGACATGTCCTGTGGTATATCCAAAATCCTTCATCGCAGAAGCTATCGTATAGTCGCCTACCGGAGTCCTCGCACTAAACCAGGGCGACATCATGCGGGTGTCATTTGAATAAGGCTGAGGAGGCGTCCCACCTTTGATATGGGTTTTTTGGGCGCGCGCCGGATGAACTCCACTTACGATCGCACAGCGTGAGGGCGCACAGGTTGGAGCCGGTGAGTAGGCTCGCCAAAATTTTACCCCTTTAGTCGCCAGGGCATCGATATTTGGAGTCGTGTACGAGTTCTTCTCATCAATGTCGTAACAGTCAACATCCTGCCATCCGAGATCATCAGTGAGCAATACCAACACATTGGGCTTCGCAGGCCTTTGATCTTCAGCATGCAGGAGGCTGAATGAAGCCACAATCAGGCCGGCGAGGAGGAGCGGGCAGGTTCGATTCATAGAAATACCAATAGGAGTTTAACAAGCTTTTGCAAGATTTAGCGATCACTGATCAGGGAGTGACATTCCAAAAGCGTGACGACGAATCCGGCTGTGGTTTGAGTGATGTTGTCGATGAATGAGTTGAGAATGAGGCAGGATACCACGCTACCGGGTTCGCCGGTTGTGTAGGGGGGCGAGAGATGTAACCCTTTCAGGGTTAAATTTGTGTTTGCCGGGGGGGCCCGGGGTAGCTTCGCAACCCCGGACTGTGATACAAAAGCCCGTTGGGCTTTGATAGCAGGAAGACCGAGCCTGCCGTGGACCCGTGACGTTCAACATTATGTGAACCGGAAATTTCGGTAACAGATTGACCGTGCCCCTCACCCCCTCGTATATCCGGCCATTTTTTCCCTTCCAATTTTTAGGCAGCTCTCCAAATTCGGAGAAGCCAATTTGATTCAGTATGTCAGCCAAATTCAGTTACGTTTTTATTGCCTTTCTCGGGCTCTCCTCCTTTGCGGTCGGAGCGCCGAAAATTAAGCCGGTTACGGAAACTTCGGTGCTCACGAGTAAAACCAAGCCTCAACTGGCGTCTCTTGAAGCCGATATTACCGATGCGAAAGAGCTTCACCTCGTCGTTTCAGATGAAGGTGGGAACAGTTGCGACTGGGCGAACTGGATTGAGCCGGAGCTGGTCATGGCTGACGGGAGCATCAAAGATTTAAGCGAGCTGAAGTGGGAGGCCGCAAAATCCGGTTACGGTAAAGTGCGGGTCGGGAAAAATCAGGCGGGCAGCCCGATCAGTGTCGATAAGAAGGTCTACGAAAAGGGAATCGGGATGCATGCACCGGGAATGATCTCTTTTGCGCTGCCGGAAGGGGTTGCCAAAATCCGGTCAAAGGTCGCGATCGATGATGGTGGGATGATTCGGGGCGGGAAACCGAGCGGGGCGAGTGTTCGGTTCCGGATTTACACTCAAAAACCTCCGGTTTCCGCAACGGGTGCTTTCGATCCCGATGCTCCAAAACTGGTGCCAACCGAACAGTTCACGGTTCCGGAGGGCTTTGAGGTGACGGTCTGGGCCACGTCTCCGATGTTTCATAATCCAACAAATATAGATTTCGATGCTCAGGGCCGAATGTATATCGCGGAAGGAGTGAATTACCGGGGCAAAGGTGGTCGACGGCCCGAAGGGGATCGCATCGTGATTCTGGAGGATACCAATGGCTCCGGGCAGGCTGACAAAAGCACGGTGTTTATTCAGGAAAAGGCGCTCGCTTCCCCGCTTGGGGTCGCGGTTTTTGAGAATCAAATTATCGTTTCGCAGCCTCCTGAAATGTTGAGCTATACCGATACGAATCGGGATGGGAAATTCGATAGTGAAAGCGATGAACGCAAAGTGCTACTCACAGGGTTTAATGGTCGTCAGCACGATCACAGTCTTCACAGTGTAACCGCCGGTCCCAATGGTCAGTGGTTTTGGAACCAGGGAAATACCGGGGCGGAATTCACCGACAACTCGGGAAAAACGTTCTATATGGGAAGTCCCTATCAATTAAAAGAAATCGCCGGGAAACGTAGTGATGACGGGCATGTCTGGATCGGTGGGTTTGTTGCCCGCATGAACCCCGATGGATCGAACGTGACGATTCTGGGACACAATTTCCGGAACAGCTACGAGCAGGCGGTCACGTCGTTTGGTGACTTGTTTCAAAGTGATAACGACGATCCTCCGGCTTGTCGGGTCAGTCATATTCTGGAAGGCGGGAACGCGGGCTTTGCCTCCGCGGATGGGAAGCGTTCCTGGGGAGCTGATAAACGTCCCGGACAGACGACACCGATCGCCGAATGGCGTCAGGAAGATCCCGGCACGATGCCCGCTGGTGATGTCTATGGTGGCGGTTCACCTACCGGAGTTGCCTTTTACGAAAATGGAGCACTCGACCCGAAATGGAATGGGATGCTACTTGCTTGCGAAGCGGGGAAAAATGTCGTTTTCGGGTATTTGCCGAAGCCGGATGGCGCGGGATTCAAGCTGGAGCGGTTTGATTTCCTGACCTCAAATAAAGAAAAGGAATTTGCCGGATCCGATTTCCTCGGCGGTCGCCCTAATTCGGAGCTGAAAACCAAGTTTCGACCCAGCGATGTGTGTATCGGGCCGGATGGTGCGATCTATGTCGCAGACTGGTTCGATGCCCGGGTTGGTGGGCACGGAACTCTGGATGATGGTTTGTCGGGAACGATCTACCGAATTGCTCCGAAAGGCTTCAAATCATCACTACCAAAATTTGATCTCAATTCTATAGCCGGACAAATCGAAGCGCTGAAAAGTCCGGCGGTTAACGTGCGTTACAGTGGGTTTATCCGGCTTCGCGATCAGGGTGAAAAGCCGGTGCCTGCGGTTTCCGAACTACTCAGTGACAGCAATCCCTATATCTCCGCGCGGGCGATTTGGTTGCTTGCCCAGCTGGGTGAGGCCGGTATTGCAAAGGTCGAGCCGCTGTTGAAATCGGCGAAGGCAGAGGAACGCCTCGCTGCCTACCGCGCTCTTCGCTTTGTTGATCACAAAGTGCTGGCGATGGCTGATCACATGGCGACCGATGACTCCGCTGCAGTGCGACGTGAAGTGGCGGTGACTCTCCGTGATGTGCCCGCCGAGAAAAGCGTACCGATCCTGATCAAGCTGGCCAAAGGGTTCGATGGGGAAGATCGCTCTTATCTGGAGGCTTTTGGTCTGGGTTCGGAAGGTAAAGAAAACCATATTTATCCGGAGATTGCTGAAAATATCGATAAGCCACTGGAGTGGTCTGATGCCACTGCCTGGCTTGCGTGGCGATTGCACCCTCCTGCGGCGGTTGAGGCATTCAAAACCCGGGCCCTGTCGGAGGACCTCAGCGAAGAGCAGCGTAAACTCATGTTGACTGCTCTGGCTTTTGTCGATAGTCGTCAAGCATCCGGAGCGATGATCGAGCTGGCTCACAATCCGGATTTCCCATTGAAGCGTCTCGCCAACTGGTGGCTGATGAACCGGAAGGGAAACCTCTGGAGTCAATACGATGTGAACGGGGCGATGAAAGCGCTCGGGATGTATGATCCTGACAAAATCAAAGCGGTTCCGGTCGTGATGCCGCCAACCAATCCAAACGCTCCAAAGCTTCCGCCAACTACCGAAATCGCGAAGCTGAAAGGCGATCCGAAAAACGGACAGACTTTAATTGGGGCCTGTTACACCTGCCATAAAGTCGGTGCAAACGGTATTGAGTTTGGGCCTGACTTAACGACCTTCGGTCAGCAGCAGCCTTCGGAGGTGATCATCGAGGCGATTGCGAGACCGTCGTCTGACATTTCCCATGGGTTTGAAGGCAGTGAGGTGGTGACTACAGATGGCGTTACCATCACCGGGATGGTTCTTTCCAGCGGTGATCCGCTAATCATTAAATGTATGGGAGGTCTCGTCCAGACTTTGCCCCGTGAGAAGATCAAATCGGTGACGCCGATGAAGCAATCGTTGATGTGGGAGCCTGGAAATTTGAATCTGTCGCCACAGGGGATTGCGGATATTACGGCGTATTTAAAAAGTCTATAGGGTGTGGTCGGTGGGCTGGGCTTGATCGAGCAGAGTCACCGACTTTTGGGGAGTAGTTTGTAGAATAGTTTTTTAAACTGTTTTCACCTGCTGAGGGCGCTTGGTCGGGGTTGAGTGTCGGGCTTGATCGAACAGTTTGGAAAACTGTTTTACAGTCCCTGAGGAAGGGCTGTGTTCCGATAGGTTTAATTTGGTTTGAAGCGAACCGACGTATAAGGGGGATCTCCCATTGTGCGAATCTATAAAGAAAGCGATTTGAATCAGCCGGTATGGTCTCCTAATCTATTTCATGATCCGGACTTTTATCCCCATTTTTTCTCTGGCCGTTTTTTGCACTTCTCTAGGCGCGGAAGAGAAAGTGGTCCGGGTGTTTGTGGCGCTATGTGATAATGCCAATCAGGGGATTGCGAAAGTCAATGCCCGGATCGGTGATGGAGATAAACCGGCGGACAATCTCTATTGGGGCTGCTCGGACGGGTTGAGTCGATATTTCCAGAAAAGCGCAAAATGGAAGCTATTAAAATCGGAAAAGGCGGTATCGGAATCAATTCTGGAGAGGCTTACTTTTCAACATCGGGCCTTTGGGGAGGTCACCCTGGTCGCCGAAGCCTACCGGGGCTCGGAGATGAAGGTGTGTCTCGCAGATTTCTTTGCGGCGGTGGCAGATGCGGATACGACCGATACCAAACTGGTCGCTTTTATCGGCCACAACGGCTTGATGGATCGTCCGGATACGAAAACCCCGGAGGGCATTGGCAAAAAGGATGTCGTCGTGTTGAGTTGTCTCAGTGATAGTTGGTTTGCGGGGCGGCTAGACCATCTGGGAGCCAATCGCATCCTGATGACGCGTTCTCTCATGTATCCCGGCGCATTTATTCTCCACGATGCGTTGGAAGGCTGGTTACGGGACGAATCCAAAGCCAAAATCCGGGATCGGGCCGCGAGAGCTTACGCCGGGAATCAAAAGATTTCCGTGAAATCAGGTCGATCGATTTTCGCTGATCTTGAGTAGGGTTTTACCAACGCAATGTTTTGTTTTTTGTAGCTACCGAATCGATTTTGCGCCAACCATCGTGACTGTACCCTGTACAATTTGAGGTTGTACCCTGTACAATTTCCAGTTGCCCCTCCCGAACCCATAAAGCGGTCATTACCACCGAATTCAGAGGCTCTTGTTCGTGCTCTTAATCTTGTTCTTGCTCTATTTGCGTCAGAGCAAGAGCAAGAGATCGGCTTGTTTCAGGACAAAGAGGAATGATTCAGGGGAAGGCGGTCCTCGAGTTTGATGATGGCGAATCGCTTCCGTTAACTGCCGGTGACGCTTTGACCATTCCCGCTCATCTCAGACACCGCGTCGCCTCTGTCTCGCAGGATGCGGTGTGGTTGGCGCTCCGCTACAACTCCTGAACTGCCGGGGCCCCGGTGTTTCCTTCGTATTTGGGATGATTTTTGGCCGGATTTATGTGCCATTTTTTGGTTTCCTAACGGCCGTGAATTTGTAATGATCAGCGGTCAATCGAAATCTCCTCACGGTTGTCAATCATTCGGCTGTTTATGAACCGTGACTTCAAAAAAAGCGATGACCGCGGTGAGGCGTTTTCTCTCATCGAGGTCGTATTTTCGCTCGGCATCATTTCAGTGGCCCTGCTGTCAGTGCTGGCTCTTTTGGGACAGGCGATAAACGGGGCTCACGATGCGGCCGGTAGAACCATCGGATCGCAAATTTCCCAGCGTCTCATGGGTGAAGTTCAATTGATGGACTGGGCCTCGCTGACGGAGCCGACCGATTTCCGGTATTTCGATGAATTCGGGAATGAACTCGATGATGCAAAAGCAGCGAAGGAGGACTCAATATTTACGGCTTATGCCGACATTTTGGATACGCCTTTATCTTTCTCCTCGGATCCTGATACCGAAAACACCCATAGTCGAAAGGTCATCATTATCGTAGCGGATTCGCCGGGAGAACGCGGGCAGCAACTAATCGAAACTTACCGGGCAGATGGTGAGATTTCGCCGGATCTATATCTATTTAGCAGCACCCTGGTAAATCTGGACAAATGAGAAAATTCGTTCCCCAATCTCGATCCGTCCAGGCGGGGTTTTCCCTATTGGAGATGCTGCTGGCTCTCACCCTTTTTTCTGTAGTGATGGGGCTGCTCTTCAGTGTCCTGCAAAACAGCCAGAAGGCGTGGGGACATGCCAGTAGTCAACTGGAGCAGTTTGAAGAAGCCCGGGGCGCTTTCGAGACGATATCGCGGCGTCTTACCGATGCGGTTCTGAATCCCTATTGGGGATATGAGTTTCCCGATGGTGACACCAGCAAGACTCCGATTGGGTTCTCCCGTCAATCGGAATTACATTTTGTCTGCGGGCCAGCTTCGGGAGGTGCTTCGCCGGTGATCGATTCCGACTTTCCTCCCTCCCATGCGATTTTCTTTCACGGTCCGTTCGGGGTGAATAATCAAACCGACTGGGTGGGGTTCACTACTTTACTCAATGGTTGGGGCTATTATCTTGACTATGTAGACATCGGGAAAGAACGCCCCGGTTTTCTGCCGGAAACGTTTAACACAACCGGATTTCGGTTTCGGCTGATGGAGCTTCGGATTCCCTCGGAGGAACTGTCGACTTACAAATTTCCTGAGACTGTAAAATCCGGGGATTGGTATAAAGAAGCGATCAAGGATGGGAAATCCAGTTTTCTTGCCGGAAATGTCGTCGCTATGATTATTACTCCGGAAGCGTCCGACGGTGCGTTAAGTCATCCTACCGATATCGCGCCGGAATATCACTACGATACCCTTGCCTTTCTCGGCTCTGGAAAGTCATATGCCGTGCAGCGTTCGCGGCACCAGTTGCCGCCGCTGCTTCGATTCACGATGGTGGTGCTGGATGAGGCTTCAGCGATAAAACTGTCGGAACAGTCCGGATCAGCTTTCCCTGACTTGGGCCTGGACGAGTTGTTTGTCGATGCAAAAAAATATACTTCGGATCTGACGGAGTTTGAAAACCAGTTGATAAAGAAAGAACTGAAGTATCGAATCTTCAGCACGATGATCCGCCTTCGCAATGCCCGCTGGAGTGAGGATCCACCTTTATGAATCATTGCGTGAACCATGTTTTCCGGAACAAGCGGCGGGCCTTCAGTCTGGTCGAATTGATATTTGTGATTGCGATTCTGGCAATCCTGATGGGATTTGGCGCTTCGGGATTAAAAAATGTATTTGTAGCCAGCGGAGTCTCAGACGCGATGGGGATGGTGGGTGGTCAAATCAAACTCGCTCACCAAATGGCATCGGTAAAGAACCGGGAGGTAGAGGTCCGGTTTTACCAACTCCCTTCGGATACCGGCGGCCCCACGGCAATCCGGGCCATGCAGATTGTGTTGAGGGAGGCCGAGATGGATCCGGGTGATAATAACTACACCACTCCCGGGACCGCTTCTTTTAACCCGAAGGTCAGAGCGGTCGATAGAATTCGCCGATTTCCGGCAGGGGTCGTCGTGGTAGATGACCGGGTGAAAAGTTCTCTGACCTCGGAGACTTCCCGGAAAAAGGGGGCAAAGACCGTTCTTCTCTGGAAAACTACGGCGGCGGAATACTCCTATATTCGGTTAAAGCCGGACGGCTCAACCGATCTTGATCTCAATAAAAACTGGTACTTCACGCTCGCTCTGGAGACCGAGGTGGAACGTGGCGAAATGAAAAATTTTGCGACCTTGGAAATGGATCCGGGTAATGGGAAAATTACCTGGCTGAGACCCTGAGTCGGTGACTATCAATTGTTATGCGAAAGCTGAATCACTACCGAAAAGAAAAATCGCAGGAAGGCGTTGCGCTGGTGACGACTTTGTTTGTTCTGGTGCTCGTGGTTATGATCGTGATTGGGTTTTTCAGCATGGTGGGGATTGCGCAACGGTCCTCCCGTTTCCATCAGGACGCGACGGACCTCCAGAATTTGAAGGATACCGCTATCAGTATCGCGATGGCTCAGATCCGTGAAGGGACCACTCGCGAGGGCACGATGTGGGCGTCTCAGCCGGGTGCGATCCGCACCTTCAGTAACGAAGATGGAAGCCGGAAGCAAATCTACAAACTCTACAGTGACGATGAAATGGTTCTCGATTCGTCGGAACTCTCCACGCCTGCTGAACTGTGTTTGGAGAATGACGTACCGCCTGACTGGAACGAGTTCCCGGATATCTATGTCGATCTGAATGAGCCGGTAGCATCGCTGTCCGACGGCGATCTCCATTTCCCGATTGTGGATCCCCGGCTTTGGGATGGCAGGGATCACGCCACTTCCGAAAGTCCCGAAGGATTCAGCTACGGCGATTCGCTCGCAGTATCAAAAGGGGAGGTGACCGGTGTGTTCACCCCGGATCAAGGCCATTTGAATGACAGCCGCATCCCCATGCCGGTCCGGTGGATCTATGTATTAAAAGACGGGAGCTTCGGAACCCTAAATGATGACGGGGAATTTTCCCCTTTCGCTAACGAGAACGAAGCCAGTGCGACAAATCCGATGGTGGGGCGTTTTGCCTTCTGGACTGATGATGAAAGTTCCAAAATTAACGTCAATACCGCTTCAGAAGCGATACCGTGGGACACCCCGAAATGCGCAACCCCTGAAGATATCGGCTACGCTGATTTCACCCCGGTAAGAAATGAGGTGCAGAGGTTTGGTGGTCACCCTGCAGCGACCTGTTTAAGCAGCGTCTTTTTCCCGAATCAAGATCTCGACCCGGAAGATGATAAAGAGAAATTCCGGGCGATTTACGATCTGGTTCCAAGAGTCAACATCGGCGGTTTCATTGATGGGAAGTCGAGAGATGCCGTTGAGTTTGATAAAGACCGTCTCTATTCAAATATCGAAGAGGCTCTCCTCGCACCTGATCGGGAAGTGAATAAACTATTCAGTAGTACCGATCCGGGGAAGTTGGCTCAGTATCGCTTTCTGCTCACCGCCAACAGCCGTGCGCCGGAAGTCACGGCTGCCGGTCGCCCCCGGATTTGTTTATGGCCCGTCAATTGGCATAACAATGCAACTCACCAAACGGCTTTCGATAAATTGATTGTGTTTAACTCGGTGCTGAACGGGCGTCCCTATCTCTTTCTCCGGCATGCCGCCAATTCAAATATCGGCGAGTATAGAGAGCAGGCTTTCGATGGATCGATTACGGGCGGCGATGTCAATGCGCAATTGCTTCGCTACTTAATGACTTTGGGATCCGAAACCGAACAGGGCTACCCCTTAAGCATGTGGGATAAATATACCGCACACGATATGGATACCACCTCGATCTGTTTTACCGAATATATGCGGCAGATCAACCTTCATGACAATACGACAGCTCCTTCAGGTAAAGCGGTGGTTCCGTATGCCGTCGGGTGGGGGAACCGATCCTGGGGAACGGAGCTGCACGGTCAGGTGACTAATATCGGACACGGCAGTCTCCCCGGCTTCGCCAAAAGCCGGTTGAATCGTTCTCAGTTGATCACCAACGGGGTGGGGCGGATATATGCAGCTTCCGAAGTCGGGCTGGCCTTTGCGCTGGTGGCGGAACAAAAAGTGGAAGCTGAGGATGGTAGTGAAATTTCACCGGGGTTCAATTTAAAATTGGCAGACTCGTTAAAACTCCTTCCGGGAGAAAAGGCAATACAGGTCGCTCCCGTTTTTGAGGGCTTCAATCCTGCGCAGGGCTATACGATGAGTGCGCCGGCATCCGGCGCGAGAATTCATCCTACCGATTTATCCAATCTGCAGTTGCATACCAGCGTCGGAGTGAAACAGATCGTAAACCCGGCCTATACCGGCGAGGGGTATAACAAATTAGGAGGCGGTCGGATGGGGATTGTTCATTCCGTTTCCTATCTCAGGGGAAAGGCATTTGGTGAAGACCAAAGTGATCCACTATACTCTCCGGCGACCTGGTGGGTCGGCTGGGGAGGATCAGGAGGTAGGTGGATGTATGCGGGAAGTAATGCCAATCGCAATAGCAGTCACATGGCGAGGGAACGCCCATCTCAGAGTGATCTGGCGATGAAATTAGCCGGCTTCGACAGTTTTGATCAGCGAATCCCATCCCAGTACGCCCGGGGGTATTTTATTATTCCGGGTGAGGTGACCGAGGCGACGGTGTCCCGAAAAGGAGGATCGACGCTTCGGTTTATGCTGGGAAATCAAAGGGACGCAGATTTCGCCGGCCACAATACCTATCTGCCGGTGCCTGCCGGAATGACGATACCCATTCCTGAAGCTCCGGTAACAGCGCGGTTTCGCTCCGCTCCCACCTGGGGGGAACGTTACTGTAGTGCCCGCGGCGAAATGTCGAAGCCGAATAACAGGCACAGTTACTCATTTGAAGATCCGGAAATTCTCGATCCAAATGATGTCGTCAGGACCTGGGTATCGCGTCACGGCGACCACCGCCTCCAATACATCCGGGAAACTGAAAAGAGCTCTCTGCCGGCGAAAAAGCGTTTGTTTATACCTCATCCGGGTTGGGATCCTGAGGCAGGGGCGCCGGATAAGGATGAGAAGCAGGTTCATTCTTTTACCCTTCCGGGGGGAGAGTGGGAACCCGGCGCGACTTATGAATCGGTGTTGGTTCCCGGTGTTGATTATCCCGATTCGGTTCGTCCGGATTTTACTGTCGCAGCGACGAATCCACGTTTTTCCGAAAATGTACCCGGCACCTATCCCTATTCGGTCGACCCGGCGGAGACCCGCGATTGGGACAACGGGACGGGAATTGCTCCCGATGGTGCCTACTGGAATAAAGTAGATGATGTGGCTCATGAAGGTGATGGAATTTACCCTCCTTACTTTTCGAAAATGTGGGATGGAACAAAGAATCAGGCGCTTGATGAAACCTCGGCTCCGAATCAGCAGGTCCCATCAGCTGTGATTCTCGGGTCCATCAATTCCGCTCCCGCAACGGGGTTGCAGTGGACTACATTTTTGTTCCGACCGGAGTTGGCGGAGGAAGGGCATCTTGGTGCAGGGGGCCGAAGCATCATTGGAGACCGCGAAGGGGCACCGCCGGATCATACCATTCTGGATTGGTTTTGGATGCCTGTGGTTCAGCCCTATGCTCTCAGCGAAAGGTTTTCCACCGCAGGGAAGATCAATCTGAACTACCGGATGGCTCCCTTCAGCTACATCAAACGGGCCACCGGGTTGCATGCCGTTCTCAAGTCGGAAAGAATGTTGGCAATCCCCACCTCGGCCGGACCGACTTATAAAGACTACGCCAGTTCGGACAGTAATACCGGATGGCGTCACCGCATAGATGCCACAGAGACGCTAAAGCAATTTGAAACCAAATTTGATAGCGGTGAAGTGTTCCGAATGGAGTCTGAAATCTGCGAGCAGTTCCTGATTCCCCGGAGCCAGACCGTGGAGTCAATTCGCGACTTCTGGGACGAGCACCGCCTCACCGGCGATGCCACTCTGGAGCGCCCCTATGCCAATATCTACCCGAGGTTGACGACCCGTTCCAATGTGTTCCGGGTTCACATCATCACACAAACTCTGCGGAAGAGTCGGGATAGTGATCCGCTGAAGATCGATCCTCAACTCGATACTTTCGAAGCTGAATATCGGGGCGACGCTCTACTGGAGAGAGCGATCGACCCCGGAGACTCCAGTATACCAGACTACATTTCCGATCTTGATGCGCCGAGTCTGGATCAATTTTATCGCTACCGCATTTTACACACCCGTCGTTTCGCTCCGTGATGCTCTTATTTCAAGGCCGCAACCATCGCATTGACGTTGTGTTTCATCATACCGATGTAGGTGCCGAGATCATAAGTTTCACCATTTCGCGATTCCATTTCTCCGAGCGGACCGCAAGAGTCAGAGAACAAAGTTTCCCCGACGGTGACTTTTGAATCTTTGGAAATTCTCTGAATGACGGCTGGAGACACGCTGCTCTCGGGAAAGATCGCTTTGACTCCTTTATCTTTGATCAAATCAATGGTGTTAAGAATATCTGCTCCACTTGGCTCATCGACAGTAGAGATTCCCTGCACGCCGATGACCTGCACGCCGTAAGCTTTCCCAAAATAGCTAAAGGCATCGTGACTGGTAATGAGGATACGATTAGCTTCCGGAATTTCATTGATCCGGCTGATGATCCATTCATTCAGCGCCGTGACTTCCTTCTGATAAGCTGCGCCGCGTGCCTCAAATTCGGCTTTCATCTCCGGGTTTATTTCAGACAGTTTCGCAACTACTGTTGGAATCGAGAGAGCCCAGAGGCTTGCGTCACCCCAGATATGGGGATCGCCATATTTTTCATCGATATTTTCCGGTGAAATTAACCGGTCCGACGGGAGGTTGTCAGTCAGTGCCAAAGTCTTATCTCCCTGTGACTCAAACGATTCGGTCATTTTCCCTTCGAGGTGTAGCCCGTTGTAGATAATGGCGTCAGCAAGCCGCAGGTCGCTGTAGACCCGGGCGGGAGGTTCGTAGGTATGCGGGTCAACCCCGGGGGCCATCATCGCAATAACCTTCAGATCGTCCCCGGCGATAGTCCGGACCATATCGGCCACCATCGTTGATGTCGCAACTACCTCGGGTAATCCTTTTTCTTCCGGCGTGTCATCCGATTTGTCCGAGCAACTGATTGCGAACCACGCGATGACGACGGGAAACACCAGTAACCAATTTCTGCATTTCAATTTCATAATGTTAAAAAACTCACTCTGTAGCCGGTGCTACATTACTCTGTAGCATGTGCTACGAAAGGCTCGGTGTCAACCGGTCATTTCTTTCGGATAGCCCGCTCCAATCGGGGAGGTAGCGGCTATTCCCGAATCGGAGCCGCCGCCCTGATCTTTCCTCCACGATTGACGCCGGTAGGTTTCGCCTCGTCGAAGGTATCGTTTTTCGAAGGAAGCTGAGCGCCGACGGATGTTCTCCAGTCAAGCAGTTTGCCGTGGAGGATTTGGGCTTTCTCAGGTTCCTGTTTCAGCAAATTGGTGTTTTCGTGAATGTCGCTTTCGAGATCATAAAGCTCCAGTTCGTTTTG
The DNA here is from genome assembly GCA_029213005.1 of Verrucomicrobiales bacterium. Classification (GTDB taxonomy): domain Bacteria; phylum Verrucomicrobiota; class Verrucomicrobiia; order Verrucomicrobiales; family DEV007; genus Arctic95D-9. The sequence continues at coordinate 26,425 of JARGPI010000040.1, forward strand.
TTCGGGCCCGAAAATTTCAATGAGTTTCCAGTTACCGGATCGGATGGCGCTGTAGGGTTGAGCTCCCATCGAGTGGTAGTGAGGGTAATGCCAAAACAGGTCATGACGAAGCGGTCCGGATGCCGGGTTTTTGAGATAGGGAAGTAGAGAAATTCCATCCTGAACGTCTGCTGCTTTTTCCGGGAGAGGTTGACCGATCGCATCAAAAACCGTAGGGACGATATCCATCGTGATTGCGGGGCGGTGACACAGTTGGTTGGCGGCACCTTCTCCGGGAAGTCTGATGATCAGGGGGACGCGGATCCCTCCTTCGTAGATGCCTCCTTTGCCCTGGCGAATCGGGGAATTGTCTGTGGCTGCGGGTTTCAGGCCTCCATTGTCACTGGTGAAGATGACTAGAGTGTCCTCCCATAGTTCGTGTTCTTTCAACTTGTTGACGACTCTGCCTACTGCTTCATCAACGCTTTCGACCATGGCTGCGTATTTGACGTTGGCATGCTTCCGGTCCGGATTGGCTTTCAGTTTTTTCTCATATTTCTCTACCAGGTCCGGGCGCCCCATCAAAGGAGTATGGACATTGTAGAAGGAAAAATTCAAGAGGAATGGTTTTTCAGCGGATGCAAACTGATCTATCAGAACCTCCGCTTCGGCAGCGAGGCGGTCGGTGAGGTATTCTCCTTCGCGTTGTTCGTCACTGATATCGCCTTTGGGGAGGGTCTCGAAAATGGTGTTCTTCTTTTTGGCCTCAAGCGTTTTGCCTTTTCCGTAAGGCCAGAAGTAACTGGGCGGCGCGCCTTTTTCACAACCTCCGATATTGATATCGAAACCGTGTGCTTCCGGGTAAAAGTCCGGGTCGGCGCCGTCCTCACCGCCTTTGGAGTAGCCGTCGCGGTGGGCGAGATGCCACTTGCCGAGGTGAGCACTGGTGTAGCCGAGTGGCTTCAACATCTCGGGGAGGGTGAGGTGATCCTTTTCCAGCACTTTAGTCCACTCCGGGATGGTCATTGGTGTGTTCACAAACGGGTGCCCGGGAATAAAGTCTGTGACGTGGAGTCGGGCGGGGGATTGGCCGGTCAGTAAGGCGGCACGACTCGGCGAGCACACCGTGCAGGCGGCGTAACCACTGGTGAAGCGGACTCCGCTTTTGGCGAGGGCATCGATATTCGCTGTCTCGTAGAAATCGCTTCCTGTGCAAGCGAGGTCGGTCCAACCCATATCATCGACAAAGAAGAGTACGATGTTTTGCGGTGCCGCCCGGGAGGTGAGCGGGAGACAGGTGACGAGAGCCAGAAGTAGGAAAAATCGAGTCAACATACCTGGAAGGTAGCGGGACTCGCCCCCTGCGACAAAAGTGTGATCGCGGAAAAAGTCGCGTTGCTCAACTCAGGTTTTATCCGTGATTAACATGACGGTGACGTCGTCGGGGTGGCCGTTTGCGGCGGCTTTTTCCATCAATTGTTGCACGGTGAGTTCCGGCGAGGCTTTGCTGCGAAGGGTCGCTTCTACTTCGGCCCGGGTGATGACCTTTCGCAATCCATCGGAGAAAAGCAGCAGTTTCGCCTGGTCGGGGAAGCTGATTTGGCGCCTGTCCATTCGGAGATCGTCCCCCTGGCCGAAATATTGAGACAGTGTGTTGGTTCCGGAGCTTTCGGGCGTCAACCTCTGTAGTGATTCTCCGTCAATGAGCCACGTTTCTGTATCACCTGCGTGAAAGAGGGTTAGGATTTCGTCCCGGAGCCAAACGATGGAACCGGCACAGGCTCCGACGGGGCGATAGGTTCCCGGTATGAATCCCCAGTTGGTGATTTCCCGGTTTGCGGTCAGAAGCAAAGTCTCCAATCCGTTTTCTGTAGCGGGGTGTTCGTCGGGAGCGGTGAAAAATTCGATCAATTCATCGGCCATTTTCTGGGCGGCATGCATACCTTTGGGAGCGCTGCCGACTCCATCGAAAACGGCGAATATTTCTCCCCGCGCTGCCGCCCGGACCAGTTCAATTTCATCTGACAGCATTCGGGATCGATCTTCGTAGAATTGATGGTGCTTTCCAATCAGCTCACCGACGACTCCGCGGCCCCGCTTTTCGATACTAATTAGCTTTGAAGTAGGTAGCGGATTCATTATGAGAGAAAATAGTTAGTGGGGGAGAATCGCACTTCCGGCATTTCTGTCATCACTCTACTGAGGCGCAGAGTTCGCCTCGGCGGGAATCATTTCGTGAATCCGGTCGATGATTCGCTGGTGATGTTTTCCGCGACCCACTGTATTGCTCTGCATAAGAAGCACTCCGGTCAGTTGTCTTTCGAAATCGACCCATGCCACCGGGCCGGAATATCCGGGATGATTGTAGAGCGTTGATTCCCCATTGATTTTGCTTTTCATGATCTGGAACGCTAATCCATATCGGCCATTGGTTCCGGGCTGAGGTTCATAGAGAGACTCGAGTGTTTCGGCTTCAATCAATTGAATCCCCTTGTGTCTACCGCGATTGAGGTGCAGTTGCATGAGCACACCGAGATTATCCAGCGTCGAGTAAACACCGCCGCCTGCGGTTGAGAGACGGTTTGCCTGACGCTCCGCCACTTCGAGGCCGAAGTTGTCGGGTTTGAATACGCCGGCTTCTTCGGATTGATAGAGCGGTGCGAGTTTTTCGAGCTCGGCCTTGGTTGGTCGGATTGTGGTATGCTGTAATCCGAGTGGCGCAAAAACTTTTTCCTCCATCAACTGGGTGAATGGTTTGCCGGTCAGCTTTTCGGCAACACAGGCGCTGAGATCTATAGGTCTGCCATAGAGCATTCGAGTTTCGGGTTCAATGGCCAAGCCGATATTGATACAACCCTCGATGAATTCGCCGGGCGTCTTCGGGAAAAAGTATCCGGCGTATTTGGGGTCGTCCTCATTGATTTCGTTCGCTTTTACCCACTGGTTTCCCGGAAGTCCCGAGGTATGGCTCAAGGCATGTCGCAAGAGGACCGGTCTCTTTGGGGCTGCTCCATTTTCGCGAAGTCGGATTTTAACAAATTCGGGGAAGGCTTGAGTGATGGGGGCATCGAAAGTGAGGACGTCTTCATCGACCAGTTTCGCCATCAGAGTGGCGGTGAATATTTTTCCGGTGGACGCGAGCCAGCAGAGTTGATCAACGGTAAACGGCTCTCCGGTTTCGATATTAACCACGCCATGAGCTTCGCGCATGATGACTTCGCCCTTATGAATCAGCAGGATCGAAATTCCGGGGTAGAGCCCTTCTTCGATCACGGATTTGATTTCTTCTCGAATCGCCTGTTTCCCGGATTCCTCGGCCCCTAAAGCTGCGACTGTGGCGAGAACAAAAAGCGTAACGAACTGAGTGATTCGAATCATAAGACGGAAATGATTTCACATTGCGGCAAAGAAACCATCAATTTTAACGGACGTATAAGAGACCGCCGCGGGATAGGCTCTGGGTCGTTTTGTTCAGGGGCGTTTTGCGAGCGTGGTGCTGTCGAGCACTTCTCCCTGCAGGCTCTTAAACTCGACTTTCATGGTCGGGGCTCCGTCTGTCAGGGTGAGGAGGAGGTAGTTGCTTTCCATCGAGTGGAATTTAGATTTGGAATCTATATAGGCAGCGCCGTTACCTTTAAAGCAAGTGTTGTAGTAGGGAAGTCCTCCATCGAGTTCAGCGCGATCCGCGAAGTAGCCAAATCCGGTAACCAGAGCACTGCCTTTTCGGAAGTGCTCGTGCCAGGCCCCCTTGGTAAAGCTTTTGACCTGGGTTTGTTTTTCGTTCATCAGGGTAAAGACAAAGCCCTGAGTCGATTTCGCCATGGTTTCGGTATACCACTTGAACTGTTCTGAATCCGGTTGCCAGGCATGACAGGTTTGCCAGTTATTTCCGAAGTCGCTAATGTGATTCAGATCCAGCGCGATAAACCGGAGGTCAAAATCGGGTAGATCGAAATGCCACTTCCATTCGTCGCCGGGTAGAGCAAAAAATTCGCGGTAAGCTGCTGCTTCGATATCATAGACCGGGTGAGCGGGAGGCTCAGGTCCGCGGGGAGTGAGCTGTCGATCGTGATTTCCCAGAATCGGCATGAGAGGGGTGCTGCGGAACAGTTCGTGACTTGAATCGATCAGGGCAGAGTAGGCTTTGGTTCCCTCTTTGCCCGGCTGGAAAAGGTTGCTGACATTATCACCGGCCGTCACGATGAGATGAACGTCATCTTTCACCAGTGAGACGATGTCTTCTTTTTTAAAGAAACCGCCCCAGTCCCCGACAATGGCGATCCGCAGTTCTTTGGATGGGTAGCCCTTAAATGACGCGATTTCAGAATGGTCGTTCCCACTTTTAACCCGGTAATAATAAATGACATCTCGCTGGGCCAGAGGGATCTCCACATGATGAAGCGTCACAGGATCATCCGACGAAGCGGATTGGCCCAACTCTATCGTGGTCCCAAACTCTACCAGTGAATTCCCGGGCTGATCCGTTTCCCAGTTGATCACGATTTTCGACGGATCGTTAGTCGCGTGCGTTAACCAGATACGCTCGATGCCCCCTCCGTAGCTAATCGATACCGGGAGTGCCGCCGTGATGATAAATAACAGGAATCGACTGAACATTCCCGTAGGCTATCAGAGACGGCGTGCTTTTGCAGGGGCGCGTTTCCGCGGGGAGAAACGCTGATCAGGCATTGCGCCGTGATTTCGATTGCCTCTGCTGGTAGTTTTACCGGAGTATTCTGATATGAAAGAGACACGGATGAATCGGAGGCAGGCCGGGAAGATTCTGCTGGGGGGAGTCGGCGGAGTCGTCCTCGATTTCCAGTCATCCGCTGCCGCCGCAGCATTCGACACGTGGCCGGAATTCTCATTTCTTGTGGTGACGGATACCCACATCGGTTACAAAAATGGGACCGCTGCTGAAAAGCGATGGCGGAACACAGCCGCAGAGCTAAAAGATGCGCAGGGCGACTTCGTGCTTCATCTCGGCGATTTGGTCGACCGTGGGAACGAAACTCAATATCCGGTCTACACGAAGTTTCGAGACACGATTGGAAAGCCATTTTACGAAATTCCGGGGAATCACGATCCTGAATCGCTTTTTAAACAATACATTGATCAGAAAATCGACCGGTCGTTTGATCACGGAGGCGTTCGGTTTCTGTTGTTTAACAATGCTCGCACGGATTCGCATGATGGATTTATCACTCCTGAGCAGATTGCCTGGCTGAAGAGTGAACTGGAAGATGCGGCGACCGCAAATCTTCGGGTAATCGTCTGTGCTCACGTTCCCTTTCATTATAACAGGCATCCCGATCGGGGCTGGTATGTGAAGCCCGATAATGGACAGACTGCGTTTTATGAGTTGATCGAAGCTCATCGCGACCGGGTCCTCGCTATCTTTCATGGACATTTTCATAACGGTATCCGCGGCTGGGATGATCGGCGGCCGGTGCACGAAATTTTGTTCCCCTCGGCTCTTTATAATCTGGATCGCGGTTTGATGGCAAAAGAGGCTCCCGGGTATAATTTACCCGAGTTCCGCCCCGGCTATGTTCTCGCAACCTTCACCGGGGGAAAACTGATACTGAAATATCATGTCACTGGTGAAGCTGACGATGGCTCCATTCCGGAGAAGGCTTTGACATGGTAAGTCCAGCGAAATACACAAAAACGGCGACACTTTCGTGCCGCCGTGCTTACCTTTTGTTGGGTGTTCGCTTATTTTGAGCCGAACAGACTCATCATAAATTCTTCGGTCATTTTGTCTGCCATTTGATCGCTGATCTGGCTTGAGGAAAAGGATCTCTCAGGATCTTCGGGGAACATATCGTCGATATCCGGGATGCCATCGCCATCGAAGTCGCCAAGGGGGCCCATCGGTCCGCAGAAGCTTTTGTCGTCTTCGTAGGGAAAATTGTCATCCTTGTTTTCCACTCCGTCGCCGTCGATATCGTCGTCTTTGTGATTGGGGACTCCGTCTCCATCGATGTCTTCATCATCGACGTCCGGGGTGCCGTCTCCATCAGTGTCTCTGTTAGGGTCAAGATTCCACGACGCTCGAACATCTTTGTCTGAGATAGGCCAATCAATTTTGACTGTATTAATAAACCAGCTTCCGACTTTCCCTTTGTGCCCCCCTTTGCTGAATGAAGGTTCGTCGTCCAGTGCGGCTGCGACGGCATCAATTCTATCGTTAGACCACTGAGCCTGCGCTGAGTTGGCCGAAAAGATTCCGGCAGTTAAAACGAGTGCGGTTAAAAATGCGTTTCTTGAGATCATTCTGGTATTGGTAATTTGCTGGTATTGCGGCGGGAATTTCCTGCCTTCACTTTTGTGTTACCAATGCCGTCGGAATGGTTACGAAATTTATTTCATTTCTGCAGCCGCTTGGAGAAAGAGATCGGCGTGAGCTTCCACTGAGGGATCGATCGGGTCGCTGTATCCTCCGCCCATAGTGATGACGAGAGGTGCGTCCTTAGCCCGGGCAAAATCAAAAATGAGTTGGTTCCGCTCCATGAGCCCTTCCCGGCTCAAGGTGAGATGACCGAGACGGTCGGAGGCGAGGGGATCGACGCCTGCCTGGAAGTAGATAAAATCGATGTCCATCGGTGATAATTCCCGCCTCAGGAAACAGACCAGTTTATCCAGATAGGTGACGTCGTCGGTTCCCTCCTCGAGAGGAACATCGAAGTCAGATGTCATTTTTCGAAAGGGAAAGTTCTTTTCGCAGTGAAAGGAAACCGTAGTTACTGAGTCGTCATTTTCAAAAATCGCGGCTGTGCCATCGCCCTGGTGAACGTCGAGATCAAGAATCAGGACAGAGCCTATCCCGAAGTCCCGCTGGGCGACGCGGGCTGCCACAGCCAGGTCATTGAAGATGCAGTATCCCGAGCCGAAATCGTAATAGGCATGATGGGTGCCACCTCCCAAATTTGCCGCAAAACCGTGGTTTTCGATCGCCCACGCAGTGGCCTCGACCGTTCCACCGGTGAGAATCAGGGTTCGTTCGACGATCACCTCGGTCCAGGGGCGGAGACCGATCCGGCGCACCACCGCTTCGTCGAGCTGGCCCTTGATAAAATTATCGACATAGTCCGGGGCGTGGGCCAGCAGCAGGTCTTCGCGGGAAACCGGACAAGGTCGCCGGAAGCTGATCCCTCCTGAAACGGTCGCCGCGGCGAGGCGCTCCTGCACGAGTCGGTACCGCTCTCTGGGAAAGCGGGCTTTGGGATCGAGCCCCTCGGTGTAAATGGGCGAGTACCAGATCGGTAGCATGACCAAGGATACGACACGCCTTTCTACCAGTCACCTCGTGCTCCGTATAAAAAAGAACTGCCGCCCCGTGAAGGGCGGCAGAAACTAAGGAGTTCGTTTCAACAACTCATCGTAGAAACGAAAAATTGGATCTGTAGTAAATTCTAAAAGAAGGAGAGTTCGTCCGAACACATCCCGGAAATTTTGGGAATATCGTATATGAGAACGGGTTTGTCAGGGGAATTGTACCCGATATAGGGTTTTTGGGCCAATTTTATTGAAATGTTAGCCAATTTTGGGGTCGAGAAGCAGGTCGAGGAAGAATTTTATCTTCTGATACACCTTGGAACGGACCGTAAACCCATAGCGCTCGCAGGCGACTTCCTTGACCCAATCAACCAGGGATGAGCCGAATTCCTCACTTCTCGCTTTCCAGTCACAGACCATTTCAGCGAGCTGGACGCTGCTCATATCCGAAACCCCGCCGGAGAAATACTCGGGATGGTGATCATTACTCTGCTGATGCTGATTGATCGCGAGCCTCAATTTACTCCGATTGACTTTGTCGTTTGAGGCGATGTCGAGGTACTCCCATTCAATTCCCTCAAACTTACTGGAATCGTGACGGAGCGATCGTTGGACCAGTCGACGCGCCAGATCGAATTCGCCTTTTTCCGCAAGCCGGTCCGCAAGAAGCAGCGACACATTCTGAACGTTTTGAATATGACGAACTCTCAGGTTCAGTTTTTTGCGGAAGGCCGCGATTTCCTCGGCAGAAACTTCGGCGGGTAAATCCTCGGCAGTGTTTTTTTCTTCTTTCGGCATGTCGACTATCGCGGAGCGATGCCGAATTTAAGGTGAATTCGCCACGATGAAAAGAAAAGGTTCGTTTTTCTTAAGTATCGTATGCGCCGAAGCGGGCCTCCGTTTCCGGAATCCCCTGTGCTTCCGGATCCGACTAGTATCCCCAGGTCGCTTTGATTGATCCGAGGTGGAGTTGTTGTTCCTCCTGGAGGAAGCGACCCTGATAATCAAAGTGAAGACTGAAATTGTTATGAAAATCAAACGCGATTCCTGCGCCAACCTCCACCCAGCCCGCTTCGTCGTTTTCGGTGGTCAGGGTATTGGAATATTGAGCGCCCGGGGTAACGGTAGGTCCCTGGATAATCGAAACCGGGCTGTTTTGCAGCGTGCCGGTTACGCTGGTTTCCTGATCGATATTCTCCCGACCATAGCCCACCCGGAGTTGAGGACGAAGGAAGCCCCAGCAGGTGCTTTTATTCCAGTTAAATTGCCATCCCAGAGTTGAGATAAGAGAGTCGTAGGCTTGAGGAGCAAAAATGGCGTTGGCCCGCGCATTACCGGTTTCAGTATAGCCTTCCAATTCGCCCCAGCTGTAGTCCGCCCGCAAGGTCGGTCCGTGGACGAATCCGCTTCCACAGGGGATGTTGTAACCCAGATTTAGTGCAGAGTGTTTTGCAGTCAGATCGGGCGTTGCCGTAACGATGCTTCCGAGAGTATTCCGGCTGATATCAACGCCATAGTTTCCCTGACCGTAGAGGAGGTCTCCCCAGAAATTATTATGGAAATAAGAAGCGTATCCGACCACGGTATCACCTTCTAAATCAGCCTTTCCGGTCCCGTTTTTCAGCGTATTATCGTTCATTGCGTGAGACCAGCCTGCTCCGATGGATAAACAGGAACTGATTTCGTATTCCAACCCGGCGCTGGCAGCGTAGGTTCGCGAATTGAACCCGTTAACGGTGCCCATCGAGTTAAGGTTGTAGTCTCCGAAATCAACTGAGACAAACGGGTCCCATTTCTCAAAAATCCGACCGCTCGAAGCCTGCATTTTCCGACCGTAGGTGTCGTAGTAGTACAATTCCGCTTCCTGAGTGACTGAAGGTAGTAGCGGGTTGTCGAGATATCCGTCGCTGCGTCTACGAGTCGTGCTACCGCCGGAAGTTGGAGTAGGTTTGTGCCCGCTCAGATTGATGGTGTTTTCAAAATTGAGATCCGCATCCTTTTCACGGAAACGGCGGGAGGCGGATACGGTGCGCCCTCTGCGGAATGAGTTGCCTGCATCGGCCATTCCACCACCACCGGCAGTCCGCTGCCGGAGGCGATAAATACGCTGGTTAAAGTCCCGCAAACCGGTGCGATGAAGATCCGAAGCCATTCTCCCTACCGCCATGTTCATGGGGATGGCGCTGGTGTTAAGCTGGTCAATCGCCGCTAAATCGGTAACGGTGATAACTGGATAATAGAGAAATTCCCAATCGGATTGAATGTTAAGAACGAGACCGGTTATCCCCCCGATGGTGGAAGCGATGTCCGCTTCGGCATCAATGATTAAAGCCTCTGAAGTCGCCGAGTTGTTTTGAACAAAGTCGAGTTCATAAGTGAAGGTTGTATCCGTTCCTACTGAAATGTAGCCTGTCGTAATCAGAAAGATGGGCGAGTTAGTCGGCACTCCACCACCTCCATTGACGAGATTCACAAAAGTGGTTCCCGCAAGAACGTTCTCCACTCTTAAAGGGGACGCATCGTTAGCGGTCGTATAAGCATTATATAAGTCCGCCACCTTAATCCCGTTGAAGGTGTAAGTGGCGAAATCTGTGGGGTCATAAAGCCCGCCTCCACCATCACCGTTGTCCGGTCGAAAGGTTAATCCCGTCATGCTAATCCGGTTTTCCACCAGATTCGCCTGGTAGGCTCCGGTCGGGAGCGTTGGCATCAGAGGCGTAAAATTGAACACTCTGGATGTGAGAAACGGAGTATTCCCGGTGGAAGGACGGATATATTGATTCAACGCCCAGGGTCCGCTGGTCCGGTAGGGATCATCATTTGTGAACGAAGCGCCTAACGTATCCCAGGTGCCAGTCGTAGTCGTTGTGGCCGTGGTTACGTTTTGTGCACGAGACGACGCGGGTATTTGGATAGCCGCTAAAAGAGCGACCATACAAATCCAACGGCAAATGTCCCTGTTGCCGGGATGAAAATTCATGTTGTTTCGTGTTTCGAAATCAACCGGGGAGCCGATCGATCTGGACAGCGATCGAACCATTAATTTTCAAATGAGTCCATGAGTTTTTTATACAGATTTCCGCAGTTATATTACCACTGTAATGATTGGCGCTTATGCGCTGCTGTATTCATGCCTGTTTCAGGGCGTTTGATAGCTATTTCGCTAAGGGTAAGCTAATTATTAACTATTTTTGGTTGTCATTTTTTAGAATGCTTTTGCATGGGTTTCCGGGATTGTTCTCTTTGTCTGGACGTTTTCAGGTCAAGACGTGAACCCGCACCGGACAAGCCCCTCCGGATCTGGGATAGCTTTGGGTAATGAAACGCTTCGACTTTTCAGCTGTCCTGATTCCTTTGCTGGTTCTGATATTATCCACCCGGGCTTCGGCTGAGGGCGATGGAGACTTGAAGGATCTCAATGGCTTCTTTCCTTTTAACGTCCCGGATACACTCGAAGAATGGGAGACGCGGGCTGACTGGTTGCGTCGCCGGGTTCTGGTCTCGAACGGGCTTTTTCCGCTTCCGGAGCGCACTCCGCTGAACGCCGTGGTTCATGGCAAGGTCGAACGGGATGGTTTTACGGTGGAAAAAGTGTATTTCGAGAGCGTTCCCGGATTTCACGTTACGGGGCTGTTGTTTCGGCCTTCGTGGAAAAATGCGAAGCCCGGGGCCAAATATCCGGCGGTTTTATCTCCCCACGGGCATGGGGGCCGGCTCTATGATTTCGGAGTCGAGGGCGTAAAAAAACACCTCGAAAGTGGTGGTGAAAAATATGCCGATTCCGGTCGCTTCCCCAAAGTGGCCCGCTGTGTGACTCTTGCAAAACTGGGCTGCGTTACTCTTCTGTATGATATGATCGGCTACGCTGACAACCAACAGTTGTCGCGCGAGCTGGGGCACGGTTTTAAGATTCAACGTCCTGACTTCGAAGGAAAAGAGAGTTGGGGGCTTTATAGCGCTCAGGCTGAATTGCGTCTCCAATCGATATTCGGTCTGCAAACCTGGAATTCGATTCGGGCGCTCGATTTTCTGGAAAGTCTTCCCGATGTCGATGCCGACCGGATTGGAGTAACAGGCGGCAGCGGAGGCGGAACTCAATCGATTATGGTATGCGCGATTGACTCTCGCCCGGTGGTTTCTTTCCCCAACGGAATGGTATCGAGCTCTATGCAGGGCGGTTGCCCCTGTGAAAATGCCAGTCTTCTGCGTATTGGAACCGGAAATGTGGAGCTAACGGCATTGTTTGCACCCAAGCCCCAGGGAATGACTGCCGCAAACGATTGGACGAAAGAAATGCTCGTTCCGGGGAAGGGGTTTCCGGAACTGAAAAAACTCTATACCCTCTATGGGAAACCCGACCAGGTGATTTGTGAGGATCTTCTCCGCTTTCCGCACAACTACAACTATATCACCCGGAAAATTATGTATGAGTGGTTTAATGAATATCTCGGCCTGGGGCACGAAACCCCGATCGTGGAAGAAGACTTTCCCCACCTCACTCCTGAGGAGCACGCGGTATATAACGATGTCCACCCCCGACCTGCCGGCGGCGATGCTTTTGAGCGAAAATTAACCGCCTGGCTCGCCGAACAATCGGATCAACAATTGGCGGCGATGAGCCCGGACGAAAGAGCTGATACCGTGAAAAAGGCGTGGCAAACTTTGGTCGGTATCGACGATCCGATTACTGACGGTGAGACTGCGGTGTGGATTTCTGAATCGACTCAGGGCGATGTCACTACTCTGACATTATCCGCTCCACCCGCGATGGAGCAGACTCCGGTGGTCAAGAATAAGCGCGAATTTGCCGGCTATACCCATGGGTATAATCACAGTGTGTTTGCGAATCGAGCCCGGCAGGTTTTATCGAGAATTAGGGCGGCGGAAGGGAAAGGGCATCAGGTAGTTCTGACGGCGGGAGCCGGGAGCGAGCCGATTGCTCTGGCGGCGGCGGTCGCGGCTCAAGGCGATGCGGTTAAGCGTATTTCACTGGCAAATGACACCTTCCGTTTTGCCGATATTAAGAGTTATCGCGATGTCGATTTTATTCCCGGTGCCGTCAAATATGGCGATCTGCCCGGATTGATTGAGGCCGCGGGACAGCAGGGGATTGAGGTAGGTGTCGACTAGTGGTTTGCTGTAGCCGATTACCGAACTCTGACTGGTTCCACGGCCCGCCGGGTTGCCAGATTTTCGAGGAAATCCTCGAGACTGCCTTCGCTATACCCCGGGATTTTCCCCAGTGAGTGGGGAACTCCTTCCAGGTTCGGATCAAAATCACGGGTTGGTTTGTGAAACCAGGGGCCCTGCTTACCGGCAAAGACGACGGTGCCACTGCGATCGACCACAAACAGGCGCACCGGCCAGGCTCCCCATTTCACTGCAAGTCTGTCATCGAGGGCATCGACAAATATTGGGAATTTGAATTTGTGGTCTTCCGCGAAGCGGATCGATTTGGCAATTCGGTCGGAAAAGCTGAGCGGCGACGGGGTGTCGTATTTTCTGCCGCGTTCCGGGTTGGTAAAGCCGCCGACGGGATGAGCCTCCACGATGTATACGAGTACGAAATGACAGAGGTCTTTGTATTTTTCACTGAGGACTTTCATTGGAGGCGAAGATTCCTGGGCACAGATACAGGACCAGCTGGCGAAGAACAGCACCACCGGTTTATCGGCGTGCAAACGGGACAGGGGAATGATACGCCCCGTCATGGCTTCAACAAAATCTGAAACCGGCGCTTTTTCGCCAACTTTTGGGGCGTTGTAGAGTCGGCCATAGACCATTTCATTAGCGTGTTTGGCTGACATTACCGGTTTTCCGGCCCAGGGATCGGGCACGCGAACGTATTTTCGGGTGTCATCGGCTGATAGAAATCCGCACCACAAAAGACTATAGATTAGTCCGGTTCCGATTCGAAAATGAAACGGGCGTTGATTTCGAAATATCGTCTTCAATCTATACTCCTTAATTGTTGGGTGGTAATGAACTTCTCAGACTTAGGCTGCTTGCGGAATAGGTGCCGAGAAACTCCTCAAGACTTCTTTTGGGAACTCCCCGTTCCCGGAAAATGGACTCCATCCAGGGTGGGGGAGGCACGTGCCAGTAATCTTTAGATATATTGAAATGCCAGGGGCCGGGGCCTCCCGAATAGATCACTTTCCGGGTTGGGGAGACCACGAAAACGCGGTCCGGCCAGGCGCCCCAGCGAACCGCAAGCGCATCATCCATGGTGTCGACATAGCATTTCAGTTTGCTTGAGATTTTTGTCTTTAACTGGAGGGCCAGATTTATCCGGTCCTCAATGGTAGACGGGTCAATAGAGGTCGGGGTTTCAACATCCACATCGTCCATTTTAACCTTGGGGTTGTATCCTCCTTTGGGGTGGGCTTCGCGGATGTAGATAAAGATAAAATCGAACTGATTCCCGAATTGCTGACACAATCTACCGATCGGTTCATGATTCATATCGAAATTGGAACAGGAGGTACTGCCGAATATCAAAACCGCGGGCTTTTTCCCGATCAAATTGTGGAGGAATTGCGATTTTCCGGTAGTCGCGTTAATAGCGATTCCATCCGGTGCCGTTTCACCAGCCAGCGGCGCATTTACGTTGCGACTTACTATCATAGCCGTGGCGTGTTTTTCATCGGCCACGGGGCGGCCCGAGAAGCGGTCGAGGCGAAATTCCGCCTTTGGTTCGGGTGGGAGCTCCGGTTCGGTTCCATCGTTCCGGCAGCTCTGGAGCGCGCTACACAGGCAAACGAAGGTAAAGATTCGCTGGCATAGGGGGAATCCGTGAGGACGCAAAGAGAGCATACCTCAGTATGGCGAACGGAATCTTAGCAAAGCATGAATTGCCTTCAATTTTCAGAGGGCCTCGAAAAAGCGGTGAAACCCTGACAAAATCAGGAAAAATCGGTTAGTGTCAGGGTTTTAACGCCGAAAAAATCGGCGATGTTAATCTCCTGTTAAGGTTGAGGTGACTAAATGTTTGGTTTGAGCCCTTGTTTATGCGTGTTCTGTTCATCGAAGATTCCAAATACCTTCAAAAACCTGTGACCAAAGCTTTAAAAGCTGCGGGCTACGGTTTTGATGCGACGACCGATGGAGAGGAAGGGCTCTGGATGGCTCAGTCGCGGGATTACGATGTGATCATTCTCGATATTATGCTACCGAGGATGTCCGGGCTGGAGATTCTGAAAACTCTGCGCGGGGAGGGCAATGAGACTCCCATCCTGATTTTAAGCTCTAAAGATTCCGTGGAGGACCGGGTTCACGGTCTCGAACTCGGGGCGGATGACTACCTTGTGAAACCTTTTGCCCTCGTCGAGTTGGTCGCCCGGGTTGATACCTTGAGCCGGAGACGTTACAATCAAAAATCGATCGAGATCACCGTGGGTGACCTTTGCTTGAATCTGGCCACAAAAACCGTGACTCGCGATGGTAAAGAAATCGCTCTGCAAGCGCGGCAATATGCGCTGATGGAATACCTTATGCTGAGAAAGGGGCAGGTCGTCACCCGAACCGAAATCGATGAACACGTCTACGATCAACTCGACTCTCAGGACAGTAATGTTATCGATGTGGCAATTTGCTCTCTTCGGAAAAGGATCGAAGTATCTCCGGAATCCCGCCCTCTTATTCATACCAAACGGGGGCATGGCTACATTATGGAGGACCGTGGCGCTTGAGCTATGAAAAGCATCCGGCGACATTTTCTTTCCCGGTTGTTGCCGGGCTTTTTCCTGCTTTGGTTCGGGGCCTGCCTGGCGGTTTATTTTTCCTTCAAAAACGCCTGGGAACGTCGTCTCGAATCTGAACTCCGGGAAATCGCGGATGTGTTACCGGTCGGAAACCGCGGCGATGCAGACAGCTTCCTCCGTCTCGACGATATCGCGGAGGGCGATGTCGGGATCTACTTTCGGATTTGGGGGAGCAACGGCGAGCGCTTTCTGAAATCTCAAAGCCTCGGCCAGTTTGATATGGTCCCGCCGCCGCTCTTTTCCCGGAAGGGCGAGTTCGGGAATCAGGCACTGGAAAGCGGTGATGATGTGAAAACCCTCGCTCTCCGGATCAATGATACCGGCGGGCTTGGCGAAATAAATCTCCTCGTCGCCAAGAGTCGCGAGGAATCCAGCGAGCGTATGACGACCATCGTGATCGGCCTGTTGATTCTGGGGCTCGGTGGGGCCGGAATTTTCACACTGCTACTCACCATTTGTCTCAAAACCAGTTTGATGCCGCTCGAAAAAGTCGGGGACATGGCGATGGAGATCGATGCGGAATCAATGGGCGCGCGGTTTCCCCACGAAGACACTCCCTCGGAGCTCGAGCCGATTGTCGGGAAATTAAATGATTTACTGACCCGGCTGGAAATGAGTTTTGAAAGAGAGCGCCGTTTCAGTGATGATTTGGCGCACGAGTTTCGTAACCCCGTCGCAGCCCTCAAATCTATAGCTGAAGGCGCCCTCGAATGGCCTGAAGAGACGCCGGAAGAAAATTTTCGCGATATCAAATCCATCTCCGAGGAACTCCAATTTACGATTGAAAACATGCTGACCCTTGCGAGGATCGAAAAGCGGAAAAATCGAATCACCAGTGAACCTGTTAACCTGCAAAAAGTAGTCGAGGAATGCTGGCAACTCTGTTCCGGTATTTCAAATTTGCGCAAAGTGACCGCGCGAATCGAGATCCCGCCCGATCTCGTGATCGATACCGATTTGAGTCTACTCCGGGTATTGCTATCAAATCTGATCACAAACGCGGCCGACTATTGCCCGGTCGGCAGTGAGATCGTAATAAAACCGGATGACGAAGCCTTCTTCACCATCTCGAATCCGGCGCCCCATCTGAAGCCGGATGATTTGCCGCTGATGTTCGATCGGCTCTGGAGACACGACGAAGCCCGGACCGATTCCAGTCACTGTGGCCTGGGTTTGTCAGTGGCGAAAACCTGTGCGGAAGCCCTTGCTTTGGATCTTGACGCCCGGTTGAGCCCCGATGGCGTAATTACCTTCATCGTGTCTGAGGAATATGAGAATCGTTCATCTTCTGAAAAGGTTGGATCAAATACGATAGCGGGGTAAACTGAGTTATCATGCGAGGATATGGCCAAAATCTGATTTTAGTCGTCGCTCTATGTTTCGTTTTCCCCCCGGCTGCTTTTAGCGAAGAAGAAAAGAAGCCCGATAGTCACGGTGGGTCGGATGGACATGGCCAAAACTGTTTTGCCGGTCTTAATGTCGATACCATACAGGAATTCAGAACTCTCGATAGCGATCACGACAACGCCCTGACCCGGGACGAATTTTTCTTTAGCACGATATCTCAGCAAGCCGTCCAAAGCGGCGGAACGGAGCGCTCCGATACTATATTTGCTCTCATCGATACCGATCGCAGTCAGACGGTCAGCATGATGGAGTTGGCCAAGTCGCCTCATAACCGGATCGTGCATATTCTGGATGTCACTACTGCGAAAAAATTTCACAGCTACGATAAAAATGCCGACGGACTGATCAGCCGAGCGGAATTCGAAGGGTATGAAAACAAATCCCCGGAGGAAGTTGCCGCCGCCTTCGACCGCATGGATCTGAATCAAAGCTCCCGCCTCGGTCCCATGGAGTTTCTACACGGGCAGCCCGGTCGGGAAAAGGAGGGGATGGATCCCCGGATCGCGCTTAAATTCGCAAGTCGCGACGCCAACGAGGACGGTGGTATTTCCCGAGAGGAATACGCCAAAAGCGGCTTTGCCAAAGCCATCGGTGAGCGCGGGGATCACGAAAAGGTCGCCGAGATGTTTAACCGGATTGATTACAACGGAAATGATGAGATCGATCCGAATGAGTATGCCAAATTCCAAAAATCTTTTCACTGCAAAGGTATAGAGAAAATGTCGTTAAAATTCTTTACCGAGTTAGATCTCAATAAAGATGGCGCGATCAGTTTGCGGGAGTATTCCAAGAGTCGCTTCGCAAAATCCATTAACGATAGTAGCAAAATCGAAAGCCTATTTCAGCGCATCGATCAGAATGGCGACGGGGAACTGAACCTTACCGAATACGCAAACCGATTTAAAGCCGGTGGCTTTTACCGCCGCAAAGGTTATTCGCGGGACAAAGTAGAGGAACCGGAGTGATTTTGTACCCTGTACAGTCCGAAATTGTACCCTGTACACTCTAACTTTGTACCCTGTACCATGTGACTCAGAGCCATGGATTCGACCCCGGCAAGTGGGTTGATCTATCGTGAATCCGTTTTCATTTTGCCTTGAAGAGCGCTACGCCGCGGTGGAATCTCCCGCGCATGATAAATCCGCGTTTGTTACTTATCGGTGTTCTCTGTCTTGGTCCCGTTCTCGGGATCGCCAATCCCCGGCTTCCGGGATTTTTTACCGATCACATGGTTCTCCAGCGGCAGATGCCGATTCCCATCTGGGGATGGGCGGAGCCGGGCGAAGTCGTATCGGTCACTCTGGGTGATGCTGCTCCCGTGCAGGCCACTGCAAATGCAGACGGCCGCTGGGATGTTAAACTCCCCGCCCGCGAAGCTTCCTCCGAGGGGCTTACCTTAAAAGTGTCCACCCCATCAGCGAGCCGGGCCGTATCCGATGTCCTGATCGGCGAAGTTTGGCTCTGTTCCGGGCAGTCGAATATGGAATGGAGCGTCGCAGCCAGCCTGAATCCGGCGGAGGAGATCGCCGCCGCCAACTACCCGGAAATCAGGCAGATGAAAGTGGAGCACCTCACGAGCGGCGTGCCGAAGGATGATGTCGCATCGACCTGGAAAGTCTGCTCACCGGAAACAGCGGGCCGTTTTACCGCAGCCGGTTACTATATGGCGAGAGAGCTTCACCGCGAGTTGGGAGTGCCGGTTGGCCTGCTCAATATTTCATGGGGCGGCACCCGGATCGAACCGTGGACACCGCTCGAGGGATTCGAAGCCACGCCGACCCTCTCAGACATCGTGAAGCAGGTCTCGCGCACGCTTCCCCACCACGAACTTTACCGCACCGCGCTCCAGCAGCATATCGAATCAACCGATCAGTGGCTGGCGACCGCAACGGACGCGCTCGCTAAAAAAGTGACCGTTCCGCTTAGTCCGGAATTTCCCGCTTCGTCGAAGCCGCTTACCTCACACACCTCGCCGACTACGCTTTTCAATGCGATGATGAACCCCGTTGTCGGCTATGGAATCCGCGGTGCGATTTGGTATCAGGGCGAGTCGAATCACTCCGAAGGAATGCTCTACTTTGAAAAGAAAAAGGCAATGGTCGCCGGCTGGCGGGAACTATGGGGCCTGGGTGATTTTCCATTCTATTTTGTTCAGATTGCTCCCTACCAATATGGCAAGGAAAGTCCCGGCATTTTGCCCGTTTTCTGGGAAGCACAGGCGAAGTGTCTTGATATACCGAACACCGGAATGGTCGTGATAAATGACGTCGGCAACATCAACGATATTCACCCCAAAAATAAACAGGAAGTAGGCCGCAGGCTCTCGCTACTGGCACTGAAAAATCAGTATGGGAAAAAGGACATCGTGGCTTCCGGGCCGGTATTTGAATCGCTCAGTATCGATGGCGAAAAACTCCGTCTCAAATTCAGCGAAACCGCAGGAGGCCTGAAGTCGCGCGATGGGAAAGCGCTCACCCACTTCGAAATGATCGGGGAACAGGCGGCCTTTGTCGAAGCCACCGCAGAGATCGAGAACGGCGACACCATAGTTCTCTCCTCGGACAAAATAAAAGAACCTGCAGCAATGCGGTTTGGCTGGCACAAGCTGGCCGAGCCAAATCTGTGCAATGGGGCGGGCCTGCCGCCAACACCCTTCCGGGCCGGCGAAGTCCCTAAGTTCGATTACCTCGCGCTCAATGTAGAAGATGCCGGTGAGTACGAACTCGTTTACGATCTCGATCTCAAACACCTCGGCTCCGCGATTACCTACCAAGCTGATCGCTCTGCGGAAATCACCTCATCGTTTGATCGGATCGGTTATTTCATGGAGCTACTGGGCAATGATGGTGAATTACAATGGGTTTGGGTGTCGCTCGATGCGTTTACTGACGATATCAAGAAGATTGGGGTTCCAACCTTTGCCTCCGGAGCTCAATTTCAAAAAGGCGCCAAAAATCTGACCATTCAGAGTAATCTTTCGACCATCGCTTCCGGAAAAGGGATCGATGGGAATATCGAATTTTGGCCGGGAAACTATGGCCCTGGCAACTCGGGTAACGTCGCAGGTGCCTCCACGCAGGTCTGGGATTTCGGCGACGACGTCAGCGGTTTCGCCGACGGCTACGGATCGATGCAAATTCATAACACGACGGCGAAACAAACCATCTTCGCTTTGAACCAGTGGCGAGCTGGCCCCGGGGCAGACGTGGGCATCGGTAACAGCAGTTCCGATCCCCGTTCCAAAGACTGGACCTTCGCCTCAAATGCGAGAAAATACGAAACCGCCCGCCTCCGCATTCTGATCCGAAAAAGCGCCCAGTAAGCTAACTACACATTTGCCTCCGCATACGTAGTGCATCCGCCCCGGTTGTTCGAGATGAATTCGAGGAACGAGAATTCATCAGCGGAGCCTTTGTGCCCACGCATCGGTCGAACCTATTCTACCCAAAACGCCCGGGGTGGAGCCGGCGATCCGCCTCGCCACCTTTCACGAGATCGCTGACGAGCCGCCCCGTCACCGGCCCGAGACTGAGCCCCAGCATAGCATGGCCCGATGCCACTATCGCATTTCCTATTCCGCGAACTTTTCCGATATAGGGAAGGCCATCCGGAGAACAGGGTCGCAAACCTTCCCACGGTTCGAGCTCTTCAAAATCCGTTTTCGAGTAGGCCGGGTAGAATCCACAGAACGACTCGATAATCCCCGCCAGCCGAACTGGATCAATCGACAGCTCATTACCACAGATTTCCATGGTCCCCGAAACCCGGAGGTCCCTGCCCATAGGCGTCACCGCGACGCGCCCTTCTTTAAGTAGCGAGCAAATCACAGGAAGTTCCCCGGAATTTGGTAGAGTAAATGAATAACCCTTGCCTCCCTGAATCGGTAGCTCCAAACCGAGCGATTTCGCCAGTGGTGGACTCCACGCCCCACCGGCAAGAACAAAGAAGTCCGCACAGTGAGTTTCCCCACTAAGTGAAACGGCTGAGTGAACACGTTGCTCCGTGACCCTGAAATCGACGATCTGATCAGTAATAAATACCCCACCCAGTTCAGCGATTCCCCGGCGCAGCGCACTGAGAAACTCCTCCGGGTCAAGATGAGCATCCT
This sequence comes from Verrucomicrobiales bacterium, assembly GCA_029213005.1. Taxonomy (GTDB): domain Bacteria; phylum Verrucomicrobiota; class Verrucomicrobiia; order Verrucomicrobiales; family DEV007; genus Arctic95D-9. The sequence continues at coordinate 46,963 of JARGPI010000040.1, forward strand.
GCGGAAACCACACGCCGCCAATCGCGTCGATCCGGGTACCGGGCTCAAGTTCGCGAATCCGCGCCGGTCCGCAGACTTCTGCTTGCAGTCCCAGCCGCCTTGCCGCTTCGGCAACTTCCGTTTCCTCTTTTAGTCCTGCCTCGCTTTGACATAGCATCAGCAATCCCCGTTCCACGAGATCAAAACTCAGTTCATCCGCCAGCTCCGCAAATAGACATCGACTTTCCAGGCTGAGATCCCGAAGCAATTCACTACAGTTTTCAACGTGGCGTCGATTTGAGTGCCGGAAAAATTGCCAGCACCATTTCGCCAGCTGAAGATCGAAACGAGGCCGGAGGTAAAAAGGGCTCTTCCGGTTCAGCATCCACTTCAATCCCTGTGAAATCACCCCGGGCGCCGCCAACGGAGTGAAATGGCTGGGCACAATCATCCCCGCATTACGGTTCGAGCAACTTTCACGGCCGGAAGGATCGCGATCGATTACCGCGACTTGATGACCGGATTTGGCGAGAAAGTAGGCCGAACACAGGCCCACCACACCTCCTCCGATGATAACAGTTCTGGGTGATTGGCGGCTCATTCGCACTAATCAGCCGCCCCCGGCCACTGCGCCCACCAGTTCCGGAATTGTTGCCACTGGGATTTGAGGAACCCGAATTGACTTTCTGACAGCTTATCGCTGCTGTCGATCTGGTGTTGGTAGGCTATATTCCCTTCCAGCACCATCAGCGCCTTGTAGTAGAGAACCAGATCCGGGCCCTCGTCATAGTGGGAAAGCACCGAAAGCGCCTCACTGAGTTCGTTTGCATACTGGAGCGACGCCGGGTTGCCTTGTGCGGCCCGCTCGCAAAGCTCCACAAAACGGAGCACTTCCACCGGCAGGGCATTTCCTACACCAGTGATCGCGCCCTTTGCTCCGCAGCGAACAAAACCATGTACGACCTGAGTGTCCACTCCTACCATCAGGGTAAGGTCCGGATCACCGCTCGTAATATTTTCCGCCGCATAGCTGAGAGACTCCGCTCCGCCAAACTCCTTGAAACCGACGAGATTGCTATAGTTTCTTCGAAGCTCGAAAAAGAGGTCCGCTTTGGTTTCAAAACCATAGTAAGGGCTGTTGTAAATCACGGCGGGCAGGTTGCCTCCTGCTTCGAGGACGGCGGCGAAGTGGTTGCGCTGCGCAGCGGGCGAGGAACCTCTGGAGAGAACCCGGGGAATCACCATGAGGCCGGCGGCACCGACCTCACTGGCATGGGCGGCATGCTCTGCCGCAAGCCGGGTGTTCTGAGCTCCGGTCCCAACCACGACCGGTACACCTGCCTCGACGAGACGCTTCACTCCCTCCTGCCTTTGCCGGTCGGTCAGCAGGGGCCAGTCGCCCATCGAGCCGCAGTAGACCACTCCGCGCATCCCGTGTTCTACCAGACTGCTGGCTGTAGTAACGAGAGCATCGTAATCAATCTCGCCCTGTTCACTGCAAGGCGTCATCAAAGCGGGAATAGTGCCCTGAAAAATGGTTTCCTGAGACATAGTTTTGTTAAAGTAAATCGTTAATGGGTAGGTAGGAAAGATGAAAAGTAAGTACCTCATTCTCATGTGAGCCGGTACGGAATTCCAAAGGCGAAGGGTTCCGAGGGATCGATCAATAGTTCCGCCTCCGCAGTGACAATTGCGGTTCCCGTTATGGTAGGTAAAACCCCGCCATCGGGAGCTGCGGAAACCGTTCCTTCGAATATAGTGTTAAGGATTCCAGCCTGACGCCAAATCTGCCCCTCACTAAGTATTCCATCATCAAATAGGCACGCCAGTTTGGCGCTGGTTCCGGTTCCGCAGGGTGAGCGGTCGTAGACTTTTCCGGGACAGAGAACAAAATTTCGACTATTTGCTGTAGCGGAGTCGGCAGGTGGTCCAAACACCTCGATGTGATCGACTTCCGTGTGTCCGGCTGAGTTCAATAACTGGCGAAGCGTCCACGAAAACCGGGTCAGGGCTTCAACATTTTCCGGGATAACCGCAAGGTTGCGAGGGGCATTAGTGAGAAAGAACCAGTTGCCTCCCCACGCGATGTCTCCGGTAACTCTCCCGAATTCCGGGACATCCAGCTCTATATTTTGATGAGTGCGGAAACAGCGAATGTTTTCCACCGCAACCGTTCCGGTACTGGAAATATCTACCGAAACCACCCCCGTCGGGGTATCGAATCGGTGAATTCCGGCCCCGATTTTTCCCTGATGAAGCAGAGTCACCGCCACGCCCATCGTTCCATGGAGGCAGCCATTAAGAACCCCGACATTATTAAAAAAGATGATTCCCGTCACACAATCCGCCTCGCAAGGTTCGCAAAGCAAGGCTCCGACCAGAGCCTCGTGCCCCCTCGGCTCGCAAACTGTGGCGGAGCGAAGCCAGTCAAGTTCTCCCGCAAAAGCGGCCCGTTTTTCAGTCATCGTGTCACCCGCAGGCTCCGCCACTCCTCCAACAATCACCCGGGTCGGTTCGCCGCCGGTATGCGAATCAATGACCGGGATACGCTGGGGAGAGGTCGGTTTCATATTTCAACCAATACGATAGCACAATCGTCTTGATCAATCCGGAAGAGAACGGTCGCAAATCGGCATAGGTATTCAAAATCGCGAGGTCTGCGGGACAACTTAAAACTTTAAGCGAGGCTCATAGTAGGAGAAGAAGCGATTTCCGTCTCTCAACCCGCTTCACTTCTAGCTTTCCGGGGTGCGTAGGGTTTATGCCGATTTTTAACTTAGCGGAAGACTGCCACTTTTTGTCTTCAATTGACGGCAAATTTCGACATGGCCGTTAGACTTCGGGGGCATTCGCATTGGTGCGCAAAATTGACTTTCGCGGTTTCGATTGAGGCACGCTGCGAGCCGTTGGGTTGGGAGGCGCCCCTTGTTCTTTTGCTCGTTTCCTCGCGGTTCGCTTCGGTTTTTGTCTGCATCGTGGAGCTTAGTCTGGCCGAAACCGGAGGAAGGGGGCGTCGGTGTTGCTCCTGTTGAGGCTTGTGGTGGAAATGCGACGAAATGAGCGAAAATAGGAGCTTTGAGGGCATCGCTCTCAAAAGGATGGATGCAACCCTTGAATCTGACGGTCGCCGCACCTGTTGCCTCATTTAAAAAGGACACCGTAGCGAGGTGAAATCATGCGGCTTTGG
>JARGPI010000041.1 GCA_029213005.1 Verrucomicrobiales bacterium
CCAAAGCAGCATAATTTCACCTCGTTACGGTGTCCTTTTTAAATGAGGCAACAGGCGCGCCGCTCATGCCGCATTTCGAATTTTTTCCGGCAGTGTGGGTTTGCTATGGCCGGTATCTCCGTAAACTGTCGCTTCGAAACTGATTTATTCAGCATGTCCGACTTATTTAAAATCCGCCCCGCCGTTCCCGGCGACTGTGACTCGATCCATCGATTACTGATGGAGTTGGCTGAGTATGAAAAGATCACCCATTGGGTTGAATCGACACCGGCATCGACTCATCAGGCGTTGTTCGGAGATCAACCGGCTGCCGGGGCGCTTGTGGCAGAGGTCGAAGGGATCATTATTGGAACAGCTGTGTTTTTCCACAATTACTCGACTTTCATCGGTAAGCAGGGGCTCTACCTGGAGGACATCTACATCACGCCCGAACAACGGGGAAAGGGCATCGGGAAAGCGATATTGAAGGAACTGGCGCGTCTCGCAGTGAAGAGAAACTGCGGACGAATGGAATGGACTGTTCTCGACTGGAATCAGCCGGCGATTGATTTCTACGATAAGATTGGCGGCGAAATGCTCGACGAGTGGCGAATCGTCCGGATGAACCGCGAAGGGATCGAGGCATTAGCGGAATCGTGACAAGTTTGAAACACTGAGCGGAACCAGTGGCTTCACAAAAAAACTTTGCAGAAGATGGGCTTTAATTTTATCAGGAGAACGCCTTAACAGACTTTTGAAAACGCATCATCCAACCATTCCTTACCGGGCTGACATTGACGGCCTGAGAGCCGTGGCGGTTTTACCGGTTCTCTTTTTCCATGCGGCACTGGGATTTCCTGGCGGTTATGTCGGGGTCGATGTCTTTTTCGTGATTTCCGGATATCTGATCGGATCGCTGGTAATAAAAGAGATTGAGGCGGGAACTTTCAGCATGGTCAATTTCTGGGAGCGTCGGATTCGCCGCATTTTTCCCGCACTCTCCGTGGTGGTGATGGCGTGCCTTGTCGCCGGCTACTTCTGGTTTATCCCTCAACATTTCGAGGAACTCGGGCAGTCCGCGATCGCTCAGCCGCTCTTGTGCGCCAATTTTTATTTCTGGAGGCAGACGGGCTATTTTGAGACGGTTTCGGAATTTCAGCCTCTGCTACACACCTGGTCACTGGCCGTCGAAGAGCAGTTTTATGTGTTGTTTCCTCCGCTGCTGCTTCTCGCTTTGCGTTGGGGGAAAAGTTTTGCGATCAAGGGCGTGATCGCTTTCATCGTGATTTCACTCGCTCTATCGGTTTACCTCACTGCGGCCTATCCTTCCTTCTCGTTTTTCTTAATCGCTTCGCGCGTCTGGGAGCTTGATTTGGGAGTGTTGCTCGCCATCTTGCCCGCCCGGAAATTTCTGGCACCTTTGTGGAATGAGCTGATGGCCTGGTTGGGGTTGGGCCTGATTTTGTGGGCGGTATTTTTCTATAGTTCGAGCACTCCGTTTCCGGGTGTTGCAGCGCTGGCTCCCTGCTTAGGGACGGCGTTGTTAATCAATTTCAACACGGGGACGCCAACGTCGATCGGTCGGCTGCTTTCTTTGAAGCCGGTGGTCTACATCGGGAAAATATCTTATTCACTCTATCTGTGGCACTGGCCCCTGATCGTTTTTGTGAAATACCTGTCAATGAGCGAGGTCACTCAAACCAAACTGGTGGTGACGTTGTTGGCTTCGTTTATCCTCGCTGTTCTTTCCTGGAAATACGTGGAGACTCCTTTTCGTAAAAAATCTATATTCGGGACTCGAAAACAGATCTTTGCTTTCGGTGCTGTCGTAGGTGGTTTTTTCGTGATTGTGGGAACTATTATGTATAAGACAGACGGTTACCCATCCCGGTTTCCTCCTGAAGTGGTCAAACACCAAAAGAACGATTCCCGTTTTATTCATACCACCCAACTCGACTGTCTTTTAAAAGGCGAATCACTCCCCACCGTGGGGGCGCCGGTCAGCGAGACTGGTCCACCTGCGACCCTGATCTGGGGAGACAGTCATGCCACGGTATTACTTCCTGCGGTAGATACGATTGCCCGGGAGGCGAATAGAAGCGTGTATGTTGCAGCGAAACCGGGGACGGTTCCAATTGCCGGGGTGTATTTCAACGAAGAGGGTAAAGGCGGAACGGATTACGGAACGCCGGTGCTTCAGTTTATTAAGGATAAAGGAATTAAGCATGTCATCATGGTGGCCCGGTGGGAAGGGTATGCGTTTATTGTTCCGGGAGGGGACCTGAGACGGTTGATCGGAGATGAACAGACGTTTCCTCACAGTCCAGAGCATGCCCAACAGGTATTTATTCGAAAGCTGAGGAAGACCGTTGCCACCTTGCTGGACTCCGGTGTGACCGTGAGCCTCTTTCAGGATGTGGGGCTCCAGCCGCGCGACGTTCCTTCCACGGTCGCTCAGGCGGCGAGTCGCGGGCTTGATCTGAATACCTTTGCGCTCCCGATCGAGCACCACCGGGAATATAGTAAAAGAGTTAATGATCTGATCGATGAGGCGATTCGTGGCCTGGATGTAAAGGTGATCGACCCACTTCCGTATTTTACGAACTCAGAGGGGATCTACCTGATGGCGAAAGACGGGCAAACGGTATATAACGATAGAGACCACGTCTCACCGTTCGGCTCTCTGTTGCTTCGGCCCGAGCTGGAGCCTCTTATCAAGTGAAAGGTTTGATCGAAGTGTCAAAAACTATCAAACACCACCTTTCACTACTTGGCTTTCTGGTGATCCTTGCCGGGCTTGCTTTCTTCAGTCTGTCAAAGGTTCAGTTCTCGGCGAGTCTCTACGAATTGTTACCCGCTGATCTACCCGAGGTGCGGGGGATGGACTGGCTGAACCGGTATTTCAGTCGTGATAGTCAACTGATGGTGACCGTTTCCTCTCCGGATTCAGCACTGTCGGAAAAAGTGGCCCGCGAGCTCGCTGAAAAATTACGTAGTTCAACTGAACTGATCAGTAATGTGCATCAGGACCTTTCCCTTGATCAAATTGCGAGGGAAGGGGGGAGTCTTCTCGCCTGGCTGTGGTTCAATGCCGATCCGGAAGAAGTCAATGTTCTTGCAGAACGCCTCGGTGAACCCAACTCGGAAGCGACCGTGGCCGAAGCGATGGGGATGATTGAAGAGGGGCTCTTTGATGAGGGAACGATCGTGAGAAGTTATGACCCGCTGGCTCTGTCGCGTCTTCCCGAATCTCTCCGGTCGATGGATGCGTCGAAAGCGGATGCGATGGCATCGCCGGACGGTAAATTCCGTCTATTTTACGTTGAGGGTAACGGCGTCAATTTTTCCGATTACCGCGCGGCAGATGTCTGGTTGGATCAGATAAAGGCTCTGGTTCAGCAGTGGAGATCGGAGGAAGAAGTGCCGGAGTCGGTTTCAATTGGGTTGACCGGAACCCCGGCCTTTATGGCGGAGGTCGGCACCGAAATGGAACGGGATATGACGCTGTCGGTCATGGCGACGATGGCACTGATTTCTCTTCTGTTCTGGGTGATGCACCGCCAGTCTCAACCGCTCGGCTGGCTGATTGCGTCGCTCTGTTTGATCCTGATCCTGACGCTGAACCTCGGCGGACTGTTCTTCGGCAAACTCAGCGTGATGAGTGCCGGATTTGCTGCGATTCTTCTGGGCTTAGCTGTCGATTACGGAATCGTCCTCTACCGGGAGGCGATGACGGGAGTGGTCTCACCTGCAGAACTGCGCAGGAAAGTCGGACCGGCCATCGCCTGGGCGGCCGTCACAACCGCAGCCGTGTTTCTGTCTCTAAATCTCAGCTCGCTGCCGGGAATCGCTGAAATGGGGAATCTGGTTGCGATCGGTATCGGTATCGGGGCCACCGTCATGTTATGGGGATTCTCCAAAATTGCAGTTCAGTTCGCTGGTCAGAGTGTGCAGAAACCTGCTTTAGAGAGTCAGAAAGGAGGCCCGTCGGTGAAGTGGCCCGGAATCCTTGCCGGGTTAATTCCTCTGCTTGCTCTCGGGTCGGTCGCGATAAAAGAGTTTCCCCATCTCGAAGCAGAGTTTCATCCTTTCCGGATTAGAAGCAGTCCTTCGATGAGAGCCTGGCAGGAGATGCAGAGCTCTCTCCGTGGACGTGAAAATTCGGTTCCCGTGGTTTTCGCAGCCGACGACATGGAGCAATTGCGCGCTACGATGGATTCGCTGGAAGCCCGTCTTATCGAGGCTGAACAGAGCGGGGCGATTGAACACTTTATCCTGCCGCGGGGAATTTTGCCTGCCCCGGAAAACCAACGGCTGAATATAGAATCGCTGCGTTCCGTGGTTGCCGGCAACGACCGGATTCTCCGGGAGATTGATGCCGCGGGATTTTCGGAGGAGGGGGCCGACCTTACGCGGGACGTTTTGCATACCTGGCGGAAATTGATCGATGCAATTGATAATGGTGCTCCCTTTGCGATGCCAGAAGGAACTTTCGCTGAATGGACGGTGGGGCGTCTTTTCTATCAGGGTGATGGCAAATTTGCGGCTCTGGGGTCGGCAAGGCCGGCGAAACCGGGAGATAGAGACTGGGTCGTCGCGGTTTGTAACGAGCGATCCGCTGTCGCAAGTCTTGGATCGCTCGGAACCGCTTTGAATGAGCGAATCCGGGGCGATTTGAAATATGTATTTCTTCCCATGATCGGCATTCTTGCGCTGATGCTGGCGGTGGTCTTCCGGTCGTGGCGGGATTGGTTTCTTGCCATGTTCTGTTTGATGTTTTCCTCCTGCGCTATGGTGATCTTAACGCTTTGGACGCCATTGAGTTGGAACTCGTTTAATATCTGTGGTCTACCATTGTTATTCGGTACCGGTCTCGATTTCGGGATTCACATGATCTTCGCATTACGGCGCAGCGATGGTGATATTGAATTGGTCAAACGGGGGATTGCGAAAGCATTGATATTTTGCGGAACATCTTCAGCGATCGGTTTTGGTTCTCTGTCCTTTGCTTCAGCTCACGGTCTCTCCAGTCTTGGACAAATTTGTGCTGCTGGAATATTGATCAATATGGTGGTTGCAGTGTGGCTTCTTCCCCGATGGTATCGCCTGTTACACAAAAAGGGCGGCCCGGATGGACCGCCCTTATCAGTAAGGTGAAGAGGTAAAGTATAGGAAACGATCAGTTGCAGCGTCTCGTCTCGGTATGAATCCGGTAGCTGCAGTTGCCACAGCTGTCCCGGTAAGTGGTTTTGTAGGTAATCTCTACAAAAAGCGTTTTGGTAACGCATCCACAAACCGTTTTGGTTTTACAAAACTCCCGGCGACAGACTTCTTCGGTGCAGACCTTCTTTTTGACGCAGGAGTGGGTGCTTGCATTAAGATTTACGGGGCCCATCAGCATCGCGAAGGTGACGATCAGAGCCGTTAGAATAAGATTTCTCATTGTGATTTCAGTGTTGGTTGAACTAAAAGGTTTCGTTATCAAAATAATGGTAATTATATAATAATCAACCTGTATTGATCTTAAAGGTAAGTTTTTCCAAAAAGTTTAGATTGGACGAGTGGGATACCGGGGCGTTCAAAGCGGGGATTTTGCGAATCATTTTTATCAATGATGAGTGGTGTGGGATCGAAAAAACGTGATCCCAAAACAGATTGTTTGCGGATCAAAGTTTGCACGTGCATTGATCAGTTAGTTTTACCGTGTTCCCTCCTAAACGCGGAATCTGCACGACCACCACCATGCAAAATTCCACTAAACAGAACGAAAATTCGTGTCAATTCACCGGGGGATGGCTTCAGCTGCGCAAGAATTCCTCCGAAATTGAAATTCGGGGATGGGATCCACCCACTGCAAGGCGCCGCAGTCCGGTGAGTCCCGAATGGGCGCCGTTTGTTCCCGAATTTCAACTGGTTCGTCCCTATCGCAAAAAGAAGCAGAAGTCGGGGCTTTCTGAAAAAGAAAAAGCGGCCGGACAGATGACTTTCGATTTTTTCGCGGAGTCCGCTCCTCCCAAGGTCAAAAAAGCGCCACTGACTTTGGCTGAACAGAAAAAGAAGGCTTTGGACAGTTTCCGGTTTTCCTTGCCGAAAGATGTCGCAAAGGCTCTCGAACCATTTCGGGTTCGTCAATGGAAAATGCTTCAGATGATGTATTACGATCAGGGAACGGTCGATCTAGCGCTGGCCAATCCGGCTCTCGCTTTTTTCCTTGCTCAGAAATTCGATGGAGATGTCGAACTGATCAAATCGCTTCAATGTAGTAAAATGCGGCAACGTGAGTTGCTGAAACTACTCAATTATCCCGACTCAAACGCCGCGGTAAAATTGATCAGTAAGATTCAGCCCGCATCGATTACGACAGATAACTGGAAATCGATGATTAAGATGGTCGGGTCGGAATTAGCGAAAGATAAAACGGCGCTGGGTCATGTCTCGAAGATCAATCTCGGCGTCATGGAGATTGTGGTCGACCCGATTGCCTCCGCTGCGGCCGGGGCGAAATTGCTGGAAGCGGTGGCAAACGATCACCGCGAGAAATACCGGGGGCGGGTGGTTCACATGATTCGTTCAGCGCTGGATATGCAGGTGGATATTCAGGTTGGTCGGACAATCACGTTTTTCCAGGATCTTCAGCGACTTTACGATGTGCATGAGCGGGTTACCAATCAATACAAGCGACGTGTCCGGCAACTGAATGATGCTGAACTCGCGGCCATCTCCGGTACCTTTCAGGATCCGCCGCTGCCGGGGATTCCCGGTAAAATCGAACCGTTAATTTGTCCCCGGGACCTTGTCGATGAAGGCGAAATTCAGGGGAACTGCGTGGCCAGTTACGCCCGCAAAATTATGTCCGGGAAACTTTACATTTACCGCGTTTTTGGACCGCAGCGGGCCACCCTTTCAATAGTGAAGAAGAAACGTGGGTGGGAAATCGGGGAGCTGGAAGCGAGATACAATGTAGCGGCATCAAAATCGACTGAAGATTTTGTGACGAACTGGTTGGATCAGCATCAGGCCTCCCGATTGTGATAGCGTTTTATTTCGACTGTCCTACGGTCTGACGGCTGGATGATTTGAATCGCTCGTCTCCAACCGTCATCTTTTCCCTGGTCGAATTTGGAGAGGGATATTTTTCCGGCGGAACGCGCTGGAGAAAGTAGTCGGTGTGGTTAACCAGTAACTCCAAATGGGTGCCGGTGAAGATTTCGAGGTGATTGCCGGTGACAAAACGATGGGTGAGTTGCCCCGTGAGGACTTTTCTCCATCCGTGGATTTCACCAAAATCATAACGGTCTCCGGGATCTTCGGTGAGAACCAGCATCACGCGCCCTTCGTATGGCTCGGGCCGGAAATCGGGGATTAGAGATTCGTTCATATACCTTGCTTCGACATGTCGGGCATACTCGCCCTCGTGCTGCTTGGTCTTGTATTTCAGGTAGCTGATCAAATGAATCGCGGCCCATTTCGCCAATTCACCAACTCTTTCGAAGCAGGAACCCAGTCTCGGCCAGAACGGAAGAATCGATCGGCTGTCCCAGATGACTTTGGCTCTTTCGAAAATAGAGTATTTCCGAATCACTTCCGGGTTGAACATGTCATAGATAATAAGCCCTTCGACTTCGTCGCCGCGTTGCCTGGCCAGTTGGGCCATGCGGGTCGCGACAAGAGCGCCAAATGAGTATCCGGCAAAGATATAGGGACCCTCGGGTCGAACTTCTTTGATATCCTTGAGGTACCTCTCAGCCATCGCTTCGATATTTGCTTCTATCTCGTAGGATTCATCGTGGAAGAAGCGACTTTCAACTCCGTAAATGGTTCGCTTGTGTTTTAGTCTTGTCGCGAAGCCCTGATAGAACATGACGCTGCCGTCTGCGGCATGAATACAGAACATCGGAGTTTCATTGGACTCGCGTTCGATCCGCAGGGGGATGATGTGAGCCGGCAGTTCTTTTTCCTCCACTTCCTCAATTCCTCCACTGTCTAAGCCCATCGCCTGAACCAGTTGTTTTGCGGTCGGCGCTTTGATTAACAGCGACATGGGAATTGCCTGGTCGAAGGTTTCCTGGATTCGCTGAAGTAGGCCCACAGCCTGTAGCGAATCGCCGCCCAACTCAAAGTAGTCGTGATCCTCCTCGATTTGATTGTTCTTTAGTTCCCGTTTCCAGAGGCTCAACATTTGTTCGACCGGCGCTTCAATTTTCGAGCGTGACTCATCGGACCGGTTTGAAGCGGGCTGGCGCTTTGCCAGAAGTTCGTGGTAGTGATGGTCAAAGGGAAGTACCGAAACAACGGTTCGTCCACTGTCGGAGAACGAAACAATGTCGAAGAAGGCCTTAGCCCCGATTTCCGGAGCAACCGAATTGTTAGCGAGTTCGAGGCTGAGCCCACTCGCCTTTGCCGCGTCGGAAGACGTTTCCGCCGCCATTCCGACCTCGCGCCAGGCTGGCCAGGATATACTGAAGAAGGGATGCCCCTCTGAGTACGCCTGCTCGGCGATTCCATCCAGGTAGGCATTAGCTGCCGCATAATCGCTCTGGCCGTAAGCCGCGAGCTCGGTGGAGACTGATGAGAACAGAACCACAAAATCCGCATTGTGATTGGGTGAGCTGAAGTAATGATAGATTCCCTGTGCCGGGATCACTTTTGCGGCGAATACATTTTCGATCGATCTCTTGTCCTTCCGGGCAATGGTGCCGTCCTGTAGAATTCCCGAAGTGTGGATAACGCCATCAATCGCTTCGTGCTGTCTCTGAACCGCGTCGAATGTGCTCTCGATCATTCCGGGAATGGATAGATCGGCGGTAACGATCTGAATCCGGGCACCGGTTTGCTCCAGTTCTTCGATCGTTTTAATTCGGGAAGCGGTTTTTGGATCCGTGTCTGAACCGGCTAGTAGAGAGGCCCACTCGTTGCGATCGGGGAAGGCGGAACGGGTGATCAGAACCAGTGTTAATTTATTCGCGCGGTTACAGAATTCCTTCGCGATCGTGAGAGCGAGTCCGCCGAGCCCTCCGGTAAAGATATAGACCCCTTCGTTTTTCAGTTCGCGGACTGGCTCGGTATTGTTGACGATATCCGGATCATCATTTTCAAAAGCGGGCAGCCACCAGCTTCCATCTTTCATTGCGATTTTGAGATGGTGCTGATCGCCGTTGAGCAGTTTATGAAGAGCTTCCTCCGTTCGGATATCGAAGGTTTGGTCGCCCAAATCGATAGTTCGAGTGATTAAATTCGGGTATTCCCTTTGGATCACCCCGACAGCCCCGGCCAGGGCATGGTTTGCGGGTAAGAGACGATCGGATTTTGCGCGGATTAGACCGGTCGTGATGAAGTTGACTGGAATCGGAGTGATGTTGCCCAGACTGCCGAGCGCTTTAGCGAGCCACAGAGCGCTGATGGTGCGAGTGGTCTGACTTTTCCAGACTTTTTCGTCATTTTTGACATGTGGATGGTTGCAACTCCAGCTATGGATCACTCCTCCGATCGTTCCGAAATCGTTGATCACAGATTTTACGAGAGATTCATAATCCTCCTCCGATTCCGGATTGATACGGTACCGGTTGGCGGAATAGCGTTTGTAGTTTTTCCCGGTGGCAACTGTGATTCGGCGGCTCGTTTCCGCTTTGGCGGCGTCAAGAATGCCTCTCTCGAGTGATGAGCGATTGTTGATGAAACAAAGCCAAACGGTTTTCTCTCCCGGTGTGATAGGCACGCCCGCGTATCCTGACTTCGATTCTTTCCAGATCGGGGTATGATAAATCGAAGAGGACTGGGCTGCCGGATCTTCGTTTATAATGTTGGGTTCGATTCGATAGGTCTGTTCATCGAAATGATAGGTTGGGAGCGGAATGCGGCGCCTTCCTTCCTGAGGCAGATACCGACTCCAGTTCAGCGACTGCCCCAAAGTCCAGGTATGTGCCAGAGCTTTCCAGGTAAACTGCAGCGAATCGCCTCCGGTTTTAGGACCGGGAAGCGTGGAGATTGCGATATGATCGGTCCCTGAAAGAATATCATTGCAAAAGGTTGTGAGCGTTTCTCCCGGACCCATTTCAAGGAAAAGATTCCCCGGGTTCTCCGCCGCGATTGTTTCGACACCGGCACTGAATTTTACGCACCTGCGAATCTGTTTTGCATAGTAGCCGGGAGATGTCGCTTGTTTGGCAGTGATCCATTTACCGGTCACATTTGAGATATAGGGAATTTGAGGAGGGGACAGGTCGATTTTAGCGACCGCCGACTCAAACTCATCCAACATCGGTTCCATCATTTTTGAATGGAAGGCATGGGAGGTAACCAACTCCCGGTGGCGAACTGTCTTTTCCTGTAGAATTTTTCGAAAGCGTGCGATGCCTTCTTCAGTCCCTGCCACCACCGTGAGACTGGGGCCGTTGACGGCGGCGACCTCGACTGTTGGATTCTGTTCTATCAATGCAGCAACATTTTCTGCGGTATCGAATACCGCCATCATCTTTCCGGGCTTCATTTCCTGCATGAGTTGCCCTCGCTTTGCGACAATCGTTAATGCGTCCGAAAGTGACATCACTCCGCTGATCACTGCTGCGACATATTCACCGATACTATGTCCAATCAGCGATGTCGGCTCGAATCCCCAGTCTAACCACCGTTGAGATTGAGCATAACAGACGGCGAAGATGGCGGGTTGAGCGTATCGGGTTTCGTTGATTAGATTTTTGTCATCACCGAAAAGAACAGGCTCCAGATCGAGCCTCGCATTTTGCTTTAAAAGTTTGAAGCATTGATCGAGGGCACTTCGAAAGACGTTATCGCTCCGGTAGGATTGCTCTGCCATGCCCCGGTATTGTGAGCCCTGGCCGGTGAACATGAAGACGGGATTACGATCGATGACGGGAGCTCCGGAAATCTTTATGTCACGGTTCTCCAGTTCGGAAAGGATCGTTTCCGGAGTATTGCCGACTATAGCAAAGCGGACATCGAATGCGCCGCGACCGTTCTGCATTGTAAATGCCGCGTCAGCCCAGTTCAAATCAGATCCGGCGACGAACTGCTTCCAATCGGATAAGGTTCCTTCAAGGGAGGTTCTGCTTTTAGCTGAGAACGGAACAATGAGATACTGATCGTCCTGAGACGGTGCTGACTCAGTGGCGGGAGCCTCCGCGAGTATGGCATGGGCATTGGTGCCTCCGAGGCCCATCGCGCTCACGGCACCAATCCGGAGTTGGCCGTCGGTTTCCCACGGCGTGGTTTCGTCCTGTATATAGAAAGGGGAATTCTCCAGATCCATCTCCGGATTTTCCTCTGTAAAATTCAGCGTGCCGGGAATAGTTTGGTGTTTGAGCGAGAGGGCTAATTTGAGCAGACCGGCAATTCCAGCTGCCGCATCAGCGTGTCCGATGTTCGATTTTACGGAACCGATCGGGCAATCCTGAATGCGATCACTGGAATATCTCCATGCAGTCGTGAGTCCCGCGATTTCTATAGGATCACCGATCACGGTGCCGGTTCCGTGAGCTTCGACATAGGAAATTTCGTCCGCGCTGATTCCGGAATTTTCGAGCGCCGCGCTAACCACGCTGGTCTGGCCGGAGATACTCGGAGATGCAAAGGTGCCTTTACGATCGCCGTCGTTGTTGATGGCGATGCCTTTGATTACGGCATGAATGGTATCACCATCTTCAATGGCCCGACTAAGTGGTTTGAGCAACACGGCGCCTGCTCCCTGGGAAAATATCGTTCCGCTGGCTGCTTTATCAAAGGGGCGACAATGACCGTCTTTTGAGAAAATCAGTCCTTCGTCATAATGGTAGCCCTGCTCGTGAGGGTAGGAAAATGATACGCCGCCCGCTATTGCCATTTCGCAGCGATTCGCGCGAATCGCCTCGCAGGCTTCGTTCACTGCCACCAGCGAAGTTGAGCAAGCGGTCTGAACTGACACGGCGGGGCCGGTGAGGCCGAAAGTAAAGGCGGACCTTGTAGCGATGTAGTCAGACGCGTTGCCCGTCAGGGTGTTGAGACGATTCACTGATTCGATTCCGAGATGGGCGAACTGATAAGTGGAGTAGCCACCGCCTGCGTAAACTCCGATTCGACTGCCGGCCGGTTCTCCCGGGTAGCCGGCATTCTCCAGCGTCTCCCAGACGGTTTTCAGGAACAGGCGTGCTTGAGGATCCATCACTTCGGCCTCTGCTCCGCTTAGTCCGAAGAAGGCGGGGTCAAATTGATAGGCATCTTCTAGAGAGGTTCCCCTTGGGACATAATTGGGCGATAGATAGTCAGCCGCGCTGACCCCGAAGGACTCCAATTCCTCGTTGGAGAACGTTTCGATACTTTCCACACCGTTGACGAGATTGTCCCAGTAGGTATCGATGTTCGGTGCCCCGGGGAAGCGCCCCGCCATCCCAATGATCGCTATATCATTTCCCACTTTCGTTTTCGTGATATCGGATTCTACAGGCTGAGCATTGTCGCTGATGACGTCGGCGAGATGCTCGGAAGTCGGGCACTGAAAGATCGTGGCAATCGGTATTTTCCGGCGGAGGTGGTCGGTAAGCTTTTTTTGAAACTGAACCGCGTTGATAGAATCGGCTCCAAGACGGAATAATATATCGGTGGTTTTTACTCTCTGAACATTTAAGACTTCCCTCCATAATCCGGCGATTTCTTTTGCGAGATCGTCAGAGGTGTTCTCCGGCTCTACCGGAATTGAATTTCCCGCCTCCGGAACCGGAAGAGATAGACGATCGATTTTACCACTTACTGTTTTTGGGAAATTTTCCATCTCCACGAACCAGGTCGGAACCATGTAGGGAGGGAGGGTGTTGAGAAGAAATTCCTGAAGCTCCTCCTGTGTCGGCATGGTGGCAGCTGGCTGGAGGTAAGCGACGATTCGTTTCTGTCCCGGTTGATCTTCCCTGACTAGCACAGCCACTTCCTGAACTCCGGGATGAGCGTTCAGCTCATTTTCAATTTCTCCCAGCTCGATTCGGTAGCCGCGGATTTTTACCTGATTATCAGAGCGCCCCGAATAGTAGAGCACACCGTCCCGCCAGTATCCGACGTCGCCGGTGTCGTACATTCTGCCCCCGTTTAGAAAGGGGTCTGTGAGGAAGCGTTCTTCGTTCAATTCCGGTCGGTCGATGTAGCCACGGACCACGCAGTCACCTCCGATGAAAATTCTTCCTCTGATTGAAGGGGGGACCGGTTGATTGTCGTCGTCCAGAATATAGATCCGACTGTTAAGCAGTGGTGTGCCGAGAGGTACGGTTCCGCTTTCATGGTCAACCTTGTGAACGGTATTGAATACCGTTGCCTCACAGGGGCCGTACTCGTTGTAGACGGCTTTGCATAATCCCTGCAGGGTATTGGCCAGATCGGGGCTGATGGCTTCCCCGCCACTCATAATCACGAGGTCTTCTTTACCTTTCCATCCAGACGCCACGAGGATCTGAAACGTCGTTGGGGTCGCGTTCATCATCGTGATGCCCGCTTTATCGATCAATTCCCCGAGTGCTTCGCCGTCTGCTGCGATCTTTGCCGGGGCGACATGAACCTCTCCACCCAGAACGAGAGGGCAGAATAATTCGGGGACCGATACATCAAAAGCGATCGTGGTCGAGCCGAGGTAAATATCATCCTCCGTAATGCCATGTCTTTCAATATTGGCGTAGACATAGTTTACCATGGAGTGATGTTCGATCTCCATTCCTTTGGGCTTACCAGTGGAACCCGAAGTATAGATCACATAAATAAGGTCATTCGGACTGCATTGGTGGTCGGGGTTCGGATGATAATTACCGGGTGGGATGTCTTCAAGCCAGATGGTGTCGAGCTGTTTTCCGAAAAGTGGAATCGATTGGAACTGTTTCTGTGAGACTGCGAGTTTGATTCCCGAGTCCTCAGCCATGTAGGTCATCCTTTCATCAGGGAGACCGGGTTCGAGAGGTACATATCCTCCCCCGGCTTTCATGATCCCGATCATGGCTCCGAGCATTTCAGCGCTTCTCTCAACGTGCAGGCCGATTCGCTCGTTGGTGGCGATTCCCTGATCCAGCAGTTTTCGAGCGACGGCGTTCGAGAAAGAATTTAACTCCCGGTAGGTCCATGATTTCTCAGCATCGGACACCGCAATTCGATCAGGCGTTTCCTTCGCCTGCTTCTCGAATAGTGACGGGTAATCCAGCTGACGATAGTATGGTTGCCTTTCGTGCTCTGATGGATTCCAGCCATGAATCATTTCATCAAGTTCCCCGGGGAGAAAGAGATCGACATCTTTGACCAACAGATTGGGATTCGAACTGACCTGGCTAGCTAAGTAATCCAAACGGGCGCCCCAATTCTTAATCGTAGATTCCAGGTAGAGTTTCGAATCATAAACTATCGTGCACTCCCCGTTCAGGTATTCAAATACCGCCTCGAAGGAGGGGCCGTAATCATTGGCTTCCGATTGAAATGATATCGAGAATTGTCGATGGTCCTTATTTCCGACCAATAGAGGAACTATCGCACTGCAGGAATCTTCTCTGGCGATCTCATATTTCAGGTCCGACGGGGTTTGGTCTGAGTAATGACCTATATCAAAACTGTTTTGCCCGGATAGATAGTGGATAAGAATCGCCACGATATTCTGAAACCGCTCATCGCTCAATCCGTGCTTCGAAAATGAAGTAAGCAGATAGCGTTCCGGTTTCGGCGATGTCGCCTTATTTCTGGGGTAGTCGGAAATGACTTCAATCATGGTCGATGATTCGTTTGGAAAATGATAAGAGACTGGGCGGCAAATATCGCTCACCCCTTAAGGATTTACAATAATATTCATAATTATGATTGTTTTGGAGTCTTGAGCATTTTCGCTAAGCGGAAATTTTCGCCACGTTTAAAAACTCTGTTTCACGCCGGTTTTTCGGGTCTGAGCCTGAAAAACGAGAATTTTCCAGTTTCTGATATAATTAGTGGACTAATTATGGTGGGTAGACTAATTTTGGCAGATCTAACGTTCCACATGATGACTTCCACGGTTTCAAAATCTCAGTCCAGCTCGGCCCCCCAGTTCTCACCGGGAGCGTCCGAGTGGGACTTGATCGAGCTTTCCCCGGTTTTCGATTTTCAGGATTTGTTCTCCATTCTGAAGAAACGAATTTTCTGGCTGCTGTTATTTCCGTTTCTCGGAGGCGTGATGGCAATTATCTACGTTTTGAATTTTGCGACGCTCTATTATTCCAGTCAGGCTCTGATTTTTGTGGATCCGAAGTTTGATCACATCCTTCAGGTTGAGGATGTCGATTCAGTTGCGTCGGACCTTGATTCCTTGAACAGTTTGGAGCGTGCGATGACTTCTGACTCAATGATTTTGAGGGTCATTGAAAAATTGGGATTAAAGGAGGACCGCGATTTTCTGCCGAAGTCGATCCGTAAAAAGATGGACAAAGGCGAAGAGGTTTCGGATTCCCTGTTACTCAAGGAGATTCGGGATAAAAGAATCAAGTGCGGTTTGATTCGGCCGACCCGTCTTCTCGAATTAACGGTTTTTGATACCGATGCGGAGCGAGCTCAGTTGATAGCGAGCACCTACGTTGAGGAGTTCGAAGCGTTTCTGGGCGATAAAAAGAAAGGTGAGGCAAATTTGCTGGAGGACGCGTTGCGGCGTCAGGCTGATATTGCCTACAACCGCGCTTTGGAATCGGAAAAACAGCTCGAAGAGTTTCGCGTCGCCAATCCCGGCCTGACGGTAGAGCAGGATCACAACCTGTTTGCTGAGCGTCTGACCCGGGCTGGTGAAGAGTTAAACCGGGTTTCCAGTAAAGTGCTCGATTTAAGAAGTAAGGTAGAAACGGTAAGAGGCATCGATCCGGCAACCAATCCCATTCAGGTGATCGAAGTGGGTGGCTTCTCCGACAACAAGCATGTCTCAGACCTGTTGTCTCATCGAACCAATACCAAGGCGGCATTTGTCGTGGCGTCGAGCCGGTTCACCCGCTCTCATCCCAACTATAAAGAAGCGGAGAAACAGTATCTCGAAGTGGAGACTCAGTTATCTCAGCTCGCTTCGGACTTGAAAGAATCTTTAATTGCTGACTATGCCGCTTCGGAGAAAAATCAGGAGTTACTTGAGGCTCAGGTCGCTGATCTGCAAAAAGGTCTTAACGCGGTAAAGTCGAAAAGTTCGAAATTCCGGGCTGTGCAGCAAAAGGTGGAAACCGAATGGCGGATCCACGAGGCTCTCCAGCAGAAGATCGGGGAAACCTCTCTGATTACTGAAAAGTCGACTTCAATCACAACCGAGATGTCAAAGCCGATCGTTGCTCATAAAACATCAAAGCCCGGTAAGCCGGTCATTGCTATCCTGGGCACTTTTCTGGGCGGGTTGTTTTCCCTGGGGCTTTTGGCAGTCGATCTGTTCCGGGACAGCCCGTTTGTAAACCGGTCTCAGATCGAGAAAAATCTGGGGATCAAAGTGCTCGCAGAGACTCCCAGGATTGATACCGAGGTCGACCAGCGCGATGTTTTGTTAACGCAAATGTCTCAAGTATTGCTTTCGCCTCAACACCGGCTTTCAAAAGTGATCCATGTGACCTCCGTGGAGCCGTCTTCATCGGGGTACCATGTAGCAGCTGCTCTGGGGTATGCCTCCGCTTACTATGGAAATCAGACTCTCGTGATTTCAATGGTTGCCGGTAGCAATCCGGGGAATCTGGTCAGCTTTCAGCCTCAGAAGTCCCATCAGAAAAACCTGTTCAGTTTGGCCATTCCCTCGAGCTTCCTACTCGCTCCTGAAAATATCTGGCAAATGTTGAATCCCCACTGCCAGCAGTTTTCAAGGATCATCATTGAAACGTCTTCTCTACCTCAGGACTCGCAAGTGCCGGTCATGGTGACCTCCTATGCGGACACTTCGATGCTGATTGTCCGTAACGGAATCGAAAAGAGAAAGAAGGTCGATCAGGTTCTCGAAAACTTGCGGAAGAATGCAAGAGGGACGATTTCGGTAACTCTCGAAGGGTAACGCCTCCGGTGTGTCATGAAATTGCAGAAAAAGTTTCATCAGGTTTCGCTTGGGCAGCCCAATTTCTGGCTGCCCTGGTGGTTTCGTCCCTCGTTGTTTATGCTGGTGGCGATGCTGCCGGCGATGATTCTTTTTTCGTTTTCCGATCCCTCCCTGACCCTGTCGAAAGCACAACTTTTCTACGGAAACCGGGATTTTGTTATCGGTCTGATCGGGTTCTTTTTTCTGATCCTCGGGGCGCTGATGGGTGAATCAAAAACCATTGGCAGAATGATAGGGGGAGGGCGCTCCGGTCAATCTTCACCTCGAATTGCAGAGGCATTTCTCAGTGAAAAACTGGATTGGTTTTTGATGGGAGTGTTTATCATTTCCCATATCATATTCTTTCGTGGCTTCTTCATGAATCCGGGACTGGTAGCCGGAGTGTTGGGAGGGAATCTGGAGTTGAAGCATACCTTCAAAACCATTCCTGGAGTCACCACCTGGACTCAGGTTTCACTCGCACTTGCCGGACTGCGGGGACTGCGCTGGGCCGGGATCCTTCCGGGGAAAATCAAGCTGATCTCTGCGTTTCATATCGTGTTTTTCGGAACGCTTTTTGTCAGAGCGATTCTCTGGTCAGAGCGGCTCGCGTTGATCGAAGGTGTCTTTCCCTTCTTTCTTTGTGCTATGCCGAGGATAGGTCAGTTGGTGACTCCGATGATAAAGAAATTTATCAACATCCTTCCCCTACTGGCTCCAGTGATGTTGCTGGCGGTTTTTATCTTCTTTGAATCTCTGCGATCCTGGCAAAGTAACTCAGCTGAGCATGCCAATATATTTGTATTCGGATGGAAGCGCCTCTTTACCTATTACTTCGAGGCGATGAATACCGGAGCCGCGGCGCTCGGTGTGACCGGTTTCTACGATGGGTTGACCGGACCGATTTATCACGGCGCATACGACCATATCTACAAAGGACTCTATCAGGGATCTTTGGATATCGAGTTTAATAACACCTCGGGCGTCTGGTACGTGGCGACTTACACCGGTAATCTACTGTTTGTCCCGGCGATGCTTGCTCTGGGTTTTCTGACCGGAGCCGCTTATCGCAGCCTTGCTGCCGGACGTCTTTTTGGATTGGTCTATCCCATTCAGTTTCTCTTTATGTTTGAACTGCTCCGGATTCATTACTGGGTGGGGACCAATCGGGTTCTTGCCTCAACAATTGTTCTGATCGGTATTCTGGTATGGGCTCAAACGATCCGCTCCAGAGTGCGTTTCCGATCGGCCCGGGACGCTTCCCTGTCCTATTCGCTTTGATTCAGTTCAACCTCAAGTGCCTTGATTCAAGCCACTCCGAGCCTATTCAGCTATTGTTTTCGTTTGCTTGAGACTTCTTTCTCAAATCGCTTCTTTTCCTCCTCTGGTGCTCGCACTCCGGAGGCAATGAAGACATCGATAAATCTAAAGAGAGATTGAGAATACTGCATGTATTTGGCTTCCGGAGAATCCTGCGGCCAATCTGGCTGGCCTACCTGCTTTTTTGTAAAGTAACCGGAAATCATGACCTCTGGATTTCCCGGAATATGGAATGAATCGATATACTCAACATGAACCTCCAAGGGTTTCTCGAGTTTCTTCCCGTTGATGGAAGTGACTTCGTGTAGGGAATAAGATATTGGGAACTTTCCAGCGCCTTCGACTCGATGGCATGTAATAACTAAGTAATTCCCATGTGAGTAGGGTTTGTCACTCGGCTCTATCTCCAATGGCTCCCCAAAACAGTGTGTTCCTGAGCACAGTAAAACCATTGCGGTAAGAAATACGGATGGAATGGCTAACTTCTTCATAGGTTTAAAGCGGGGTGAAAATGCCTGACTTGGTCTTACTGCTTGATTCGAAAATAGTCTCTGAAGTGCCTCAAATCAAATCCGCCCCCCCGGTCCGGCGTTGGCATCTCCGTTTAGCCACAGTTTAAACTTTGCCCTTCGTAGTCCGAATACGGCTCTGAGCCATGCGGGAGTGAGGATGGCTACAAGGGGTTTTGGGGAGGATTTTCTTTGCTCAATTAGAAGAGTGTTGCGCTGATTTTCACGGTGGCATTCGACACCAACGTGGCTATGATTAAGAATCGATCCGTCACAGCCAGAATTCCCTGAAATCCCCAGTTATCAGATCCTCGGAAGGATTGGAGGTGGGTCGTACGGAGAGGTTTATCTGGCTCAAACCGTAACGGGTCGATACCGGGCTGTGAAAGTGGTTCGGCGCGAGGATTTTGATCTGGAGCGGACTTTTGAACGCGAGTTTGAAGGGATCAAACACTACGAAAAAGTGTCTCAGGATCATCCGGGGCTGGTTGATGTGCTTCACGTGGGGAGAGATTTGGAAGCAAATTTCTATTATTACGTGATGGAACTGGCTGATGATCAATCGGGTGGTGGAAACGATCAAATCGACCCGGCCACTTACAAGGCGAGAACTCTGACTTCTGACTTGAAGCAGAATCGCTCCCGCGACATCAGAGAGTGTATCAAACTCGGGGTGAATCTGGCGGAGGCTCTCGCTCATTTGCATCAGGCGGGCTTGACGCATCGGGATGTGAAACCCTCCAACATCATTTTTGTAAAAGGGGAGCCCCGTCTTGCCGATATCGGTCTGGTGGCCCGGTCAGGACAGAAGACTTACGTGGGAACGGAGGGCTATGTGCCTCCGGAAGGGCCGGGGACCAGCTCGGCCGACCTTTATTCGCTGGCGATGGTCATCTACGAGATGCACACCGGTAAGGACCGGCTCGAATTTCCTGAATTACCCACCAACCACGAATTGCCTCCCACCGTGAACCGCGACGAGTGGCGCGCTCTCAATACCGTGATTTGCCGCGGAGGCGCTCCGGACCCGAGAAAGCGGTTTGATACAGCGATGGCGTTCGCGAAAGCTCTGCGTCAGGTGCGACCGGGGGAATTTGCTGAGTCGGGCATTCCTGCTGCGGTGGAGAGGAATCCATTGGTTGGAAGGATGCTTTTTGTGTCTTCCATCGTCGGGCTGGCCCTGACCGTTCTGGTTCTGGGAGTGGTCTTTTGGAACGGGATGATGAAGGGGGAGGAGATCACGGAATCCCCGCCGGAAGTTGAAGAGCGGACCGTCGAAGTGGTGGAAAAGGCCGAGGTAGCGCCGGTGACGATAGGTGAGGTTGAGGATCCGCCGGAAACTACCGAAGAAATGCTGCAGCCGGTTCCGCCCCCACCTCCGATTGTCGCGGAAGTGGTCCCGATGGGGTCTATCAAATTCGATAGCTGGCCAAGTGGCGCAACGGTGTGGCATGAGGGCGAAGAAATCAGTCGCACGCCCGGGCCCTATCACGATTTTCCTCCGGGAGAGTATGAGTTTGTGTTCCGCAAAGAGGGGTTCATTGACAAAGTTGTTACGAGGTCGGTTGAAAACGGTGTCTCGGCTCTGATGAGGACTGAACTGATTAAGGATCAGCGTCCGCAGCCCGGTGAGGCGTGGGTCAATGCCCAGTCTCTGCAATTTTCACCGCTGCCCGATGGATCGTTCGTCGCTCCGGTGACAAGTCATGCATTTAGCGGTTTTCTGACCTCCACCGGTCGCCCCGTGGCTCTGGGAGCGAAAGGTGGAGTGGTTCAAGTGGCTGACGAAGCCTTGAAATGGGCCTTTTGTGACTGGATGACGATGAAAGATCGCAGCGTCGGCTTTTTTGATGAAAATCTCTATCATGCTCCGGTACCCCGGCCCCCGGGGGATCATGATTTCTATTGCTATGTGATGGATTCTTTCAGCACCCTGATGGTGTCTTCTGAACCCGAAGGGGCACAGGTCTACGAGGGTGATAAGCTACTGGGAAACACTCCGCTGAAATTGCGACGCAGGCTCGGACCGTATCACCTCCGGTTATCGATGGCCGGTCATGAGGAGAAACCGCTTCACGGTAACCTTACGGAGGAAAACCTTTCCATTCCGGTTGTTTTGGAGCGGGACCGTTCCGTAATTTTCGGCGAGCGCTGGACCAACAGTCAAAACGTCCCCATGGTTCCGGTCGGGGATATGATGGTGGGATGTTGGGAAGTCCGGCTCCGGGATTTTGCGGAGTTTCTCGCCATGAGTGGCAGTAATCCCGGGGTGTTCTCCCCCGAGTTTCTCCAAACACCGGATGACCCGGTGGTAAAAATTAACCGGCACGATGCCGAAATGTTCTGCGCCTGGTTGACTGAAAAAGAGCGCGCCGAGGGATGGATCCGTTCCTGGCACCAATACCGCCTCCCGACTGATTTGGAGTGGAGTGAGATGGCTGGTTTGACCGGCGAGGAAGGCGCAACACCTCAGGACCGGGAGCGGGAAATTTCGGGGCAGTTTCCATGGGGCGACCAGTGGCCGCCGGTGAAAGGGACCGGTAATTATGCGGACGAGACTGGCGCACAAATGTTCGGGAAATATATCATTCCGGGATATCGGGATGGCTATGTGCAGACCGCTCCGGTTGGAAGTTTTGCCGCTAATGAAAACGAGCTATTTGATATCGGCGGAAATGTCTGGGAGTGGGTCAGCGATTCCTATAACGAGGGAGTTGAAAATCTCGGCGTCGTCAGGGGCGGGGGATGGGACTCCTTCGAGCGGGAAGTGTTGCTCAGCTCGTTCCGCAACTCTGTCTCTCCGTACGATCGCAATGAAAGGTATGGATTTCGCTATGTTCTGTTTGATACCCGGAAGTAACGATTTACTACATCTCTCCGGGGTTGAGGGCCGTGACGAGATGATTGACGTCCTTTCTGATCAGACCGACCCGCTGGCTGATCATCTCCTGTAGAGAATTGCAGAGCCATACCGGCATCAACCCACTGGAAAGAAACCACGCCCGATCTTCCTCCAGCACGGTCAGGCCGTAGAGCTCGAGTAGCGCTTCCAGTTTCGAGCGGACCTTCTGATTGTTGACCACACTGAGTGCTTCGCGGAATCGCTCGAAGATTAGAGATTCTGTATGGGCATTGGCGAAGACGGCAAGCTGGGGGCCTTCTTCAGTAAAAGCGGCGGAGGACGTGAGGCCGTCTTTTTTGATTCGTCGGCGGATTCGTTTTCCGGTATCGATCAGGACCTGTTGTTCCCGGCGTTTGAGCAGCGCGAGAAGAGTCGTGGTAGAAATTTCGCCCCGGGAGAAAAGCAGAGCGAGGCTCAGTTGATAGCGTTTCAGCTGAGTGAATGTGATCTCGACTCCCGCAGTGACGGGGCCTACGGATTTTAATTGCCGACCAAAATCTTTGAGAGACTCCCGGGCGACCAGTAGTTGCAGGACGGTATTGTCGCCTTCAAAGGTGGTAAAGATATCGGTGTCGGCTTTCAGATCGGTGAATCCCTTTTTTGTGATATAGCCGGCACCACCACAGGCTTCCCGACAGACTTGAATCGTTTCCGTAGCATGCCAGGTGGCGGCGGCCTTGAGTGCTGCCGCATCTCTTTCGTAAATGCGTCCTTCCTCTACCGTTTCCGCCTTGTTGTATTGCTCGGAGAGTTCCCGCAAAGAAAAGTGCAGCGCATAGGTTTTTGCGAGTCGGGGAATCAGTCGCATTTGGTGGAGGCGGTAGTCCATCAAAATGGTTTCCGGTTTGCCTTCCTCTCCGAACTGACGTCGTTTCAGACCGTGCTCGACGGCGATTTTTAATGCGCGTTTTGCGGCGACGAGAGCACTGGAGCCAATGCTGACCCGGCCACCGACCAGAGTTCCCAGCATGGTAAAGAAGCGACGCGATTCACTTTCAATTTCACTGATGTATTCTCCGTTTTCGTCAACGCCACCGAATCGATTGAGCAGATTTTCCCGGGGAACTGCGACGTTATCGAACCAGAACCGCCCGTTATCGACGCCGTTCAGCCCCATCTTGGGACCATCGTCCTCGATTCGGACGCCCGCTAAAGCTTTGCCCTGGTCATCTCTGACCGGAACCAGGATGCAATGCACGCCGCGACTTTTTCCTTCGACAATGAGCTGACCGAAGACACTGGCCATTCTGGCGTGAACCGCAGCATTTCCGATATATTCCTTCCCCGCTTCTTCGTTCGGAGTATTGACGATGTAGGTATCGCTTTCGGGGTGATAGGTAATGGTGGTTTCGAGGCCTGCCACGTTGGAACCGTGATTTCCCTCCGTCATTGCGAAACAGCCCGGTAGTTTTGCCTCCATCGCGTCACGGAGGTATTTTTTGTGATGATACTCTGTCCCGAGGTTTTGAATACTGCCTCCGAAAAGTCCCATCTGAACGCCGAATTTTATCAGTAGAGAAATGTCCGATTCTGCGATGGTTTCGAAGGCGGCGAGAAAGGCGTTCCGGTCGTTTTCGCCACCGTACTCCTCAGGGATTCCAATTTTGCCGATATCGTTGTCGGCGATGATTTTCAGTAATTCCCAAATCGATTCCCGGTAGGAGTCGAGCGTTTCGCGGGGCGGGTTTTGGAAAGGTTCCGTCTGGATCACTTTGCGAACCCGTTCGCGGACATCCTTGTGGGGACTGTCCATGATCGAGGCGAGTTCGGTTACCCATTTGGGATATTTTTTCTTCATATCGATTATCCGGAAATGAGAGATTTGGGCACGCGGTAGATCGCAGGGTCCTTTTTACTGAAACTGGTTAGTTTATCGATGACTTCGTCCTCCCCGATTGTATTGGCGTAGGCCATCGGGCCGCCGCGGAAGGGAGCCCAGCCGGTTCCCATAATCATTGCAAAATCGATGTCGTCAGCTGAAGCGACGATACCTTCCTGGAGGCAGCGGTAGCTCTCGGCGACCATCAATAGAGAAAGTCTTTGTGCGATTTCCGTTTTACTCATCGACAGGTCGTTGTGAACAAAATTGAGCGCTTCCCGGTTGACTTTTCCTTTGTTGGAGCCGCCGTAGAGATAGATCCCTTTGCCGGACTTGCGGCCGAAAACTTCGGCTTTAACCAGCTTCTTGAGGACTTTGGGAACTCTCATGCGATCTTCGAAAAAGCTTTCCATCGTTTCGGCGACGTGTAGTGCGACATCGAGTCCGATATCGTCGAGCAGTTGGATCGGGCCGACGGGCATTCCGAAATCGAGCATCGCTTCGTCGATCTTCTTCGGCGGGATGCCTTTTTGAAAGAGGCGACCCGCTTCGATCAAGTAGGGCATCAGGATGCGGTTCACAAGAAAACCGGGGCTGTCCTGAACCAATACCGGGGATTTCCCTATCTTCCGGACAAAATTCAAACAAGCCTGAGTGACCTCCGGTTTGGTTTCCGAAGTGTAGATGACTTCGACGAGTTTCATTCGGTGGACGGGGTTGAAAAAGTGTAGTCCCACCACTCTTTCCGGATTGGGGATGGAGGTTGATAACTCTTCGATCGAGAGAGCGGAGGTATTGGTGGCGAGAATCGCATCGGGGCGGGTCCTGCTTGCTAATTCCGCAAAGATTTTTCGCTTAATTCCCATGTTCTCGACCGCTGCCTCGACTATGAGGTCGGTGTGTTTCATCGGAACGTTTTCTGCGGCGGGAGATACCATATTCTGCCTTTCAGCGGCCTCTCCCGGAGTAAAGATTCGTCGATCGACAGCTTCGGCAAAGCGTTTGCTGATGGTCTTTAATCCGCGGGCCACAGCCTCTTCGTTGATATCTTTGAGGAGCACCGGAATTTTCCGGCTCGCAGTCCAATGGGCGATACCGGCGCCCATTACGCCTGCTCCGACGACCGTGACGTGGTCGATTTTCGGCACTTCGCCGGAGACGTCGACCCCGCCTTTCTTCGATTTTTCGGTGAGGAAAAAAAGTCGGATCATTTGCCGGGTCGTCTCGCTCCCGGCGAGTTCGAGGGCGGCGTCTCTCTCCGCTTTCAACGAGCTTGCATGACTGCGGAGTGGGGCTGCAGTGACCACATCGATCGCCTCCAGCATGGCAGGGTAGTGACCGCGGGTCCGCTTCATCACATCCTTTGTTGCCACCGCCTTGGCGATTTTTGCGGCCGCAAAGTTGTTCGTTTTCCAGTGTGAGTCTCTTTCCGGCCGTTTCTTTAGCAGTTGGAGACACCGTTCGACGAGGCGCTCGCGGGGAACGACATCGTCAACCGCACCGAGTTTCTTTGCATACTTCGGCGCCATTTTTTTTCCGGCGAGAATCAAAGAAAGTGATTTTTGAACCCCTATCAGTTTGGGGAGCCGGGTGGAACCACCCCACGACGGAATAATACCCAGCAGCGTTTCCGGGAGGCCGATCTTCGTCGATTGATCAAGGCTGGCGACTCGAATGTCACAGGCCAGAGCCAATTCGAATCCACCGCCGAGGCAGGCTCCGTGAATGGCAGCTGCGGTGCCGCATCTTAAATCAGCTATCCGGTCGAATAATTCCTGACCCTTCCGAAGAAAAGTATCCAGCTCTTCCGTAGTTGAACTTGCTATCGATTTGATATCGGCACCGGCGATAAAAATCGATGGCTTTGAACTGGTGAAAATGAGATTGCCAATCTTTTCGTTACTTTCGATTTCGTCGAGAGCGGTGGCCAGTTCATCGAGCGTCGTGGCATCGAAAATGTTGGCCGGGGAACCGGGGCGATCAAAATCGAGGAGCGCCAGTCCCTGTTCGTCGATAGTTAGATTTAAATTCGTCATTGGTGGTATTTCGGAATTAAAATTTAGATTCGTTCCAGCCAGGCGGCACCTCCCTGACCGCCGCCGATACATAGAGAAACGAGCGCTGATTTGGCGTTCCTCCGTTTGAGTTCTTTGAGGGCCGTTAATGTGATTCTGGCACCACTCGCACCAACGGGATGACCCAATGCGATGGCGCCTCCGTTGACATTTACGCGGTTGATATCGAGCTCGATGCCTTTTTCTTTCATCAGTTTCAAACATGACAAAACCTGCACGGCAAAAGCTTCGTTGATTTCGACCAGATCGGCCGAGGCGGGATCCAAAGTCGACCGGCCTGCCATTTCAGCGATGGCGTGGGCGGGACCGAGGCCCATCCGCGCCGGGGAACAGCCGGTGTATTGGTAGTCGACGAGGCGCCCGAGCGGAGTCAGGCCCAGCTGCGCCGCTTTTTCCCGGGTCATCATCAACATTGCCACGGCTCCATCGGTGATTTGAGAGGCATTTCCGGCGGTTACAGTGCCAGTGTTTTTCTCGAAAACGGGGCGGAGTTTTGCGAGGGCTTCCATGGTTTGTCCTTCGCGAACCCCGTTGTCATCGCGAATCGGCTCGCCTTTTTTGGTGTCGTAAAACGGAGTGATTTCCCCGGCAAGTTTGTCGGATGCGGCGGAGGCCAGTTGATGAGACCTGAGGGCGAATTCGTCCTGTTCGGTTCGGGAAATATCAAATTCGCGGGCGAGCAGTTCCGCTGTCTGACCCATATTCATTTCCGAGACAGGGTCGGAAAGGCCCAGTTTCAGTCCGACCACGGGGGCAAAGTCTCCGGGACGAAATTTTAACAGCGCACCCAGTTTCTGGCCGGGGGTTTTGCTGCGGGCCAGGGCGGAAAATTTTAAGGCGGTGTTGTGGCGGTAGAGTAGGGGGATTCTCGTCATACTCTCGGTTCCGCCCACGAGATAGACCTCGCCACGACCTGCCAGAATCCGGTCGGCTGCGGTGGTGACGGCTTCCAGTCCCGATGCGCAGTTGCGATGCACGGTGAAGGCCGGTTTGGTTTCCGGAATTCCGGCACGCAGTGCGATGACGCGGGCGATGTTTGCGGAGTCGGCCGGTTGCGAGACGCAGCCGAAAATTGTCTCATCAATCACTTCGGGATCGATTCCCAGTTTGGTGAGGAGGCCCTGCACTGCTGAGCGCCCGAGTTCGACCGCATCAGCTCCGGCCAGGGTAGTTCCCATTTTGGCAAAAGGGGTTCGAAAGCCGTCTACGATTACAATTTCTTTGCTCATGATTACAAATTACTTAGACTAAACAGGGTACGGTCCGGGACTGTACAGGGCACCATTTAAAACTGTACAGCAATCCAGGGACCGCGTGCAAACTAAACTGTCAGTATCAGTCAATCTCTTGTTCATGCTCTTAATCCTGTTTTTGCTCCCCATTCGTCAGAGTCGGAACAGGATTAAGAGCAGGAGCATGAATTTATGAATCAACCGTTTAAGAACGCTTAATGCGTTCTGGAGAAAGGCTGACCCTCCGGAAGGTCCCGTCCGGTATGGAACCAAAATTTCAGGCATGAACCAACTCCTTTTGTTCGGTTAAGGTCCGAATTTCATCAATCCTCGCTTCGGTGACTTCGCGACCGATCCGGATATATTTGGCGAAGCCGGCGTAGTCGTGCCATTTCGCATCGCAGATGATCGGATGAATTTTGACGTCGGCTTCACGCATACTCAATTCAGCGAGCCGCATCTGCATGCCGAAATCGGCGCTCCTCTGGATGTTAAAGAGGTTGCCTTCGGCCCAGTAGTTGAAGTGACGGTTCAACCAGGCTTTGAGTCCGCGGTCCTCGGCGTCTTTGTACTTCTCTTTCCGGTATAGGAGCTCGTCGGTGGTGGGCAGGACACAGACGGCGATGATTTTATCCATCCCCGCTCTTTTCAAAAGATTGACCGGCATGGGGTCGGCGACTCCGCCGTCAGTGTAATCGATGCCATCGATAGTGACCGGTTCGCAGATGCCGGGAATGGCGATGCTGGCGTGGACCGCATCGACGACCGGGCCGGTTTCGAAGACTTTCCTGCTGAGGTTGTCGAGCTCGGTCGCGACGACGTAGAGTTTGCGATCCAGCTCGTCGAACTCGATGTCTCCGAGAGATTCGTAGAGGCGGTTGCGAATTTTTTCGCCGCGCACAAAGCCCCGGCGGGGTGGAAAAACTGGATCGAGCAGCTTCAGTGCCTCCCGCTTGTTGTGAATCGTGGCGGCGAGTTCCTGAAGGTGTAAGCCGTGGTTTCCGGCACACCAGAGCGCACCCACGTAAGCGCCCATGCTGGAGCCGGCGACGGCGTCGATCCGGATGCCGTTCTCTTCGAGAACCTGGATGACCCCGATATGAGCGAGGCCTTTGGCCGCGCCCGAAGAGAGCGCGAGACCGATTTTGGGGCGGTCGGAAGGTTCAGTCGAGCGATCTTTAGGAGGAGAGGTGGTCTTAGGGTTACGAGACTTGCTCTTTTCTCCTAAATTGCCCGAAAACAGCCGAGAAAAGAATTCTATCATCTATGTAAGTTAGACGCATTTGTCGCTATTTTGATCAAAATTTCACGTAATTTTCAGAAAACGCCCCCCGGTGGGAGCGGATCATCAAAGACGGCGGGCATTTTCGCCTTCTTCGATCAGCTTCCAGAAGTGTTTCGAGTTGCTGAGATCGTCGTCCTCCTTGGAAAGGTTGGTTCGAAACAGGAAGTCGGCGAAGGTATTGCGATTGAGGACCCGGTGAACAATGATCGCTTCCCCGCTGTCCGCGATTTCGAAATAGATTCGAAGGTCGTTGGCCCGGTAGCGATAGAGTTGTTTGCCCTCCTTTTTGATCGTTCCAAAAGTCGAGTCTTCGCCGTGATCATCGATATCTTCGAGATCGTCCGGACTGACCTGAAACTCGTTGAGAACCTCCAGCTGCGCGAGGGTGGGGAGCTGTGAGATTTCAGCGGCACTGATTTCGTTAAAAATAACCTGGAACACCCCATAGCTTCCCGCCATTCGTTAACTTTCACAAATGAAAATCGACCGCTGGCGGATTACTTTCCGCTTTCGGTGTCTTCGGAGGAAATCTTAAGTTTTGCGACGTGAGCTGCTTCCCATTTTCGATCCACGCTTTTCTCGTGAGTGGCGAGCCAGTTTAGCGACGCTGCCTAAAGGGTTTCCCGAAACTTTCATCGACTTGAGGGCGTGACCGGCTGAATTTTTGTGTTCTCGCAATCGAGAATTATCGCCAACTCCAATCAAACTTTTATCCACTCTGCCGTAGGAGTTCCTGAAACGCGGTTTTGACAAAATGTATGCACGAAGGACAGATTTCCCCTCGAATGAGATTTCTTTTATGTGCTTTGTTTTTCTGTTGCCCTGCCCTTCACGCACAGCAGTTGGCATTTCCGACAGCTGAAGGTTATGGCAAGTATTCCAAGGGAGGACGCGGCGGCAAAGTTTTTGTCATTTCGACTTTGGATCCAACCGGCAAAGGTAGTTTAGGGGAGGCAATTTCCCATAAAGGTCCGCGAACTGTCGTCTTCGGCGTGTCGGGCACTATTACGGGAAATTTTAAGATCAAAAATGATTACATCACTATTGCCGGTCAATCAGCCCCCGGGGACGGAATATGCATCAAAGGTAGTATTTCCGTTGATGCCAATGACGTCATTATTCGATATATCCGGGTTCGCGCTGACCCGAGCGGTGAAACCGATGCGGTGGGTGGACGTTATCATAAGAATATCATTTTCGACCACCTATCTGCGAGTTGGAGTAGTGATGAAGTTATGTCTCTTTATCATTGTGAAAACGTTACCATTCAGTGGTGCATGATCACCGAAGCCTGCGCCAAAATCATCGATGGAGAAGATACCGGTCACCGGTTTGGAGGCATCTGGGGAAACCAGTTCAGCAGCTACCATCACAATTTGATCGCGCATAACGATAGCCGGAATCCCCGCTGGGGTTCGGGGGTGGGGAAGAATGACTACAGAAACAATGTTCTGTACAACTGGGGTTATGAAAGTTGCTACGGTGGCGAAGGTATTCAGGCAGGAGACCGGAGGAATCCCCCGATCGAATTTTCCATGATCAACATGATTGGCAACTACTATAAACCGGGTCCGGCAACGGAGGAAAAAGTTAGAAGGCGGATCGCCAATCCAGGTAGTCGCGGCGAGGGTGATAAGGGCAGTTGGTTCGTAAGTGGAAACTACGTTGAAGGTTATCCTGAAATTACTAGAGACAATTGGTTGGGAGTAGACGGGGATTCTTATACCAAACTGGACACATCTTGGGATGCGATGGAGTTGAATGAGGAGAAACCCCAAGCAGCTTTTCAATCGGTGCTCCGATCAGTCGGCTGTTATCTGCCCACACGAGATTCCGTTGATCTGCGCATTGTTCAAGAGGTCCTTAATGGAACGGCTACCTATGGAAACAACGGTATTATTACCAGGCCGGAGGAAGTCGGTGGTTGGCCGAAACTAAAAAGATCGGTGGCTCTAAAAGATTCTGATCAAGATGGAATGCCGGACGATTGGGAAACGCAAAACGAATTAAAATCAGATTTAGATGACAGTGCGTTGGATCGAGACGGGGATGGGTACACTAATATCGAAGAATATCTTAACAGTTTGATCAAGTAGCCGCTTCAACCTTCTAGACATCTCAGCCCCCAGCCAGGCGGCACATCAAACACCGTTCCGTATTCCAGAAGTCGAAGCAAATGACGACGCGATGCCCATCCCGACGGTTCTGCGGCATAAAGTCAGGTATTTCTGTGATGGAGCCGTGCTCGGAACGAGTGAATTTGTAAACGAGGTGTTTAAGCGGGAGCGATCCCGATTTGGGCCGAACCGCAGGAGTGGGTCTCGCAAAATGCGAGGTACCGATTGGGGCGATTTGCGGGTGCTTCGGGATTTACTAGTGGATGTGATCGATTGCTGAGTTTTCCGTTTGAGGCCTTTGGATGGATACGGATTTAAAATAACGTCGTGTCGAGTGAAGATTTGCCGAATTGGGACATGCTCTGTGATGCGAACTCTCCGGTTCGCCAGGTTCTGGAGCTTTCGCTATCAGAGGTCAGTGGACTGCGGACAAGAGTGTCCGCATCACGTTAGAGCGGTATTCAGAGATATCGTACTACCGGTTGTCGATCGAATTAAAACTGTATATTGTTGCCAAAATGCCGGCCCTTTTGAGGCGGGACTGATGAAACAACCGATGAGACGCGAAGTCTCACGTTCTACTATAGCGGCGGGATGATTGGAGATTGAGGTGGGTATGGTTGGGGAGAGATTTTTACCACGGATAAGAGCGAAGGGATGAGGTCTTTAGATGGAACGGATTTAAGAGGGGCCGTTCCGGCGATCTTTGGGGCTTGAGGACCGCTTTTTTTTCGGCTTCCGGGTTTGAGGGAGTACACTGGTGTTAGAGCGTCGGTCACTTTTTCTTCTTTTGACGCTGGTTGTAAAAGATAGGTAGGCAGAGGTGTATTCGTTAACGTTCACAACCGAAAACCTACCGCTGGTGGATTACTTTCCGCTTTCGGTGTCTTCGGGGGACACTTTCAGTTTTGCGACGGGTGCGGCGTCCCATTTTGGAGCGGCGCCTTTTGCCTGAACGGCGAGCCAGTTTAGCGCGGGTTCCTGGAGAATTTCGTGGCCGCCTTCGAAAATGGAGAGGCGGATGTTTCCGGATTTTTTCTGGAACCACACTTTACGATTCCCAAAATCGGGGAGGTCGGCTTCGGGGAATGCCTGAGTTTCGTAAAATTTCTCGATCGCGGCATCGGGAAATTGCTGGTCAGCGGGAACTGCAGCATTCCAGGCTTCCAGCGATTGTTTGAACGGAACGCTGCCGATTCGACCATCTTTGATGCCGTGCCAGATATCGAGCGGGGGAAGTTTGTCGCGATTTTTCTCCAGCCAGTAAACCGGAGAGCGGCGCATCGCGTCCTCCGTGAAATTGGCGGGGTTTCCCCCGAGAGCTTTCTCAATATGTTCCGCGTAACGACTGAAACGGGTGTCGACACACTGCTGATGCCATTTGGCGACATCGGAAATGCCGCACCAGGCTGAGACCCCGGCCCAGATTTCGGGAGCGCGGGCTGCCATCAACAGGGAGGCGTGGCCTCCTCCGGAAACTCCGATGCAGTAGATCCGTTTTTCGTCCACCATTGCGGTCTCCTTCGCAAAATCAACGGCGCTGATGATATCTCCCACCGCCAGGTCGGAGCCAAGGGCATCGGGATACCAGTTTTTGCCCCGGAAATTGGGGTGGATAAAGGTCCAGCCCATTTGCTGACACCAGTCTGCCATCGGGATTTGAGATCCGGTCTGCCGAAAGTCGCCGCTCCAGGTATGAAGAGCGACCAGCAGGGGCGCGGGTTCGCTCTGATTTTCCGGCTTCCAGAAAAGCGCGGGCTGCTCGCTGTTATCGGCGGCAGAAAGGTATTTCACTTCCTTCACGCCTTCCGGATAGTCTTTGCTCATCGCGATGCTGGACAGAAATACGAGGCTGAAAACCCAGAGGAGATTACTTTTCATTTTCAAGGCGGCGACTGGTCAGTAGAGAATCCTGCGGATTTGGGAGGATGGTATCACCCTTGGTCATTTGAGAACTGCGGTCACGCGCTTCGTCGAAGAAATCGAGGAATTTGACCCGCTGCTCCGGATCGGTGTGGTCGAGGTGTTCCAGGGCGGAGATAAAGAGGGCGTCAAGTCGGGGGTTCCAGCTCAGCGGTTCCTGATCGGCGATTTGAACTCCGTTACTCAGAGCCCACTCAAAGCGTTCCTGCTCCAACATCCAGACGAGTAGCGCCGGGAAATCTTTTCGCTTCATCCGGCGGGCAATATATCGCCAGGTTGAAATGCAGGATTCCACGAAGGTCTCGGCCGGTTTTTCGACCCGAATTTTAATGGTCCAGGCCGGCCATTCGGCAAAGGGGACGACGGTCATGAGATCGCGGGCGTCGATCGGGTGCTCGGTTTCCTCGAAACAGATTTGGATCTGCCATGGATTAAGCGCACCCAGTTCGAACTTCGCGCTTTCGAAGTGAATCAGGGTTTCGTGAAGGCGGCGCATGATTTCGAGCGCATCGCGTCCGCGAAGCAGTGAGCGACTGGCCTGGAGACAGGTCAGCGGGAATCCTTCGTAACAGGTGGTTGTCAGATAGGTGAAGTGAGACTCACAGGAAAGGGAGCGGATCCGGAATCCGGCGGGGTGACTCTTCAAGTAGGAGTCGAACATCTTGCGATGCACGGGTTCGATGATGTTATCAACGAAAAGCCGCTCCGGTGGGATCAGGTAGATCGAGACCGGTTCTCTCGGGTTGTTATCATCGGCCGGTTTGGCGACGTGAAGACTGAAAGGGGAAAACTCCGTCGATTTGTGATTCGGGTTCGGCTCGAAACGATCGTTGAGCATTTCGTTGAGCTGATTTTCCCGTGCCATCATCTGAAACATGAGCCCGGCGGGCACTTGAGCGATGGAGGAGATGGTCCTCATGTCAGCCGGGAATCTCACTGCAATGTCGGTCGACAGTCTCATGCTCCGGAGCACTGCGAGTTTGATCTTCGGCAAATCGTCGAGGAAAATGAGTTGGTTTGACGCCTCGTGGAGCAGGTCTTCGTAGGCCTGTTCGTTGGTGATGTCGCCCGGTTTGGCGAAGGTCCGGTGGAGCTC
Organism: Verrucomicrobiales bacterium; assembly: GCA_029213005.1. GTDB lineage: Bacteria > Verrucomicrobiota > Verrucomicrobiia > Verrucomicrobiales > DEV007 > Arctic95D-9. The sequence continues at coordinate 33,260 of JARGPI010000041.1, forward strand.
AATAATCGCGCGAATCCATTTCTCGAGAAGGGCAAAGTCTCCGATTGGAGTCTCGTCGCGCCCCAGTCCGTAGTGACCCAGCCGAACGCTGAGAAGGCGGCCCCGGTCAAGACAGACCCAGAAGTCGGAGAGTTCGATCGAGGCGAGAAGGCGTGGCGTCCGTTTCAGGAAATTAAGCGCGTCGCAGATTTGGAGGATGATTCCCGCGACCACTTCTCCGGGGAGATCTTCGTCCCGGCGCAGGTAATTAAAAAGCGGTTCCCCTTCAATAAATTCGGAGACCACAAAGACTTCATTTTCCGGGGTGCGACCGTAATCGATGAGGAAGGGGAGGTTGGGGTGCACGACCTGGCTTGCCAGCTTGATGCGCTGCTCGATCCCCGGGATCTTGGTGCTCGAAAGCGTGTTGGGGAACATGTCGATAGTCACAAACCGCGACAATTGATTATCGAATGCCAGGTAGGCAATTCCCTCCGAGGTTTCATCCCCGGGACGTACCACTATTTCTCTTTCACCAGTCGCCTGGAGACAAAATAGGGCGTGAATTTCTTTGGATTCCAACATGCGCAGTTCGGACCGGAGGATTAATCTCACGTTCGGGCGAAAATACCGCCTTTTCTGACAGTTTGCTACTGCAAATCATTCACCGGAAAAAGGATACAAAATAGCTACGTGCGATGGGAGCTTTTCATAAACTTTTCAGGAAAATCCCTGATCACGGATTGCGACATTTTTCGAGGAGACTTTACTCTCCGCGCATGAAGCGACGTCATTTTATCAGTTCCGCAACTGCTGCCCTCGCCGGTGGTGGATCGTATTTTGCCTCAAGTATTTCCAGCCTCGCGAAGGCTTCGGATTATCAGATTTCTCTGGCTCAGTGGTCTCAGCACCGGGCCCTGAAGGGTGGCACTCTCGATAACCTCGATTGGCCGAGCTATGTGAAAAAGCATTTCGATATCAATGCGCTGGAGTGGGTGAATCAGTTTTTTGCAGAGAAACAACCCAATCTCGGTAAACAGCCCAATGGTGGAGACTATCTCGCTCAGATGAAGAAGCGCTGCGACGATAACGGGGTGAAGACGCTTCTCATCATGTGCGACGGTGTGGGCAACCTCGGCGACCCGGATGACAAGAGGCGGAATTTCGCGGTGGAAGGTCACTATGCGTGGCTCGAGGCCTCCAAATTTCTCGGTGGTCACAGTATCCGGGTGAATGCGGCGTCGAATCCCAAGCTCCCGTGGGACGAGCAGGTCAAATTGTGCGCCGATGGGCTTCGCCGTCTTTCGGAAAAAGCAGCGACGATGGGTCTCAACGTCATTGTGGAAAATCACGGCGGTTTCTCATCAAACGGCGCCTGGCTCAGTGAAGTGATGAAGACAGTCGATCTGCCGAACTGCGGAACCCTGCCGGATTTCGGAAATTTCTACGTCGCGAAAAACCGCGGCAATGAAGAGCAGTTCGCCGCCGCCAGGGCCCTTTATGATAGCGATGAATACACCGTGACCGAAAAGGGGATCGAATACGATCGCTACCTCGGTGTGAAGCAGCTCATGCCCTTCGCCAAGGGCGTCAGCGCAAAAAGCCACGATTTCAACGAAGCCGGGGACGAGGTTAATACCGATTTCAAGAAGATGATGGAGATCGTGAAAGCCTCTGGATACACCGGCTACGTCGGCATCGAATACGAAGGAAAGGAGCTCCCGGAAGACGAGGGGATCCTCGCGACCAAGAAGCTGCTGGAGAGAGTTTTTGCTGAAATTTAGTGGTTCGCGCTAGTTTCCCATGATTTTCAGGGCGAGGTAGGGGACCAGGTTGAACACGATTACGAGAATCTTGTAGTTCGCCAGGTATTGAAAATACGCCTTCGAGAGATCGGCTTCACTGATCGCGAAGAGTTTTCCGTGAATGTTTTTGATCGCGCCTCGCATCGCTATCATGGCGATTGTCGAGGTGATCAAAATGCCCATATTAATGATGAGGCACCATCCGAGAAGGGTTGTTATGGTTTCCATTTCGGTTAGACGGATTAAAAGAGAGGAAAACCCAAATTTTAGGGGATTTCACTGTTTGACTTTCTGATCTTCGCCGTTAGATTCACCGCCCTCAAGCCCGAGATGGGCTCAGGTTAGGATTACAATTTTTCGCAAAAAGACGAAACGATGAAACGGACTTATCAACCTTCCAAACGTTCCCGCAAACGTCAGCACGGATTTCGTGCCCGGATGAAAACTAAAGCGGGGCGCGATTTGATCAAGCGTCGGCGTCAAAAGGGTCGCAAGCGCCTCATTCCAAAGGGTGCCGAACTCCAGTACAAGCGTCATACCGTCCAGCACGGTAAGTAAGCTTCAGCCGAGCTGTACAGGGTACAGTCGGCGAGTGTACAGGGTACAATCTAATATAGTACCCGGTGCAATCAATGAAATGGAACGGGCCTTAGCGTCCGTTTCTTTTGTTTTGGGGTTTTGAGTTACAATCTGTAAGGTGATTTGTAGGAGCGTTATTCTCCTCTATCGCCGAATGACTTCGCCAATATGAAATTTCCCGCGACGAGACGGATCAGACGTCGCTCCGAATTCGCCAGAGTTCGGACGAAAGGGAAATCCATAAGCGGACGGTTCCTTGTCATGGGCTATCTGAAGGACGAAAGTCTCGATGAGCCGGTCAAGCTCGGCCTGATTACGACGAAAAAACTCGGCAACGCAGTGGTTCGAAATCGAGTCAGGAGAAAGCTGCGCGGCATTTTGCAACGAAACGGAGAGCGCATTGTCCCCGGCTACTGGATGGTTCTGATCGCCCGGAAAGCCGCTGCCGATGCCACCTCCGACCAGCTCGAGAAAGAGTGGAAATGGATGCTCCACCGCATCGGTATGATTCAACAGGAGGTCGCGGGGTGATGAGCGGTTTTTTCTCGAAACTCCTCGTGGCTTTGGTCCGTTTCTATCAGGTGGCGATTTCCGCGCCCATTCATTTTATCGCGGGACCGATGGGAGGCTGTCGATTCGAGCCCTCTTGTTCTCAGTATTTTATCGAGGCAGTCCTCGTTCACGGCCCGTTCAAAGGGGCCGGAATGGGAGTCTGGCGAATCATGAAATGCCAGCCCTGGGGCGGCGAAGGTTTTGATCCTGTCCCCGGATGGGAAGAATATGTGGAAAAAAATCCAAGTGCTGCGTATATAGGCCGACGCAAAATCGGCCGCCGCAATTCCGGCAGCAGCGCTTGCCCACCCGACAACGACGACAAACACTAGAACTTCTTCTGTTTTGAAAAAATTAGATTTACCCGCCTGGTTAGGCATTATCGCTTGTATTGGACTTCTTGGTTACTCGATTAGCCAGAATAATAAGTCGATGGCAGAGCAGCGTCGCCAGATGATTGAAGAGCGCGCCAGACTGGCTGCGGAAGCTGAAGCGGCCGGGGATGCCCCGAAACCGGAAACCGCCAACGGTGATAATACCGCAACGCCTTCCGCTGAAAACCCGGCGACCGCCGGTCCAGTTGCTGTAGCGGGCGAAGAGGCAACTTTGTCCAACGATCTGTTAAAATTGACCTTGTCGAACAAGGGCGCGGGCATTCAGACCGCTCAGTTGCTCAAATACAACCGGACGTTGGGATCGGAAGGCAACTACGTGACTCTCAACGAAACCCGGCCCAACCCAATCGGATCGTTCTCCAGTGAGCCCAACAAGTTTGATGAATCACTTTGGAAAATTAAAGAGAAGACCGCTACGAGCGTGACTTTTGAGGCCGATACGCCTGATAAACTTCACATCGAGAAAACCTTCCGGATTCCGGAGGATCGTCCCTACGAAGTGGATATGGACATTTCGATCCGGAACGATTCAGGCGCTCTGGTCGAACTGGATAATACCCAGACGAAATACATCTATGCCGGTGGTGCCGCGCCGCTCCACTTTGACGAATGGTCGATGCAGATCGGAATGTTTTACCGCGAAGATCAAAGCACCTTCGTAGCGAAGAACGTCGATTACTTCGGTGGTCGTAAGAAGGTTCTCGGAGTTTTCGGCCGCAGCGAAAAGCCCTACATCGTTTTGCCGTCGGAGGATGAGAAAGCGGACAACCTGGCTTTTGCCGGTGTGAACGATCAGTTTTTCACGATCCTGATTCAGGCTGAAGAGCCTCAGGACGGAAGAATCTGGTCCGATAAATACAATGTTGTGATCAATGGCGATCGCGAAGAGTCCGAACGGAAGCGGATGCGCGGTTGTGAACTCGCGATGGGGCTTCCCAATATCGCTCTGAATCCCGGAGATAAGCAGACCCTTTCCTACGATATTTTTATTGGTCCCAAGGAGTCGCAGATTTTGAAGCAGTCGGATGAAGGCTGGAAAATGGCGATGAACTACGACCAGATTCCCATTTTCGGTAAACTGTTTGGTTGGGCGATCAAGCCACTCGCGCTGGCGCTCTCCGCATCGATGATCTGGCTGCACGATCATGTCGGGAACTATGGAATCGCGATCATCCTGCTGACGATCATCGTTCGACTTCTCATGTGGCCGGTCTACGCCAAATCGAGCCGGAGCATGAAGCGGATGTCGAAGCTGTCTCCGATCATGAAGGAGATTAAGGAGAAATATCCTGATGATCCTCAGAGAGTGAATCAGGAGACGATGAAGCTCTACAGCGAATACGGGATCAACCCGATGGGTGGCTGTCTCCCGATGTTCCTGCAGCTTCCGGTGTTCCTCGGGTTTTACCGGATGTTGTGGGGTGCGGTTGAGCTTCGTCACGAATCCTTCCTTTTTGCCAATGACCTCACCATGCCCGATCAGTTTGCGATGATTGGTGGATTTCCGATCCATCTCTTTCCGATCCTGATGGCCCTCGCCTCACTCGTTCAAATGTGGATGACGCCGAAAACCGGAGACAACACCCAGCGGATCATTTTTATGATGATGCCGTTTATGTTCCTCGTTTTCTGTTACAACTTCGCATCCGGTTTGGCACTTTACTGGACCGTATCGAACGTATTCACCGTCGTGCAGACCTGGATCATGAATAAGCTCCCTGAGCCGGAATTGACGAAATCCGATAAGCCGAAGAAGGGTAAACCCGGCTTTATGACCAAGCTTCAGGACAAGCTGGAAGCTGCTCAAGCTCAGCAATTGGAAAATTCCGGTAAGAAACCGGCGAAAAAAGCCTCCAGTTCGAAAAAGAACGAGCCTAAAACTCCGGCACCCGGACAGAGCAGAACTAAACTCGCCAGCGAGAAAGGTTCAAGGCACACAAAGCCGAAGAAAAAGAGAAAACGCTAGCATAATATTTCGGCTATCGTCAGATTGTCGAAATCATGTCAGATCAGGACGATACACAAACGCCTTCGCTGGAATCTTATGGACACCTGATCGAGTGTCGGGGGGATATTCCCAACATAACCGGTTACGACGAGTGGGTCAGTGAGCTCACGGAAAATATGGAGGGGAACGATCAAAGGTCGTTCATCCTCATCGGCGAATCCGGAATCGGAAAGACCTCGATCCTCTACGAATTTTTTGGCCGCTGTCTCGACAAGGGATGGCGGATTATCGAGACCTCTACCGCGGAGATCATGCAGGGCGTCCAATACGTGGGCGACTGGCAGACCCGCTTTCTCAACATGGTCGACCAGGCGACCGTCGCCGAGAAGGTCCTCATTTATCTTAAGGACGTCCACAATCTGCGTGGTTCCGGCTCCAGCTCGAAGAGCGATGCCGATATGGCTGGCGCTCTTATTCCAAAGCTGGAGCGGGGCGAAGTCATAGTGATCGGGGAGTGCAGCCCTGAAGCGTTTAAACGGGGAGTCGAAACCGTTCCCGGATTGAAGCGGCTCATCACTCCGTTTCAGGTACCTCCACTGGAAAAAGATGAGGTTATCGAGCTGGTAAAGTGTGCTTTTGATGAGTTCAGCGCTCAGGCCAAGACAGAGACGGGTTATCAGTTAACGCTGCCTCAAACCACGATTGCCTCGCTGGAGCAATTGTCCGGCATCTACTTCTCGGGGACATCGCAACCGGGGGCCGCGATCGATTTGCTTCGTAAAATCGTCGAGATCCGTAGCGGCGAGCTGAAAAAGGCCCATGTTTCCAAGGAAGAGCCGGTCGATCTGGAAAACCGCGACATCGTCACGGCGCTGCATCGTATCTCAGGCCTTCCGTTGCACCTGCTCGATGATGATATTCCGCTCGATCTGAAACAAACCCGCAAGTTTTTCGATGCCAAAGTGGTCGGGCAGGATGCCGCGATCACCGCCCTGGTGGATTTGATCACACTGATCAAAGCCGGTCTGACTGATCCGGGGAAACCCACCGGCATTATGCTGTTTGCCGGTCCAACCGGTGTCGGGAAAACCGAGGTCGCCAAAGCGCTCGCTGAGTTTCTGTTCGGATCCTCGGACCGAATGATTCGCTGCGATATGTCGGAATACAAGGACTACAATTCCTACGAGAGGTTTCTGGGGCGCTCCAATCAAACCGTCGATACCGGAAGTCTCGTAAGTCGGGTCCGGAGGCAGCCTTTCTCCATCATTCTGCTGGATGAGGTGGAAAAGGCGCACCCCAATATTTTCGATACCCTCCTGCAGGCCTTTGATGACGGTCGTCTCACTGATTCAAACGGCGATACCACGGATTTGACGCAAACCATTATCATCATGACGTCAAATCTGGGTTCCGATCTGTCGCGCCCCAAACCGGTGGGATTTGACCGGGAGCCCCCGGCGTCATCCGAGATGATTGACCGGGCCTTACAATCCTTCTTTCGCCCGGAGTTTTTGAACCGAATCGATCACATCCTCCGTTTCAAGCCCCTGCGGCGCGATCATATCCAGATGTTAGCCCGCCGCGAGCTGGGTAAAGCACTCCTGAGAAACGGGCTGATTCGAAGAGAACTGCGCGTCGCGGTCGAGCCGGAGGTTCACGACTATCTGGCCCGCCGCGGCTACGATGAGCGCTACGGGGCCCGGCCTTTGCGTCGACAGGTCGAAAAGCTAGCGGTGCTTCCTGTGGCCCGTGAAATCATTGCTCTGAAGAATGAAAACCGGGGCTCTCTGCTTCACCTCACCGTGAAGGACGGAGAGATTGCCGTGAAGTTGGTCGAGGACCGTCAAACCCGCACCGCTCAGAAGATGGTGCAGGGAATCAATCTGGTGGATCCGGTCGATGGCTCGAAAGAAAAAATCTCGATCGAAGATCTCCAGCGCGGTTGCGAAGAATTATCCGAAGCGAGTGAAAAGCTCCAGATTCGGTCCCGCGAGGAGGACTTCGAAAGCGCCAAGTCAGGTTTGCTGGCCCACTCCAGTTCGGTCGATTTCTGGGACGATCAGGAAAGAGCCCGCAAGACGCTGGGCGAAATTTACCGGCTGGAGCGACTCATCGGAGCGATCGAGCGGGTGGGGCACCTCGGGGAGCGTCTCCAAAAACGAGTCGATCACGTGCGGAGAAATCCTGACGAGGGTGTCCTCCGCAGTATCGCGCTGGAGCTGCGAAGCGCACGGCAATACACGCGCCTGGTCGCGTATGCGGTGGAATGCCGCGAGAAAGAGGATCGCCGCGACACCTTTATTTCAGTCCGGCTGGTGGATGATTCCGCTTCGGCCGATCTGGTGCATGATTTGGTGGAATGTTACCGGCAGTGGACCGGGCGGAAGGACTACACATTCCGGATTATTCACGAGGAAAAAGCGACTCCGGATTGCCTCCGCGAGGTGGTTTTTGAAGTCGGTGGACCTGCTGCCTATGGCATTTTCCGGGCGGAAGAAGGGGAGCACGAATTCATCTTCGGAAAGAACGGAAATCACCCGCGACGTAACCATTTTGTCTGCGTCCGGGTGCTGGGCACGGCCCTGAAAACCGAGATTCGGTCTCCGAAATTCCGGTTCAAAGGCATCAAAGAACCTTCGCGTTTCAGCGATGTGGGAACGGTGCACTCTCAAGTCTCCGTGACCGATCCGGTCTCGGGCCGGATTATCGAAATCTGTTCGCCGCTTCAGGGCGACGAACTGAAAGAGGTTGCGGTCGATTTTCTCGCGGCGGAAATCGAGCATACGTCGGAGGATTCCGGGAACGACATCGGCGCTATTATCCGGAAGTACCGGATCCATTCCGGTGCTGAGATCAAAGATCAGCGCTCGCCCGAACTCGAAATCAAGCCCCGAGACTTTTGGCGGGGCGAGATTGATGAACTGCTTCAGGCGGGGATCGAATACCGGAGCCGGAAGCGGGCGGCAGAGACCGATCCGTAACCTTCACAGTTGCGCGACTTCGATCTTCCTCAATGTTGTGCGGCTATGGAAAATGAACCGGTCATCAGGATTCAGGGTGCGCGCCAGCACAACCTGAAGAATCTCAATTTGGAGATTCCGAGAAATCAGCTTGTTGTCATAACGGGGGTGTCCGGTTCGGGTAAGTCCTCACTCGCTTTCGATACGCTTTATGCAGAGGGGCAGCGTCGCTATGTGGAAAGTCTGTCCGCCTACGCCCGGCAATTTCTGGATCAGTTGGAGAAACCGGAAGTGGATTTTATCGAAGGTCTCACTCCGGCAATTGCCATCGAACAGCGGAGTTCCCAGCCGAATCCCCGCTCTACGATTGCCACCGCGACCGAGATTTATGATTATCTCAGAATCCTTTACGCAGCGATTGGCCGACCTCACGATCCCGAAACGGGAGCGGCTCTGGTTCGCTACACCACCGGTGACATCGTAGCGGAATTGACCGTTCATCCGGAAAAGACCCGGATCATCCTGCTCGCGCCGATCAAAGCGGAGGCGGGCGAAGAGGTCGAACAATTGCTGGAACGACTCAAAAAACAGGGCTTTCTGCGGATCAGGGTCGATGGCGTGATCTGCGAAATCGACGACTTGGAAAAAGCGCCGAAGAAAAAAGCGACCCTCGAAGTGGTGGTTGACCGGATCGTGATCCGTGAAGATATCCGGAGCCGTCTCGCTGATTCTCTGGAAACTGCACAGCGAATCTGCCCGACGATGGTGACTGCTCTGGTCCAGGAGCCCGGTCAGGAAGCGTATGAACCTCACGACTTCACTACGGTATATACCAATCCGGAAACGGGCTACACATTGGGGGCGTTAACCCCGAAGCATTTCTCTTTTAACAGTCATCTCGGTGCCTGTCCTCATTGCCACGGTCTCGGTACCACATTGATGCCGGATCCCGAATTGATCATCCCGGAGCCGCAGAAAACGCTCGATCAGGGCGGAGTGAAGACCTGGTGGTCCGGGTCGAAAAAGCGCAAAGGGTTTCACCAGAGAGCGATTGCTGATTTGGCAGAGACCTACCAGCAGAAGCAGGATGTCCCTGTCTCGGAGTTGTCCTCTGAGTTCCGGGAAGCCCTACTTTACGGGAACGACGATTTTGAAGGGCTTTGCAATCAGGCAATTCGTTTGCTGGAGCAAACCAAGAGTGAAGTCACGAAACGGAATGTGCGGCGTTTTATGTCAGCCTACCCCTGTAAAGTATGTGAGGGGAGGCGCCTCAAGGACGAGATACTGGCGGTGACGATGGATCACGAAACGGATCCCCGCAGTATCGAATCATTTACCACTTTAAGTATTTCCTCCGCATTGCAGTGGTTGGATGGTGTCGTTTTGACAGGGCAACAGGAAGGGTATGCAAAAGATGTATTTAATGAGATTCGGAAGCGTCTCAGTTTCCTGACCCGGGTAGGGCTCGGCTACCTCACTCTGGATCGCCAGAGTGGCACCCTGTCCGGTGGGGAAAGTCAGCGAATCCGCTTGGCAACCCAGCTCGGAGCAGGGCTTGCCGGGGTTCTCTATGTATTGGATGAACCAAGTATCGGCTTGCACCAATCCGATAATGAAAAGCTGATCGCGACACTGAAAAGTCTTCGTGATTCGGGTAATACCGTGATCATCGTGGAACATGATGAGGAGACTATGCGGGAGGCCGATCACCTCATCGATATAGGTCCGGGTGCCGGGGAAGAGGGGGGCGAGCTACTGGCTCAGGGGACGCCACAGGCGGTTTGTTCCGACCCTCAGTCGATCACCGGTGCTTATTTGTCAGGCGCTCGTAAAATAGCGATACCGGAACCGCGCCCGATCAAAAAGAGCGGTGGCTCGATCGTGATAAAAGGAGCGCGGGAGCACAATTTGAAATCGGTCGACGTTGCGTTTCCCCTCGGGAATTTGATCTGTGTTTCCGGCCTGTCGGGAAGTGGGAAATCGACTTTGGTCGATACGATTCTCCGGAGAGCGCTCTTTCGGCACCTACATCATTCCAAAGAAAAACCCGGCGCGCACGACAGTATATACGGTTTCGAAAATGTGGATAAAGCGATCGTAATTGACCAGGCTCCGATCGGTCGTTCCCCGAGATCGAATCCCGCTACCTACACCGGAGTGTTCGGACCGATGCGCGAGCTTTTCGCGCAACTCCCTTCGAGTCGGGCGAGAGGTTACGGCGCAGGGCGCTTCAGTTTTAATGTCACCGGCGGGCGGTGCGAGGCGTGTCAGGGTGACGGCTCGATCAAAATCGATATGCATTTTCTCAGTGATGTTTACGTCACCTGCGAAGCGTGTAACGGGAAGCGTTATAACCGCGAAACGCTCGACATTACCTATCGGGGAAAAAGCATTGCCGATGTCCTCGAAATGACCGCGTCGGAGGCATTGACCTTTTTCCAGAAAATTCCCGCGATTGCCCAGAAATTGAGAGCGCTTCGCGACGTCGGGTTGGGGTATCTGCGACTCGGACAATCCGCTACGACGCTTTCGGGAGGTGAGGCCCAGCGAATCAAACTCGCGTCTGAACTGGGGAAAACCTCAACCGGGTCGACCGTTTACCTATTAGACGAACCCACTACCGGTTTGCATTTTGTTGATATCGCAACCTTGCTCGAAGTCTTCTATCGTCTCCGTGATTCAGGGAACACTTTAATAGTGATCGAGCACAATCTCGATGTGATAAAATGTGCAGACTGGGTTATCGACATGGGGCCGGGTGGAGGCGATGCCGGAGGCCAAATCGTCGCAACCGGAACCCCGGCTGAAATCGCTGCCAATCCTGAGTCCGTGACGGGACGATTTTTGAAATTTTAAGAGCTAGCGCGCCCACTGTACCCTGTACAGTCGTCCATTGTACTCTGTACAGTTTGGTTTAACTGAAGAATTGCTCGATCGGTTTGCCCCGGTTGGCGACCAGAAAGGGCCTGCCTCCCGGAGAGTAGATTCTTTTTTCCAGCGACAGTCCCAATGCAGTTGCGATCGTGGCATTGAAGTCATTCACTCCGCAGGGATCCTCTTTCACTGACATAGCCCGGTCGTCGGTTTCCCCGTAGACCTGGCCACCCTGGATGCCGCCGCCTGCCAACATGGCTGAGAAACATCTGGGGAAATGATCGCGGCCTCCTCTTGTATTGATTTTGGGGGTCCGGCCGAACTCGGTTGTTAGTACGATGAGAGTTTCATCGAATAGTCCCTCGGCTTTCAAATCATCAATTAAAGTAGCGATACCTTTGGAGAATTCATTGATTTTACCCGGGGCGCGATTCCACAAATCACCGTGCATATCCCATCCGCCGTTGGCAACTCTCACAAAGCGGACTCCGCTTTTCACCAGTCTTTTCGAGAGCAGGAGCGCCTGCCCGAATCGCCCGTTTCCATAGGCGGCCCGGGTTTCTTTTTTCTCTTTTTTCAGATTGAACACTTCCAATTCTTTACTTTGGAGAAACTCGAGAGTGTTGTCGTAGAAATCACTATACGCCTCGACATCGTCGGTTTGATATTTATCAAGAAAGGAGCGGTTCAGGCCTTCGAGTGACTCGAGTCGCTGGTCCATCCGGTTGTTCTGTACCGGAAACTTTGAGTTTGGGAGACCTTTGGACGGGTCACTGATTGGAAGCGGTGCATACGACGCACCGAGAAATCCAGCGCCGGGCCCGCCACCGTTGATGTAAACTGTGTCGGGAAGTTGGGGATGTTGTTTTCCTAACACTTTCTGAGCCCAGCCACCCATATTGGGATGTTTGATCGCAGGGCTTTCCTGATAACCGGTCTGCATCCAGTAGGAGGCACCACCGTGGGCCCCGGTTTTGGTGCCCAGCGATCTCACTACTGCGATATCTTTAAAATTTTTAGCGAGGTCAGGCATGTATTCGCTCAACTTAATCCCGGCGACTCCGGTATCGATCGCGCCGGTTTGACCCTGAGTGTCGGCCCCGGGTTTCGGGTCAAAGGTATCGATATGTGTCATCCCGCCCGACATATAGATATAGATAACATGTTTCGCTTTTCCGCCACTGGATGCCGCAATCGCCTGATCCATTGTCGGTAATACGCTCAATCCGAGGGCTCCTGCGGCTGTCCTTTCGGCGAAGGCCCGTCTACTGATGGAGTCGAGGTTGTTTAGTGGGTTTCTCATGGTCGGTTTACTGGATAAACATAAATTCCCGGGTGTTCAGCAGAGCCCAGATAAGGTCGGAGTAATCAATAGCGGCGCCCTTGTCCCCGCCTTGAATCAACGGCTCCGCGTAAGATCGGTCCAGCGGTGTTGCCCGGCGGCTCAGGATACTTAGGAAAATTACATCGAGACCATCATCAGCGCTGTTCTTTGATTTGGCGATCCCCACCATCTCATTCGATTCAGAGTTCATTACCTGATTGGTCAGCGAACCGTTGAGGAGCTCCATTACTTGCGGAATGGTGCCGTCCTTATTGCTGTTCTCGATAAATTTTTTATCCGACTGACCGAAGGAGTAGAGAAAGGAGCCCACCCGGTTCGGCAATGGCAATTCTGAAGCGCGGATCGTCGGGCTGACTTTCCGGTTGCGTCCGGTGGTCATCATCGATGGACCGCCCAGCTTGTCGTGCTTCGCTTTGCGCTCGAGAGCTTCCGTGTAGGTCATGGAATACCAATCGACATTCATAATTTCCTGGTATTCTTCAAGGATCCGGCTGCGGCGCTCCGGTGCTTCCGGGGCATCCACCGACATTGCGACGAATGAGTCCCAGAGCTGTTCGGCGCTCATTCGTCTCAGGATCGGCGCAGGAAAATGAAATTCGCCCCGGTCGATCATCGAAAGGGTGGGAGAGGTATAGCAGGCCTCGCGTTGATAGGTTCCGGTTTTATAGAGAACTTTGAGAAAGTCTTTGAGACTGTAGTCTACCTCTTTCATGACCTTTTCGAGGTATTTGAGAAGTTCATAGTTTTGGGCCTGCCCATCGAGGTGGCCGGGAATATTGTCGACCGGCTCGATCTGGGCGATACCAAAAACCTGCTTCCAAAGCCGGTTTACGATATTGATGGTGAATCGGGGATTGCTCTCCGAAGTCATCCATTTGGCAAAAGCTTCGCGGGCGGAACCGGAGTCTTCCAGATTCACGGGATCACCAAAGTAGACTCCCGGGTTCACTTTTCCGTTAGGTTCGCCGTTGTCGTAGCGGTAATCGAAGGGAAGCTTTACGGTATTGGTGTCGCCATCGCCGACACTCAGGTTGTAAGCTGACAGAAAGGTATTCAGCGGATTGAGATCCTGACCCGCCTTCTTCGCGGCCGCAGCAAAATCCTGTTTTCTGGAGTTGATCCCCCGAATCGTCTTGAGCTCCGGACCTGCCTGGTATTCCAATTTCCCGAAAAAGGCTGCCATTCTGAAAAAGTCGATCTGATACACATCCTCAAAAGGGTGGTCGTGACACTGAGCGCAGGTAATTTCGGTTCCGGCAAAAGTCGTGAAAGTGTTCGACAGATTACAAAGCTCCATTCCGTAGTCAGTAAGCAGGTAGCCCGTCGCCGGATTATTCCAAAGGTAGCCGTTCGCTGCCAGTAACTCAGTGACGAGTTCATTCCACGGGCGGTCATGTCGGATTTGGTCTTTAATCCAGTCGACGTAAGCGCCGGACTTGAGATTATTGAAACCCTCCATACTGATGCCGTCCCGTATTCTCAGGAGATCACCCATGTAGTTAAAAAAATGACTGACAAAGGCTTCCGATTCGATCAGCTCGTCGATCAGATCGTTTCTTTTGTTCGGATTCCGACTTCTCAAAAAAGTCTGTGCTTCCCGATAGGTCGGAATTCTACCTCCAATATCCAGATAGACCCTCCGCATAAACTTTTCATCGGTAAGCCGCTGGGTCGGATGAGTCATCTTCTCCATGTGGGCCAATTTTGCCAATTGCTTATTCCGTTCGGTGGGATCGACCTCCGAATCTGCGATAAGCTCCTTTTGTTTTGCCTTGATCGAAAGATTGGCCTGCTTGAGGCCCGCCCACAGCATATCGTCGATGGTTTTCGACGCGGTCCTCAAATCAATCGGAGCATGGGCTTCTGCATATTCCCGATCCCTCTCCCTAAGTTTACTAACCGGAAATTTCACGGTCTTACCGGTTTCGAGTTCAAGTGTAACAAGACCACCGGTATATCCGACCATTCTGGCTTCGATTTTTCGACCCTGTAAATCAGTCCACCTTCTCAGTTTACCCACCGATTCAGCCAGAGCGGTTGAAGCGAGGAATACCAAAATCAAGAGAGCAGATATCAAGCTGGTTTTAGACATAACCCGAAGTCGTTAAAACAGTATAGCCAGACCGCTTGACCAACTACCAGCTTATTCCCGGGAAAGATTGTCTATATAGCTGCGGTTTTGGAAATCAATCCTGCAACTCTTATCATTTTTGAAATATCAATAAGGTTTGGTGTAGTTAATAAATAAATTGTAAAGCAATGATTTTCATAATAAATTGCAATGTTTATAAATTTCCTTACCCCAGCAATTATTCCTTTCCCATGAAGTATTTCCTCGTTATTACCCATTCCGATGGCACCGTAGAAAAAGTCCAGATCGATCTCAAAGGTCTAGATTTTTTGGTTCAGCCAGGAGATGATGTTCAGTTGGTTGACGAATTTGGTCGCCCGGTTAACGCCCAGTTGGAGCCTCAGGAGCAGGATCTGAAAATGATTCTTGAGGACGGTCGGATCGTAAACCTTAAAAAGTTCTATCTGGAAAATGGCGAGCAGGCGGATCCGATTACGGTCACTCTGAATCCGGAAAGTATAGAGAGCGCCGACTACGAATTTAACGCTCAGGTAGGTAATTTGCCCGGTTTATCGGACTTCACCTTGATGAGGTTTTCCAATACCGGCTACATCGAATTCGGGGACCAATTTAAGAAACTCGCAGATCTGCCGATTCCCGGTCAGAGGGAGGGTTCCAGCGGTATCAGCGGCGGTTCGGGCAGTGACCCCGAAATTGATTCTCCGCCGGTTGCAGAGCCGGATTACTCGGTGGTATCTGATGGTGAAACGGTGCTTATCGATCTCATTGGTAACGACTCGGACCCGGACGGCGCGGGAATTACTTTAGGAACAATCGCCGGTCAGACCGTAGTGGTAGGTCAACCTATCAGACTGCCGAGCGGAGCTGTGGTCGTTCCCCGGGGAAATGGTCTTATCGAGTACGAGCCGGGTGAAGCATTTGAGGGATTAGATGTAGGCGAGTCGGATCAGGACACTTTCAGCTACACGATTGTCGATGCGTCGGGCGATACCTCCACGGCAACTGTCACAGTCGGTATCGAAGGAGTCGATAATCCCACTGAGACAAATCCCGATGAGGTAAATGTCATGGACGGCGAGACGGTATGTATTGACGTGCTCGCTAACGATGTCGATGTGGATGACAGTGACAATCCGTTAACGATAAATAATGTTGAAGCGATCCCGGCGGCTGGTGGTTCGGTAACGACAAACGGAGACAAGGTATTCTTCGACCCGGGAACCGATTTTGAAGATCTTGATGCGGGGGAAAGTGAGATTGTCACTTTTACCTATTCGGTGGAAACGCCCGATGGTGCCACAGCTATTGAAACCGTAACAGTGACCGTCAACGGAGCGGACGCCCCAACTGAGTCAATGCCGGACGCGGCCACCGTAACCGAAGGGGCAACGGTCTGCATCGATGTCCTCGCTAACGACTCCGATTCGGATCTAAATGATAACCCACTGGTAGTGGGAGGGGTTTCGACTCCTGCACTGGGCAATGCGACCACCGACGGTAGCAAGGTGTTTTTTGAAACAGGGACGGATTTCGAAGATCTCGGGGTGAACGAAACCTCTGTCGTTTCATTCACCTATACAGCTGAGACTCCCGATGGAGATACCGTAACGGAAACGGTAACCATTACCGTAAACGGCGAAAATGATGTTCCGGAAGCAATCGGTGAAGAAGTTGATATTACCGAACATGAGTCAATTACCGTTTCTGTTCTTCAGAATGATAGTGATCCGGACGTCAATGATACACTTACGGTGACACAGGTGTCTGATCCCGGAGTGGGGACCACCTCGTTCACCGGTAGCGACGTCAGCTTCGATCCGGGTACCGATTTTAACAGCCTGGGTGCCGGAGAGTCAGCTACAGTATCCTTTACCTATGAGATCAGCGATGACCATGGTGCTACCGATGTCGCAACCGTAACGGTAACGGTAAACGGGACCAATGATGGACCGGATGCGATTGATGATTCTTTTTCGACAACGGAAGACGCCTCCGTGGTAGTGACGACTTTGTCCAATGACAGTGATCCAGACCAGAATGACGTGTTGACGATCACTGGTGTGAGTCAGCCGCTCG
>JARGPI010000042.1 GCA_029213005.1 Verrucomicrobiales bacterium
AATCGCAATTCATTCATTTCCCGCTTCGGTGTCTTTTTTTATGAGGCAACGCGCGTCCCGGCCAACTTTCAGCTTCACGCTTGTGTTTGGAGCCACGACATTCTAAACTGAGCCTTTTGGGGCCATTTTTCTGCTGACTGCTCCGTTGTACCTATTCATGAAGCGCTATGTGCTGATATCTTTGGGGATTGGGGTTCTGATTGCTCTCGTGGTTTTGATCCTGTATTTTCTCCGTGTTTTTGAGCTGCCCGGGGCGTGGCTCAATCAGGTTTTTACATCGCGGGGCATCTATCCCAGCGGCATGACGCCGGACCGTCTGGTCTGGGCGGAGGTCTCGGTTATTGCGATGATGGCGATCTGGATCTGCTGGTGTCTCTCCGACCTTTCTCAGGTTTCTCAAAAGCTGATCATCGGCGTGATTTTTGCGATCATTGTGTTCGGGATTTCACCGAGCCTGGCGCTCTATGGGATCTTTTTCGAACCGTTTTCCTCGGTTTCCGCTGTGATTCTGGCGGCGCTCGCCTCGCTCGGACTGGCGGGTAGCGAACTCGGAAAGCGGAAGCGAACTCTGGAAATGGTGTTGGGAAGGCGGGTCTCCCAACAAACGTTCAATGAGCTGATGGAGGCGCCGAAACCTCCGGTTTTTGAAGGGCACACCAAGGATGTCACCATTCTGACCTGTCGGATTTTCAATCGTACGGAGTTGGTGGAGAGTCTTCCCCCGGCGGATTTTCTCAAAATGACCAATTTGTTCCGACGGGTAATCTCCGGGTTTCTGGCGACGAAGGGAGCTTATCTCGACGAGGCCGGTCCGGAATTGATCCGGGCCCATTTTGGTCTGCTTCGCTCCGATACCGATCACGCGGGAAAGGCGATCCGTGCTGCGCTTGATTTGCGGGCCGCTCTGAAAACTCTGAATCAGGAATGTCTCGGGCGTTGGAACGAAGAGTTGCGGGCTGGAGTGGGGATCAGCTCCGGCGAAGTGGTCGCCGGGATTTATGGATCAAAAGAACATTTTTTCCTGAGCGGGATCGGGCCTGAGGTGGATTTCAGCCGCCGGCTTTCAAAGGCGAATGTCCAGTATGGATCCGACTTGTTGATCGGGCCGAAGACTTTTGTGCTGGTTCAGGAAATGGTCGAGGTGCGTCCCATGGAGATGTTTTACGATCCTGAAACTGGCTCGATGACCGAGATTTATCAACTGCTGGCTCTGAAGGAGGATTTCGGAGAAAACAATCGTCAGCTCCGCGATCACTACTGGCAGGGGGTGATTCTGTTTCGTGAGAAAAAGTATCTCGAAGCGATCGAGAGCTTTTCCAAAGCGAGAATCCCGGGCAAAGACGACGGTCCCCTCGAGTATTTTATTTCCCGGGTGCAGGAGAAGCTGAGCGAGAGTCGCTCGGAAAATGAGTCAAAAAGCCAATTGACGGGTGAGGGACATTCGCGTCTTCTTGGCAATCTTTAAGATTCGTTAACTATGGCCGCGATTGATTATCCTGCTCCGATTAAAGCTCTGATTGCAAATCTGAAACAACTTCCCGGAGTCGGGCCGAAAAGCGCGGAACGGATCGCGGTTTGGTTGATTCAGCACGGTCGCGAGTTGACCGGTTCGCTTTCCAGTGCGCTGTCGGTTGCCGGCGAAACGGTCGGAGAGTGCGAGGTTTGCGGGTTCTTTTCCTCAGCCGGTGTTGAGTGCCAGATCTGTGAGTCGCCGGGCCGCGAAGAGGATAGTTTGTGTGTGATTGAGCATCCCACCGATGTTTTGCTGCTCGAAAGGTCGGGCGCATTCAAAGGGCATTATCACGTACTCCGGGGTAAAATTTCGCCGCTCGATAATGTCGGTCCAGACGATTTGAGGATCGCGGAGCTGCTTGATCGTCTCAAAAAGGGAAATTTTAAAGAGGCGATTCTAGCCTTGAGTGCCGATGTGGAGGGCGAAGCGACAGCGAATTACCTCGCCGACGTGCTTTCGGATTTCGATGGGGTTGCCGTGACCCGCCTCGCCCACGGAATTTCCGTCGGCGGCGGTCTGGAATCCGCTGATGAGTTGACTCTCCTGAGAGCTCTCGAAGGACGGATCGGGATGAAGTAAGGCGCGCATTTCTGCCCGCACTTTCGTTACGAAATCAGGCTCTTTCCGGTCATTGCGGCCGGTTTCTCGATGTCCATCAGATCGAGGATAGTCGGAGCGATATCGGCCAGTTTTCCGTCGGCAAGCTTCACTTTGTCGCCATCATCCCCAACGTAGATCATGTGGACCAGGTTGGTGGTGTGAGCGGTGTGCGGAGAGCCGTCGGGCTTGATCATCTGCTCGCAGTTACCGTGGTCGGCCGTGATCAGCAGTTTACCGCCAAGTGAAAGCGTCTTCTCGACCACTTTCTTGACGGCAGCATCGATGGTCTCAACCGCTTTGATCGCTGCGGGGACAAAACCGGTGTGGCCCACCATGTCGGGGTTGGCGTAGTTTACGATCACCATATCGAATTCGCCGAGGCGTTCCATGAGGACGTCAGTGACTTCTCCTGCGGACATTTCCGGCTTCTCATCGTAGGTTTTTACATCCTGCGGCGACTGGCGGAGAACACGCTCTTCCCCTTCGAAAGGCTCTTCGAGTCCTCCGTTAAAAAAGAAGGAAACGTGCGGGTATTTCTCGGTTTCGGCGAGACGCAGCTGAGTTTTCCCGGCTTCTGAAACCACTTTTCCCAGAACGTCGTCAAGTTCTTCAGGAGGGAACGCGGCGGGACAATCGTAAGTCTCGTCGTATTCCGTCATGGTCAGAAAGTGGACCTTGGGAACCACTCCGCGGTCGAAACCGTCAAAATTTTCGTCCAGTAACGCGGTGCTGAACTGGCGGGCGCGATCGGCGCGGAAGTTGAAGAAAAGGACGACATCGCCGTCCCGAACCCGCTGTTTTTCATAGGCATCGAAGATCATCGCTGGCATAAATTCGTCAGTCGTGTCGGCTTCGTATTTGTCGCGAACCGCTTCAGACGCGAGGATTTCCTGCTTTTGGCCGATGCCGTGGACGATGGCGTCCCATCCGATCTTGGTCCGCTCCCATCGCTTGTCCCGATCCATTGCGTAATAACGACCGACGACAGTGGCGATTTTCGCGCCGTAAGGCGCCAACTTGTCTTCGCAATAGCTGAGATAGTCTTTCCCTCCGGTTGGTGAAGTGTCGCGACCATCGGTGATGGCGTGAAGCATGATGTCATCAACGCCCGCCTTTTTTGCCTCGGCGGCGAGAGCGATAATGTGATCCTGATGGCTGTGAACTCCGCCATCGGAAACCAGTCCAATAAGATGGAGTCGGCCGGTTTTCGCTTTCTCAAAAGCTTTTTTCAGCTCTTCGTTGGTGCCGAGCTCACCGTCGGTGATCGCTTTATTGATCCGGGTTAAGTCCTGGTAAACGACTCGCCCGGCTCCGAGGTTGAGGTGCCCGACTTCGGAGTTACCCATCTGGCCTTCCGGCAGGCCGACATCGAGACCACTGGCACTGATGTGGCAGACCGGATATTTCGCCATCAACTCATCTGTGAACGGAGTATTTGCCAGTCTCGGGCAATCCCCGTTCTTCTCTGCGCCTGCTTCTCCATCGGGATTGTCGCCCCAACCATCACGAATGATCAATACTACCGGTTTTTTCGCCATGTCGGGATTATTGGGTAAAAAAGAACCTAAGCAAGAGGTCTTTCAGACTTTAGGTCGCTTCGGGCTCGGGAGCCTCGGTTTCGATAGCGGGCGCTTCGTTTTCCGGGCGGATTCGTTTCACCCAGACATATCGCCGGAAAAGAACCTTGATCGAAGCGGTCAATGGCACCGCAAGCAGAGCTCCTAACAAACCACCCAGTAAAAACGACCAGAAAAGCACCGAGAAAATAACGGTCAACGGATGCAGACCGACGGAATCCCCGACAATCTTAGGAGCGGTGACAAGTCCATTGATTTGCTGGAGAGTGAAGAAAATCGCTATAACGATAAGCGGGTAGAACCACATGTTGGGAAGGAACGACCAGGCGTTCACCAGGTATTCGGCCCGTTTTCCGGATTCGATCACAGACAGGATTTCTTTGCGGACCGAGACTCCGTTTTCGAGCTGCACTTGCATGATTTTTCCGACAGCGGGTGGAGTCGGGTTGTCGACGTCTTCAGGTATTTCTGTTTCTGCGCCATCCGTCGCGGGAGTGGTTTGATCCAACGGAATCCATCCTTTTACGATCTGACCGTTATCTCCTGCGACATTTACCCAGGTGACGGCTTTCACGTCGGTGACGTATTTCTTTTTCCCTTTCACCATCTGGACCTGATTGGCTCCGACGCTGGATTCAAGCGGGTATCTGACGACATCTTTATCGCTGAAATGAACGATCGCGATCAAGACGGCGGGAATCATCACCAATGCGTTTCCGATGTAGGGGATCAGGCCTAGAATCGCGAGAAATACTCCGATCAGAAGTGCGTGTGGCAGTTGCAGAACCAAAGACAGGGTAATCGCGACGAGAGCACCATCGATCAAACTGACGACCATTTGTCCGCGGAAAAAGGAGATCAGGTATTGATTTACCTCTTGCAGCGTTTCGACGACTTCGTCCTTAAAGGCAGAGGCCCGGAGTGGCAGGTAATCACTCCAGGTGGATTTGATGACGTGACTCTCCTTCAGGAAAAAGAAGAGATAGATCGGGACGAGGATCAGCCCCAGCAAATAGCCGAAAAATCCAAATGCCCCCATTAGCCGGTCCCAGGTCCACGCACCGACTTTTTGACTCACTTTTGCCCCTTCCTCTGAGATCCACTCGATGCCGCTGTCGTAGTACTTTCGGGCAATCGGGCTGTTGAGCCGGGTTTGAACGTCGTTGACGCCTTTTCTGGCCAGCTCGGAAATCTGCGCCTTGTGCTTGTCCCAGTCCTCGATCACTTCGCGGGCCTGCCCGAAGCTGGGGACCACCACGGCGACGATCAGCAGGACGACCATGACGAGAAATCCAGTGTAAACCACATACATACTGGTGCGGTGTTTCCATCGCATCTTCCTCCGGACGAGATAAATGATCGGTTCGAGCAGGTAGGCGATAATTCCGGCGATGGCGATCGGGACCAAAATCGGCTGGAGGTAACCCAGCACTTTGCCTCCAAGGATAATCGAGCCAACGCTGATGGCGGCGATCACTACGATTGAGATGGCGGTCAGCGCTCCCCAAAACATCCGTCTCTGGAAATTCGTAGGATAGCCCGGTTGGGATTCGTCGATGTCTTCGTCCATTTTTTGAAGTTAGCGGCGATTTGCCACCGGATTTGAGTTTGTTGGTATTGCAGAAGCGAGGCGATTATAAAATACAGTCCGAATTATCGAAAAGGAAACATGATTATCAGTGAGGATAAAAGTTCTTTACTGCAATGAACGATAGACTTTTGCTCGACTAGTCGTTTATTCCCCCTCGCGATGTTTGTTGATCACATCAAAATTTACGCCAAGGCTGGCGACGGAGGAAACGGATGCTGTAGCTTCCGTCGGGAGAAGTTTGTACCGAAGGGTGGACCCGATGGTGGAGATGGAGGCCGGGGAGCTGATGTGATTCTGGAAGTGGATCATCACACCGATAATTTGCGGGACTTCTTTTACCGTCCGAAGTGGAAGGCCGATAACGGCCGTCCCGGAGAAGGCGCGAAGAAGACCGGTAAATCGGGTAAAGCCATGGTTCTTAAGGTTCCACCGGGTACGATCGTGTACCGCTGCGCCCCTCCGAAGTCAGAAGTTCCCGATGCCGATATGGAGACACCTGACGATGCTGACTGGACCGGTCGCTTCGAGGATGACGACGACGGCGGATCTCTCGTCCTGATGGACCGGGAGGAAGGGCTCGAGGATGAAGACGGCGAACTCGACGAAGAAGAGGAAAGCTCCAGCGGCCCTGACATGTTGGTCGACGATGGGGAGTTTGACGATGATTTCGATGACGACGAAGCTTTTGTCGAAGAAGAGCCGGAAGAGGAAGGTGAAAAGCATCCTTTTGGTGAAGTGATTGCGGATTTAACGAAAATCGGCGAGCGCTTCACTCTTTGTGAAGCGGGTACCGGCGGTAAAGGCAACTGGCGTTTCCGGACTGATACGAATCAGGCTCCGATCGAATACACACCCGGAACCAAGGGCGAAGACGGCTGGTTCTATCTTGAACTGAGAAAGATCGCTGATGTCGGGCTCGTCGGATTTCCCAATGCGGGGAAATCAACTCTGCTCGGTGCGCTTTCCAATGCGACCCCGAAAGTGGCTGCTTATCCTTTCACCACTTTGAAGCCGATGGTCGGCGTAGTTGAGTATCCCGGATTTGTCCGGCTCACTGTCGCCGATATTCCCGGTTTGATCGAAGGCGCCCACCAGAATGTCGGCCTTGGGCATGACTTTTTGCGCCACATCAGTCGTTGTAGCGTTTTCCTGTTTGTCGTTGATACCGCAGCTGTTGATCTCCGGGATCCAATTTCGGATATTCAGATTTTGCGTAAAGAACTCAAACTGTTTGATGAAGAGTTGACCGGACGTCCCTGGATTATTGTGGCCAACAAAATCGATTTGGAAGAGTCCGAGCTGTTTCTCGAGCCATTGCGGAACCGATTCCCGAATCAGAAGATTATGGCAATTTCGGCGAAAGACGGTCAGGGAATTGACGAGCTTCGCAAAGATTTGTGCGAGATGGTCGGGAAACGTCCTGAATAGGGGCTGTCCCGGTAGTGAAAGAAAGAAGTTTCATCGCGCTGTCTCCACGGCATAGTGAAGTCTTCTTTTCTTCATGAAAAAACTGTTTCTCGTTCTTTTAGTTCTCGGGTTGATCGTGCTTGCAGCGATCGGATCTATCCCGATTTTTACCAAAGTGGTCGGGCCCAGATTCATTCAGGTGAGCCCGCCCACGGGGCAGGCAATCGGTGAGTTCGATGCGCCGAAATCGGAAACCTCCGTCCTCTCGGTGACGATGGATCTGCCGGTTGATGCTCTCGCCGCCGTGATGAACCGCGAGGCACCTCGCGAAATCAGCGAGAATCAGAAGAAAGATTTTCACAAACGGGTCAAAAACGGAACGCTGCAATGGAAGATGGCGCGGGGAGATATCGCGCTTCAAAACACCGGGCAGGGGCTCGCGTTTAATTTGCCGATCGGTGGTGTCGCGCTCGCCGCCGGGATGCTGGATGCCAGAATCATCTCCCTGCCGATTCAGGGAAAGGCGGATTTGAGGGGGAATATCATGGGCCTTCTCCGTCCTACATTGTCTGAAAATTGGCAAATGAGTCCCAATGTCCAGCCTCTGTTAAAACTTTCTCAGGCAGATCTCAGTCTCGATCCAATCGGAACGGTGAGTGCCCGCGGATTTATTGAGGAAGCGGCCAATCCGATTATTCAGCGGGAAGCGGCGAAGCTGGGGCCAAAAGTCATCAAGGAGCTCGATTTTAAAGCTGATGTCCAGAAATTGTGGGACGAGGCGCACGTCATCGAGAAAATCAACGATGATCCATCGGCCTGGATCATTGTCGATCCGCAAAGAGTCGTTCTAGGGCCGGTAAATTACAGCAATCCCTCCACGATCTCAGTCGATCTCTCAATGATCGCCCAGTCTTTCGTGAGTAATACCGAAGCTGACGAGCCGGTGCCCGAGCCGCTCCCCAATCTGGATCTCCAGACAACGGTTTCTCCCACTGACATTAGAATTCCTATTGTCGCGAACATTTCAGAACTGAATACCGCTCTGCAAAAAGAAAATATTTCGATGGATACCAAGGTGGGGGCCACCGTGAATATCACCGAACCTGAGGTCCAGGTGGGACAGGGAGGTCGTCTCAATATCAGCCTGAATATTCAGGCCGGCGGAGGTGCCTGGGGGCGTGGTGTGTCGGGTCGCATCTGGCTCGAGGGCAAGCCGATCATCGATTACGAGAACCAAACTCTCGGGCTGACCGAAGTCACACTGACCGTGGAAAGTCGGCAGGCGCTTTCAAAAGCTGCGGTCTGGTTGTTGGAAGAATTACTCGTCAAAACGATCGAACGGGAACTGCGCGCCGATCTGAAAGAGCACATTCCCGAGTTGGAAGAGGAAATCCAAAAGTTCCTCACCTCCGGGGAACTGCCCGATGACATTCAGGTCATCGTCGGAAATCCAGAAGTCAAACTACTCGATGTCTACACCATTACCCGCACCGCGGAGGGATCCGAACCCGCCCCCGGAATCGTCGTGGTTCTGGGCGGGAAGGGGAATATCATCGTGCGGTTGTCAGATATTTAAGTGAGGCTGCAATATTCTATCAACTAATAATTGAGCGCCCGAATCAAGTAATCCATCTCGGCTGCCATGTCAGCTTCGGTCTCCGAATCGAGAGTTGCCGCAATCTCGGTCTTAACGTTCTCGCGTAAGCGGCGACGAAGTCGGTGAATCGCCACCTTGAGTGCTCCCTCGCTCATTCTCAGTTTGGCAGCCACCTCGGCTTGGGAAATGTCTACCGGCTCGCCAGTCAACCATGGCTTCAGTGCTTCGAATGGTGCGCCGCTCCCCTGCTTGTCCGCCAGCGCATCGAGGGCGCGCCCCAAGACCGCAAGCGCCCAATGTCGATCGAAAAAGGCGTCTCCGGGCGGGTCCGATGCCGAAATCTGTTCGACGGAAAGGCCTCCACCGGAACTCGTGTTGGGGGGTCCTGTATCGAGCGAGATCGGCCTTTCTCCTCCGCCACGCTTTGCTGCCGCATTTCGAACCCACTCGTCGCGAAGGAAATGCTTCACCGCTCCCAGCAGGTAGGAACGAAATTTCCCGTCTCCCTTTTTCAGGTTTCCCAGTGTGTCGCGTTCCAGGAGGCTCGCGAAAAAAGCGTGGGTCAGGTCTCGGGACAAGTCTTTGCCCACAGAATGGAGAATAAAAGCGTGGACCGGGGCGTAGTAGGCCTCACACAATTCGGAAAGCGCTAACTTCGCGTCCGACGACTCCCCGCGGGCCGCCAGAACGCGAGTCCAGTGTGTAGTATGAAAAGATTCCGTAGGCACGATTCAATGGGGTGACGATGATTCCGCTTTCCGGGTGAACGCAAATTCTATCCAGGCTCGATAGCGATTCCCTTCCGGACCCGTGACATCAAAAAGTGGCAATCGATCGAGATTGGCATAGACCGGAGCCTTAGGGCCGTGTCGCTTGGAGTAAGGGGTGAGTTGATTGAAAGCCTGATTGGCCCTGTCCGAATCCTGAAATTCGAACGAAATCCTTTCCCCCCGCTGCCGTCGGTCTCGGAGAGAAATGCCAGATTTTTGGCCAATCGAGATCACACCGTCGTCGCGGACTTCGGCGGCAGTTCCTTCCCGTTCCAGGGGCATTCCATTCTTGTCAGTGGCGGAAAAAACAATTATCCCCTCCAGACTCCCCGGTGTTCGACGAAGCCACTCGATCTCCATCGTTGGCCTTTCCTCGATCATCGTCACTTTCGACACGGCCACCCCATAATCACCACGAATGGTTGAAGGCGAAAGATTGGCGGCGTAGATCACCTTCGGAACCAACAGCGAAATCCCCACGATCGTCGCTGGGCCTACGAAAATCAGGATTATCAACCTGAAGATCCTCTGTGGCCAGAGGCCCGTTGCCGGTTCCCCGGCCAGCTTCGCCTGTGGTAACTGGTAGATGCGCTTGATCAGAAACAGGTAGGCGATCGAAAACAGAATCGTGCCCACCGATCTTCCCGATGTCACACCTATATTCAAATGCAGCGCGGAGTCCTGCAGAAGAATGCCGAGAAAGACCACCACCGGAAAGACCATGAGTAGCCCGAGGCCAACCCCGCTCCACTGGAGAAGAGGTCTTGGCCGAAAACCGTTCGCCTCTTCTTCAGGTAAATTAGCCAGATATCGCACGGCGGCGCTTGTCTCCATCGGTTGAGTCGACTTCCTCCATGTCAACCAGATGAAAAGAGCGCCGTGAAGCAGCGTCATCATCAAGGCGAGAGGCGACGCGATTGCCCCGACGATAATCACCATGCGGAGGGGAAAGAAGAAGAGTTGGAACAAGACATACAGCCAGATCATGGGCCAAAACCAAGCCGCGGCCAGCAGAGCCACCCGACCTTTCCTGATCCCCAGGATCCTCTGAAGCCGTAGTTGTTTCCACGCAAACACCGTGCTTGGCACCATGAAAATCATCGCCAGACCAAGCATAGAAACAAAAAAAGCAACCAGTGGAACCCACGAAAACTCCTGCTTCACCTTGATGTTGCCCTTCAGACGTTCCTCCTGCTTTTCGTAGACTGCGAGTTCGGTTTTTAGGGTATTGATTTCGGCGGATTCGTCAGCCCTGACTGGCTGCTCCCTTTGGGCCAACTCACGCCGCAACATCATCACCTCATTCGCCGTCCGTTGCTCTACCACCGACATCGAGCGATCCGCGACCGCGTCACGACTCTTAGACTTGCTCGACTGCAGTCCCTCCAACTGGTTCAGAACCACCAATATCACCACCCCTCCAAACGTCAATGCCAGCGCGAGCCCCGGTCGGAATCGACGGCGATATTTCTCGACTGGGACGGACGGACTGGGAACCGGTGACTGCCTCGGGACACCCGTTAGCTGTGGTACGCTCGTGACCTCCGTTCGCATTTGACTGGCGCTCTGTTGACGCCGGTCACGTTCTTTCTCCAACGAGCGAAACACAATGTCATCCACTTCAGAGCCAACCCCGGTCCGTTCTGACGGCGGCGCGAACCGACCGATCGGTAGCTCCCCGGTTAGCATTTCATAGAATACCACCCCCAGCGAATAGATGTCGGCGCGGTGATCGACCACATCCGGATGCTCGATCTGTTCCGGAGCCATGTATTGCGGCGTTCCCGGCGACGCCCCGCGGGTCAAAGCCGACCTCGTGTCCGCGACTTCGCCGAGCAATTTCGCAATACCGAAGTCAGCGATCTTCACTCGGCCTCGAGTATCGAGCAGAATGTTTTCCGGCTTGATGTCTCGATGGAGAATTCCTTCATCGTGAGCAAACTGAAGCGCCTCGCAGATGGGCGGCACGATTTCCAGCGCCTGCTGCGGGGTGAAACGGCCGGCCTTCATCTCCTGGCGAAGATTGACGCCGTCCACATATTCCATCAGCAGGAAAAAGAATCCTCCCGACTCCCCGAAATCGAATACACTCACGATGTTCGGATGATTCAATCTCGCCAAGACCTGTCCCTCCCGGGTAAACCGTTCCGTGAACCCCGGTGCTTCCGCGAGATCCAGAGGTAGAATTTTCAACGCCACGAGCCGATCAAGATGAGTCTGACGCGCCCGGTAGACCGCTCCCATGCCCCCACAACCGATCAGGTCGACAATCTCGAATTGAGGAAACGCTTCTCGCACCGCATCGAGCGATGGCGGATGGAATCGCGGATACGGCATCGTGAGCGATCCCGAATCAGTCGGCACTGCCGCCACATTCAGCACGCAACGCGGACAAAGCCCCTGCGGTGCCTCCTCGGGAATCAGATTTCCGCAAGTCGGGCAGGTATTTAGTGAGTTCTCTGGCTGGTTTGATTTTTCACTCATTCCCTTTCCTGAGGAAGCGATAGACCGAGGTTACACAAAAAGAGAAAAGAAAAAATAGCGGATACTGGAGAAATTAGAGGGGGCATGACCTTTTTTCTAATCACCCTTTGCGGAACTCTGCGACCCGGAAGCTTCGACCCATCATGGAGGGGTGAGTCAGGGTTTGGAATTGGCGCAGTTTTGCGGCTTCCGCGGGGCCGGGGGCCTGGCCTTCGAAGCTGAGGAGCCAGTCGCGACCGGCTTCGATGAGAAATTTCGACTGGTCGGTGAGGGTGACGGCTTCCAGGCCCGCTCTTTCTGCTTCCCGGGTCAGGTCGGTGAAATTGACGTGGGCGGTAATGTCGCATTCGCCGGGGCGGAAAAGTGGGTCGTCATGGGTGCGATGCTGGTGGTAGCACTGTAGTGTTCCGGTTTTTCGGCTTTTTGCGAAATAATCCTCGGCTTCGAAACCGTAATCAATAATGAGCCAGGAGCCGGCTTTTTCGAACAATTGGCTGCAGTCCGTGATCCAGTTTTTTACATTGGGGCAAAATTCGGTTTCATACCCGTCCTCAAATTCGGTGGTTTCCCCGAGCAAATTTAAAAATCGCTGAAAATCTTCATCGTCGGATGGGATCTCCTCATTGGTGAAGATAAATTTGTCTTCGAAGGCAACCCACTGCTCCAACCAGCGCCCTTTTTCGTGAACAAATCGCCGGACGGGGAAGGCATCGAGGAGTTCGTTGCAGAGAAAGATTCCGGCTTCGGCACGGGCATCGGCCATGGACTGTACCGGGTACAGTTTCGGACTGTACCCTGTACAATCCGCTATTTCAGTGATCTCGCGGCGGATCGTTTCTCTCGGTTCGATGATCCGGTACTCAATTTTTTCGTAAAGCGGGCTGTTCCTTGAGCGGAAGCCCTCGAGGATGTCGCGGGCAAGTTGCGCATCGTGAGCGCCCTGCTCGACGATGACGAGGGGGAGATCATTTTCCGGGCACAAATTTTGCCATTTTTGCTCAATGGCGTGACATAACAGCACTCCAAAGGTGTCTCCGACCGAGACGCTTGTGAAGAAATCGCCATCACGGCCAATCTTTTTCCCAATTGAGGAGGAGTAGTATCCGTGTTGGGGGTGGTAAAGCGCCTGCTCCATAAACTTGTCAAAGCGCAGTTTTTGGTCCACTTTTTTAATTAAAGTTTGAAAGATTATTTCACAAAGCGACGTATTATGGCCGAGATGCTCCCGGCTGTTTTTTGCGGAATGGTTCACGGGGGTTTATCTACCCGTGCATCTTTAAAAAATCCAAATATTTAGAACCGTGTCTGACCTGGACGACATTTTTGACGATACTAAGCCCTCTAACAAGCCGGTTCAATCACCGATCTTGAAAGAGAGCAAGAGTCTTGATCTCCCGACTTTGAGTCAGGAGATCGAACGCCGTGCCCGGAAGCGCCGGATCTTGATTGGCTGGTTCAAATTCTTCGGTTTCATCCTCGTGATGGGCCTCATGGTAGCTGTGATCGGGCTCGTCGGAGCCTATTTATACTGCAAACCGCGCTACGATCTCGCTCAGACTTTTGATCTGGATAACCTTGAAAAGCTGGAGGTTGCGAGTCGGATTGTCGATCGTAACGGGCAGGAACTCGGCCGGATTTTCGTGCAAAACCGTCGTCCGATCTCGATTGATGAGGTTTCCGATCACTTTATCAACGCTTTGATTGCTGCGGAGGACGGTAGTTTCTACACTCACGACGGGGTTGATTATAAAGGGGTTCTCCGGGCGGTTTATTTGAACTTTAAGTCAAAAGAGATCAACCAGGGTGCGAGTACGATTACCCAGCAGTTGGCGAGAAATACCTTCGAGCTTCGGGACCGTACCGTGAGTCGTAAGGTGACTGAGGCCTTTCTGGCTCGCCGGATCGAGAAGGAACTGGGTGATAAACAGCGGGTTTTGGAGCTTTATTTGAACCGGATTTATTTTGGCAGTGGTTATTATGGCATTGCAGCGGCGTCTGAGGGCTTTTTCGGAAAAGAAGCCAAAGATTTGACGATTGTGGAAGCGGCAACGCTGGCCGGGGTGATTCGTAACCCGTATTACCGTTCGCCACGAAAGTACCCGGACTCCTGTAAAAAGACGCGGGACTATGTGCTGTCGTTGATGCGCCGGGAGGGTTACATCGATCGCGAGACGATGGATCGGGCGATCAAATCGCCGGTTCGGGCGGTGGACAAGCAGAGCCTGACCGGCAAATCGGGCTATGTTTACGAGAAAGTTCGTCAGGAAGTGATTGATCTGATCGGCGCTGAAGAAGTGAACTCCGGAGGTTTTGTCATCGAAACCACCATCGACAGCGAGCTGCAGACGGTTGCCTCTCAGGCGATGAAGGATCAGGTCGCGATGATCGAGGAACACCCGCAATACAGCGGTCAAACTCTTGCTGAATACAAAGAAATTAAGCGGAATTACAGCGAAAACGACGACAACACCGCGACTTTGTCTCCACCTGAGTATCTTCAGGGAGCTATGCTGCTGATCGAGAATCGGACCGGAGCGATTCTTGCGCAGGTCGGGGGCCGGGATTTCAACGACAGTATGTTTGACCGGACAACTCTGGGCCGCTACCGGACCGGAACCGTTTTCAAACCGTTTGTTTATTCCGCCGCTTTCGAAAAAGGCTTTTTCCCGGGCACTTTATTGAACGATACCCCGCTGAATAACAAGACGGTGATGATCGGCGGTACTTCCGGAATTCTGGGAGAGTGGGGGACGGAGAACCCGAATAATATCTATGAAAACACGGTGACTGCCCGCCAGGCTCTGTCTCTCGGTAAAAACGCTGCCACGGTGCGAATCGGGGAAAAAGCGGGGCTGAGCACGGTCGTTGACATCGCAGAGCGGGCTGGATTTGAATTTTCCGGTGATCTGAAGAAATATAATGCAACGATGCTGGGGCGAAACACCGCGTCGCTGTCCGATGTGGCGCTCGCCTACACCATTTTTCCGAATGAAGGTGTCCGGCCGGAGAAAACTCATATCATTTCAAACATCCGGGACGCAGAGGGGAACGTGATCTATTCGCCGACGATTGGTAAAGCTTCGGAGGCTGCGATAGATCGTTACACCGCTTACCAGATCAGCAGTGTGCTGTCCGACAGTTTTGAATCCGGCACAGCGCGAAAAGCGCGTGAGAGGTATGGTCTCGGAAATTTCCCCGTAGCCGGAAAGACAGGAACGGAATATAATTTCACGGACAACTGGTTCGCCGGGTTTACCTCGGAAGTGACCTGTGTAGGTTGGATCGGATTTGATTCCCGGAAGAAGATTTACGATGGAGCGTTCAGTTCCGACACCGTTCTGCCAGCGTGGACCAAGGTCATGAATGCGGCGGCCAAAGTTACCGACCCTCAGCCGTTCCGTCCGCCGGTTGATGCTGAAAAAGTTGAAATCTGTCTGCAGTCAGGAGAATTGGCCTGTGACGATTGTTACAAAACCGTGGTAAACAAAGACGGAATCTCTTCGCAGGTTCGCAGCACCTACGTGGAATACTTGAGACCGGACACTGACTTGAGTTCCATCTGTCATATTCACGCACGCGGTGGAACGCTGCGGGGTGCTTTGAGAGATGTTCTGACCTACAAGCCTAAGAAGCGGACTCCTATTGTTTTTTCTGCTGAACCGGTTCTCCCGATCTCGCCAACTATCATTGGTGATGATCCCTACAACGCGACCAAACCGGTGCATGCTATGGTAGCGATGCCGGTTGCTGCGGAGGATGCTGAGCCCGAAATGGGCAAAAACGGACTGCCTATCGCCAGGCCGGACGTCTTCAGTTCGCCCTACGAGGACACCCCGATCCAGAGGGTTCGTCTCGCCCGTCCCACTCCGATTCAATTCGAATAGTCCGCGAAAAATTCATTCACGCGGATAGACCACTTTTCTCTATTGGTCTGCTGGTTAGCCTCGTACCAACGATGCTGCTGAGGGCGTTTTGCGGTTAAAAGATTGAACAAAAAGAGTCATAAACCGTCAAATCACTTCGTCAGCCTCCAAAGGTATTTATATCTGAAGACAACCAAGCATGAAGAAGACACTAACTAAAGCCCTCACCATAGCCCTCCTTGGAGGCTTCGCCGCGCTGACAACTTCCAACGTCAGTGCTCAACAGAAATCGATGCGCGACATTCTCCCGCTGCCCCCCACGATTTACGACGCTTCAGGTAATGAAGTCGCGACAGAATCACTTCGCGGAAAAACTGTCGCACTATACTTTTCCGCCCACTGGTGTGTGCCCTGCCGCCATTTCACGCCGAAGTTGGTCGATTTTTATAACCAGAACAAAAGCGGAAATTTTGAAGTCGTTTTTATGAGTCTCGACCGGAGTGACCGGATGAAGAAAGAGTATATGCATGACTCCGGAATGAAGTGGCTGACTGCTCCCGGACAAGGCTCCAAGGAGATCAATCACATCATGGATTTCTACAAACTTCAGGGGGTTCCCTCACTGATCGTGTTTGGACCCAATGGCGAGTTGATCACCAAAAACGGTCGCGCTGATGTGACGAATTCCCCGAACGCTGCGCTCCGCAAATGGCAGTCGAAAGTCGCCGGCAATTTCTAATCCCGCCCCCTTCCGTTCAAAACCACAGAGCCGCCCGAATTTCGGGCGGCTTTTTATTTTCCCTTTTCTGTATATAACGTTACTTATCCGCCCCCCGATTCCGCTGTTTTGTTTGTTTTGAGTCTTAATGACCGAATCCAAGAGAAAGCCAGACCCAGATTCCGAACTCGTGGCAAGAGCCAAAGAGGGCGACACGGCTGCTTTTGATGAATTGGTGACCAAGTATTCGCCGAAGCTTTACGGTTTGATTTATAACATGACATCCAATCGCGAAGACACTCATGATGTGCTTCAGGACGTGTTTGCGAAAGCTTATCGATCGATCAAACGGTTTCGCGGAAAATCCAGTTTTTACACCTGGATCTATGCGATCGCGACGAACATGACTCTCAATTTTCTCAAAAAAAGGAAGCGACGTCAGGGCATGAGCCTTGATGATATCGACTCCTCGATCGAGAACGACAAAGAATTTATCGAGATCACTTCGAAGAGTGATCCGGTCCATGAAACCTATCTGGGTGAGCTTCAGATAAAATTGAACGAAGCCATGCAGACCCTGTCAGATAACCATAGAGCAGTAGTTACGATGTATGATATTCAGGGAATTCCTCACACGGAAATCGCGAAAATCCTCGGCGTTTCGGAGGGGACGGTACGGTCCCGGCTCTTCTACGCCCATCGCCAACTGCAAACCCAATTGGGTGAATTTTGGACTTAAGACGTTATTGAATAATTAAGGACCTCAATTTATCCTGAAATCCCAACTTCCCAATGACCCCATGAGTGATAACGAAAAACTGCAAAAATTGCTTAGATTAAAAAATTACGAAACTCCCGGTGAGGAGTATTTCGATGATTTTTTGGATCAATTGAAAAAGCGCCAGAGGCAGGATGCTTTGAAGCAGTCGGCTTTAGTTTTGCTGAAAGAGCGTGTCGTTGAGTGGTACCGGGAGCTCGGTTCCGCTAAATGGGCCGTCCCGGCTGGCTCGTTCGCGGCACTCGCCGTCACGCTGTTTACCCTTGGCGGAAAGATGTCCGAAGAGGAACTGTCGCTAAGTGTTCAGCCTGAGGATGCTAAAACGCCTAAGTCTGAGCCCCAATTGATCGAGCTTCAGTTGCCTTCAAATACCAATTCTCCCCGGTCGATGCCGTCTCAGGGAGGTAGCTCAGTGTTACCGGCCGCTTTCGGAGGTTACCGCGAGCTTTAAACTGCGATCCGCAAGATTTATTGAATCGTGTTATGAACCAGCAATTGCCCATCTGGATAGGTATTTTGTGTCTCGGCCTGGGGGCGGCAGATCCCGTCCTGTCACAGTCCGCAGCGACTGAGAGGGGATTTCAACTTCGTTCCGTTGCCTGGCCCGGATTGGGCAAAACGACTGCGGTCTGTGTGGAAAAAGACGGTCTTTACGTCTGTGTTTTGCCGG
The DNA here is from genome assembly GCA_029213005.1 of Verrucomicrobiales bacterium. Taxonomy (GTDB): domain Bacteria; phylum Verrucomicrobiota; class Verrucomicrobiia; order Verrucomicrobiales; family DEV007; genus Arctic95D-9. The sequence continues at coordinate 17,569 of JARGPI010000042.1, forward strand.
AAGGGCGGGATAGCGCCGACGGAGATCCCAGAATTTTTAACGAAGCGGGTGATGAAATGGCCGCGAAAGTGCTTCATTGCGACTCACACAACGGGATTTGCTTGCTGGAGACATCGCAATCCAAAACCTCAGAGATCCATTTACCGCTCTCAACCCGGCCCAGCCTCGAACCTGGTGTGGCGCTGACTTCGCTGCTTCCCGAAGCCAGTTTTCAAACCCGTGTTGCCGGGACAGATCGTGAGTATCTCGGGAAAGAATTGCCGTCCCCGATGTTACGGGTGCGGGTCCAGGCCGATATGAAATGTGATCCCGGCACTCCGCTGCTCAATGAAGCGGGAGAGCTCGAGGGGCTCATCTCAAACCGGAAACCGCCCGCTCCCAATGAAGCTCACGCTATCCCTGCCGACGTGATCAGGAAGGTGATTATCGATGTCGAAAATCATCGCAAATCGGCTCCCGTCTGGGTTGGGATGATTTTCCGCTCCAAATGCTCCACTCCACAGGTCGTGGAGGTGAAAGACGATTCACCGGCCAGTGACGCCGGATTTCAAGCCAATGACATCGTTCTGGAAGTGAATGATCGAAAAATCGGCGATTTAGGAGATTTGGTGGAAGCCTTGAAATTGCTTCCCGGCGAGAAAGCTGCCACATTCAAAGTTCTCAGAGAACTCGACGAAAAGGAACTCAAAGTTGTTCCTAAATTCGTAGAGTAGTATATCTGTCACTTTGAAATGAACATCGACAATATTTTCGCGAACAATCAGCAGTGGGTTCAGAATCGTCTCGAGCTTGACCCCAATTATTTCAAATCGCTCTCGCAAGGCCAGAATCCTGAGATTCTCTACATTGGTTGTGCCGATAGCCGGGTTTCTGCTGAAGAGTTGATGGGGATATCGCCAGGCGATGCCTTCGTGCATCGGAATATCGCCAATATGGTGCCGAATTCCGATCTCAGCGCCATGTCAGTGATCGATTACGCCGTAGTCCATCTGAAAGTGAATCATATCGTGGTGTGCGGTCATTACTACTGCGGTGGCGTTAAGGCTGCGATGCAACAGGCTGATCTCGGAATCCTGAATCCCTGGCTCCGGAACATTCGCGATGTCTTCCGGATTCATAAAGATGAGCTCAATGAAATCGAAGACGAAGAGGCGAAATACAAGCGGCTCGTCGAGCTGAATGTGCAGGAACAGTGCATCAACGTGATTAAAACGGCAGAGGTCCAGAGCGCTTACCGCGATCGTCAGCTAACCGTGCACGGCTGGGTTTTCGATATTCATTCCGGCCATCTCAAGGACTTGAAAATTAATTTCAAGAAAGTCCTCGAAGATGTCATGGAAATTTACCGAATCGTTTAGGGCGAGCGGACTGCTAGAGTTTGCGGATCAACTCGCTGAGTTCGGTCGCAGGCCACTGTCCCGGGGCATTTTCGGCCTGAAAATAGCCGTAATTTAAGCACGACCCGGCTTTGGCCAACACCAGCCGGGACAATTTTCCGAGTGGGCCCATCCCCATTGCACTGATTGCTTTCCCGGCCGATCTCCGGCTTTCCACCAGCTCCACTAGCGAATTAAGATCAGCAAACGTCTCCACGACGACGGCGACCTTGGCGATATCCGCTCCCAGCTCGTAGGCTTGGTCTACGGTCTTTTCGAGGCGAGCTTTCCCCGGAAACCCGGCAAAGTCGTGAAAGGAGGCCACAACCGGGCACCCGATCTCTTCAATGAAGCTGCTGAATGCCGCTTTTTGGAGGGTGCTGACTTCGATATCAACCAAATCCGCTAACTCCGGGAATTGCCGGTAGATTTCATACCGCCGCGAATCGCTCAAATCCCCAATGCCACCTTCCTCCGGAGTCCGGGTGGTGATCAGTCGGCAAACATTTGCCGGGACGGACCGAATCGTTTCTTCGGTTTTGTCGAGATGCCCGCTCAGGTTATCGAGCCGGAATTCCAACACATCGGGAAGTTCCAGCTGCGCACCATTTGCCAGCAGCTCGAGGTCGGCCTGCTGAGTAATCGTAGCGACCACATTAGGTCGATCAGTTTGAAAATTGCTCACCCGCCACTAATGCCCCCTTCGATCCGAAAATCAACGAATCCCGAACCGTGAAATCACAAATAGTTAAGATAAATTAAAAATAAAGACTTTTTTAATTTAAGTTTTGGTGATATTTTATAAATAACCATCAGTTTGATTCTGAAAACCAGATTCTTTTTGTAAAAACACGATAGACCATGAAGGCTTTAAAATTTCATCAACTTAACTGGATGCTCCTGTGCACCGCGCTGCTTGGACTCGCAATGAGCGGCTGCACGCCGGGACAATCCGATCACGCGAGTGGGGGAAAAAGTCGGGGATCTTTCTTCAAGTCGAAATCGGAAGACCGCGGGAAGGAAATTCCCTGTCATAAAGAAGTCTGTGCCGAGCCTGAGTTCGAGTGCGTCAAAATCGAGCAGAAGATTTCCTCCTCGTTGCTGAAACCGCCTGCCGGAAAATACCGGGTTGGTCCCGGTGACGAGCTCGATATCGAGATCGCCGAAGATGCCCAGACCCGAGCCACAGCCAGAGTGATGCCGGACGGAATGCTTTATTACAACGTCGCTAACGGCATCAACGTCAAAGGTATGACCATCCGCGAAGTGTCCGATGCATTGGCTTCCAATCTTTCCTACGACTACGTCGATCCCATCGTCACTGTTAACGTGGCGAATGCCGACAGTCAGCGTTTCTGGATTCTCGGTCAGGTGAAAAATCCGGGGACATTTCCTTTGAAAAAGCCCACGACTTTGATCGCTGCCCTTTCGCAAAGTGAAGGCCTCGGGGTTTCCAGTTTCGGGAACGAGTCCGAAGAAACCGTCGACCTGTCCCGGGCGATCCTGATCCGTGATAAAAAGCTGATTCCGGTCGATTTTGAAGCGCTGATCGAGGGCGGTGATATGTCGCAGAACGTGTACATTCATCCGAATGACTATATTTACCTGCCATCACGGCAGTCCAACGCGATTTACGTTCTCGGTGCGGTGAACAGCCCCGGTGCCGTGTTTTACGACTCCGATGCGTCCCTGCTCTCGGCGATTTCTTCGGCAGGAGGTCCCCGGGCCGATGCCGTGGTAACGAAAGCGATGATCATCCGGGGAAGCACCCGCGAGCCTAACGTCAGCGTGGTGAACATTCAGCATCTGATGCGTGGAACGGCTCCGAACCTGAAGGTCAAGGGTGGCGACATCATCTGGATTCCCCGCAGCATGTGGACCAACGTAAAGAACTACACCGAGTCAGTCCTCACAACCGCCGCCCAGGCGATCGCCGTTCAGGAAGGCCTCGCAACGCTCGGCTCCAGTGGTAGCGCCGGAGTGACGATTACCGCGGGTAACTAATTTTTCCATCTAGTTAGGCTGAGACCGGCTGCGCTATTCAGTGCAGTCGGTTTTTGCTGTTTACAGGGCCTTTTCTAAGACTGTACAGGGTACAATGCGTGACTGTACCCTGTTAAACATTTCGCAGTGCCAAAGGCGCGATTCAAACTAGCCCGGGGGCAGCGCCTTCAGCGCTGAAACTACTTTTGTATCAGAAACCGGGGCGCTGCCCCGGGCTAGGTTGAATCAGCCCTTTGGGCTTTTTGATCTCTGGAATGACAGATGCGAAATATTTGACCCTGTACAATCCTATACTCGGTATATTCAGTCTGGAAACTGATTCCCACGGTTGAAATTAGTATTTGATAAACCTCTCGGGGTTGTTAACCGTTTAGTGAACCTAATATTAAATTAGTTATGGAATTATCAAAATACATCGAAGCGCTCACCAAAGCATTAGCTGAGAAACTGAACTTCCCGGCGGTTGCCACGGTTGATGCCTATATGAGCAGCGAAGGAACCCTTCATGGCGGCAGTGTCGCTATTGACGGACAGAAGTTTAATCTGGGCAATCTGTTCTCTCAGAACAGCGCTGAGGCCAACGGCGTCCGGGTTCGCTTCAACATCAATGTTGCTTAATTAAGACTGATCCGGGTTTTACCCGTATTAACACGCACGAAAGAAAAGCTTCGCATGTGGTTACAAATGCGAAGTTTTTTTTTCAATCGGCGGCCGATCTCTTAATTGAAATTGATCTTAGCTTCGGGAAGGTTTTTCCCGAGTGCTTTGGCACCTTTCTGGGTCGCTTTGGAACCCCAGAGATAAACGGAACGCAGGCTTTTGATGCTTTCGAGATGCTTCAGTCCGGCATCCGTCACCTGAGTTCCATACAGGTTTAGATAACGGAGGTTTTTGAGTCCCTTGAGGTCGGCGAGCCCTGCGTCGGTGATACCGGTTTTGTGCAAATCGAGGCGAACGAGACGCGGCATTTTCGCGACATCGGCTAAAACCGCGTCAGTGACCTGGGATTTCGAAAGGTCGAGGTGAGCGACTTGATCACTGATCGCATTCACCGTTTTGATCTTCTCGTCGGTGGCGTCTTCTGCTGTAAGGCGGTAGTCGACGGCAAGCAGAGGGCTCGTGGTCGATAGTGGCATCACTCGTCCGCCCGATGCGGTGACATCTTTCCAGGCATCCTCTTTCAGCGGTTCGAGCCCTTCCGACAGTGATTTGTACATTTCCTGAATCTCAGAGACCGGGATTTTGCCGCCATCGTTTGAGACCTCAGTGGGTTTGCCCTCCAGATTACCGGCCCAGCCTCCAAAATCGGCACCTTCATCAATCCACTTGGCGAGCAGTTTTTTCTCTTCGTCGGTGAGAGGATCGGCTTTTCCGGTTGGAGGCATAAAATCATCGTCGTCCTCCGGGAGTGTCACTCTGAAGTAAAGGTCGCTGTGTTCCGAATCGCCGGGTTTCAGCGCCGCTCCGCCTTCACCACCAGCCATAATCGCCCAGGCACCGTCGAGTCTCAGACCGGCTTTCGGTTTTTTCACCCTGCCGTTTTCTTCGTAAGGAGCTTTGTGGCATTGCACGCACTTTGAGTCGAGGATCGGCCAGATCTGTTTTTCAAAATCCACTTTGATTTGCGCAGAGAGTTGAATGGAAGTGGCGCTGGAAATCACCAATAAGACCGTGGCGTAAAAGAGCTTTTGCATGGTAAAAACTATGTTTTGCGAGGATCATTTTGGCAACAGGATAGATGCGCCAGACGGATGGGTGGAAATATAGGGCTCAGATCGTTTCCACTGCTTGAAGTCACTGAAGAAATCTGAAATATTCCCTTATGTCCGAAGATGAAATTGAAGATGAGGGCGGTGCCGGAGTTATCTCCTCAACCGAAGAAAGCAAAATCCCTCAACTGACTTTTGCAGAATCCAGAGTTTTGGGGTGTCTTCTTGAAAAGGAAGCGACCACGCCGGACAATTACCCGCTGACACTCAACTCATTGCATTCGGCATGTAATCAGTCGAGCAACCGGCATCCAGTCACGGACCTGGGGACGGATGAGGTTAGCGAGGCAATGGAAGGGCTTCGTTACAAAAACCTCGGCCTGTTAGTCCATCAGGCTGGAGCGAGGGTTCCCAAAAACAAACACACCATGGAGGACGAGTTCCCCTACATGACGAAATCCCAAATGGCGATTCTTTGTGTTTTGATGTTGCGGGGACAGCAGACTGCCGGTGAAATCCGGCAGCGAACCGAGCGGATGCACCCCTTTTCTGATCTCGAAGCGGTCGAAAATCAGCTCGAAGCTTTGATCAACAACAAGCCGGAACCTCTCGTAAAGCGCATTCCTGCCGGCGGGGGACGTCGGGTCGAGACGTTCGTCCATCTCCTCTGTGGCGATGTGGAAATCCAGGATATCGCTCCGGTTCACGCTGCCGTTGCCGCTCCTGCAAAGGCGGCGCCGGGACGAATTGAAGAACTGGAACACGAGGTCGCGGAGCTGAAGGAAACCGTGATCGGTCTGAAGACTGAGATCGATGATATTCGGCAACAACTTGGGATTTAACGCTCAGAGCGACTGGTTTTTTACCTGAATCATCTGAGCGGCAATACTGACGGCGATTTCCTCCGGAGTGTGGCTTTTGATATTTATCCCTATCGGCGCAGTAATTGCGTCGAGCGGGCCGAATTCGTTCCTGAGGATTCGAATCTTGCTGGCGCTCCCCATCAGTCCGAAATAGCGAAACGTTTTATGCCGCAACCTGCTGAGCACGATGCGATCGACGTCGATTCCGAAAGTCACCGCGACAATATAGCTATTATCTCCCTCCGGAATTGAGCGGAGGGAATCGTCCAGATTGCCGATATGCTTTTTGGAGACAAAGGTGTTTTGTGCCAGCGTGTTCAGTTCCGCTCTATCGTCGAAAATCTCTATATTGAAGTCGAGCTGGGACAGCGTTCGGGAAAGCGCGAGACCAACATGGCCGGCCCCGATGAGGTAGGCGGTGTTTTTTTCGGCGAGTGGAATGACAGCCCAGTATGGGCCCCCGGGTAATTTACTGTGGTAGTTAAACCCCGATGAGGAAAGGGTATAGTAACCGTTTGGCCCGAATTCCACTGTAAGCTTTTCGGGATCGACAAATACCAGTGCAACGGATTGTTCGCCTGAGCAGATCAATCCGGAGAAGTCCTCGCCACTCCCGGGGCGGTGAACCTGACGAATTAATTCCGGGCGGATATCATTAGTAGCTAACTGCCGTCGCGCTCTTTCGACCAACTGTTGCTCCATGATGCCTCCGCCGATTGATCCGTGCAGTTCGCCTGACCTACGGACCGCCATGGCGAAACCGGTCCGCCCGGGGCTGCTCCCTTTGCTTTCCGTGACATATAGTAACGCGACGGTGGAAGCTGACTCTCTGATGAACTGCCAGACATCCATCACCGGTTCTCATAGAGACTTAGCAGGACCCGCTCAGGCGTCATAGGAGCTTTAAATTTTGCATCGTAATTGGGGTTGAAAGCCCGAATTGCGTTTTGAATGGCAAAGAAGCCGCCAAGTCCATACATCAGGGGCGGCTCGCCCACCGCCTTGGATTTCTTAATGGCCAGTTTAGATCCCTCCCGTCCGAGCGGTTCAATTTCAACGATTTTCGGGGCGGAATAGATATCGGGAATTTTGTAGGTTGAAAGAGCGTTGGAACGAAGTTGCCCCAACTCGTCATAAACAACTTCCTCCATGGTCATCCAGCCCAATCCCTGGACCAAGCCGCCTTCGATCTGTCCAATATCGATTTGCTCGCAGAATGAATTACCAAAATCATGAACCAGCTTTACATAGTCAAATTCGTAGGTTCCACGGATACAATCAACCGTCACGCTGATCAATGCGGTTCCGAAGACATGATAGGCAAAAGGGTGGCCTTTTTCTTCGCGCGGATCAAAATTAATCGCCGGAGTTGAGTAGTGAGCCGTTTCACTGAGGCAGACCCGGTTGATGAAGGCGGTGTCGATGATCTCCTCCCACTTCAGTTTGGTTTTTCGGCCATTGCGATACGCGATTTCGTTTACAATTTCGATGCCTTTAAACTCGTTATGGAGTCTTTTCTTCAAAGCGAGGCAAGCTTTCTCGAGTGCTTTCCCATTCAGGTCAGCCGTAGCGCTGGCTGCGGAGGGAGAGGTGTTTGCCACCCGGGTTGTGTTAGTGGTTTCCAGCTTGATCCGGTCGGGATGAATCGAGAGCGTCTCCGCTGCGACGGCTACCATTTTGGTATTAACTCCCTGGCCCATTTCCACCGCACCGGTGCTGACCCCGACGCTCCCGTCCTGGTAGATATGTACCAGAGCGCGGGCATGATTCATCTGGGTTTTGGTGAATGAAATACCGAAACATATCGGCATGCGGGCGAATCCCTTTTTTGAGGCTGCATTTTCCCCGTTATAGCTTTCGACTTCGAGCTCAAGTTGCGCGGTGTCGTAGCGTTGCTCGGCGAGTTTCCAGGTGCGGCGGCCATTGGTTTGTCGCGAGATTTGGCCGAAGGGAAATTCATCATTGTCCCGGAGGAGATTGGCTTCCTGAATTTTGGAAGCGGGAACTCCCAGCTCAATCGCCGCTTTTGCGATGGCTGCTTCGATCACGAACATGCCCTGCGGTCCTCCAAACCCCCGGAAAGCGGTGTTCGGGGGGAGATTGGTTCGGCAACAGTAGGCGGTCCCTTTGAAATTCGGGATGTAGTAGCTGTTTGTGGCGTGAAATAAGGTTCGCTCCAGCACGGCGGGGGAAAGGTCGGCCGCGGCTCCCGCATTTTGGTAGTATTCCGCCTCGAAGGCTACGATGCGGAAATCTTCGTCTATACCGATTTTAAAATCGGAACTGTAAGGGTGCCGCTTTCCCGTCATTCGCATATCGTCCATGCGGTGGAGGACCAATTTGACGGGACGTTTCAGATGCTGGGCGGCAAGTGCTGCCATGACTGCCCACGGAGTGGCCTGATCCTCTTTGCCTCCGAAGCCGCCGCCGAGACGAGTCACGTCAACTTCGATCAGATGCATCGGGATTCCGAGCACTTTGGCCGCGGTTCGTTGCACGGCGGTGGGTCCCTGAGTCGATGAAGAAATTCGGAGATGGCCGTTCTCCATCGGGACCGCGTAGGCTCCCTGGGTTTCAATATAGAGATGTTCCTGGCCGCCGGTATCGGCGCGGCCTTCGAAGATATATTTACAGGTATCAAAAGCGGAGCTGGTGTCTCCCAGTGCAAAGGTTCGGGGTGCAATGATCAATTCGCCGCGGGCCCGGGCTTCGCGTGGATCGATGACAGGTTGTTCCGGCTTGATATCGAGTTCGACCAGTTTCACGGCGTGACGAGCCTCTGCCTCGGTTTCGGCGAGAACGATGGCGATGGGCTGACCACAAAAATGAACTTCTGATTCCGCGAAAAGCGGCTCGTCCGCGATGATTCCGCCAATCTGATTCTGGCCGGGGATATCTCCCGCCGTCAGTATCGCGATCACTCCCGGTGCACCCTTCGCCGCTTTTAGATCAACGGATGTCAATTTCCCCCGGGCAACTGGTGAGTCGACTACCGCCGCATGCAGGGTCCGTTCGCTGATCGGGAGATCGTCGAGATAGAGCGATTGACCGGTAACGTGGTTCGGGGCGTCGATACTTCTCATATCAAATCGGTGAGGGTGAAGTGGTCGGGAAACAGTTTGAGGAAATGGGCGAAGTACAGTTGGCGGAGCAGAAGGCGTTTGTATTCCTCACTACCCCGGACATCACTGATCGGCGAGATTTCCTGAGCCAAAATCTCGGCTCCGTTTTTGATCGTTTCCGCTGTTAAGCTTTGGTTGCGAAGTGCTTTAGAGGTTTGTTCCAGATAGCTGGGGGTCGGTCCGATACCGCCTGCTGAAAGGTGGATTTTTTTTATTCGGTTCTCATCGACTTTGATAAGCATCGCGGAATTGACGCTCGCGATGTCGAGATGAGTTCGTTTGCATACCTTTTCGAAATTGAAGTGAGTGTGCTTCTTCGGGATTCGGAACTCAACGGCCTCAACCAGATCACCGGGAGCCTTCGCGAGTGTTTTGTAGCCGAGGTAAAACTCCCGGAGGGGTAGACTTTTTTTCTTTTTACCGGAGAGGATAACCGTGGCGTTCAAAGCGAGAAAGAATATCGTCAAATCCCCGATAGGGGAGGCGTTGACGAGGTTCCCCGCCAGTGTGCCCATATTCCGAATCGGTGTAGAGGAAACCAATTTGAGGTGTTGATTCAGCTCCGGGAAAATCCGGTTGAACTCTTCTGACTCCAACATCTCTGTGGCCGTGGTGTTAGCGGCGAGCCGACAGGTTTTTCCATTGATTTCAATTCCCGGACGGACCGCTTTCCGGGAAACCAGATTTACTTTCGCACCCGCCAAATCATCAGGGATCTGGACATAGAGATCGGTTCCGCCGCCGACAACGGTCGATGAAGTATGTTTTCCCGTCTTAACGTTTTTCAGGTCTTTTAGTTTTTCAGGGATATCGGTGAAATACTCCGGTATAAATCCGTCGCGAACCAGGTTTTCCACATGGTTGATCTCCGGTATTTGTTCGACGATTTTATCAATACTTCGTTCGATCGACTTGTATCCGGTGCAGCGACAGATATTTCCATCGACTGACGCCACTGCAGTATCATGATTTGCCCGGGTGCAGGAAAGGCAATAGCCGGTCAGTGAAACCGCGAATCCCGGAGTGCAGAACCCGCACTGGCTGCCGCCTTCATCGACGAGAGCCTGCTGGACCGGCGTTAGCTGCGGCATCGTCAGCCCGTCGATCGTCACGACATGTTTGCCGAAAGCGTTCCCCAGCGGCGAGATGCAGGAGGTGACTGACCGGTAGCGAACTTTTCCATTGGTGTCGAGACTGCCGAGGAGAACAGTGCAGGCTCCGCAATCGCCTTCGCGGCAGCCGATCTTGGTTCCTTTCAAATGTTGCTCGTAACGAACAAAGTCGAGGAGGGTAATGCCCGGGGAGAGATCAGTTTGAATGATCCGATCGTTGAGGATGAGTTCATTCATTTCGAGCCTTTGATTAGTATTCAAGTTTCATGTCACTGGTCGACCATTTTTGAAACGCCACGAGAGCTTCGTCCCGCATCAGTTGACTGGTTTTTAACTTTCTCCGGGTAATCGGCCTTTCGATTTCTTCATAGATAAACTGGTCGTCAAAAAGTATAGCAGCCGCGTCCTCTTTTGAGTTGCCGTAGTAGATATTGGTGAGGCGGGCCCAGTAGATTGCTCCGAGACACATCGGGCACGGTTCGCAGCTGCAGTAGATATCACAATCGGTGAGTTGAAAATCGCCGATTGCGTCACAGGCGGCTCTGATCGCGACAACCTCGGCATGCGCCGTAGGGTCATTGCTCGAGGTCACCAGATTGGCACCCCGGGCGATGATTTCCGCATCCTTCACAATGACGGCACCAAAAGGTCCTCCATTTCCGCTTTCCACATTTTGAATCGAAACGGAAATCGCTTCGCGCATAAAGTCCTCTGGTTTCATATCTCACCTTAAACATCTCCTTTTTGACGCCCTTTGTAAATCGTGGAAAGTGCCGTACTCTCGTCTCAATGCGTTGGTTTTTCTTTTTTGCGATCTCGCTCTCCCTTTCGAATAGTTATGCCCAGGTCACGGAGTGGTCGGTGGTGCGGGATGAAAATATTCTCTGGAAAACGATGCTTCCGGAAGGCGGGCAAAGTGCGGTTACGATTTCGGAGGGACGGGTTTTCACCACGATGCACAGTCAGGTTGAAGCCGGGGACCCGCTGACCGAACCGAATATCGTGGGCCTCTGTCTCGATTCGAAGACGGGCGAGATTCTCTGGGAGATCCAGCTCCCCGGCACCGATCCGGTTCAGATGGCGGGCATTTTTTCCGATGCAACAACATTTGCCCCGATTGTCGAAGGGGACAAAGTCTGGTTTTTCAATCGGTGTGGTTCGATGGGGTGTTTCGAGGTTGCGACGGGTGACAAAATCTGGCTTCGCACCTTTCTACCCCGTCCTCGACACACCAATCGTCAATGCGAACCGCTGCTGGTGGGCGATTTGATTCTGACGGTCGAGGTAAAAGACAAAGAGGCGGGGCAGCAGATGAAGCGCCATAAACCGGCTCCGGAGGGGATCGATCCTCGCGAGGTTTGGACCTACCTCCATGCGATCGACAAAAATACCGGAGAGATTCGCTGGATTGGTAAACCGGGAACGTCGATTCACAATACTCCCCGCGTCGGTGAGATGGCTGATGGCACGATTGCCGTCGCGCACGGGCGGGGCGGGGGGCACGGTCCTCTGGAACGCCCTTTTGGGATGAGTTTGACGCGGGTCTCCGACGGGGAAACGCTGTGGTCCACCGATCTCGGGAAATGCGAAGCCAGCTTTCAGGCTCACTGGGATCAGCGATTTGGTTACTGGTGGAGAGGTCGCGAACATCTCGTGCTGGATGTGGAGAATGGAAACCTTTTGAGGTCTCAGGATGTGTGCGGGAAGGTGGATTACTGCCAGTTTGATGAATCCGCTCAGACCTGGAAAACGGAAAAAGATATCTCGGTGAAAGGCGGGAAACGCATGCCGATGACGAATCAAACCAATATCGTAGTCGGGGATTGGCACTACTTTCTGGCTCACGAAATTTTCGCGATCGGTCGGGTTCATGTTATTTCCGGTAAAACTGAATACTTACAGTTACCGGTGCAGATTGTTTCGAAAACGGGTTCTCAAAAGCCTGACCTTATCTGGTCGAAGGAGTCTGCAATTTTGAATGATACCAAAAACTCCCGGGGAATTGATATCGTGACCGATAAGCGGACCAAAGGCACCGGGTGGGGGCATGTCAGTGCGGCAATGCCTACTTTGGTGGGAAGGAATCTCTATGTGCCGGTTATGAATGGCACAGTCTATGTAATCGATACCGAAGCGGAGCGACTCAATGAAAATGCGCTGGTGGCAGTAAACGACCTCGGGGTGGCGGGCGAGACCTGGTCACTGTCAAATTTCACCTACGACTCCAGCACGGGGAGGCTTTACGCCCGCACGATGAAAGAGGTGATTTGCATCGGGAAAAGCGAGTGATTTCACTGGGCTGGGCCGGTTGCCAGTTGCATAATGGCTTCTTCACTCAGTTCATCGCGCTTTAACTCTCCGGTGATGAGGCCTTCGTGCATCACGAGGGTGCGGTCGCTCATCCCGAGGATTTCCTCCATTTCGCTGGAGACAAAAAGAATCGCGACGCCGCGGTCGGAAAGCTCCTCCATCAGTGCATAGATTTCCTGTTTTGCTCCGATGTCGATGCCCCGCGTTGGCTCATCGAGAAACAGGATTTTCGGATTCATGGCGAGCCATTTGCCCAAAACAACTTTTTGTTGGTTTCCGCCGGATAAATAGCGAACCACTTGATTGGCCGAAGGCGTTTTAATACGCATTCGATCGATCATTTTGGTAGCGATTTCGTCCTCTTTTTCCGGATTGCGAAATCCATAGCTGGCATCGCGTTTGATACTGGCAAGGCTCAGGTTTTCTCCGACTTCCATATCGAGGACGAGTCCCTGTTCCTTTCGATCTTCGGGGACGAGAGCCAGACCGACCGCGATGGCTTCGCGGGGTGTCGCGATCGTTAATTCTGTTCCATCGATTTTGATGGATCCCCCTAAAGCCGGGGTGATTCCGAAAATCGTTTCCAGCACTTCGGTTCTCCCCGCGCCGACGAGGCCTGCCATGCCCACGATTTCCCCTGCTTTGATTGAGAAATTTACCCGGCAGGTCGGGAAGCGCGGGCTGATTAAATCTTTGACTTCGAGCAGCGGTTTCCCGGTTTTACCCGGACTGTGGTCATAGAACTGAGACAGGTCGCGACCCACCATCATGCTGACCATCTTGTCGTGGGTGATTTCGTCTTTCTGTAGTTCCCCGGCGTTTTCGCCATCGCGCAGCACGACGACACGGTCGGACAGCCGGATCACTTCACTGAGTCGGTGGGATATATAGACCACACTGACTCCACGGCTCCGGAGATCATCCACGACATCGAAAAGTTTCGCCGTTTCTTTCTGCGAAAGACTCGAAGTTGGCTCGTCCATGATGAGAACTTTCGCATTGATCGAAAGGGCTTTTGCGATTTCGACGAGCTGTTGTTTCCCTATCGTCAGATCACCGACTTCGGTAGTGGGATCGATAGTTAAACCAACCATGTCGAGGTATTTTTCGGCACGTTCCTGAATGGCGGCTTCGTCGATGAAACCGCGTTTGACCGGTTCCCGTCCGAGAAAAATGTTGGCTCCGGCGCTCAGATTGGTAGCGAGGTTTAACTCCTGGTGGATCAGCGCAATGCCTGCGGCGAGTCCTGACTCCACAGAGTTGAGCGTGATCGGTTTGCCTTCGAGAATGATGGTTCCTTCTGACGGATGTTGAACTCCGGCGAGGATTTTCATCAAGGTGCTTTTTCCGGCCCCGTTTTCACCGATCAGCGAAATGACCTCTCCTTTTTCAATCGAGAAATTAACCCGGTGGAGGGCTCTGACCCCGGGAAAGGTTTTTCCGATATCTTTAACTTCGAGGAGAGGCATGTTTCTTTAGATAAGGGTTTCCAGAACCCGGCGGATTTTAGGCTCCCGCGCTTCTATACTTTCGCAGAGGGCAAATTGGACGCGGGCGCGATTTAGATTCTGTCCTTCGTAGATCGTTTTGAAGTAGACGTCGCCGGCGAGATAGTCAGTGAAGAAGCGGAGGCCGAGTTCGAAGGCGATGAGACGGATTGAATCAAACAGGTATTTGTTATCCGCTTCGGTAAGGAATTCGCTGGCTTCGCGGAGGTAGCCTTTCACGAGGGCTTCGAATAGATCAACGTCGAAGAAGACTTCGCTCAGATCGCTGGTTTCCTCTCCGGCGGGGTTGCAACTACTCCGGACCGCGTCACCAAAATCGTAGTGGATCAGACCGGGCTTTACCGTATCGAGATCGATGATGCAGGTACCTTTTCCGGTAAACTGATCGATCATAATATTGGTGATTTTGGGATCCCCGTGGATCGGGCGAAGTTGTAGCTCGCCGGAGTCCTGAGCATCCTGAAGTACCGAAACAAAGTCGCGGCGGTTTTCGACGAATCGTCCCAGCCGCATCGCCTCCATCGAAGCATTGAGCAGCTCCTGACCTTTATTGGTCTGAAGCGCCTTGTCATAGTTGGCTAGGTAGTCCGGGGTGATATGGAAACCGGGCAGGGTATCCTGCAAATTATCGATCGGGCACTGTGAAATGATTCGCTGGAAATGACCGAGGACTCTCCCGGCTTCGGTAGCGACTTCGGGACTTTCGACTTTTTCGAAACTCTTGGTGCTCGCGATCATCGAGAGACCGCGCCAGTATTCACCGGCTTCGTCGATCACGTAATCCTCCCCGCTTTTGGTCGTCAGGACCCGGGGCAGTTGCCAGATCCGGTCGGAAGCATCGGCTTCATCCTCGATTCGCTGGTGGGCGAAGTCGGTGACGATTTTCATGTTCGACATCACCGCTGCGGGATCTTTGAAAACCGCCTGATTGATTTTCTGAAGGACAAACTGCTCTTCGGAAAAGGTGGTTCGCATGATGACCCGGTAAGTGTCATTCACATTTCCCGCGCCGAGCGGTTGCAGGGTGACGAGTCGCCCCGGAACATCGAATTGTGTGGCTACTTTACTGGCTGACATAGATAATATTTCTCGACTGTACAGGGTACAGTTCTTGGTTGTACAGGGTACAATTTCAAACGGTACCGGGTACCGTCTGGCTTTTTACCACCCGGCACCTTTCGCCCCGGTTTGGATGCGGCAAAGGTAGGTATCTGCGGTCAGGTAGAGGGTGGAGCCATCATTGCCCCAGCCACAGTTGGCTGTTTTTTCGCCGGTGGAAATGCGACCAAGCAGGGTCCCGCCGGGATTGAAGACGTAAACTCCGCCCGGGCCGGTCGCCCAGATGTTGCCTTTGGAATCCACTTTTAATCCATCGGGCAACCCGGGGAGGCCTTTCTTGAAGTTTACCGTGGCGTCGTAAAAAAGTTTTCCTTCGCCGAGCGTTCCGTCTTCTTTAACAGGGAACGATTTCCAAATCGCGGCCTCCGGATCTGACTGGGCAACATAGAGGGTTTTGAAATCGGGCGAAAAGGCGAGTCCGTTCGGGCGGGTCATCTCGGTGGTCAGGAGGGTCACTTTTCCTGCTTTGTCGACCCGATACACGCCGCAGAAATCGAGCTCGCGGCGGGGATCCTCAAAGCGATTCGGCAATCCGTAAGGAGGATCGGTGAAATAAATCGTTTCTCCATCCGCTCCGAGGCAGGCGTCGTTGGGGCTGTTGAGGCGCTTTCCGTCATACCGGTCGGCGAGAGTGATTTTTCCGCCGTCGCGGGTTAACAGCGAGATGCGGCGATCACCATGCTCACAGGATATCAGTTGGCCCTCTTTATCCAAAACCAGACCGTTGCAACCCGGCTCACCTCCATAGGGTGCCTGACCGGTGTATCCCGAGGGTTGCAGCCAGGTTTCTGCGCCGACTTTTTCCTCCCATTTTACGATTCGGTTATTGGGAATATCTGAAAAAAGAAGATATCCACCAAATGGTAGTTTCGTGTCGGGAACCCAGACCGGACCCTCCGACCAGACAAAGCCGGATGAGAGCACTTCGATCTTTGTTTCGGGTTCTATTAAATCATCGAAAGATTTATCATAACGAATTATCTCCCCAATCGTAGGAAAGTTGGTAGAATCCTGAGCGAGAACCGGATTGTTGTACTGCAAAATAATCGTAAAGATTATGGCTGCTAGGAGGCCTCTTGTAAAAGCGAGTTGGTTCGGTTTGTGCATCTTGTTTAAAGTGATGTTACAGTTTAGGTAGTACCAGCTTTTAGCAGACGAAACATGGATAAAGCAAGCGGGAACCTCCCAAATGTACCACAGGGAACCGAAGGGGAAATATCGGTTGAACAGGCAGAATATCACTCCGAACAGGGATTCGGGGAGATGATGGATCATGCTCCGGTGTCCCATACCGAAATCGCACTCTCGGCGACAGAGAGAGCGGCTCAAAGAGAGCCCGCCCCGATGGCTGGTATGATGGAAACTATGCTCACGAAACCGACCCCGGAAGTGCAGCCGGAACCCGTTCCTCAGCCAGCGCCTACTCCGGTAGCTCAGCCTGCACCAGCACCAGCTCCTCAGCCTGAAGCCCCGACGCCTCAAGTGAGAGAAGTCACCGGGACGCTCGACCTCAGTGCCCGCCTTCTCGCACCCACACCTTTGGATATCGATCCGCCACCCCTTGCTGATGTGAAGCCTCTTTCCGAACCGGTGGCTGTGAAGGCCGAAACGCAGGCAGAACCGATGGTCGAACAAGTCCAGCCCGATGTCCCGTCACCGCCGCTTTCCTCCGTGGTCGAGGACGTTGCTCAACATGTGGCCGAGGCAAACGCCGCGCAGCCCGTTCCCCATATTTCACATCCCGTGCAGCAATCGGCTCCGGAAAGTGTTGCTCAGACTGTTGTGGAAGAGCCAGTCATTCCAGCGGAAACCGCGCCGGAGCCTGCACTGGTGTCAGTAGCGGAAATACCGGCGGAACCTGAGCCGGAGGTGATGCCAGCACCGCGCATCGAAGAGGAGTCGACAGCGAAAGTTCAAGTCATGCCGGAACCCGGAATGCCGGAAGAACCCGCTCCGGAAGTGCCTGACAATAACGCCGGACTCTCTTTATCACTCGATTCTCTTTATAACCGCGTAGCGGAGCCCGACCCGACGCCGGAGTTGGAACCGGCGCCGGCGATTGAAGACCCGGTTCCTTCTGAGGAAGCGTTGACCGGGGAATATGAACCGGAATCGGTGGCACCGGAAGAGGATGCGCCACTTTTGGAGGCCGCAGCTGAGGAGCTGGTAAGCTCTGATGAGACCGAAGCTGAGCCTCTTCTGCTTTCGCCTGAACCCGAAGTGATTGAAGAGTTGGTGGAGCCTCTCGAAGTTGAAGAAACCGGAGAAGAGGAAAGCGCCGTGGATTCGGCTCCTGAAGAGGAGGAGGAAAAACCTAAAGCTGTTTTTCAGCAGGAAACTCTCAAGCCGGATTCCCACATCACACAGAGTGTAATGACGGTTGGCGATCCCAAAGCCGGTCGCTATGTGAAGAACGAATTTTTCGTCAGCGAAGGCGCCGAGGATCCGTGGATTTTGCCGGCAGCGGCAACGGTCGGACTGGGATCGAATTCAAAAAAGCGGCGTAATCTCTTCGGGAAAGTGAATGTCGGTATTTGGAGTACCTTTACCTCCATCTTTTTCTTCGGGACCCTGATCGCAATCGGCGGACTCGCAATCGCCTGGTCGATGCGCGGTGCAATCGGGGATAAAATCGAGGCCCGGCTCGCGGAAAAAGTCGAAGCAGCAGGATATTACACCTCTTACGAAGGCTGGGATTACGATCCGGTTCGCGGTCTCGTGCTGCAGGGCGTCACTGTGTTTGAAAATGCCAATAAGGTGATTCCCTATGCGAAAGTCGATAACATCGGGCTGAACACCGACATCATGACGCTGTTCAAAACCAGAGATCCGTTGAGTTTGAAAAAGACGATCTCATTCCGGGAATCGAATCTGATTTTGTTCAACGAAGGCGCTGAGGTGGCGAGTTTCAAAAAGCTCAAAGGTTCTCTGGAGCTCGACCAAAATCAGATCAGTTTGGAAAATCTGAAAGGTCAGTTGGAGGACACCTTATTTGAAATTGAGGGCGACGTGATTCTCAGTGATAATTCCAATACGATCTCTCTGTGGGACACCGAGTACTCTTCATCGAGTGTGGCCACGAGCTTCGCTGATTCGGGTTCCGTTTTGGGCCGGACTTCTAAGTGGTATCAAAGCGCTAACAGGAGTGTCGTCAAAGCGGCGCAACTGGCTCAGGCGGATTCGATTATTCTGAGAGATCACAACCCGGCGGAAGTGGTCGAAGATATCGCCAAAGAATCAAAGCCGATGTTTGCTCCCCGGACGGATATTGTCATCCCGACTGAGGTGATCGATCCGGTTGAGGAACCGCCCGCAGCCGAACCGGAAGTCGCAGAGCCTACCCAGGAGGAGGATGTGGTCGAAGTAATCCGTGACGAGATCGAGGAAATCCCCATGCCGACAGCGCCGGAAACCACCTCGTCTGTTCCCGATAAAATCGATATTCGCTCGGCCGACATCGTTTCCTCCGAGCCGATTGTGCCGTCGCTGGATGACGATCTTTTATCGAGCACCTCTGCGGGAACGCTGCCTTCACTGGCGTTTCTGAGAGACATCACCCAATATCTGAAGATCGAATCCGGCGGTGCTTTACCTCTGTTGACCAGTGAGATTGCGGTGGATTTGTCTGAAAAAGATCTGCCGAAAATCAAGGCGAAGGGCCGTTTGACCGGAGAGTCGATCACAATGAAGGAGACTGCCTTTGCGGGCATCACCCTCAAAAATGTGGACGCTCCATACTCCTACGATCACGAAAGCGGGGTGCTTGATTTGCCCGGCTTTACTGTGAGTCACGGCCCGGGAGGTAATCTTGCCGGAAGTGCCAGGTTAAATCTCGCCGACCAATACATCGATCTGACTGAAGTCCGCTCGAGTCTTGATTTGATTGGATTGATCACGGCATTAGATCCAGAAATGGCGGCAGGTTTTCAGCACCTCACTTTCCACGATTCTCCGAAAATCCACGTCATCAGTGGCCGGGTTCCTCTGGCGAATCCGCTCGAAGGTACGATCGATTTTGCCTACGATCAATGGGCTGGTATCACCTATATTTCAGAAGGCAAAGAGCTGACGATTAAGGAAATACGAGGTAACTTCAAATTGGCTGACAGCACTCTTTCAGTGCCCGGACTGAATGCCAAAGTTCTCGATGGTGATGTCGCCGCGGTGGGTAAATTGAAATTGAATGATCCCGCTTATCCTTTCACCGGAAACCTCAAAGTCCGCGGATTGCCGATGACGTCGATTGCGGAGTATGCGGACATTGAGAGTCAGTATATGAACGGCTCCATGAACCTGGATTATCAGGGGACCGTCGCCAAAGAATTTCCCCGGATGGGTGGAAGTGGCTTTGTCGAACTGGAGGACAGTCAGCTATACAAAGTGCCGGTCATCGGGCCGATTCAGCGTCTGCTTGGCGCGGCGATCCCTGTTTTCGGCGCACAAAACGACAGTATGGTCGCGGGGAATTTCGTAATCGATACCGGCGTGCTCATGACCTCGGATCTGCAGGTTCGCAGCGATGGAACCAAAGTCCTCGTGAAGGGGCAGGCTGATCTGACCCGGAAGTTGACCGCGTTCAGCGCCAAGGCGAGCCTCGATGGATCCCTTGGGATGGCGACCGGTTTGATTGAGGAGCACATCGAAGTGGAAGGCCGGGGGAATCTTTACAGCCCGCAAATCCGACTCAAAGGAGGCGCTCTCCCCGGAGGTTTCTCGTCCGAAGGGATTCGCAACATGCTTGGAATCACCGATGGAAGTGCCGAGGCCATGCAGGCGATGATGCAGGAAATCGCATCAGGTTCCGGAGGAATCGGTGGCCTCATCAACGGAGTTGGTGGCGTGCGGGTTCCCGCTTCCGGGTCTCAACCCGCTTCCAATGCCCAGAAAGCAGCCGGGGAGGCCAGCAGTATTTTGAACGGCATTAAAAATGGTGATACCAGCGCGATTTCCAGTGGGCTTCAGGGCTTGCTCCAGAAACGGCAGTAGCAGCTAAAACTCTTCGAGTCGCCATCGTTGGAAAACGATGGCGATAGCTGCAATAACCAGCGGAATCACGACGGACAGCCAGAGCGGCGTGCTTTTGACAAGGATCGCCCAGAGGTCGGCGGGGTCTGAGAAATTCCATTTCCAGAAAGACAGCCGGAAAAGTTCCTCTTCATCCTCGGCTTTGGTTAGGAAATAGCGGTCCGCTTCGCTAAGCCGCCGGAGGGGAACGGTGACGAGGCGGCCATCTTTGCGCTCCAGAACAATGGCGTGACCCTTGTCCGTTTTGAGGCGGGCTTTCGCGGAAAACTGCCCGGTGTTATCAGTCCAGACGCGGAACGGTTGCTTTCCACCCCAGCTTCCGGACATCGCTTTTAAGGCGATCAGTAAAAGGCAGGGAATCAGCAGCAAAGCCAGCAGGCTGAGGGGAATTGTCACGCGACGGAACAACATCGCTTTGGTATAACATAGTCCTGGCCGACTCCCAAATTCGAAATCGGTTAGGCTAGGGCGTCTGCATCAGTTCCAGAATCGGACCCGATGCTTCGGGGTGGGAGTCGCTGGCAAATGAGTGGACCAATCCGTTGCTTTTTATCTCCCTGGTTTCCCGCACGAGAAGTAAATTGGCGATGCCGTCGGGTCTCGATTTCAGGTAATCGAGCAAAGCCTCGTTTTCGATTCCAAAACTGCCGGTTTGGCGGCTCCGGGGCACTTCGAAGGTCCCCAAGAGTGTGCCCTGTTCGGGAGTGGGGGCGCTGTCCCAATTGAGATGATCCTGCCAGTCGGCGGTGATGCCGTAGATCGAAAATTGATTCAGTTCCGCGAGCCGGGCTGCGAATCCCAGGCCACTCGGAACCAGATTCAGGCGGAGGCGGGCGGTCGTGACTTTTGAAAGATCGACACCCGACACATCAAATCCGAGGAAGGAGCGGCGGTCGAAGCCGTCGAAACTCAGAGACCGCTTCACCATCAGCATATCACTGTGGAGGTAGGTCAGATCGTCATTTTTGATGATCGAAGTCGTGCGTCCTCTGGTTTCCAGGCGGAGCAGCCGTGACTCCGTGGGTTTCAGGGTCCCTTCGGGAAGCGGGCCGCTCGTGGTTTCGAGTCCCTGAGGGGTGACCTGTGAACTTTGTTTTTCGACGAGGCGCACTTCGCCTCCGGTAGGTGGGTGGTGAACGGAAATCTCTCCGGAGAGAACTTCGAAAGCCGAACGCCGACTTTCCTCATTGACCGAGACTGCGAACTGGGTGCCGTGATCAACGGCGTATCCATCGGGCGTCTCCATAATAAATCCGATCGCTGAGTCCGGGACATCGATCACCGCCGAACCGGCGAGGAGTTGACCTTTCATCGGTGTCTCCAGAACCAAATGGGCGGGGGCTTCCAGAATCACCTCGGCACCGGACCGGAATCGAATCGTTGCCACTCCGCTTTTCAGTCGCAGGTATCCCGGAATCAAATCCGTGCCCTGATTGGTGGGCAGCGAGCTTTCCCAGGCCGCGTTTTCACTGGAAACGAGCGTTGCGACCGGGTTCGGTTCCCGGTTCCACATGGCAGATAGCAGGACCACTAAGCAGGCGGCCAGTGCCGCAATTGCTACCGATTTCGGGAAACGGGATTTCTGCGCCGGAGTGTGAAGCTGTTCCTGAACCAGCGAATCCTCCAGTAGCTGGAGTCCGGCGTGCTGGTAATTCAAATCGAGAAACAGATCCCGCGCGTCCCCGTTCTTCAGCAACCAGCTTTCCAACTCGGCGAACTCTTTGTCGGAGATCGTCCCGTTGATCCGTTTTTCGCATAATTCAGCGAAGCGATATTGGTCAGAATCGGTCATACTTTAGCGGGATTGGTCAGGCATTTGCGAAGGGCGAGACGGATCCGGCTCAGAACCCGGTAGGTGGCATCGACCGTTCTTCCAACTCTTGCTGCGACATCCTCAATCGAGGTATCGCGGAAATACCGAAGCGTCAGAATCTCGCGATGGGGCGCCTGCAATTTGGTGATACATTCGCGGAGGTGATGGTTCCGGGCCTCGCGAACCTCGGCATTTGGCTCAAAATCTTCGGCCAGCTTTTCGTAACATTCCTCGCTGAACCAGACCCGGTCATTTTCGCGGCCTTTCCGTTTTCGGTAGTCCAATATCCGGTTCAGCGCCGCTTTCCTCGCCCAGGCTCCGAAATTGGTTCCCGGCTCGAATGACTCAAAAGAACGCCACAGTGCTATTTTCGTTTCCTGGAGAATATCCTGAGCATCGCTCGCCGAGGCGACAAGCGTCATTACGTAGGCATTCAGCGCCTGATCGTGATGAGTCAGAAGTTCGATAAAAACCTCCATTTTTTCTGCATTTTCCGGCGCTCCGGATGTCGAATCAGAATCCATCACTAAATAGAGTGCCCGAAATTGGATTTTTGGACACCCCACAGTCATTTATTTTCATGTTCCGGCTCGATATTGCGGCACTGTTTACATCCCGTTATCCGTACGGTACCCTGTACCGTCTTCGATTGTACCCTGTACAATTTCGATTTGAAGCCACCCGTTCCTGTCAATTTTACCAAGATATTCGATGAGCAAATTTACCACTGTCTTCCTGCTAATCGCCACACTCACTCCGACTATGTTTCTGGCGTCGTGTGAAGAACGTGAAACCTCCGATAATCAGCCCACTATTTCCAACACCAGCGGGACAAAATCCGCTACCCCCGTCACACCCGTTATGAAGAAATTCAGCTCGCAGAAATCAGATTGGAAAAAAGTCGCTGAGGCGGAAAGCAAGGGCAGACCCAAGTCCGCTATCGAGGCACTGGAGCCAATCCTGGTCTCTGCTAAAGCCGAAGGTAACTGGGCGGAAGCTGTAAAAGCGATCACAAAAAAGATCACTCTCGAAGGGCAGATCGAAGGAAACAAAGCGGAGGAAAAGATCGCGCGGCTCGAAGCGGAGATTCCAAATTGGCCGGAGGAGTCGAAACCGATATTAGAGACCGTTCTGGCTCATTGGTACTGGCAGTTTTTCCAGCAAAACCGCTGGCGTTTTACTCAGCGAACTCAAACCGCAGAACCCGCCGGGGAAGATATCATGACCTGGGATCTCCCCCGAATCCTCGCCGAGATCGATCAGCACTTTTCGGTAGCTCTCGCCAATGAAGAGCAGCTCCGTGCTGAGGCGATCGCTAATTATGATGATCTACTGACAAAAGGAACGGTTCCCGATAGTTATCGGCCGACGCTATATGATTTTATTGCCCATGAAGCGCTGCGATTCTATACCGCCGGTGAGCAGGCCGGCGCGCGGGCACAGGATTCGTTCGATTTTTCGGCGGACTCTCCGGCTTTCGGAACAGTCGATGAGTTTCTCGCCTGGAATCCGGAAACTACCGATACCGAATCTCCCAAATTGAAGGCAATTCGCCTCTACCAGAATCTCCTCAAAATACACAGAGATGACGAAAATCAGGACGCATTTATCGATGCCGATCTCGCCCGCTTCAATTTTGCCTACAACACCGCGTTTGGCTCTACGAAAGACGATCGATACGTCGCGGCGCTCGAGAAATTTGCGCTTGATCACGCGGACCACCAGATCTCAGCGAGAGCTCGTGCTGACTGGGCCCGGGTGATCCAGGAGAAGGGTGATTTGGTCACCGCCCGGGAAATTGCCAGTCAGGGATATGGAGCGTTTCCCAAGTCACCCGGTGGTGCAGAGTGCTTTAACCTGATTGAGGGAATCGAAGCGGAAAGCTCCAGCATCAGTGCAGAGAGAGTATGGAATAAGCCCTGGCCGGAAATTCGGTTGCGCTATAAAAATATCTCCGAGGCGCATTTCCGGATCTACAGCTATGATTGGGAAGAATTTGTGTCGGACCAAAACCGCAATGTTGAGTATCTCAACGAAAAGGACGCTCGAAATTTACTGAAAAAGAAACCCGTCGTGGAATGGAGTACCGAGCTGCCGGCGACGGAGGATTATCAGGAGCGGGAGGAGTTGATCAAAGTGCCCACCGACCTGGATGCCGACTTCTACTTCGTTTTTGCCAGTCACGACCAAAATTTTACCAAGGATAAAGAAAATATAACCACCTATGCCCCTGTCTGGGTCAGCGATCTGGCTCTCGTAATTCGGAAGAATGGTGGTGACGGTAAAATAGGGGGCATGGTATTGAACGCGATCTCCGGGGAACCGGTTGCCGGTGCTGACGTTAAAGCCTGGATCTGGGCTAATCAGAATAATCGATACCTCGAAGCGCAACCGGTGAAGACCGATGCTGACGGGCTTTTTCAGGTCGATTCCTCCAATCAGTCTTACCTGCTGATGGCGACTCATGACGGCCATCGAATCGCTACCTCAAGTAATGTATCCAACTGGATGCAGAGGCAGCGAAACAGTGTTACCCAAACTACCTATTTCTTTACCGACCGCTCTCTATATCGCCCCGGACAGACGATTAACTACAAAGGTCTCTCCACCCAGGTGAACGCCAAAGAGGACAATTACGGCGTGAAGGCTAATCACAAACTGAATGTGGTTTTTTACGATGTAAACGGACAGGAGATCAGTCGTCAGGTTCATCAAACTAATGATTACGGATCTTTCAGCGGAAGTTTTACCGCTCCGCGTGATCGCCTCATTGGCCGGATGCGCCTGGTTGCTGAAGGCGGAACCCATGGCAGTACCTTTATCAATGTCGAAGAATATAAACGCCCCAAATTCAAAGTCACTCTCGATGCTCCCAAAGAAGCCGCGAAACTTGATAGCGAAGTGAGCCTGACCGGTACGGCGATGAGCTATAGCGGCGCGGCGATCGATGGCGCAAAAGTGAAGTATCGAGTGGTTCGCGAAGTAAAGTATCCCATCTGGTGGCGCTGGTGTTTCTGGTGGCTGCCACCTCATCAGGGAGGGAATCAGGAGATCGCTCATGGTGAAGCGGAAACGGGAGTGGATGGTAAATTCACGATTAAATTTCCCGCTCTGCCTGATCGCTCCGTCGCAGAGGAGGATGAACCGACTTTTCGCTTTACGGTAAATGCCGACGTAACTGATCCCACCGGCGAAACCCGTTCTGACTCTCAGGTTGTGAATGTCGGCTATACCGCATTGAGAGCATCGCTCTCCGCGGAAGCATGGCAGGTGAAAAGTAAACCGGTAGTGGTAAAACTATCGACGGAGACTCTGGATGGAGAAGGTCAGGCATCGACTGGAACGATTAAGATTCATCGGCTCAAAGAATCGGATGCTGTGCAGCGGGCAGACCTTCCGGGCTATACCCCATATTATCCCCGCTGGGTTTTTGTCGACGGAGTGCGGCAACGTCCCACTCCCGAACCGGATCCATCAAATCCCAATTCCTGGGAACTGGCTGAAGCCGTTGAAACCCAAGAATTTGAGACGGGTGAAAAGGGTCAGTTTCAGGCTGAGTTCAATCTCGCTCCGGGAATTTACCGGGCGATGTTGGAAACCAAAGACAAATTTGGAAAAGTGGTAACCGCACGTTTACCTCTGCAGGTTCTCGATCCGGAGGCCGATAAGTTTGATCTGAAGTTGCCGAATTTTGTAGATGCGCCGAACTGGTCGATCGAACCGGGAAGTGAATTCAAAGCACTCTGGGGCACCGGCTACGAGTCGGGTCGTGCCTATATAGAAATCGAGCACCGGGGGAAGAATCTGGTTTCCCGCTGGAGTGATGTCGGAAAAACGCAGGAGTTGATCACTTTTCCAGTAGAGGAAAAATTGCGCGGGGGATTCACCCTGCGAATCACGCAGGTCCGGGAAAACCGGGCCTATATCACTCAGAGAACCGTCGCTGTGCCATGGAGCAATAAGGAGCTGGAGATCAAATGGTCTCACCACACCGTTAAATTACTACCCGGTCAGAAAGAAACCTGGACGGCGACAATCACCGGTCCAAATGCAGAAAAAGCGGTCGCCGAAATTGCCGCTGCACTCTATGACGAATCGCTGGATGCCTATCTGCCGCACCGGTGGATGAATGCGTTTAATGTATTTCGTCATGACAACTCGCGGATGGAGTCTCAGTTTCAAAACCAATTGAGAAGTTTCTATGGGTTACTCGGTTATTTCCCGAGAGATGGCAAATCGGTGAGCTTCGGGTATCGGACATTCCCGCCCGATGTATTGGGCTCGTTCTATCACCCTACAGTAGTGGCCCGGACCGCGATGGGAGGCCACTTTGGCGACCGGATGATGAAATCAGCGCCGGGGATGCCGGAAGCGGCGTTGGCCATGGCTGATGGTGCCGCCGAAGCTGAGGCAATGGCGGAAGCGCCCGGGGCTCCGCCTGCAGACACCGCCGCTCCGGAACCCGATCTGGACCAGGTTTCGGTCAGAACTAATCTCAATGAAACCGCCTTTTTCTTTCCTCAATTGGTCTCGAAAGAGGACGGAAGTGTCGAGATGGAATTTACGATGCCGGAAGCTCTCACGACCTGGAAATTCTTTGCCTTCGCACACGATGCCGAATTGCGATCCGGCTTCCTTGAAGATTCTGTGATCACTCAAAAGGATATAATGGTGCAGCCTAATCCGCCGCGCTTTCTTCGCGAATCTGATCAACTGGATTTCACCGTCAAAGTGATCAATCTCTCCGACGTGGTTCAATCCGGGACAGTACGCTTAACGCTTGCTGATGCCCGGACCGATGAGAGTGCCGATGCCGCTCTGGGAAATGAGACCTGGGATCAAACCTTTGAAATTCCGGCTAAAGAATCGCGAACTTTTTCGTGGACGCTGAGTGTTCCGGACGGGCAGGGTTTCCTGACTTACAAAGCCGTCGCATCGACGGGGAAACTGTCAGATGGTGAGTCTGGATTTCTACCCGTGCTTCCCCGTCGGATTTTGTTGACGGAGTCATTGCCGCTACCGATTCGAGGCGAGCAGACCAAAAGTTTCGAATTTTCGAAGTTAGTGGAATCGGCCAATTCCGACAGTCTGAAGCATGAAAGTCTCACCGTTCAGATGGTATCAAATCCCAGTTGGTATGCGGTGATGGCGCTTCCCTATTTGATGGAATATCCCCACCAGTGTTCCGAGCAGATTTTCAACCGTCTCTATGCTAACGCGCTGGCGGCTCATATCGCCAATTCCGATCCGAAGATCGAGAAAGTTTTCGAACAGTGGCGGGGGACGGCAGCTCTCGATAGTCCGTTGGAAAAAAACGAGGATCTGAAAGCGGTGATGTTGGAGGAGACGCCGTGGGTTCGGCAGGGACAAAAAGAGAGTGCGTCACGCCAGAACGTTGGAGTTCTGTTCGAGCAAAACCGGATAAGCTCCGAGCTGAAAAACGCTCAGAAACAACTTTCGGAACGTCAACTCGACGATGGCGCGTGGTCCTGGTTTCCGGGTGGACGGGCCAATGACTATATCACTCTCTATATCACGACAGG
Source organism: Verrucomicrobiales bacterium (assembly GCA_029213005.1). Classification (GTDB taxonomy): domain Bacteria; phylum Verrucomicrobiota; class Verrucomicrobiia; order Verrucomicrobiales; family DEV007; genus Arctic95D-9. The sequence goes on from JARGPI010000042.1 coordinate 45,073, forward strand.
ATACGGAAGGCTCCGTCATCTCGGGTTGAACGAGGTTGATATGCAACCCGCGCTGAAATCGGTCAACCGGCTCGATGGCTGGATTAAGCGACGTTACGATCATCTGGTAACACACAAACTGCTCAAACAGGAGAACCTCGATTCAACGATCGCTCTCTATCTCTATTGCCGCAGTTTTTATCTCGAAGACGTAGCGATCAATCAGGCAAATCAGGAGGCGATCAACTACTTCCTGGGCGAAGCCAAAGATCATTGGCTCAATTTGAGCCGTCAGGGGCAGGGGCATGTCGCATTGGCCTTGCAACGTTTTGATGTTCATAAAGAGACTCCCAAAGACATTGTGATCTCTCTCCGTGAAAATTCTAAAAATGAAGAGGAGATGGGAATGTTCTGGCGAGACACGGAATATAGTTACTGGTGGTATCGGGCACCTATCGAGACACAGGCCATGATGATCGAAGTTTTCGATGAAGTGGCCGATGATCAAAAAGCGGTGGAAGACCTGAAAGTGTGGATGCTGAAGCAGAAGCAAACCCAGGATTGGAAAACTACCAAAGCGACGGCTGATGCGGTTTATGCTCTGTTGCTCCGGGGTAGTGACCTGCTCGCGTCCAACGAACTGGTCGAAGTCAAATTGGGGAATCTCGAAATTGAGCCTGAGAACGTGGAAGCTGGTACAGGATTCTACGAGCAGAAACTGTTTCGAACCGAAGTGAAGCCCGGTTTTGGGCGAATTGAAGTGACAAAAAATGATCCCGGAGTTGCCTGGGGCAGTCTGCACTGGCAATACTTCGAGAGTATGGAGAAAATCACTCCTCACGAGGGCACACCTCTGACGCTCAGTAAAAAGCTCTATATTAAAGAAAATACAAAAAAGGGACCAGTTCTCACTGAGGTAAAGCCGGAAACGAAACTGGAGGTAGGGGCTGAGTTAGTGGTCCGTCTCGAACTCCGGACCGATCGCGATATGGAATATGTTCATCTCAAAGATCAGCGGGGAGCTGGCACGGAGCCGGTCAACGTGTTGTCGAGATACAAGTTTCAGGACGGGCTCGGTTACTACGAAACGACTCGTGACACCGCGAGCCATTTCTTTATCGACTACCTTCCAAAGGGCACCTATGTCTTTGAGTATTCTGTGCGGGTTCAGCACCGCGGCGAATATCAAAGCGGGATGGCAAACATTCAGTGTATGTATGCTCCGGAATATAACAGTCACTCAGAGAGCTTCCTGATGAAAGTTGAGTAGCCTGGTGAAAGCTTTCGAATACCTGTGCTACTTTGCCGCTTGCCTGAAGGGCTTGTTTCTATTCGCGTTATCGATCTCAACCGTATTACTGATACTTGGGATCGAAACGGTCTTCGTTTCCTTTTTTGCGGTCTACGTCGCGGCAAAAGCGAAGCCGGAAGGGGGAGTTGATGAGGGGCACCCTTATCAACGGGTATTTCGAATCCTTCAGAAAGCAGTCTTGATCTTCCTCATTTCTCTTGGATTCGGGGCCTTCCTTTTCGGCTCCGCTAAGTAGAAATGAGGATCGCTCTATTAATTAAACGGTAGCAACTGTTTCGGTCAATTCAGGCCACAATTCGAAGAAGCGCTGCACTGGCACGTGGCTGGAATATTTTCCTTTTCCGTCCATGGAGTGATGGATGGCCCGGAGAACGCCGACTTCGTCGTAAAGAGGTCCGCCTGAATCACCGACGGTGATGCGGCAGGTTGTGTAAATGAGACCCTTCTGCTCAGCATGGAAGCCAAACCCGACGCGGAGAGGGGAGCGGCGCTCTGAGTTGTATCCGGAAGCGTGGCCGGCGGCGATCAGGGTGTTACCATTCTCAATACTGGAGACGTCACCCACTTTGGCAGGGATAACCTGATGGCTGCTGTCCAGCTTTAACACGGCGATATCAAATTCACGATCGAAGAGGATCACCCCGGCTGAGGTCTGGTTTCCGTTGCTCATGAAAACGGTGACGTCCTCACCGAGCTCGGAATAAACGTGAGCGGCTGAGAAGATCAGTCCAGTCTCGCTGACAATCACTCCGCTTCCCCATTTGCCGTTGGTGGATTGAATACTGACGCAGGCATTGGCCATACTTTTCGCATTCGATTGAATCTGACCTTCGATGCTGGTGAAGGTTCCGGTATTCTCCTGTCCGTTGGTGAGGGTGAGCAACGATACAGATGTAATTATTATAAATAGGGGAAGTTTCATAATTGCTGGATTATCCATCATATTATCAGAGATGCAACCATGTGATGTGATTTTTTTAAGAATTAATATTTTTTTATGGATGAGACAAATTTCGGCATTTTAACTATCAGAAGAGAGAATTTAGGGGCGATTCGGGCGGAAATCCGGGTTTTAGGGCCAAAATGGGGTGTTAGCGGGCAAGATGAGGAGGCCGCTCTTGAGATAGGATAGTGAAAAAAATGGAGTCGAAGCTATTTTTCATCGCCAAAAGTCCCGATTGCGAAACGCGGGAGTTCGTTGACGCAGAATCGGGAAATGTTCGTCTGGCGCGGAAAAGCCTATTTTTGTCGAAATGGAGCGCAGGCTGCGTTAGAACTTGTTATCCGGGAGCGTCCCAAAATAATCGGTGCTCGAATTCCCCCGGGCAGGGTGTTATAAAGATTTGATCAGTAGGAGCCGGGATGGATATCGTGATTAACAGAAGAATGGTTTATCGGTTTTGGAGCTGCTTTTACTGATGTTGTCGTCGGGCTTTCTCTTAGCTGTTCTGACTCGCTACCTGATGGGGCTTGGGCCCATCGCTCCTTTTGTACTTGGCCCACCTGTCGTTTTCGGGATTCAACCGGCTCTGATATTATGGCATCACAATCTTCGGATGTTACCTTCCGCCTCCGGACAATCACGCGGTTGGAAGATTTTCGGGCTGGGTGCGGTCACACTGGTTTTGTCCTGGGGGCTTGCATTCCTGATTTACGATCTGATTTTTCCGCCTTACCACTATGGTCCGGGTCCGTGATATAGACTCTAATATTAACTATTATTTTATCGAGATGACTCCATGTGACATATTCGGGATTATTGTGCGCACCTTCGGGCTATCGCTGGTGATTTATGCCATTTGGTATTTGGTCTACGGTATTGCAACGATGGCCGGTTTACCGGAAGAAGCTCCGGGGTATGGAGTCGCCTTCTTCATCTCGGGTGGCACTTATTTGACTATGGGATCTTACCTACTTCGGGGAGCACCCGGAGTGATTCGCTTCGCCTATCCGAAGCAAGCGACTGGGGACGAACCTGACTGAGCTAAGCGGGGTTTGACCTCGAAGCGCTCAGATGCATTTAAATCCTTCCGAGTTAAATGCATCGATCACCTGATCAAGTCAGGTGATGTCAAAAGACGGTATCCTCTATGCCTGGCGGGCGAGGAAATACTCGACGGAATCGACGAGGGCTCTCCAGCTGGCCTGGATGATGTTGGA
>JARGPI010000007.1 GCA_029213005.1 Verrucomicrobiales bacterium
TCACTACCCATTTTTTGACCATCAATAGATGCGAAATGTTTGACAGGGTACAATCGAGGGATCCCCGGAACTCTGATAATCGCGCCCGTTGTTTCATGGCAAAAAGGGGGTAGGAATTTCGCCTATGAGATATCTATCAGTTTTTTCATTGTTCGCTGTTATGACAGGATTTACCCACGCTGAACCTCTGGCTCCGCTTCCACTTTGGCCCGATGGCAAAGTGCCCGGCGAAAGCGAATTGAAACTTCCTGATGAGTCGGTCGCTTTGAAAGGGGATTATCAAATCGAGATCATGTCGAATGTATCGGTCCCCTCCCTGACCTGGTATCCGGCTGAAGGCGAAAAATCTACGGGAACTACCGTTGTGGTCTGCCCGGGCGGTGGGTATAACATACTTGCCTATTCCCATGAGGGGACAGAAGTGTGCGAATGGTTAAATAGTATTGGGGTGAATGCTGCACTTTTGAAGTATAGAGTTCCGCGCCGCGATGGTCTGGAGAAACACCACGCTCCACTACAGGATGTGCATCGCGCGATCGGTATGATTCGTTCTAACAAAAGTTGGAGTGAAAAAACGAAACGCGTCGGTATCCTCGGGTTCTCCGCAGGCGGGCATCTCTCGGCGATGGCTCTGACCTCCGACGGGAAGCGCACTTATGAGGCTGACCCTGCGGTGGATTCCGGTTCATGCGTGCCTGACTTTGCTGTGTTGGTATACCCGGCCTATCTTCAGGACGAGAAGAATCCTGATAAACTGTCCGATGAAGTGAAAGTAGGTAAAACAACTCCGCCTGCTTTTCTAGTTGTGGCTCACGGTGATAGAAAATTTGTAGAGGGGTCCGCGATTTTCTATCTCGCGATGCGGCGGAATGATCGTGATGCCGAACTACATATATATGGAAAAGGTGGGCACGGATTTGGATTGAAAAATACAGGCGAGAAAGTGAACAGCTGGTCAGCCCGCGCTGGAGAGTGGATGGAGGCGATGGGGTATTTGAAATAGAGAAATCTATACTCAGATCTGTGAAAACGTTCTTATATTTTCAATGCCGAGAATGTGAACGGATCGCCCCGTAGATAATTAGTTAAAATTTATATTTAAACTTGCTTAACTTAATCGCGGGATGATATAGTGGCTCAGCATTCGCCTCCTCAATTGAGTTGTTTTCCGGGAGCGCGGGAATCGTTGAATTTAATCTGTTTTGCACTGTCGAGTACTATGATAATCTCAATCAAACCCTGGTTAGAAAACGCGGAAGGCGCGCCCGGCGGTGATGGTCGGGGTGGCTCTGGACTGGTCGAGTTGACCAGCGACGCTGAAATGGATGAGTTGCTGCGGGACGCAGGGCGCATGGGAGAGTTATCGAATGTTGAGTCATTGAATCGGATGGAATTTTATCATGAACCAGTTTTGGCCAGAGAGGTGTTGGAGGCTCTGCAGCCCTGCGAGGGAAAACAGTTCTACGATGGTACTCTGGGTGGTGGAGGGCACACCGGCTTGCTTCTCGCAAATGGCGCCCATGTGATCGGCAGCGATCAGGATCTGGATGCGATTAACTATGTGTCCGAAAAGTTGTCTGACTACGGCGACAGCTTCCTGCCGCTTCACGGAAACTTTTCTGAAATGGACCGGCTTCTCGGCGAGGTCGGGATCGATACGGTCGATGGGATTTTGTTAGACCTTGGCGTTTCATCTCATCAGCTCGATGAAGCGGAACGCGGATTTTCATTCCGGAACGATGGTCCTCTCGATATGCGGATGGATCAGACTCAGGGTCAAACCGCTGCCGATATTGTGAATCATGCGGACGCCGATGAGTTAAAGAGGATTTTCCGGGAATATGGGGAGGAACACCGCGCAGCCAAAGCCGCGACCGCTATCATCGAAGCCCGTGCAAAAAAGCCTTTCGAGCGGACTTCGGAACTGGCCGACGTGATTGCCTCTGTGATTCCCAAAATGGATCGCAAACATCCTGCGACTCGCGTTTTCCAGGCTCTCCGGATCGCGGTCAACGACGAGCTGGGTGTTTTGGAAGTGGTTCTGGAGAAGGCTGTAAAGATGTTAGGTTCTGGAGGCGTTCTCGCAGTGATTACATTTCATTCTCTTGAAGACCGGATAGTGAAGCAGTTTATGCGGGCGAAAAGCGAGGAATTTCACGATCGCCCGGAGTGGCCCGAGCCGAGACGAAATCCCGATTATTGTCTGAAGCTTCCCCACCGCAAACCCAGAGCTCCTCAGGACGACGAGTTGGAAGCGAACTTCCGATCGCGGAGTGCCAAGCTGAGGGTCGCCGAAAAAGTCTGATTTTTACCCATGCAGAGCAGAAATCGCTACCGTAATCCGGTTCGAATGGTTCCGATTATTCGAGTGGTGTTTATCTGTCTTTTATTGGGTGTAGTCGGAGGCGTTTTTGTCTATCTGAGAAATCAACACGTGCAGCGCGGGGATGAAATCCGGTCAGTGGAAATCGAGATTGCCGAGCTGGATCGCGAAATTCAATTGTGGGTTTTACGGATCGCCAATTCGAAAGACCGGGTGGAGTTGAATCGAAGGCTCGACTGGCAAAACAGTGATCTCCGATCGATCAGTCCCGCCAATATTCTGAAGATAGAATCATCACCTTGAGTCTTTAATTCATTTGGATAAGCAACAACAGTCCAGAATCGTCAGAGCCTGCTTGTTTCTCGTGATACTGCTGGGCTCTCTTTCCGTACGTTTGGTCTATATCCAGTTTTTTAAAGGCGACGCTCTTTCAGAAAGCGCCCGGGTCCATTACGAGCACGAGCAGATTCTTGAAGCACCTCGGGGGCGGATCTTTGATCGGAACGGCGAATTGCTTGCCAGCAGCCAGGTGGTCTATAACCTGGTGGTGGACTGTGTGCACCTTCGTGACCCGGGTCTTGCTCGAATGGGGCTTGCCCGGAAAGAGGGAAAAGATGTCAAGAGTCTCCGCTATCGGTATCAGCCGGACGAACTACAGAATCGGTATTTCGAATATGTGGTCGAGGTATTATCGGGTGTGACCCGGGTGCCTCAACCTGAGTTGGCGAAAAAGCTCAAATCTAAAGATACCGGAGAGTTGGTGCTGGCCCGGAATATCGAGGATGACTTCCAGCGGGAATTACAGAAGGTGCTGACCGATAAAGCAATAGGTGGGGTTTATCTTCGTCAGACTCATCGCCGAAATTATCCCAGTCCGCAGACGCTGACCCATGTGATTGGCTATGTGGGGGGAGATCAAAAAGGGCGCGAAGGTATCGAAAAGGTATTCGATACCGAAATGACCGGGATCGATGGATACAAAGTTTGCGAACGGGATCGCCGTCGCCAGGAAATCTATGCCTATCGGAAAGCTTCGATCGCGCCGATTCCGGGTAAAGATGTCTACCTGACTATTGATATGGGGCTGCAGTCGGAAGTCGAAAATCAGATCGTTAAACTGATGACGATGTATTCCCCGGAAAAGATCTCAACGGTTTGGTTGCGTCCCAAAACCGGAGAAGTGCTGGCAATGGCAAACCGACCTCACTTTGACCTCGAAAGCCGGGTCGGTGCCCGGCGTAATATCGCGGTGTCGGATTTGTATCAACCCGGCTCCACATTTAAGCTGGTTGCCTTCGGCGGGGCTTTTGATCAAGGCGTGGTCAGTCCCGATACGCTGATCGATTGTCATGATGGCGAGTATTCCGGGGAGGGATTCGTGATGAAAGATCACGCACCGTTCGGAAAGCTGACTGCGGAGATGGTCCTCGCAAAATCGTCAAACATCGGGACCTACATGGTGGCTCGCCCGCTTGGTCGCGATGGGTTTCATCATTATATGGATCTATTCGGTTTTGGACGGAAAACCGGCATCGCTTCAACCGCGGAAAGTCCCGGGGCGATCTACCCGGTGAATCAATGGACAGGCCCTTCGTTTTCATCGAAAGCGATTGGTTACGAGGTGATGGTGACGCCCTTGCAGATGGCGACCGCCTGCGGGGTGATCGCGAATGGAGGTGTTTATCAATCGCCGGTCCTGGTAAAAGGCGTGACTGATAGCGATGCCGCGGATTTTAATGGTGGTGCGCAGAACAGGGCGCGCCGGGTTATCAGCAAAGAGGCAGCGGCTGATCTGAAAGATTGTATGGTCACGGCGCTGCGGATCGGGACTGCCCGGAGAGCCGCTATTCCCGGGTATACGGTGGCGGGAAAAACCGGAACCGCACGGAAACACGTCGAAAATGTGGGTTATGTGGACGGGCGTTACGTGGTTTCCTTTGTGGGCTTTTTACCGGCGGACGATCCGGAGCTGTTGGGGATTATCGTAATTGATGATCCCAAATCCAATGATTTGGACCTTTATGGTGGAACGGTTGCTGCTCCAGCCTTTAAATCCATCGCTCAGGAAGCTGTGAAAATTCTGGGAATAATGCCCAATGCTCCTTTGGAGACGACTTCGCGGACCAATGAATCGTCAGTCGCGTCGATTCGCGATTGATTCGAGGAAAAATCTTTGGATTTAATTCAGTTTTGACTGACGAATTGACGTTATAGAAGGAACGCCCGAATTTGCTGCACCACGTGACTTATGAAGCTCGCTGATATTATAGATTCCATCCACATCAAATCAGTATCCGGATCGTTGGATCTGGAAATTGATGAAATTTGCTTTGATTCCAGAAAGGCGCGGAAAGGCTCCGTTTTCTGTGCGTTGCCGGGCGTAAATGCTGACGGAAACGAATTCGTCGAGGCAGCGCTGGAAGCGGGAGCGGATGCGATTATCTCCGAGCAGCCTTATCCCGCTACCTCAACCGCGACCTGGCTTCACGTTGGCAACGCGAGAGAGGCGATGGGTATTGCCTCCGCAAATCTGTACGGCAATCCCTCCATGGAAATGGCGACAATCGGGGTGACCGGAACCAATGGGAAAACCACCACCTCATTGCTGATACATCATCTTTTGCAGTGTAATATGCGCCGCGCCGGAATGATCGGAACAATCGAATATGTGATCGGGGATCACTCCCGGCCAGCACCGCACACTACGCCCGAGTCGCCTGAGCTTCAGCATTTGCTCCGGGAAATGCGGGATGAAGATTGCCGGGGCGTGGTGATGGAAGTGTCGTCCCACGGATTGACTCAGCATCGGACCACCGGAGTTCACTTTGATGTCGGGGTTTTCACCAATCTGAGTCAGGATCATCTCGATTTTCACGGCAACATGGATGCCTATTTTGAGGCGAAAAAGCTCCTCATGGACCGGATGGATGAAGATCCCCGGAAAAAGGGCGTCATGATCATCAATAAAGACGATAGCTACGGCGACCGTCTTCTCAAAGCGCCGGGCATTTCCCGAATCGAGCGAATCAGCTTCGGGCGTTCCGCCAACTGCGATTTCAAAGCCTCCGACATCAAATCGGGATTCGACGGCACTCAATTCAAGCTCTCAATGAAGGGGCGTCAGTGCCTCGTCAAAACTCCTCTGATCGGTGGGTTTAACGTTTACAACACTCTGGCGGCGCTTGCGGCGGTCAAGGGGATCAAATTGAATATGCGCGAGGCGATCAAAAACCTCGAAACCTGTCCTCAAGTTCCCGGTCGTCTTGAAGCGGTCGGCGGCAGACAGATCAACTATCGGGTTTTTGTCGACTACGCCCACACTCCGGACGCGCTGGTCAATGCTGTGGCGACTCTCCGGGAACTCAAGCCCAACCGCCTGATCACAGTTTTCGGGTGTGGTGGCGATCGCGATCGGTCGAAACGCGCGCCGATGGCAGCGGCGGCTGAAGCGGGCAGTGATTTCTCCATTCTCACCTCGGACAATCCGAGAACGGAAGATCCCGAATCGATTTTAGCGGATGCCGAAAGAGGTTTCAGAGGTTCGGCTTATGAGAAAATTCCGGATCGTCGCGAGGCTATTCGGCGGGCCATTGATTTAGCGGGAGCTCGCGACATCGTTCTGATCGCGGGTAAAGGTCACGAAACTTATCAGGAAATTGACGGCGTTCGTCACGATTTCGATGACCGTCTCGAAGCTCGCAATGCGATTGCGGCGAAAGCGGAAAAGCCGATCGAAGATGAGTTTCCAGAGAGTGACTACGATCGCGACCGATATTGATTTTATGATCCCTTCAAACCTATTCGATGTCGCTCAATGGGGCGGCGGAGCGTTGATCGCGGGAGTTCCGGCTGCCACGATGACGAAAATCTCGTCCGACACCCGTTCGATTCAGCCCGGTGATACCTTTCTCGCTCTGAAGGGTGAAAATTTTAACGGACACGACTTTCTCGGGAAAGCGATCGAGGCCGGTGCATCCAGTCTGATAGTCAGCGAATTGCCGGCGGAGACGGAATCATACTCCGGCAATATTATCCACGTGCGCAATACGCTGAAGGCACTCCAGGAAATCGCGTTGAACTATCGCCGCAAAGTGATTTCAGATCTTTTCGTTGTCGGTGTCACGGGGAGCAACGGGAAGACTTCGACCAAAGATTTTCTCAACGCCGTCCTCAGTCAGGCCGGCAAGGTTAATGCGACCAAAGGGAATTTGAATAACCACATCGGACTGCCCATGACCGTGCTCGATACGGAATCCGAAGATCGCTTCGGGATTTGGGAAATGGGAATGAATCATCCCGGCGAAATCAGTCCGCTCGCTGAGATTGCCAATCCCGATGCGGCGGTGATTACCAATGTCGGCACCGCTCATATCGAGCACATGAAGACCCGCGAAGCGATTGCCCGCGAGAAAGGGGCTTTAGCCAGAGCTATCGGGAAAGACGGATTTTGTGTGATGCCGGCGACCGACGATTATTTTGATTTCATCGCTTCACAGGTTCGCTGCGAAATGATTGGAGTCGGTGGGGAAAAGAGTTTGGTTCGGGCCGATGATCTACAGGTAGCGAGCGATGGTATTTCATTCACATTGTGGATCGACGGTGAAACGGCGTCTGTTTCTCTGCCCGTTCCCGGGCGACACATGGTGATGAACAGTCTTCTGGCCGCTGCGGTGGGTTACCGGAAAGGCATTTCGATTGATCAGATCGCCGCCGGTCTGTCAGCTACTAAAATGACCGGGGGACGCCTTGAAAAAGATGGGTGGAACGGCATTTCAATATTAAACGACAGTTACAACGCCAATCCCGATTCCGTAAAAGCTGCGCTGCTCAGTCTGACTGAAGTTCCGTCTGAAGGTCGCAAGATAGCGGTTCTGGGTTTTATGGGGGAACTTGGGGAGCATGAAGAATCTGCTCATCACGAAGTTGGTGCATATGCTACCGAAGTTGGGGTTGATTTATTGGTTACCGTGTCCGAAAAGGCTGCTCTCATCGGGGATGGAGCCGGTGGGAAAATTAAAACCGAAAAATTTGAAAGTCATGAGGCCGCTGCATCGTACCTGAAGGGGGAGCTGGCCACCGGGGACACACTTCTGGTTAAAGGAAGCCGGGCAGCGAGGATGGAAACTGTAATCGACATTTTAAAGAAAAACTAAGACCTCAGCATGTTGTATCTACTTCACGAGTACGCCAATTCCAGTGATTGGCTAAGCTTCCTCAACGTCTTTCAATACCAGACCTTCAGAGCCGCAGCCGCCTGTCTCACCGCCTTTCTCGTCGTCGTGCTACTCGGGGAAAAGGTTATTTTGAAACTGATCTCACTGAAAGCGGGCCAGCCTATTCGAACTGCGGAGGAGGTTCACAAGCTCGCCGAGCTCCACGGAGGCAAAGTCGGAACGCCAACGATGGGCGGGATTTTGATCGTGGGGGGCGTGGTTCTCGGAGTTGTGCTCTGGGCAAAGATGACCAACCCTTTCATCTGGGCTCTCCTCGCGGTGACGCTGGTGACCTGTTTACTTGGATTTGTCGATGATTACCAGAAGGTGGCCAAGAAGAATTCCGCCGGAGTCAGTGGAAAAGTGAAACTGTTTGTTCAGGTCGGGATTTCTCTTCTCGCGATTCTATTCCTGTTTTTCTACGATCACGAGGTTTACGGCTTTGCCAAACCTTACACCACCGAAGCCGGTGAAATTTTCCGGGTTTCCCAGCATATCCGCGAACTTTGGGTGCCGTTTATCAAACAGCCGGTGATTCCGGATATGGGCCTCTACGCGGTGTTTGTGCTTCCTGTGGTGATTGTGGCCTGTTCCAATGCGGTGAACCTGACCGACGGACTCGACGGTCTCGCTACCGGATGTACCCTCACTGCTTCAGCGGCCTACGCGATTTTTTCCTACGCTTCGGGACATGCCCTTGCTTCCTCATATCTCTACATGCCGTTCCATCCTTACGTCGGGGAAGTTACTATTTTCTGCACCGCACTTTTCGGGGCCTGTCTCGGGTTTCTCTGGTTCAACTGTCACCCGGCAAGGGTCTTTATGGGCGATACCGGGTCGCTGGCGATCGGGGGAATGCTCGGCATGATCGCGATCTGCACCAAGCAGGAGTTTCTGCTCGCCATTGTCGGGGGTGTTTTTGTGATGGAAGCGGGTTCGGTGATCCTTCAGGTCATCAGTTTCAAAACCACCGGGAAACGCATTTTCCGGATGTCTCCGATTCACCACCACTTCGAGCTGAAAGGTTGGGCAGAGAGTAAAGTGATCAATCGCTTTTGGATTCTCTCGATCATCTTTGCCCTGATTGGCATCGCGACATTGAAGATCCGTTAGCCCTTGTGCGGGTCGGCCCGCGTGGTCCCCTTGCGTGGCTCATGGTTTTTACCATGCGCTACGGTGTCCTCTTTTATGAGGCAAAACAGGTGTCGATCGTCCCGGTAAGCATCGCTGGTGCGGTTACGCTGCGGCATTAAGCCACATTGTTCCCAACGTAGCTGCTCAGCTCCCCAAAAACTCAAGCACTCGCGATTCGGCCCAGTTGCGGTGATGCCAGGGACTGCCGAAGCCGATATGTCCACCACCGTGGGTGACTTCGAGGCAAAAGTTCTCGCTCTCGCGAGCTTCTGCATAGGGGTAGCATCCCCCGGCCAGAAAGGGGTCGTTGGCAGCTTGCACCAGAAGCGTCGGCAGTCTGATCTCAGACAAAAGTGGAAGAGAACTACTCTGCTCCCAGTAGTCCTCGGCATCGCGAAACCCATGTAGTGGCGCGGTGAAACGATCGTCGAACTGCTTGAACGTTTCCAGGCTCAGGCGCGGGTCGACATCGGGCATCCCCGGATGCGCGATCCGCTTCTTCTCGACCTTCTTTAGCAGTGGCTGGATGAACCTCCGCATATAAAGCTTCCGGTTCAGCCAGGTTTCCAAGCGCCGCGACGAAGCGGCAAGGTCGCAAGGCACCGAGAAGGTCACCGCACGATGCAAGCGGACGGGCAGATCCGCTCCCAGCTCTCCCAGCAGTTTCAAGGTGAGGTTGCCCCCGAGACTGAACCCCACCAGATCCACCTGTTGCGCCGGGTGAACCGCAAGGGCGTGCCCGACCACCTGCTTGAGGTCGTCGCTCACTCCGCTGTGGTAAAAGCGCGGCAGGCGGTTCATCTCGCCGCTACAGCTCCGGCAATTCCATGCCAGCACATCCCAGTCCTCCTGCCACAGGGCATCGGCCATCGCTTGAATGTAGAGCGCTCTCGATGACCCCTCCAGGCCGTGGGAAAGGATCGCAAGCTTGTCGCGCCCCTCACGCCGCCAGTCGAGATCAAGAAAGTCGCCATCCTCCAATTCCAGGCGTTCCCGCTCGGTCGTTACCGTGCGTGGCTTCCGCCAGAGAGCGGGGGCGATCGTTTGTAGATGCCCTCCCGGCATCCACCACGGAGCACGGTAGTTGGATGGTTCAACGATGGGCATGCCATAGACCTATCGGACCTTGCACGGACCAGCAAGGGGTTAGTGTGAAAAATCTCCGCCGCCCGGTGATGAGATGATTGAAATTTGATTTTTGGATAAATACGAAGTCATGACGAATGCCGGAACGCTCCTGAGACCGATGAATCCTCTTCGGGGGGGAACCTATGTGAGGGGGCGTTGTTGAAAAGATCTGCACGCACTTGGGGGGGGGAGTGGCACCCGATTCCGCGGCTTTCTATTGGTTCGTTTTGTCCCATTAGACGGAACAGGTTTCTGTCCGGATACTGTTGAAAAATCGATTGATAAAAGCGTTGAAGCGCCGTTAGCAAAAGCATGACTCCACAGGAAAAAGCTGTCGAACTTGGTGTGTCTCTTGAGGCGCAGGAACCCGGTTATCTCAATCTCTGTATCAGAAGCGGAAATCAATTGATCACGTCCGGACATGTCAGCGATATGAAGGGCATTCTGGGGAAAGACCTCACGGTTGAACAGGGCTATGAAGCCGCCAAAGATTGTATGAAGAAGATCCTCCGGAGCGTTTATGCGACGCACGGGACGTTGAATGACCTGAGGGTGATCAAGTTGCTCGGGATGGTGTATTCAGATGGTGCTTTCACGGATCAGCATCTGGTGATCAACGGCGCTTCTGATTTGATTCACGAAATCTATGGAAAAGAGGGTGACGGATATCACGCCCGCAGTGCGGTTGGTTTTGCAGCTCTTCCTACCGGCGTCGCGGTGGAAGTTGAGGCTGTTTTCGAAATCAAATAGCACTTTCTCAAATTGGTCCGGCTCGCATATATAGGAGCCGGACGTTCTCCCTCTCCGATCGTTGGGAGCCTCTCTCTTTTCTTAAAAGCCACCGCTCATTGTCGGGCAGTGACTTAGGTGTGATCCGGCTGCGATCGCTATTTTCAAGGCATTTTAATTGCCAGGAATCATAAAAATGACCCCATGGTTCATATTTAATTAATATTTATAGTTTGCTTGAGCGAAATTCGGGTCTAGGGGTGGTGTATCGAAGTTATGAAAGTTGTTCACCACGAACGGTTTAGTTCGTTAACTAAAAGGGTCCGGCGACTCCCGGTAGGCATCTTTCTGGGAGTGGTCGCGGCGACTTTTCTGATTTCCTCATTCGCTCGAAAACCCTTTACCGCCCGGTCTTCGGTTCAAATTAAGAAGACGGAGCTCGCCGGCTTCGATTTTGGTACGGTTTCGGCAGCGGATTTCAATTCGACTCGCTTTTTGAATGATGCCGCTCAATCGATCTCTGACCGGACGATTCTTGAAGCGACCGCCGATAAGTTGTCTCTGGTAAATGAGTGGCAGATTTCTGAGGCCGATGTGATGGATCGATTGAAACGTTCGATGTCCACTCAGGTCGACGAGAATTCCCGAACGATCGAGATCTGTTATACGGCTGCCAACCGGAAGGAGGCGATAATGGTAGCGAATGCTCTGGGAGAAGCCCTTGTCGGATTCTGGCAGGCGGCCTTCAGTGGTCAGGAGATGATTGAACTGATCCGGGCCAACCAGCGACTCGTCGAGGTCAGTGCTGAGGTGAAGGCGGAAGGTTTTGCTCTGTTGAACGAATCGGGAGCGGATCAAGCGGCGCTGCTTTCTTCAATGGAAGAATGGGAGCAGACCAAAGCTAGGTCAATGCGCTTGTCGAAACGGCTGGAGAGTATTTACGCGCAAACTTCCGCAGTTCAGGAATCGGTGCGGATGACGCAAAAAGCTTCGATCGCGAACACTGTGGCGGTGCCCCGGTTCTCGTTACCTCTTCTGGAGTTGTGCTTTGCCACGGCCTCGATTGTAGGCGGAGTGAGCCTTGCGATTCTTTCTCTCAGAAACAACCTGACCGGCAGTCTGGAGAAAGCACCCGCTAATCAAGTTCGGCTCCGGCACGATTCGCGCCGAAGCCGTCTCGAAAAAGTGGGAAATCCTCTAAAGCTTCACGTGGAAGGCGACTGAGGCGTCAATATTGCCTTTGATGTCTGCCACCACCTGCGGGGAAACTTCCTGATTCACTTTCAGAAGTGCCAGAGAGCGTTTCCCGCAATCGCTGTGCGGGTTTCTAACATCGTCAATATTGATTCCCGCCTCGGCGAGGCTTGAACTGATTTTTGCGAGAACGCCGGGACGGTCTTCGTAGATGAAGCAGACAAAGTTGCCTTCGGGAACAACATAAAGGCGGTCAAAATCGTTGATCCGGGAAATCATGAGATTCCCTTCGGTAACGGTTCCGCGAATGCTCGCTTTGTGGAGGGTCTGATCGTTGTCTCCGTGAGCAAACAAATCGATGGTGATCGAGTTTCCGTATCCTTTGCGATCATCGGCATCACCGGCGGTGTATTCGATGCCACGGGAAGTGAGACGATCCACGGCGGCGTGGTGATCGAGGGAGCGGTTGAAGCCATCGTCCAGTGCACAGACGATAGGGACCACGAGCCATTCCGCAAATTTCTTCAAATCGCCGTAGCAAAAGGTCTGAACCATTTTGAGCTGAGAATTTTTGCCAAAGCCCTGTCTGCAAAACTTGGTCAGGGTGTGAGCCAGTTCGTAATAGGACGGATCCAGCCCAACCGGAATGTCGCGGTTCACAATTGCGGAGCCGACGCCTTTTTCGTCGAGGGCTACGAGTTGTTTAGCGGCAAATTGTGCGGCATTATAATTGGCTTCCCTGGTGCTGGCACCGAGGTGGGGCAGCATGATGTCGGCAATATCGGCGACGCTTTTCTCACCGGCTTCGTCTTTGGTGTAAACGTCGTTGAGAAAGCCGATCTTTTTCGTTTTCTTGGCTGCGCGGAGAGCGTCTTCATCCACAACTCCGGAACGGGCGCAGTTAATGAGAACGGCTCCGTCTTTCATTGCCGCGAAGACTTCTTCGTTGATCATTCCGCGAGTGTGATCATTCTCCGGAATATGGAGTGAAATGAAGTCGGCACGTTTGAAAACGTCGAGATGATCTTTGACCAGTTCCACGCCCAGCTCAGCGGCACGGTCAGTTGATAGAATCGGGTCGAAAGCAATGACTTTCATATCAAAACCACTGGCTCGTTTGACTAACAGTTGCCCGATGTGTCCCAGGCCGAGAATCCCCAGAGTTTTTCCGGTGATTTCGCTGCCCATAAAATTCGATTTTTCCCATTTTCCGCTGCGGCATGAGCTGTCGGCGGGAATGAGATGACGGGAGTAAGCCATCATCATTGCGAGAACTTCCTCGGCGACGGCATTCGAATTGGCGCCGGGGGTGTTCATCACGTCGATCCCTTTGGAGCGAGCGTAGTTAATGTCGATGGTGTTAAAACCGGCTCCGGCTCTCACGATGACCTTCAAATCAGGGTAGGCGTCGATGACTTCCGGACTGACTTTTTCCGATCGGACGATAAAAGCATGAGCATCTGAATGGTCTTTTGCCAATTCCAAAAGGTCGGCTTCTTCTTCCTGATGTACGGAGTATCCCCCATGATTTTCCAGGAACTCACGCGCTGTGGAATCAAGTTTAGTCGGGATCAGAACTTTTTTAGTCATTTTGGTATTTAGTATCTAAATAAATCTATGGTTTGCCGCTATTTCCCGCAAGGGGAAAGCTGCAATTCACAGCTACCTTCCAATATTTTTCACTTAACAACGTCATTGCATCGTTACGTTATTGTTGGGTATGTTCCCCCCATATCATCTTCTTACCCGAAGGTCACATATTTATGGATAATAAATCAACTCGTCGTCATTTCGTAAAAGGTCTCGGTGTTACCGCAGCGGCCTTGAATTTTCAGGTCGTTCCAAGCCGTGTCTTTGGAGCCAATGACAAAATTACCCTCGCCGGGATCGGGACAACCGGTAAGGGCGCCAGCGACATCAGCGGTTCTGCCGGAGCCGGTTTTCAGATCACTCATCTCTGTGACATTGTTGATTCGGACCAGTATCCGAATGAGCGGGGTGGGTCCTACGCCAAAACGAGAAGCACTTATCCAGACGCCAAGTTTCATCAGGACTGGCGGGAGATGATCGCTCAGGAAGGTGATAAAATTGATGCGGTTACGATTTCGACGCCCGATCACGTTCATGCTCACGCTGCGATTGCGGCGATGAAAAAGGACTGTGCGGTTTACTGTCAGAAACCTTTGACTCACGGAATTTGGGAAGCCCGCCAGCTCACCCGTATTGCGGAGGAAACCGGCGTGGTGACTCAGATGGGGAATCAGGCTCACGCTCAGGATCACATGCGCCGCGTGGTGGAGTTGGTTCGGGCCGGTTTGATCGGTGATGTCAAAGAAATTCACGCGTGGACAAACCGTCCCATTTGGCCGCAGGCAATGCAGAAGTGGCCGGATGCAGAACCGGTGCCAAAACACATCAACTGGGACCTCTGGTTGGGACCGGCACCATTCCGCGATTACAGCTCGAAAATCGCCCCTTTCAAATGGCGTGGTTTCTGGGATTTCGGAACCGGTGCGCTTGGCGACATGGCCTGCCACATTATGGACTGCGCTTTCTGGGCGGCAGAACTCGGCTCACCAACCAGCGTTTCCGCAGTCAGCGCGGATGGACGCGGCGCGCAATCAGACATTGCCCCGCCAACCTGGGCAACGATCAATTACGAGTTCGCCGGTAAAGGTGCCGATCCGATTAAATTTGTCTGGTACGATGGCTACAAGGACGCCGTCTTTAACGAAGAAAAATGGAACCTCGAAAGTTCCATCGACGGAGGCAAAATCCGCGAGCGCAACCTGCCGCCGGAAGAGATTCTCGAAGGTCAGGGATTCACCGAGCAGAGCGACGGTTACGGCAGTGTCATCATCGGTACGGAAGGCAAAATCTTCTTCAATCGTCACCATGATAACTGGTTCGTTAAGCCGGGGAACGCCCTCGATGGTAAGAGCATCGAACAGACTCTGTTGAGAGCTCGCGATGAAAATCCACACAACGAGTTCTACGACGCGATTGCCGCCGGTAAGCCGGAGAATGCGCTTTCCGGATTCTGGCACAGCGGAAAATTCACTGAGATGGTGCTGCTTGGAAACCTCGCGGTTCGTCTTAACAAAAAAGTGGAGTGGGACGGCGAGAATCTGACCTCACCAAACTCTCCGGAAGCCGCCAAACTCATCAAACGCGAGTATCGCGAAGGCTGGGATTTAGTGGTGTAATCAATTGACCAATTTTGGAGTGTACAGGGTACGGTTTTGCACCGTACCCTGTACCGTTTCCGGCTGAACCGGTTTCGAACCTCTCACTTTCATGAAGAAGACTTTCCTTTTTATTTCCGCAATTTTTATCAGCTCGATTCCCGTCATCGGTCAGGATGAGAAACCGAAAGAGCCGATCAAATTTGAAGATCTGGACAAAGCTGCCCAGCACGGTGTCATCGTTCAGGCGCTGCAAAAAGGGGACGTCGATTTGTTTCTGAGGTTAACCGAGAAAACCGATAATGACGGATTCAAAGGGTTCCGGGCCGACATCCTGCAACGCCGTGGTGCCCAACGATTTTTCGATGCTGATATCGAAGGTTCACTCAGCGATTTTAACGAAGCGGCTGAGCTGAAACCGAAGCTCGATCCCTATCTCTGGCAGCGGGGCATTACCCAATACTACGCGGGTAAGTATCAGGAAGGGAAGGAGCAGTTTGAGCGTCACCAGGAAGTGAACAGTCAGGACGTTGAAAACGCTGTTTGGCATTTCCTCTGTGCGGTTCGGGCGCCGGGAGGCACCGTTGAATCGGCTCGCAAAAATTTAATCCCCATCACCAAAGATGCCCGGGTGCCGATGAAAGAGATTCACGATCTCTTTGCGGGAACGGGATCGGCTGAAGCCGTATTGGCGGCTGCAAATAAAGTGGGAGATCCTGCAAAGTCGGATGATGCCAAAAACGCTCTGTTGTACGCCCACCTCTACCTGGGGATTTACTACGAAGCGATCGGGAAAGATGATCTCATGAAGGAACACATCGCGAAAGCCGCCGGGGACTACCGGATGGATCACTACATGGGGAAAGTGGCTCAGGTCCACGCCAAGGTTCGCGGACTCTAGCGGGTCGGAATCCGGAGAACCTGCCCGATTTTCAGATCGTGGGAGGTGAGCTGGTTAACCCCGGCCAACACCTCGATAGGAGTGCCGGTCCGCCGCGAAATCCCGTAGAGGGTATCGCCCGCTTCGACTACGATTTTTCGACTGGGAGGCGTTGCTGAAAGCGAGGAAAACTCGGTGACCTCGGGCGTTTCTCTGGGAAGATCTCTCCGGTTTTGTTCTGAGGTAATGCCGGTAACCTCGCGCCGCGTCACCCGCCGCTCGATCAAGCGGGGTTCTGCGGAAATCACCCTCCGGGTCATGCTGTCGCCAAGCCCGGATAGGGTGGCATCGACATCGAATGCCTCGAGCGCTGACACTTCGTCCCCAAGGGGTGGGGCATCGACACCTGCCTGGACAATGACCGGCGAATCAGCTTCCGGAATTGGCGGTTCGACGATCGCATATTCCGTTTTGTAAATTTTGATGATCGGAAGGCTGATGAATCCGATCAAAGCCACGGCTGACATGATCAGCGGGAGCCAGGCGATGCCGGAATCGCTCTTCTCTCTCCCGTCGTCAAGGAATGCAAAAGGTTCACTCATTTCGTATCTTTGTGAAATTCAAAACGAGGGGGAAATCAGCCGCCGTTAAAAACGTTATTTGTTTTTGATCAGACAGTTATCAACCGGAATGACCAGCATTTCCCCGGTTTTTACTCCCGACCGGCCGTTCAACTCGATGAGTTCTTCCGGGGTCGTGGCGTGGGCATCTGCGATGCGGTTAATATTGTCAAAGCGTTGCACCCGATAAGCAATGGCTGTGGAGTAGCGGTCGAGTGGATTCTTAATTCTAGGCTCTGGTATAGGCTCGGTGCGTTTCGGCTGAGAGGCGTAATTTTCCGGTCCGGGATACTGAGGAGGCTGGGGCGCAGCAGGGTTCAAGGGCCGCGGCTGGGCAACCGGCTGGTTAACGGTTGGAGTCGGAGGCGCTACCTTTGGGTTATTGGCGACCGGGCGCGGAGCCGGAGCTGTTTTCGCGGCAGGCTGAGGGACTCGTCGCTGCGCTGTTTGAAGTTCCGGCTTTGGATCAGCCGGTTTCGATGCGGTGGGATTCTCATTCCCGGGCACTCTGATTTTCTGACCCACTCTGATTGGATCCTCTTTTTTGAATCCGTTCATCCGGGCAATTTCGTCAGGAGTCGATCCGCTCCGGCGGGAGATTTTATACAAAGTATCTCCCGGCTGCACGGCGATCTCGTGAGTGGGACGAGCTGCGTTGGCGGAAAGCTCGGAAACCTTCGGCTTTTGCACGGTGGGAATTCGACTGGCGGTCTCTCTGAGTTTTTTCTTCTGAGGAGCCGGTGCATTAGGCGCTGCAGCAACATCAGAAGGTTTTCTCAATGCCGGGATATCGCCCTTCGGCTTAGCCGCTATTGCAGGTTTTGAATTTTTGGAAGGATAAACAGTCTCCGAAGCCTGGCGGGTCACCGACAAACGGTTGGCAGGACGGGGACGGGGCTCTTTTGCCTTATCAGCGCTTTCGCCGAGACTGGAAAGCGTTTCATCGACATCGATGGTGTCATCTCCCGCGATCTCCAGATCGTCTGTCAGGGGCAGTTCGAGAGTGTGCTGTTGCTGGCTCCCGGAACTGTCAGCTTCCAGACTGATCTCGACGGCGTCGCCCTCATCATACATCGACCAATCCTGTTTGTGCTCAGTTTTGAACAAACCGAGGATTGGGATTGTCAAAAACCCCGCTAAAGCAAGGCCGGTTAAGGTAATCGGAAGCCAGGCGATGCCACCTTTGACATCGTCCTCTTCCTCATCTTCTAAAAATGCAAATGGTTCACTCATCAGTCTCGGGGGCCCGGGAGATTGGCCTACTGAATTACAGTAAACTAAATTATAAAACTTTCCAAATTAATTTAAAATTTATTAAAAGAGAAAATTGTAGATGAAAATACCCCATCAGTTGTGTTTATTGGCTTTTTAACGCAAATGAGATAATATCATTTCAAAAGCAAATTTTGAGGATCTAACTTGCTTTTGAGCTCTTTAAATTACTAATTACCCAGACGACAAGATCATGTCACGACCTAAATCACGCTTCCCGACTGAACTGGAACTTCTGATACTGAAGATTTTCTGGAAACGCGGTACGCTTCCGGTCAGGGAAATTCGGAGATTTCTAGGAATCGAAGCATCCCGGCCTCTCGCCCATACTTCGGTGGTAACCACTCTGAACACGATGGTGGAGAAAGGGTACCTGTCCCGGAAAAAGGACGGAAATGCCTATATGTTTACCGCTCAGGTCGAGGAAAAAGATGTCTCATCCGGGATGCTTGACGATGTTCTGAAAAGGGTGTTTGATGGGTCCGCTAAAGCTTTGATGGTAAGTCTTCTTGAGTCAGAATCAGTTTCCCATGAAGAACATGAGAAACTAAGAAGGCTGATCGAACAACAAAAGAGTAAAGACCAAAGTTTCGGATAGGCTGATGACTCGCTTCGCTAATTTCTTTTCACCTGATCCGGAAGAAATTGCGGGAATCCTCTTATTTTCCTGGTGGTCGGGTTTTGCCATCCTGATTGGCGTCGGGGCGGTGGTGACTCTGGGTGGAAAACTGTCGGCCCGGCATCGGGTTTCGATTTATTTCGTCGCGTTGCTGTTGTGCCTTTGCTCCGTTCCGGTGGGCATCTACGTCGCGAAAGAGCAAGCTCATCAGCTGCCTTTCTCGGAGATTTTCCGGAGTGTTGAAGTGATGGAGCCGGTGGATGTGTCGGCAGACTCAGTGGAGGAGGCTCCCGAATTGGAACCTGTGCTGGTTTCCCGGAAGCAGGTAGCTCCGATAACTCAGTGGATGGTGATCGGATACGTTGCAGGCCTCGTCCTGATGTCGATTCGGTTCTTTTTCGGTCTGGGGATGAGCCGCCGTCTCGCCAGGCTTCACCGGAAGGTGGAGGACAAACAAATTGTCCGTGCTTTCCGGAGGTTGACGGCCACTCTGCAACTCAGGTCAGAGCCGATACTGGGGTATTGTGAGGCGATCACGGTTCCTGTGGTGGTTGGGATGGTTCGGCCAATCGTTTTGCTTCCTACCAGAGTGCTTGACCGGGTAACGGGGACACAATTGGAGATGATTCTCGCCCACGAGCTTTCCCACATTAAGAGAAATGATCACCGACTGATTTTTCTGCAACGATTGGCTGAGACCGTGCTTTTTTTCCATCCCGGAGTCTGGATCATCAGTCGTTGGCTGAATCGCGAACGGGAAAATGCCTGCGATGATCTGGTCGTCTCTCTGGGCTGTTCGCGTGCGGACTATGCGGGAGCGCTCGTTGCCGTCTCGGAACTGAGTCAGGAAACCGCAGGGATTTTGAGTCTGGCCGCTGATGGAAATATGCCCAGCGAATTGTCCCGGCGGGTCTACCGAATTCTCAATCTGCCCTGCGCAGCTCCCGTCCGGTTTTCGAGAGGAGCCTTTTCGCTGATGGTTTTGTTCACGATTGGGATGGGGATGGGGCTGACACCCGATACTCAGGGCGTAGCCAGGCCTGATATTGCCTCATTGGAAGATGAGGTTGGCCAGCTGAAGGAGCAAATCGCGGATGCGGAAAGTCTCGCGCCCCCACCAAGGCAGGTCGATCTGAGAATGGTGATCGAAGAGAACCGCGAGAAGGCTCAGAGAATTATCCGGGCAAAAGAAAATCGCTATCCAGATGCATTAAATAAGGAAGTTGAGATCGCCTACCAGAACGCAACCAATGGAACTGTGGCTGATTTGGAAGCGTTTATCGAAAAATACAGCGAGCACAATCGGGCCGGATGTGCCGCTTTGATTGCAGGGCAGCGGGCGCAAACATCCGATAAGAAGCAAAAATATCTCAAACTCGCGATTAACGACTATTCGAACAGTTATTTTCCCGAGGGTAGCCAGGTCACACCTATTGCCCGTTTTTATCTGGGCCAACTTTTTCTGGCGGAGGGCAAGACCGAAAAAGCGAATAAGCATTTCGAAGCGATTCTGGAGCGGCATCCGACGGCGACGACCATCCACGGAAATGAACTTTTAGCTACGGCGACTGAGGAACTGAAAAATCGCCCGAGAATCATTCGCGCGAGTCCGTATAGCGGCGAGCAGCAGGTATCTCCGGGACCGGGCGAGATCCGGGTTGAGTTTGATCGTCCCATGGATCAAACAACTCAGTCTTTTAGCCGGATCGAGAAGTTATTCCCTAGAGTCACGGGTGAAGCGAGGTGGATCAATTCCCATACGATCGTTGTACCCGTCAAGCTGAAGGCCAGTAAAAAATATGGGATAGGAATCAACACGAGCCGGAAAAAGAATTTTCGCTCCGAGCAGGGTTACGAGGCGGCCGATTCAAAGATTTTCTTTAGAACCGTATCCAAGCCTTGAAGCGATTTCCCGGACTTTGCACTCACTTTCCATTTGCAAAACGCCCGTCCTAACCGGAGTTAGGAGCCATGTGGAAAGGCCGTTTTCAAGTTGAGACTTCAAATTTAGTTCAGATCTATGGTGAATCGATTTCATTCGATTGGCGCCTCTATCCTTATGACGTTGAGGGATCGATCGCCCACGCCGCTGTGTTGCAGGATGCCGGTATTTTGACGAAAACCGAAGAGAAGGAAATCGCGAAGGGGCTTCGGGAAATCAAAAAGGAGATTGACGCCGGAAATTTCGAGTTCAAGACGAGCCTGGAAGATATTCACATGAATATCGAGAGCGCGCTCACTGAGAAAATTGGCGATGTCGGGGCTAAGCTTCACACCGCCCGGAGCCGGAACGATCAGGTCGCGCTGGATGTCCGCCTCTACTGCCGGGATGAGTGCAATCGCATCTTTCAGCTCCTCACCGGGATGCAGGAATCACTTCTGAAACTGGCAGGTAACCATCCGGAAGCGGTCGTTCCGGGTTATACCCATTTGCAGCGTGGACAGCCGGTTCTTTTCGGACATCATCTCCTCGCGTATATCGAAATGTTTGAGCGGGACAAAGGACGGATCGCGGATTGTTTCAAGCGAATCAATGTGATGCCGCTAGGTTCCGGAGCGCTTGCCGGATCTACGATTCCCCTGAACCGGAAAGTCGCCGCCGAGAAACTGGATTTCCCCGCGCTTACTCAAAACAGTATGGATGCCGTGAGTGACCGGGATTTTGTCGCCGAGTTGATCTTTGTCTGTTCGCTGATTGGAACGCATCTTTCCCGGATCAGTGAAGATGTGATCCTCTGGGCATCGGCCGAGTTTGGATTCATCGAATTGAGCGACGCCCACACCACGGGCTCCAGCTTGATGCCACAGAAGAAAAATCCCGATGTCGCGGAATTGACCCGGGGTAAAACGGGACGCCTCACCGGAAACCTCGTTTCCATTCTCACCACGCTGAAAGGGCTCCCCATGACCTACAACCGCGATTTGCAGGAGGATAAGGAGCCTCTTTTCGACTCCATCGATACGGTGAAAATCGCCCTCGAGGTGTTTGCCGAAATGATGTCGGAAGCAAAAATTCGCGAGGAAGTGACCGCCGCCGCGACCTCCGACCCGTTCCTGCTCGCCACTGATATTGCTGACTACCTGGTGCTCAAGCAAATACCGTTCCGTCACGCTCACGAGATTGTGGGAAAATTGACCGCTTATTCTCTGTCAGAGAAGCAGTCTTTCCAAGATATACCGCTTGAGCAGTATCAGAAATTTTCCGAAGTGTTCGACACCGATGTTTACGACATTTTAAAAGTGGAAACCGCATTGAAAGCCCGCAAGGCAATCGGTGCGCCGTCTCCCGCAAACGTGAAGCGGCAAATCGGCAAGTGGCAGAAAAAACTCGAAAAGAACTTTGCCCTGTAAGTTTTTAAACAAAGCGCAAATACTCCGTCGCTCTACCCATAGCAAGAAATGCTATGAGCGACGAAGATGACATTTCAGGGGAGGAAAGAGAGCTGGAAGCCGAATTGCGGCGTCTGGTTCCCTCCACTTTAAAGTCTGATTTTGTAGACGAACTGATTCGGGACCGGGAGCGGATCGATTCTCCGAAACCGGCTCCATCGAAACGCTCCAAATGGATGGTGCCAACCTTGGTGACCTGTGCCGTGGTGTTTGGTTTTTCCACTTTCTGGAAGGTGAAAAAGGTCTATCCCGGCGCCGAAGTCGTCGAAACTGCCGCGCCTTCCGCGACGTCCTCCAGTGATTTTATACCGGTGTCCTCTGAGGGTTACCTGCTCAATGCCGCTTCCGGCGGCATCATTGAATCGGAAAATGGTCTCCGTGAGCAGTTCGAGCTGAATTATGAGGATGTCCAGCAGTGGCACAATCCTGACACGGCCACGACCATACGGATTTTTTCACCACGTCGTGAAATTGTGACGGTCCCGCTTCAGACCGATTAACGAGCCTCCGGCTCATCAACCCAACTAGCTACATGAAATTGAAACAACGACTGCTTGCCGTAGTGGCGGGCGTCCTGTGTGTCTCCTCAGGACTGGCGCAGGATAAAGATAAACCCCAGCCCCCGAAAGAAATGCGGACCTGGCTTGGAGTCGCTTCGGCAGAAGTGCATCCCGTGCTGCGTCAGCATTTGGATTTGAAAGAAGGTTTCGGCGTTCAAATCTCACACATCCCCGAAGATTCCCCGGCCGGAAAAGCCGGTCTCAAGCCTGGCGATGTGCTCAGTATGCTTGATGACCAATACCTCACCACACCCGAGCACCTCGCGATCCTGGTCCGCTCGAAAGAAAAAGGGGAGTCAATCGAGTTAACCTATTTGAGAAAAGGTGCCGAGATGAAAACCACGGTGGAACTCGGCGAAATGGAAATGCCCAAAGAGGATTACCGTCGTCCCGGATTTCCCCGTCAGTCCGCGGAGCAGTGGAAAGAGTGGCACGAAGGCATGCGCCAAAAACAGGAGGAAATGCAGCGCCGGATGCAGGATATGCATCGCGAGCGAAATCCGGAGCGATTCCGCTTCGAGGATCATCGCGGAGACCGGGACAGACCCCGGATGGAAAACCGCAATCCCCGGGAGCGGCGGGATCCTCCATCCCGACCCGAAATCAAAAACGAGTCCACCGTGAAGATCGATAATGATCAGGGTGACATCGTGATTTCCCGGAAAGACGGGAAAGGCCGAATCGAGATCAACGACGCAGAGGGAAATGAAGTCTATTCAGGCCCCTATGATGTTGAGAAAGGAATCGAAGGACTGCCCGAAAAAGCCCGCGACCATCTCAAGAAAATGAAGGTCGACCGGATCGACATGCTGGCTCCGGCTGCACCGAAGCGGGAGGCCAAAGAAGAAGCCGACCTGGATGAGGCGCTGTAGTCATTTTCCGGACTGTACAGGGTACAGTCCGGGATTGTACCCTGTACAGTTTGCTCGAAACAACGGATCTGTTAACTCTGGAAAAAAGGGAAATTCGGAGTAGAAGGATGGATTCCGATTTCTATGGCTGAATCCATCATTTCCGCAACTGACATCTGCCTCTCCTACGGGCACGATGACCTTCTCGACAACGCAAGCCTCGCCATCAACGAGGGGGACAAAGCCGGTCTCGTTGGTCGAAACGGCTGCGGGAAATCGTCTTTTCTCCGGATCCTTGCCGGTGAGGAAAACGTCGATGGCGGGCTCATTGCCCGTCGCCAGGGCTTGGTTATCGGCTACCTGCCACAGGAATTTCAACTCGACGATGCGCTTTCCGTTGAGGAAAATATCCGCTCCGGGGCCGCCGAGCTGATCGAGGCGATTGGCAAATTTGAATCCGGAGAGGAAATCGCTCCGGCGGAACAGGAGCGCCTTCAATTGCTCATCGATCACGCGGACGGGTGGAATCTCGAGACGCGGATCGAAACGCTGATGCGGAAGCTCGACACTCCGCCTGCCGGGAAAGTGGTGAAGCACCTATCCGGTGGTGAAAAGCGCCGCGTCGGCCTCGCCCGGGCTCTGGTCGCTCAGCCCGATCTATTAATTCTCGACGAGCCAACCAACCACCTCGATGCCGAAGCGATCGAGTGGCTTGAGGGCTATTTGGCCTCACTTCCCGGAGCCTGTTTGTTTGTCACCCACGACCGATATTTCCTCGACCGGATCGCCAATCGTGTTATCGAACTCAGCGATGGTAATTTTTACTCCCACGATGGGAACTACAGCGATTATCTCATTTCAAAAGAGGAGCGTCAGGAAGCGGCTCAGGCGGCGGAGCACAAGCGCCAGCGCTTTCTGAAGCGGGAAATCGAGTGGGTTCGCGCCGGAGTCAAAGCCCGCGGGACCAAGCAGCGGAGTCGGCTCGACAATTTTTACGCGGTTAAAGGGGAGAAAGCGCCCAATCAGGAACTCAACATGGAGTTGATCGTTCCGCCCGCTCCCGATCTGGGGAATATCGTGGTGAATTTGAGCGAAATTTCCTACTTTATCGAAGATCGCGCTCTCTTTCTCGGTCTCGATCTGGAATTCAAAGCAGGGGAGTGCGTCGGAATCGTCGGACCCAACGGGGCAGGGAAAACCACGCTTTTGAGAATCATCATGGGGCAGCTGGAGCCGACCGATGGCGGTGTCAAAATCGGAAAACGGACCGAATTTAACTACGCGGACCAGACCCGGCTGGAGCTGGATGAGGAGAAGAGCATTTTCGAAGAAGTCGCCGAGGGCAAAGATATGATGCGCTACGGTGACGAGACGATCTCAGTTCGGGGGTATTTGAAGCGCTTCCTGTTCAGTGATGAGCGGATCAAAGGCAAGATCGGTCTCCTTTCCGGGGGCGAGAAAAACCGGGTACTTCTCGCGAAAATTCTGAAGCGGGGCGGCAACTTCCTGATTCTCGATGAGCCGACCAACGACCTCGACCTCCAGAGCCTTCGTGTGCTTGAAGAAGCGTTAATCAACTTCACGGGAACTTCACTGGTGGTCAGCCACGACCGGTACTTTCTCGATCGGGTTTGCGACCGGGTTATTGTATTTGAAGAGCCCGGAGTGGTTACCGTCAACGAAGGAAACTATTCCTATTACCGCGAGAAGAGAAAATCCCGCGAGGCGTCACTTTCACCGACCCCGGCCAAAGCTTCGAAAAAGAAAAAGGTGGCTGCTCCGGCCAAAGCTTCCGCACCTCCGAAACTGAAGTGGAAAGAGGAACGCGAACTTGAAACTATGGAGGAAACCATCCTCGAAGCCGAGGAAGCGCTCGCGGCCTACGAAGCCAAATTGGCCGATCCTCAGTTTTTTGTCGATGATCCGGAAAAAGCAGCCGAAATGGCAGCGAATCTGGAGGCCGAGAAGGCCAAAGTGAAGGCGCTCTATGATCGATGGGAAAATCTCGAGGCGATTCGCGTCGCATGGGACGAGTGGAAAGCGGATAACTAGAACGGGTATTTTCTAAAGGTGGCACCTTGCTTGACTGTGATTCTGATCCACAATCCGCCATGCGAATTTTAAATTTTGGATTTGTCGTCGCTGTATCAACCCTGCTTTTGATCGGCTGTGGCGGTGATAGTCCTGAACCAGTGATCGAAGAAAAAGCGCCGGAAGTGGCCGCAACGCCACCCGCACCCGCCCCGGCAGCGAAACCCGCTGCACCGGTCTTCTGGAGTGAGGTGAAATTGCACGATGCGATTCGCGCCAAAAACTCCGGCTACACCGGGAACGGGCAGTTTAATATCAGTCCTCAGGGAGATGTTATCGCGATCGCCCTCGACAATTGCAACGTCTCCGATCTCTCGATGTTTTCCGGTATGGATTTGAAGGCCCTTTATCTTCAAAGCTGTCCGGTAAACGATATTTCCGTATTGAAAGGGATGGGGCTGATGGAGCTTTATGTGGAAAAGACACCTATCAAAGAGGTCTCCGCTCTCGAGGGCAACACCACGCTCCAGAAACTGTATCTTTCGAACACCGGAGTCACCGATCTTTCCCCGATCAAGGGAGCACCCATCACCGAGCTGAAT
The DNA here is from genome assembly GCA_029213005.1 of Verrucomicrobiales bacterium. Taxonomy (GTDB): domain Bacteria; phylum Verrucomicrobiota; class Verrucomicrobiia; order Verrucomicrobiales; family DEV007; genus Arctic95D-9. Next base: position 25,732 of record JARGPI010000007.1, read on the forward strand.
CTCGCAGAGACCTACGTCAAAGATCTGAAACCGCTCGAAGGGATGCCGATTCAGATGCTCTGGCTGACCGGGGCGCCCGTCGAAGATATCTCGCCGCTCCGGACCTGCCCGCTGGTTAGCTTGACCCTTCACCGGACCAGTGTTTCCGATCTTTCCCCGCTCGCCGGGACTCAGTTGCAGCGCCTTCACATCGGCGAAACGCCCGTAACCGATCTGACTCCGCTCGCCGGGATGAATCTGACTCGACTCGTCTTCGATAAAGAGAAAATTACCAAAGGACTCGATGCGATCAAAGCGATGCGTTCCCTCCGGGAGCTGGGTTCAAAATTCGAGGACGGTGAGAACAATCTGGTTCACCCCGCTGTGTTCTGGTCGGAAACCGCGCCGAAAGAGTAAAACACTCGAAAGAATCCCACGTTCCCCGCGTATTTTGCCCTGATTCATTATGTTTCGTTCCATGTTTACCGTCGGCGGTTTCACTTTGATGAGCCGCGTTCTCGGATTCGTCCGCGACAAATTGATCGCAAATTACCTCGGGGCCGGTCAGCTCGGAGACGTCTGGGTCGCGGCATTTGCGCTGCCCAATATGTTTCGCCGCATCTTTGGGGAAGGGGCTTTTAACTCCGCTTTTGTCCCGCTTTACTGCCGGAAAATCGAAGAGGACGGCGACGATGCTGCGAATCATTTTGCGAGCCGGACCATCTCGATCATGTTCTGGATTTTGATGAGCTTGTTTGTGCTCATCTTTGTTTTCATGAAGCAGGTCATCGTGATTACGAACTGGGGCTTCCGGGACGACGCCCGCCTCGATCTGGCGATCTCCGCCGGGCGGATCACGATCGTCTATATGATCTTTGTCTGTCTGATGGCTGCGTTCAGCGGGATCCTCAACAGCCGAAAACGGTTCGGGCCCCCGGCTTTTGCCTATGTCGTTTTAAATATCGTATTGATCGCCGTGCTGGTATTTGCCTCCAGCTTTTTCTCCAGTCCTCTGATGGCAATTTGCTACGGGGTTATCATCGCTGGCGTGCTCCAGTTCGGCGTCGTCTGGTGGGCCACGATCCGTTCAGGAAATAAGATAAAGCTCGCTTTGCCGATCATCGATAGCGATGTCAAAAAGCTCTCCATTCTTATGGTGCCTGGTCTGATCAGCGCCGGGATCCAGCAGCTCAATCTCCTCGTCGGCGGAAGTATTGCGTCGATCGATCTTGGAGGTAAGTCTTCGATTTATTACTCAGACCGTATCAACCAGCTGCCGCTTGGCATAATCGGGATGGCTGCCGGTGTGGTTTTGCTACCTGAAATTTCCCGGAACCTTCGCGCCGGTAAAATCGAGGAAGCCAAGAAAAGTCTCTCCTTCGGTGCCGATGCTTCGATCTTTCTCTGCATTCCGGCGATGGTCGCCATGCTGGTGATACCCCGCGAGATCATGCATGCGATTTTTCAGGGAGGCGAGTTCACTCCCGAAAACGCCATCGCTGCCGGCCGGGTTCTCGCTGCTTTTGCCATCGGGATGCCCGCCTATGTGCTTGCCCGGGTCTATCAGCCCGGCTACTACGCCCGGGAAGACACCAAAACCCCCATGAAATTTGCGATCGCAACCGCCGTGATCAACATGATTCTCTGTTACCCCATGTTTCTCTGGTTGGGAGTAATGGGCTGCGCCCTCGCCACCTCTATCGCCGGATGGCTCAACGTGATTTTGCTGTGGAACGGACTTCGCAAAGACAATTTTGTCTCACTCGGCGGCAGAATGATCTGGCGCTATACCCGAATGTTCCTTTCCGCCTTCGGAATGGGCGCTGCGATCTGGTACCTGTCCAAATACGGTGAGCCCTGGCTCCTCCGCGACGGCGATTTTGCCATCCGGATGGGCGCGTTGCTTCTGCTCGTCCTCGCCGGAGTAGCCGTCTATTTCATCTTTATTCTGATGTCCGGCGTTTTCACCATCGCGGAAATCAAGAAGTTGGTCAGGAGAGGGCGGTGACGTGGGAACGCATCGGTTAAGTTCGGCTGCGATTCCCAAACGAACGATTTGATGGAAGAAACGCCGAAATTGAGGTATTGTAGGGTGTGTCCCAGAACTCGTCAGAGCCATCAAAAGATCAGCCGAAGAAAATCACTCCTATCCGCTTGATTCCTTCTACGACCGATTACGCAACCTTTGTGCGGCGAACTTCACAGGTGATGCAAGTGACCGGACCCGCCTCGCAAAAGAAGAAGCCAAACAAGCTGTTGATGTCGCTCGCGAGATTGAAATCTTAGAATCGCCGGCACTTACCTGGGAGGATTTCCGAAAGGAAACTTTAGATACCCACGTCGGCACCGAACATCTCGTCGATTTCTCTCCCGCCAGTGAAGCGGTCATCAAAGTCACGATCCCTCCGAAATTCGGTCTTATCCCGTACGTGGCAACGAGAGAGCGTCCCAACCTTCATCGGTTTTCGCCGGGGCTGTTGCGGAAGAACGCCCAAAGGACGTGTCTACGAGAGCGAAGCAGGTAGCGACGCCCTTTGGGCGTCCGATTCATCGGTTACGGGCCGGGGTTGTTGCGGAAGAACGTCCAAAGGACGTGTCTACGAGGTCGAAGCCGGTAGTGACGCCCTTTGGGCGTCCGTTTCATCGGTTTCCGCCGGGGTTGATGCGGAAGAACGTCCAAAGGACGTGTCTACGAGAGCGAAGCCTTTACGGAGAATAAGCTGAAATCCAATCTTCGTTGACATAATTTGATTGCAAACCTTCGAGATCTTTTTAGACTCCACCGGAGTTGTTTGACTCTGCTTTGCCATATGACACTTTCGAAACTTTTTACTCTCGGGCTCATCACACTGTTTATTGCCGGATGTACCACGCAAACCAGTCTGGAGACCAAAAAGGCGAAGCCTAAGACGAAACCCAAGACTCATACGAAGAGCAAGCCGGCTTCTTCCTCCAAATTGGAGATGCACGGATTTCCCGGCTGGTTGGCGGATGGAGCAAAAATTCAGAAGGAACCCAAGCCTGTGGCTCCAGTCCCGGGCTTTGTTCCTTTGCAGCGCGAAAGCGGTCCGGTTCGTTTTGAGATGGAGTTGGGTAAGACCGCTCAGGAAAACGCCAAGCGCAAGCCTTCGAAGCGAAATCTGAAAATCAAAGAGCAATACTCCCGGTAGTATTGTTCAGCCCCGAAATCTTCGGGGTGCACCGCCCCCGCGTTTGTCCGACCAGCGCGATACGTTTGGTTCACGGAAAAAGTCGTGTTTCCGAATAGCCTGAAGAGGTCCATCCTTTCCTGCTTGATTATATAGGGAAGAGTATGATCCTGTCAGGTAGTGAATTCTTTAACCCGAGTACAGTTGTCCCACCATTCGCGTCAATCGACGCAGGGCCAGATCCGTACCCGTTTTCACCGACTTAAAGCCTACCGGGCTTAAGCGGGCTGCCTTTTATCTTTTGGTAAGCCCGGGATTATCATCCATTCCCAACATGCAGGACAACTATATCTGTCCCTAATCGCAGAGGGAAACTGACACCAGCCTCCGCCTTCGGGAGCTGAACGATTTCTATACTTTGGATTGCTACAATCAGGCATTTCAGAGTTCGGCACTCTCGTGCCTTTTTACAAAATCAAAACACTATATCTATGACAAAAATATCAAGCGAAACCCTGACACTGGAAAACTCATCGGCTTTGCCGACCATCGACCAATTAATCGACCTGGAGGTAACCATTCATGAAGAGATCGAAACTCTTAACGGGGAGATTGAAACCTCCCGTCTCGAAATCGAGGCAATTTCACCGGAGACCTCGATCGGGCAGCATTCGAGAAATTCGGTGATCCAAATGTATGAAATGGCCGTTGCCGGACTGCGGCGTCGGGAACAGCGGCTCGCAGCACTGGAAGCTGCTCTCGAACGGATGGATGAGGGCGAATTCGGCAACTGTGAGATATGTCATCAAGGCATCGCCTGGGCTCGGCTCGAGGTTCAGCCGGAGGCGTTACGCTGCAGTCGCTGTGCATAATTGTGGCGTGAGCGGTGGAGTGCCGTAAGGTTTGCCTTATGGATTTTGCCGTTCAGTCATTTGCTGATATCACCGGGGAGAAAATCGAAGCGGCGACCGATCGCATTCGAGGAGTAATGCCGGAAAGTCCCGATGTCGTAATCGACGGAGTGCTGGCGAAGCTCGAGAATCGAAATCTCACCGGCGCGTTTAAAATCCGGGGTGGTTTAATCTATTTCGATTGGTTGAAACGCGCTATGCCGGAGGTCGCGTCGGTGGTTACGGCGACACGGGGGAATCACGGACAAAGTGTCGCCTTTTCATCCGCCCGGTCCGGATTGCCCTGTCGGATATTTGTTCCTCACGGGAATAGCGAAATCAAGAATGAGGCGATGCGTAAATTGGGAGCGGAGGTGGTAGAGCAAGGCGCCGATTTTGCCGACGCGATGGATCTAGCGAAACGTGAGGCGGATTGCAGCGGGGCGCACTTTGTTCCATCATTCGATTGGAAATTGGTTTTGGGAGTGTCGACCTATAGTTATGAATTGCTGTCGAAACATTCTGGTATCGAGACGCTATATATACCGATAGGTTTGGGTTCCGGAATTTGCGGAGCGATAGCAGCCCGGAACGCGCTGGGTTTGCGAACCCGGATTATCGGGGTGGTGGCAGAAAGGGCGCCTGCCTACGCAGAATCATTCGCCGCAGGGCGGTTGATTGAAGGTCGCGATATACCGGATACCATCGCTGATGGAGTCGCCTGTCGAGTGCCGAACCCGGAGAGTTTTGCCGTGATTCGGGAACAGGTGGAAGAGGTTGTGAGCGTGAGTGAAGAGGAGATCAACGCGGCGATGAGCGAGATTTTAGAGAAGTCGGGTGAAAGAGCGGAAGGTGCCGGCGCGATTGCTTACGCGGCCTGGAAAAAGCGGCGTGAGAGTAGTGCAGCGGTGATTGTCAGTGGGGGAAATGTTTGAGGGTTAAGGCGGTGAATAGCTTGGTTCCGGTGTCCCTTCAGGACACAAATTATTTTACATTGGAACCAGAATTTCAATCCGGGGAATTGAGTATCAAATAAGATGCGTCCTGAAGGGACGCCGACGTCGCCGCAAAAAGTATCCCGAAGGGATTTTGTAACCCAGGCCGGGGTTGCGACAGCTACCCCGGTAATACGGAAGGAAAAAGAGAATCTACCCGAAGGGGTTGCGCAACCCTTTCAGGGTTAATTTTGTGTTTACCGGGTGATCCCAGGGTAGCTTCGCAACCCTGGGCTGTGATACAAAAGCCCGTTGGGCTTTGGGAGTTGCACGGAATACTTTTTGCGTCGGCATCTAACGCCGGAAACGTTTGGCTATTCCCCTGAAATATTTTGTCGCAGTCGATCCACCCCGAAATTACGAATTTCCGTGATCCGGTTTGGAAATGATTTAATCGCTTTACGATCAGGGGATTGTTTTTCGATATCGATCGCCGATTGTATTCCGGGTTCGGTTGTGTAAAATAAAAAATGACCACTGCGGGTGCTCTCGGTCACCTTATCGCCGGGATCGAGGGGCGGCGCCGAAATTCGTGTCGAAAACCGAAATATCCCGTAGTCTCGGACTCGATCGAGGCATATCGGTTGTCAGGGATTCGGCATATCGCCGGAAACAATTTTGCCGCTTTCTATATCCCAAAGGGATTATGGAACTCAGCCCGGGGTTGTGAAGCTACCCCGGGTGCCCGGTTCAACCACCATAATTCAATCCTAAAGGGATTGTGAAACCGCATCTTCTCCTTGATTCGCCGAACGATGGATAAATGGTAAACAATGCCCCAATCGCTCGACCAGGTATACCTCCACACAATTTTCTCTACCAAAGATCGATATCCATTTTTCCAAAACCCGGAGCTGCAAAGGGATTTGCATGCTTATCTCGCCAGTGTCAGTAACGAATTGAAGTGCAACGCGATCAAAGTTGGCGGAGTCGCCGACCACGTGCATTTGTTAACCCGGCTTCCACGCACCATTACGATAGCCGATTTCGTAAAGGAAACCAAACGGGTCAGCAGTCTGTGGCTCCACGAACGGGGCGATGCCTGGAGCGCCTTTCACTGGCAGGCCGGGTATGGTGTGTTTTCGGTTTCAGCGTCGAATGTTCCGCAGGTAGAAAAATATATAGCCGGGCAAACGGAGCATCATCGAGCGGTGACATTTCAGGATGAATATCGGGAGTTTTTGAATCGCCACGGGGTGGAATTCGATGAGAGGTATGTGTGGGATTGATTGGCGAATCCGCGATTTCGCAATCCCTTCAGGATTGATTGACGGGTTGATTAAGTTCCCGGGGTAGCCTGTCGGCAACCCCGGGCTACGTTGCTTAATCCCTTTGGGATACTCGGGAGAGGGATTCGCTACTGTAGAAATTCTAATAATCCGCTCCCGACAAACTCTGTAGTACGGACTCCTGCCAGGTGCGGAGATCGGTTTTCATCTGTTCGACTATCTTTGGTTCCGATTCGGATAGGTTTTTCTTTTCTGCGGAATCGGCGCGGATGTCGAATAGCTCGACCCCGGAACCTTTCTTTCCGTCGATGATGAGCTTATACTGATTCCCGAGCATGACTCTGGAACCGTTGTAGTCGGCTTCGGTGATGGGTGGCTGCTCGTAGTTCTTGAAATTTCGGGTCAATATATCGCCCATATATTTGACTAGTGGTGTGGTGCCTTCCTGTAGTTCGGGATCGATATAGGGAACGGGGGCGGGTTTAGCGTTACTTAGGTTTTTCACGTCGTAGCTCCAGAAAAATATGGGTTGAGGGCGTTGGGTTATTTTGCCTTCAAACAATGGGGCCAGACTGATACCGTCGAGGGGGCGCTTCGGCGGGATGGCTCCGCCGAACGCACAGAGGGTGGGTAATATATCACTGGTCACGGCGTTCACTTCGCTGACGCGATGACTCCCGATTTTCTTTGGCCACTCAATCACACCGGGGACGCGGATGCCGCCTTCATACATATAGGCTTTTTCGGCACGGAACGGGGTGGTGGCGCGTCCGGCACTGCGGGGCGCTCCGTTGTCGCCGCAATACCATAGCAGGGTGTTCTCTTTGAGCCCTTTGGCTGTCAGTTCGTCTCTGAGGGTTCCGATGGCGCGGTCCATAGCGGTGATCTCGGCATAACGTTCCTGTAAGACGTCGCGGAGGGGGCGACTCACGGGCCGTCCGGTCTCCATAGAGGTGAGCTTCACTTTGCGGTCGGCTAACTCTGCGGGGAGGTCGGCGTAGAGATCAAGGTCTTCTTTTAACCCGCTGTAGGGTTCGTGGGGGGAGCCGAACCAGACGACGGCGAGGAAGGGCATTTCGCGATTGGTCGCGTCTTTGATGAAATCGAGGGTGGCGTCGATGGTGACCTTTGAGCCTTCGCCTTCGATAACTTCCGGGGCGGCTCCGTTGCGGGAAAAGGCGGGGTTCATTTCATAAAAATTGTCGTGGGAAACGTAGTGATGAAATCCCATCGCTTTCGGGTTGGTCGGGGACTCGGCTTTGACTGGCCCAAGATGCCATTTTCCAAAATGCCCGCAGTAGTAACCCGCATCGCTGAGAAGGTGTGCGATGGTGGTCTCGTCGGGTCGGATCGACCAGCCGGGGGTGAAGGTACCATACCGGTTGGGGTGCCGTCCGGTTAGAAAACTGCCCCGGGTCGGGGAGCAGGAGGGGTGGGCGGCGTAGAAATGATCGAGCTGAAGTCCGTTTGCCGCCATTTCGTCGAGAACCGGGGTTTTCAGATAAGGATGCCCGTTGTAGCCGGTTTCGCTCCAGCCGTGATCGTCGCCCATGAGCAGGATGATGTTGGGCCGGTCTTCGGCATTTCCTGTTGATCCTAAAGCTGATAGCAGGGTAATGATGGTAAGTAAAAAACGCGTCGGCATACCGGTAAACTGCTATGGTTTGAGGCGAAGTAAAAATGACGTTTTCGAGTTTTTTACTTAATCATAGCATCTCGCGATCGTGTGCCTTGTGCCTCCGCGCCCTAATCTTTAGGGTTTACGGATTGTGAGGTTTTCCGCTACCATCCTCATTCCGCTTTTGTTGTTGTCTCGATTTACCTTCGGGGACGAAAACGGGGTGCTGTTTTTTGAAAAGCACATCAGACCTGCTCTGATCGAGCACTGTTACGATTGTCACTCGCATGAGGCGGGTAAAAATAAGGGCGGTCTTTATCTCGATTCCAAAGTCGGATGGGAGACGGGTGGAGACATCGGTCCCGCCATTATTCCCGGTGACGTGGTGAATAGTCTGCTGCTTCAGGTGATGCGATATGAGAATCCGGATCTCGAAATGCCGCCAAAAAAGCGACTGTCAGCGGAATTGGTCGGAAAATTTGAGCAATGGGTCGCGATGGGGGCACCCGATCCACGATTGCACAGGGTACCGTCGGTGACTGTACTGGGTACAGAGGAGGACCGTACCGGGTACAGTCTCGAAGAAGGTCGCGAATTCTGGTCTTTTCAGCCTCGAGGCTGGGAGATGCCGAAGGCGGGGAAGTGGGCAGGGACGCCGATTGACCGCTTTATCGAGGCTAAACTGGATGAAAAGGGGCTGGAGCGTCCGCCAGTTGCGCCGAATGAGGCTCTGCTGCGCCGTGCGAAAACGGATCTTACCGGTTTGCCGCTGACGGTCGCGGAGCAGGAAGAATTCCACGAGGATTCCAGTCTGAAAAAGTGGGAGGAAATGATCGATCGCTGGCTCGATGACAAAGCTTTCGGTGAAAGATGGGGGCGCCACTGGCTGGATCTGGCCCGTTATGCCGATACCAGTGGCGGGGGACGTGCCATGGCGCTGCACGAAGCGTGGAAATTTCGCGATTTTGTGATCGAGGCTTTTAATGAGGATATGCCGCTCGATGATCTGATTCTAAGTCACATCGCGGGAGATCTGCTGCCGTATCAAAGCGATGAGGAACGGCGCAAATTCCTGACCTCGACTGGTTTTCTCGTTCTCGGGCCCCACAACTACGAAAATCAGAACAAAGCATTATTGGATCTCGAAATCGCTGATGAACAGCTCGACACGGTGGGCCGGGCTTTTCTGGGGATGACGATTGGCTGCGCGCGCTGCCACGATCATAAATTCGATCCGATTCCCACGGAGGATTACTATTCCATGGCGGGCATTTTTCTGAGCTCCAAATCGGTGACTCATTCCAATGTTTCGAAATGGCACACCGAGCCAGTTCCGGGAAGTCTCGAAGTTCAGGCGGAACTCGCCGCGCATGAGGCCCGTGAAAAGGAACTTCAGGAAGCCGCGATTGTTGCCAAACTGGAGCTGGAAGAAGCGGGCGGCGATTCCGGTAAACTGGATCGCGTTGCGAAAGCGGAGCAGTTAAAAGGAATCGTGATCGATAATTCCGAAGCTGATCTGATCGGGAAGTGGGTCCCTTCAACTCATTCGCCCCGCTATGTGAATGACGGTTATGTGCACGACGGTCATGACAGAGCCTCAAGGTTTGCCGCGATCTATTCGACGGTGGTTGCTGAGACGGGGATTTACGAAATTCGGATGTCGTACACTGCATCCTCCAATCGTTCTTCAAGAACGCCGGTTACGATAGCGGCGGGAAATCATACTGAGGAAGTGCGGGTGAATCAGCGGAAAGCTCCCGACTTCCAATCTCTATTTACCCGACTTGGGAATTTCTATGTAGAGAAAGGGGATTTGATATCCGTCACCATAGCCAACGATCCTGGAAAGTTGGATGGATGTGTTATTGCTGATGCCATTCAGATTTTGCCCTACGAGCCGGGTAACAAATCGGATAACGAAATTATCTCGCTGCGGAAAAAGTACGATGAGACACAGAAGGCTTTGACTCAGCATGGTAAGAAAAAGCCGAAAGTTCCATCGGTGATGGCGGTATCGGAACTGAGTCCCGATAAGATAGGGGATACCCGGGTCAGGATTCGGGGAGACGAAGATAAACACGGTGATTTTGCTCCGCGGGGTTTTCTGCAAGTCGCGAGCTGGGGCGGACAGCCGGTCATTCCGGAGGAACGCAGTGGGCGACTCGAATTGGCGAAGTGGATCACCGACCCGCAGCATCCTCTAACCGCACGGGTAATGGCGAATCGGGTCTGGTTGCATCTGCTCGGAGAAGGCATTGTCCGGACACCGGATAATCTGGGGACCACAGGGCAACTGCCGTCGCATCCCGAATTGCTCGATTATCTGGCCGAGCGGCTCATCAACAGTGGTTGGTCGTTCAAAGCTTTGATTAAGGAAGTGATGCTCAGCGAGGTGTATCGCTTCGACAGTGAGATCGAAAATACAAAAGCGGAAACCATCGATCCGGGGAATTACTACCTATGGCGGGCCAATCGCCGGGTTCTCGATGTCGAGGTGCTGAGGGACACGATGCTGGTTGCCGCCGACACTCTTGATGAAGCATTTGGCGGGCCCTCTTTACCGAAAGGTTTCAGGTCAGAGTTTGGTTATCAATTCACGACCCGGAAGCGCAGTGTTTATGTTCCGGTGTTCCGCAATACGAACTACGAAATTTTTGGCCTGTTTGATTTTGCGAATCCAAACTTTGCAGTAGGGAAGCGCAGTCAGAGTGCGGTGCCCACCCAGGCGCTTTATCTATTAAACAGTCCGGAGGTCCATCGCTACTCCAGCGAGGCGGCCAGTCATTTGCTCCAGGAGCAAGATGAGAACTATAATCAAAGATTGGACCGGGTCTTTCAAACCACACTGGGCAGGAAGCCCGGGGAAAGAGAAGCGCAATGGGCCTCCCGGCTTTTCCCTACTGAAGAGTCCCGAATGGATGCGGACCGTTGGGCTACACTTTACCGAATGATCTTTGCGTCACTCGACTTTCGATTTTTGCGATGAATACCGATTTTACTTCCAGTCGCCGGGAACTCCTCAAGTATGCAGGCTGTGGATTTGGCAGTGTAGCGCTATCATCCATGGCGGCGATGCGGCAGACGCCTCTGATTCCTCCCCGCGCCAAACGCGTTATTTTTCTCTACCTCCAGGGTGGGCCGAGTCAGGTGGATACGTTTGACTACAAACCGGAACTGGCGAAACACCACGAGAAGGAAGTCGAGTTCTTTGTTCCCCGTACCCGTCAGCTTGAGAAACGGAAGGTGATGAAAAACCTTTGGGATTTCAAACAGCACGGGCAGAGCGGTCGCTGGGTTTCTTCGATTTTCCCGGAGGTCGCGAAACATGTCGACGATCTTTGCTTCATCCATTCGATGCATACGGAAGGCGTCGCTCACGGACCGTCCACGATTTTTTTACATACCGGCGCAACGAATTTGATTCGCCCGTCAATGGGGGCCTGGATCAGTTATGGGTTGGGAGCGGAAAATACCAATCTGCCTTCTTTTGTCACGATCAACCCGCCAGCTACCAAAGGGGGCCCGAGAAACTATGGAACGGCTTTTCTGCCAGCCAATCATCAGGGCACCGTTCTTGGAACTCCAGGCAATGTGGCAGGCATTCCGACTTTCCGCAATTTGACGAGTCCGATCGGCGAAGACGAGTCGTTGGTTGAGCGCGAGATGCTGGCACAGTTGAATCAGATTCAGCAGAATAACTCGGCTCACGCGGCGCTCGATGGAGTGCTCGACTCGTTTGAACTTGCAGGCCGGATGCAAATGCATGCCGGTGATGCAGTGAATTTTGATCGGGAAAACCAGCAGACTCTCGGCCAGTACGGAATCGGTTCGAAGACGACCGATGCTTTCGGCCGGCAGTGTCTTGCCGCCCGTCAGCTCGCAGAAAACGGGGTCCGATTCATCCAGGTCAGCCACTGTGATAACAGCGCCACCCCCGTGTGGGATCAGCATAGTAAAATGCCCCGTCACGAGGGACTTGCAGCTGCGGTGGATAAACCGATTTCCGGATTACTGACCGATCTCGCTCAACGCGGTCTGCTCGAAGACACCCTGGTGTGGTGTGGATCCGAGTTCGGGAGAACGCCTTTCTCTCAAAGCGGAGACGGGCGTGATCACAACCCACGGGGCTTCACGGTGTGGTTAGCGGGGGCAGGGGTGAAACCCGGTTATGCTCACGGTGCGACCGATAATCTGGGCTTTCAAGCCGTCGAGAATAAGGTCCACATGCACGATCTCCATGCAACGATTCTTCATCTGCTGGGACTCGACCACGAGAAATTAACCTTCCGCTATGCGGGCCGGGATTTCCGCCTCACCGATGTTCACGGTGAGGTGGTGAAAGAAATCCTGAGTTGAGAAAGCCTTCGTTTCTCTATTCCACTTCGCGAACCTGAAAGGCGCTGCTGCTGCGGTCGAGCTTCTTGAGCACTTTGTTGATCCCAATCACATTGTCCATGATCAAGGGCTGCTCCTCGTTGGGGAAGGTAAAGACAAGGCGGCCGGACCTCACAAAAGGAAGGTAGTATTCAAAAATATCCTGAATCTCCTTGGTGTAGTGCATCCGGAAGGTGGACATCCGCTTCTGGCTCTCAAGCACCCCACTCATTACGACGACCTCGTTTGAGTCGATTTTGACATAGTGGAAACGGGCGATGATGGCCGATACCACCATAAGCATCAGCCAGATACCGAATACGCTGAAGTAGAACAGCGGTGTGGCATAAAGAATCAGATGATCGAGGAACCCGAGGGGATTCGGCAGTTGGATATAGTCGAGTTTATCAGCCATGAGCAGGGCCATGATGATCATCAACAGAATTACAAAGGTAAGTAGAGACCAGCGCACTTCGAAATCGATGCAGACGACGAAAAGAGAGAAAGAAAGTGTCGCGAGAAATACCAGAGCAAGCACGGTCTGAACGATGCTGGACTGACTTTTATCAACCGAATCCGATATCGCCAGCAGGGCCTCTTCCGGTTCCGGGGTTGCTTCAATCCGTTCATTCTCCACGGGCGCTTCGGTCGCGGGAGGAACTGAAGGTTCGGATTCTTCGACGTTAGGAATGACAGCGGGAGCCGCTTCATTTGGAGTAACCGACCTGATTTCCTGATTGGCGGCCTTTTTGACATCGACCAGTTCCTGAGGAATTCCATAGATCTGGCCGACTATGCCGCAGATCAGAGCGAGAATCGCCATGGGATACAAAACCGGTGTCTTTGGCCAAAGACGGATGATAATCTTATCGCCGTCGGAGCTTTTTGTTTTTGGTGGTTTCTCTTTATTACTCATTTGATGTCAGAATCTAGCAAATTGGACTTACCTTATCAACTCAATGGTCAAATATCATGAAGTCCCTGTCCTTCCTGAATATAACCCCAAATTAATAGGGCTATCAGGATAATTAAGACGATCAGAGCAATATTTGATGCAAGGGTTCGGTAGGTAAACTTTTTGCCACAATTTTGACAGCTCGCCTTCTTCGATCGAAACGCGGCGCGGGGTAGCAGATAGAGCCACCCGATCAGAATGGTGAAAAAGATGCTGGGTGACGGTCTAAACAGATCGTCCGTTTGGGTTTCAGAGCTTTTGCAATGCGGGCAGGGAGGCGTTGACTGACTCATCTAGCTGAGGAGAGAGTCTGAAGTTTTTCTCGCTCCAGACTCCCCGAACATCGCTGATTTGCTTAAATGAAATCGTTGATCAAATTTTCCAGCATCTCCTGGCGACCGCTTTGGGTCTGAGGTTCCCCGTTTTTGAGAGCGTAAGCTTCGAGCTCTTCCAAAGTCACTTCGCCGTTCTCGATCTGAGAGCCGATTCCGGAGTCGAAGGAGCTGTAGCGGGTCTTTTTGAAGTCTTCGAGGCGGCCGTCATCCAGAATGGCCTGGGCGATCTTGAGCCCCCGGGCAAACGCATCCATCCCGCCGATGTGGGCGTGGAATAGATCTTCGGTAGTGAAGCTTTCGCGACGGCATTTGGCATCGAAATTAAGGCCTCCTTTGTCGAATCCGCCCATCCGGAGAACACAAAGCATAATCTGAGTGGTCAGATAAAGATCGGTGGGGAACTGATCGGTATCCCACCCGATCAACTCATCCCCGGTGTTGGCATCGATCGACCCAAGCGAATTCGCCGCCATCGCAACTTCGAGCTCATGCATCATGGTGTGGCCCGCGAGTGTGGCGTGATTGGTTTCGATATTGAGCTTCAATTCGCCGAACAGATTGTGCTCCCGGAGAAAGTTGAGGCAGGCCGCTGAATCGGAATCGTACTGGTGTGTGCTCGGTTCACGGGGTTTCGGCTCGATGAAAAAGTCGCCTTTGAATCCGATTTTCTTTTTGTAGTCCACTGCCATCCGGAGAAGTGCGGCGAGGTGGTTCAATTCCCGGCCAATATCGGTGTTATAAAGGGTCGAGTAACCTTCGCGGCCACCCCAGAAAACATAGCCTTCACCACCGAGACGATGGGTCACATCGATGGCTTTTTTGATTTGAGCGGCGCCGTAGGCAAACACATCCGCATACGGTGACGTTCCCGCTCCCTGATTGTATCGTTTGTGGGAAAAGAGACAGGCTGTTCCCCAGAGCAGCTTGATTCCGGTCTCCTTCTGAGCTTTCTCGAGCTCATCTGCGACGGCGTCAAAAGCATCGTGAGAGGCCTGCAAATCCTCCAGCTCGGGAGCAACATCCCGGTCGTGGAAACAGTAGTATTCCAAGCAGCATTTCTGCATAAATTCGAACATCGCCCAAACCCGTTTCTGAGCATTTTCGACCGAGTTTGACCCATCGTCCCAGGGCCTCTCGGCGGTGCCTTCGCCAAAGGGATCGGCGAGACCGTTCCGCATGGTGTGCCAGTAGGCGCAACCGAAGCGGAGGTGGTCTTTCATTGACTTACCTCCCACGATTTCGTCTGAATTGTAATGTTTGAAGGAAAGCGGATTCTTTGAATCAGGTCCTTCGTAATTGATCTTCGGTATTTCGGGAAAAAACTCGGTACTCATAGTAGGAGGTCGAGTCTCACAAAAACCAGAGGAAGATCAAGAACAAAACCCGCTTGCAGGCGGCGTTGCGAGGAGCGATTGAGGGGGATGCAACCGGATTGGGATGAGCTTTATCAGGATGGTATCAAACCCTGGGATAAGGGGACGGCCGCACCTCCGCTTCTGGACTGGATGAATCGGAATCCGCAAAAGCTGAGCGGTAAGATTATGGTCCCGGGATGTGGTTTGGGGCACGATGTGAGGGCGATTGCCGATGTCTGTCCGGTCGCGGAGGTATTGGGGATCGACATTTCCGGAACCGCGCTGCAGGAAGCAGCGGCTTTTGCCAAAAGCGGAGCTGAGCGTTATGAAGAGCTCGACCTCTTTGATTTAC
Organism: Verrucomicrobiales bacterium; assembly: GCA_029213005.1. Lineage (GTDB taxonomy): Bacteria > Verrucomicrobiota > Verrucomicrobiia > Verrucomicrobiales > DEV007 > Arctic95D-9. The sequence continues at coordinate 40,963 of JARGPI010000007.1, forward strand.
CCGGGGTGCATCATCAGTCGTTTGACTGGATTTGGGAGCATACCTGCTTTTGTGCGATCGATCCGGAGCGGCGCGATGACTATGTGGAAGCTGTCCACCGTGCGCTCAAACCGGATGGTGAGTTGCTTGGAATCTTTTACCTGGATCCCTACGATGAAGATCATCAACCCGGAGGCGGTCCGCCTCACGGAACCAGCGTTGCGGAGCTGGAGAGCCGATTTGTGGGAAGCGGACGTTTCGAAATCACCGAAAAATACGTTCCGGAAGTCAGTTATCGAGGACGCGCGGGGCTGGAACTCATGTTGAGGCTCAAGCCCTCCGCTCTCTAAAATGATTAATCCGTCGCCGGGTTACTTGATTTCAAGTAACTCGATGTCGAAAACGAGTGTTCCGCCGGGCGCACCGCCACGGGGATTGTCGCCGTAAGCGAGATCGGCCGGGATCCAGAAACGCCGCTTTTCGCCCACGACCATCAACTGAACGCCTTCGGTCCAGCCTTTGATGACACCGCCGAGAGGAAAGCCGGTTGGTTCGCCTCTGACAACGGAGCTGTCGAAGAGCTCGCCGTCAGTCGTCCAGCCCGAATAGTGAACTTCGACGTGGCTTGCTTCTGTCGGGTGCTCAGTTCCGGTTCCTTTTTTAAGCACTTTCGAGGCCAGACCTGAGTCAGTTTTTTCGGCGTCTTCAGGAGCTTTTGCGACGTCTTCCGGTGCTGCCGGTGGCGGAGTAGGGGCCTGAAAATCTACCAACTCGATGTCGAAAACCAGATCTCCCTGCGGAGCTCTTGGGTTTCCGGCTCCAGCGAGCGCTTCAGGAACCCAGATCCGGCGTTTTTCACCTTTGACCATGAGTTGAGCGGCTTCGCTCCAGCCTTTCAAAGGCGCGTCTTCGAGAGGCAGCTTCATTGGCGTTCCCATTTCCTGAGTGTTGATGATGAGTTGGCCCTCAGTCGTCCAGCCGACGAGATGGAGTGACGCGATGTTATCGGCTTCCGGCTTTTCCTCTCCGCTTCCCTTGGTCAAAACGATGGAAGCGAGACCTGACTCCTCTTTTTTCGCATCGTCCGGTGCTTTAGTCAGATTTTCCGGAGTCTTGGGAGGTGCAGGACGATTTGTGATGCTGACCAGCTCGATGTCGAATACCAGGGTGCCGCCGGGGCGACCTCCGCCGGGATTTTCACCATAAGCGAGGTCGGCTGGAATCCAGAAACGACGCTTTTCACCCTCGACCATCAACTGGACGCCTTCAGTCCAGCCTTTGATCACTCCGTTCAGTGGGAAACTGGTGGTGCTTCCCCGCTTGTAGGATGCGTCGAAAAGCTCACCGTCAGTTGTCCAGCCGGCATAGTGCACTTCGACTTCGTCGTGGGCCTCCGGCTTTTCGGTTCCGGTTCCTTTCCTGATGACCATTGAGGCCAGGCCGGATTTAGAAACATCGGCCTCTTTCGGCGCTGCTTTTACATTTTCCGGAGCTTTGGTTGGGTCTTTTTCGTCGGCGCTGGCCATGATTGGTTGAAGGGCAATGGTAATTAAGAGGGCTAAAAAGCCGTGTTTATATAACTTCATTAAAATGGACGGGAGCCATAAGGGCGTTGTCCAGAGGTGTCAATGAATCGTGGCACCGGATATTCGTGTTCAGAATGATCTAATCATTGAGCGATCAGCTCCTGCAGCCAGCGACGGGCGGCCTTTCGCTGCTCACTGTCACGATGCATCCAAAGGTCGGTGTGGGGATGATTGAAACGGCCTTCCGGTAGGTCGAAGATGCTGGTGACCGGCACATCCAGGAAAGTAAACGCCGCTAAATCGAGATGGTCGATCAGAAATTCGTCCCGGAGACGGGTCGCACCCTTCCCTTGATCTAAAATGTGAACCGGGCGGCCTTTCAGCCGGGAGAGCCGGATTAAAGCGGACTTTCGATCGCTGCCGGAATACCCCCAGGATTTCTGACCATCAAAGTGATCGTGAGTAAAAAAGCCTTTCCAGAGTGCGGCGATTTCATCATCCGCCAGTCCGATAAAGCTGGTCCCAATCGCTCCCCGGGAGAAACCGCAGACAATGACATTCTCCGGATCTCCGCCAAAGCGGGCACATACCCGAGGCAAATTCACTTTGCAGTAATCAATAGTGGCCTCTTTATCACCCCACCAGGTCACCGCGTTTTTCTTCCGGCCGATTTCGATATAGGGCATTACGACCCAGATGAATTGTCGGCCCCCACTCATTCCGAAACCCAGATTCGCATCGTTGACTTCTCCACTTCCGTCGGCAGGTGGAAATTTGTTTCCGGTATATTCCACGATGACCGGATATTTCCCGTCCGGGGTCCAATCTTCGGGCAAGTAGAGAGAGTGATACACCTTTGTTCCCGCGTATTCAGCCGCCACCTGCCTGACCCGCTTGCCAGGTCCCGGTTGGTCGTCAGTCATCGCCGGGGTGACCAGATCTTCCGCCGAAAGTAGCGTGATAAAAAGCGCCGGGATAAAGCAGAGCAGCAACCGAACCATCGAATCAGTCCTTCCTCCAAATCTTTATTTCATCGACGCTGACGTTGTAGGGGACGAGTAGTCGGATCAGAGTTTTGGTATCGTGGGCAAACCCGGGTGATCGAAAGGTGCCGACTTCAGTTCCATTGATCGTGCAAGTCACCTCGTCTCCGGTCACAGTAGCGTAAACCTGATGCCACTCGCCGGTAGCCAGAGGGTGGGGAAAACGCTTGCCCTTGGTGTTGAGGAGCTTTTTCTGTTCGGCGGACAGTTCGTTGGCCTTTTTTGCGTTTCTTATCACTTGATTCATGATGCCCGTTTTTAGATCAATAATCTGGGTATCTGTCGGGCTCACAATCACATTGAACAAGTGGCCGGCGTGAACGCTCTTCTCGCCCATATCAGTAAAATTCAACAGGATCGAATCCCGCTTCTCATCAAACTTTACCTTCAGGCCAATGGTGCCGTTTTGAAATTCGAAAGCATGCCTCACCGAGGTCGCGTGGTTAGCCTCGGCATGAGTATAGATATACATATAACCGTCCCGGAGATCGACCTGCTTATTTCCTTTCGCTGTTTTGTCACTACTGGTTGTCCATTCGTTTCCGGGTTCATCTTTTGTTTCCTGGGATTCTGAGCGTTCGAAGTCATCCCGAAAGATCAGGGTTCCAAAAGCGTCGTCGCCAAAACTGTACAGTGGCGGAAAAAATAACAGCGATAACAGTAGCGGTTTAATCAGGGCGTTCATAAATAGAGAAAAAGAGAAGTTAATCAAAAAGGCAGGCTTTTGCACCATTGATAACGTGTTGGTAGCCCTGCTCGATGTCTTTCGGCAGGACACGGGCCTCCGAAAGGCGCGGAAGATCCGATACGGGAAAAAAGCCAATTTCTGAAACTTCAAGATTCGGGGCTGGTTCGCCTCCAATGATTGAGGCGGTGAAGAATAATTTGTAGATGCTTACGGGATATTTGGGAGTGTAGGCATTCCGGTCGCGATCCTTGACGGCGTATAGTTGACCGATTTCGATATCGTAACCGGATTCCTCTTTCACCTCGCGGATAATGCCTTCGGAAGGCGATTCGTTTTGATCGGCCCATCCGCCCGGTAAAGTCCAGCAATCATCCTCTCTTTCCTTCACGAGGAGAACCGTGTCGTCTTTGATGATGCAGGCCCGTAGATCCACCTTCGGTGTCGCATAGCCCTTTTCCGGAAAGAAAAAACGCTCAATCGTCGTGATGTCCGAGTCGCTGAGTTCGGAGTAAAATTGTGCGGCTATTTCGGAGAGCCGCTCAAATCTTTCCCGGTCAAAAGGGTCTTTGGTATAGTGCAGACCCGTTTGGGCGATCGCCTGAATTTCTTTGATTAGCTCGTGCATAGGCGGGCTGTGATCAATGATTCCGGGTCGCGTCGAGGCCTTCGTCTTTGCGGAGCGCTTCGGCTACCTCGGCCATAACGGTCAGTTGGCCACCATAGGTTTTTGCCAGATTGGTGGTATTGAAAACTTCTCTGGTCGGGCCGTAATCAATCAGGCGGGCGTTCAGCAGGATAACGGAGTCAAAATAATCCGGTACTGATGATAGATCGTGATGAACCACAAATACCGTTTTGCCCTGATCCTTGAGGTCGCGGAGTAGAGAAATAATCGCAGTTTCGGTCGAAGCATCAACTCCGGCAAAGGGTTCGTCCATTAAGTACAGATCGCTTTCCTGAGCCAGGGCACGGGCCAGAAAGACCCGCTGCTGTTGCCCGCCTGAAAGGTTGGAGATTTGCCGGTCAGCAAAAGAGAGCATTTTTACTTTATCCAGACATTCCCGGGCGATCTCCTTGTCTTCCTTGCGGGGCCATTTGAACAGTCCCAGTTTGCCGTATCGCCCCATGAGGACGACATCCATCACGTTCACAGGAAAATCCCAGTCGATGTCCTCGCGTTGGGGGACATAGCCGACGCGGTGCCGGTTGTTTTCGAGCAGCTCTCCATGAACCTCGACCCAACCGCTGCTGAGGGGTAGTAAACCCATTGCTGCTTTGATCAGGGTGGACTTCCCGGCTCCGTTGGGTCCGAGTATCCCGACCAGTTGTCCCGCCGGAATTTCAAAATCGACTCCCCATAAAACCGGCTTTTTCCGGTAGGCTACGGTGAGATCGTGTACTTCCAGCGCGGGTGCCTCTTTGTTTTCTGGATTCTTTTTTCGTTTAGCCATGCAAAAGAGTGGATGCTATTTCAGCGTAGTTCCGATTGCGGTCTTCTGATCTCTGGTGCGCTCTGTGCGCGATTCCCTACTTCATCACTGAGTCATTCCTCGCTGGATAATTGGCATAATTCGCTGCTGCAATTTCCCCATATTGTCCTGAACGCGTTTTTGCCCCATTTTCATTCCCTCTCCGAGTAGGACGGGAGTCAGCTTGAGTGCTTTTTTACCGGTTGGAGTTTGGTAAAAGTCCGTAAGATCCTTCAATTCCGATTCTGTGAAATGGGTCGAGTATAGTTTGATCAGTTCCGGCTCCAGTTCTGAATAAGGCATCACTTCTTTAAAAAATTCGATCATTTCATCTTTCAGTTCCTGAACGGAGGCGTCGTTCAATCCCATTTTCCGGAACTGTCCCATTTGAGAATCAAGCGCGCTCTCGTATTGCTTTTCGATCGTGGTTTCCATCTCGCTGACCTTCAAAAGTGTTTTGGCGGCGGCGACTGCCCCGGCATCCGCATCCTGTGCCTTAAGACTCCCCGCAAGGATAACAATGGCGGCGAAGGTGAGTGGAATTAGCTTTTTCATGCCGCAACCATAGCCTGTTTCGCCGGAAAGTGAACTGATTCCGCGGCTGGACGATCAGCTCCGGAGGAAGATCAGTTCGCGGTCGTAGCTCCTCAGCTCAGCACGTCCCAGAGCCCGAAGCGAGCTTCGATAGGTCGCGAGGATTTTGGTGATCTGGCGCTGAAAAGCCTCGTATTTCTCCCGGTCCGATTGGGCGTTTTGGGGAGGAGCTTTCAACGCGGTTTCTTTGAAGGCTGAAAACATGGGGCGGACTTCTGCCAACTCCGGTTCGTGTTCGATGTAGAGACGCTCCATCACCAGCCGGTTCTGCTCGAAAAACGCCAGTTTTGCGGCATGGGATTCGAGGTCGTCAAAGGCGTCGGTCTCGTTGAATTTGTCGAGGGGTTCTACTACCGAAAGGGCATAGTTCAGGTTCTTTAACCCTCTTTCGAATTCAGTATAGAATCGGACGTCCTTTTTCTTTTTTCCGATTTGAGCCCGGGAGATGACTTCAATCGCGAACTGCAGCATGTCCAGAATTGGGACCTCGCGGGATTCCATCGATTTCAAAAACATCGCAAAATTGGTGTAGTTGGAAATTCGCTCCCAACTCAAAGCGGGATCCCTCGCGAGCCCCTCAAGCTGGCGACTCACGCCCGCCATATCGTATAGAAAAGCGATTTGAGCTCTGCCCCGAAAATCGGCTTTGGCTTCGTTAGTGAAATCACTTTCTTCGATCAGAGCGCGGAAGAAAAGGTTGCCGGTGAGGTCATCCATCGCCGCCGTATCGATCCGGGCCGGCACCGGGCTTCCCGCTCTGCGAGTGCGTGAGCCGAGGGCTGATTGAATGCCTTTATAGATTTGGGAAGGTGACTTCCCGATGAGAGAGGAAAGCTTTAGTGATTTATCGATCGGGATGAGATAATTCTGCCTCGGGATCAGCTTTTTCACGGTCCGTTTCGCCACGGGGATAATCCCCAGTTTGACGATGGGTGGGAGGAAGAAAAAGCCGACCACGCTGATCCCGATTAACCCGCCGAAATAGCTGCTTCGCTTTCCCACATTTGAAATAGTATTGAGATAGGCGCTTTTCTGACGAATCCCTACGATGTTACGGAGCTGATTCAGATTGTCATCTTCCAGCACCGATTTGACGGCCTGGTAGATGTGAACCCGGGGTCGGATTTTTAATTCGGGATGGTAGTGGGCGAACAGGTAGGAGCGGAGTCTCGCTTGCTGCTGCTCGCTCAGTTGCCCGCATGCAATTGCTTCAATGATCCCGGAGATATCTGATTTGATGGACTCGATCTCAATTTTCGTACTCCGGTCGAGCAGGTATCGTCCGCCTTCGTGGGATACGTTGGGAATGGTGACGGTTGATCGGGACAGCATGGATGCCTCTTTTTAAGCTTTCTCTTCCCTCTGTTCCATTTAAATTCCTAAAACCTTTATGGAACCGGAAACCAGGCTTCTGCAGCTTCCCGACGGTCGTGATTTGAGTTACTGTGAGTTTGGAGATCCTTCCGGAACTCCGGTGTTCTATTTTCACGGCTGGCCGGCCTGCCGACTCGAGGGGCTTCTCTACGCTCCGGCGGCAGAGAAAAAGAACGTCCGGCTTATGGCGATCGATCGTCCCGGGTTTGGAAACTCGACCTTCCAGCCAGGGCGGCAGCTTCTCGACTGGCCCCGGGATGTGGTCGCGCTGGCTGATGATTTGGGGCTGGATCGATTTCGGCTGCTGGGGCACTCCGGCGGAGGACCCTATGCTGCGGCCTGTGCCCATCAAATTCCGGATCGCCTGATCAAAACGACGATAATGGCGGGCCTGTCCCCGATGGAGGACAACCGGACACGCGAGGGGATGCGGAGGATGAATCAGTTTCTGCTGTCGATCGGGAAACGTTGCCCCTCGCTGTTGAATTTGATGATGTCGATGACCCGTAAAATGGCGTCCAACCCAGATAATTTGATCAAAGGGCTGAAGGATTTGCCGGAGGTTGACCGTCGTTTAGTTGAGCAATTTCTGCCGGAAGTGATGGAGGTGATGGCGGGGGCGTTTGTCGGCGGGACCCGCGCGGCGACTTGTGAAGGGGTGATCTATGCAAAGCCCTGGGGATTTCAGTTGGCTGAAATCCAGTCGCCCGTATCGATTTGGCAGGGTTCTCTGGATGTAAACGTCCCTTTGTCGAACGGTCGGATTTACGCGGAGGAAATTGCAGGGTCCACGCTAAATCTCATCGAGGGGGAAGGGCATTTCTCGATGGCCATCAATCAGGGCGAAGCCATATTCGAGACGATCTAAATTTCCGGGATTCGTTCGGAACGGGCGGGGACGCCATTTCTACGCGGGAGGGGGAATCCACGAAGAAAATCGGAAGGAATGCGGTAGGTGACAGGGCGACGGGATTCGCTAAGATGCGGCCCTTATTTTTTGTCATGATTCGACTTCTTTGTCTCTTATTTCTACTTTCGTTTGGGTTTGCCATCGCTGACACCCCGTTGATTCCCGGGCCCCGGCGTGATGTTGAAATCTCGGCTAAAAAGGGCGGGGAGTTCGATTTGGTTACCTCCGGCCCGGCGCCTCACTTCTGGAGTCAGCCGGTGGTGGTGCCGCCAGACCATCAAGTGCTTACCTTCGACTACTTCTCCACGGGAGGAATCAATTCGGTTTCCGTCCGGTTCCGGGATTCAAATGGCGAAATGGTATTCGTGGGATCCAGTTCCATGCCGCTGGCTGAGACCTGGCAGCCGTTTTCGGTGGAGCTTTCGAAAATGCCGAGTGCTGAAACCCGTTTCCATCTTTCGCTGAAAGACAAGTTGGGTGCCCAATTTCAAATGCGGAACTTTCGACTCCGAAAAATAAATAAAGAGGAGTTGGCGCATAAGAAAAACCGGGAGAAAATTCGGGAGCACCGGAGGAAGGTGGCTGAGGGCTATCTGAATTATCTACGGGACTGGTATCCGGCAGAAATTACGGAAGTGGTTGTCGATGCGAAGGAGATCCGGATCGGAGGAAGGGCATCTGAGCCGCTGGTCCTTGCGGAGCTTCCGCTAGAGCTTTCGTCGCATCTACCGACACCGCTTCCGGTAATCGACCTGCCCGCCGCCGATGGTAAGTTTGAGATCACGGTGCCGCGGTTTCGAGGTGAAGAAAAGGTCGATCGTGCCCTTTCCCGGTGGCGTCTCCAGAATTCGGAGGGATTGATCCGGTCCGCTGCAAAATGGCCTACGAACTATAGCGAAAAGGTATCGAACCGGGACTTGCCGGAGCTGAAGGTGAAAGGTCAGAAAGGTATTGGGGGAGTGCCTTTGATCACTTCGGCTGAACATCAGATTTTTGAACTGGGAATCAAACACGCCACGGTGAATGTGGTGCTGGATGCGTTGATGTCTGACACCCCAAAACCAGGACTGAAGCCCTGGAGGTTTGAAGGAAAAACCTACTACACCAACGAGCGGTTTCTAGCGGGTAAAGATGCTGCAATTCAAAATCTCTGTCGCAAAAATGTAATTGTAACCTGTATTCTGCTGGTGGGTAACGGGTCGGCCGGAAACTTGAAGCACCCCGATGCCGAAGCGAGGGGCACCTTTGCGATGCCGGATTTGCTGACTCCCCGGGGCGCGTCCTACTATCGTGCTGCGATCCACTTCCTGACGGAACGCTACTCCCGTCCCAACCGGCGAATCGCTAACTGGGTCATCCATAACGAAATCGATCAGGCCGGAACCTGGACGAATATGGGAGAGCAACCGCTTGCGAGGTATCTCGATTGCTACGCCAGGTCCGCGCGGACGGTGTATCACACGTCCCGCCTTTTTGATCCCCACAGCCGGGTGTTCGTTTCCCTGACCCATCATTGGGCAAAGCAAAGCGGTGGAGTTGGGACCTATCAGGTGAAAGGACTGCTTGATTTGTGGAGTGAAATCGCCGCTGTGGAAGGCGAGTTTGACTGGGGTGTTGCCTACCACCCTTATCCCAGAGATTTGCGGAATCCCGACACCTGGGATGATCAGGATGTCACCTTTGATTTTGATACTCCCTACATCACTCCGAAAAATATAGAAGTGTTGCCTGCCTATCTGGGAGAAGATCGACCGATACTGTTATCCGAGCAGGGATTTAACAGTCCGACCCTGAGTTTGGTTGATCAAAAGCGGCAGGCGGCGGGGCTGGTCTATATGTTTCGGAAACTGCCCGAGTTTCCCTCCATTGAGGCCTTTCATCTGCATCGGTATCAGGATATGCCGGACCGGGAGGGCGGTCTGCGGGTTGGACTGCTGGATGAAAATGGAAACCGAAAGGTCGCCTGGGATACCTTCGCGGCTCTGGAGACTGAAGCTGCGGGTAAATACTATGATCTGGCTGACGAAATTTTGCCGGAGCCGGTTCCGGTGCAACCGATTCCGGAGCGCCCCAGACCTAATGTGATATTGATTGTAGCGGATGATTTGGGCTGGTCGGATACGACGCCTTATCAGGATGCGTCCGAGGATTTTTACGAAACCCCGTCAATTGCGAAACTGGCTTCGGAAGGGATGCGGTTTACTCAGGCCTACTCGGCGAGCCCGCTGTGTTCGCCGACGCGGGCCAGTATTCTGACCGGTCAATATCCCGGTCGAATTCGGCTTACCACTCCTGCGGCTCATTTGGCGCGGGAGGTCCTGGATCCCGGGGTGGCGGCCACCGCAGCTCCGTCGAAGGCGGTGGTCGAGCCGGAGACACGGACCCGTTTCCCGAATCATTATGTGACGGTTGCGGAGAGATTAAAGGCAATGAAATACGCGACGTCATTTGTCGGGAAATGGCATCTCGGGCGCGAACCGTATCTGCCGGATAATCAAGGCTTTGATCACGTGGTAGGCGGGCGTTTTCATCCGGGGCCTCCGGGAGGCTATTTTACGCCCTGGCCGATCGAGACGATTCCCCAGTCGCCGGAGGGCTCGCATATTGATGATGTAATTACTGATCTATCGATCGAGTGGATCACGGAACAACAGAAAGCCGGGAAACCGTTTTTTCTGAATCTTTGGTATTACTCGGTCCACGGGCCTTTTCAGGCAAAACCGGAATTGATCAAAAAGTATAGAGAAAAGGCAACTTCACTACCCGATGATGCGCCCCGTAAAAACCCTGTGATGGCAGCGATGATTGAGACTCTCGATACCAATGTGGGCAGGATCGCAAAGACGCTAAAGGATCTTGGGATCGTTGAAAATACCTTACTGGTCTTTACTTCCGATAACGGAGGTAACGAATACAACTATGTGGAGAATCTTCTCGCGACTAACAATTTCCCTTTGCGAAACGGGAAAGGAAATATAGCGGAAGGTGGCCAGCGGATTCCGCTGATTGCGGTATGGCCGGGGACGATTGCGGAAGGTGTCGTGAATGACGGTTTGGTTAGTTCTATTGACTGGTTTCCCACCCTGCTGGATGTAGCGGGTCAGAGCCCGGCGGTTGAACAGGTGGTGGATGGAATCAGTCTGCTGCCCACCCTGAAAGGGGAGAGCGAGGTTGCTCCGGAGCGAGCGATCTTTTGTCACTTTCCACATAGTCCGACCGCGACGGGAACGATTGCGGGAACTTCCGTGAGAAAAGGGAAGTGGAAGTTGACCCGATACTACGGCGATGCGCCGGACCAACAGGATCGGCTGCGACTGATCAATCTGGAGGCCGATCCCGGTGAGCAGACTGATCTGGCCTCGAAGCATCCGGAATTGACTAAAGAGTTGAATGCTTTGATTTCCGCACACCTTGAAGCTACCCAATCTTTGATCCCACGGAAGAACCCCGCCTATCAGCCCGGGTTTCTCGGTTGGGAAGGTAATGAAGCGACTGAACTTTCCCGGGTGGATGATGCGCTTAAGCTTATTTCAAAAGGGAATGATCCCTGGATCCTAACCCGCGAGATTGGAGCGGTGAGTGGAAAGGTTACTATAGAAATCGATATGGACACGGCCTCGTCCCCAACCGATGCCGCCGTCTATTGGTCGACCCGGAAACGTAGGGGATTTCACCGGGAACGGATGCTGGTGCCGCAAAAAATGCCTTCCGGGATTTATCGAGTCGATATCGATTCGGGTGATGACCCGTTGGCCGCTATTCGAATCGATCCCAGTCGCGAGCCGGGTGAAATTGTGATTCATTCGATCAGGTTGATTCACTGGAAATCGCCGGGAGAGGGGAAAAGTCAGCGGTTTTGGGATTTTTAGAAAGATCGCCACGGTGTCTTCCCGACACACCGGCTTGCTGATGTTTGCGCAGCACATTTCGAGGCGAATGATTGGCGAATTTAGACGGTACAGGGTACAGTTTCGGACTGTACAGGGTACAATTTGATGAGCAAACCAACTTTCAGTATAGGAATTGATCTGGGGACGACGAACTGCGCACTTGCGTTCGCGCCTCTGGCCTCGGATTCGTCTGATTCCGAGGTGCTGCCGGTGTCTCAGTGGGACAGCGCCGCGACGGTGGTGGAGAGCGATACCCTGCCGTCGTTTTTGTATCGTCCCGGGGCTGATGAGTCCGGTCTGCTTCAGGGGAAAGCGGGTGGTGGCGACTGGGTCGTGGGGCGTTTTGCGAGGGAACAGACCACAGCGAATCCGGGCCGGGTGGTGCTTTCTGCCAAATCGTGGCTGAGCACATCGGGGATCGATCAGAACACGAAATTTCTCCCGTGGGGCAGTGATCAGCTCGCGGAAAAGGATAAATTATCCCCGGTGCGGGCCTCTGCTCTACTCCTGAATTATTTGCGAAGCGCGTGGGACGATGCGTTTCCTGATGCGAAATTTGATGAGCAGCAAATCACGATCACCGTTCCGGCCTCGTTTGATGCTTCGGCTCAGCGGCTCACCCTTCAGGCGGCGCGGGATGCGGGGTATCCCGGCGGTGTACGGCTTCTCGAGGAGCCCCAGGCCGCTTTTTGCCGATGGTTGGAGACGAATGACGCGACCGAGGCCTTTCGCGAGACGCTGCCGGAGCTGGCGGAGCGTGCCCAGTGTATCCTCGTGGTGGATGTGGGAGGCGGAACATCGGACTTTAGTCTATTCGAAGTCAGGATGCGGAAAAATCGCAAGTTACCGGAGATCAAACGGGTCGCCGTCAGTGAGCACATTTTGCTGGGCGGAGATAATATCGATCTCGCAATGGCCCACGTCGTGGCGGAGATTCAGCTGGAAGGTTCCCTTTCGCCGGATCAGTGGAGTCACCTCATCGCCCAGTGTCGTCGCATCAAAGAGGAGGCTCTGGCCAACCCGGATCGCTCGGAAAGCTTCAAAATCGCCGTTCCCGGAAAAGGCTCCGGCCTGTTCGATGGCACTTTGACGGCCGAACTTTCGCCGGACGACATGCAGATCATCCTTTTCGAAGGTTTCTATCCCGAGTGCGAAGCTGATGAAGTTCCCGAAAAGACAGCGGCAGGTCTCCGTGAATTTGGCCTTCCCTACGCAAAAGACAGCGCCGTCACCCGACACCTCGCCGCTTTCCTGAACGGGCGTCCCCGGGTCGATGCGGTGCTTTTCAATGGGGGCAGTCTCAAGCCCGAGCCGATCCAGGAGCGACTTCGTTCCGTGATCGGAAACTGGCAGGATCATCTGCCCGCAGTGCTGCCGAATCCGGAGCCGGATCTGGCAGTGGCGCGAGGGGCTTCCAGCTACGGTTGGTTTCTCCAAAATCAATCCAGCCGGATCGAAGCGGGAGCCGCGCGGGCGCTCTTTCTCGAGGTGCAGAAAGAGGGCGGAGAGAATTCGCTGGTCTGTATCCTGCCCAAAGGGACTCCCCAGGAAGAGGATGTCGTGATCGATGATCTCAATCTTTCGCTACAGGCCAATCAACCTGTCATTTTCCAACTGTACTCGTCGACCAGGCTCGAAAACGTGAAAGCCGGAGAAATCCTCCCGGCGGCGAAAAGTGGGCAACTCCATCAACTTCCGCCGCTCGAAACGGTCGCGAAGTCGGAGGGCGAAGATGTGATACCGGTTCACCTCAGTGCGAAAGTCAACGCGATTGGCCTGCTTCAGTTGGAGTGTGTCGATACCGGTGATCTCGAAAACCGCTGGCCACTGGAATTTATCCTCAGCGGCAGCAGTCAACCTGCCAGCGCCGGAGCGGTGACAGATATCGGAGTTTCCAAACCCAAATTGCGGGCCGCCCGCAAGCGAATGGAAAAGTTGTTTCACGCTCCGCTCAATCCAAAAGACAAATTGAGCAACAGTCGACTCACCGCCAGTCTCGAGAAAATTTTCGAAACGCCGAAGCAGGACTGGAATGCGGTTCTGCTCCGGAAACTATGGGAAACTCACGTCGAAAGTCTGGAGTGGAGTTACCTGTCGCCCGATCACGAGGAGACCTGGTTGTCCTTTGCGGGATTTTTACTCCGCCCCGGCTACGGAGTGCAGTTTGATGAAGAGAGGATTGATCAGCTTTGGAAACCGGAAGAGACCGGATACGAATTTTCCAGCAAACGGATCGACCTCGCCCGCTATATTCTCTGGCGCAGGGTCGCCGGTGGGTTGGATCGTCCGAGGCAGGAGTCACTCGCCAGCGAATGCCTCGAGAAACTGCAAACTCAGGCCAAACCATCCGCCGAAGTGGTCCGTTTGATCGGCGCGCTCGAGCGGCTCGGGCTCGAGCAGAAGGCGGTGATCTGTGATCTCCTGATACAAAAAGGCAAAGCTCTCGCTGACGCGGGCGGCTACTCCGATCCCTACTGGGTTTCGCTGATGTTACTTTTGAACCGCGCCCCGGTTTACGGTGGCCCGGAAACCGTGATGCCCGCCGAAGAGGTTGCGACCGCCTTTGCCGCGCTCAGAAAACTGGACTGGAAAGCTCCCGAGCTGGCCTCGTTGCCGCCGCTGTTCTTGCGAGCCGCCCGGCAAGTCGATAACCCAAGTCTCGACCTCCCGAAAAAGCTCCGCAACGACATCGTCAGCAAGCTTAGGAAATCGGGCGTCGCTCCGGTGAAGCTCGCTCCGGTCGAGAAATACCTCGAAGTGGAACGAAGCGAGCAGGTCAGTTTGCTGGGCGAGACTCTGCCTCCGGGACTGGTTTTAAAGTGAAGTGGCTTCGATTACTGAGGTTTCAGATAGATATTCCTGAACTTATATACTGCACCTTCTTCGCCGTGATGCTGGATGCCGATGTGGCCTTCTGAATCGACGCTGTCTCTCACATTAGTGATGGCGACACCGTTAAGTTTGATGGTTATCCGGTCGCCTTTGCAGCTGATCAGGTATTTGTTCCAATCATTCCGTTTCAGGGCTCCTGCCACTTCGGGCTTTGCGAGGTGGGCGAGGGATTTCTCGGAATACTTCAGGAACTGTTCTTCGGAGCTGCCTTTTTTGCTCGGCCAAATCCATCTCCGGCGACCTTCGTCGTAGAGTCCTCCGGACCAGCGTCGGTCGGAGCCATCGCACTCGGCCTGGTAGCCGTAGACCTTTCCCGGTTCGACATGGGCCCGGAACATGATACCGGAATTAGCTTTTCCTTCGGGCAGTTTGATTTCGGCGACGAGCGTAAAGTCGCTGTATTTCTTTTCCGTTACGAGGAAGAATTTTTTGTTCGAAGAGAGATGAATTTCCCCGTTTTTCACGACGGAGTCTCCATAGTTGTAGGGATTTTTCCAGCCGGTTAAGTCTTTGCCGTTGAAGAGGATTTCCCACCCTGCCTGTCTCAGTTTTTCGTGCTGAGCGGGAAGATTGGCGAGAGCCGTTCTCGCGGAAACCTCACCGAGGCTCTCGACTCCCGCAGTGGAAAGTTCCCAGTCGTCGGTCCGGAATAAAGAAGCGGGTAGGCCGCTGGAATTTACGAGATTGGCACCCTCGGGATTTGCGGCCCAGGCATATCGGGCGGCGACCGGCTTATCGATTCCGGGGCTGGAGATAGTGACGCTGTTTCCCGCATCGGTGATCGTTGCCTCGGCCCAGACCCATTTCTGATCATCGCCTGTGATTTCGAACCGTTTCAAATCTTCACCATCGCGGGATTTGAGTCCGTTTCCGACGTGATCAAATTCGACGCGGATTGTGTTTTCAACCACTTCGTGGCTTTTGTAGATCGGGCCGGAGACCGGACCGTCGAGTGGCTGATTGTAATGCTCGCTCAAGGCCCAGCGCGAGAGCCGCTTCCCGACGTCCTGTTTGTTACGCGGGTGAATATCTTTTGCTTCGCCTATATCGTTAATGATTGCGAGGCCGGTATTCGGGATCTTTTGCAGGGTTAGGGTTTGTGCATTCTGTAGTTCCGCCCAACTGCTTGGCGTTCCCGGTTCAGTAGAGGGTTCCAGAAAGTTGGCGAGCTGAACGATATAGAAAGGAAAGTCGTCTCCCCGCTGTTTCCGCCAATCGGCAATCATGGCGGGGAACAGTGTTTCATACTGCACCGCCCGGTGACGGTTGGATTCTCCCTGATACCAGATAGCGCCCGCGATCGCATAGGGATTCCACGGGGCAATCATCTGATTGTAAATGGCCGACGGAGCGTTGGGTTGCAAATGGGGAGCCTGAGGTGGGGTGGGTTTTTTCCCTACTTTTTTCGGATCCGGTTTTTCACCCCGCTTTTTGGCAGCCCGAAAGTCTTCCATCCGTTTCTCCCAGGCGGCAAGCCCTCTGGTATAGCGGTCTTTTGCGGCTTCCGGGATGTAGGTCTTTTGTTTGTCGTCCCATTCCGCGAGCAACTTGGCTGCGGAGGGAGTCTGCTCCAGTGTCTCGCGACTGGTAAAGGCCTCGCTGGGTTTTCCGCCCCATGCCGTTGAAACGAGACCGATCGGTGTATTGAGATTTTTGAGCAATTCCGCTCCAAAGAAATAACCGACTGCGGAGAAGGTCGGGGCGGTTTGCGGGGTGCATATCTTCCACTCTCCATTGACGATGTCGCGCTGAGGCGATGTTGCTGTTGCCGCGGAAGTGGTGAAAAGTCGCAGATTCGGGTGGTCGGCCCGGGCAGCCGCGTCGTCGGCATTTTCTGTGCGGTTCAGGGACATTGCCATGTTCGACTGGCCGGAGCACATCCAGACTTCGCCGACGAGGATGTCTTTGATTTCTACCGATTCCTCACCGGTTGACAGGGTTAGCGTCTGGCCGGTGGCGTTGGTCTTCAATGGTTTTAACTCGACCTCCCACTCGCCGTTTTCCGCGATCTTCGAGTCGATTTTTTGTCCGGCGAAGGCAAGCGTGAGATCCGAGGATGCCGGGCCGGTTCCGAAAACGCGGGTCGGCTTGCCCTGTTGAAGCACCATATGATCTCCGAAGATCCCGGCGGGTTTCAGGGCTTTCTCAGGTGTCGCTTGTTGGCTCCAAAGTGAAGCAGTGAACAGGGCCAGAACAGCCGCAAACGGTAAGAATTTCATGGCTGACAGTTGTATGGGATGACCGCACGGCAGGCAAGCGGCATGAAGACCGCATTCACACCATAACAATGCCGAAATTTGATTTTCATTCGGTTGAAAGATTTCATCCGATCCCGTATCCTCGGGCATGTCGCCTCAAACCGAGTCATTTTTCGAATATCTTCGTTTTCCCAGTATTTCAACGGATTCCAAATATAAGCGGGATGTTGAAAATTGCGCCGATTGGTTGATCGGGCGATTTAAGGGAATGGGTTTGTCGGCGGAGAAATACCCGACTCCGAAACACCCGGTGGTGGTGGCGAAAAGTGAGCCTAAAAAGGATCGCCCGACGGTGTTGATCTACGGTCATTACGATGTTCAGCCGGTCGATCCGGTCGAAGAATGGGACACGCCGCCTTTTGAGCCGACTTTGATTGATGGTCGGGTTTTCTGTCGGGGGGCGACCGATAACAAGGGGCAGAATTTTGCTCACATCCTCGGGGTGGAGGAAGCTCTCAAATCCGATGGCGAGCTGCCGGTGAATGTGATTTTTCTTCTCGAAGGGGAAGAGGAGATCGGCAGCCCGAACCTGACACCGTTCCTCGGGGCGAACCGTGAGTTGCTGGCTGCAGATATTTGCGCCGTTTCGGACACAGGAATGATCGCTCCCGGAGTTCCCACGATGACTTACGGTCTGCGGGGGATTGGCTGCCTGGAATTTGTAGTCAGAGGGCCGGCTTTGGATCTTCATTCCGGGGTTTACGGTGGTGCGGTGGCCAACCCGGCTCAAGTGGTCGCCAAATTGGTGGCGTCGCTTCACGATGACAAAGGTCGGGTTCAGGTTCCCGGATTTTACGATAAGGTGATTCCACTGGAGCAGTGGGAGCGCGATATGTGGGCAAAGCTTCCCGATGGGAATGCCGCGACGATGAAAGAAACCGGGGCTCCCGGGATCTGGGGGGAGGAAGGTTACACCGCACTGGAGAGACGCTGGGGCAGACCAACCGCAGAGGTCAACGGCATTGGCGGAGGTTATCAGGGCGAGGGATCAAAGACCGTGATTCCGCGCGAGGCGATGGCAAAATTGAGCTTCCGGCTCGTGCCCGATCAGGATCCTCAGGAAATTATCAGCGCCGCCGCGAAGTTTATCGAGGAACAGATCGGGGATGACTGTCGAATCGAAATGGACCCGGGGCACGATGGTACTGCCTATGTGATGGATCCTCACTCAAAGTTTGGTGATGCGGCGCAGCGTGCCTTAAAAGCGACATTCAACGATGAACCGCGTTTGATCCGCGAAGGTGGGTCGATCCCGATTATCCAATCGATCAAAGATATCCTTGGGATTGATACCTTAATGTTAGGACTGGCTCTCCCTGATTGCCAAATCCACGCTCCGAACGAAAACTTTACGATCGAGAATTTCGAAGCGGGAATTCGACTGAACCAAAATTTGTTAAAGGAATTGGCCGGAGCTTAAGCGAGCTCCGACCCATCAGGTGATTCGACTACTCGCCGAGATGCTTGGCGCGTTCGATCGCCTGGAGCATGCCTTTGGCTTTGTTTACCGTTTCGATATATTCGTTTTCCGGTATAGAATCGGCGACGACACCGGCGCCTGCCTGGACGTAGGCTTTGCCATCTTTCACGACTACAGTTCGAAGCGCGATACAGCTGTCGTGGTTGCCATCGAAACCGAAGTAACCAACGGCTCCTGAGTAGGCGCCCCGTTTTGATTTTTCAAATTCGTTGATGATCTGCATGGCCCTGACCTTGGGGCTGCCACTTACGGTCCCGGCAGGAAAAGTGGCGCGCATCACATCATAGGCGCTTTGGTCGTCACGGAGCTGACCAAATACATTTGAGACGATGTGCATCACGTGACTATACTTTTCGACGATATATCTCTCGCTGACATCGACGCTCCCAAATTCCGAAACTCTACCGACATCGTTTCTCGCAAGGTCCACCAGCATGAGGTGCTCGGCCCGTTCTTTGGGATCGTTGAGTAGTTCTTCGGCAAGCGCTTCGTCCTCTTCCACCGTCTTACCTCTCCAGCGGGTACCGGCAATCGGGCGGATTTTGATCCGTCCATCGATAGCCTGGACGTGCACTTCGGGAGAGCTGCCGACGAGGGCAAATTCATCTCCCCACTGGAGGCAAAACATATAGGGCGACGGATTCACATGCCGAAGTGACCGGTATAGATCAATCGGGTTCCCTTTGAATTCGGCCTCAAAACGTTGCGAGGGAACCACCTGAAAGATATCGCCGGCGTGAATGTATTCCTTAGCCGCGTCGACCATGCCTTCATATTCCTCCCGGGTGGTATTACTGACGATTTGCGGCTCGTCGGGTTCAGCCATCAGGGAAAATGAAGGGAAACCGATCGGGCGGGACAGCCGCTCTACGATATCGTCGACCCGGCTCCGTGCCGTGTGATAGGCCGTTTCCAGATCTTCAAAATCGTCGGTGCAAATGTTAGTCACCACCTGCAGCTTCCGGAAACGGTGATCAAAAATCACGACCGATTCGGTGATCATAAACGCCATTTCGGGAAGGCCGAGTTGATCCCCGGGCGCTTTCGGGACCGTTTCTTCGAAGAAGCGGACCATGTCGTAGGTTAAAAAACCGACAGCGCCGCCGGAAAACACCGGGAGTCCGTCCACTTCGACCGGGCGGTATTCCGACATGAGACGCTCCAGTTCGTGAAGCGGATCGCCCTTCTTTTTCGGAAGGTTGTAGGTCGTAAATTCGTCCTCTCCCGCTTTCTTGACCGATATTTTGCGGCCTGTGGAGCGGATCTGCAGCCGGGGATCGGTTCCGAGGAAAGAAAACCGTCCGATCTCATCGCTTCGTTCCGCTGATTCAAGCAGGAAGCAGGGATTGGTATTGTCGGCGTTCAGCTTGTGGAAAGCCGAAATAGGTGTCTCGAAGTCGGCGGCCAACTCGGTCCACACCGGAATCAGATTTCCTGATTTAGCAAGGGTGGTGAATTCTTCCAAGGATGGCTTTAGCGTCGTCACGATTTTTTAAGTGCGTTGATTTTTGTAAGGGCGAGAGTTAACCACAGATCCCGTGAGTTATCACGCGGAAACCCAAACGAAAAAATCCGCTGAACGAATGGATCGCCCAGCGGATTTCAAATTAGCTTCTGATCGGGTAAAACCTTAACCGAAAATCTCCAGTTTGGAGATCAGGTTGTCGACTGCCGGTTCAAGAACAGGCTTAACACCGGGAATTCCGTAAGCCTTTTCGACGAGATCGTTGAATTGAGGGGCAAACTTGACGACGGCCTGTTTGAGCTGGGCTTTCACACCGTCCGGAAGACCGCTGATTTTTCCGGTGATGTTACCGACCTGATTGGTCAATCCGTTGAGTTCCGATGCGGCCACTTTGGCTGATTCCACATCGTCGATGCTCTTCAAGCTCGCTTTGGCCTTCGCAATGACACCATTCATGGCTGAGACGGCGTTTCCGGCATTCAGTTCTGATGGAGCGGGAAGCTTGATATCAGCAGCGGAAGGTTGGGAAAGGAAATATTTCCAGACGGCAAATCCCAGAATGGCGAGGATCAAAATCGGGAATAGCACTTTGCCGAAACCACCGCTGGCCTTTTCAGCTACGACCGGCTGCTGCGGAGCCGGAGCGGGTTCCGATACCGGTGCTGTGCTCGCTGCGCTGGTTTCTTTCGGCGCTTCTGGCTTCGGTATCGCGGCGCCGACTGCAGAAGCAGCGGATTCTCTGACTTCCTCAAATTTCTCTGAAGCAGAAGCCATCGCTTCGGTGGCTGCAGCCTTGCCTTCTTCAGCCTTTTCAGCAGCGGCATTGACGACGGCGTCCTTCAGGTTTTCGGTCGCAGCTTCGATATTGGTATCGCCTTCGAAGCCGGAAAGTCCGAGCGCTCCGCTCAAGCCGGGAGGCAGAACGCCTTTGAGTAGATCTTTCTGGCCGAGCAGAAGTTTCGCGAAGCCCGCGCCATCGAGGCCGAGGCTCTTTTTCTGTTTTCCTAAGAGGCTGAAAATAATGGGAGCAATAATCCCGAGTAGTGAACCGGTTTTATCTTTGCCGAGTCCGCTGGTGCCGGAAAGTAACTCAACCAAACCGCCCACTTTGTCGCCGAAAAGTCCGCCGATTAATCCGTTGCCCATTTCCTGAAGTCGGTCGGCCCCGCCGTCTGCGCCATCCAGGATATCCCCGATATTATCGAGAATCGTTCCGTCCGCCTGATCCAGAACTGCGCCGAGTTGTTCTGCGCCTTCGCTGGTTGAGGCTTTACCGATGAAACCCGCAAGCAAAGCAGGCAGCGCTCCGCCGATTGCTTTGTTGGCATTTCCTTCGTCCACACCAAGCAGACCCGAAATTTTTCCGACGACCTGATTACTCAGGGCCCCTTGCATGAGTTCCAGTAGATTAATTGACATGTGTTTCAGTATTAGTTTGTGTTTAATTTGGAGGGAATCTAATGCTTTAGATTCGCTGGAAAGAAGTCAAGCTTCAAATCCAGCATCCTGCAAACAACCAATACGTTAGAGCGCCAATTCCATTTGGACTAAATCGGGATCCACAACGGGTTCACAGATTTCATCGTCCACAAATGTCGTCGCTTCTTTTAACTTGAGAGTGCTTTTCTCAGGTAGGGTGGGATAGATCGGGTCAACCTCGCGGTTTTCGTTAACTCCTTTAGCTTCAATAAAAACTGCCTCGGCAGGTTTCTCGTCGCTTTTATCAAGATTCGCTTCCACTGCCGCGACTGCTTTTGCGATATCTTCATCCAGTGGCGTTCTGGGTTGGATCGCAACGCCTTTCAAAGCGGGATAGAGAGGCGTCGGGGATTTTCTCTCCGCACACTCAACTTCCACATCGGTCAGTCCGATTTCACCGAGAGCTCCTCTTGCGAATTCGAGCGCTTTTTCCGCAGTGTTACAATCGGAGCTGAGGTGGCCGAGAATAACGCGGTTGAGATCCGCGGTTGCGACTTCTTTGAGTAGTTCCGCAGTCTGTTTGTTGCTGAGATGGCCGTGACGATTGCTGATCCGCTGCTTCAATGACCAGGGACGTTTTTCATCGTTCTGCAACATTATGTCGTCGTAGTTTGATTCGACGAAAAGTGAGTCGACTCCTTTGAGTCGTTCGATGATGAGTCGGGTGACGTGTCCGACATCACTTAAAATGCCGAGAGAGCCTCCGGGGCTCCGAAAGACAAAGCCAACCGGGTCGACCGCATCGTGCGGCACGTTAAAAGAATCAATCTCGATGTCTCCCACGGTGAAACAGGAGCCTGCTTCGAATTTCCGCCAACTGATCTGAGCCTTCTTAATCTTGTCCTGTTGAACAATGTGGCTGGTGTGGACCGTCGCGTAAACCGGAAGGGGACGTTTCCGGCAGAAAACTTCGAGCCCCTGAACGTGATCACCGTGCTCGTGTGTGAGCACGATAGCGGTCAGAGAATCCGGATCGACCCCGATTTCTTCCAGTCTGACTTTCAATTGGCGGGCGGAGAGTCCGGCATCCACCAAAATCCGGGTTTCCCCGTAACACACCACTGCACTGTTTCCGGAACTGCCACTTCCAAGGACCGCGAATTCGATCATGAGGTTAATCTAAGGAACCTCGCCGCAGTCACAATCGGAAATTTCGAAAAAATGAAATTTCAGAATCTGGAAATGTTCAAAAGGACAAGAATATCAACTTTTGTCTATTTATCGTCCAGCTTCTTCGAGAGTTTCTCGCTGCTGCGCTCTAGAATTCTGCGTTCCTCAGCGGTGAGGCTCTGCATACCCTCCTGACTGATTTTTTCAAGTATCGTATCGACCTTTTTATTCAGGTAGACAGTTTCCTTCTCTCGCTTCTTTTTGATCTGCTCTTCGGCGGCTTCTGCGATCTTGGAGCGCGGTTTTTTACCCGTGTCCCGAATAGTAGCTTCCCGCTCTTTGAGGTGGGGGAGGACGTGCTTCACCGAAAGCCAGCCCGCAGCCATCCCACCGAGGTGAGCAATGTAGGAAATTCCCGTCAAAGAACCGAGTGAGGCGAAAAGTCCGATCAGGTTAATTGCCAGAATCACCCAGCCGAAATATTTGATCTTGAACTGGAAAGGAAGAAATAGAAGGGAAACGGTTTGTTCCGGTATCGTGACGATCACCGCGATAACAATGGCGAGAACAGAAGCGGACGCGCCCACCACGGAACTGTTGGCGAAGCCCATTCCCCAGAGAATATGAGCAAGACCACCCAGAAGGCCCCCAAACAGATAAGTCTGAAGAACCCAGCGGGACCCAATGACCTGTTCGAACATTTTTCCGAGGAAAAACAGGCCCAACATGTTCCCGAACAGGTGGCCAATATCGGCATGACAGAACTGAAAGGTAACAAGTCGCCACACCTGACCTGAAAAAAGTGTGTCCTTCGACAAATTAACATAACCGGCGATGCGATTGTCAAAAATGAGGTGCTGAACCAGGTAGATGGCTATGTTGACAACTATCAGCCAGGTGATGATAGACCAGGAGCGAAACCCTGTACCTCTCTTGCTGTCAGCCATATATTCGCGATCGTAAATCCCCATAAATTCGTCCTGAAGTGTCGCTCTAATCACGCCTCTGGAGTCGGGTCCGTCAACTGATTCGACAGACCGAAAACGGACGAATTAACACTTTGTTGGAAAAAACTTGTTGAATATCCGGAAAAATATAATTAAGAATACTTAATCACTAAGAAACCATAATGATGCTCGGATATTTAGCCATTCTGGCAATGCTCTCGATCCTTGGAACTGTTTCCTATTTTTCAAGTTTCAGCTAGTCAATTTGCAAACCGAAACACCACAAATACCGAATTATGCTGTCTAATGTTGTTAACCATCCGGAAATGAAACCAGATAACCGAGCTACAGTCCCAACCAACGGCCTCGTCAAGTGGGTGGAGCCAGTTGGTCTCGATGAAGCGGAGGTCGACGCCTACATTCCGCAGGTCCGCAACAAGCGCGAGTATTTCGACGACCTGCAAAAAGCAGTGGCGGGCATCACGGCGCTGATTAACTCCGAAATGGCGGCGAGTGAAATTTTGAAAAAAGCAGAGATGGAAGTTAAAAAACTTGAGTCAGAGACCTACGACGTTGTCCGGGAGTTTCTCGGTGACGATGTTACGGAACAAATGAAGCGGATTAACCACGATCTCGATGAGTTGGCTGCTTTGGTTTCAGGTATCGAGGCGAGTCTCGCCGGTTTCTCCCCACTGATCGAGGAGGAGGAGGCTGCTGAGAGAGCCAGACAGGCCGCAGCCTGATCGTTTTTTGATTTATCTCTTTTTGGTTAAGCCGTTTCGATTCCTTCGAAGCGGCTTTTTTGTGCCCTGACTGGCTGGGTCTTTCAGGCGTTTGATTGAAATTGTACCCTGTACAGTTTTTGATTGTACCCTGTACAACATTTCGCATCTTGAGAATACAAGGGAGGCTGGAGGCAGTAATATAGTAGCCGGTGTTGCTGCGAGCCCAAGGCGAGCAAGGCACCGGTATAGGTAGAGGAGGCCGTCGAGCCCCATAGGGGAGGTAGAACCGTTAAGGACCCATCCGAGATGTTCTACCGCCCCTCTGGGACTGCATGCGATCTGGCATTGGGACCGGTGCCTCATTCGCCTGGCGCCTCCGGCCCTTTTTGCCGCCAAATCGAGGTGCGAAATGTTTGACCCTGTACCATTGGAGACGGTAGCCAGTACAAACGTTAGTAAACGTCTCGCTGGTATCGGTGGTCTTTCTTCATCTGATCGACATAGGCGTAGGTGTCTTCGTCGCTCAGGTTGGCACCCTGCTGGATCGCTTCGCGCATGGCGAGGTCGACGTCTCCGGCCATGCGGGTGGCATCCCCGCACACGTAGAAGTGAGCTCCGCCCTCGATCCATTGCCAGAGTTCATCGCGGGCTTCGCGCATTTTATCCTGCACGTAGATTTTCTCCTTCTGATCCCGGGACCAGGCTAGATCGAGGCGACTCAGGATGCCGCTTTGCTGGTATTCAGTCAGCTCGTCTTTGTAAAAGAAATCGGTGGCCTCGTGCGGGTTTCCGAAAAAGAGCCAGTTGCGACCCGTGGCTTTGGTGGTGGCGCGTTCCTGAAGAAATGCACGAAACGGGGCGATTCCGGTGCCCGGGCCCACCATGATGACATCGGTCTCCAAATCGGGGGGCAGCCGGAAGTGTTTCGAGATCTGCATAAAAACCCTCACGGTGTCGCCAGGTTTCATTCGGTCACATAGAAAAATGGAGGCGACGCCTTTGCGATGTCGTCCCTTGGTCTCATATTCCACCTTCGCGACAGTGAGGTGCACCTGATCGGGATGGGCAGTGAGACTCGATGCGATGGAATAAAGGCGGGGATTGAGCTTCCGGAGCATCCCTACAAATTCCTGACCGTCTTTGAATTCGGCCGGGTATTCTTTCAACAAATCAATCACTTCGATTCCATCTATCAATTCGGCAAGTGAGTCGTCATCCTCTACGATGGCGTGGAGGTAGGGGTGATAGGTTTTGGCGATCCACTTCTTAGCGAGCGCTTTGGTCACGGTGCGGACGTCGTAGTGTTCCAGGAGGGCTTCGCGGATCGGGACGCTGGTGCCGTCCTTAAGGACGATCGGTTTGGTGATGTTGATGGGAAGGGCCTCGATCATCTCATCGATCAGCTCGGGATCGTTGACCGGATGAGTGCCGATGACATCACCGACCTCGTAGGAGAACCCCGATCCTTCGAGAGAAAATTCAAGATGCCGGGTGTCCTTGAAGGCCCCCGGTTGATTGAGGCGTTTATTGACCAGAAGAGTGGCTGGAAATGGATTTTTCTTTCCGTAGGGGAGGTCTTCCTTCGGTGGTGCGGGTGGTTGCAGACTGGGGATGCCGCCGGCGGGGATTTCCCGGGCGAAGGTCTCGAAACTGTAGCTGTAGAGCTTCGGAATCAGCGCGTTGAACCAGGTTTCGGCGTCGTCTTCGTAGTCCACGTCGCAGTCGGTGCGGTCGTGCACCCGAATGGCTCCGAGTTCTTCGAGACGGGCGTCGAAACGTTTTCCCATTTCGCAAAAATCCGCGTAGTTAGTATCGCCGAGCGCGAGAACGGAAAAACGGGTCGATTCGAGTCGGGACTGGCTTTCGGAGAAAAAATGATCCACAAATTCGGTCGCGTTTTCGGGCGGATCGCCCTCTCCCCAGGTGGAGGTAACGATTAAAATTAAAGGCTCGCCGCTGAGATCGAGTGACTTGAAATCCTCCATGCTCACGGCATCGCTCCACCAATCGTTGGTGCGGAAGCGTTCGGAATATCCTTCGGCGAGAGCCTGGCAATTACCGCTCTGGCTGCCCCACAGAATGAGGACTCTGGGCTTTTTCCCGGGTTGAGATTCGGTCATAAATGAAGTCCCGGCACTATGGATCGAATTACCCTTATTTTCAACGGGATGGGACGAAGGCATAGCTTCTCTTGAGCAATACACATGCCAAAGAGAAGTGAGGGCCGGATGGTAGTGGAGAAAGTTAACCTTTTAAGACAGCGACAACCTCGTCTTTTAAGAAAGCGTTGGTAGCGAGGGCTTCCCCGGCGTCGATTTTGCCTTCGTTACCCTGCCAATCTCCGAAATAGCCTCCCGCCTCTTTTAAAATGGGCGGGAACGGACCGCAATCCCAGACTGCCATGACCGGATCCAGCATCACTTCGACCCGCCCTGTGGCCACCAGTAAATACCCGTAGGCATCGCACCAACCGGCGTTGTAATACACGGCGTTCTGAAGGCGTTTCCAGGCTTCCCCTTTGCCGGCTCGATCGATGTAAGCCGTGTCAATATGAGCGCAGACAGCGCGGTCCAGGGCCTTCTCCTGCGAAACAGAGCAGGGTTTTCCATTCCAGAACGCCCCAACGCCGGTCGCTCCTGAAACCATTTCGTCCAGCCCCGGAAAGTAGGCGCAGCCCACCTCAACTTTACCGTCAATTTCCAGCGCAAGAAGGACCGCGTAAAGCGGGACTCCTCTCATGAATGATTTGGTGCCGTCGATCGGATCGATGATCCAGCGATGATTGGAACCCTGATCTGAAATATCGGATTCTCCGAATTCCTCACCGACAATCTGATGGTCGGGAAAGGCGGCGCCAATCCGTTCGCGAATCAGCTGCTCGGCCGCTTTATCGGCGATGGTCACCGGGGTGTCATCCCCTTTGAACTCGGGTTTTGCTTCCGCCGTCTGATAGTACTTCAAAGTCAGCTGCCCGGCTTCGCGGGCAGTGGTTTCGGCGAATTCAAGGTAAGCGGACAGGTCCATATCTTGACCCTTAGAACGCTAATGGAAAAATACAAGCCCCGGCGCTTACTTCTTCTTCGGAGCTTCCTCCGGAGCGAGAGCGGGTTCGATTTTTAAACCGTTCGAGGGAACGGCGTCGGCTTCGATATCGCCCATGGCATACTGCATACCGTCGATCAGGTGTTGCAGCACGGTCTGATTGGCAAATGTGAGATCGTTGTGGCCGAGGTTGGTGAAAAAGAGACGACCTTCTCCGATTTCCCGAATCCAGGATACTGGAATATCGAGTTCTCCCCGGGCTGCGACCTGCTCCTCGAACTTTTTGTTCTTGAGCGGCTCGTGGTTTTTGGGTTTTGACATATCGAGACTCAGCAAAACCCGGAGACGCTCACGGCCCTGAAAATTCTCAGGCTTATACCAGTAGATTTCGTCTTTGTGCCAGAATCCGCTGCCTTTGAACGCGGCGTTAAGCGGGTGCTCGGGATCGTCCAGCTTGAAAGCCCAGGTTCCGCCTGCGGTCCAGGGATGGCCCGCGAAAACGCCGCCAATCATAGCGATACCATCTTCCCACTTTTTGAAATTGTCGGCCGCCGCGTGAACGCCGATGATGCCTTTGCCACCGTTTACGAAATTCAGAATGGCTTTCTGCTGAGCTTCGTCAGGAACCAGGTTGGTGGTGTTGTTGAACATGATCGCATCGTACTGCTTCAGATTCTCGTCGGTAAAAACCGAGTAATCATCTGCGAGATCCACCTGATAAGCTTCGGTGGTCTCAGCGATCTTTTCGACAGCGTGGTTACAGAAGGGGATCGAAGTGTGGATAAACCCTTCGCAACGCCAGAAACAAAGGATTTTGCGGTCCTTTTTCGGTTCGGCGGTGGCCTTCGGAAGATTGCTTTCGATTTGCGCCTTGTGGTCGGCGGTCGGGTTGCCCTTGAACTTAGCCAGAGCGTTTTCCGGCCAGGTTTTCGGAGCAGGCTTTTTATTGTCCTGAGCGACTCCAGTGGAGAGGCTGCCAAGAAGGGCGCAAGCCGCAAGCGGCAAAACAGTCTTAATCATATATGCCAGTGTTTAGGTGAGATCCGGCGCAGCGTCAATTGCGCAAATCTGGGCAATCTCAGTGAACTATTCGAAGGGCTATTTTCTCTCCGGTAAGGATTCGAGATACTTCTTCTTCAGCTCGTCGATCAGCTTTTTCTGTTTCTCGACGGTTGCTTCCTGCTCCTTACGCTGTTGCTCGATTGACTGGGCAACCTCTGCCTTTGATTTCTCAACCTTGGTGCGTTCGGCAATGACTGGAGGCGTCTTGGCAGCTACATCAGAAGCTTTAACGACCGTTTCTTTCGTTTTGTCGGCTTCAGTGTAGGCCTGAGCAATAGAACTGCTGAGTTCCTTGAGGCGTTTTTCGATCGCCTCGATTTCAGCATTGATTTGCTCGGGGGACTGCTCGGCCAGAACCGTGGAAACCAGTCCCACCGTTTCGACTTTATCTTCCACTTCCTCCGGCAAAATCTGTGGTTCAGCAGAAATTGATTCGCTGTCGAGAGCGGCCACAACCAAAGGTTTCTCCGGTTCCTCGGCGACTTCTTCGCGAAGGTCCGCTGCGGTCCGGGATGCGATCAGTGCCAGCGCCCGTTCCAAAACGGTAGAAGTGGTATCTTTCAGCTTTTTGGTGCCCTCGGCGACGGTTTGCTTGGCCTCGGCCAGCGTCTTCTCCGCTGCCAGTCTCGCTTCGGTAGCGACCTTGTGCTCCTCTTTGGCTTCCGTTTCTTCGTCGAGCATGCCGTCGAGGTTGTTGGCCATATCATCCAGTTCTTCGGACTCCACTTTGGCTTCGAAGTTGATTGCAGCAGCTTTGAATTTCCGGGCGAGGAAATTGCTCTGCTCCAGATCAGCTTTTGCCATCTCGACACTTTTCTTCACGGTTGATTCTTTGGAGGCAACGGCTGTGACGGCTTTCGCCTGTGCTTCTTTCTGCTTCAAAGCGGCATCGAGTGCTGCCTGGATTTTGCTGATTTCGGCTTTGGTCTGATTGAGTTTTGCGCCGGTTTCCGAAAGTGCTTTCGCTTTTTCAGCAAGCATCGTGTTGGCTTCATTCATGTCGCCCATTGCGGCCTGCTCAGCTGCTTTAGCTGATTTCAGTTTTCCGTCCAACTGAGCTACTTTGGTGGTCAAACCTTTGAAAATGTTTTCATGATGCCGCTGATCCGCATCCGCTTTCTTGTAGGCTGCGACTTTGGCGGGCAAATCCGCTTTCGCCTGTGCGATGGCCTTGAATTGAGCGCCTCCGGCCTCCTGGAATGGTTTCAGTGCATCGACCGCTTTCTGATAAGCGGTGTTTTTGGTCTTCTGGTCATTCTGTGCGGCTTGAAACTGGGCGACAGGGCCTTTAGCTTCATTTTGAGCCGTGGCGACGGCGGCTTCCTGCTTTTTCACAATCGCGAGAAGCTGACTGTATGCGTCATTCGTAGCTTTGGCTTCGCTGTGGGCGATGGCTTCCTCTTTAACGGCTTCCTGCTGCGATTTTGCGAGTTCCGGACTGGCGGGACGAGCGTCAGCAAATGCGACATCCACCTTCTTCCGCTTTTCGGTAGAGGCTTTGGCGGCAGCCTGTGCTTTATCCAGAGAAGATTTGGCAGAGGTCAGTTTCTGGTTCAAGTCGTTTAGAAGTTTTACTTGAGCTGCCAATTTGTTATTCAAATCGTCAGCCGCCTTCTTCCGGTTGAGAGCATTGGCATCGGCTGTCTTTTTGTCGTTCAGGGCCTTGCTGATCGCCGCTTGAGCTGCGAGATAAGCTTTCTGCTGATTGGGGTCTTTAAAGACCGGGCTCTCCGCAATTTGTTTGGTTTGGTTGGCAGCCGCGGCGGCATCTTTGAGAATCTGGTTATACTTCTCGACGTTCTTCCGAGCCGTTTCGAACTCGGTTTTGGCCTGCTGAAGTTCTTTTTCGGCTTTAACGCGCTCGGCGAGACGCTTCTGCATCAAGCTGGTATTTTGAGTCACGGCACCTTGAACTTTCGTCTTTTCGTCTGAGAGCGATTTCAGTTTCCCGCCGAGGCTGGCGATTTCTTTATCCATCGCCGCTTTTTTGCTTCCCAGTTCACCGGCTTTTTTCGCAACTTCAGCGAGCTGAGATTTGGCTTTCGCTGCTTCGGCCTGAGCTGCTGCGATGCTTTTTTCCAGAGTCGGGATTTTTGAACGCAGTTCTGAAATTCGTTTTTCTGCGTATTCGATCTGCTTATCGATCGTGGGTGGGTTCGCATCGAGCTCTCCCAGTTCGGCGCCGTCCGCGACGTTCCAGACTTTGATAACTCCGTTATAATCACCGCTGATGACGCGCTTGCTGTCGTTGGTAAAGGCGACGCTCATTACGATATCGTCACTGGCTTTGATTGTTCGCAAGGCGGCTCCATCGACTTTCCAGAGTTTCACCGTTTTGTCACGTCCCGCCGTGGCAATCATCAAACCGTCGGGTGAGAAATCGATCGCGAGACCGCCACCGCTGTGGGCGGTCCACTTTTTGATCTGCTTGCCTTCATTCATTTCCCAGAGCATGGCCTGACCATCTTCGGAGATGGATCCAAGAATGTTGGAATCGGGGCGCCAGCCGACATTGGTCACGGCGGCGGTGTGTCCCTTGAGAGTGTAGAACTCAAGTCCGGTCGCGCCTTCCCAGACGTAAAGGCCGCTGTTTCTGCCTCCGGTAGCGAGAAGAACGCCATCAGGGCTGTAATCGGCAGTCAACATCCAGTCGGGATGCTTTTTAACGGCCGTGATCTGCTCCCCTGATACGGTGTCCCAGATTTTGAAGATCTTTCCGGGGCCTCCCATCACCACATTGCGGTGATCGGGCGAGATATCCGATCCCAGGACAATATCAAATTCGCGGCCCACTTCGAAAATGCGCTCACCGGTCTTAACATCCCAGGCGACCACATTTCCTGACTTCCCGCCGCGTCCGCCACCTGCCTGCAGGATTGCGCCGCTCGAACTGAAGCTCAACGACTGGGGAAAGCCTTCGGGGTAGGGCAGGATGCCTAATACATCAAAATCTTCACTGTGATACAGAATAACCTGCTTTTGACCCGCAACGGCAACGATTGGCGCCCATGGACTGTGGGCGAGGGCGGGGACTGCGTTAGGGCGCTCGGTCACCAGCTCCGGCTGAAGAATAACGTGCTCAGGCATTGCGGCAGGCCCGTCAGGTTTGCCAGATGCCGTAATCAACGTCATGTCCATTTTCGGCTTATCTGATTTTTTAGCCTTACTATTCGAAGTCTCCAGAATACCGCCGTTGATCCATTTCGCGATCACCGCCAACTCTGCGTCAGGTGCCTTCGGTTTACGGGGTGGCATATAAGGCTCTTCGGTTTGAGCCATCAGTGAGTAGATTCGGGAACTCGCCGGATCTTCAGGCTCGATAACTTTACCTCCCGAACCTCCGTTAAGCATTGCTCCATAGGTGGATAGGTCGAGTCCGCCTTTGGCTTCATCGGGATTGTGACAGTTCAGGCACTTGTTTTCAAAAATGGGAAGAATATGATCCTCAAAGGTGATTTTTTCTTCTTTGTCGGCGGCGGAAAGAGAGAGAGCAGCTGACGTTCCGATAAACAGGGCAAGGCGGAGTTTCATAATTTGAATTTCCAAAGATTCTTGGATTACGTTATAGATAAAAGAAGTGAATGCAACTGTCTGAGGTAGCACGGTCACGGCGATAATCAGATTAGCGGAAATTGTTTGTGCTATAGAAAACGCCTCAAATGGGCTTATCAGATGATTATCCGTCTGTTACGCTAGGTATTAAATAACATTTGTGAGCTGTCAACCCGGTGCTATGATATCTAACACCGGTAACCGTGATACGCCAACACGCCCCTTGAGACTAAGGTTGCTGATTGGAAGTTGGGATCGTATCACCAATCTATCTCAAAAATTATGAAGGGCTGTCAAGGTTTTCAACAAGGTTTCGCAAATCGTCGTGAATTTATGCAAGTGGGCTTCGCTGGAGGGCTTGGTTTGGCCCTTCCGGAGTTGATGAAAGTGGAGGCCAACGCTGCCGCCAAGTTCTATGAGTCAAAAGAGGGCGTTGCTAAGTCCCTCATTCACATTTACCTCCCCGGGGGAAGCGCCCATCAGGAGACCTGGGATCCCAAGCCCTACGCACCGTCCGAATATCGGGGCCCCTACAAAGCCATTAAAACCAATGTTCCGGGGATTGAGTTCTCTGAGAACATGAAGCACATGGCTAAAGTGGCCGATAAAATTTGTGTGATTCGTTCCATGAATCACGGTGAAGCGGCACACGAGCGCGGCACTCATAACATGTTCACCGGTTACCGTCCCAGCCCGGCAATTGAATTCCCGAGCTTCGGTTCCGTAATTTCCCATGAGTTTGGACCCCGGAAGAATCTTCCTCCATACGTCTGTGTTCCAAACCAGCCAAACGAGTATGCCGGAACCGGATACCTCAGTTCCATGTATGGCCCGTTTGCCCTTGGTAGCGATCCGGCTCAGGATAAAGCTTTTAAAGTTCGCGATTTGACTCTGCCCGGTGGTGTTGATGTGAAACGCTTTGAGCGCCGCCGTTCTCTTCTGGAAACGGTTGATTCTCACTTCCGGAACATGGAGAAAGCGGACGAAATCGACGCGATGGACACATTCTATCAGCGTGCCTACGGATTGATCAGTTCGAACGAAGCCCGTGAGGCGTTTGACTTGACCAAAGAGGACGAAAAACTCAAAGAGAAATACGGTAAGAACCAGGCAGGTATGAGAATGCTTCTCGCTCGCCGATTGGTCGAAAGTGGGGTTCGCCTCGTTACCTTGACTTATGGTAGCTGGGACATGCATGACCGCATTAAGGATGGAATCGCCCGCAGTGTTCCGGATTTCGACAAAGCTCTCGCTTCGTTGATCACTGATCTTTCCGAGCGGGGACTTCTCGACAGCACTTTGGTGATGGTTTCATCTGAATTCGGAAGAACGCCGAAGATCAATAAAACTGACGGTCGTGACCACTGGCCACGGGTTTTCTCCACGGTGCTTGCCGGTGGAGGCATTAAGTCGGGAATGGTCTATGGATCCTCTGATTCTCTGGCTGCAGAGCCTGATCAGAATCCAGTCGGCGTTCAGGATTTCGCGAAAACGGTTTATCACCAGCTTGGGATTAATGCCGATAAGGAGTTGATTGCTCCCGGACCTCGCCCAATGGAAATTGTTGACGGTGGTAACGTGATTCAAGACATCATTGCTTAATTTTATACCAAATACATTCATCTCAATTATGAAAAGCATTCTGAAAAATCAGAGTGCAGCTACGATGAGAGTGAACCGGAGAGTGCTGGCAGCGTTTGGGCTGACAGCATTCTTTTTAACCGGAACTCTCGTCCAGGCTGCCAGCCCGGATCTGCAAAACTCGACTCCACGGGGAGGTCAGCGCGGCACAGAAGTGAAGGTGACGCTGACGGGGACCCGCTTGGAAGACATGGATAAGGTTGTCTTCCACAAGCCCGGTATCGTGGCAAAAGATGTTAAAGCGATCGACTCCCGGAAAGTTGAAGCAACCTTTGTGATCTCAAAAGATTGCGAGATCGGTGAGCACTACATGCGGCTCCTCGGTAAAAGCGGTTTCAGCTACGTCCGGAATTTCTGGGTAGGTCAGTTTCCTGAGGTCGATGAGGTGGAGCCAAACGACGAGTTCGAAAAACCGCAGGTGATTCCAATTAACTCTACAGTTAACGGCTCGGCTAAACCTGAAGAAGTGGACTACTACCAGGTCGCTGTCAAAAAGGGGCAGAGAATTTCAGTCGAGATGCAGGCGCTCCGGATCAACAATATTCGGAACTCCGTTGCGATGGATCCTTATGTAGCGATTTTGAATAAAGATCGTTTTGAGATGGCTGTTTCCGATGACTCAGCCCTGCTCAAGCAGGAGTCGGTTGTTTCGGTCATTGCTCCGGAAGACGGAAATTACATCATCGAGGTGCGTGATGCCTCCTATCAGGGAAGAGGCTACTATCGTGCTTTTATCTCAACCAGCCCGCGTCCGTTGGGAATCTATCCTGCAGGTGGTAAAGCCGAGACTGAGGTGGATTTCACTTTTCTCGGTGACCCAACAGGTCCGTACAAAGCCAAGGCTAAATTGCCTGGTCCTACCGATTCTCATTATGTGTTCGGGGCCAACGGGGGACAGATACCTGCGTCGGGCAATATGGTTCGAGTCTCCGAATTCGACAACGTCCTTGAGGTGGAGCCCAATGACAGTTACAAGGACAAGCTGTCGGAAGCCAAATCTCTCCCACTGGCTTTTAACGGGATTCTTGAGAAAGAGGGTGATATCGATTACTTCAAGTTTACCGCTAAAAAGAACGAACGGTTCCGCTTCAAAACCTATGCAAATCGCCTGGGGACGCCAGTGGATACGGTTCTCAATATTTACGATGCCAAGATGAAGAGCATCGGGGGGAACGATGATGCTGATGGATCAAAAGACAGCCGTTTCGACTTTAAAGCTCCCGCAGACGGGGAGTATTTTGTGCGGATCAAAGATATGTTGGACCGTGGGGGAGAAGACTTTGTCTACCGGATCGAATCCGA
The DNA here is from genome assembly GCA_029213005.1 of Verrucomicrobiales bacterium. GTDB lineage: Bacteria > Verrucomicrobiota > Verrucomicrobiia > Verrucomicrobiales > DEV007 > Arctic95D-9. Next base: position 75,391 of record JARGPI010000007.1, read on the forward strand.
GCCTTACTCTCCGGACATTGTCGTGACGATGCCTGAAATGCTGCGCCGGGATAATCAATACCGGAAACAGTTCAATATTCCGCAGGGCGGGCATTATGCGATGACGGTTAATATGCTGAGAGCCAACACCTCCGGTGAACTGGTTTTCGATCTTCCGAAACTTCCAGCTGGTGTTACCTGGGAGGCTGGAACGGTTCCGAAAAACCTCAGTCAATTTCCGATTCTTCTGAAAGCGGCTCCTGATGCACCAATAGCCGGAGAACTTTGCGATTTACTGGTAAAAACGACCGATAAAGAGAAGCCTGTGGTCGGTAAATACTCGCAGGATGTTCATTTTGTCCGGGGTAACCCCAATGGAACTTCCTACTACTCCGGAACGATGAACAAACTTCCCGTTGCGGTAACAGAGAAGGCTCCGTTCCATATTACTATCGACCAACCCAAGGTTCCGATCGTTCGGGATGGCACGATGAAACTGAAAGTTCGGGCTCATCGCAACGAGGGGTATGATAAGAAAATTGTCGCACGGATGCTGTGGCGTCCGCCCGGAATCAGCTGTCCTTCAACCATGACCTTCAGTGAGAAAGCTACGGAGATCGAATATGAGTTGAACGCCAATTCCGCTGCTGAAATTGCAGAATGGAAGATCTGTATTCTGGCGGAATCCGATGCCGGGAAGGGAATGATCATGACTTCCTCGCCATTCATCAATTTGAAAGTGGAAGAGCCTTTCGTGAAAATGAAGATGAGCATGACCAGCGTGAAGCAGGGCGGAAGCGGAGAGATTCACTGCGAAGTCGAAAATCTTCGGGAGTTTCCCGGTCAGGCGGATGTGCAGTTGTTTGGACTGCCTGCTAAGACCGAGACTCAGGTGATGAAGGCTGACAAAGCGACCAAGGAACTGCGTTTCCCTGTGACTGCCGCTGACGATTCGCCGGTGGGTCAGCACAAAAACCTGTTTTGTACGTTGGTTTTCATGCAAAACGGCGAACCGATCCAGCAGCGTGTTGGAATGGGCGGCGTGATCCGAGTCGACAAAAAACCGGTTGAGGTCGCCAAAAAAGCGGAGCCGAAGAAGGATGCCAAAGCTGCGCCTGTTGCCAAGGCGGCACCCAAGCCGGCTAAGCCTCTCTCCCGTCTCGAGCAGCTCAGGCTCGAAGCGAAAAATCAGGCCCAGTAAGCTCAGCGGGGTGATTGGTGCCACTGGTGCCAGTCGCCCTCGAAATTAAAACTACGAAGTTTTGATACCTAAGATTTTAAGACCATACGTAATCTCCATTAACGCGGAATACTCTTTCGCGGACGTTTCAAACCCGGTTTATCGGGTAATCTGTTAATTATATGAAAAAAGCGATCACCACCTGCCTGCTTGGATTTTTGGCCAGTATTGCTTGCGCCGTCGATTTCGAGCGGGATATCCAACCCATTCTGGAATTTCACTGTGTAGCCTGCCATAACGAAGAAAAAACCAAGGGCGGCCTGCGATTCGATAAAGCGGATCTGTTTCACCAGGGAGGTGATGGCGGTCCAGCTTTGGTAGCTGGAAAGCCGGACGATTCTCTCCTCATCGAATTGGTGAGCCTGCCATCAGATGACGACGATGTGATGCCGCCAAAAGGTCGGACTCTTACGGAAGCCGAAATTGCAAAGCTGCGTGAATGGATCAAAGAAGGCGCCAAGTGGCCCGCTGACAAGATTTTGGTCGCGAAAAAAGAAGAGGACTTCAAAGGTGCGGATCCATTGCCTGATCGGGGTAAGAAAATTGTCAAAGTCGCGGTATATCCCGAGGATATTGTGCTCGAAACCCGACGGGACAGCCAATCAGTTGTCGTCATGGCGACCTACGAGGATGACACCACTCTGGACGTCACTCCCAACTCAACTTTCACTTTTTCGGATCCTTCGCTGATCGAACTGGAGAGCCGGAACCGGTTTGCCCCGGTGAAAGATGGTGAGACCGAATTGGTGGTGAAAGTCGGACCCAATCACAGCGTAACCGCACCTGTGACAGTTAAGGATTCCGCCAAAGACCGCCCCATCAGTTTCCACATGGATGTGATGCCGGTTTTCATGCGGGAGCATTGTAATACAGGTTCATGTCACGGCTCCGCCCGGGGACAGGACGGATTTATGCTTTCCCTGTTTGGTTATGATCCCAACGGTGACCACTTCCGTTTGACCAGAGAAATGGCGGGCCGCCGGATTAATCTGGCGATACCTGAAGAGAGTCTTTTGATTGAAAAATCGATCGAAGCGGTTCCCCACACTGGTGGTAAGCTTTTCGAGAAAGGTTCTGATTCCTGGAAGACCATGGTTGAGTGGGTCAAGGACGGTGCCGTAAATGACAAAGCGGAAGACATTAAGAAAGTCAAGGATCTCGTGCTTTATCCGCCCAAGTTAGTCCTTGAGGGTGCGGGAGCCACACAACAGATGACGGTGCGGGCTATCTACGAGGACGGTCACGATCGCGATGTGACGGACCTGGTTGTTTTCATGAGTTCGAATGACCCGACTGCGGCGATCGATGAATCCGGGAAGGTGACGGCCGGTAAGCGTGGCGAGTCTTTCATCATGGCTCGCTATGATACCAAGACCGTCGGAATCCAGTGTATTGTGATTCCCGAGGGACTTGAGTACAAGCGTCCCAAGCCTGAGGAAGCCAATTACATTGATAAGTTTGTTCATGAGAAACTGCACAAACTTCGGGTGATCCCGTCAGGCGATGCCACTGACGAAGCTTTCCTTCGCCGGGTCTATCTGGACGTGATCGGTCAGTTGCCCAACGTCGAGGAGTATAACACTTTCATGAGCGACAAGGCTCCTGACAAGCGGGCGAAATTGATCGATACCTTGATCGCGAGAAAGGAATTCACCGAGATGTGGGTGATGAAGTGGTCAGAGTTACTTCAGATCCGTTCGAACGGGAATGTGGCTCAGGGAATCTCTTACAAAGCGGCGTTGTTGTATCACAACTGGCTGAAAGAGAAGGTTGCGGCTAACGAGCCATTCAATTTGGTCGTTTCGGAACTGCTGGGCTCAACGGGTGGAACCTTCGGAAACCCGGCTACCAACTTCTATCAAATCGAGCGTGATCAACTGAAGTTGTCCGAGAATGTCGCTCAGGTATTCATGGGAATGCGCCTTCAGTGTGCTCAGTGTCACAACCACCCCTTTGATCGTTGGACGATGGATGACTATTACAGCTGGGCGGCGTTCTTCGCTCAGATTGGCCGGAAAGCCGGGGTCGATCCACGCGAGCAGGTGGTTTACAACCGGGCTTCGGGGGAAACCAAACACAAAGTGAGCGGACAAAATATGCCTCCTAAGTTTCTTGGTGGTGAAATTCCGGATGTTAAGGGTAAAGATCGCCGGAAAGTTCTCGGGGAATGGTTGGCCTCTACGGAAAACCCCTATTTCGCGAAGAATATCGTTAACATCGTGTGGTCTCACTTCCTCGGTGTGGGAATTATTGATCCCGTGGATGACGTTCGGGTAAGTAATCCCGCGTCAAATCCTGAGTTGCTCGATGCGTTAGCTGCGAAATTCCAAGGGGACTACAATTACGATTTCCGTCAGCTGGTTCGGGATATCTGTAATTCGAAAACCTATCAGCGAACCACTCAGGCTAACAAAACCAACGAGAGTGATCTGAATAATTTCGCTAAAGCGCGGATTCGTCGTCAGAGAGCCGAGGTGATGCTGGATACGATCACTCAGGTCACTGAGACGAAAAACAAATTCAAGGGGCTTCCCCTCGGGGCACGTGCCGTGCAAATTGCGGACGGGCAGACATCCGACTACTTCCTGACCACTTTTGGCCGTGCGACTCGCGCAACGGTCTGTAGTTGCGAGGTTAAAATGGATCCGAGCTTGAGTCAGGCCCTCCATTTGATGAATGGGCCGACCGTGAGCACCAAGATCGATCAGGGCGGTATCGTGAAGAAGCGCCTCGCAGAAGGTAAGAAGCATGAGGAGATCATCGAGGAGATCTACATCCGCTGTCTGAGCCGTAAACCGACGGCTGAAGAAATGAAGCAGATGATGCAGGAGGTCAAGGCCGTGGGTGATGATAAAAACCAGCAGACTTTGGTCTTGAACGACGTCTTCTGGGCGGTGTTGAACTCAAAGGAATTTATGTTCAATCACTAAGCGGTGATCTATCGTTAATTTAATCAAGAGGGCGGCAGCGATGTCGCCCTTTTTTTGTGCCGCGCCACCTGGAATCGGGTGGGCGAAGCTGATGGGACAGATCCCGTTTGATGAGTAATACCAACCTCGGGCGCGGGCGGCAAATCGGCAATTTGAAAAATATTAGGATTTTTTTGCCCTTCCCGTGACTTTTTCGCATAAGGGAAAAACCGATTCGTATAACGAGTGGCTACGGAACGCCGGATTACAAACATTCAGCCACTTTATAACGATGAAACTGCTTATTCTCTCTGCCCTCGCTCTGATCGGAACTGTTTTTTCAATGATCCAGGATTCAGCGGCCACCACTAAGCACTACACGATGTTCGCAAAAGGCAGCCAGGCACCGGTAACATTGAGCTGGAAAAACATCAGAGGGCTCGGCCAGATTTCGGGAATGCTTGAGGGGAATCCGATTGTGGGCAAGAATCATTCGACCGGAAAATTAACGCTTCTCTGTGAAGGGGTTTATATTGAGTTGAATAAAGTTCGCGAGGGCGGCCGGTTTCAGTGGAAGGGAATGGGTTATAATACCAATGATTGCTCAGACTTTGAAATCGTTTTGGTTCCAACTGGCGAACAATACAGCACCGTAAACCGCGGTCAGATGAGCTCACTCTTTGGAAATCGCCCTTCAAATGAGATTGCGGCAGTCTTCAGCAACTAGAGCCCATCGCACATCTGGCAATCGAGATTGCCAACAGAAACGAAAACAAAACGACCGATTACAGGTCGTTTTTTGTTATCAGGGGCGACTCAACTTCGATGGAGACCGCTTCTCTTATTGGTTCGTTATCCATTACAGCATAAATCACAGTATTCAGGCCAACAAAGCCTATGGAAACCATAGCGAGAACTGCTAAGATCCCGAACATCATGGCGAAAGGAGATATTTCCTTGATCATGACGATTCGACGGATCAAAAGATGGATTTAAACAATTTTGCGACCCAACAGGGTACAGTCTGCCATTGAACAGGGTACAGTCATGGACGAATCATTGCGCAAATTTCGCGGGAATTGTAATGCTGCGCTTCTCCGGGAGAGAGTGTCAGCCGGTCACTGGGTCGGTGAATTATCGACGTCAGCGCTTTCCACTGCCACGGCGGTTGTTGCATTGCATTGCGTCGATGCCAGCCGACACCGTCCGATGATCGGGGATGGGGTGAAGTGGTTGGTTAAAAATCAGAACGAAGATGGCGGTTGGGGAGATACCACTCGCAGTTTTTCCAACATTTCGACGACTCTGCTGGTATGGTCGACCTTGCACCGCTGTGGAAGTGGTGAGGTAGGTGCGATTGAGCGTGCCGGGTATTGGATCAGAGATTACGTGGGGTCCCTTTCGCCTGATGCGATTGCGGAGGTGGTAAAGGCCCGTTACGGAAAGGATCGAACCTTTTCGGTCCCAATTTTGATGCTTTGCGCGATTTGCGGAACCCTCGGGAAGCGAGGGTGGTCAAAGGTGCTGCCTCTGCCTTACGAAATGGCGGCCTGTCCTCGCGAATGGTTTGCTGCGATGAAGCTGCCTGTGGTCAGTTACGCACTTCCTGCCTTGATCGCGATTGGGCGGGCCCGTTATGAAAAGCATCCGCCCCTCGTGATCACTCCGGCATTTTGGGTTCGGCGGCTCGCCTGGCCCCGGGTATCGCGTTTGCTCCATGAAATTCAGCCTGCGACCGGAGGATTTCTCGAAGCCGCTCCTTTGACGAGTTTTGTCACGATGGCTTTGGCGTCGGTCGGAAAATCTGACCATCCCGCTGCCGTTTCCGGGGTCCGGTTTCTCACCGAAAATGTGCAGGCCGATGGCAGTTGGCCCATTGATACCAATTTGGCGACCTGGGCAACCACTCTGGCGGTGAAGTCAGGGGTGAAAGATTTTGATGAAAAGGCGGTTTTGAAATGGCTTCTCGACCAGCAATTCCAAACGGTTCATCCTTTTACGAATTCAGCGCCCGGTGCGTGGGCCTGGACTGATTTGACCGGGGGAGTCCCCGATGCTGATGACACTCCCGGGGCGATGCTCGCTCTTCGTGAGCTGATGGATTCAGAGTCGGCTGCGACCTGCCGCGAAGCTGCCGAAAAAGCGGCGGTATGGTTGCTCGATCTGCAAAACAATGATGGGGGGATCCCCACGTTTTGCAAAGGGTGGGGGGCGCTGCCCTTTGACCGCTCATCTCCGGATCTGACCGCTCACACCTTGCGTGCGTGGGCGGCATGGCGCTCTGAGTTTGATGAAAAGCTGCAGGAACGGATCGAAGCCGGTACTCTGGCCGGGCTGGAATATTTGCGGAAAGTTCAACAACCTGATGGTCCCTGGATTCCACTCTGGTTCGGCAATCAGCACCTGAAAAGGGATGAAGAAAACCCGACCTACGGGACCGCGATGGTCTGTCGGGCTCTGGAATACATCTCGCCACGGTCGGAAGCAGTTGATACCATGCTCGAATCCGGCCTGAGTTGGCTGGGTGAAAATCAAAACAAGGATGGAGGCTGGGGCGGAGGGCTTCGGACACCCTCCAGCATTGAGGAGACCTCGCTGGCGATCAGCGCATTAGCGAATGCCGAGCGGTTCTGTGGTCAAGTCGACCGGGGGATCGGGTGGCTTCAGGAGGCAACTCGAAACGGGACTGAATTCCCGGCATCACCGATTGGGTTCTATTTTGCCAAGCTGTGGTATTTCGAAAAAATCTACCCTATGGTCTGGACGCTGGAAGCGCTGACCCGCGTGACGGACGCAAAAAATCCCGGACGGTGAAACCGGCCCGGGATTGATTGAAAAAAGTATAAATCCTACCCCTCGGTTAGAAAGGAAGTTTGAAGCCGGCGCGCAACTGGCTGAAGTCGAGATTCTTCTCTACAAAGTTGTAGGAGTAATCGGTGAAGAGGGCAACGCTTCCCCATGACTGGAAGCGAACTTCAAGACCGGCTCCGATATCGAAGAGACTGTCGAATTCGCCGTTGGCAAGAAAACCTCCACCACCGAAAACGTAGGGAGCCCAAGCTCCGCAAAAGCAGGAGTTGATTGGAAGGCGATATACGGCGTTGGCGTGAACCACATGCTGAGCTTCGCTCTGTCCGTGAGTTGCGTAGTTGAACTCCAAACCAATGTTGCGGTCGAAAAAGTAAGAAAGCAGAATACCACCGCCGATTCCGGAGGAACGAACGCTGTCGTTAGGGAACATCGCTGAAAAATATCCGCCAAAATCCCAACCCGGCTCAAAGCAAATGCTTGGATCAACGTTATAAACCGGAACCTGTGAACCTTGATCGTAATAATCCTGATTACTCGGGGCGGTCTGACCGGCGTAGTAAGACTGGGAATCCCAGTTCCATCCAGTTTGTGCCTGGGAGGCAACCCCAAACAGCCCAAGGCTAACGATAGCGACTAAAATATTTTTCATGGCACAGCGGTAAAGCTAAACAATCGGATTTCATGCTACAGAAAAAAACATTTCCGACAATCATTTTTTTCATCCTTATTGTTTCTGAGAATTAAAGGGATTCTAACTAATATGGCGGAGCCGCATTAGTTCAATCCGAGGTCCTCGGGCTCGTCCGCGATGATGCGGTGCCAGGGGCCCATGTCGCGCAGCATTTCTTTCCACAGAGATTCTGAGCCGGTCAATTCAACGATCCGTTTCTCAGCGTTCCGGGTAATCCAGGCGTCCTGCTTCAACTCATCTTCGAGCTGTCCTTCCGACCACCCCGAATATCCGACAAAAGCGCGAACGGAAAAGCCTTCCATCTGGTGCATGAGAGCTTCCGATGCCGACAGATGAGTCACAAATTGTAGTGAATCTCCATACTCCGACCAGGCGATGGCCGAAAAGGTGAGATGTTCGGTGCTGACCGGGCCGCCCATAAAAACGGGAATATTTTCGAGGTCCGAAAACTCCGGATTCGGCAGCAGTTCGCCCACGGTTTTTCCGATCGGACGATTCAAAATGTAACCGAGGGCTCCGTACTCTTCGCTGTGTTCGGTGAGCAAAAGGACGCTCTGATGGAACATCGGCTCGGTCAGCCGCGGGTCGGCGAGGATCAATTTTCCGCGCAGGGATTGGCCGAATTCCCACTTGGGGATGTCTTCTTCCCCTTTTTTCTTCCCTTTGTCCGGGCCATCTGTCTCGAATTTTGACATTTGTGCGAAATTTTCAGCTTTTCTAGAAGCTGAAGGCCTTCAATCCATCATTATGCAATATTTCAAGGTTGGCAACTGGTAAGCTAACATGTTCATTACTCTGGTACTTTGTTAAAAGTACCGTATTCAGGCGTATTAAACTGAGCCCGGGAAAACTCCGGGCCTTTTGATGTCTGGAAAATGCCCATGAAAGAACTAACCAAATATTTGGAAGAAGGTGCTGATCTGTCGACGGATCAGGTGAAGGAGGCCGCTGCCGCATTGCTTGATGAATCGATCAAGAATCCGGTGAAGGCGGATTTCCTGGAGGCCCTGTCGAAGAAAGGGGAGTCTCCCGAAGAAATTGCTGCGTTTGTTGAAGAGTTCCTCAAAGTTGCTGTCGTTCCGGAACTCAAATATATCCGGAAACCGATCATCGATGTTTGCGGAACGGGTGGTGATAAGCTGGGCATGTTTAATGTCTCAACCGCGGCGGTGTTTGTTCTGGTCGCAGGTGGTTGTATGGTCGCGAAACACGGTAACCGCGCCATCACGTCTAAGTGCGGGGGGGCGGATGTTCTCGAAGCACTTGGGATAAACATCGAGATGGGTCCCGAGGATTTCAGCCAGTGTATCAAAGAAGTTGGGGCGGGCTTTATGTTTGCTCCGAATTATCATCCTGCTTTCAAAGCGGTGGCTCCGGTCCGGAAACTGTTGGCGAAAAGGGGCAGTCACTCGATTTTTAATCTGCTTGGACCACTTTTGAATCCGGTCAGTCCGAAGTTTCAACTCGTGGGCATCACTAACCCGAAGCTGGGGGCTGACTACGCCAAAATTCTCAAGCTACTGGGGCGTGAGAGAGCCTGGGTGTGTCATGGCGTCAGTGAGCGTCAGCAACACCGCATGGATGAGTTCTGTGCCGTGGGGAGCACGATTGTATGGCCGACGGACAAATCGAAATTCGAAGTGGACGCTTCGGTGCTGGGGATCCGAGGAGGAACGACTGAAGATCTCAAAGGTGGTACGGCCAGACAGAACGCCAAAATTATTCAGGATATCCTTTCCAACGAAGATCAGGGGCCGAAATCCGACATGGTGGCACTCAATGCCTCCGCAGGCTTTGTGGTCGCCGGTGTGGCTACCGATATTCGGAATGGTCTGGAGATCGCCCGTGAGCTACTGGCTGACGGGAGTGCTCTGAAAGTACTCGATGCCTGGAAAGAGTTCTGCTGATTCTAAATCAGTGCTCTCACTGCGGTGGCGAGGCGTTTTCCGGTGAAGTATTCTTCATCAATCACTGCGGTGGCTCCGGCTTCTTCGAGGTCGGGGACCAGCGAGTGATAACGGGCTCGGACGACAATGGCGATGGAGGGATTGATCGCTCTGACTGACTGGGTGATCTGGACCGAGGTGCGGTGATCGGGAATCGAGATCACGATGGCTTTCGCGGTGGAGACGCCGTGGTGAATCATAAATTCCATGTTGGTCGCGTCGCCCGGTTCCGCTTTGAATCCCATGGATCTCGCGAGATCGACATTTGAAGCGCGGAAATCGATCACCAAAGTCTGCGTATTTTCCCGGCGGAGCAATTCGCTTCCCACATTTTGACCGGAGGGACCGAAACCGATCAGGATGACCCGGTCGGTATCGTCTTCGTGCGGTCCCGGTTCGCTGGGTCCGGATGGTTCGCTGCCTTCTTTCCGGATTAAACTCTGGATCTGTCTGCCGCCGGCTAACGCAAAATTCACCAGGAATGGCGTCACGAGCAGGCTCACCAGTATCGAGGAAACGATGAGGTGAAACAGATATTCATCGAATAATTCCGAACCGTTGGCGATCCCGGCGATGACGATTCCAAATTCCCCGACTTGAGCGAGGGCCGCGCCGGAGGCAAAAGCATAGGCGATTGGCAGGCGGAAGGCGAAGGTGATCAGGGAGATGATGAGGCATTTCCCCAACATCACCGCTAGTGTCACAATTCCCACTGCGATAAAGTGCTGGGACATCCAGACCGGATCACCCAACATCCCGACTGACATAAAAAAGAGCGTAACGAACAAAATGCGGAGCGCACCGATGTCGGAGCGGATCTGGGTGGCAAAAGGGGACTCGGCCAACATCATTCCGGCGATGAAGGCGCCCAAAGCAGGGGAGAGGTGAAAGGAATGCGCGGCCCAGGCGGAACCGATTGCGAGGAACACGGCGAGGAGCACAAGCAACTCCCGATCCCGCGACATACTGAGGTGTTTCAGTGCCCGGGGAAGCACCCAGCGGGATAAGGCGAGAAATCCGGCAATTAACACAATGATCAATCCGACTGCTTTTGACATTTCGATGCCCATCTGTGCGATCGTTCCCCCGCCACCTAACATCGTAACAAGCAGCACCAGCGGCACCACGGCGACGTCCTGAAGCAATAGTATCCCGAGAATGGTGCGACCGTGGACGGAATCAATTTCCGCCCGGTCGATGAGGAGGCGGAGCACGCAGGCTGTTGATGAAAGCGACACCGCGGCCCCAATCGCGATGGCCGGTTTCCAGTCGAGATCGGCGAATTTGGCGACAAGAGCCGCAATCGTCAGGGTGAGCCCCACCTGAAGGCAGCCACCGCCGATCGCGATCGGGCCGAGCCTCATGAGCCGTTTTGCTGAAAATTCCAGACCGATGGCGAACAGCAGAAGCGAGACCCCGAGTTCAGCCATCACAGCGACGCCCGATTTCTCGCTGACGATTCCGAGGCAGCCCGGGCCGAGAATCATTCCCGCCACGAGGTAACCCAGGATTGCGGATTGTTTGAATCGCTCGAAGACCATCCCGGAGACCAGAGCCGCCCCGATCACGACGAGAATCTGGAAGAGCACGCCCCACATCGGAGAGTTGGCATCTCCCGCGGCGAAAATCAGAGGAATATCGGTGATCATTTCGAAGTGATGAATGCCTTCGCCAAATCAAGATCTCCGGCAACGGTAATTTTCAGGTTGGGTTCGGTATTTTCCACGAAGTAAACCGGATCGCCGGCTGCCTGGACGGCGGAAACTTCGTCGGTCACCAGCGTGTTGTTATTAATCACCTGATGATAGGCGTTGGTTAGGATATCTCTCTGGAAAATCTGAGGTGTCTCCATCGCCCACAGATCATCGCGGCTCACCGATTCGGCGACTTCGAGTCCGTTTTTCGAAGAGCGTTTCAGGGTATCGACCACGCGGTGAGCGAGAGTGGCTGCGCCCAGTTCCAATGCGGTTGCGGCGCACTTTTCAATCATACGGGGCGAGACCAGGGGCCGCGCTCCGTCGTGCACGGCGATGAGCGGATATTCCGCAGAGGTTTCAGCGATGCCGTTCCAGACCGAGAGATGTCGCTCGGCTCCACCTTCTGTGATTGTAGCGAGCTTTGAAATGCCCAACTGGCGGATGAAATCGAAGCGGTCTTTCGAAGTCACGACAATGATTTCGGAAACCGCATCGCACCGGTCAAAAGCGGAGAGAGTTCGGGCGATAACCGGAGTTCCCCCCAGATCAGCGGAGAGTTTATCGAAGCCCATTCTCCGGCTTCCTCCAGCAGCGACAATGATGACCGATATCATAGCTCGATTGGTAAAAACAACCCACTGTACCCTGTACAGTCCGGGACGGTACCCTGTACCATTTGCGACCGTACCCTGTACACTTTTGCGGGACGTCGGTTTTCTTTCACTTGAGGCAAGTCAGTTGGAAGCGTCGGCTTATTTGTTCAAGACAACGGCTTTGATATCCATCATTCGAGGTTGGATACTGTCACCTGCAACGAGGGAAAGTTTGTAAATTTCACCGGCTTGCAACGTGACTTTTCCGTCGAGTTTTACTTCCTCAAACTCTTCAAGATTAGGTGTCGTTTCTGAGGTGCCTTTGAACGTTTCGCCTCCGACGTAGATGACAAAATCACTGCCTTTTTTATTCAGATCAGCCTGCAGGACTGAGATTGAATAGTCCCCGCCGGATTTGACTTTGAAGTTCCAGGAAAAGTAGGTTTCCGGTGAAGTCCAGGCGGTCAAAGATTCGAGGAATGAGTTGGCTCCGGCGTCACTGCCTTCGACCCGCGCCATGGTGCCTTTGAGCAATTTGCCGGGTTCGAGCGAGGGCATCCGCGCCACAGTCTGTTTCATGGAGTCGGCGACGGCTTTGGAGAGGCGCCCGTATTTGGGATGCTCCTGCCAGCTTTCCAGCATCCCGATGGTTCTCGGATGTGGCGTTTCCACGATGACCCGCTGAATCATTTTCACGATTTCGGAGGGTTCATCTTTCATCAATTCGGCGCCTTTCTGCCAGTCGGCGATGTATTGACCGATTCCAATCGGTCCCGGTTTGCCGGAGAGCGTTCCGTAGGCTCGCATCGCTGTCTTTTTCACAATTGGGTCCGAGGCCACAGCGAGCAGAGCCAGTTTGGTGAGCGGACTCCGGTTCGGCCAGGAAAAGTAGGCGGAAACGGCATCGGCTTTCTGGCTGACATCATTGCCGGAGAAAATATTGTCGAGGAGACGCTCCGTTTTCTCTCCACCCATCAAACCAAGGACGCGGAAGAGACTTCGTCTTTCCCCGCCGGTAGCGGTTTTAACCCGCTGCCGAAGCTGATTGAGTATTTTCTCGGAATCAGAACTGCGATGAAGAATCGAGGCGAGGGTGTCTTCGTATTCTTTCCGGAGAGTCAGGCTGTCGGTCGTCTTCAGGCCGTCGAGAATGGTGGGAACATGTTCGGAAGTCGCGAGAGGACTCGCCGCTTTCAGATAGGTGACTTTGTCCTGATCTTTTTTCGATGAAATACTGAGTCCCAGAAGCGTCTCAAACGCAGGGGTGTATCCCCGGGTTGAAATTACGGTGGAAAGTTGCTTCTGAAGGGTGGCGGATTCCGCTTCCTTGATATGGGTGAGGATGGCCTGATCGATGCCGGGACCTTGCAGTTTTTTCAGAGATTCATACGCTTCGACTTTCTGGGTTCGCGGAGACTTATCGTCCCCCATAAACCGGACTAACATGTCCACATCTTTTTGCGTGCCGGTAGGGGCGTCTGCATCGTGAAGAGCTTCGAGCCGTTCGACATTTTTTGCCGCGCTGTTTTTCTTCAGTAGAATCATCCCGCCCACAATGGCAATGGCAATCGCTCCCACGATGCTCACGATCATGGTCGGGCCGAATTTCTTTTTCCCGTCCCCGGCAGAACTCGTGGTGGTCCGCGGTCGGATCGGCGACGAGGCTGATGGCCCGCCGGTCAGCATCTGCGTCGAGCTGCCTTTGGTAAAATGTCCCGTGGTGTGACTGCTCACAATCAGGTTCGGCGGAGCACTTGCATTACCACCTGGAGTGGCGATTTTCACATTGGGTGAACTCGCGATGGTGGCCACCGGAGTGGATTCAATTTTGATCTGGGCCGGCAGGGTGGGGACCGGACCGGTGTCTTTTGGAAAATACTTCAACGCTTCCTTGGCGTTGGCGGGACGGCTCGCGATATCCCGGTTGATCAACCACATGACCCACTGGCTCACGGCGGGTGGCAGATCGGGGCGCAACTGATCGAGTGGCACCACTTTGTGTTGAAGGTGCGCGTTCATCACCTGGGGAGCGGTTTCCCCGTTGAAAGGATATTGTCCGGTGAGGGAGTTGTAATAAACACACCCCATCTGGTAGAGATCCGTCCGCGCATCGAGCTCAGCCCGTTCAAACTGCTCGGGCGCCATGAAGAAGATGGATCCCATCACGGCTTCATCCTGATCCATGGTCTGGACGGATGGATTTTTACTGAATTTCGCAAGACCAAAGTCGAGGATCTTCAGCTGGAAACGTCCGCTCGCCTGCCAGATCAACATAATGTTGGTCGGCTTGATATCGCGATGGATCACGTTTTTATCCTGCGCGGCGACAAGTCCCTCCATTGTCTGGAACACGACTTCTTTGAAATCCTCAGCAGTGAGAACTCCGCGTTCCACCGTGTCATCCAACGTCTCGCCGTTGAGCAACTCCATGACAACGAAACCGCCCTCTTCGTCCTGACCGACATCGAACACGGTCACAATGTTGGGGTGATTGAGTGTTGAGAGCGTCTGGGCTTCGGCAATCAATTTGTCACCGGCGGCGCGAATTTCCTCCGCGGTACCCTGACCAGTGGTAAGGACCCGCTTCATGGCCACCTCTCGTTGCAATTGAGTATCGAATGCTTTGAAGACAGAACCCAAGCCACCCTGGCCTATGGTTTCGCGGATTTCGTAGCGTGGATTCATTTCTTCTGAAACGGAGAGCAATCAGGTAGGATTAAGAAAATATCGGCTTCACTATGTATGGTGGCTAACGGAATTACCATGTTTTTTCTCAAAAAATCAAATAAGGTGGAAGGTTACGATTTGAGAGCTATTTTCCGGCGAAATGACCAGAGAAGATCTCGCCGAAACCCTTGAGCAAATTGCAATGTTGCTGGAACTGAAGGGTGAAAACCCTTTTAAAATCAGGGCCTACCGAACCGGTGCTGACACTGTTCGCCAATTTTCGGGCGATATCGTGGAAAAAGCCAAAGCTGATGACCTGAAAGGCATCAAAGGAATTGGCGATGCCCTGCAACAAAAACTTAACGAACTGGCGTCGACAGGAAAGCTCGAATTCTACGAGAAGTTGCGCGCGGAGTTTCCTGAAACACTCTTCGACCTCTTTAAGATTCAGGGACTGGGACCAAAAAAAGTCAAAGCCGTCTACGAAATGCTCGGTGTGGATTCGGTCCCTAAATTAAAAGCAGCCTGCGAGTCGGGAGAGCTGGCGGGGTTAGCCGGCTTTGGCAAAAAGACGGCGGAGAAGCTTCTGGAGTCGATCGAGTTTCGCGAGCAGAACGCTGAGTTTTTCCGTCTCGGTGATGTGGCTTCGCCGGTCGCGATGATTCTCGACTCGTTAAAATCTCATCCCGAATGTCATCAGGTCGAAGCGGCGGGAAGTTTTCGCCGAGGAAAAGAAATCGTTCACGATGTGGATTTTCTCGTCGCGACGGGGAAGCCCGAAGCGATTATGGAGCATTTTATTTCGCAACCCTGGGTAAAAAAAGTGATCGTTCAGGGCGCGACCAAATCGAGCATTTACCTGGAGAATGGATTGCAATGCGACCTCCGGGCTGTCACCAACGATGAATACGCCTGCGCGCTTGCCTACTTCACGGGAAGCAAGGAACACAATGTGGCGATGCGGAGCCGGGCTTTGAGTCAGGGCTATACCTTGAACGAATATCGGCTCGCTCCCAAAGAAGGTGGTTCGGCAGAGGAAGCCCCGGTCTTTCACACCGAAGCCGATCTCTATTCATTTCTGGGAATGGACTACGTGGAGCCGGAACTTCGCGAGAATACCGGCGAAGTCGAAGCCGGCGCCGAACATGATCTGCCGGAGTTGGTGAAGCTTGAGAACTTGAGAGGCACCTTCCACAATCACACCACTGCCAGCGATGGGAAAAGCACTCTGGAAGAGATGGCGGATGCGGCGATCGAGCTCGGTCTGCAGTACCTGGGGATCGCAGATCACTCGAAAAGTTCGTTTCAGGCAAATGGACTCAGTGCAGACCGGCTTTTGAAACAGGTCGCTGAGATCAAAAAACTGAATGCCAAATTTAAAAGCGAAGGCACCCGGTTCCGGATATTCGCCGGAAACGAAGTCGATATATTAAAAGACGGTTCACTGGATTTTGATGACGAAATTCTGGAGCAGCTTGACTATGCAGTTGCGAGCGTTCACAACGCCATGACTTTGACGGAAGCCGCGATGACCAAGCGGATCATCAAAGCGGTAGAGAATCCGAATATCACGATGCTAGGTCATGTTACCGGGCGGCTGTTGTTACAGCGTGAGAGCTATGCCGTGAATATACCGAAGATCATTGATGCCTGTGCGGAGACCGGTACTATCATCGAGTTGAACGCGAATCCGTGGCGTCTCGATATGGATTGGCGTTGGTGGAAGCTGGCGGTTGAGAAGGGCGTAAAATGCTCAATCAATCCGGATGCCCACCACACCAACCAGCTGGAATTTCTCTGGTTCGGAGTGAAGCAGGCCAGAAAAGGCTGGCTCAGGAGAGAGGACGTAGTGAACTGTCTGCCGCTAGAGGAAATCGAAGCCTTCCTGAAATGTTAAGCCGCTCAGGGTTTCAGTTTCCAGAGGCCGTTATCGCTTCGAATATATAGAGCATCTTTAGCGAGGGACGGGGTCGCCAGAATGGTCTCCCCGAGTTCCAGTTCGCTCACGATTTTGCCTTCTTCACCGGATAAATCGACACATTGGGCGATACCTTCTTCATTAAAAATGTAGAGAAAGTTTCCCGCCGCCACCGGGCTGGATGAAAATGGTCCCTTGAGTCGTGCGCGCCAGAGTCGCTCTCCGGATGAAGCATTCGCACAAGTCAGAACTCCGGCTCCATTTATGGTATAGATTTTTTGCCCAACCAGAATCGGACTGGCCGTTGCGGGGCGCTGAGCTCCCTCGTTCCAGATTTTCTTGGGTTCCGCTCCATCCGAGGTCGCTTTGACAGCGGTCAGGCCATTGGAGGGGATATAGAGAATGTCTCCACCCGCGACACTGGAGGGAATCGTTGATGATCCGAAGTTATAATCAAAAATCTTTGAGCCGGTCGCGGGGTGGACACCGATAACTCCCTTGCTGCTTTGCAGTGCCGCAATTTCTGTCGAGTCGATTGATAAGAGAATCGGGGACGTCCAGTTCGCAGCTTTGGGGCGGTCGATTTTCCAGCGGTTCAGGCCGGTTTTCACGTCGACTCCGGCGGCGAATGATTCGGAATCGTTTTCGATTTGGAGTATGAGCGTGTCGCCGGAGACAATGGGCGATGATGACAGGCCGAGGCTGTTTGAGGCGTTTGGATAGTCGAGGGTCAGTCCCCGCATCCACCTGATATTCCCGTCGAGATCGAGAGCGATCAAATCGTTTGAAGAGAAGAGTGCAAAGATCGTCTCACCATCGCTGGCTGGAGTTGGTGCAGCGACACAGGTTTTCTTGTGACACATCGTTCTTCCCGTCGTCCAGAATTTGCGCTCCCAGATTTGGGCGCCGTCACTCGCAGAGTAACAAATCACATGGAGCTGGTTTTGGTCCGGCCCTGTGGCTGCCGTCACGAATACTTTGTCACCGATGATGAGAGGGCTCCCGAGACCCCGACCCGGAAGGTCGATTTTCCATTCGATGGTTTCTTTGGAAAAGTTTCCGCCCAGCGCGGCGCTTTCAGTAGAGATTCCACTGCCTGATGGACCCCTGAAATTCAGCCATTCGGCGCGGGTGATTCCACTGAAGAGAAAAAGTAATCCTATGATGGTGGTAATTGATTTCATGTCACTGGGCGGAGGTCCGGCGGTCGGTATCTGTTGTCGGAGTAGGCTTGCGGTTGGTGGATAGAACAGCTGTCCCGGTGCTGTCGCAGACCCGGATTTGAAACTGCCACTCTTTAGTCCAGGTCTGAGTTTGCTCGTCCTGACAGGCTTTGACCAGAATGGTATTGGTCCCTTTCTGCAGGGTGACTGGGAGTTGATATTGATCAATTCGCATGCCGCGGTGGTATTCGTCCCGCCCGAAGATAAACTCTCCGTTCAGCCAGATTTTCCAGGCGTTTTTACATCCGAGACGCAGTTCCACCTGTTGTTCTTTATCCGATTCAAATTCGGTGTAGGCGTAGGCAGTCACTTCTTTGAGTGGGTCGTAGGGTTGGTTGAAATCGACCATGCCGTATTCATCGGTCGTGGAGTAGGGCTTCCAGGCGACTTCCCGGGATTTGCCATGATAAGTGGCGGAAAGATCCACGGGTCCTTTTTCCGGTTCAAAAACGGCAGCGAACCCACTGCGCTTTGTATTATCAAACGGCCCCGCAACGTGCCAGTGCATCAGAAACCCGAAGTGTCCGGGTAGATCGAGCTCCATACCGACTTTGTCCCGGAGCAGTTTTGAGATCTGTTTGATCTGATTGATGTCGCGTGCTGAATCGAGCGCGCTTTTCAGGGTTGTGCCCGCTTCTTCCGTTTTGCCCTTAGCCAGAAGAGTTTTCCCTTCGGTGATGAGAAGTTCCACGGCACCAAGTCTCAATTCCGGCGAGGGATCATTGAGAAATCCGGGCTGCAGTTGAGCTGCCTTGTCTTCATCAACGGACTGTATCAAATCAAAAGCCAGTTTCCGGGCCCGGGCGGACTGTCCGGTGTCGCTCAGGAAGTTTTCAAGACTTTCGAGGGGTAGATTTTCGGGTGTATTCGCCGCGGTGCGTTGGAAGATGACTTCGAGAGCGGAGCGAATCCAGTTTTTGGCGAGGGGACCGGATTGGTCCATGCTGGTCAAAAGCGGAACGATCGCGGAGGCATCCATGTCGCACAGTTGCTTCCAGGCGGTACTCGCTGCGACGCTGCCTTCACCTTCCGGACCGACCTTTTGGATCGAGGCAATCGATTCGTCCAGGGAATTGGCGGAGGCGGAGCTGGCAGCAAGCATTGCTGCCGCTCCGAATAAAATGGGAAAGATCTTCCTGCGCATGAGGAAGACTGCCGCGCCCGCCGTCAAAGGCAAGCGCGTCTATTCGCCATCCACGCTTAGTGGGCGTGACAGAATTCCTCGAAACGATCGAGGCCGTTCTTGATCACATCCAGGCTGGTCGCGTAACTGAAACGAACGGAATTGTCGTATCCGAAGGCGATTCCGGGAACGGCTGCCACTTTGTAGCGGGAGAGCAGTTTTTCCGTCAGGTTCATCGAGGACAGACCCATCTTCGAGGTGTCGACGAGGAAGTAAAATGCTCCTTCAGGCTCGACGATCTCGATATTGTTGATCTTGGAGAAACGGCTCATCATATACTGACGGCGCATATCATACTCTTCAACCATATCGGAAATGATGGACTGGTCTCCCTTCAATGCTGCGACAGCACCGTATTGGGCGAATGAAGTCGGGTTGGAGGTGGTGTGGCTCTGGATCTTGGCGATGGCACCGGCGATTTCTTCCGGAGCGGCCGTGTATCCAAGACGCCATCCGGTCATCGAGTAAACTTTACTGAATCCGTTGATCGTGATCGTGATTTCGCGGGCTGCGTCGCTGATTGCCGCAGTGCTGAAATGCTTCTTACCGTTGTAGATCAGCTTTTCGTAAATTTCGTCGGAGAGGATAATGATCTCCTCTTCGTAACAAACTTCGACCAGTGCCTTGAGTTCTTTTTCGGAGTAAACCGCGCCGGTCGGATTGTTCGGGGAGTTGAGGATCAACATCCGGGTGCGTCCGCTCATGGCGCCTTCCAGTTCTTCTGGAGTCAGCTTCCAGCCGTTCTCCCTTTTGGTCTCAACGAAATAGGGCTCAGCACCGGCGAGGCGAACCATTTCCGGATAGCTTGTCCAATACGGAGCGGGGATGATTACCTCGTCTTCCGGATCACAACAGGCGAGGATCGCGTTGTAGCAGGAGTGCTTGGCTCCACAGTTCACAGAGATCTGATTGGTTTCATACTCGAGGCCGTTCTCAAGGTAGAGTTTTTCTTTGATGGCCTCTTTCAATTCGGGAATCCCCGTAGCAGCAGTGTACTTGGTTTTGCCCTCGAGAAGGGCTTCGATGCAGGCGTCTTTGACATGCTGCGGAGTGTCGAAGTCGGGTTCCCCGGCTCCAAAACTGGTGATGTCCTGCCCCTCATCCTGCATCTGCTTGGCAGCTGCGGTGATAGCTAAAGTTTGGGAAGGTGCGATGGATTCGAATTTGCTGGCAATCAGGCTCATATCAGAAGTTGTACGTTCCCGCATCGACCGGGAAACGTTGGCTGATAGGATTGACCAGATATCCGATACAATGCGAGGGCAGTGACTTACGATATCTCAGGCTGGATTCAAGCGAAAGGTCACCTCAGATCCGGAAAAATTAACCTGAGAGAAAATCTTGAGCTTGAGGGCTATTCCTCTATTTTCGAATCGACATGGCAACCAAAACCGCAACGAAGAGCGATCGGCTTTTTCTTTTCTACGGATCGGATGAAGCAAAGGCGAAAGAGGCCGCTCTGAAGCTTTCCCGGAAGATCGCGCCGAAGGACGAAGAATTCGGATTGGAGATCATAAACGGCGCGGCGGAGAATTCCGATCACGCGACCCGGATCCTCGCTCAGACGACTGAGGCGATTCAAACGTTGCCGTTTTTCGGCGGGGACAAGCTGGTCTGGTTGCAGGGCGCGAACTTTTTCGGAGATAATATCGTGGGCAAAGCTGAAACCACTCTGAAGGCGGTGGAAAGTTTTCTCGATCTGTTAAAAGGCGGGATTCCCGATGATGTGAAGCTGATTATCAGTGCGACGGAAATGGACAAGCGTCGGGCTTTTTATAAGCAGATCGACAAGATCGCAAAAGTCGAAGCACACGATAAGGTGGATGTTTCAAAAGAAGGCTGGGAGGTCAAAGTGATCTCGTGGGCTCAAAAGGAGGCGCAGAAAAAGGGGATCAATTTCGGTTACGGAGCACTGGAGCGTTTTGTGATCACAGCCGGTGCTGATACCCGAACGCTTTCTAATGAACTGGAAAAGCTTTCGCTCTACTTTGGTGACCGTGAAATCTCGGCTGATGAGATTTCCGATATGGTGACGGCCACTCACTCCGGGGTGATTTTTGAGATCGGCGACGCGCTTTCCCGGAAGGATTTGCCGAGGACGCTTCATCTGATTGAAAAGCAGCTCCAAAACGGCGAGGGCGCGATCGGGATTCTTCGCGCAGCCATTATACCGAAGGTGCGGGGCATGCTGCATGCCCGGGACTTGGTTTCCCGTCACAACCTGGCAGCGGGAAGAAATTTTAAAGCTTTCGAGTCACAGATCAACTCACTACCCGCTGCTGAAACCGCGCATCTTCCGAGGAAGAAGGATGGTAATATCTCGGCATACCCAATTTTTCTGAGTGCACAGGCGACTAAAAAATTCACGGTGGAAGAATTAGTCACTGCCCTTCAGGCCTGTTTAGAAGCGGATTTACGCCTTGTTACCACTGCGCTGGACCATCGGTTAGTGCTTTGTCAGTTGGTGACCAAAGTCTTAGCCCAGCAAAGGTGACAAAGTTAGGGTTTAAATCGCGAAATCGTGAATTTAAATGAAAAAAAGATTTGCGAAGTTCCGTTTTTCGATGACTATGAAGTCCCATTATTTGGGGGGGGAATAACAGCCTCACTTGACTTCGGTCAGGTGGGGCTGTGCTACGTACTGGGGTCTCGGGTCGATTAATTCACTGCGTAGTTCGCGCTGAGGAGAAAATTGGATGCAGTTTTTTCGAGATATTTTCCGCCGGGCAATTTGAGAGGACTGTACCCTGTACAGTTTCCCATTGTACAGGGTACAGTCACGTATAAGTGAGTCTTTGGCATTTCGATTATCCTGTGATCTAGTGGCGGCTATGGCACGCATTCTCTTAGTCGAAGATGATTTGGACAATATCAGTCTCCTGACGAGACTTTTGACTCATCATGGTCACGAGATTTCGGTAGCGGATAATGCTGAAGCGGCGATTTCGGAGGCGACGGCATCGATGCCGGAGCTGATTTTGATGGATCTGGAGCTGCCGGCGACCCCGGACAGTCCACCCCATCCCAATGCCGGTCTTGAAGCGACCCGCAAATTAAAAGCCAATCCTCACACCGCTTCAATTCCAGTGGTGGCGCTCACCGCCCACACCATGGCGCAGCATCATGAAAAGATTATCGATGCGGGATGCGATGACTTTCAGGAAAAACCGATTTCCCCTTTTGAAAGTTTACTGGATAAGATTGCCAAACACACAAGTTAGTAGTTTGATCCGTCAAAAATGTTCGAACAATTGGGTGAAAAACTGACGATCGGAGGGATTCTTCTGATCGGTGCGGAAGTGCTCGCTTTGATCAGCGTTGCAAACGCACTGATGTCGACCCGGTCAGCTACGGGCGCGTGGGGGTGGGTGATGTCTCTGCTCGCATTTCCTTTTCTGGCGGTGCCTGCCTACTGGGTTTTCGGACGGCGGGAATTCAACGGATACGGGGAAAGGCGCAAGGAGGCGCTTCAAAAAAAAGAGGATCTTCTCGAGACGTTGATCTCTACGCTGGAGCCGCACTATGCCAAACTCGATGATAAACAGGAGTGGTATGGCGGGGTGCTTTCCAAATTGAGTGAGCGTCGCTACACCCGGGGAAATGAGATTTCGCTGCTCAAAGACGGGCACGCCACCTTTGATGAGATTTTCCGGATTATCGACTCGGCTGAGGATTATCTGCTTGTTCAGTTTTTCATTTTAAAGGCCGATCAACTCGGTGAGCGGCTTCGGCTCGCGCTAATCAACCGGGCAAAAGCGGGCGTTCGCATTTATCTGCTTTATGATGAAATCGGAAGTTACGGACTCCCGAAAACCTATATCAACAGTCTTCGCGAGGGGGGCGTGGCGGTGCGGGCATTTCACTCCACTCAGGGCCGAAGTAACCGCTTTCAGATCAATTTTCGAAATCATCGCAAGATGGTTCTCGCCGATGGTGTGGTGGGAACCTGTGGGGGCCACAATGTGGGGAATGAATACCTCGGGGTGTCGCGGATCGGGAACTGGCGGGATACCACGGTAAGAATTTCGGGTCCGGCGGCGATGAGTTTGCAGATGGTTTTTCTGGAGGATTGGTACTGGGCCGCCCGCGAAATTCCGGATTTCAACTGGACCCAGCCCGTTTCGAACTGCTGCAAAGAAGATGGCAGCGATGATATGACGGTATTGGTGTTACCCTTTGGCCCGGTTGAGCATATCGTGGAGGGCGGGACCTTGTATTTCCTCAACGCTATTTCCCGCGCGAAAGAGCGGATCTGGATCGCTTCACCCTATTTTGTGCCGGACCACTGCATTGTCTCCGCGCTGCAACTGGCATCCCTAAGGGGGGTGGACGTGCGGATCATGATTCCGAGTGTGCCGGACAAATGGACACCATATCTGGCGAGCTTCTCATTCCTGGAAGAGATGGAGGTGACCGGCGTCCGGGTGCTGCGATATGGAGATGGGTTTATGCATCAGAAGGCTGTTCTGGTCGATCACGATATGGCGTCGGTCGGCACGGCGAATCTCGATAACCGATCGATGCGCTTGAATTTCGAGGTCAACATTGTGGTGATGAACCGGAAGTTCTGTGATGACGTGGAGGCAATGTTTCTCGCTGATTTTGAGCAGTGTAAACATGCGCCGCTCAATGAATATCGTTCCCAGCCCTGGTGGTTTCGGATCGGTGTCAAATTGGCCCGGCTTGCGGCTCCGGTTCTTTAGGGAATGCCGGTTGGTTTTTTGAGAAAAGAAAGAGCGCCATGACGCACATTTTTTGGTAAAATTCGGTTTAGGAATGAGTTCTTTGTAAAAGGTAAGGTAGGATAAGAGTTTTATGAAACAGGCGGTCTATATGGCATCGGTTTTTGCCGTATTTCTCAACTTAGCGGGATCGGCGTTGATTTTCGGGCAGGACGTGGATTTTGGCCGGGACATTCGTCCGATTCTGAGTGATCGCTGTTTCAAGTGTCACGGGTTCGATGAAAACGCCCGCGAAGGCGATCTGGCATTGCATAACTTCGCGGCAGCCACCCGCGATGGAGCGATCATACCGGGGGATGCTGAGGGGAGTGAATTGATCTACCGGATCCTGACTGATGACAAAACGGAGATGATGCCTCCGCCAAAATCGAACAAAGCACGCCTCACTCCCGAAGAGGTGGAGATGTTCAAAAAATGGATCAATCAGGGCGCGAAATACGAGCAGCACTGGTCGTTTCGTTCACCCCGCGAGACGGAGGTTGGTGTGGACTTCACGACGGAGATCAACCCGATCGATGCGTTTATCAAAGCCAAATTAGAGGAAAAAGGGCTGGAGTTCTCCACCCGGGCCGGGCCTTATGATTTGCTGCGGCGTCTACATCTCGATCTGATTGGGCTGCCGCCGACGATGGAGGAAACCTCGGATTTTTTGAAAGCTTTCGAAGCGGATTCCAATCTCGCCGTTTTCGATAAAATTGAAGATTTGATGTCCCGCCCGGCATACGGAGAGCGGTGGGCCCGCGAGTGGCTCGATCTCGCTCGGTATTCGGATACCAACGGCTACGAAAAAGACCGGGAACGCCCGATCTGGCCGTATCGGGACTGGGTGATCAACGCCCTGAATGAAGACAAACCTTACGACCAGTTTTCCATCGAGCAACTCGCCGGGGACATGCTTCCCGGGTCAACTCTGGACCAGAAAATCGCGACCGGGTTTCATCGCAATACGATGCTGAACGAAGAGGGCGGCATCGATCCCCTTGAGTTTCGCTACCACGCCATGGTCGACCGGGTCGCGACGACCGGCACGGTATGGATGGGCCTGACCACAGGTTGTGCCCAGTGCCATACCCACAAATTCGATCCCATCACGCATACCGATTACTTTTCGATGATGGCGCTGCTCAATAACGCGGACGAGCCGGTGATCGATGTTCCGTCGGCGGACTTGATTCAGAAGCGAACCGAAATCAAAAATCAGATCGGGGCTCTGGAGCAGAAATTGATTTCTGAGATTGATCCCATTCGATATTTCAACTGGTACCGGGATTCTCTGGAAAAAACGGCAGCCTGGATTGTGCCCGCCGTGATTTCGATGAAGTCATCCAGTCCTCATCTCACCCTGCAATCCGATGGCAGCGTGTTTGCCAGTGGGGATTTCACAAAACGCGACGTCTACGATTTGACCCTGGATATCTCGGGAATCGCCGAGCCCGTAACCGCACTGCGCATCGAGCCAATTCCGGACAAACGACTTCCGGGAAATGGTTCGGGAGTGGCCTATTACGAAGGGGTTCCCGGAGATTTCTTTCTCAGCGAAGTGGAGACCAATGCCGATGGCCGGGATTTGAAGTTTAAAAGCGGCAGTGTTGACTACGGAAAAGTGAAGACCGGATTCGGAACCGCGGTGGCGTCCAATGTCTTCGATGGCGATGCGACCAGTGGCTGGGCAACCGGAGAGCAGGAAACGAAACGGCATGAATTGGTCCTGAATTTCGGGGAACCGGTGAAAGGGGAAAAACTGGAGGTTTCATTGTTGTTCCAACGACATTTTGCGGCCGCGTTGGGAAGGTTCCGGATTTCGGTGACAACAGACAAGGGGACCGTTCTGGCCCGCAGTGGCGTTTCCGACATGATTCGATCTCAGGGCGAAACGCTGATGCGGCAATATGTGCGCAGTGCTCCCGAGTTTAAAGAGGGACAGGAGGCACTCGCTGAATTGGAGAAGCAGATTCC
Organism: Verrucomicrobiales bacterium; assembly: GCA_029213005.1. GTDB lineage: Bacteria > Verrucomicrobiota > Verrucomicrobiia > Verrucomicrobiales > DEV007 > Arctic95D-9. The sequence goes on from JARGPI010000007.1 coordinate 100,946, forward strand.
GGAGTTTCCTCAGACGCTCGTGATGAAAGAGTGGGAAAGAGCGACTCGTCCGACCTATCGTCACCATCGCGGAGAATACTTGCAGCCCAAAGAGCAGGTTCGTCCGGCGATTCCCGCCGTCTTTGGTCAATTGCCTGAAGGGGAGCCCGCTAATCGCCTGACCTTTGCGAAATGGCTCGTCAGCGAATCCAATCCGCTGGTGGCGCGGGTCACCGTCAATCGCGCCTGGAGATCATTTTTTGGGCGGGGTATCGTGAACACCGCCGGGGACTTCGGATTCCAATCCGAGTTGCCGAGTCATCCCGAGCTGCTCGATTTTCTGGCCGTAAAATTTATGGACGACGGTTGGTCGCTGAAAAGTTTACACCGGCTCTTTGTTTCCAGTCGAACCTACCAGCAATACTCCGCAGTCTCCCCGGCGTTGCTCGAAGCGGATCCGGAAAATATCTACCTGGCGAGGGGACCGCGCTTTCGGATGTCGGGCGAAATGATTCGTGACAGTATGTTACTCACCAGCGGATTGTTGTCTCAAAAAATCGGCGGTCCGAGCGTGCGACCTCCCCAGCCTGAGACCGTGACGACAGTTGCTTATGGCAGCCCGAAATGGGAGGCGGATTCGGGAGCGGCCCGGTATCGCCGGAGTCTCTACACTCTGCATAAACGAACGGCTCCGTTTGCGGCCTATCTCACTTTCGACGGGCCGACGGGAGAGAGTTGTCTTCCGCGACGAAACCGAAGTAATACGCCGTTGCAGGCGCTCACTCTAATGAATGATCCTATGTTTATCGAGGCGGCTCAGTCGATCGTGAAGGACGTGGAAGGTAATGATGTGGAGATCGTCGCTCACCTGTTCCAGAAAATTTTGACTCGTCCCCCGATGAACTCCGAAATGGAGCTGCTGGTGAATTTTTACCGTGAACAAAAACGGCGATTGGAGCAGCGGCAGAAGAGTACCGACGATCAATCGATCAAGGATCCGTCGCTGATGGCGTGGACCCTGGTAGCGAGGGCGATCTACAATCTGGATGAAGCAGTCGTGAAAGGATAAGAGGTATGGAGAAGTCATTGCATCAAACCACGAGAAGACAGTTTTTTGATACCTGCGGTATCGGGCTCGGCAAAATTGCGCTGGGTTCCCTGCTCGCCGGTGGCACTTCCTATGCCGGAATCCCGGGAATCTTGCCGAAGTCGACGCTGTTCGGTGCCAAAGCAAAGCGAGTCATCTATCTGTTTATGGCCGGTGCGCCCAGCCAACTGGAGTTGTTTGATAACAAACCGAAACTCAAAGAACTGGCAGGCACGCCAATTCCTCCATCGATTATTGCGGGGCAGCGGTATGCCTTCATTCAGCCGGATGCGGCCGTCCTCGCCCCTCAGTTTCCCTTTTCCAAACACGGGGAATCCGGAATCGAGCTGTCTGATCAGGTTCCGCACCTGGCCAAAGTGGCGGATCACATTGCGGTGGTGAAATCCGTTCATACCGATCAATTCAATCATGCTCCCGCCCAGTTGTTTTTAAATACCGGGGGAGCGCTTCCGGGGAGGCCGGCGATGGGTTCCTGGTTGAGTTACGGGATCGGAAGTGAATCCTCGGATCTACCGGCATTCGTGGTGTTGAAAACGGGTAAGAGTCTCGGTGGTGGCGCCGCGCTCTGGGATTCGGGATTTCTTCCGGGAAACCATGCCGGAGTTCCATTCCGGGAGTCCGGGGATCCGATTTTGCATACCTCAAATCCGATGGGGTTTGATGACGAGGCTCAGCGGGCGTCGCTGGATGTGATTCAGGAACTCAACAAAAGGCGTTTCCGGCAGGTCGGCGACCCTTCGATCAAAACCCGGATAGAAGCCTATGAAATGGCGTGGCGAATGCAATCGGCGGCCCCGGAATTGACCGATCTGAAGAAGGAAAGTAAAGAAACTCTGGAATTATACGGAGTGAAAGACGGTGAGCCCGGTTTTGGCCGCAACTGCCTGCTGGCTCGTCGGATGATCGAGCGCGGCGTTCGGTTTGTGCAGGTTTATCACTCCGGTTGGGATCACCACGGTGATGTCGAAAAAGGAATCAAAACGCAAGCCGGGGAAACCGATCAGGGAAGCGCGGCTTTGATTCAGGACCTCAAAGACCGCGGGCTGTTGGAAGATACGCTCGTGATTTGGGGCGGCGAATTTGGACGGACTCCTATGATCGAAGCCAGTGAAACGCTCCGCCGGACCAAGGGGCGGGATCATCATCCCCAGGCCTTTTCGATGTGGTTTGCGGGAGGCGGGATCAAACCCGGAATCACGATCGGTGAAACCGACGAACTGGGTTTCAATATCGTCGAGGATCCCGTGCATATTCATGATGTTCAGGCGACCGTGTTGCATCTTCTCGGTATCAATCATGAGACTTTAACCTATCGATATCAGGGCCGGGATTTCCGGTTAACTGACGTTCACGGTCGGGTCGTCACCAAATTACTGGCCTAGATTGCGAGTTTGGAGAAAATAGAGATTGGTGATATGATCTTTTAACCATGAAGATCCCTTGCCTCTCTCTATTAATGGTTGCTTTTATCTGGCTAAGCCAGGCGCAGGAAAAAGAATACCCGGTCGCGACCCCAACCGATCAGCCGGATGTGGTAATCAGTCCTTATGATGCGTCCCGTCGACTGGACGTTGAGGGCTTGAAACCGGGGACTTTGGCGGAGGATCCTATCGCAAAGAAAATTTTTCGGATACCTTTTTCCAATCCTACCAGTCGATACTACGAGGGCTACCCGGGCAGTTTGCAAGGTAAGGTGAGCGAGCCGACGCTCCCGCCCGTTTCGAGCCGCACCGATCAAGTGATTCCGCCTCCTCCGATCGGTTCAGAGCCCGCGGCTCCGCCCGAATCTCCCAGATCACAGTTCGATGGTCCCAATGCCCCTTCGTGGGCTCCGGTTTCCAACCCGCTGCCTACCGATTTGCTGAACTTTATCTATGCCTTTAATCAAAACTCGACCGTCAATGATCCCGATGCCTTGATTCCTTTCTATGCCAATCCCGTATTGAACTATTTCGGTAAACGTAATGTCGATGCTGACGATATTCGCGCAGACCGGGCTTCCTATATCAAGCGTTACCCGCAGCGTGAGTATATTCTTGATGGCCCGCCGGTACTACTCAGTCAAAACGGGAATATTTATGAGGTAATGATGCGGTTGAAGTATGCCGTTAGCGGAAGTGGACGAATCCGCACGGGGGCGGTCTCTGACTACTTCAAAATAAAACGTGGTTCGCGCCGGTTTGAAATACTAAGTATTAATGAGGCGAAAGCTTCAGCGGCGGCCGATGAAATTCAGGCGGAGGATATCCGCCGATTTGAAACGGTCAGTCCGATAGCGACTCAACCCGGCGGCGGAACCGTTTACGAGCGCTTTGAAATCGAGCAAATCAGTCTGTTTCTCGACGCACTGGCCGCAAGCGGTGAGGTTAATGAACCTTCAGCCATGATCGATTTTATGCACCCGGAGCTGACTCTTTACTACGACATGAAGAATCCAAATCGATCGGACTTGTTATCAGATCGAAGTAATTACATCAAACGGTGGCCGGAGCGACGCTATTGGTTGGCGGAGAAACCGGTCATTACACCCGTTGGCCCCGGTGTTTGGGATGTGGTCTCCAAAACGGGGTATGAGGTAAAAAGCGGGAGTAATACCGCAAATGGAGTTGCCACATCTGAAATCCGTCTGACTCAGACCTCCCGGGGATTGAAGGTGCTATCGATCCGCACTCAAAAATAATCGGAGAAAAAGTGAAACGGGGTCTGCCGCTTTCACAATAGATACGTGAAAGTGCCTGAAACAGGTTCTGAAACGTCAAATATCCGACTATGAAAACAATCCACCACACACTCACTCAGGCATTGGGACGCCTCTTCGGAACCGGGCACTTCCCGTCGCCTGATGCCAATCAGTTCAACTTCTCAATGTTCAGTAGCGGTCGCGAAATCGGTAGCGATACAGAAACGCTGATTCAGGCGGATGGTTTCGGCTATTTCCTGCTGCAACGCTGCCCGGCGCCTGCTCAGTTATTTCGTCTCGATTAAGAGACCTTTTTCCCAGGTCAGCTTCAAAACGCTTTCGCCAAATGTTTTGACGTCTCCCGGAGTGGGGGCCCGGCCTGGAATCACAACGAGGTAAGCCGCGGGAAAACCCTGATCGGAGTATCCCGGGCCTTCATATACGATCAGTTTGTCAGGGGAGACAAAGTCAGCAACAAACAACCGTCCGTGCATCCCGGCAGGGATTTCAGGACTCTTCCAGGACAGCGATCCTTCCCGCCAGTTCCACAGAAAGACGTTGAAGCCGTGGCTGGTGACGAGATAACGACCATCGGGAGTAAACGACATCGATCCACCGGGCTGTGCCATGTTTTGCATCAGGATCTCACTGCCGGCACTTTTTGCCGCGGGATGACTGAATGACCGGATCGCTTCTCCTTCCGCGGTTTTGATTGAGACCTGTCCAAGCTGGTTTGTGGTTGCCAGAAGAACCTGGCCATCAATGTGCCGCAGTATCGCCGACGCAAGTTGGCCATCCAGAATTTGCGCGGTTCCGGTTTTGCTATTGGATAAATGAAAGCTCTGATCTTGACTCAGCCACAACCTCCAGGGCTCGACGTTGGCGATTCCTTTCAAAAGATTCGGGTTTGCGGTTTCAGATTGCGGAGTGTTCCCGGGGCTTCGATCGGTTTTGACAAGGGAGCCGTCAGTTTCAAGCTGATACACACCGTTTTCAGTCGTGAAGAAAACGTCCGGGCCTTCGGTTTCAAGACCTCGAAAATATCGGAAATCCGCTCCATCTCTCCGCAATTGAGTCACTGCCGGACGGGATGTTTGATTTCCGACATTCCAAACCCGGTTGATCCCATTTACCGCCGCTGCGTGAATTTTTTTGCCATCCGGTGAAAAGCTGATCGAGGACACCGTATCGGCGAGCCACGATTCAGTAGAGTTCACCTGATTATTGTTCCAGATTTGGAGAAGCGGGGCTCTCGTAACCAGGGCAAAGTTATCGTTGGAGACGACTTTTCCGATCGTCGAAATTTCCGGGCCTCCCTGCGACTCGTTTAGTAATTTTCCATCGGCAGTATTAAAAACTTTCATGGAACGGTTCGCATACAAGACGATCACGCGATCGGAATCGGGTTTCATATCGAGTATTGGGAGGGGCGAAGCGGCTGGCGCTGTCCAAAGTAGATCGAGGCTCTTACCATCCTGACACGCGAGGAAACCGTTATCGAAACCCACGATCAGCCTTCCATTCACTTCGGTGTGATGTTGAACCGGCATTTGCAGGTTTTGTGTGGCGAGAAGTTTTCCATTTTCCGTGCTCCAGGCGCGGATCGCCATACCGGAAAATCCCTCGCTTTCCGAGTGGTAGAGTGTCGAATTGTCATCACTGAACCACCATTTGGCCAGATTCACCGACTGGACGGACTCAATCTCGATCTCTTCTCCGGTCGTTAAATTGATGATGGTGGTCAGATATTTCACGTCCTTCGGCGGAGAGGGAAGCTTGCGGAAGAAAAGCCATTCGCCATCCCCTGAAATCGTTAGGTCCCGGAGATCGAGCTGATGTCCCGGGAACACTTTTTCGTAGACCAGGTGGAGGTCGCTTATATCGCGAACGGCGAGCATTTTGCTCCCATCCGGTTGCACTTCCACCCCGAAAACCCTTGTGGCGCAGAATGACCGGGATTCGGTTTGCATCATCAGGGATTGCGACTGCCAGACCGTTTCCCCCAGGTTAAGGTCCCGGATTTGGACGCTGCCGAGTTGGTCCTGGACGATCAGTTTGGATCCCTTTTCAGCAAACATTGAAAAAGCGGCGGCGCGTCGACTTCGAAACTGATCACTCAGATTTCGGCATTTTTCCCAGGCGGCGGCAAAGCCGGGATCAAAATTCAGATCGTCCCGACCAAATTGCCGGGCGGCGTTGTAAAGGAGGACGGATTCCCCGTATTTCGCGTCATTTTTGGCGCCTTGAGCGGCTATCACGAGTTGGGCCGCGAGAGCTTCTTCGGCTTTGTTCCGCTCCAGAAGAAAGAGAACGGCCAGAGTCGTCATCACCGCCAGCAGCGCCAAGCTGATCGAAGTTAACAACCACATGCGACGAACTTTCCGGGCATGATCCCGTCGGGTCAGTTCGGCATAACCGACTCCGAGAACTCCCGCGAGGATTTTGAGTTTCGCATTGGTTTTTCCATCTTTACCGGGACGCACATCTGCGGCGATCGGCTCCGTTCGTTGTCCGGTTATCTCGCCGTTCTCATCGACACCGAAGCGGGCCGCTTTCGGGAAACATTCCGATTCGGCACGGTACCCGGGGCGCCCGTCGGAAGCGCAGGGTTCGCCATCGACGATCAAATAGATGATCCGGTCCTCGCGACCGATTTTCTTAAAATGTTTGATCTCTTCATTAACCCACCTCGATTTGACGGCGTTGGGTGAGCAAATCACGATGAGATACTTCGAATTTTGCAAGGCCGTTTCCAGCATCTCGGTGAACTTGGCGCCGGTCGGGAGCTCGTCTCGATCCCGGAAAACCGGGTAGACCCGACGCGGAACGCGATGCCCTCGCTCGGTCTCGGCTCCGACCAGTGTCTTCGGGACGGTATATCGTTCCAGAGAGCGGTGGAGCCATTCGGCCCACGCTTGGTCAACCTGGCTGTAGCTGATAAAAGCCCAATAATCGCGAAGTTGCGGCATGGCCCACCATCACGATTTTGAAATCATTCACAATGATTCTTTGCCGCTTTGTCTAGGCCAGCGCATTCTTTTCGTAGCGACCGCCATCCGGATCAGTGGCGTGGGCATAGAAGTGAAAACCAAGATCAAGCGTGGTTTTCGCTGCTATCAAAACCAGCAACATGATAGTTGCTGATCCCAGCAGGGTGACAGCAAAGGCACCAAGCAGGACGATGGTTTGAAGAACCACGACGCGACGAAATGGCTCGTATTTCTGGTTTTCTAAAATCGTCTCGCGGTATTCCCGCTGGCCGATGAAATTCCAGAGAAAAGAGAAAAGATGGCTCAGGAACAGGAAGAGAACTGCCCAACCGGCTATCTTTAAAACATCGACAAAAAGAAGTGGCGCAGCAAAGAGCGGACTCACAAAGGCTTCGTCTTCCTTCAGAAATAAGACGAAGAAGGCAAACACCGAGCAGTAAATGCCGAACTGAATGAGAAAAAACAGAATGCCGGTCAGCTTTGGCGCCGGCAGGCGGACTGATTTCGGGCGTTTTTGAGCCATCAGCATTCTGGGGATGTTCAGGCCGGTGAGTATGATGCCCTCCATCCAGTAAACTCCGAGAATTTCGTAGGTGCCCCATTCCCACATAATAGCGCCGATAATCGGCACCATATTTGCCAAAGCCAGCACCATTCCGGATAAAAAGGGAGGGCCGTTAAGCCCGGATGATACGCGGTCCAATATCATTTCTCACAGTTTCGAGGATTTGAGTGAGCTTGTCCACCCGGAATCTGATGTGGTATGAGGCGTTTTTCTCACTTTTTCCCTAGCATTCATCGCCTCAAGCGGCATCTTCCGTGGTTTGTTCCATATTATTAATGAGTTCCTCTATCGCGAGTCGCGCTAACGCTGATGTGATCGAATCTTTGTATCTCGATTGGAAGCAAGACCCTGAATCTGTGGATTCCGATTGGTCCAGGTTTTTTGAAGGTTTTGAGCTTGGTATGACCATGACTCCGGAAGCCGATCGAGCCTCCCGGTCAGGAAAAGGTAAAGCGTCGTCAGCCGGTAGTGAGATGGTTGGAGGTCTCGATCTCGCGACACGTGCTCGAATCGTATCGTTGGTTTACACTTATCGGGCTCTGGGACACATGGGTGCCCATCTCGACCCGCTTGAGAACAAGGCTCCTGCTCCGAAAGCATTGCGACTTGATGAATTTGGTCTTCTTCCGGATCATCTCGACGAGGAAATTTCCACACAGTTTTATGAAGGTGGGCGTCATATGCCCCTCCGCGAGTTAGTGGACCGCCTTTCCCGGACTTACTGCCAGAAGATCGGCTTTGAATATATGCACATCCAGCAGCCCGAGGTGAGGAACTGGATTCGCGAAAGAATCGAGCCGAGGATCGATCAGACGGATGTCGATCTGGAAAAAATTCGCAACGTTTTTACCTGGCTGACTCATGCAGATGGTTTCGAGCAGTTTCTCCATCGCAAATATGTGGGGCAGAAGCGCTTTTCGCTGGAAGGCGGGGATTCGCTGATGGTGTCACTCAACGGGATTTTCGAAGCCTGTCCTGATAACGGCATTTCTCAAATCGTGATGGGGATGGCCCACCGCGGACGCCTCAATGTACTGGCTAACTTTTTAAACAAGCCGCTTTCGGTGATTCTCTATGAGTTCACGGAAAATTATGTGCCTAACCTGGTTGCCGGTGACGGGGACGTGAAATATCACCTCGGATTTGATGTTTACCGCAAAACCCAGAGCGGGGACGTGGTCGACATCCATCTCGGGGCCAACCCGAGTCATTTGGAGGCGGTCAACGGCGTCGTCGAAGGGAAAGCCCGCGCCAAACAGAGACTGCTCGATGCCGATCTCCGGGATGGAGGAGTGGACCGACGGAGCGTGTTGCCGATTTTGATTCATGGTGACGCCGCTTTTGCTGGTCAGGGAAGTGTGGCTGAAACCCTGAACCTGTCTCAGTTAAAAGGGTACCGGACGGGCGGAACAATTCACATCGTGATCAATAACCAGATTGGTTTCACCACGACGCCGGAAGATGCGCGGTCCTCCCATTACTGCACCGACGTCGCGAAGATGATCGATGCACCGATTTTTCATGTGAACGGCGATTCGCCTCTGGACGTTCTTTTTGTTTCAGAGTTGGCCGCGAGATTCCGCCAAACTTTCAGGAGAGACGTTGTGATCGACATCGTTTGTTATCGTCGACATGGGCACAACGAAGGTGACGAGCCCGCCTTCACTTTGCCGAAGACTTATCAGAACATCCGCTCTCACGACACTCCGGCAGTATTGTTCCGGGAGGAAATGATTGCGGCCGGGAATCTTACCCGGGAGGAAGCCACCAAGATCGAACAGGATCACAAGGACCTTCTTGAAAACCAGTTAACGGAGTTGAGGGAAGCGGAGGAAAAAGGCGAGAGCCACATTCTGGGGCATCAGAGTTCGGAGATCGAACAGCTTCAGGGGGCTCAGCCGGAGTATACCCATCAGGTCATTCCAACCGGATACAGTGCGGAGCGACTAGTCTACATCGGAACTCAGACCACTCAGGTTCCGGAAGGAGTGAATGTGAACCGGAAGCTGGCAAAGCGCTTTCTCGGTTCGCGGGCCGAAGCGATTAAAAACGGAAATGCCATCAACTGGGCTTTTGCGGAATCGCTCGCTTTTGGATCCCTGCTGGATCAGGGGAACGCAGTCCGTCTTTCGGGTCAGGACTGTCGGCGCGGTACCTTCAGTCAGCGACACGCGGTTCTTTACGATCCTGAAACCCGGGAGCGCTACACTCCGCTCAATCACATCGAGCCGGATCAGAAAACCAAGCTCTGGGTCTACAACAGTCTCCTTTCCGAGTTTGCGGTTCTCGGTTATGAATATGGGTATTCCGCTCTGGCTCCCGATATGTTGGTGCTGTGGGAGGCTCAGTTTGGAGACTTCGTGAACGGGGCTCAGGTAATAATTGATCAGTTTATCTGTTCCGCGGAATCCAAGTGGCAGAGAATTTGTAATTTGGTGATGTTATTGCCTCACGGTTACGAAGGACAGGGGCCGGAACACAGTAGTGCGCGCCTTGAGCGTTTTCTCCAGTTGGCGGCGGATAACAACATGATTATCTGTAATCTGACCACACCGGCTCAGTACTTTCACGTGTTGCGTCGTCAAATCGTTCGGGAGGATGTCCGTAAGCCGTTGATTTTGATGACTCCGAAGAGTCTTCTCAACCATCCTGAGTGTGTGTCCACCATTGAGGACATGGCTGAGGGCACTCACTTCCATGAAATTTTTGATGATCATCATCCGAAGCGAAAAGATGCCTCTCAGGTCAACCGGGTGATTTTCTGTTCTGGAAAAGTTTACTACGATCTCGCTGCCTATCGTGAGCAGCATGAGATAATTGATACGGCGATCATTCGTGTCGAGCAGCTTTATCCCTATGACTGGGACCGGATGGACGAGTTGGGCCGGAAGTATAAAAATGCTTCCAAATGGGTTTGGTGTCAGGAAGAGCCTCTCAACATGGGAGCATGGACATTTATCTGGCGACGTATCCAGAAACTGACCTCTCACCGGGTCCGTTATGCGGGACGTGAACCGTCAGCGAGCACCGCTACCGGCTCCAAAGCGATTCATAAATATGAGCAGCAAGCTCTCGTCCAACAGGCCTTTAACAAATAGGTCTCCTCTTTTCCAATTATTTTTTACTATATCTATTTAACTATCCATCATGGCTCACGAACTCAAGATTCCATCAGTTGGCGAATCAATTACCTCCGCAACCATCGCTGAATGGCACAAAGGTGATGGTCAATATGTGAGAGCCGGGGAAGAGGTTCTTACGATCGAGACGGATAAAGTGTCTCAGTCTCTCGAAGCCCAGGTTAGCGGTAAATTGACTCATATCGCTGCGGAAGGCGATGAGGTGGATATCGGTGCCATCGTGGCAACGATCGACGAGTCTGCCGAGGCTCCGCCGGAGGCGGCGGGTGACCCTAAACCGGCAACAACAGCGAGTGCTGCTCCCGCCGCAGCGAAGACGGTGACCGTTCAGAGAGATTCCCGGGCGACTTCGGTAGCAACCAATATTGCGGCCGACAAGGGTATCGATCTCGCAACGGTGAAGGGCAGTGGGCCCCGTGGGAAAATCACTAAAGAAGATGTGCTTTCCGCCGGCGGTGGGCAGGCAGCTGAAAAGCGGTTTACCCGGAAGAAAATGACGCCTCTTCGGCGGAAGATCGCGGACCATCTGGTCAATGCGCAGCAGAACGCGGCGATTCTCACGACTTTCAATGAGTGCGACATGAGCTCGATCATGGCGACCCGGAAACGGGTTCAGGACGAGTTCGTGGAAAAGCACGGGGTGAAGCTTGGCTTTATGTCCTTTTTCCTGAAGGCAGTGGTGGAAGGACTTCAGGAAGTTCCCTCCATTAACGGTCGAATTGAAGGGGATGAAATCATTCAGAATCAATTCTACGATATCGGCGTCGCTGTCGGGACGGAAAAAGGTCTCGTGGTGCCGGTAATTAGAGATGTTGATAAGAAATCTTTTGCTGAAATCGAACAGGATATCATCGATTACGCAACGAAGGCCCGTGAAGGAAAAATCCAGCTCGCTGATCTCCTGGGAGGTGTCTTTACTGTGACGAACGGTGGTATTTACGGCTCGCTTTTAAGTACGCCGATCATCAATCCACCGCAGTCGGGAATTCTCGGAATGCACACCATTCAACAGCGACCTGTAGCGGTCGATGGTGAAGTGGTGATTCGTCCGATGATGTATCTCGCACTGAGTTACGATCACCGGATTGTGGATGGCAAAGAGGCCGTAACCTTTCTGGTGAAGGTAAAAGAGTGCCTCGAAGAGCCTGAAGCGATGATGATGGGACTGGTCTAAATCCGGTTTCCGAAAAAGAGGTAGGCCATTGCGACGGCTCCGATAATTCCAGCGAGGTCGGCAATCAGGCCGGCCACGATGGTATATCGGGTCCGGATCACTCCGACGGCTCCGAAATACACCGCCAGGGTGTAAAAGGTGGTTTCCGTAGAGCCCTGCATGGTGCAGGCGAGGGAACCAATGAAGGAGTCGACTCCGTGAGTCTGCATTGCGTCAACGGCTGCTCCCCGGGCACCGGAACCGCTGAGCGGTTTCATCAAAGCAACGGGAAGCGCCTCGACCCAACGGGTGTCGCCGAATGGGCTGAAGACAAAGCGGAAAGCGTTCATTAGATAGACCATCGCTCCCGAGGCCCGGAACACACCAATCGCGATGAGCATCGCGACGAGGTAGGGAATGATTTTGACAGCGACTCCGAATCCTTCTTTGGCACCTTCGACAAATGACTCGTAGACGTTCACTTTGCGGATCGCGGCGAGAATAATGAAACTGAAGATGATACCAAAGATGATGAAGGAACCGAGAAATTCGGATTGAGTCCCCATCGGCCCCGGAATCAACGCAGTAACTTCTTCGATCCGGCTGAGTTGACTGGCTGTGGCGGTATCTCCGAGCGCCTTCAGATCGGCCAACTCCGTCATGAGGGTTTCGCGGGTCGGGGCCCAGCTGTTATCGAGGTTGCGGAAGTAGGCGATCATTCCACCGACGAGAAGGGCACCGCCGCCGAGGTAGGCGAGAACGACGGGTTGGAACAGATTGATTTTCTGGATCAAACTGACGGTTATTAAACCGACCATCGTGGAAATAAAGGTAGCTGCGAGGATCGGGATAAAGATATCGGTCGGGTTTGCCGCACCGTTGGCAAGTCGCAGGGCGATGATTGATACCGGAATCAGGGTGAGTCCGGAAGTATTGAGAACCAGAAACATGATCTGGGCGTTACTGGCGGTTTCTTTATCCGGATTTAACTCCTGGAGGTGATTCATCGCTTTCAACCCGAGCGGTGTCGCGGCGTTGTCGAGCCCGAGCATGTTGGCCGCGAAGTTCATCATCATCGAACCCATCGCTGGATGGTTCTTCGGGATCTCGGGAAACAGGCGGCTGAAGAAGGGGGATACGAGGCGGGTCAGGATATTGATCGCTCCGCCGTTTTCGCCGATTTTCATGATTCCCAACCACAGCGCCATGACCCCGATCAATCCAAGCGAGATATCGACTGAGACCCTTGCGAGACTGTGGATCGAATCCACCATCGCCGGGAAAATAGAGAGGTCGCCTTGAAACAATTTAATAAAGGCGACGACGAAGCCGATGATAAAAAAGGCGATCCAGATGTAGTTGAGAACCATGTCGTGTTTAGAAACGGTTAATCAGCGAGAACCTCAGTTTTAAAGGTATTGATATATTGATCCCAATCGAAATCGGTCACGCCATGTTTGCCGGCGCGGAGGTGGTAACGGATATCTTTGCCCATTCCCTGTTTGCCGAGAAGTTCGTAGACGGGAGTGGCGTGGGCTCCGGCTAGGTATTCCCCTTTGGGGTCCGCCCAGAGATCTTCGGATGCGGAACCGATGTGGAGAGGGCGGGGCGCCATCAAAGCCATCAACTGGTGCTGATCGACTGGGAGGGCGTTTTCGTTTTCGTTATAGGCGTTGAATTTATCGTTGAACCAGTGGGGAAAGGAGGTGTTGATTCTCGCAACCCGTTCCCCGATGCGACGGCGATTCAGGGCCGCGCCTCCGCACCCGGAGTTGTTGGAAATCACCATCGCGAAACGCTCATCGGTCGCACCGGCCCAGAGGGAAGTCTTTCCGAGGCGGGAATGGCCGAAAACGGCAACTTTTTCCGCGTCGCAGAGTGGTTCGGTTTCGAGGTAATCGAGCGCACGACTCAGAGCCCAGGCCCAGGTGGCGATGGATCCCCATTCAGTGGGTTTTTCAGGTTTGCCGAAGAGGGAGTGAGCGCCATTTTCGAAACCGTCATCAAAGTCGGGATCGACATCCCCGTAATAAATCGTGGCGAGTGCCATCTGGTTGTCGATGAATTTTTGCAAAGGCCAGCGGGTCGTGGAGCCGCGGCCCACTTCGGTTGCTTTGTCATCAACGACGGCTCCGGGAGTTCTCGAAGGTCGCATCCAAGACTCCGGCAATGAAATCTCGGTGGATGGGTGGGTGATGTGATTCCCGCCGAAGTTGTAGCCAAGGAAAGTGGGGGAGCCTTTTTCCACGCCTTTCGGCGCGACGATCATGAGATCCATAAAGGGGCCGTCCGCTTTGGCAAAATGGATTCGGACTTCTTTGAGCGTCGCTGTCCCGTCGAGAAAATCGATTTCTTTGCGAACCGTTGGAAAGATCTGGTTGGAGACACCTTCGGGAACAAAGCCGTAGATGTGTTCGGAAAACAAATTGAGGATTTCCGCTCTCCGTTTGGGCCATTGTTCCGCTGAGGTGACCGGGGTGCCGTCTTCAAATGTCAGTGAATCGGGAAGAGTGTACTCGGGGATTGCCGCTTCGTCGTAATTCGGCGGATCGATCGCCGGCGGATCCGCAGCGGTTGCGATCTGTCCTAACAGACAGGCAATAAGAGAGTAGAAAAATGGCTTCATGGGCGGAAGAATGGAGGGTGCTGGTATTTATGTCAATCACACCATTGAGCAAGTGGACTCAACTGGTGGGTTCAGAAACTCTTATTCATGCTCTTGATTTTGCTCTTGTTCTGACGCATTTGGAGCCGAAAAAGGATCGAGAGCAAGAACCAGAGCCTGGCTGTTTTTCACGGTTTAATTTGCACGCTCGCAGTGGATTGCTTTACCGTTATATACTGTACCCTGTACAATTTGTGACGGTACCCTGTACAGTCGCTGAAAAGGTATGAATTTCCTGGCCCATCTCCATCTCGCTGAGGCGACTCCGGAATCCCGTCTCGGTAACTTGCTGGGTGATTTTGTGAAGGGTCTGCCGTGGGATGACCGGTTTTCGATTCCGATTTGGCAGGGGATTATGGAACATCGGTTCATCGATGTCTTCACGGATCAGCATCCCGCATGGAGAGCGAGCCGGGAACGGCTTCAGGATGAAAATCGTCGGTACGCGGGAATTATTATCGATGTGTTTTACGACTTTTTTCTGCATAAACACTGGGAGCGGTTTCATCCCCATCAGTCGGTGGAAAGTTTTATCAAAGAGGTACATCACGACCTGAAATTGGTCCGGGACCAGGCACCGCTTCCGGCTGCGGAGGTCTTTGACCGGATGATGCGTCAGCGGTGGTTGCAGGGTTACGGTGAGATCGATGGAATTCGGAGGACTTTGAAACGGGTCTCCCGCACGTCCCCGAATCTGGCCCTGATCAAAGGGCTCGAAATTGAGTTGGAGGCCAATCGCGAGGGGCTCGAAGCCGATTTTCTACGTTTCTATCCCGATGCGCTTGAGGAGATTGTGACGATTCGTGAGAATGTGATTCCGAAACATAAAGTTTTTGTAACAACGAGGCTGGCCACTGATATACGCTAACGTTGGACGAAGAGGATACATTGGTAAAAAATGTGCAAAGTGGAGATCTCGCTTCATTTGAGAAGCTGATTGATTCCCACTCATCCCACCTCCGTGCCTTTGTGGCGATGAAGTTGCCGGTCCCGCATCTCATTGATGAGATCGCGCACGAAGCGTTTGTTTTTGCCCATCGTCACATCAATGATTTTGAGGCGGGGACGGATTTCGGCAAATGGCTCCGGGCGATCGCTTTTAATTTGATTCGCAAAGAAACTCTCCGGCATCAGCGGGCGGCGAAGAATCAGGAAAAATTTCTCGATCACTGCCTGATTCAGAGCTCCGCCAACGAAGGGTTCGGGCCGGAGTCAGCCGTGGTGGCTTATCTGGAGGAGTGCCTCCGTGAGTTACCGGAAAATCAGAAATCGCTGCTCGAAAGAAAATACTCGCTGGCGGAATCGTCGCGGGAAATGGCCGAAGCGCTTGGAAAGAGCGAAGCCTGGGTGCGGACGACCCTCTGCCGGGTGCGCACCGCTCTGCGGGGATGTATCGAAGAAAAGACGGCGGCAGCAAAAGCTTAATTAAACTCGAATTTTGAAAACGGAATTATTAGATGCTCATCTCACCGGCGATCTGGCAAAGGATCAGGCCGAAATGGTTGAGACCGCGCTGCGGAATGACGAGGAATTGCGGGAAGTGTATTTCCAGCAGCTTCGTATGGATGCCGCTCTTCAGGTGCTTTTCACCGGTGAAGCCGATGTATCATCCGAGGATTTTTCCAAAGGTCTCCTCGCCCGTCTCGAGATGGAGGGTGCGGAGGGAAATCGCGAATTTTCAAAATCAGTTCTCACCGAGATCCTCGAAGAAAAAGAGCGGATCGTGCCGTTGCGATGGCCTGATCTTTTAAAATCGTCGGCGGTGGCTGCGATCGCGGCTCTCGTCGCCGTCGCTGCGATGCAGATGGTAAACGTCGGGATTAATAATAAGTCGAAGGAAGCTCATCTCGTTCCTTCGTTCGGCGGAGCTTCCTCGGGATACCTTGCCCGGGTTCAGGCGTCTCAGGATGCGGTTTGGTCGACTTTGGATGACACTTCACTTCGCGAAGACGGTTGGATTACCAACGGGGCGATGGTTCTGGAGAAAGGCGTCGCTGAAATTGGTTTTAACTCCGGAGCTCGCGCTTTTGTGGAAGGGCCCGCGAAGTTGAGTATTGAGTCAGGCAACCGGACGTTCCTCGAATATGGAAGTATGACGGCTGAGGTTTCAAAGGAAGCCTCGGGTTTTACGGTTAATACGCCGCGCATGAATATCGTCGATATCGGGACCCGCTTCGGAGTTTCGGTTGATGAGAACGGCGAGACCGAGGTTCACGTCATGGAGGGAGTCGTGGAAGCGAGTCGCTCCAGCGGAAACTCGGTGGGCGTTTTTCTCCGCGAGGGCCTTTCCCTGAAAGCCGATTCCCGACCTCTCAGTTCGCTCGTTCCCATCGATTATGCCGGTGACCGATTCACCTTAACCGCCGGTCAGTGGCAGGACCCTGCGCCGGTGATTCGCTACGATTTTGATGAGTCAGGGGGCGCCGCGCTTCTCGATTCCGGCAGTAACCGGAAAGGCGGACCTTACGATCTGAGTTTGCTGGGTGGCGGAAGTTTTGATGAAAAGCCTCGCCGGGCACCCGGGCTGAGCGGGGGATGTCTCGTTTTTGAAGGTAATAAGGCGCTGTCCACACCGCTTTCAAAAGACTTTCGATTGGAAGATCCGTTTACGCTTTCTTTCTGGATGAAAATCCCGCCGCGGATCGGGAGAGATTCCGAGGATTTGGTGATTGGCTGGGGCAGGGAGTCCAACGGATGGGAATTCGGGTGTCACAATGCATTTGGAGGAGGGGCTTTGATTGTGCGCAGTGGCGATTCCTTTGTGACCGGTTCTTCTGATCTGGCAGACGGCAAGTGGCACCATATCGCAGTGCGTTTCATCGGCGGCGAAAACGTTGAATTGAAAAACCATCTCCACCTCTACGTCGATGGGCTTTCCGAAAGAATCAGTTCGTTTCAGGAAGGAACGATCGCGACGGGACGGGTCGGAGAGCTTCGCCTCGGGGACCTTCAAAATTCCGGCTTTCCAGGCTGGGTCGACCAGATTTCCATCTATGACCAGGCGGTTTCCACCCAAACTATCCAGAAAATAGTCACTAAGTAAACAACCAAGCAAACCAACTAAATCAAAAAATATTAGTATAAGTGTAACAAACCGAAGTGATCTGGTTATACTTTCCAGAACAAAGTATTTAAACTCGTCAATTCGCCAGCCAAAGCACTTAACCATTTGATCAAAAACACTATGAATCGAAACAAAACCAAAAATCTGCTAGCGACCGTCAGCATTTTGGTTCTTTCCGCCTCATCTGCCTTCGCGGAGATGCGGGATTGGACCTCAAAAGATGGTAAGAAACTGCAAGCTGAGTTCGTGGGAACTTCAGGCGCAGGAAACAGTGCTCTTGTTAAGCTGAAACTGGCCAACGGGAACGTGGTGAATTATCCGGTCTCTAAATTGAGTGAATTGGACCGGGTCTTCGTGAAAAGTTCACTGCCGACTGATCCCGCTGCGCTCGCTGCTGAGATTGACAAGTTGGTCCTCAACAAGTTGAAAGAAAGCTATTACGGATTACGCAAAGATCTGGCTGATCTCGCCTCGGACACCGAGTTGACTAATGCCGAGAAAATCAAGCGTAAGGGTGAGATCGAAAGGGAAATGGAAATGTGCATCCCAAACGAGATGACCAATGACGAGCAGTTTATGCGTCGGATTTATCTCGATGTCGCCGGGCGTATTCCTACCTATGCTGAAGCAGCCCGGTTCCTGGATTCCCGTGACCGTAACAAGCGCGCGGCACTGATCGACGAACTTCTCGAGACCGATGCTTTCGCGATGCGTATGTATAACTTCTACTCCGATCTCCTCCGGGTTCGTGAAGGGGTTGAAATGATGGGGAACGGCGATTTGAAAGTTGATCCCTATATCGAGTGGATCAAACAAAGTGTCAAAGACGACAAGCCATTCGATCAGATGGTTCGTGACATGCTCACAGCTGAAGGGCACATCTGGGACAACCCTGCGACCGGTTACATCCTTTCCGATTCAGGGATGAGACTGTGTAACGTGTCTAACACCTTCACTATTTTCCTCGGAACAGAAATCACCTGTGCCCAGTGCCACGATCACCCCTTCGAGCAGGTGAAGCAGATCGATTTCTATCGGATGGCGTCCTTTATGGGAACCACTGAAACCCGTGCCGGTCGCGGCGGAATGATGATGATGAACGGCTCCAACGACCGCGAGGAACTGGCCCGGATGAGTAAGGTTCTTATGGATGCCGGGAAACTCCGGATGAATGAAACCACGGACCGGGTGATCCAGGACATCATGAGATCGCGCCGGAGTATGGTTAACGAAACCGGAAGCCAGAAAGTCGCTCTTCCACACGACTACAAGTATGACAATGGTGAGCCTTATCAGAAAGTGAAGCCTGCGGCCTACTTCGGAGACACCGTGAATCTTGAGAAACACGAAACTCCACGGGCGGCGTTCGCTGAATGGTTGACCTCTCCCGGCAATCCCCGTTTTACGGTTAACATCGTGAACCGTCTCTGGAAACTGGCTTTCGGCCTTGGACAGATTGAGCCGGTTTACAACATTCCCGGCCACCTCGATGGACAAGCTCAGAACTATGAGTTGCTGACTTTCCTCGAGTCAATGATGCAGGACATGGATTTCAGCGTGAAAGACTTCCTCCGGGTCGTCTACAACTCAAACACTTACCAGCGTGAGTCCGAGACCTTAACTCCGACTTTAACCCAGGTTGATAACGGAACTTATCACTTCCCCGGACCGGTTCTCCGCCGGATGACCGCGGAACAGCTCTGGGACTCAATGGTTACGCTGACCACGGACAATCCTGAAGGAATGGTCCGCCGCGGATGGGAAGACTACAGAGAACTCATGCATACCGATACGACAAAATTGACCACTCTGGCTCAGATTGAAGCCTACCGGTCAAAGTTCCGCACCATTGGTCGCGGTCTTTCCGATGGTGAGACCATGATGATGGAGCGAAATGCCGGTCGGATTGGTGGAGAGAAAATGGTTCGCGCTTCTGAAATGGAGCAACCACAGCGGGCCGGTCACTTCCTCCGGATGTTCGGTCAGTCAGACAAAAACCTGATTGAGAACCAATTTACTTCAGGATCTTCACCACAGGTGATGGCTCTGTTAAACGGAAGCATTACCAATAAAGTGCTGACCGATCCTGAAGCTTATCTGATCAAAGAAATCATCTATGGAGATGGTAGAAAAGGGGACAAAGTCGACAAAATCTTTCTGAGTGTTCTCGGAAGAATGCCGACGTCCGACGAAGCAAGGAGAGCATCCTCGGGGATGCGTCCGAAGAAGGACAGAGATATGAGCGACCGCGATCGCCAGGCGATGGAAGTCGCTGCAATCGGAGATGTAATCTGGGCATTGGTGAATACCCGGGAATTTTTGTTCGTTCAGTAATCACCGGAAAGTATTAAACCAAAACAAAACAAATCTAATGAAGCAGGAATTAAAAGATAACCTAAACAAGCTCGACGAGCTGAGTCGTAGACAGTTTGTTGCCCGGACGGCCAAGACCGCACTGGGAGTTAGCATTCTCCCAATTGCAGGAGCATCGTCCAAGGTTCTCGCAGCCGGTGGTGGAAAAGCAGAGCACTGTATTTTCTTCTACATGAGCGGTGGGATGACTCATATTGACACCTTCGATCCGAAGCCGGGAACTGAAACCGGTGGTAACACCAAAGGTCTTTCAACCGGTGTTGCCGGTATTGAGATAGGTCACCACCTTCCGGGACTGGCGGCGCGGTTTAAAGATATCGCTGTGGTTCGTTCTATGACCCAGAAAACGGGTGATCACCGTGGTGGTTCTTACTGGATGCATACCAGTTATCAGCCGCGTGCTACGATCGTCCACCCTTCGATGGGACCGTGGGCTCAGACTTTGCTTGGTAAAAAGCATGAGACACTTCCCGATTCCGTCGTGATCGGCGGAGGTGGTAATCACCCGGGCGCTGGTTTCTTCGGTCCGGCTCTCGCACCGCTCCCAATCGGGGATGCTGAGCGTGGAGTGCAGAACTCAGAGTTGCCGAATGGCGTGAGCGAAGATCAGTTTGAGAAGCGTCTCGACCTGATGAACTCCTTTGACGAAGGGTTCCGTCGTAAATTTAAGACTGACGAAGTATCGGCTTACTCCCAGTTTTATGATGAGACCTTGAACCTGATGAATTCGGAAGACCTTGAGACATTCAAGCTCGGTAATGAGCCGGATTATCAAAAGAAACTTCAGGACTACGGTAACACCCGGGTCGGTAAAGGAGCCATGCTCGCGAAGCGTCTCGTGAAGTCCGGTATTCGTTTTGTTGAGGTTCAATCCGGTGGATGGGACATGCATAACGGAATCGACAATGCGATGCAGACAACCGGTGGAGCGCTTGATAAGGCGCTTTCTTCATTGATTGATGACTTGAAAGCGGAAGGTCTCTTTGAGAAGACTTTGATCGTTCTCGGAACCGAATTTGGCCGGACTCCGAAGATCAATGCGAATGCTGGTCGTGATCACCACCCACGGGTGTTCTCAACCATGTTTGCAGGTGGCGGTGTTAACGGTGGCCAGGCTTATGGCAAGTCTGACAAACTGGGAATGGCTGTCGAAGAGGATCCAGTCGATCCACGTGACTTCAACGCCACAATCGCCCATGCTCTCGGGCTTGATCTCAACAAGGTGGTCTACGCTCCGTCAGGGCGTCCCTTCCTCGTTGCCGGTCACAAGCGGGACCGCGAGACAGATCGTGTGGTAACAGAAGGTAAGCCTTTGCTACAACTGTTTAGCTAGTTCTTATCTCTTATTTTTTGGTTTGATCGAAACGGCCCGGAGCAATCCGGGCCGTTTTTTGCGTACCTATGAAATGAGCTTCAGTTTTTGGCTCAGGGTAGTGCTTCTAATAATTAGAAAAATCTCATAAAAAAATATCAAATTTGCCCGAAAATTAACTTTCCTAAATTACATACCTCATTTAATGAAAAGTAGGGCTGTTTTCTTTACCTTGAAAGCAGCCTCCTGAGTTTTACCCGGGGCATGGGTGCATCTAGCTGAAAGATATCTGAAATGAATTCTGTCGAAGAAATCCAATCCATAAATCACCATATGCGCCTGGCACTTGATCAGGTTAGCGAAGGTGTTCTCATCGTCGAGGCAGAGTCTCATACACCGATCGGTCCGCGAGTGGTTTTCGCCAATGAAGCGATGGCCCGTTTTACCGGTTATGAGGTGTCGGATATTTTAGGTCAACCACTGGGACTGCTATTTGACCGGGATTATCTGCCGGAGATTCTCCGGAGATGGTCAATCATCAGTCAGGGAACCGAAGCCTTTCCGGTGCAGAAGGATCTTCATCTGAAGAACGGCGGCCGGGAAAAGTTCAACTGGAACATCATCCCTGTGAAAGATTCACTCGGCAGAACAATCAATTTCACGATCCGATTGATCCGGGCCACCGAAGCACCGGCACCTGCCAAGCCGGTGGAGGATCCTTTCCACGACGATTTAGCGAAAAGCCGTATCGAGTCGCTTCAGATCGTATCAAGCGGGATTGCCCATGATTTTAGAAACGGTCTGGTCGCCGCGAAAATGGCGATCGATTTGATTCGTCTCTCCGGAAGCGATGATCCCGAAATCCTGCAGTATTTGGATGACGCGGATATGTCTCTCGATGCCAACGCTGATCTGGCCACGCAAATGATCGAGTTTACCCGGGGTGAGGACTCTAAACTGCGGGTTGTAAATTTACACGGTCTGTTAAAGAAGACTGCCCGGATGTCGACCGTAGGAAACAACGTAACTCCGGAACTGTCGGTCCAAAATGATCTGTGGGATGTCGAGATCGATTCGGTTCAGATCCGTCAGGTCTTCCAAAACATTATCATCAATGGTTGTCAGGCGATGCCTAACGGGGGCCCGATGAATATCTCGGCCAGAAATGCAACGGTTTCCGATGGCAACTCTTTCGACCTCCCCGCTGGAAACTACGTGGTGATCGGGATTCGTGATCGTGGCTGCGGAATTCCCCGTGAACTCCTCGGCAAGGTATTTGATCCCTATTTCACAACCAAGCCGGACGGAACCGGAATTGGTCTGGCCTCCTGTAAGCAGATTGTAGAAAGACACCGTGGAAAAATCATGGTCGAATCTGCCGAAAACGTTGGAACTGAATTTATCATCTTTTTGCCAACCGCCACGACTCCGGCGGTAAATCGCGAAGAGAATCGCGTGGTGATGCCACAGCAGGCTCATGCGAGAGCAACAAAAGACTTTTTGGCTGAGACTTCGAGACGGTCTTCCGGGAAGAAAATTCTGGTGGTCGATGATGATCCGAGGATCTGCAAGTTGGCGTCGAAAATTTTGGGTCACATCGGCATGGAGCCAATTGTCGCGGAAGATGGCGAAAAAGCAGTAGGCCTGATTCGACAGGCTTTCCGCGAAGCCAATTCTTTTGATGCCGTGATTCTCGATCTTAATCTGCCGAGAATGGGCGGGATGGAAGTTATGCGCGAAATCCGGAGGATCGATCCTTCGGTGAAAGTGATTCTTTCGAGCGGTGACACTCATTCCGGAGCCTTTCTCTCCGACGAGTGGGACGGCGTCCTTTCAAAACCCTACGGTAAAGAATCGATGGAAGTCGTGTTGTCGAACGTGCTGCACGCCGTAGCCCATCATCAAGTGCCCGCGATATGATCGGCATCGTTTTCTGTGCCTTCCGGATTTGAAATAACAACCCGGTGAGGAAATGGAATTTCGATGTTCTCTTCAAGAAAGCGTTTCTTGATCGCCGATAAAATGGAGTTTCGCATTTCGATGAAGTCATCCTTCTCGTGCCAGACTCCCAGGGTAAAGTCGAGTTGAGATTCGCCGAAACCGGTGAGGGCGATTAGTGGTTCCGGTTCGACCAGAACGTGAGGGTTAAGATCTGCGACACTGCGCAGCACCTCCAGCACCCGCTCGGGATCCTCGCGGTAGGAAACGCCCAGCTTGATATCAAATCGTCTGATCGGGTGCCGGGTGATATTCGTTAATTGTCCCTTCACCAGCGTTTCATTGGGAAGGCGAACCGAGAGGTTGTTGAACGTGCGAAGCGTTAAACTGAGCATATCGATCGATTCCACGACTCCGGTTTCATCGCCTACTTTAATCACATCCCCGACTTGAAAGGGTTTTTCGCAAAGCAGAAAGATACCGCTGATGATGTTGGATAAACTGGTTTGCGCAGCGAAACCGATGGCGATACCCAGAATACCGGCGGCTCCCAAGATGGCGGTAAGTTTGACGTCAAATTCCTGCAGCACCATCATGACGACGATGACGAAGATCCCGTAGCCGATGCCCTTGCGGAGTACCATCATCGCCTGCTTGGACAGGTAGCGTCGCCACGGACGAATCACGATTCGGCCGAGGATAATGCTGAGAATAAATCCCAGAGCAATGATGATTGCACTGACGATGATTGCCTCGTGTCGCTCCGAGAACGAATCAATGATTGGTTGAAACCGTTCCGGAATGGAATTGAAAAAAGGAAAGTCCATTATCTCAATGAATTTCGATGGTCTTACGAAGGTTGTTGAAGGTCCGGAGCAAAATGCCGCCGGGGGAGACTTTTATTCTCGCTTGCGCGATCTCGGCAGCGTTCGGTTCAGTGGAGGGAGCTCCGCTTCCATAGGTAACCTGACTGACTTCAAAGGTTGAACTTTTGCTGACCCGAATTTCATTGCTCCAGAGATACTGTTCGCCCTGGTAAATTTTAAGGTGATTAACCCGGATACAGATTCGTTCGAACGGAAGAGGTTCTGACGAACGGTTTATAATAGTTACCGGACAGACAACGCGGTAAGGGAAGGGCTGGAGTTCCAAATGATCCCGCGCTGCGTTGGTGGAGGAGGCATAGCAGGCTTCCCCTTCCAGAGGTGTGCCGAACCAGCTGCGTGATAGATTTGCGAGAGCGAGAGTGGTCAGGGTGCGGGGACTGTTTTCCCTGCCGGCGACTAACTTCACGCAAAGAGAAACCCGGCAAAAAAAACTGGCCGTGGAATTGGAGGGGATCTCAACCCTCGATAGAGGTTTCGAAATAATCGATCGATCCGGAAACTCGGGCTTCAAGCTTAGCGTGTCGTCTCCCTCCTGGGAATTGAACGCAAACCGTTCGTATTCGAGATCGTCAGGAAAGGCTGACGGGACGGCAAGTGTCCACCGGTCGTCCTGAGACCGGTCGGGTGTCATAATGGATGCCACGTGCCACTCACCCTTGGTGTGTCGGACCCAAAAAGCCAGGGGGCCCAGCTCCCAGTGACGGGTTTCCCCGACCGGTATCGATATCGTAGTCCAAAAAGGTTCCATGCAAGTGCGGGATAATAACCCGCCCTGCAGCAACGTCCAGTCCCGCAACTGTCAGCCGGCACTCTTCATCGCGGAAGCTCCCATGATGCCGAAGATCATGGCTCCGATGATGATGAGAATGTAGAACGCGATGAAAAGGATCATCATAATACCCACATATTTCCAGAAACCCCGCTGTTCATCCAGAGCCGAAACCAGTCCTTCCTCGCTGGGGACCTTCATCAGGTCGGAGACCTTCTTGGAAAATTTGGTCAGTTTCAAAGCCGGGTAGATGTAGATCAGGGCGAGGATGAAATAGAAAACGCCAATACCGATTCCGAGCAGAGGTCCCTCTAATCCACCCAAAGGACTGTTCGCCCCGGCTGCACCAAGTGATGAACCCATCGAACCCAATATCGCCATCGCGATTCCGGAAAGCAGCAGTAACGCGGCACCCAGCCAGAGCATGATAGCAAAGAAAAGTGTCCAGCCGCGGGTTCTTGCCAATTGATCGATCACTGCGTTATTCTCTAAGTTCATGGACCGATTCTGTTGAAAAGGTGACGCTTTGGCAAGCTCAGAGAGACATCGATTTGTGTGACTCTCCTGTTTGAAGTCAACGTGGTATCGCCGATATTCAGATTGTGATTTACTTCGACAACAACGCAACAACCCAAGTCGATCCAGCCGTGGCTGACGGGATGGAACCCTGGCTTCGTGATCATTATGGAAACCCATCGGCCGGTTATCGATTTGGCAAAGCAGCCCGCAAAGCCATTGGTGAAGCCCGGGAAAAAGTGGCAGCTCTGATCGGTGCGGATCCGGAGGAAATCATATTCACCAGTGGAGGAACTGAATCAAATAATACCGCGATAACTTCGGCCCTGCGCACCTGGCCGGAGAAAAAAAATCTTCTCGCCAGCACCGTGGAGCACAGTGCGATCTACGAACCGTTGCAGTTTTTCGATGGTACAGGGTACAGTCTGAAATTGAACAGGGTTCAGTCCGATGGAATACTCGACCTTGACGATTGGCAGACGCTGCTCGGGGAAAATGACACCGCTTTCTGTTCTCTGATTTGGGCGAACAATGAGACCGGCGTCATCAGCCCCGTTGTCAAAGCTGCGGAAATCGCCAACGAGGCGGGCGTGTATTTTCATACCGATGCCGTGCAGGCCATCGGGAAGATTCCGGTGTCGGTTGACTGTGCGCCGATCCATTCCCTGGCGATGTCGGCCCATAAATTTCACGGGCCAAAAGGAATCGGGGCACTTTATATCAACCGGCACACCCGGTTCAAACCATTGCTTTTCGGTGGCGGGCAGGAGAATGAAAAACGGTCCGGAACTGAAAATGTTGCCGGCATTGTCGGCATGGGCATCGCGGCGGAACTGGCAGCTAAACGTCTCGATGCCATGAAGCAGGTTGCGACGCTGAGGGACGAGTTCGAAGCCAAAGTCAAAGAGGAGATCGAGGGCGTGGAGGTAAACGGCGATATCGGGGATCGTCTCCCCAATACGACAAATCTATACTTCCCCGGAGTTGATGGAGAGGGACTTTTGATTCTTCTCGACGAAGCGGGGCTCTGTTGTTCACCCGGTTCCGCCTGCAGTACCGGCTCGGTCCAGCCCAGTCGAATTTTGAAAGCAATGGGTTGTTCCGCGTCCCGCGCACGAAGCAGTGTACGCTTCTCCCTGTCCCATCTCAGCCGCGCCGAAGAAGTTGCCGACGCCGTGAAGATGATCGGGATCGCCGTGGGAAAATTGCGAGTCACTTTGCCATCCGGAGGCGGGGTAAAAATCAACACCGCGTGACTTTGGCGCTGGAACCCTTTTAGTACGCAAGGTTTTCGTTGACCATTACGCACTTTGGGCGCAACCTACGCGCTCACAAATTCGCTAGTCAAATGCCAGCAAAAATCTACACAGATAAAGACGCCGATCTTGGCGTTTTGAAGGGAAAAACCCTCGCCGTTATCGGCTTCGGTTCTCAGGGTCACGCACACGCTCTTAATTTAAAAGACAGTGGTGCAAACGTTATCATCGGTCTCACTCCGAAAAGTAAGTCACGCAAAGTGGCTGAAGATTTTGGATTCGAGGTCATGGACACAGAAGAAGCTGCGAAGGCTGGAGATGTGATTTTCATGGCAGTGCCAGACACAAAAATCGGTGCGATTTACAAAGAAAGCGTCGAGCCGCACCTTACCAAAGGAAAGACTCTACTTTTCAGTCACGGGTTCGCGATCCATTACGGAACCGTCATACCACCGGAAGATGTGAACGTTATCATGGTTGCTCCTAAGGGACCGGGTCACACCGTTCGCAGTCAGTTCGTCGAAGGCAAAGGTGTGCCTGCACTGATCGCGATCCATCAGGATCCAGGTAAAAAGGACGCAAAGAAAATTGCTCTCGCCTGGGCAAAAGGAGTCGGCGGTACTCGCGCCGGTGTTTTCCAAACTGACTTTAAAGAAGAAACTGAAACCGATCTCTTCGGTGAGCAGGCAGTACTTTGTGGTGGTGTTTCCGCCCTGATCACTGCCGGTTTTGAAGTTCTGGTCGAAGCTGGATATCAGCCCGAGATGGCTTACTTCGAGTGTCTCCACGAAATGAAACTCATCGTCGACATGATCAATGAGTCAGGTATTTCCGGAATGCGTTTCTCAATTTCCGAAACGGCTGAGTATGGTGACGTGACCGTTGGTCCTAAAATCATCACTCCTGCTGTTAAGAAGAATATGGAGAAAGTTCTCAAGCGAATCCAGAATGGTCAGTTCGCTAAAGAATGGATCAAAGAGGACGAAGAGGGACAGCCTAACTTCAACGAGCTTCGCAAAGAAGGTGCCGCTCACGAAATCGAGAAAGTTGGCAAGCGCCTCCGTGGCACGATGCCCTGGCTCAAGAAGCGCGACCTCAAAGGTGCTCAGGCTGCGTATCATTGATCACAAGCCTGATCGTGCCGGGAAATTTTTTCCGACCGAATTTGAAAAGCCGGAGCGTAACTGCTCCGGCTTTTTCTTTTTCAAATTAAAATCTCAGCAGACCGCTGAAAGGAAGTGACTATCGTCACGTTCGACAATTGTCCCCGGATCGATTCCGGTTCTTAAATAAAGACCAGGATTTTCGGGAAACCGATTGGGCCGAAGTTGAACTGCGTTTGACCGGTTGATAGGTGCTGGCGGCAGGCTTCGGAGCGGGAGCCACCGGTTTAGGTTCTTCGACTTCTTCGGAGGTATAGGGTAACTCAGGCTCTTCAAGGATTACCGGAGCTGCTTCTGGAATCGGTGGGGCTGGAATTCTGGGACCCGGAGTATAGGGCGCAAATTTTGTGGTGGGAATGGGCGGTTCGGTCGGTTCATAGATAATTCCTTCCGTAGGGATCGGTGGTTCGATAACCATCGCAGAGGTTTGAACCGTCTCTGACCGGAGGCTGACCCGGCTGGGAGCTATCGGTTTAAACTCCCGCTTCTTACGCGCAGGTGGTTTTTTCGCCGTAGAGGGATCGGATAAAACCTGATACCGTGGGGGATATCCATCGGAGGCGGAGACCGTTGACGCGCCGGGTATTGACGCCATCCCGACCGCAAAAGCAGCCACAACGGGTAGGGTTGTGTGAGTTTTGTGTTTGTGTTTCATAATGGTAATTATGATAATTATAATATAGCGCATGTTTTGGTAAGTGAGCAACTCAAATTCCCGAAATATTAAGCTTTGGAAATTATTGCCATGATCTGCGCCATGAAAATCGCTTACTTTGACTTGATAAGGTTTAGTAAGGCCAAGATATTAGCTCTCAGCCATAAGTTTTCCGAAATGATCAATTCCAAATCTATATTAACAATTGTCGCAGCACTGGCGGTTCTTCCTTCATTCGTCCTTGCTGATAATCAGAAGAAAATTCTATACAAAGAGGCAATTGCTCCGGTTCTGGGAGCAAAATGTGGTGGGTGCCATGGCGAGAAAAAGCAGAAAGGAAAACTCCGGGTCGATTCCATCGAGGCAATGATCAAAGGTGGTAGCGAGGGAACCTCTCTCGTTCCGGGCGATCCTGATGAGAGCACCCTGCTCCAGCGGGTCCACCTGCCCTTGGATGATGACGAGCACATGCCGCCGGAAGGTAAAGACCAACTCACACCGGACGAAGTGGCGGTAATCGAGTTCTGGGTCAAATCCGGAGCTAAAGGAGATGCCACCGTGGAGTCGTTGTCCGCCACGCCGGAAATCACAAAAGCAATCACCGCCGTTCTGGCAGCGGTTCCGGCAAAGAGTGAAGCTAAAGATGATAAAGGCGCTACCGAGATTTCAGAGGCCGATCAAAAGTTGATTGATGAGACAATTAAGAAAGTAAGTAGCGAAGGCGGCAATCTGATGGCGATCGCGCAGGACACCCCACAATTGCGGTTTTCCGCGCTCAACGTAGCCAAAGAATTCGATGATAAGAATCTCGAGACGTTAAAGCCGGTAGGGGAGCATATCCTCTGGCTTAACCTGGCTCGCACTCAGGTCACCGATAAAGGGCTCGCCGGTCTTCAATCCATGAAGAACCTCACCCGTCTGCATTTGGAGAACACAAAAATTTCCGACGCGGCTCTTGATCACATCAAGACACTTCCCAAGTTGGAATACCTGAATCTTTACGGAACCGAAATCAGCGATGCGGGGATTGCTAAGTTAGCCAGTAACGAGAACCTCAAAAAGCTGTTCCTCTGGCAGACCAAAGCTTCGGAAAAAGGTGTCGCAGCTCTGGCAAAAGCCGTTCCCGGGATTGATATCAACACAGGGTGGAAAGAGCCCGTCGTGGTTGCGGCTGTCGCACCTCCTGCTAAAACCGAACCGGCCAAACCTGCGCCGAAACCGACTCCCGCTCCCGCTAAGAAACCGACTCCGGCTCCGGTAGAGAAAAAACCGGAACCGGCCAAACCGGCACCTGTTAAAAAGCCGGAGCCAGCACCGAAACCCGCTCCCAAGCCTGCCGCTCCCAAAGGTAGTTTGGAAACCGCTTTGGCTGAGTTAACTGCCGCAGCGGAAAAAGCTAAGAAAGAGGCGGGTGAGGCTAATTCCGCCTATGAAGCTGCGCTCAAGAAAGTAGAGGCACTGACCCGCGAGGCTGAAGGTATGAAAGCCGCTGCTGTAAAAGCGACTGATCTGGAGAAGAAAACCGTCGCTGCCCTTGAGGAATTGATCAAAGCGGTCGAGGCAAGCCGGAAGAAATAGTTCACCGAAAATCTATAGATGGAAAAACTCCTCTGGCTTCTGCCACAGGAGTTTTTTTGTCGAAAGCAGTAAGAAGCAAAAGGTGGTCCGGTTACCTCGCGAGCTGAATTTTTTGTATCGTCTGATTGAGAAGTTCCAACTGATCGCGAGTTGCTTTGATCGTGTCGAAGACTTCCTTTGACCTGCCAATGGCGGCGTTTGCGGAACCTTCACTGGAAATTTTGATGGTACCTTCCTCGCCGGGAAAGGCCTGGAATTCGACGAGAGTATGCTCATCGAACAGACTGTCGAGCTTTTCGACAACCGCATCGTGAAGAGAAGTTGCCTGTTCCAATAACTTTCTCTCGATCTCGCGAACTTTAAATTCGAGAGAGTTGATCTGATCAACGAGGAGCTGGCGTTGAGCAGAATTGAAGTTGATGGGATCGTTTGGCAATGTGGTCGAAGTCATGACATGTCTATTAAGTATAATAATTATATATATCTAATAGAAGTCAATTATATATATAAGATGACCGCTCCGGTCCCGGGGTTATTCGCGGGGTTGATATACTTTCGCGAGATTTGCGAGGAGCGGTTTAATCAGACCCGGGTCGAGGTTGGGATATACTGAAAGAAGCTTGGCGATTTTCCCGGAAATTCGAGGTGCAGCAAAACTGCTTCCCGTCTCAATCTTCGTGGAGCCTCCGAGCCAGGGTACTTTAACTCTTTCTCCCTGAGCCATGAATGAAATCATCTGATTCGGGGTGTGGTAGATTTCCTCCGAAGGGCAATCAATCGCCCGCACACCGAAGACGCTGGGAAAATAGGCCGGCCATTCGCGGATCCCGGACTCCAAATTACTACAGGCCGCGACAATCTGGACACCATTCAAGTAGGCCAAATCAACCCACTCCTTGTAGTCCATGACATACTTGGGTTGTCCCCGGCAACCAAAGCTGCAGTTTATAACTTGGTAACCCCGGGAAATCGCGAGATGTACCGCTTCTGCTATCACAAAGCTTCGGGAGCGGTTTTGGGTGTCGAGGGCGCGAAAGCTGCCTACGGTGATTGCCGGAACTTCGTCGAGGAGAACTCCGGCGACGGCAGTGCCATGACCATAGGCGTCGTTGCCACTGCCCTCCTCGAAATTGATGTTCATACCGTCGCAGGAAATGACGACGTCGTCAGCCAAATTCATTCCGCTCAGCAGCGGGTGACTCGATTCGATTCCGGAATCGATAATCGCCACTTTGACATTGGCTCCGTCTCCTTCTTCGAGCGCCTGTCGTGCTCCTTCGAGAGTTGGCCAGACGGTTTCGGGATCAACTCTCATCAAATCCCAGTGCGACGGAAAGAAGTTTGCCGTTCACAAGACGTTCCACATTGTTTCCTGCGCGAACCATTTGCTCGACATCTGAACTTTCGAAACCGGAAGGTTCCGGCGAGCCGTTGTCCTGAAGTTGGACGCAGGAAATGACGCCGCGCAGTCCAAATGCAAAGTAGAAAGGGATCACCACCATCGCCCGGGTCGACTTATGCGTTTGCCGGTCGAGAGTGTCGTCGTGACCTGATTTGGAACTGATTTCGTTCTCGCAATAGGGTTGCTGTTGCGCGTAAACCATCGAAATGATTCCGCTTCCGATAGGCTGCTGAAAGCCCACGATTTCATCCGCATTCGGGCCGGAATTGTAAACCGCAGTGAGTTGATCGGAATCCGCCAGCCAAACGGTTCCTTCCGAGCCGCCGATACGTTTATAGACCCGGCTCAGGATATCCAGACACACCTCATCCAGCAACCCTGCCGTTTCGGCTGGACTGCTGGAATTAATCCAGGACTCGATGTGCTTTTCTACGTCGGTCCCGAGTTGGGTGAAAATCGGGTTGTTGAGAAATTTTAGACGGTTTCGGTTCATTTCTGGCGACTTTTGATCGCCTGAACCAGATCGTGAAGTGCCTGCTCGTTTTCGATTAGAGTTGGCAATAAAGCTTCACGCTCTTTGGAGTTAAGACCTCCTGCGGCGAACTTATTGATTTTCTCCAATTCTTCGCTTGAGACCGGAAGGTTGCTATGACCCATAACTTCAGGACCCATCTCTTCGAGAAACTGACACAGTAAGGCAAATTCGTTTTCCATAATATCTTTCTATTTATCGGTTATGCCAATCTGACGGGCGATTTCGGAATTTATTCGGAAATTCATGAAAAAAAATACATATTTCCTGTATGCATCGATTTTTATTAGATAAAAAATCAGAAAATTATGGATCAAGCCACTGAATTTCATCCGCCCCCACTGAAATCCAACTGGCCCTCGACCTTTGGAATTATCGGAATCATCGTCGGGATACTCGGTTTTTTATCAGCGGCTTCTCAGATCGCAAATATCGCGTTTATGAAGGCGATGGGGGATTCATTAGTCGTGATTCCCGAAAGCGGAACGGGTAATACAGATGCTGACGCCGCGATAGAGGATGCGGTAAGCGGGATGATGACGGATATTGAGGCTTTCGCGCAAACCAAAATCATTTCCGACATCGCTCTCTTGATTTTGTCAGTGGTCCTCTTTGTCGGGGGCATTCTACTTTTGCAGAGATATCGAAAGAGCCGCGCAATCCTTCTCGGGTGGTCCTACGCCAAGATAATCGTCGGTCTCTACAGTGTTTATCAGGTCCGCAAGATGATTTCGATCATGGGTGGCAGTATGGGCGCAATGTTTAACGAACAAATGGCGAGCATTCCCGGGGGAGCGGCGTCAGCTCCACCCTTTGATATGGTTAAGCTCTACGACATTATGGGGCTCGTCTGGCTGGTGATCGGTGGAATCTGGGTTCTAGCCTTACCCATCCTGTTTTTGATCTGGTTTAATCGACAGGATATCATCGACGACATCGCAGGTGGGTATGGCTGGAAATAGTTTTAATTATGGAAATTATAACTTTTGACTTGAATCACCCCATTTTACCCCTATTATAAAAATAGCAGCAAACTGCTATATTTTGTGTTGAGGGGTAACTAGAGTGGCGCTAAATCGGATGATTTGGCGCCACTTTTGTGTCCACCCGCTGCAGTTTCCGTGGTGAGCGTGAAATAGCGCACATTTTTGTTTTCACTGGATGAGGGATGACCCTATCATTCTCTAAAATCTATGAGTGATTCCAATAGCCCACCTCCTGTTCCCGGAGCGACAAAAGACGCGGATTTCGAAATGGAAAAAGAGATGGTCGAGATGTTGAGGACCGCTCATTCGACGATCGATGCTGAGATTTCGAAAATCATCGTAGGTCAAAAAGATGTGATTGAGCAGATGTTGATCGCGATGCTCTCCGGCGGGCATTGTCTCCTCACCGGTGCTCCCGGATTGGCGAAGACCCTGCTCGTGAGCACTCTGGGGAAAGTGTTCGACCTTTCTTTTCGCCGAATTCAGTTCACTCCGGATTTGATGCCTTCCGATATTACCGGAACCGAGATTCTGGAGGAAAATGCCAGTGGGCACCGTGAGTTGATGTTCAGCAAGGGCCCGATTTTTGCCAACATCATTCTAGCGGATGAGATCAACCGAACGCCACCGAAGACGCAGGCGGCTCTTTTGGAGGCGATGCAGGAGAAACAGGTAACCGCAGCCGGGATTACGTACACTCTGGAGAAACCGTTTTTCGTTCTGGCGACCCAGAACCCGATTGAAATGGAGGGAACCTATCCATTGCCCGAAGCGCAGCTCGACCGTTTCATGTTCAATATTCATATCGATTACCTTTCCGAGGATGATGAAGTTTCTGTCGTGCAGAAAACCACTGCTGTTCAGAATGAAGTCGTCAATGCTCTGTTTACCGGCGAGGATCTGATTAAGTGTCACGATGTGGTTCGACGGGTTCCAATCGCTGAGGATATCGTTCGCTACGCGGTTCGCCTCGCGGCTAATTCCCGTCCCGGTGGTGACAACGAATACATAAATGAATGGGTTAGTTGGGGTGCAGGAACCCGGGCAGCTCAATTCCTCGTGCTTGGCGCGAAGACAAGAGCGCTTCTTCAGGGAAGGGCGCACGTCACTAAAGATGATATCAACCACATGGCGTTACCCGTGTTGCGGCACCGGGTCTTGATCAACTATCGGGCCGAGGCTGAAGGAATCTCTGTGGAGAAAGTGGTCGATAAGCTGATCGACCTGATGAAATGACAATCCCGGGGGCTAGCGAAATGCCCCCTGCCAGATTCCGGCATACCAGTTCCATATCGCGGCTCCGGTGAAGATATAAATAAACGCACCTAACGCGAGGTAGGGGCCGAAAGGAATCTTGCTCTCCTTGGACATCAGTTTCTGGATCGAGCCGATCACCGCGCCGATGCAGCAGGCTGCCATGACGGTGATGAGAACGGCCTGCCAACCCTGAAAAGCTCCGATCATGGCGATAAATTTAACGTCGCCAAATCCCATGGCTTCCCGGGGAACCACGGCTCGAGTGCAGGTTCCGTGCACTTTCTTGACGCCTTCAAGATCGGTTTTGAGACCATCGATGATAAAGCCGTCACCTACGATTTTCAGTTTACCGCTGTTCTCCTGCGGAATGTCGTTGAATGAAACTTCGCCGATCTCCATGTCCATCCGGTCCCACTGGCGGTAGAACACATCCTGCCACTCGTATTGATCATCGGGACCCAGCTTGATAACAATGGCTTCTTCCTCCCCGCCGGGCTGAGAGATCAGAAAGTCGACCGGCTCCGGAAACTCGTGTTTGATCTGACCAAACATCAACTTGCCAAGCATCACGATGCTCCAAAGCACACAGAAGCCCACGGCTGCTCCGATCACACTTGCGAGCAGACCGTTCTGCCAGGTCTTTTCCTGTTGCAGAACCGGCGCGAGAGCGCTGAAAAGTAAGCCAACCCCGAGGCCTCCCAGAGTGATTGAATCCGGGATGATCATGTGATCAAAATCAATAAACGTGGCCGATATCAAAAGAGCGGAAAAGATCCACAGCCCAATCACTCCCCAGATCCCGATCGATTGAAAAAACATCTGCCAGATGGCGAGAAAAACGATTGCGGTGAGGAGTTCGACCAGAAAGTAGCGGAATGCGATCTCGCTTTTGCACCATTTGCACTTTCCGCGGAGCATCAGCCAGGTGAAGAGCGGGATATTGAGCCAGGCCGGGATTTTGGTTTTACACTTCGGACAAAACGACCGTTTGGGCTCCCCGACACTCATTCCAAGCGGAACCCGGTAAATCACCACGTTCAAGAAGGACCCGATGCAGGCCCCCATCGCAAAGGCAATGAACGGCAGGAATATATTTAGCGCAAAGTCAGGAGACATAGTTATAAATATGGTAAATCTAAATATTCCAAACTATTTAGGTTGTGTCCAATTAAGTTTTATAAAACCATTTCATTCTCAACCCACAAAAAAGCCGCTTCCCTTTCGAGAAGCGGCCCCAATACTGTAGCAAGTATTTGAAACAGAGTCTTTAGAACTTCACGCCGAGACGAACGCCACCATGGAAAGCGTCGTTGGCATTGGCACCCGGGATTCCGTTAGGCACGCCGTCCGCCAACCAGCTGTCAGGAGTCCCGTTGTATCCGATATAGGGGCTGAGTGTGGCGCAGCGTCCAATTGCAATCGGCAGTGCGGCTTCCATGTAGTAATTGTTCCAGCCTGCGCTACGCTGCGAACCGCTTCCGCCGGCCCACATGTTATCGGTGTAGAGAACACCACCGCGGAGGTCGAGTGATACACAATCTGTGATACTGAAGGATTTGCTCAGATCGATGGTATGAATCCATGCACCGTTATCTGTGCTGGAGTTACCGAAGGGAAGCTGGGCGCTGGGTGAGTTGAAATCGTGCTGAGCGGTGTAAGCGAGGGTCAATCCGCAGAGAATCTCCCGTGAGATAGTAAGCCCGAGAGCGCCATGGGAGTCTCCATTTCCGGGGGCACCGGTTGGGGTGCGCCAGTTAGGATAGAAATAGTGATCGTAGCGCAGCCCGAGGTCAAAACCATAGACGCTGGGCAGCTCCACTGCCGCGTAGAGATTGTTATGGTCACCACCGGCGTTGGGTCCACCGAGACGGTTCCCCGGATTGTTGGAACTCAACGATGAGTAGTGATTCACTCCCAGTGTCACCGGAATAATGCAACTGTCGATCGTGTAGCTGGCGTGCATACCGACGGTGTCTCTCGCGTAGCGTACGCCACGGAAAATATAGTCGGACATATAGGACACCCCGACATATCCGGGAGAATCCGGACTGCATTCCACGGGGCACTTATCGTACTGCGCTGGGGGTGGGCAATAGGTTCCGGCTACTGCGCCGTTAACGGCGACAGCTCCGAAAATCGTAGCTAATAATAGTTTTAATTTCATTAATTTAATCTGTTTGGTTACCTGGCCGAAGGGTCCCAAACCGGGGGCTTGGGAATCCGGAAGACGGTCATCTTCTCAAAATCGAGTCGCAACATCAATCAAATTTGTTACAAAATTAATTAGAGATTCTATAGGCACATAAAGAGGCGGTTTTCCGATAGTGATAGAAGTAGGCATTTTGCAATGTCCAGTATCAAAATGTCACCTCCTCTTATCGGATAATTTTTTGCTTGGGTTGTCGCTATGACTGGCGGTACTCTTTGCGGCATGAAGGATTTTTCACGTCTCAGGACCGGTCTGATTTTGACTGTTATCGGTGGATTAATTACCATAGGGGGAGGGTTTGCTGATGAAAAAGCAAAACCCAATATTTTGATGATCGCGATTGACGATCAGAACGATTGGATTGGGTATCTCGGTGGGCATCCGCAGGCCCAAACTCCCTATATCGATAAACTGGCCGAAAGGGGAACGGCTTTCACCAATGCCCACTGCCAATCACCGCTTTGTAATCCCTCGCGTACCAGCTTGATGACAGGTCGTCGTCCCGGTTCCACGGGGATTTATGGACTCAGTCCGTGGTTTCGCGAAATTCCGGAGTTAGCAGACATCGAGACGCTTCCTCAGTTTTTCATGAACCGGGGCTACACCACTTATGGTGCTGGAAAGATCTATCATGGAGGTTATGGGCAAAACAAAAAGAACGGGCCGGTGGAATGGAATCACTACGGGCCGCGCGCCACGGGAAAACCCTTCCCTGAAAAAAAACTGGTCGATACTCCGGCGGACCACCGATTGGTGGATTGGGGATTGTTCGACCATAGGGACGAAGACAAAGGGGACTATAAAATTGCGGAGTGGGCCGTGGCTCAGCTCGATGCAAAGCCGAAGGATCCCTTCTTTATGGCCTGCGGATTCTTTCTGCCTCATGTTCCCTGTTACGCGACGCAGAAGTGGTTCGACTTGTTCCCCGAGGATGAGCTTCAGCTGCCGCTCATTCAAAGAGGGGACCGTGATGATACGCCCCGTTTTTCCTGGTACATGCACTGGAACCTGCCCGAGCCGCGACTCCAGTTTCTTGAAGAAGCCGGAGAATGGAAAAATTTGACCCGCTCATATCTCGCCTGCACCGCGTTTGTCGATGATCAGGTCGGGAAGGTGATGGCCGCGCTGAAGCGGAACAATCTGGAGGAAAATACCATTGTGGTGCTTTGGTCCGACCACGGATGGCATATTGGCGAAAAAGCCATCACCGGTAAAAACACGCTCTGGGACGACGGGACGCGGGTGCCTCTCATCTTCGCCGGGCCCGGTGTGAAGCCGCAGCAGATCTGCGGTCAACCGGCTGAGCTGCTCGATATCTATCCGACCCTGGTTGAACTATCCGGTCAGAGCGGTGCGAAAGGGCAGGAGGGGATATCGCTGGTTCCCCAACTTCAGGACGCTGCAACGAAGCGGGAACGGCCTGCGATTACCACACACAATCACGATAATCATGGAATCCGGTCGGAAAACTGGCGTTACATCCAATATGCGGACGGCAGTGCTGAGCTTTACGACATGGTCAACGACCCCAATGAATGGACCAATTTGATCGATAAACCCGAGCTGAAGGAAATTATCGACTGGCATAAAACTTTTGTTCCGAAGGAAAACCGGAAACCTGCGGCCGGAAGTGCCCACCGGATTTTGCTCTATGACGGAACGGATACCGTCAATTGGGAGGGCAAAGATGTCGGGCCGAACGATCCCATCCCCGAAATCACTCCCTGAAGAGCTAAAATTCAAATATAGCTCGACAGGGGTATTTACATTGTGATTACATTATCCGTGTGAGGGTCATACGGAATCGAAATGCTGTGTCGGGAGTGAAAGCGGGGTACACTCTGATCGAAATTATGGTTGTGATGTCTATCATCGCAATTCTTGCCGGGATTCTATTCAGCGGAGCGAAGGCTTTGATTGATACGGCACGGAAAACCGATGCAAAAAACACCGCCTCGAATTTAAGGAATGCGATCGCTGCCTATCACAGCGATTATCGGAGGTATCCGGCGCCCGCCGGGTCAGGGGGCAAGGCGGCTCACGTCGATTATGTCTCCGACGATTCGTTTATGGAGATTCTTCTCGGAGCGCGGACCGATGCCGGCCGGAAATTGAATCCAAAAGGGACCCCGTATTTTTCAGGGCGGACTGCGAAGCGTCTCGGCGCGAATCGTTTTGTGAACGGGATTTCTTTGAGCCAGAGCGGTTCAGGGGCGGGAAGTTTATGGGACCCCTGGGGCTATAAATACGGCTTGCGGATTGATTCAAGCAATCAAGGCCAAATGGCGAACCCGGCCCATAATCCGCCCAGTCTTTCGGGGAGTTGGGCTCCGCAGTGGGGAAGCGGAACGAGCACGGAGCTCAAATACCTGTCCGAATCCGTGGTGGTTTGGAGCTCCGGGAAAGAGGCTGATATTGCCTCGGACAATGTGGTGACCTGGTGACCGAGATCCATCCGGAAACTGATGGTAGTAAGGGGATTGTACAGGGTACAGTCTGAGATTGTACAGGGTACAGTGTCGGATTTTACCAGCTCCTGCTGGATCACAACTCTTGCTCCT
Organism: Verrucomicrobiales bacterium; assembly: GCA_029213005.1. GTDB lineage: Bacteria > Verrucomicrobiota > Verrucomicrobiia > Verrucomicrobiales > DEV007 > Arctic95D-9. The sequence continues at coordinate 139,684 of JARGPI010000007.1, forward strand.
GCTCTTAATCTTGTTCTTGCTCCAAATGCGTCAGAGCAAGAACAGGAATAAGAGCAAGAATAAGAGAGTAGCTGTTATTCAGGCGTTGGTTTGCACGCGCGGAGTGGGTCGCTGAAGTTCAGAGTTACTGGCCGTTGAGCATTTCCATAAGGCCGCCGATTTGCTGAAGCATTTGATCGAGGCTGGGTGCTTCTTCATTGCGGTTTGCCCCCTCTGCGATCAGCCAGCCCGGCTCCCAGTTAGTGGCGGCTTTGACGTAGCCTTCTGCGATGAGCCGACTTTCCAGATCGGGCATGTGTCCAGCCCCGTAGAGGATTGCATCTGTCTTCGCTCCTGCGTCCCGGGTGGCGAGATACTCATTCATCTTTTCGATGACGATCTCGTTGCGACGGGAAATCAGGACTGTGCCTTCTTCTTCCTCCATCTCGGTGATAAAAAGCTCGGCTTCCGCCAGGATCGGTCCGAGGGTTCTTTTTAACTGATTGCTGTTTCCGGTGAGAACCGAGGACATCAGCTGCGACATCAATTGATTGGCATCGCCTTCGGAGGAGGGTAGGCCGCGAATTTTGCCGGATTGAGCGATCTTTAAGGCGCTGGAAAGCAATTCCGAAATTCCGTGGGATCCGTCGGTGTGTTCCGCAAACTCTTCAGCGGTCATGTCGGCGTGAACAAAGTTTGGCGCCAGGTAATCGAGACCTTCCAGCTGAAATTCGAGACCGAGGAGGCTGGTCGCCAGTTTTTGAAGTTGCTGGACCTGTGCCATATCGCCTTCGCCCTGCTGTTCTTTGGCGAGGCGGGCTTTTTCTTCGGTGTAGGGGCCGCCAACCATCTCGTAAAACACGGCGTCGTATGCCTTCAGCGAATCTTTAAGCTTTTTGAAATATGCCGCGTCTCCGAGGTGGACCACGGAAATCAAATCAACGGTGTGATCTCCTTTTTGAAAGCGGGAAACCGCGGTTTCAAGAGCATCGGGCTGGCCCTTAGCCGTTGCTTTTTGATAGCGAATGTAGTCAGGAACCGGTTTGGCGGTCGCATAGGGTTCCTGAGCTTCAATTTGGGAGAACGCAAAAGCAGCGGTTGCGAAAACAGGGAAAAAATAAAGAAATTTCATAGGGTTTATGGTTTTCTCAGATCCAGAACGGCAAGGGATCCTCCGGCATTCCGGCAGTAAACTCGACCGTTTGCCATTACTGGTACGGTCCAGATGCGGGGTTTTAGAACATTTTGTTTAAATTCCGGTGTGTAGGCTTTCGGTGACACCGGGGCGATTTGCAGTTCGCCCATCTCAGTCAGAACGATCAATTTTCCCCCGGCAACCGATACCGTGCCGTGTCCGATCGAGGTGTCGCTCCATTGGGTCTCCCCGGTGAGCATATCCATACACTTCAGCGAGGTTCCGTCGGCGCTTTCGTTTCCATCAACGGCGTAGAGATAGCCATCGATCAAAATGGCGGCGTTCATCTGGGTTCGCATATCGCGGCTTTTCCAGACCGTGTCGGGCTCGCCGGTTCCGTCCCATTTTAGAAGAGTGGCACCTTTCCCGTAACCGCTCGAGATAAAGATATGATCGCCTGAAACAATCGGATCCGCAGCATTGACGCCGTAGCGGGTCATCCACTTCACTTCCCAAAGCTTTTCGCCTGTTCCGGCATCGACACAGTTGTAGTAGCGTTTGTTGGTGAAAATGAGCAGTTCTCTGCCGTTTTTCTCGAAGAGATACGGGGTCGCATAGCCCGCCTCTTCATCGTCGGATTTCCAGATGATGCTGCCGTCCTTTTGGTTCAGAGCGATACCGGACTCCCCGGCGGTTAGGTAAATTCGATCCTTATGGGGAAGGGGGGCGCCGGAAAAGCCCCAGGTTGGCTTCTTGTAATCGAGATCCTTCTGGAGACTGATTTGCCAGACGACCGATCCGTCAGCGGTATTGCGACAGAACACCTCGCCTTCCCGGGCAATATGAAAGAGCCGGTCTCCGACGACGGTAACCGATCCGGTGGTTCCGCCCTGAAAATAGAGATCACCGAGAGGCTGCGGATAAGTTTGAACCCAGATTTGATCCCCGGAAGCTTCATCGAAGCAAAAAACCTTGTCGGAATCGGTGCCATTGTGGCCCGTGAGGTACACTTTACCATCGGCAACGGTGGCGGCTGAGTATCCAAGACCGACTTCGGCTTTCCAAAGTATCGGGGCATCCGATTTTGGGACCACCCAGTCGGATTCCAGAGAGATTCCATTGCTCTGCGGACCTCGAAAAACGCTCCAATCGTCGGATTTCGATGCGGAAGGCATCAGCAAAATGGTGGAAAAAACCGATAAAATCGCGATTTGTGGGAAGAAGTTGGCCTTCATAACAGTAAAAACGTCTTCAAAAACGATACCCGCAACTTTTTTCCTAGCATTTTGTGACGGTTTCGCGAAGTTCGCGCACGATGGCATCGGAGCTAAAGATCTTCAGCGGCACAGCACACCCCAAATTGGCAAAGGAAATCGCGGACTATATCAAAGTCCCGTTATCCGATGTGCTGGTAAAACAGTTTGCTGACGGGGAAACTTTCGTCAGAATTAACGAGAATATCAGGGGGCGCGATGTTTTCATCGTTCAGCCGACCTGCCCACCCACCAATCATAACATTTTGGAGTTGTTGATTATGGTGGATGCGGCAAAACGGGCCAGTGCGGAAAGGATTACCGCAGTGATTCCGTTTTTCGGCTATGCGAGGCAGGATCGTAAGGATCAACCCCGCGTTCCGATTACCGCAAAATTGGTGGCGAATCTACTGACCGCTGCCGGAGTGGACCGGGTTTTGACCATGGACCTTCACGCAGGTCAGATTCAGGGCTTTTTCGATATCCCGGTAGATCACCTCTATGCTAAGCCGGTTTTGATCAGACACCTCAAACAGCAGAATCTGACGGATAACCTCGTGGTGGTTTCTCCCGATGTGGGCGGCATGAAGATGGCTCACTCCTATTCCGAGGAATTGGATGTGCCTCTTGCTATTGTAGCCAAAAATCGCATCTCCGATACCGAAGTCGAAGCAATGGAGTTGATCGGTGAAGTCGAAGGAAAAAATGTTCTGATGGTCGACGATTTATCGGAAACCGCAGGCACTCTGGTTTCTGCATCGAGGCTCCTCAAAAAGAGCGGGGCTCAGAAGATCTTTGCAGGCGTTTCTCATGCTGTGCTCAACGAGCAGGGACGGAAGCGGATCGCTGAATCCGATATCGAGGCGGTCTTCTCGACAAACAGCACGCCATACTCAGAGGGTGAAAAAGTTACCGCGATCAGTATTGATGAAATCATGGGCGAAGGGATTCTCCGGATTCATCACAACGAGTCGGTGACCTCACTCTTCGAAATCTAGAAATCGCGGGCTCCCGGTTTATTTAAATTGGGTATTAAAAACGGGGAAATTCGCACATTTCCCTCCTGCTACATCGAAGCAGCGAAAATCGAATCAAATCGGTCGATTCTTCGTGACATGTCGCGGTGAAATTCGTAACGTCATATCAAAGGCAGAGCTTCCAGTTTCGCCGTGATCTTTCAAATCTTTAGAGAATTTCCTGCAGTGTTCGACCCTTACCGGCTTTAACAGGCCCGGACCGTTAATACGTTCACGGGGACGAGTGCGTCGTCGGCTGTCAGGCCTTCACTGGAAGGCAAAAGTCGGCGAGTAGTCCCCATTCTGTTGAGAGACGGGAACGTGAGCCTCACCGTCGGAGACGGCACAACGTGGGAACCAAAAAACTGCGCCTCGACCAGCTGTTATGCTTTGGTTCGGGGCGCAATTTTTTTGAAGTTTTCTAAAATCCTCCAAGGCCTTTCGGCAGTCCGCCGCCTTTTCCGCCGCCGCCGAACTGCTTCATCATTTTGTTCATCTTGCCCTTGTTCCTCATCATCTTCCGCATCATGCCGAATTGTTTGATGAGTTGATTTACCTTGGTCACAGTCATGCCGCTTCCTTTGGCGATCCGCTTGCGGCGGGATGCGTTGATAATTTCAGGTCGGGCCCGCTCCTTAGGAGTCATTGAAAGGATAATCGCCTCGGTGTGCTTCAGCATGTCATCGTCGACCTGCATGCCTTTCATTTGATCGCCCATCCCGGGGATCATGCCCATGATGCTGGACAGTCCGCCCATTTTTTTCATCATCCGCATCTGAGAAAGGAAATCTTCGAAATCGAAGGTCGCCTTTTTCATTTTCTCAGCCATTCGCATGGCTTCCTTCTCGTCAATGGCTTCGGCAGCGGCTTCAACGAGACCTACGACGTCACCCATTCCGAGGATTCGCCCGGCGAGACGCTCCGGATCAAAAGCCTCCAGATCGGACATCTTTTCGCCCATACCGGCAAACTTGATCGGCTTTTTGGTGACCGATCGCATCGACAGCGCCGCACCACCGCGAGCATCACCATCCAGTTTCGTGAGGACGAGACCGGTAATACCGACCGCTTCATCGAAATGTTGAGCCACGCTGACGGCCTGTTGTCCGGTAGCTGAGTCGGCTACAAGAAGGGTTTCTTTAGGCGATAGGAATTCATGGAGCTTCTTCAGCTCATCGACCAGCTCTTCATCGATTTCCTGGCGACCGGCGGTATCGAAGATGATCGCGGTGCCATTCTGGTCCTTGGCCCATTTCAAAGCGGCTTTGGCGACTTTGATGAGGTCTTTTTCGCCCGGCTCGGGTTTGAAGACCGGGATATCGATCTGTTTGGCGAGCGTTTCCAGCTGATCAACCGCTGCAGGCCGGTACAAGTCACACGCCACCAGTAAGGGACGTCGGCCCTGTTTCCGAAGATGGAGAGCCAGCTTGGCCGAGGTGGTCGTTTTACCGGCACCGTTCAGACCGACCATCAGGATATGTCCCGGAGGGTCCAGATTGAGCGGGGCCATGTCCCCGCCAAGAAGCTCGGTCAGCTCGTCCTGAAAGATTTTTACAATCTGCTGGCCCGGTTTAATGCTCTTCAGCACCGATTCGCCCATCGCCTTGTCTTTGACGGAAGCGATGAAGGATTTGGCGACCGAGAACTCCACGTCAGCCTCAAGCAGCGCAAGACGGACCTCACGCATCGCATCCGAGATGTTTTTCTCGGTGAGTTTGCCGTGGCCGCGAAGTTTTTTGAACGTTCCCTGAAGATTGTCAGCAAGACTGTCGAACATTCGTTCAGTTAATCGTATTACCGGGATCGATCAAGTTTTCGGATGGGGAATCTTGCTTCAAATTGGCGGTTTCTGTCTCCGTTTCCTTAATTTCCTCTTTCGGTTTGGGAATGAAGAGATCGGATTCAGGATCGACCGGCTCGTCCCGGGGTCTTAAAAAGGTGGTGTCCGGACTGAGGTACTCCGATTTCTTATCGATCGAGAAGTTCCAGCCAATCAATTCCTTGTCCCGGTTCCCGGAGTGGCGAAAGCTGACATCGACTCCGTAGCTGTCGAGGCGAAGTCGCTGCGGAACCTGATAGGAGATGATTTTCGATTCTTTATTAAAATGATGGGGAACCATCCCGAGGCCGGAAATTCGCATCGCGATACTCTCCGACTGGATATTGTCGAGCGCAGACAGGTTTACTTCGATCCGGGGAAGGCGGTTTTTAACCTTGGAGCCATTGGGAGGGTATACCTCAATGAGTGGACCCTGGACCTCGCCGGTCTCTTTGTCCCGCTGTTCGGTGAGAAGTTTCCGGCCGGCTGATGTCGCGCCGCCGTTTCCGAAATTGATCGCGTTGTCAAAGGTGCTGGTGGCGTTGCCGTGGATGATGAAGCGGTTGATGGTCATCAGGTCCGTGTCCCAAGCCGCTTTCCCGGGGCTGACGGTGAAGCAGGCTTCATATCCGAAATTTCGCGCCATCTCGACGACCTGATCGTTGTGGATACCATAAGGGTAAGCGAAGGTTTTCATGATCCCTTCGGGAAAAAGCTGGGCCAGAAAGTTGTGGGAATCCTCGAGCTCAGAGGTCAACCAGGCGTTTTTTTCCTCAGTGGAGCGACCCGGCGGCTTGGCCATATTTCTGTGGCTGACGCTGTGGCTGCAGACTGTCCCGCCGGCCTCGATCAATTCGTGAATCTCTCCGTGAGTCATGGATCGGCCGCCCACGCCGACGTATTTCTGGTAGAGGAAAACCGTGAACGGATAGTTGAACTCCCGGAGCACCGGCATCGCCAGGGTGTGAGTGTCTTTCCAGCCGTCATCAATCGTGATCATGACCGATCTCGGCGGGATATCTTTTTTACTCTGTCGCCAATCCAGAAACTGCCTCATGCTGATGACGGGCAGTTCCGCATCCTTGATCGCCTGCATTTGAGCGCGGAAATCCCGGATGTTTATGATCATTTGAGTGGGCCGTCTCGATTCGGTAAAATCGTGGTATCCGAGAACGGCAACTTTGGCCTTCTTGTTGATTACCGGTTCCATCTTCACTGGCTCCGGAGGAGGTGGCACGTGGGTGATTTTTTCCTCGTCCGGCAGGCCGACAACCTGCTTGGGGGCCTCGTCTCTCTTCAGCACGCGTTTCAGCTTTTCGACATAGGGATCAACCTTTTCACAAGAGGTAAAACAGAAACCCATAAAAAGGCTGGCGAGCAGTAAGCGTCGGAAATGCATGGGATAATCGGAGCGGGCTGGATTCGTTGGAATATAAGGCGCTTTTTGTTATTGGAAACCACAGATTGTTCGTTTACGAAAGCGACAGATTGGGTTAATGATATTCCTAATCAACTCGTATCACGACATGGCAGACCAAGACATTCAAATCACAGCATATCTCAAAACCTTCTGCGGCTGGAGCGAAGGTGTACGGTCCATTTTTAGAAAATATGGATTGGAATTTGAAGAGAAGGATATTATCAAAAATCCTGCGTTTCGCTGGGAGATGGAGCAGAAAAGTGGTCAGCCGCTTTCCCCCTGTGTGATCGTTAACGGAACGATGCTCGCCGATGTGAGCGGGGAGGAAGTTGAGCAGTGGATGATCGAAAACGGTGTGCTCAATAAGAGCGATGAATCACCGGATGCACCGATCGATTCGGCTTGTACCGATGAGCAGCACGCGGCGATGGAAGCCGAGGCACTTCGGGGAAGGGTCAAGATAGTCGACTAAATTTAAACCGGTTTTTTCAACCCGATTCGCTTTAGCTGACTGGAAATCACTTTCCTGTCCAACCCTAATCCGCACCTACTATGCCAGAGTTGCCCAAAAGAGGCCTTGGGAAAGGTCTGAATGCTCTTATCAGGACGCCGTCGTCGGTCTCAATTACGCCCCCGAGTCATCCTGCGCCATCATCTCCCACTCCCGCGGTCGATCCGGTGACAGGGGAGCAGATTTTACGCGTGTCGCTGGATCAGATTGTTCCGTCTCCGTTCCAGCCCCGGAAACGGTTTAACGATGAACATCTTGAAGAACTCGCGGAATCAATTCGCGAGCACGGGTTGATCCAGCCTCTCGTGGTTCGTCCCGTCAACGGGAAGTACGAATTGATTGCCGGGGAGCGCCGCTGGCGGGCCTGCACCAAGCTGCAACTGGAGAATGTTCCGATCGTAACGAGATCCGCTACGGACAAAGAGGTGCTGGAAATGGCACTGATCGAGAACCTCCAGCGTGAGGACCTCGATCCGATAGAGGAAGCGGAAGCTTACTCCAGACTCGCCGTGGAATTCGGTCTCAAGCAGGAGGAAATCGCAAAGCAGGTCAGCAAGAGCCGCAGTGATGTTTCAAATACCATGCGGCTGCTCGATCTCGACCGGGATGTACAACTCCTGGTTTCGCAAAAACACATCAGCCGGGGACATGCCAAGGCTTTGCTCGGCGTAAAAAACCGTCCGGAGCAGAAGATGCTCGCTGATATTGTGATTCGTAAAAAGCTGACGGTCCGCGATACCGAAACTTTGGTTCAGGAGTATGTGCACGGGAAATCGACGACGAAACCCAAGTCAGATTCCGATACCGGTATTCCCGACAAAGAAGATAGCTACCTCAAATTTGTGGAGGACAAGTTGCGGGGGCGTTACTCGACCAACGTGATTATCAATCACAAAGAAAAGAAGGGTAAGATCGAAATCGAGTATTACGGCAACGAAGATCTCAGCCGGGTGCTTGAGTTGATGGGAGTAAGCCTCGACTAACAAAAAAAGGGCGACATCTCAATGTCGCCCTTCTTGTTAAGTTGTTCCCGAACCGGTTTTTATTCGTCGCCGTAGGAGCCTTCAACCCGGGCCGCCACGTCGCGATACCCATAGTCGACCGCGTAGATTTCCTTCAGGCTGTTGAGGTACTTCTCCTTATTATCCATCTTCTCATAGAGTAGAGCGAGATTGTAGAGCGCATCCTTTTTGGTATCGTCCATTCCGGTCAATTCGGAGATGGCTTCTTCGAATTGTTTCGCTGCAAGGTCGGTCATACCCATCTTGTCGTAGCATTTTCCGAGCATGTTCATCACCTTGAGGCGAAGGTTGGGACTGTTTTTCGCCTGCTGAAGGTGTTGGATCGCGTCACGATACCGCTCGCCCTGGAAAAGGCGGTCACCAAGCTCAAAGCGCAGTTCGGTGTCGGTCGGGTTACGGGCCACCCTGGCTTCCGATTCCTTGATCAATTCTTCGAGCTGGCCTTTTTTGAGTTCGGCGAGCTGAGCTTTGTATTGTTCAATATCAGGATGTTCCGGATTTTCTTTGATGAAATTGACGAGGTCCTTCTGTTGCTGTTTGCCGACCTTCTCCCTCATCAAAGCAACTTTTCGCTCCAGAGCGGGGTCGTTTGAACTGAGGTGGAACGCCCACTCGAAAAAGCTGCAGGCTGTCGCGAAATCTTCGAGCTGCTCGTAGGTTCCTGCGAGTTGTTTGACCACTTCGATGTTGTTCTGGTCCGCTTCGTATTCAGCGGTGAGGCGTGCCGCCTGGGCTTGCAACATGTCAGGAGTCATCGCCGCTTTGCCTTCTTTCTCCAGACTGTTTGCGGCGTCCTTATCTTTCAGCAAGTCCCGCCAGTCTCCTTCGGAGTCCCACTTCTGGGAGGCAATTGATCCGCGAGCCGTCGCATCCTTGTATTTTTTCGATGCCTGAAGATCGGCACTGTCTTTGGCGACGATTTGTTTGAAAATCTCGGCCGCTTTTTCAAACGCCTCGTTTTCCATGTAGAAATCGCCAAGTTTGTGGAAGAACTTGGTGTTATCCGGGTGACCCTGAATAACGGTTTCGAGAGCGTTACCGGCGGTCATCTTCAGTCCGGCGGCACTGGCTGCTTCATAAAACAGTTCGTTTGCCTGTGGATTGTAAGGGTCGGCTGCGAGTACTTCTTTTTCCAGCGCGACGAGAACCCCGATAGGATCCTTTTTTGCCTGGCCCTGCAACTTGGCGACTTTGATCGCTTCGCCACCCAGTTTGATGCTTTTTTTGCCCTGGGTGTCTTTGATCGCGGCGGCTCTGAGCATCTTGCGACCTTTCAAAAATCCGGGTTCCTGCGCGAGGACAGCTTGAAGAAGACTGACTGCATAGCCCCAGTTACGAAGCTCGTAGGCGCTCTCCGCTTTGTTGTAAAGTTTGGCAAGTTTATCAGGCAGAGCGGTTTCGGGAACTTCGTCTCTGTATTGAGGTGCCTCTGGGTTTTGTGGCTCGGACATTTTAGCGTTTTGTCAGTTTGTTGTTAAAAAATCTAAAGCGGATTTCTCAATCACACTACGATTCTCAAGGTTATCGAATTAGAGTCCATCCGCCAAACAAAAAAGCCAAATTTTCAGGTTTATTAAACGTTCCGTGATAAAGGGTTTGCCCCTTGCGGTGACAGAGGTTTTCCGCTTAACTGCTATTCAGGTATGAAACACGGGTTAGTCACAGCGTTATTTTGCTGCATCGCTTTTTTCTGTATGGGAGCAGGATCAAAAGTGAAGGGGTATGTCGTCACCATTCATTTGGAGGGGGACGAGGCTGACACGGAAAAGTTTGTGACGCCGGTCAAACTCGGATCGGAGCATCGACAGTACTTTTTCCGGAAAATGCCCTCGTTTTCTGACAAAGATATCGCCTGGTTTTATCCCTTTGTTGCAGAAGACGGTCAATCCTACGGTGCGGCATTTCGCCTCATCGATCACAAGGCTCAGGAGCTGGCCGGCATCACGGTGGCGAATCAGGGCCGACTGATGGGAACCCGCGTTCTGGATGCTCCGTTGCGGGCGGTGATTATCGATCAACCGATTAACGACGGTGTCATCGTGATCTGGTCGGGGCTCTCGCAGAATCATGTGAAGCTGATTGGATCAAAAATCACCCATGTGGACAAAATCACGGGAAGTGGAGATGGCACCCCGTCATTTGACCTGCCGGCGGTGACCAATAGCGAACAATCGAACTCTGACGGTGGGAATTCACGGAAACCGTTTAAACTCTTTGGAAACGGGTTTTTAAAGAAGAGTGAGAAGCCCGCGACCAATCCTTTTGTCAATCCTCCCCAGTAATTCGCTGCGGTTTTTTGTTTTCGAAAATGAATCTTCCTTTGAAAGGGTATCTCTCGGTATTGGTCCTGACTTCAGGCTTTGCGTTGACCATTTTAGGTCTGAGTTCCTGCGGGGAATCGGGAAATGACGAAAAGGCGAATAAGCGTCTCGTGAATTCATCGAAAGTTGATGACCGCGAGCTGTCCGGGCAGGAAGCGCTCCGGCTCTTTCTCCCCACCGACAATCGCGAGATCTTTGGGGATCCCTCGAAATTCTATATGTACACGAATCGCACTTTCGAGGGCGTTCAATCCAAACCGTGGGAGGGCGGGCAGTATGGTTTTGTCCGAAACCAAATCCGCAGTCCGCTCGGGGTGATTTACACGCGCCTCCACGAGGGTATGGACATTCGTCCGGTTCGGCGGGATGGGCGGGGCGAGCCTCTCGATGACGTCCGCACAATTGCAGATGGAGTGGTGACTCACGTTAATGACACGGCCTCCGCCAGTAACTATGGAAAATATGTCGTGGTTCGGCATTCCTGGCGGGAAGGGGCTTTCTACTCGCTTTACGCCCATCTCATGACGACGAGGGCAAAAGTTGGTCAGAATGTCAGAGCGGGGGACACTCTGGGCCGACTGGGTTACACCGGTGCCGGGATCGATCGGGAGAGGGCTCACGTCCACGTTGAGTTGAATTTTCTGCTCAGTGAGCGGTTTACGACCTGGTATTCGAAACATTTTACCTCTCCAAACAAGCACGGAATCCACAATGGAATCAACATGACCGGTATGGATATCGCCCGCTTCTTTCTGGAGCATCGCAAGAATCCGGCTATTACAATGCGCGAGTTTCTGGACGGCGAAGAAGTTTATTACAAGGTGAAGGCTCCCGTTTCCGGTGTTCCCGGTATCTTGCAGCGCTATCCTTTTCTCGGTAAAGGCATGGAAGGTGCCCGGTCGGCGAAAAGCTGGGAGTTCAGTTTTGCTCAAACCGGGGTGCCGCTTTCGATCTCGCCGAGTTCCACCGAATTGAAGTATCCGGCTGTGACCTGGGTGAAACCAATGAACACGAACCACTCCTATCTCACGATGGGACGTCTCTCCGGATCCGGAAGTCGGGCCAGCTTGAGCGCCAGTGGCTCGCGTTATATTCAACTGATCAGTGAATCCTTTTAGAAACTGAATTTCATCTTGCCCCGGACGGGGCATAACCGGATATTCCCACCGTTCTCAAATCAGGAATTGTTCATTGGATCCCGAAATCGAAAATCTTGTTGATGTCGCTCTGCGCAAGGCTGTTCAAGCCAGTGGACCGGTGAAGCTTTATCATGGCAAGCATGATGAGGACGGGCTCTTTGCCGGGAAGAGGGGACGCGAGGGGAAAGCGGCCAGTTATGGCTTTGGAACGGATCCCGCACTCTGGTCCGAGGAGCCTCGCAGTTCGATGAATCACACGTTGTTTGTTCGCCTCGAGGGCGGTGGACTGGAGCGTCTTATTCACCAGACGGATTCTCCGGATCGTAAACAACTCATTGAGTCCGCCTCGGAACTCTACCGGAGGGAGTTGTTGGAAAGGTGGTCCGATCTGGCTGCGGCTCATCACTGGGAGCAGGATTTTCCCGAGATCGCAAACTGCTGCTCCAGTTTGATCGATCGGATTCAGAAACTGGTTCCGGGATCACCCGCTCCGGAAACAAAAGAGGAACCGACATCGGGAGGAGGGGATCAAGCGGATTTTAAAAGGAGAATGGCTCACGAACTCGTGATCGCCTGGAAATATGCCCCAACTATCGAAGCCAAACAGAGCATCGCCAATGCCTTGAAAAACTCGGGGATTCAACAGATCGGCGAACCCGGGGAGGGATTGACGATGGATGGAGGACTGCACCGCTGCGAGGGGCCGGCTTTTCCCGGAGACACCGTGGAAGTGGTGGAACCCGGGTGGTTGGTTCATGACGGAGTGGGGGAATTTCTTTTAGAAAAAGCGATTGTAAAACTGATCTAAGTTTTTAGTATATACGGACTTTATGAGACCTGCTATAAGCATCGATTTTGGTGCTGCATACACCAAAATTGCTCTTCGGAAAGAGCCCGACAGCACCACCCAGCTGCTTAATCACGAGAAACTCAGGCTCGATGAAGGTCACGTTTGCATCCCTTCAATTGTGGCGTGGCGGGAAAGTGATGACCGGTGGATTTTCGGGGGTGATGCGGTCGATATCCAGGCGGGCAACGGGATTCACGTCTTCAGAAACTGGAAGCCGGTTCTTTTTGCTCCACCTGAAGAGGCTTTGGACCCACAGTCCTCGATTGGACGACTCTTTTATTACAATCTGGAGGGCGGTGATGTGGAATGGCCGCCGATCAAGAAACTGGCGGTGAAATATTTCGAGTGGCTTCTCGGTGTGATGCTTCCGGCGTTGCTCGATTTTAATGAGCTGGAAGATCCGGTGTTGCGGATCAGTATCCCGGACTTCTCCGATGACTCGCTCTACGCTTTCGAAATGGAAGAGGTTCTGCTTGAAGCAGGCTGGAATTCCCCTCTGGTTTGTTGTGAGGCGGAGCCCCGGACCAATTTTACGGGGGCACTCAGCCAGGGGCGCAATGCGATGATGACAACGGAGTCCGGCACTTATATGCCCGATATTGACGTGATCTTTTCGGGCAGCGGGATGATTGATTACGTCAAACTGACCGAAGATGAGGACGCAATCGTCGGCTACACGATGCTTCTCGTCGATATTGGAGCTTACACCACGGACTTTGCGATGGTGGCGATCGATGGCGGAGCCGGTGGCTCGATGCCTCCCTGTGAGGCTCACTCCGTGGCTTATGGAATTGAAATGCTCGACAATCTGGTGAAACACGGGCTGCCGGATGAGAAGACCGAAATCATCGAAAAGTTGTCAGCAACGGACCGGGAGGCTTTCCGGCGAACGGTATATTCAGAAGGTCGCAGCTGGAGCATCAACAATGTCACGATAGGTGATGCAGTCGATCGCGAGATTGTCGAAAAGTGTATCAATGGTCTGGCGACTCGCATCGCTCTGGAGATCAACACTTTCATGGATCAATTTGCAGTGACGAAAGTGAACGAAGTGGTGCTTACCGGGGGCGGGTCAAACATTCCCCGAATGGTTCAGAAGATCGCCGATCAGCTGGCGGACAAAGGCGTGGAAACTTTTCATGCGTCATCCACTCCGGACGTTGGCTCAGCCAAAACCGTGCTTCTGTCTCAGCAGGTCGTTCGGGGATCGAGCGCCATCGGCGGAGCCTCAGTTCTCTTCGGAGACGAGTAAGAGGTTAACCCTCGTAGAGAATTTCTTCAAAAACGCCACCTCCGACGAGAACATTCTCATCATAAAACCCGCAGATTTGTCCCGGGGTCAAAGCCCGCTGGGGTTCGGCGAAGGTGAGCACGACGCCGTCAGAATCTGCGTCCGTTTCCATTTTTACCGGAATCGACGGATGCCGGTACCTGGGTTGAGCGGCAAGATTGCCAGCCTGGTCAAGAGGGCGGTTAGTGACGGAAATACTACCGACCCGGCATCTGGTGGCCCAAAGATACGGCGTGTCCGGTTCCTCCAGCGCCACGACAAGTGCGTTGTTTTCGGGACGCTTCGCCACTACAACGTAGGCTTTCCCGAAGGTGTTCGAGGCCACTCCCAGTCCTTTTCTCTGACCTAAAGTGTGAAGATGAAGGCCCTGATGTTGTCCCACTTCTTTGCCTTCCAGCGTGATGATGGGGCCGGGATTACTTTCGATGTAGTGAGTTAGAAAATCCGACATTTTGATGTCGCCAATGAAGCAAATACCCTGGCTGTCCTTTTTCTCAGCTACCGGCAGCTTGAATCGCTGGGCTTCAGCTCTCACCTCAGGTTTCGGGATATGGCCAATCGGAAACAGGGCCGGACGGATCTGTTCCTGCTCCAACATCGCGAGAAAGTAAGTCTGATCTTTACCATCGGCTCCCCTCAGGATATCCGAACTTCCGTCGTCGTTTCGTCGAATTTGAGCATAGTGACCGGTTGCGATTTGATCAAAGCCCTGAGCTTTTGCGAATTCGAGAAAAATGCCGAATTTCATTTCCCGATTGCACATCACATCGGGATTTGGGGTGACGCCGTTCCGGTAGCCGGTTAGCAGATAATCGACGACCCGTTCCCGATATTCATCGGTCAAAGACAGGATTCGGAATTCGATTCCGAGGTGATCGCAAACCGCCCGCGCATCGATAATATCCTGTTCCCAGGGGCAATCGCCCGGTAACCCCTCCTCGTTGGTCCAGTTTTTCATGTAAGCGCCAACGACATCATGCCCCTGCTCGATTAATAGCGCTGCTGCGACGCTACTATCGACTCCGCCGGACATCGCTGCGAGAATTTGGGCCATTTGCTTCGGTAATCCGATTGTCGAAAAATGCAACCGGAGGCGATTATTTGACGTACACTCGTAAGGCCGTCAAAGGGCGTCTCGTCAGTTGTGAGTGACTTTACCCTATACAAAATTGAATCGTACCCTGTGCAACTTCATGAATATCGGGTTAAGGCAGATAAAAAAAAACCGTAATTATGGGGTTATTTACGTGAAAAACAATTTGTGTGATATATAATAGGCCCCGCAGTGACAAAATGCGCAAAGCGCTGAGTCTAAACTTCGTATAAACTCGAAATAGAAAATTTTCCCCATGGCAACAGTAACCAAGAGAGACCTCGTAATGAGGATCAGTGATAAGGTTGGCCTTTCCCAGCGCGAAGTGTTGGAGGCCATCGAGCAATTGATGTTAGAAATAACCGAAAGCCTTTCCGAAGGTGATGAAGTTGTGTTCCGGAATTTCGGAACATTCCAGACAGCAATTAATAAGCCCAAAGTTGGGCGTAATCCTAAGAGACCCGAAATTGAAATCGAAATTCCGGCGCGTCGTGTGGTCCGATTCCGGACTGGAAAAAACCTGAAAATGCGGGTTGAGGAAAAGCACGAACTCGGAAAAAGCAGGTAACTTTTGAGGTCAGTCGATTAAATCCGGTCGAATTTTCCGGGTTCTTTCGAGGGACTTCTCTCTGCGCCAATTCTCGATTTTACGATGGTGACCGGATAGTAAAACATCCGGCACCTTCATGTCTTTAAATTCAGCAGGTCTGGTATACTGGGGGGCTTCAAGATAGCCATTTTCCCCGGAAAATGATTCTTCGATTGCCGATGTGGCGTCGCCAAGAACTCCCGGTAACAGCCTGACTATCGCATCCACCACAATGACGGATGCGATGGTTCCGTTGGTGAGCACATAATCTCCGATCGAGATTTCGTCATCGACCAATGCTTCGGTAACCCGATGGTCCACGCCCTCATAGTGGCCGCATAGAATGATCAAATGGGTCTCATCCGATAATTCCTGAGCTATCGATTGCTCGAAAGGTTTTCCCTGAGGAGTCATCATTAACACCCGGGAATTTTCGGTCTTCAAAGATTCAACCGCCGCAAAGAAAGGCTCCGGTTTCATCACCATACCGGGGCCGCCTCCGTAAGGTTCATCATCGACCTGGCGGTGCTTATCCGTCGTAAACTCCCTGAGATCGTGGCAATTGATCTCTACTTGCCCGGCCTCGCGGGCCCGTTTCATAATGCTCTCGTTGAGAGGTCCTTCCGCAATTTCCGGGAAGATCGTGATGATATCGATTTTCATTCAGTGATCGGTGAACCGGATTATTCGGTGTATCGGGCGACGGGTGAGGCCAACTCGCTGCCTTCTCCGGTTGAATCGGTCAGAACAATCAAGCGGACCTGCTGGTTGCCGACCTGCCCGACGCTTTCGATCCGGCGAATGGAACCTTCCAGAGTGATCAATGCTGATTTCTCCGACCAGTCCTGTTCCGAAATCCCCAGAATCCGGCGGGCCTCATCTTCCTCAGTGATCAATTCGTCATCGACAGTTCCATCAACGCCATCGCCACCGCTGCGGTTTGATATAAAGCTCAAAGCGGCGTCGCGGGTCACCCCCAGAAATGCCTCGATCACTTCCGGCGCTGTGGAATTGAGATCAATCAGACCATCCCCGTAAATGGTGAAGTAGTCTCGCCACAACGGCTGAATGCGTGCCACTTCATCCATTCCCCGGACCAGCAGCATGGTTTCGAGATTGGAAAATGCCTCATTGGTAGGAAACTCCGGATGATCGAGGCTGGCATAAAAGGCTTGTTCGGCTCCGTTGTTACGGGCCTCCGCGTCAGTATCGACCCAGTCGGCGAGGGATTCAGCAGCGACGGCTGCGGTGGTCGCGTCCAGTCCCCAGCGGATAAACAGTTCAGTGACTCCGAGCAGGGTGGCTTCGTCAGCGAGATTGTTTACCAAAATGCGACCGCCCTCGGTCTTGATCGTGACGGTAAAAGACCTCCCGTCTTCAAATGTGTGCTGCAGAACCGGATCTCCCGGCTCGATATCCGGATGGAGCGCTAGATTTGCCCCTGATTCGGCAAGCAAGTGAGCCTGAAATCGCAATCGGCTCAGAGTATTTTCATCCCAGGTAGCTTCGGACGAGGACCGGAGGCTGATGACGATCGCGACGAGCAAAGAAACCACTCCGATCACCATGAGGAGCGCCATTCCGCTTTGTCTGCCTTTCTGTTTCGAGTGACATTTCATTCGGATGACACCTTAAACGCAAAATCCGATTCTATCCCGAAATTTCAGGTCCCGCTTCGCCTCGAACCCGATGGCGCGTACAGCTCCCTTTAATCGAAGATCGGCAATCCACTGGGGACCCGGTAAGGCACTTGATGGAGCATGTTGAAGGCGCGCGGGTCGGTCAGGCAGTAGAGGAATTCGATGATTTTATCGACTTCTTCGTCAGTCAGCGGGATTTGTCCGATTTCGCTACTGTTGACCATGTTCCGCAGTTCATTGGTGTTCTGCATCAAAGCCATATCGTGTCCGGTTAAGGAGTTGGTTTGCGGAACTCTCGTTGTCGAGGGGTCGAAACTGGTGAGCGATTTTGCGGGGTTCAAATGGTGTCGAATCACGGATTTTAAATCGGGGAAAGCTCCGCAATGTCCGTAGGGTGCCGTCAGGGCGACATTCCGCAGCGACGGGGTGCGGAATTTGTAGCGATCGGTTTCGCGACCACTGACCCGTTCTCTTCCAAAATCGTGGTTACCGTCGGTTCCGTCACCTTTGCCCGGCCCAATTTGCGGCATCGCTATGGAGTGAAAGCGATGATCGGTCTGCCATTTACCACTGTGGCAGCTGGAACAGCGTCCTTTCCCGAGGAAAAGAACCATCCCTTCGCGGGCATCCTTGCTGACGCAATCTCCGTTGCCTGCCATAAATCGGTCAAAAGGCGAATTGTCCGCTCTCCAGGTGTCTGATTCGAAGGCCGCGATCGCATTGGCGATATGAACGATGGTGATTTGTCCGGCGGATGAAATCTGTCCCGGATAAGCTCGTTGAAACAGACTGACATATTCCGGTATCGTCTGGATTCGCTTTGTTAAAATATCCCAGATCAGTGGAAAGTTCTGTTCGGCGGCAGCATCCGCGATCGAATTGGTTCCGGGAGCGCCAGCCATTTCCTCAGCGGAAGTCACCGGGAAAAGGGCCTGGGCGGCGAGAGCGGAATCGAGCCCGCGCGGAGTGTCATCTTTTGCCGGAGTGGTGAATCCACTGATGTGGCGGTAGTTTCCCTGAACCCGACCATCGTGAAACATGGTTTTGAAATCTTTGTGGCCCAGATTGAAAAGAGCCGGAGCATTGCGGGGAATTCGTTTCTTGATATCGAATGCCGAGGCTTCGACTCCCTCGAGGTTACGGCTCTGACCCATCCCGCGCCCGCCTTCTCCAATGCCGAGGGGTAATCCGTCTGCCGTTCCGCTGAGAGGATGGTGGCAACTGGCGCAGGATATATTCTTATTACCGCTCAGGATCTTATCGAAGAAGAGCAACTGACCAAGGGCGATCTTGTCCTCCGGGTGCTGCTGAAATCCCTCCGCATCCCTTACCGGGATACTTTGAGCATGACAGATATGAACATTAATCGATACTATGACAGTAGCGAAATGAATTAACTTTAAGCAGCGCAAGCGATTCATTTTCCCCTAAGTTTTTTGATTCCCGTCTGAAGGCTAGAACATTGGAGATAACTTTTCCAGAAAATTTCTTCTAATACGCTTCGAAATTTTAATTATTACAGCTTTCTAATAGTTAGGTGATCTAAATTAAAAAAACTTTTCAGCATGAATGAGGAAGGTTGCACTTGTCGGTTAAAACGGTTTGGCTCGTAGCCGTAATGCGAGATCTCTTTATCGAAGGACTTAGTGTCCATCAACACCTCGAATTCACTCCGGAAGGTGAGCGGCAAATCGAAGCTGATTGGCTGTTTTTTCCGGAGCTGAAGTCGCTCGGGGAGAATCCTAAAAAGCTTCTCAAAGCTCAGGAGGATATCCTTCTCGAAATGCTTGAGAACGAAGATCCTGATGAATTGTCGCGTCGCATTGTGCCGGATTCGGAAATCGATTTGAAATATATTTCAATCACGATCGATCCGCCCCGGGATCTTCCTCTGTGGGGGAGCCCGCTGGAACTCACCTTTCCTTTCCTGATCTGGGACCAGAACAAGGTGCGGATCGCGTTTGTCCCGGCCCTCGGGATAGAGATTCCGATTAACATTTCCAAAGAAGAGGACGAGCGGGAAGTGATCGAGGATCAAATTCATTTCGCGATTGCGCGTCGCCGCATTCACCGCCATCTGTTTGATTTGTCTCTACTGCAGCGATGCCAGGATTTGAAACTGGAGCGCTTCGAATGGAATGCCTATCCGCTCTCCCCGAAAGAGCGCTACATGAGAGAGGAGGGCGATGAGGGTAACGTTGAGCCGGTTCTGAAAGAAATAGGGAAACGCCTCGATAACGCCAAGCCCGACCCGGTTTACGAGCGGGAAAAAGAGGTCGAGCAGTTGGCAACCTATTTGAAAGGGCGGCGTGGAATCGGTAGTATCTTACTGGTAGGCGAAAATGGTGTCGGGAAAACCGCTCTGATCCAGAATCTGGCGACCCGGTTAAAGGAGTTTGATATATCGGAACGACCCGTTTTCCATACTCCGGGATCCCGGATCGTGGCCGGTATGAGCGGGTTCGGAGAGTGGCAGGACCGGTGCCGAAAAATGGCGCTCGAAGCATCCGGAAAGGACGGAGCGATTCTCTACTTCGGCAATTTACTGGAGTTGCTGGAAGTCGGGCAAAGTTCTGCCAATTCCGAGAGTGTGGGATCGTTCTTTCGGCCCTGGTTGATCCGGGGACAGATTATTGCGATCGCCGAGTGTACTCCGGCGCAACTCGCTCTACTTGAACAGAAAGATCCCCGAATCATGGAGGCGTTTCGCCAGATCAAAATCAATCCGCCTACCGGGGAGATTGCCTTGAAAATTCTCAAGCAGGTGGCGGGCGATCACAAATCCCGGGTGGCGATGAGTCCCGCAGCATTGAAACGGATCTTTGCTCTTCACAAACGTTACGCCGGATATTCTGCGATGCCGGGGAAGATGCTACATTTTACGCGTCGTCTCATTACTCAACATCAGCCGAAACGTAAAAAAGATGGAGCGGTCAGGGTGCCACCCGCGGTGATCAACCGTACCTTTGCGCTGGAGACGGGCCTCCCGGGGTTTCTACTGGATGATTCCGCCCCCTTTGACCTCGATAAAACCACCGAATGGTTCAAAAAACGGATCAAGGGACAGGACGAAGCGATCGCTCATGTAATTAATACCATAGCGGGAATAAAAGCCCGTCTATCGCGACCCGACCGCCCTCTGGGATCGTTTCTTTTTGTGGGACCAACCGGTGTGGGGAAAACCGAGCTCGCCAAAACCCTGGCTGAGTTTTTCTATGGTTCGAAAGACCGGCTTCTCCGCATCGATATGAGTGAATATTCCGCTCCGGGAAGTTCGACTCGACTTGCCTCCGGCGGGGCGGGGGAGCCCGAAGGGATTCTGACTTCAAAAATGCGTGACCAGCCCTTTTCTGTCGTACTTCTCGACGAGTTTGAAAAAGCGGATTCCTCGGTATTTGATCTGTTTCTGCAGGTGTTGGGCGAAGCTCGTCTGACCGACGGCGCCGGGCGGTTGGCGGACTTCTCCAATGCGATGATCATTTTGACTTCAAATCTCGGTGCAGCGGATTTCCGGGCGGTGGCTCCCGGATTCGGATCTCCGGATGCCGGTATCGAGTCTCTGGCGATTGACCATTTTGTATCTGCGGCAAAAAAGCGGTTCCGCCCGGAGTTTTTCAACCGGATCGGTCGAATCGTTCCCTTTCTGCCGCTCGATGATGCCTCCGTCAGAGAAGTGATCGTTCGCGAGATTTCCAAACTCGATGACCGTGATGGTTTCCGGGCCCGGGAACTGACGTTGCTGGTAGATGAATCGGTGATCGATACCCTCACGATCGGTGGATTTGATCCCCGCTACGGAGCACGCCCCCTTAAGCGAACGATCGAGGATAAGATTTTGAAAACGATAGGTGAATATCTCATTGAACACCCCGGGGTTTCCGAGGGAACTTTGGAGGTTACCTCTCTGGATAAAGATACGGGGAAACTTGAGTTTACCTATCACTCCGAAAATGATGAGCGGGGAAAAAGCCAGCGGGAGAAATTTAAAACCTGGAATAGACAAATCCCGAATCTCCGGCGGTGGTATCAAAATCTAAACAACAGTCATCTCGTCAGCGAACTACACAGTGAGGTGAGGCGGCTCGAGCGAAAAGTCAGGGGGAAAGGAGATCCCAAAGCTCACGAAGCGCTCGCCAATTCCGGAAATTTGCTGGAGCGTCTCGAAAACGAAACGCGTCGGATCTATGAAATCGAGGAGAAGCTCTTAATCACGACTTTTGAGAATGCCTCCTACACGCAACTGAAATCGGACATCGCGGCGGGACCGGAATGGACGGATTTTTGTAACCTGCTCCGGGACGTTTATCAGTGGATTCAAAAAAGCGCATCCCGAATCGTCCTGGTTTTCACCGGTGATAACGAAGCGCTGCTGTCCCGCTTTTGTGGAGTGTATCGGGAAGTTGCGAGGGAATACGACTGCCAGGTCAGAGTGGGATATTACCGGGAAAAACCTGAGTTGGGAATCGACCTGGATCCGGAGCTGGAAGGCTCCCGTAAAGCCTACCTGCCGGAAGATCCCGCCGATATAGAGAAGCTCTTTGGTGGAAAACTGCCGAAAGACGCGCTCGGGATTGCAATGGAATTTTCCAAACCTCAAGCGGGGCTGCGCTTTACTCTGGAGTATGGACTTCATCAGTTCATCGATCAGGAGGGCGACAAGTTTCACGTGAATGTGATCGGATTTGACGATGAAGAGTATTCGATTGTACAGGGTACAGTCGCAGACGGTACCCTGTACAATCGGGAATTCCAGAACCTGCGCATCCGGAGATTGTGGAACGAAAAGGATTACTACATGAAGGATGAGAGGTGGGGGAGTTCCGTCGATTCAGACAAAATTGATCCCCGGGATCTCCCGGCGGAATTCGACTGCGAGGCCGTGAAGACCATGATTGAACTGACCCTGATAGATAAAGCACTGGAAGCGATCCGGGAATAACAGGATGAATCTTTATATACCTATATTTTCAGAACGAATCCACCGTCGGGAAAAAGGGAAAACCTACCGGGTTTGCCCTGCCTTTCCAGCGATGCCATTCAAAGAGCGCGACGCATTCGAAGTGTTTAATCCCCGGGAGGACCGTGCTATAGAAGAGTTGACCCGAATTTTGCGACGTCACTTCAACGAACTGGCGCAGGACTTGAGGCATGATTCGCTGCTGCGCTGGAGTTTTCACCCCGAGATAAAGGGGGAGAAGATCCCGCTACAGTTGTTCTTACGGAAACAATCGATCAATGGTGAATGGTTTGCGATTTCCTATCAGTCGATGGGGCGACGTATCGTGACGCTGCCGAAGTTGCCGGGCGTGACCTTTGATGTGGAGCGCGGCGACCGTCTCGCTGATCGTGCGACCGAAGTGCTGACTCAATACTTCCGCAAACTGGAGAAAAATTCCGACGGCAAGCTGGATCTCGATCAATACCTCAGTCCCGGGCAGTCGCATCTCGCAACGATAGAACTGTCTGTTCGGACCCGGCAGAAGTATAAACAACCTGAAGAACGGGGTTTTGCGATACTCGGCGGGACGGAAAAAATGTCAGGTGCGCAGGAGTTGGAGAAAGTCGGTCGGTGTATGAACCGTCTTTATCCGAATCGTCTTTCCCGGGCGATTCTCTGCGACGATAAAGTTGAGCTGGTCGCGGACCATTTTAGTAAGGAAAACAAAGAGCCACAACCTCTCGCCCTGCTGGGACCAAGTCAGGTCGGTAAAAGCGCGGTGATTCACGAATACCTGTTCCGGATGATAGCCGCTGAGGAAAAGCCAATCCGCGAAGTGTGGTTACTGTCACCCCAGCGAATGATATCCGGCATGTCATTTGTCGGGCAGTGGGAAGAGCGGGCCCATGCGATTTTTAAAGAAGTCCGGAAACGAAAACATATCCTCCTAATTGAGGATTTACCGGGACTGTTTCAGGCCGGGAAAACCCGTGATTCCGATCTGAATATCGGTCAGGTGTTAAAAGCCTATTTTGAGGAAGGTGGCATCCGGGTCCTGGCCGAAGCCACTCCGGAGAGTTGGCGGAAACTCCGCGAAATCGATCGCGGGTTTGCTGATTTTTTCCGGACGATCCCCATCAAAGAGACTTCCGAAAAAGATACGCTCCGGATTTTGATCCGCACTGTTCAGGAAATCGAAGGCAGAGAGCGGGGGACCTATTTTGAGCCAGATCTGATTCCTGCCGTTTTTGAATTGCAGAACCGGTTTGCCCGTACTCGCGCATTTCCGGGCAAAGCGGTGGAGGTTATCCAGCAAATATCTCAAAAATACGGAGGAAGAGATTTGGACCGCGAGGATGCCTATATGTTTTTCCAGGCGAAAACCGGTATCCGACGTCAGTTTCTAAACCAGCAATACCGGATCAGTCGGGAAGATATAGCCGGTTTTTTCAGTTCCCGTATCAAAGGCCAACCCATGGCCGTCGAGGCGATGACGAATCTGGTGACCAGCTGTATTTCACAGGTCAACGAACCTGGCCGACCTCTGGGATCCCTTATTTTTCTAGGACCGACCGGAGTCGGGAAAACGGAATGTGCCAAGACAATCGCAGAATACTTTTTCGGAACCTCCGAGAGGCTGCTCCGCTTCGATATGAACGAGTTTGTGGGGCACGATGCCGCTGAACGGTTGATCGGCTCTACGTTCCGTCCCCGGGGGCTCCTTACCGGTGCGGTGCGTCGCCAGCCTTACTCGGTGATCCTGCTTGATGAAATAGAGAAAGCGCACGAACGGGTTTTCGATCTCTTGCTGCAACTCCTAGGTGATGGCCGGTTGACCGATGCCGCCGGTGAAACCGCGGATTTCTGTAACTGTATTATTGTGATGACCTCAAACCTGGGGGCGCGCAGTGCGAGACATCAGTTGGGATTCGCCAACGCCGGGCAGCAGAACACCCGTGTCTACCGGGAGGCAGCGGAGAAGTTTTTCCGCCCTGAATTGTTTAACCGGTTGGACTACATCGTCCCGTTTGGCGAATTAACCCGGGATGATATCGAATCGCTGGTGGCGCTGATGAGTGGGAAAGCGTTGTCCCGGATCGGGTTGGCGGAAACTCAGCTCAGTCTCAAGATTCAGCCGGAGGTCTACTCCCGACTTGCCGACATGGGATACAAACCGGAATTCGGAGCGAGAGCTTTGCGAAGATCCGTCGAGGAATTTTTGATCGAACCGATCGCACTTCGGATTTCAGAACTGCCAAAGAATCAACCTGCGATTGTCTCATGCTTTTGCAACAGTAGCGGCGGTCTGGAATTTAACACCGCCAATCTGAATGCGGTGCCGAGGCAGGGATTTATTACCAACCCGTTTGTTCTTGCGGATAGTGGTGACTTTATCTATCAGATCAATGAGTTTCTCTATCGAATCGAAGACAGTCTCGAATCGTGGAGGGAGGAGTCGGATGGGGTAATAGACCCATCGGATCCAGTGCAGATCCGGTATTTCTCCTTGCGGGAGGATATCATGGCAATTCGCAAAATGAGAGATCATTTCCACACGGCAGTGGAAAGTGAAATCAGGTATCGGCGCGACCACCCGGATAAGCCATCACCTCACCAAACGTCGAACAACAACCGTTTTCTATTTGATCATGACCCGGTTCAATTTCTTACGGAAATGTATCGAACGACTGATTCGGATAAATTCATCAGCAGTGCGATCGAGCGGTGTGAGCCCTTTGACCATATTCGGCAGATCGCCAATGACATCATTAACCGGGCCAACTCGCTGGATTTGATTGTTTCGTCAAACCCCGCGGATGAAGACCGCTGTCTGATCTATATTACCGGTCCGGATCGTAAAGAGATTTTACAAAGTTGGAACTTCGCTTTGAAGCGTTGGCTCGAAGTGTCCGACATCCACACGGTGGAAGAGTATTACAGAAACAGCGAAGGTGGGATTTCCGGGACGGAAGCGGGTTTCACGATGGAGGCCTACTTTGAATCCGCCCATCTGATCGCGCAGGGTCCGGGTATTTACGAATTTCTGAAAGCTCTGAACGGTACGGTGCTGATGGTGCAGGGAAGTGGCAAATCTGCGTTCGCTAATCTACACATTGTGCACCTGCCCGTTGATATTGAAAATCACGAATGCCTCAAATGGTTCGACGACCAGTCGACTTTGCAGAACTTCGAAGTGGCGATCATTCAGGCCAATGATAACCAGTCGATAATTGATCTCGCCTCCGGGTTTGTATCGCTGAACTCCGAGAATCGAATCTGGAATCTGATCAATCCACATCTACCGGTTATTGAGGAGCTGGCCGATTTTGTAACTGAAGTATAATTTATCGTTCCTTCAAGGCATTGAACCGCATGCGGTGGAAAGGCTTCGTCAAATACTGCATCACCGTTCTCCGGCCGGTCAGGACATCGACCTCCGCGACCATGCCCGGGATGATGTCGAACTCCTTGCCGTTTTTCCCCTTTTTCTGACCTTCGTTTCTAACCTTAATCTGATAGTAGTGCTGATTGTCGATTTCGTCGTAGATGGTGTCGGCACTGATATGTTCAAGCACACCGTCGAGTCCTCCATAGATAGAGAAATCGTAGGCGGTTAGTTTGACGACCGCCGGTTGGCCGGGGCGAAGAAATGCGATATCTTGAGGGCGGATTTTGGCCTCAACCAGAAGGGTTCCGTCGTGTGGAACGATGTCGACGATATCCTCACCCGGTTGGACGACGCCCCCGATAGTGGTTTTGTGCCATTTGTTAATCGTCCCTGAAACCGGAGATCGTACCATCGTTCGTTCGACGGTGTCTTTTCTCCCTTTGAGGCTTTTCTCAAGGGTCTCCAGCGTGTTTTTGGTCTCGTTATAGGATTCCATGGCCCCCCGCTGAAATTTGTCCCAGAGCTCGCTCTGTTTCCCTTCCAACTCGTTCACTTCTCTCTGAATACGAAGGAGATCGACTTTTGAGATGATTTGCTCGCGCACCAGTGGAATAGTCATGGCGAGCTCCTGTTTCGCCAATTCGAGGCTTCGGTTTACCACATTAATCTGCTTGTCGATTTCGACTTTCTTCTTTTCGAAAAGCTCATTTTCCCTTTCAACCAGATCGGGACGCTGGGCGAGGATCGCCGGCGGGTATTGAATGGTTTCCCAGCCGTTCGCCTCGGATTCCAATCGTGACAGGGCTGCCTGAAGCGATTGCTGCTGTGCAATCTCCTCTTCATAGGAAGCATTTCGGAGGGTGTCATCCAACCGGGCAATGACATCTCCTTTTTTGATGAACTGTCCTTCTTTCACCATCTGCTCCACGAGGATACCTCCCTCGAGGTTTTGGATCGTTTGTATCGAACTGGATGGAATAATTTTACCCTGTCCTTTAGTTACTTCATCGATCTCAGCTATAGAAGCCCACACTCCGAGCGCGACTAAAGTTAATACACTTCCCCAGAGAATTAAATCGAGGCCGGGGATGCGATGGCGAAGTAATGCTTCTTTAGCTCCTACTGAGAAATCGATATCTTCTTCGGCTACGGCAGACCGCCACATTTCTCTTTCTGATTCTGTCATGATGTTCGAGGATTGGGTTGGATTAAGAGGGGAGAATGACACCTTGGTTTCCAGGAGCTTTGGTGCGAACCGGGCCGGAGCTTTTTACAACGCGGTTTCTCGGGCCGTCGGAGACGATTTTTCCTTTGTCCAAAACGATGACCCGGTCGACGATCGAAAGTATCGACTGACGATGGGTTGATATGATCATGGTCCGATTCGGATCCTGATCCATGTATCGAGTCAGGTTTTTCAAAACCTGTTTCTCCGTGATCTGATCCATTGAACTGGTGGGTTCGTCTAAAAGAAGGATTTCCGGCGAGCGGAGCAGGGCTCTGGCCAGAAAGATTGATTGCCGCTGCCCACCGGACACTGACTTGCCGCCTTCGCTGATCGGTGTTGCCAGACCCTCAGGCAGGTTGGCGATAAATTCCCCAATTCCGGCAAATTCCACCGCTCTGATGAGGTCTTCCTCATCGACTTTTCCTTTACTTCCGGCCATCAGATTTGATCCAAGCGTGCCATACAGTAGAGCTGGGTCCTGAGGTAGATAGCCAAAGTGTTTTCTCAGGGCAGGGGCGCTCCACTGCCGGGTATCGAGTCCGCTAACGGTAACGGAACCTTCCCGGGGATCGTAGAGAGCCATCAGCATCCGCATCAGAGTGGTCTTGCCACAGCCTATTTTTCCGACGAGAGCGACACGCTCTCCGGGCTCGATTGTAAAGTTGATGCCTTTAAGTATCTCTTCCGGGTTATCTCCAAAACCGAATTTCAAGTTACTGGCTTCGACCCGGGGTTTGAATGAGTGAACCGAAATCTTCTCTTTGCGATCACGCTCGTCCTCGAGCTTCATCATTTCGTTGAGACTTTTTAAGGAACGCATTGATTGCTGCAGTCTCATCATAAGCGCAGCAAAGCTGTTGAGTGGAGCCATGGCCCGTCCGCAAAGCAGGACACAGGCGATCATAGCGCCCATAGACATGTTATTCGCGGTGACCTGGAAGTAGCCGAAGATGACGGTAAAAGTTGATACAAGATGGGCGATCAAGGCGAGGGAGTTTGCGCCCAGTTGGGTGAAGCCCCGGGATTGCCCTTCCGCCTTTGCTGAATCTTTAACGCAGTTTTCCATCCGGGCCTGCAATTCGGACTCTGACGATGTTGCCTTTACCGTTTCCAGTGAGTTCACGCTTTCTACCATCAAGGCATAGCGTTGGTTACTGGTTTGGTAGCTTTTCCCTACCGCCCGATTAATAGGGATTTGAAGGATCAATGACCAGGCCAGAGCAAGGACAACACCGATCATCAGTGGTAACGCCGCGATTTTTCCGAGGAGAAATACAATACCGACAAACAGCAGGATAAAGGGCAAATCAATCAGGGTCGCCACCGTTGCGCTGGTGAAGAATTCCCGCACCGTCTCGTACGATCTCGCCTGGGCGGCCAGGGTCCCGGCGGCTACCGGTTTATTCTGGAATTTCGTTGCAAGAACTTTACCGAAGACTTCCCCGCCTAGCAGGACGTCGATACGCCGACCTGCCATGTCGACAAAGACGGTTCTCAACATTTTGAGCCCGAATTCCATCGTATAGGCAATGAGAACGCCGATTGCCAATGCATAAAGTGTGTCGGTGGCTTCGTTAGGTACCACCCGGTCGTAAACATTCATGATGAAAATCGACGAGGCGAGTCCCATCAGATTGATACATAAAGTTGCGATCGCTACTTTTAAGTAAACGGAACGGAAGTGCCATAGAGTACTCCAGAACCAGTGGCGTTTCGTTTTGCTGAAATTGGAAACGAGATCGGTCCGATCGTCGGTATCTTCAGTTTTAACCAGAAAGAGATATCCCAGATAGCGCGCTTTGAGATCCTTAAGACTTAACTCAATTTCATTCGATTTTCCTTCGGAAATGATATGGCCGTGAATCTGACGACGCGTTTCCCATCTCGTCATCACAAAGACGAGACCATCTTTCAGTGGAATCACGACCGGCAGAACGGAAGGATGAATTTTATGCAGTTTACGGCTTGATATCAAAGCCGTCAGGCCGGCCCGGGCAGCACATTGGGCAAACAGATCCGGGGTCAACTTGCCGTTCTTTAACGGCAACCCGTGGGTGACCTGCTCAGGATTGATGGTCACTCCATAGTGTTTTCCTACCTCGAGTAAGCCAGAGAGGAGGGCGTCTTGGTGTTTGATGTTCATGGGATTTAGATTAAATTAACCATAAAAACCATAATAAACAATTAATATTCCCTAAATAACGCCGGAAATTGAATAGTTCGAGGATTTCATTCCGAATCTGCTGATTTATAACTAGTTACCCTAAAGGCGGTGTTGCTCTTACAAGTTGATAGGATATATTAATTATTAATTTATTTTAATTAAATTCAAAAAGAAGGGTGAAATGATGAAGAAGAGTATTGCGTTGGTTGTGTGGATGGGGCTTTGGTTGCCGGTTCTCGCAGAGGAGGCGTTGATCGCCCAGAGGAGCAGTTATGCGGACGGACAGGTAACCGCATCGGGAGAAGCGTATGACTCCAATTTATATACTTGTGGTCATCCCAGTTTCCCGTTCGGAACGCTGTTGTCGCTGATCGACGCCGAATCGGATACGGAGGTAAAAGTTAAAGTGATAGACCGCGTGGAGCCTCCGGGCGGGGTGATTATCCTATCAGGAGCGGCTGCTGACCGGTTTCGTATCGACGATGGTAAACACTTAAAGCTTCTCGTTAATAAAGTGGATCCGGCAAAGGCCTACCCTCAGTTGTCGGCTTTCAAATTTCGCCCCGCTGAAAAGGCTGAAATGCCAATTAAAGCAAAACCTGAACAGGGGCCGCGAGGGGATTTTCAAGTTTTGTTCGGTGTTTTCCCTCAGTTTGAAGAGGCGGTTCAATTCAAGGCGAAATTGAGCGCTCAGGGTGTGGATGCGATGGCGGTTCTGAGAGAAAGTGAATTTTGCGTAATTAGTAAGAAGAGTTTTGTGTCTCCGGCCGAAGCCGGCGATTGGCTGGAAACGGTCAAAACGCAGATCGATCGCGAAGCCAGAGTCATTTACTCGAAAATTTGAGGTGATTCTCCTCTTTCTTTTTTAACTAGACCAAAAAACTCCCCGGGGGTCAGCTGAAACCACCCGGGGAGTTAGATTTTTGGAAGTTAAAGGTTTATTTGATTCCGATGATCTAGATCAAATCCTGATCATCGATAGTTAAGACCGGAGGTGCGACAATGTCAGCCGGTGGAGTTACCATTCCTTCGGTGGGTAGAGAGTTATTCAGATCAATCGAGGTGCCGCTCTCTGTGATGACCTCGAAAGACTCATCGTCAGCTATCCCGATTTCCTGGTAGTTGAACTCAGCATCGGCAGCAACTCCGGTTGATCCATCAAGGTAGACCACTTCAGCCACACCGTGAACGGTGACATCACCGTCGGCGGCCTGATAGCTTTGGTTGTCGCTTTCGAGGCTGATTGATTGAATCCCGGCTTCCAGTAATGATTTCATTTCCCCCTCAGAGACTTCGCCATCCCCATCGGAATCCTGCCAGAGTTTAAACTTGGAGAACTCGTCATCCCCGCTATCGAGAAGACCGTTTCCATTGCTGTCAAAATGGGCCAACCCTTCAAGATCGGTCGCATCCGGATCGTCTGAATATTCAGCAAAAGCAAACTCGCTGCTTCCATCGACGTTACCGTTGGAATTTTCGTCGTAAACCAGCACGGCATCATCTTCATCTGCCCATGCCGTTTGTTCAGCGACGCCGTCTCCGTCGACATCGATAGCTATGCCCTCTTCGACTCCATTGAACTCAACACCGTCTCCGTCCATGTCGATGACAACGGGTGGGACCGCAGAGATACCTTCGACGGTGATGCCGATAAATCCTGTTTCTGAATTTCCGCTCTCGTCGACTACGGTGTACTCGAACTGATCGAGTTCTGCATCTCCGTTATCAAGAAACAGGAACTGAGTTCCGGGATTGTAGGTGAGGCTGCCGTCCAATTCCATTGTGACGATAGCACCCGAGGTGAGTGCCACACTGTTACCCGGTGAGATCGCCAGAGAATTGATCTCGGTAATCGTGAGGGTGTCGTTACTGACATGATTGTCATTAGCCAGTGGGTTGAATGAAACAGTATCGTTTTCGGCCACAATTTCCTGGTCACCAATCGCGAGAATGGGTTGGTGCAGAATATTGTAGGCGTGTTCCGGTGCAATACCGGCGATCACGTCAATGATCTGTGCCTGGTCGATACCCGCATAAGTTTCAGCTGTCATCAGGATTGGATTGCCCGCAGCATCCAATGAGGCTGCTTCGGCGAGGACATCGAGAGCTGCCTGAGTACTTTGAGCTTCCTGAATCGCAATAAATCCCACCATGATGCCTGCTGCTTTCGCGGCATTGGCCGCAGCGATAATCGCGTTTTTCGGCGCTACAATTTGGTCGTTGGGGGATGCATCGGTCAGGATCAGCAGGATCTGATCTGCGTAGGAACGGCCCTCCCCTCCGGCCTCCAATGATGCCTGGATTTGTTGAACCCCGTAATTGATTGCGGCATCAATATTGGTACCGCCGGAGAACGATCTGGAATAATTTAGCGTAGTATCAACGAAGAGGTCATCGTCAGCAGTTAATGATTGATTGACTGCTGCTGCTCCGGTTTCTGCCCAGCTGAAAAGCGCTGCCTTGGCACCATTGGTCTCATTGAAGGGCAGTAAATCAGCCATTCCTGAGATTAGAGCGCGGGATTGCGCAAATTCAGTGCTACTCACCGATCCTGACAAGTCATTACCAAACCAAATATCAAAGGTTGAGTAGGTAACCGTTAAACTACCATTTGATGTCGCGCTGGCTCCATTGTTATCCAGAACCGAGTATTGAATAGGTGTGGGCTGCCCTTGAAGGGACGGGTCCGGAGTAAAGGTCACAATACCTGCATTATCCACGCTCCAGGTTCCTTCACCGGCAACCGTCAGTGATGTGGTTTGGCCGGGAGTTGATGGATCGAGATCCACGGTCGTTGGATCGATGGTGCCATCAACATCCGTATCATTTGCGGTAACGTCGAATGTGACAGGCCTTCCCGGAGTATTTCCGAGCGAGTAGTCAGCATTGGCTACCGGCGCATCATTTTCCCCGTTGATGGTTACGGTAGCGGTTGCGGTATCAAAGCCACCGTTTCCGTCACTTATTTGATAGGTAAATGAGTCTACCGCAGTCTCGCCTAATGACAGTTCAAACTGATCATTGGGATCGTAATCAATCGTGCCATCTGAATTCAGTGTCACTTCCGCTCCGGAACCTAAAGTCGCAGTTCCGTCGACGGAAATGCTGGCGCCGTTAATTTGGGTCAGTGTCAGCGGATCTGATTCAGCGTCAGAGTCATTACTCAGCAGGTTGTAGTTCACCGTTGCATGCTCGGCAACTGCGAGGGTGTCGTCATTGGCCTCGGGAGGATCCTCTGAACCGTTGATAGTCACGGTCAACTCTGCCGTAGATGAACTGCCGTTTCCATCGTCGGCTGTGTAAGTGAAGGTTTCGATCAGAGTTTCACCTGCCGCCAGCGCCTGGACAATATCGTTTGAAGAATCAACGTCGTAAGAAAACGTGCCGTCAGTATTGACCGTAAGATTTCCATAGGTTGATGCCACAGGAGTGTCATTCAGGACGGGATTGCCGTCCAAATGTGTTACCGTTAGAGTGTCGCCATCCGGATCACGGTCGTTGCTCAAAAGATTACCAGTAGCAGGGTCTGTCGCATCTTCGGCGACGGTTGTTGAATCATCGTAAATACCGATATCAACGCCGGGGACGCCACCGTCCGGATTGGATACCGGTGTATCGTTTTCCCCGTTGATGGTGATGGATAAAGTTGCGGTAGCAGAGGCACCGTTTCCGTCATCAGCGAGGTAGGTAAAGGTTTCAACGACAGATTGCCCAACTGCCAGCGCCTGAACCGTCGGGTTGGCGTTGTTCAACGTGTATGAGTAGCTTCCATTCTGATTGATCGTAATTTCACCGTAACTTCCGGAGACGGGTTCACCCACGTCCTCGGATTCAGTATTAACAGCCGTTACCGTCAACGTGTCACCGTCTGGATCCAAATCATTTGCGAGAACATTGCCGGTAACCGGTGCTACGGTATCCTCGTCAACCGAATTGGAGTCATCATAGACGCCAAAATCGACTCCCGGGGTTCCTCCATCGGGATTTGAAACCGGCGCATCGTTTTCACCATTGATGGTGATGGAGAGAGTTGCAGTCGCGGACCCTCCGTTCTGATCATCTGCGGTATAGGTGAAAGTTTCAATAAGTGTTTCCCCAACACTGAGGGCCTGAACAACCGGGTTGGAGGAATCAACATCGTAAGAATAAGTTCCGTTACTGTTGACGGTGAGGTCTCCGTAGGTTGAGGTCAGAGTATTCCCGAGCAGAGCCGGATTTCCGTCGAGCTGGGTCACAATCAGTGTGTCGCCGTCGAGGTCGAGATCGTTGCTTAGCAGATTTCCGGTTACCGGTGCTTCGGCGTCTTCGCCTACGGTGTTAATATCGTCATAGATGCCGGGATCGACACCCGGAGTGCCGCCGTCGGGATTGGATACCGGCGCATCATTTTCACCATTGATAGTGATGGATAAAGTTGCAGTAGCAGAGGCACCGTTCCCGTCATCAGCGAGGTAGGTAAAGGTTTCAACGACAGATTGCCCAACCGCCAGCGCCTGAACCGTCGGGTTGGCGTTGTTCAACATGTATGAGTAGCTTCCATCCTGATTGATCGTGATGTCGCCGTAACTTCCGGAGACGGGTTCACCCACGCCCTCGGAATCAGTATCAACAGCCGTTACCGTCAACGTGTCACCGTCTGGATCCAAATCATTTGCGAGAACATTGCCGGTAACCGGTGCTACGGTATCCTCGTCAACCGAATTGGAGTCATCATAGACGCCAAAATCGACTCCCGGGGTTCCTCCATCGGGATTTGAAATCGGCGCATCGTTTTCACCATTGATGGTGATGGAGAGAGTTGCTGTCGCGGACCCTCCGTTCTGATCATCTGCGGTATAGGTGAAGGTTTCAATAAGTGTTTCCCCGACACTGAGTGCCTGAACAATCGGGTTGGAGGAATCAACATCGTAAGAATAAGTTCCGTTACTGTTGACAGTGAGGTCTCCGTAGGTTGAGGTCAGAGTATCTCCGACCAGAGCCGGATTTCCGTCGAGCTGGGTCACAATCAGTGTGTCGCCGTCGAGATCGAGATCGTTGCTTAGCAGATTTCCGGTAACCGGTGCTTCGGCGTCTTCGTCGACGGTGTTAGCATCGTCATAGATGCCGGGATCGACACCCGGAGTGCCGCCGTCGGGATTGGATACCGGGGCATCGTTCTCACCGTTAATAGTGATCGTTAGAGTTGCCGTGGCGCTTCCTCCGTGGCCGTCACTGGCTGTGTAGGTAAATGTCTCGATTTCAGTCTGTCCGACGCCGAGGGCCTGAATGGTAGGATGGCTGTTATCCAGACTGTAATCGTAAGTGCCGTTACTGTTGATCGTGATGCTGCCAAATGAGCCGTCATTGCTCAATCCCACTGCTAAGTCACTTCCTTGAACCGCAGAGACGAACAGATCGTCTCCATCCGGATCAAGATCATTTGCGAGAACATTGCCTCTCACTGATGCGGTCGTTTCTTCTGAGAGGGAATTTGTGTCGTCATACACTCCGGGATCGACTCCGGGCGTTCCGCCGGATGGATTGGAGGTAGGTGCATCGTTTTCACCATTGATGGTGATCGATAGCGTTGCTGCTGCCGAGCCGCCGTTACCGTCATCAGCGGTGTAGGTAAAAGTTTCCACTACTGACTGTCCCACACCCAGTGCCTGAATGGTTGGGTTTGAATTTTCCAAATCGTAGGAATAAGACCCATCAGGATTGACTGTGATGGTTCCGTACACTCCGGAAGTTGGCGTGCCGACCAGTTCAGGTGCGCCATTGATTTCGCTGACACTTAAGGTGTCTCCATCCAGATCCAGGTCATTGTCGAGAAGGTTTCCCGTCGCAAGGCCGGAAATTTCTTCTGAGATAGAAAGCGAATCGTCATAGATGCCGGGGTCGACACCCGGAGTGCCGCCTGAAGGATTGGAAACCGGAGCGTCGTTCTCCCCATTGATTGTGATCGTAAGGGTGGCTGTGGCGGTGCTGCCATTGCCATCATTGGCTGTATAAGTAAAGGTTTCGATCTCTGTCTGGCCTACTCCGAGTGCTTGAACCGATGGGTTTGAGTTATTCAGGGTGTAAGCATACGAACCGTCGTTCGTAAGAACAATAGTTCCGAAACTGCCATTCACAGGTGTTCCCACCAGAACGGAGGATCCATTGACGCCGCTGACATATATAGCGTCTCCATCTAGATCGGAGTCGTTGGTCAACACATTTCCAATAACCGGAGCGGTGTCTTCCTCACTGACTTGGTCGTTGTCATCATAGACTCCGTAATCGACTCCGGGCGTTCCACCGTCAGGGTTCGGGACCAGGGCATCGTTCTCTCCGTTAATCGTGATGTTAAGACTGGCCGTTGCGGTACCACCATGGCCGTCATCGGCCTGATATGTAAAAGTTTCGATCGCTGTTTGGCCGACTCCAAGAGATTGGACTGCGGGGTTCGCGTTATCGATCGTATAGCTGAACTCGCCTTCACTGTTAATTGTTACAGTTCCGAAATTGCCGGCGATAGGAGTGTTTACTGCGTCGGGATCTCCGTTAACTTGGCGAACGATCAGGGTGTCGCCATCGGGATCGACGTCGTTGTCGAGAACATTGCCGACTATAGGTGTGGTGTCCTCTTCACTTCCGCTCGTGTTATCATCGTAGACTCCGGGATCGACGCCCGGGGTGCCGCTTTCCGGATTTGCCAGCGGTATATCATTTTCTCCGACCACGGTGACCGAGACGGTGGATTCACTGACATTGCCGGATTCGTCAGTGATTTGATAAGAGAAGGTGTCGATAGCCGTCTCGCCGACTGCGAGGCTGTTAAACGACTCGCCCGGTTCGTATTGGACGGTGCCGTTTCCAGACCGGGTTACGGTGGCTCCGGATGAAAGCGTTACCACTCTCGCCGTGCTACCTTCAATCGAAGCGAGAGTCAGGGCTCCGCCCTCGGGATCGGAATCGTTTGCAAGGAGGTTGATATTAACCGTCCCATCTTCGGATGCTTCTGCTTGGTCCGCTTTAGCTTCGGGAGGTAAATCCTGTGGTATCGCCCCGACAAAACCGTCCGTGAAATTGTTGGTGTTAAATCCTCCGGTCGTAGGGGAGTTGTTCTGCCCGATGCCACTACCGAATCCGGTATATTTCGTATTCGAAAAGCGCATCAGGGAAAATGCGTCATCGGGTTGCGTGGCGGCGGAGAGAGCGTCTCCTAGATTGTCACTTCCCGCCGGGTCTAACAACGAAACATTGACCTCATCGTTCTGGACCTCGCCGCCCTGTGATGTGGAATGGGCTGCGACAGCAAAGAAATCCGTGATGATTGCTTCCTGATTTACGTCGAGGTTAACCACGAGGTCATTGCCGATTTGTTCCAACGAGGCCTCAGTCGGAAGGCCTTCTTCGTTTACGAGAGCCAGTTTGTCTCCTGTCTGGGTTTCGTAGCGAAACCCGTTTTGTAGTTGATCCTTTCGAATGGTTCCGTCCGGTCGTTCGATAACTAGATAAATTTTCAAAGCTTTTTATCGGTGTGAGGTTTTTTCCGGGGGACGATTAGTATTTTTTGAAGTGAGAGTGCTTCTTTTTGGAAGAAGACTCATCATCAGACACGGGGGATGTCTGGTTTCTCTCTCTGCGGGTATTGAGAGCTTTTCGTAACCAATTCTGTCTGGAGTTGGTTTCCTCTTCGTAATATTGCTCCATCGGAGCTGGTTCGTAGAGGGCGGTGGGACCTTCTCCGTCGAAGACACGTTTCATCAGTTCAACCTGGGTGAGAGGAACTCTTTCATCCTGTAGATCTTCGTCCGGGTTGAAGGCGACAGGAATCGCTTCGGCCTGAGGGTTTTTCGCGTCGAATGACGTGAGTTGGGTATTCGAAGACCCGTTCAAGAGGAGTAGCCACTCGGTCAACTGGCCCTGTTTTCCTTTGATTCGAAACGCATTGGTATCGTAATCAAATTGTGTATCAACCAGATCCGATGAGACCGAGTAATATTCAGTCTGCATATCCAGGATATTCAGCAGATCTTCTCTGCCGAGAGTAAATCGTTTCTCGTAATCTGCGACAACCTTACCGAGATCTGCCTGATAGGACCGGAGGATCCGACCCGATTCGGTGCTGGCGTTGCGCTCCTGCCACAGTAGATCCATATCGTGATGGCGGGCGATGTCTGCGGACCGCTTCAGTTCTTCGAATTTGCCTACCTGAAAATGTTCTCTCCGTTCGGTTGCCTTTTTGCGGCCTCCGCTGAAGAGTTGCCATTCACCGACGATCAAAGCACTAACTTCATCATCCCGGCCGTTAATTCCGATGACGTCACGGCCAACGTTGTATCCGGCGTCGAGGTAGAACTGAGGTTTGTTTGATGCTTTGACTGCGTTAGCCCGGTGCTCGGCTTCCTCCAGTGCTTCCGCAGCGGCGAGGAATTCCCAGTTGTCTTCCAGAGATATCTCGTCGGGATTCTGCGGGATGGGTGGCGGTGTTGGATAGGTTAATACAAAGGTATTGGTTCCGACAAGTCGAGCGAGGCGGGTCAGGGCGCGGTTGTATCCGAGTTGAAGAGATGAAAGAACATTTGTAGCGCGATTCAGACGACTCTGGGCCAGCTGCACTTCGGTACGGTGACCTCCATTCTCCACCTTCTTTTTAATCAACTCCACCATCTTGCGATGGTTTTCGATATTGTCGTTGGCCAACGCAATCTGCTTTTCGGTCCGGAGGACTTCCATATACACTTCTGCAAGGTCAACGACCCGGGACTCGATCATACCTTTTTCAAGGTATTGCTGAGCCATCATGGCGTTTTCTGATGCTCTGGTGTTATTGCGCGCCACTCCTC
Source organism: Verrucomicrobiales bacterium (assembly GCA_029213005.1). Classification (GTDB taxonomy): domain Bacteria; phylum Verrucomicrobiota; class Verrucomicrobiia; order Verrucomicrobiales; family DEV007; genus Arctic95D-9. The sequence continues at coordinate 177,294 of JARGPI010000007.1, forward strand.
CGTCAAACAGCAATTGTCTGACCGATAAGCCGAGCTGTCTTTGAAACAGTGTCTCGCCCGATTGGAGGAGACCATCAGTCGTCCGATCGCGGTTCGAAACCCCGGCGCTTCCGGTGAGGGAAACTTGCGGGAGTAAGTCAGCGCGAGTGACCTTTATGTTTTCAATAGCACTAAGCGTGTCGTATTCCGTTGCGTTTAGTTCGGGCTCGAACTCTAACATCAGACGGGTTGCCTCGGGGAGGGTCAAAGTCTGTGAGAAGGCAGGGCCAATTAGCAGGCCGGCCAGGATAACTAGGGTGTTTGTGTTTATCTTCATCTTCCAAAAATCCGATCAAGGGGATTATAATATTCATAATAACCATAACAGAGTCAAATTTTATTATGGAAATTGTATTAAAAATGATTTTTGGATAACTAGGAAATATTTATTATTGAGAAAACTTAACTAGTTTGGGTTCGAAGGGTTCGTTGGATGTGGCGCTCTGCGCGAAACTGCCCGTTATTTTTGGCTATGCGTCCCCCGGGCAACCGTCTTAAGGAGGCACGGGGTTCGGCTGCGAACGAAATGAATCGGAAATTAAATCAAATCCTGATCATCGACTGACATCACCGGCGGAGCCACGATATCGCCTTCCGGACACAGAGAGTCAGGAGCTGCCTGGCAGGTATTGATATCAAGCGATTCACCGTTGTCGGTAATTACCTCGAATTCCTCCTCGTCCTCAATAATGATTTCCTCAAAATTGAACTCTGCATCAGCGGCGATTCCGGTTGAGCCGTCGTGATAGAGGACTTCGGCCTCACCGTGGACGGTTACATCCCCGTTTGCCGCCTCGTAAGAATTCTGATCGCTGGTCAGGTTTATCGATGCGATACCGGCCTGAAGCAAAGTCATCATCTCGCCCTCGTCAACGGAGCCGTCGCCATTGCTGTCCTGCCAGAGAGCGAATTTACTGTATTCTTCATCGTTCTCGTCGAGGTAGCCGTCTTCGTTACTATCAAAATAGCGTAGACCCTCTAAATCAGTTTCAGCCCCTTCAAGGTAGTCAGCAAAAGCAATCTCGGATCGTTCTGTGACATTGCCGTCCTGATTGTGGTCGTAGACCAGCACAGCGTCATCTTCGTCTGCCCAGGCGACCCGTTCTTCAACGCCGTCACCATCAATATCAAAATTGATACCATCCTCAACGGAATCAAACTCTACACCGTCGTTATCCATGTCGATAACCACTGGAGGAGCCGTCGGGGTGAAAAATGTAGTCAGAGCCGGGCCTACGTTATCCAGTGAGTCACTCAGATAACTAAATCCGCCGTCGACAAAATCATTTGTCATAATGTCGGTCAGATCGTCCAGGGCGACTTCGGGATTGGATGACAAGACGTCAGTGATAGCGTCTTCCAAAGTCCCCAGTGCATTCCCCCAGTAGTCTCCCGAATCAGCACCGATCGCAAAAACATGTGATCCGTTGCTTTCCAAATCTGCGACATAACTTGCGGCCAGACTCTTATCGCCTTGCGCCCCGTCAGTTAACAGAATCACTAAATCCGGGGTTTCACTAAGACCGTTGGCGGCGACTTCAAAACCACTGGCCCAATAGTCAGACTGGATCCCGACTCTTCCACTGCGGTAATCGGATATCCAGGAATCAAAAGTGCTCATTGTCGACGAGGTGACTTCCTGTTCTATGATATGGTCATTACGGGTATTGGTGTTACTGTCACTCATCCCGATAAATGAGATTTTGTTTCCCGTATCCAGCATGGAATCGACAAACGATTCAAGACCGTTTTTGATGTGTTGCGATTCACTGGGAGCTCCGAAGAGCCCGCCGATGAGATTGACCGTCTCGATAGATGCCGACTCATCGATGACAAACGCAATATTCAGGTTACCAAATGTCGGTGTTCCCGGACTGTCTACATTGAGCGTTACGGTTGCGGTATCAGTTTCCCCGGTTTCCGACTCGACAGTATAGGTGAACGAATCCTCGCCGGTGAACCCGGGAGCTGCGATATAGGTGAAATTGCCTTCGGAATCAATCGAAAGGGTTCCGCCCTGATCGGTAAGTGACGAAGCAACTATGGTAAGCTCTCCCTGGGAGACATCATCGTTTACCAATACATTGGCTTCGAGGCGTCCGTTGGTTGTTGTGAACGTGTCGTCGGCGGCATAGGCCGGATGCTCCATCGTTACCGTAGCGGTATCGGTCGCACCCAGTTCATCAGTGATGGTGTAGGAGAAGGTTTCCGTCTCGCCAACTTCCAATGGATCGGCGGTATCGTCAAAGGTCACCGTTCCATCATAATTAACGGTTACAGTATTACCGCTGGCAAGTGTGACGGTGTCTCCAAAGCTCACCGCCGTCCCATCGATATGGGAGAGGGTGATTTCGTGTCCATCGTCATCATAATCATTTTCCAACAGATCGATCGGACCGAAGTCGTAGCCTGCAACTTCGGCGTCTGCCGCAGTAACGATTACCGCATCGATAGCGATGTAACCTCCGCTGCCATCCGTATCTTCTGCAAAGATTTCAAGACGGGGGCTTTCCTCCGTTGCTGTGAAAGTCAATGTTTGTTCTACCCAAAGTTGGTCTCCGGACCCTTCGTATGGGGTGGGAGTGGTATAGTGGGTTTCATCACCCAAAACGACCCGCAGTCCCACAAGATCCCCTTCCTGAGTGCCGCTACCGAGCAGCCCCGCCACTCCGACGTTTGCTTGAACCAGCCGAACCGTATAGGTTTGGCCGGGCACGAGGTTGTTGAGCGTGGTGTGAACCGATTCACCTGTGCCAGCGTCAAGTCCGACGAAGACTCCGCCTTGTGGTGAGGTGGTCAGTCCGTTTACGATATCACCTACGAGACCTAGAAGATCTAGCGAGACGTCGGCGCCAACGAGTGAGTCAGGGGAGCCTACTCCGGACGACCAACCACTGGATTCCAGCACATCGAGACCCAGTTCGAGATTTAGCAGGCTGTCAAAGGATCCGTCAGCTTCGAGCTCGTTACCATGGGTGACCTGACCGGTGTAGCGATCATCTACCGCTACAGGCGCTTCATTAGGATGTTCCATCGTCACCGTGGCGGTGTCGGTTTGTCCCCATTGATCTTCGATGGTGTAGGTAAAGGTCTCAGATTCCCCGGCCTCAAGAGGAGAAGCGGAGTGATCAAAGCTTACGGTTCCATCGTAGTTGAAAGTGACGGTGTTGCCGCTCGCTAAGGTTACGGTGTCTCCCTGGCTTACCGCCGTTCCGTCGATGTGGGTGAGATTGAAATCGTCTCCCTCAGCATCGTAATCGTTTTCGAGTAGATCAATTGGAGCAAACTCATATCCATTGACCGCCGCATCGGCCTCGGTGACGACGACCGCATCGACAGCGACGAATCCGCCGCCCCCGTCTGTGTCGTCGGCGAATATTTCGAGGCGTTGTTCGGTGCCGGTTGCAGTGAAAGTCAGGGATTGTTCAACCCATGTCTGATCTCCTTCGCCGTCATACGAGGAAGGTGTGGTGTATTGAGTTTCGTCTCCCAGCACAACGCGTAATCCAACGAGGTCTCCTTCGGGAGTTCCACCGAGTCCGCCCAGGCCCACGTTGGCCTGGAGAAGTCTCACCGTGTAGGTCTGACCAGGAGTGAGGTTTGTTAGAGTAGTATAGATAGACTCCTCCGTTCCGGCGTTCAGTCCTACGAAAACTCCGCCCTGAGGGGAGGTTGTCAGGCCGTTAATCACACCTCCAAGAAGCCCAAGAAGATCCAGTGATACATCCGCTCCTACTAAAGAATCCGGCGTGCCACTTCCAATTTGCCAACCACTGGTGTTGAGGACGTCAAGCTCGAGGTCGAGGTTCAACAGGCTGTCGAAAGTTCCGTCGGCATCCATGGAATCTTCCTGTGTTCGGTAACCGGTGTGGTGATCATCCACTGCAACCGGTGCCTCATTGTCCAACTCGCCGTTGATCGTAATGACCAGAGAGGCGGCTGCTGAACCGCCATTTCCATCATCAGCGAGATAGATAAAGGTATCGGTGGCGGTTTCACCCGGTTCGAGGGCTTGAACAGCGGAGTCGGAATTGTTCAACTCATAACTGTAGGTTCCATCTGCGTTGATCGTGATTTCCCCGTAAGTTCCTGCCAAAGTGGTTCCCACATTTCCGGGAGTTCCGTCGACTGCGGTGACCGTTAGTGAATCACCGTCCGGATCGGAGTCATTGCTCAGGACATTTCCGGCCACGGAAGCCTCCTCTTCGTCGATTGAAGCGGTATCGTCGTAGATTCCGGGACCGCTGCCGGGATTCGAGGTAGGTGCATCGTTTTCGCCATTGATTGTGACGAGCAGCGAAGCCGTTGCCGAGCTACCGTTTCCGTCATGAGCGGTATAGGTGAAAGTCTCGATTAAAGTTTCACCGACTCCGAGGGCCTGAACCGTTGCGTTAGCGGTAGTCGGATTGTAGGTGTAAGTTCCGTCTGAGTTTACCGTGATCGATCCATAACTGCCTGCGACTGAATTACCGACATTTCCGGAAACTCCGTTGACTGCGCTGACCGTTAAAGTGTCGCCGTCTGGGTCGGAATCGTTGTCCAGAACATTGTCGCTTACGGATACTGCTTCTTCATTGACTGAAATCGAGTCATCGTAGATTCCGGGGCCGCTGCCGGGGTTGGACGTCGGATCGTCATTTTCCCCGTTGATGGTAACGAGGAGGGACGCTGTCGCTGAGCCTCCGTTTCCATCACTTGCTGTATAAGTAAATGTTTCGATCAACGTTTCACCGATTCCGAGACCTTGAACTGCCGCATGACTTGTGGTCGGGCTATAGGTATAGGTACCATCTGAGTTCACAGTAATGGAACCATAAGAGCCTGCGACTGAGTTGCCAACATTTCCGGATACTCCGTTGACTGCACTGACCGTCAAAGTGTCACCGTCTGGATCGGAATCGTTGCTGAGAACGTTGTCTGAGACTGATGTATCTTCCTCTCCGACGGAAATCGTGTCATCATAAACACCGGGACCACTACCTGGGTTTGACGTTGGAGCATCGTTTTCTCCGTTAATTGTGATTAACAGCGTTGCCGCAGCGGAACCTCCGTTTCCGTCATTCGCGGTATAGGTGAAACTTTCGATCAGCGTTTCACCGACACTAAGTGCCTGCACTGTCGCATTGGAGGTCGTTGGACTGTAGGTGTAGGATCCGTCTGAAAGTACCGTGATTGATCCGTAAGAACCTGCTACTGCATTGCCCACGTTACCCGAGACTCCATTAATGGCGCTAACTGTTAATGTGTCGCCATCCGGATCGGAATCGTTTGTCAGAACATTATTCGACACAGAGGCATCTTCTTCGTTTACGGTGATCGTGTCGTCATAGATTCCGGGCCCGCTGCCTGGATTGGACGGTGGTGCATCATTCTCACCGTTTATGGTGATCAGTAATGACGCGGAAGCCGAACCACCATTTCCATCGTGTGCCGTGTAGGTGAATGTTTCGATGAGTGTCTCGCCAACACCCAGGGCCTGAACGGTCGCGTTAGCGGTCGTCGGGTTGTATGTGTAGGAACCGTCGGAATTGACCGTGATAGCACCATATGATCCGGACACCGAATTGCCAACGTTTCCGGAATCACCGTTTACCGCGCTGACCGTCAGGGTGTCACCGTCCGGATCGGAGTCGTTACTGAGAACATTGGCACTAACCGAGGTGTCTTCTTCATCTACTGATGCCGTGTCGTTATAGATTCCGGGCCCACTGCCTGGATTGGAAGTTGGAACGTCGTTTTCACCGTTTATGGTAACAAGTAGCGAGGCTGAAGCCGATCCGCCATTACCGTCGTGAGCGGTGTAGGTGAAAGTTTCGATGAGAGTTTCTCCAACCCCGAGCGCCTGAACGGATGCGTTAGCAGTCGTCGGGCTATAGGTGTAGGAGCCATCAGAATTCACGGTAATGTCACCGTAAGTTCCGCTAACCGAGTTGCCGACATTGCCGGACGCGCCATTGACAGCGCTGACCGTTAACGTGTCACCATCAGGGTCCGAGTCGTTGGTGAGGACGTTTCCAGAAACTGAAGCATCTTCTTCATCCACGGAGATCGTGTCATCGTAGATGCCGGGACCACTGCCCGGGTTGGAAGTTGGAGCGTCGTTTTCACCGTTTATGGTAACAAGTAGCGAGGCTGAAGCCGACCCTCCATTCCCGTCGTGGGCGGTGTAGGTAAAAGTTTCGATGAGAGTTTCTCCAACCCCGAGCGCCTGAACGGATGCGTTAGCAGTCGTCGGGCTATAGGTGTAGGAGCCATCAGAATTCACGGTAATGTCACCGTAAGTTCCGCTAACCGAGTTGCCGACATTGCCGGACGCGCCATTGACAGCGCTGACCGTTAACGTGTCACCATCAGGGTCCGAGTCGTTGGTGAGGACGTTTCCAGAAACTGAAGCATCTTCTTCATCCACGGAGATCGTGTCATCGTAGATGCCTGGTCCACTGCCCGGATTGGAAGTTGGGGCGTCGTTTTCGCCGTTGATGGTGACCAATAGGGAGGCTGAAGCTGAACCACCATTCCCGTCATGGGCGGTATAGGTGAATGTCTCGATGAGAGTTTCTCCAACTCCGAGAGCTTGAACGGCGGCGTTTGACGTCGTAGGACTGTAAGTATAGGAGCCGTCGGAGTTCACGGTGATGTCACCGTAAGTCCCGGTGACTGAGTTACCGACATTTCCGGTGGTACCGTTTACGGCACTGACGGTTAGGGTGTCACCATCGGGGTCGGAATCGTTGGAAAGCACGTTTCCAGACACCGACGCATCTTCTTCGTCTACGGAGATGGTATCGTCATAAATGCCGGGACCACTGCCCGGGTTGGAAGTTGGCGCATCGTTTTCGCCATTGATCGTGACCAGCAGCGACGCTGATGCCGATCCGCCATTTCCGTCGTTCGCGGTGTAGGTGAAAGTTTCGATGAGAGTTTCGCCAACACCGAGGGCTTGAACCGCTGCGTTAGCGGTTGTCGGGCTGTAAGTGTAGGTCCCGTCGGAGTTCAGGGTGATGTCGCCGTAAGTTCCATTAACCGAGTTTCCAACATTTCCGGGAACGCCATTAACTGCGCTCACTGTCAGAGTGTCGCCATCGGGGTCGGAATCGTTTGTTAGCACGTTTCCGGAAACTGACGCATCTTCTTCATCTACAGACACGGTGTCGTCGTAGATTCCAGGGCCACTACCCGGATTGGAAGTCGGCGCGTCGTTCTCTCCATTGATCGTGACCAGCAGCGAAGCTGAAGCGGATCCACCGTTTCCGTCGTTAGCAGTGTAGGTGAAAGTTTCAATGAGGGTTTCACCGACACCGAGAGCCTGAACGGCCGCATTAGTGGTCGTCGGTTCGTAGGTGTATGAGCCATCCGAGTTTACGGTGATATCACCGTAAGTCCCTGCAACAGAGTTTCCGATGTTTCCTGCGCCACCGTTGACGGCGGTAACTGTCAGAGTGTCGCCATCAGGATCGGAATCATTAGAAAGCACGTTTCCAGATACAGATGCGTCTTCTTCGTCTACGGAAATCGTGTCGTCATAGATTCCCGGCCCGCTGCCTGGATTGGAAGTTGGTGCATCGTTTTCCCCATTGATAGTCACCAATAAGGATGCCGAGGCCGAACCTCCATTGCCGTCGTTAGCGGTATAGGTAAAAGTTTCGATGAGCGTTTCTCCCACTCCGAGAGCCTGAACTGTCGCATTAGCAGTCGTTGGGCTGTAAGTGTAGCTGCCGTCTGAGTTTACCGTGAGATTTCCATAGGCTCCACCTACGGAACTGCCAACATTGCCGGTGACGCCATTTACGGCACTCACGGTCAGGGTATCGCCATCTGGGTCGGAGTCGTTGGTTAAAACGTTGCCGGAAACCGAAGCGTCCTCTTCGTCTACAGAGATAGCATCATCATAAATGCCAGGGCCGCTGCCCGGATTGGAGGTTGGCGCGTCGTTCTCTCCATTAATGGTTACAAGCAGAGAGGCTGAGGCAGACCCACCGTTTCCGTCGACTGCGGTGTAGGTGAAAGTTTCAATGAGGGTTTCGCCAACACCCAGAGCCTGAACTGCTGCGTTAGCCGTCGTTGGACTATAGGTATATGAACCATCGGTGTTCACTGTGATATCTCCGTAAGTTCCGGTAACTGAATTGCCGACGTTTCCGGACGCACCATTCACAGCGCTTACGGTCAAAGTGTCGCCATCAGGGTCGGAATCGTTTGAGAGCACATTCCCGGAAACTGAGGCATCTTCCTCATCTACGGAGACGGTATCGTCATAAATGCCGGGCCCACTGCCCGGATTGGAAGTTGGAGCGTCGTTTTCGCCATTGATCGTGACCAGCAATGATGCTGAGGCCGATCCGCCATTGCCGTCATTTGCGGTGTAAGTGAAAGTTTCGATGAGGGTTTCGCCAACGCCGAGACCCTGAACCGCTGTGTTCGCGGTGGTCGGGCTATAGGTGTAGGTGCCGTCGGAGTTCAGGGTGATGTCACCGTAGGTTCCTGCGACAGAGTTTCCAACATTTCCGGAAACTCCGTTGACTGCACTCACGGTCAGTGTGTCGCCATCGGGATCGGAATCGTTAGTCAGCACGTTTCCGGAAACCGAGACTTCTTCCTCATCGACAGACGCGGTGTCATCGTAGATTCCCGGACCACTACCCGGGTTGGATGTCGGAGCATCATTTTCGCCGTTGATGGTGACCAGTAGAGAAGCAGAGGCTGAGCCACCATTACCGTCGTGAGCGGTGTAGGTGAAGGTTTCGATGAGAGTTTCTCCAACACCGAGGGCTTGAACAGAGGCGTTAGCTGTCGTCGGGTTATAAGTGTAGGAACCGTCTGAGTTCAACGTGATGTCACCGTAGGTTCCGGTTACGGAATTGCCCACATTTCCGGACGCACCATTCACGGCGCTGACGGTCAGCGTGTCTCCATCAGGATCGGAATCGTTTGAGAGCACATTTCCGGAAACTGAGGCATCTTCCTCATCTACGGAGACGGTATCGTCATAAATGCCGGGCCCGCTGCCCGGGTTGGAAGTTGGTGCGTCGTTTTCGCCATTAATGGTGACCAGTAGGGACGCTGAAGCGGATCCACCATTACCGTCGTTTGCGGTGTAGGTAAAAGTCTCGATGAGGGTCTCGCCAACACCGAGGGCCTGAACGGCTGCGTTCGCGGTGGTTGGGCTGTAGGTATATGAGCCGTCTGAGTTTACCGTGATAGTTCCGTAGGTGCCGGAAACTGAATTTCCAACATTTCCGGAAACGCCATTCACGGCGCTCACGACTAAAGAATCGCCATCTGGGTCGGAGTCGTTGCTTAAAACATTTCCGGATACCGATGCGTCCTCTTCATCTACGGAAATGGTGTCATCGTAAATGCCGGGACCGCTGCCCGGGTTGGAGGTTGGAGCGTCGTTTTCGCCATTGATCGTGACCAGCAAAGTTGCCGAATCCGTATTTCCGTTCCCATCGTCAGCGGTGTAGGTGAAAGTTTCGATTAATGTTTCGCCGACAGCCAGACCTTGAATCGTGGTGTTGGCCGGAACCGGAGTGTAGGTGTAAGAGCCGTTAGCATCGACGGTGATCGAACCGTAAGTTCCGGTGACTGAGTTGCCCACATTACCTGATGCGCCATTGACCTCGGTAACGGTCAGGGTGTCGCCTTCAGGGTCTGAATCGTTACCCAAAACGTTTCCTGATACATTGAGATCCTCTTCATCGATAGAAGCTGTGTCATCGAAGATTCCCGGTCCCGGGCCGGGTCCCTCGTCTTCACCGTTTATAGTAACAAGCAGCGATGCTGAGGCGGTTCCTCCGTTTCCATCGTTAGCAATATAAGTGAAGGTTTCGATCAGGGTCTCACCGTCATTAAGAGCCTGAACGGCTGCGTGGGAAGTGGTTGGATTGTAGGTGTACGATCCATCGGAATTAAGGGTGATCGAACCGTAAGTTCCATTAACTGAATTTCCGACATTGCCGGATGTTCCATTAACCGCAGTCACCGTTAGGGTGTCACCATCGGGATCGGAATCATTGGAAAGTACATTTCCGGAAACCGAGGCGTCTTCCTCGTCGAGAGAAATCGTGTCGTCATAGATGCCTGGTCCGCTGCCCGGATTGGAGGTTGGTGCGTCGTTCTCACCATTTATAGTCACCAGCAGGGAAGCGGAAGCTGAGCCTCCATTTCCGTCGTTTGCGGTGTAGGTGAAAGTTTCGATGAGGGTTTCACCGACGCCAAGGCCTTGAACGGCTGCGTTGGCAGTTGTTGGGTTATAGGTGTATGCCCCATCGGAACCAATAGTGATGGTACCGTAGGTCCCGGTTACGGAGTTGCCAACATTTCCGGAGACGCCGTTTACGGCACTGACCGTCAGAGTGTCGCCATCGGGGTCGGAATCATTGGCGAGAACGTTGCCTGAAACCGATGCGTCTTCCTCATCCAGAGAAATAGAGTCGTCATAAATGCCGGGACCGCTGCCGGGATTGGAAGTCGGAGCATCGTTTTCACCATTAATCGTGACCAACAGAGAAGCTGTAGCCGATCCGCCATTACCATCATCTGCCGTGTAGGTAAAGGTTTCGATGAGCGTCTCGCCAACTCCGAGAGCCTGCACTGCCGCGTTAGCGGTGGTTGGATTGAAAGTGTAGGAGCCGTCAGAGTTTACGGTGATGTCGCCATAAGTTCCGGTTACGGAGTTACCCACATTTCCGGCGGCACCATTTACCGCAGTCACCGTAAGCGCATCCCCATCGGGATCGGAATCGTTGGTCAGCACGTTGCCGGAAACTGAAGTATCTTCCTCATCGACGGAAATCGTGTCGTCATAGATTCCCGGCCCGCTTCCGGGATTAGCGGTCGGCGCGTCGTTTTCGCCATTGATGGTGACCAGTAGAGAGGCTGAGGCCGAACCACCGTTGCCGTCGTTAGCGGTGTAGGTAAATGTTTCAATGAGTGTTTCGCCACCCCCAAGCGCCTGAACCGCTGCGTTTGCAGTGGTTGGACTGTAAGTGTAGGAACCGTCGGAGTTTACGGTTATATCGCCATAAGTTCCGGAGACTGAACCGCCGACATTTCCAGAGACACCGTTTACGGCAGTGACGGTAAGGGTATCTCCATCGGGATCAGAATCGTTAGTGAGAACATTGCCGGAAACTGAAGCGTCTTCTTCATCTACAGAGGCAGTGTCGTCATAGATGCCGGGCCCGCTGCCCGGATTGGAAGTCGGCGCATCGTTTTCGCCGTTGATCGTCACCAGTAGTGAGGCTGAAGCGGAGCCCCCGTTTCCATCGTGAGCGGTGTAGGTAAAAGTCTCGATGAGGGTTTCTCCGTCGCCGAGTGCTTGCACCGCCGCGTTTGATGTCGTGGGATTATAGGTATAGGAACCATCCGAGTTAACTGTGATGTCACCATAAGTTCCTGTAACAGAATTGCCGACATTTCCCGAAGCACCATTTACCGCGCTGACGGTTAGAGTATCGCCATCAGGGTCGGAGTCGTTGCTTAGGACATTACCGGAAACTGAGGCGTCTTCTTCGTCGAGAGCAATGGTATCATCGTAAACGCCGGGCCCACTGCCTGGATTGGAAGTCGGTGCATCGTTCTCGCCATTGATGGTGACCAGTAGAGAAGCAGAAGCGGATCCTCCATTGCCGTCGCTGGCGGTATAAGTGAAAGTTTCAATGAGCGTTTCACCAACCCCGAGAGCCTGAACGGCCGCATTGGTGGTAGTCGGCTCGTAGGTGTAGGAGCCGTCGGAGTTTACGGTGATGTCACCGTAAGTACCGGTGACTGAGTTACCGACATTTCCGGTGGCACCGTTTACGGCACTGACGGTTAGGGTGTCGCCGTCGGGGTCGGAATCATTGGAAAGCACGTTTCCTGAAACCGAAGGATCTTCTTCGTCTACGGAAATCGTGTCGTCATAGATGCCTGGACCGCTGCCCGGATTGGAAGTTGGCGCATCGTTTTCGCCGTTGATGGTGACCAGTAGGGAAGCTGAGGCTGATCCGCCATTCCCGTCGTTAGCCGTGTAGGTGAAAGTCTCGATAAGTGTTTCGCCAACTCCAAGTGCTTGAACGGCAGCATTAGCGGTAGTTGGGCTGTAAGTGTAGGAGCCGTCGGAGTTCAGGGCGATGTTGCCGTAGGTTCCAGCTACGGATGTGCCGACATTTCCCGAAACGTCATTAACGGCACTGACAGTCAGAGCATCGCCATCGGGGTCGGAGTCGTTGCTTAAAACATTTCCGGATACCGATGCGTCTTCTTCATTTACGGAAATAGTATCATCGTATACGCCTGGTCCGCTGCCCGGATTGGAAGTCGGGGCATCATTCTCTCCATTAATCGTGACAAGCAGAGAAGCTGAAGCGGACCCACCATTTCCATCGTTCGCGGTGTAAGTGAAAGTTTCGATGAGGGTTTCGCCAACACCGAGAGCTTGAACAGCTGCATTGGTGGTTGCCGGTTCGTAGGTGTAGGAGCCGTCCGGGTTTACGGTGATATCACCATAAGTTCCTGTAACGGAGTTGCCGACGTTGGCAGAGACCCCGTTCACGGCACTTACGGTAAGGGTGTCACCATCGGGATCGGAATCGTTCGAAAGTACATTGCCGGAAACTGAGGCATCTTCTTCATCCACAGAAATCGTGTCGTCATAGATACCTGGACCGCTACCCGGATTGGAAGTTGGCGCATCGTTTTCACCATTGATAGTGACGAGCAGTGACGCTGATGCCGAGCCACCATTTCCGTCGTGTGCGGTGTAGGTGAAGGTTTCGATGAGCGTTTCTCCAACTCCGAGAGCTTGAACGGCAGCGTTAGCTGTTGTTGGATTGTAAGTGTAAGAGCCATCAGAGTTGACGGTGATATCGCCGTATGTGCCTGTGACGGAACTGCCGACATTTCCCGAAGCACCATTTACGGCGCTTACGGTCAAAGAATCCCCATCGGGATCGGAATCATTTGTGAGCACATTTCCAGAAACCGAAGCATCTTCTTCGCCTACGGAAATGGTGTCATTGTAAATGCCGGGCCCACTGCCTGGATTAGACGTTGGCGCGTCGTTCTCACCATTGATGGTAACCAATAGGGAGGCTGAAGCCGATCCACCATTACCGTCGCTTGCGGTGTAGGTAAAAGTCTCGATGAGAGTCTCTCCGTCACCGAGTGCTTGAACTGCCGCGTTTGATGTCGTTGGATTGTAAGTGTAGGAACCGTCCGAGTTCACCGTTATGGTTCCGTAGGTGCCTGACACTGAGTTTCCAACGTTTCCAGAAACCCCGTTTACGGCGCTGACGGTTAAAGGATCTCCATCCGGGTCGGAGTCGTTACTCAAAACATTTCCGGAAACCGAAGCGTCCTCTTCGTCTATCGAGATGGTGTCATCGTAGATTCCGGGACCGCTTCCGGGATTGGAAGTCGGCGCGTCGTTTTCTCCGTTAATAGTGACGTTGAGAGAGGCTGATGCGGATCCACCATGGCCGTCCTCCCCGGTGTAGGTGAAAGTTTCGATGAGTGTTTCGCCCACTCCGAGAGCCTGCACCGTTGCGTTGGCGGTCGTTGGCTCGTAGGTGTAAGAGCCATCAGAATTTACTGTGATGTTGCCGTAAGTCCCGGTAACGGAATTGCCAACATTTCCGCTAACACCGTTGACGGCGCTAACTGTCAGGGTGTCACCATCGGGATCAGAATCGTTTGAGAGCACATTACCGGAGACCGAGGCATCTTCTTCATCTACCGAGATTGTGTCATCATAAATGCCGGGACCACTGCCCGGGTTGGAGGTTGGCGCGTCGTTTTCACCATTGATGGTCACCAGTAGGGAGGCTGAAGCCGAGACGCCATTGCCATCGTTAGCCGTGTAGGTAAAAGTCTCGATGAGTGTTTCTCCAACTCCGAGAGCCTGAACAGCCGCGTTAGCTGTTGTCGGGTTATAGGTGTAGGAACCATCGGAGTTCACGGTAATATTACCGTAAGTTCCAGCCACGGAACTACCGACATTTCCCGCAACGCCATTGACAGCCCTCACTGTCAGGGCGTCTCCGTCTGGATCGGTATCGTTGCTGAGAACGTTACCCGAGACTGAGGCATCTTCTTCGTCCAGAGAGGCGGTGTCGTCATAGATGCCGGGGCCGCTGCCCGGATTTGACGTCGGAGCATCATTTTCGCCGTTGATCGTGACCAGCAGAGTGGCAGAAGCGGATCCTCCATTGCTGTCATCTGCGGTATAGGTGAAAGTTTCAATGAGCGTTTCGCCAACTCCGAGTGCTTGAACCGTCGCATTGGTGGTGGTCGGCTCGTAGGTATAGGAGCCATCAAGGTTTAAGGTGATGTCACCGTAGGTCCCTGTCACGGTATTCCCTACATTTCCGGAAACTCCGTTGACGGCACTGACACTCAGGGTGTCGCCATCTGGATCCGAATCGTTAGACAGCACGTTACCAGTGACTGACGCATCTTCCTCATCTACGGAGATGGTGTCATCATAAATGCCCGGGCCACTTCCGGGGTTTGACGTTGGGGCGTCGTTTTCCCCGTTGATGGTAACGTTGAGAAAAGCTGATGCAGAGCCGCCGTTGCCATCGTTGGCGGTGTAGGTAAAAGTCTCCACGAGTGTCTCCCCAACGCCCAGCGCTTGAACGGCAGCGTTGGAAGTGGTGGGATTGTAGGTGTAGGAGCCATTGGAATTCACGGTGATGTAACCATAGGTCCCGCCGACGGAGTTTCCGACATTTGCGGTGACGCCGTTGACTGCACTTACCGTCAGTGTGTCACCGTCCGGATCGGAATCATTAGAAAGTACATTTCCTGTGACCGACAGGTCTTCTTCATCTACCGAGATGATATCATTATAAACACCGGGGCCGCTGCCGGGGTTTGAGGTGGGTGCGTCGTTTTCACCGTTGATGGTGACAGCAAGTGTGGCGGTAGCAGACCCGCCATTTCCGTCGTGCGCGGTGTAGGTGAAGCTCTCGATGAGGGTCTCGCCAACTCCGAGGCCCTGAACGTCTTCATTCGCAGTTGTCGGCTCGTAAGTGTAGGATCCGTCAGAATTTACGGTAATATTTCCGTATGTTCCAGCTATGGAGTTCCCAACATTTCCGGCCGAACCGTCCACTGCACTGACCGTTAGGGTATCGCCATCAGGGTCGGAATCGTTGGAAAGTAGATTTGCGGAAATTGAGGAGGCTTCTTCGTTGACGGAAATGGTGTCATCATAGATGCCGGGACCGCTTATAGGGTTTGATGTCGGTGCGTCGTTTTCTCCGTTGATGGTGAAGGAGAGTGTCGCGGTCGCGGATCCGCCGTTACCGTCATCTGCAAGATAGGTAAATGACTCGACAGCGGTTTGGCCTACGCCCAACGCCTGGACCACAGGATCAGAGCTGTTCAATTGATAGGTGTAGTCACCATTCGCATCAACGGTAACGGTTCCATAGGCACCTGATAAGGCCGAGCCAACAGCTCCCGAATCGCCATCGATTGCCGTGACTGTCAGTGTGTCACCGTCAGGGTCTCTGTCATTTGCTAGCACATTTCCGGTCGAGGTTCCGGTAAATTCTTCCGTCAAACTTACGGAATCGTCATAGATCCCGGGATCGACTCCGGCAGTTCCTCCCGGTGGATTAGATTCGGGAGCATCGTTCTCTCCTCCGATGGTCAGAGTCAGGGTTGCTGATGCACTACTACCGTTTCCATCGTTAGCCGTGTAGGTAAAAGTCTCAATGAGAGTTTCACCAACGGCGAGACCCTGAACGGCTGAGTCCGCGTTGTTTAAGTTGTAGCTGTATTCGCCGTTGCTGTTAATCTGGATCGATCCGTAACTGCCTGATACCGAGCTTCCCACGAGGCCCGATGAGCCGTTAACTCCGCTTACGGTAATGTTATCACCATCGGGATCCAAATCATTTGATAGAACATTGCCGGTAACCGGGGCGGTATCCTCTTCGCTAAGAGTCGCGTTGTCGTCGTAGACTCCCGGGTCAACATTCGGTGTTCCGCCCGGCGGATTGGAAACGAGAGGATCGTTTTCGCCGTTGATAATGATACTGAGCGTAGCAGTGGAGGTGCCACCGTTGCCATCGTCAGCCGTGTAGGTAAAAGTTTCGACAGCAGTTTGACCAACTCCCAGGGCCTGAACGTCTGCATGTGCGTTGTTAAGCGAGTAGTTGTAGTTTCCGTCGGAATTGATCGTGATCGATCCGTATGAACCGGAAACGGTATTGCCAACGCTGGTTGAACTTCCGTTAACTGCGCTGACCTCGAAATTATCACCTTCGGGATCGGAATCGTTGGCGAATAGATTGCCGATCACTGGAGTGGTGTCTTCTTCGCTGATGTTTCCACTGTCGTTATTGGTGTCGGGAGCATCGTTTTCTCCGACCACGGTAACCGATACCGTGGAGCTGCTTTGATTACCTGCCTCGTCTACAATCTGATAGGAAAACGTATCGACGGCGGTGTCTCCAACTCCCAAATTGTCATAGGCGGCTCCGGGTTCATACCTGACCACTCCACCACTGGTCCGGGTCACCGTGGCCCCTGATGAAAGGGTTACGACGCTGGCGGAACTTCCATTAATCGCTGCCAGGCTAACGGAACCTCCCTCGGGATCGCGGTCGTTCTGAGTCAGATCGATCGTGACGGAACCGTTTTCGGCTGATGAGCCTTCGTCGGGATTAGCAACGGGAGCCTGATTGGTTCCGGTAGTAGTAGGAGTTGTAACCGGATTACCTCCGTAAGAGCTTGAACCTCCTAAGCCGTCAATATTGATTGTGGTGCCCTCGGTGCTGTAGCCCCGTCCGAAACTTCGGGTGCTAATCGTGGAAAAACGCATCAGGGTGAAAGACCCATCTGGTTGGGTAGCGGCAGAAATGGCTGCGGCCAGATCGGGTTGATCTTCGTCGGCGGATAATGCGACTTCGATCTCGTCCTCCAACTCGACTTCCTCGGGAACGTCAGTCAGCTCAATATTAGCAAAGAAATCGGAGATAAAGGCGGTTTTGCCTTCGCCCAACTGAATGATTAAATCATTATTTACTTTCTCCAGAGGGACTTCGACAGGATGGCCGTTCTCGTCTACGAGGCCTAATTTCTCTCCGGTTACAGATTGGTGGAGAAAGCCGTCTTTCAGTAGGTTTTTAACGACCGTTCCATCAGGCTTTTGGACAATGAGGTAAATTTTCATGGTAGGGATTAGCTAAAGTAGAGTTGAGCTTGAGGGTTTACTTGGGGGAGGTAGCTAAACAATCCGGACAAGAATAATTGTCGTCTTAGCGGATTGATGGATATGGGGGATGTGAAAGAAACCGGGGAGTTCATTTTCAAAATCTTTGTAACAAGAGTGTTAGGTTACAATCTCTATAAAAATCATAATTATGTCAATCTCGGTTTCAAATTTTTAGGATATTTTTAAAAACTAATTATCAATTGATCCTGATAATTGGGTTCGATTTGGTATCAGGGGCATTAGTATCAAGTATTCCCTTAATACTGAACAGGCTAAGGCTTGATTTTAACTCGTTAGTTTTCAGTGGTTTGTGTGGCGTTCGCACCCGTTGGAAAGCTCGCGCGTCAAGAAACCGTGACAGAGTTAAGCAGGTCCCACCAATTTGCCTTAATATTGTGGAAATTATAAATTTCCCACGTATTTAAAGGCTCTCTGAACGTCCTGTTTGGTTTTTGGGCATAGTTGACCAAAAGGCAGTCAGATAGTGGTTATTCGGGACGAGTTTCCGAAGCTTTTCCCGGTTCCGTTGGACTTGGGAAACCCTGAGAGAGAACCTCAGGAGCTTCTGGTTTGATGAAGTGGCTCTTTCTCGCTCACTTCGTCGGAATTGAATTCGTGATACCACGTGTGGTGCGGCGACCATTTGCCGCACGCTGGGCATTGGGTATCGGAATGCACCTTGCCGCATTCCGGACAGTTACCGTTGGTGTCGAAGGTGTTCCAGAGAACTCCGCAGGTGCATTGCCAGCGATCCGATTCCAGCGGATGGTACTGGCATTTCGGGCAGAAGATTTCGACACGCCGGTCTTTCATTTTCAGCCAACTTCGAAGGCGTGGGCGGCTTTCAGTAGTTCAAATTCTCCGAGAGGCTTTCCGAGCAACTGTAAACCGACCGGTAAATCTTTGCCGTCAGCTGCCACGGTTCCGCATGGTACGCTGATTCCGCAAATGCCGGCGAGGTTGGTGGAAATCGTGTAGATGTCGGCCAGATACATGGCGAGCGGGTCGCTGGATTTTTCGCCGACTTTAAAGGCGGGAGTGGGGGAGACCGGCGATGCGATGAGGTCCACTTTTTCGAAAGCGCGGGTGAAATCTTCGCGGATCAGGGTCCTAACCTTTTGAGCCCGCAGGTAGTAGGCGTCGTAGTATCCGGAGCTGAGCACGTAGGTGCCGAGGAGGATTCGACGTTTGACTTCGGGACCGAATCCTTCGGCGCGCGACTTTTTGTAGTGGGTGATGAGAGCTGCCTCGTCATCAGTGGTGGCATCGCTGATATCGGCGCGATGCCCATAGCGCACGCCGTCGAATCTGGAAAGGTTTGCGGAGGCCTCGGCGGTTGCGATGATGTAGTAAGTGGCGACGGCGTGTTCGGTGTTCGGCAGGGAAATCTCGACTGGTTCCGCCCCGAGTGATTTCAGTTTATCGACGGCGGCGCGCACTTTTTTCTCGACTTCGGGATCGATGCCTTTGGCAAAGTATTCTTTAGGCAGACCGATTTTAAGTCCTTTGATGTCCTGCCCGATGGCTTCGGTATAGTCGGGAACGGATTCGTTGAGACAGGTCGAATCGCGGATGTCGGGACCTGCCAGTGCGTTCATCAGAATGGCAGCGTCTTCGACCGTTTTAGTCATGGGGCCGATTTGATCGAGCGAGGAGGCGAATGCGACCAGTCCATAGCGGGAAACGCGACCGTAAGTGGGTTTCAGCCCGACGATGCCACAGTGACTTGCCGGTTGGCGGATGGAGCCTCCGGTGTCTGATCCCAAAGCGGCGATAGCGGTATTGGCGGCTACGACAGCGGCTGACCCGCCGGAGGAACCTCCCGGAATGCGGTCGGTGTCGTGTGGGTTCCGGCAGGGTTTAATCCCGGAGTTTTCGTTGGAGGAACCCATCGCGAATTCATCCATGTTGGTGCGGCCAAACGGGATCGCACCGGCGGCGCGAAGGTTGGTGATGACGGTCGCATCGTAGGGTGACTGGTATTTCCCGGTCAAAATTTTGGACGCGCAACCGCAGTTCTGGCCTTCGACATTGATGAGGTCTTTGATCGCGATGGGGATTCCACCGAGCGGGAGACTGGTGTCGGCGGCTTCCGCTTTTTCGAGAGCGAGATCGAGGTCGTATTCGAGATAGCCTCCGATATCGCCGTCCTTTTTATCGATAGCTTCTGCAACCGAGCGGATGGCGTCGGTCGGAGTGAGGTCGCCCGATCGGTAGGCGTCCCGTAACTGTGCGATGGTGAGTTCTGCAGCGTTCAAAGTATAGAAAAATTAGTAGGTAAACAGGTGCCTGGTCCGACTGTACCCTGTACAGTCCCGGAGTGTACAGGGTACAGTCCGGGATGGTACCCTGTACAATTTGTCGAAATAGGTCTTTGCGGTCATTCGGATCGGGTTATTCGATGACTTTCGGCATTTTGATTTGCTCGTGAGCGGTAGCGGGCGCGTTTTTGAGGACGGCTTCCTGAGAGAGGGTGCGGTCCGGTTGCTCTTCGTCCTCGCGATAGACATCGAAGACGGGGGCGGCGTGAGCGGTGGGCTCGATCCCTTCGACGTCGATCGCATTGAGCTGCTCGATGTGCTTCAAAATCTGGTCGAGTTGTCCGCCATACTCTTCGATTTCGGCATCGGTAAGTTCGAGCCGGGCGAGATTCGCTACTTTTAAAATGTCCATGTTAGGAAGCGGTTGGGTTTATCCGATCACTTGACCGGAGTCCTTCCATTTATCGTGAAATTCTTTGTAAACGATCGGTGAAATTTCTGAAGGCTTGATTTCGCTCCGTCCGCCCCAGAATACATTGGTGTAGTCGACGGGGATTCCGCATGCTTCGAGATGTTTATCGATCGCGGCTTTGTGCTCGAGGACGCGGGCTTTCTCGGTTCCGTGAACCACGCCCATGATATTGACGTTGCCGAATCGGTCGCCACCTTCGCGCCAGTAGGCGTGGGTCATGATGTCGTGACGTCCCACTTCACCGCCGGCGCGCTGCTGCATTCCTTCGGGCACTTTCCAGTGGAAAAGGGCGTTGAACCGGGTCACGCGCTTGTTGCCGGTTTCGCTGGGTTTGACGTGCTCGAGGAAAGTGGAGAAACGGCCGATGACTTTCTTTTCGTCAAGTTGCTGGGCAATTTTGCAAAAGGTATCGAGATCGACTCCGGCTTCTTTGGCGCGGCCTTCCCAGGGGTTCTCGCAAATTTCATCCGGAGTGAGTTCGCCTTTCATTGCGAGGAGCACTTTCCACTCTTCGTCAGAAAGCTCGACGGTGGTGGTGGTGTTCATCACGGCGGGTGAATCGGATTTGGCCCCGGGTTCCATCGATTTGCGGCGGACATGACCGACACCGAGCGCGAAAATTCCGTTGGCGGGCATGAGGACGTATTCGTGAGCGCCGGTGAGGCGTTTTAACACGTCGGCGTGATCTTCCAGTTTCTCTCCCTGCGGCACTTTCAGCGTGGTCCACAGTTTGAAGTCCGATCCTGAGATTTCGCGGTCGGTTGAGCGGGTCACGACATGACCGGAGAATGGATCTTCGCGGAACATCCATTCGAAAATCTCGTCGAGTTTGTCGTTATCGACTTTCCAGGCGCAGAGCGCTCCATGAGCGAGTTTGGTGGCGAGAAGCGTTTGGCGAACGCGGCGAATCACGCCGGCTTCCAGCATGGCGCGGATTCTTTCCAGAACGACTGGCAGCTCGACGCCGGATTTCTCAGCGATGTGCTGAAAAGGGTGTCGCTGGAACCCGTTAACGAGATCTTCGGAAATGCCGAGGATTTGGGTGTTGATCGGATCGTCGTGCTCGACGGGGATGTCAGTATCAATCGCGCTGCTCATGGTGCGCAGATTCTAGCCCACGACGGGAGCAGGGCAAGAGGCGGGAAGGATTTTTGTGAAGCGTTTGTTGTGAAATGCGTTCTGATTTTTGGCTTTTGTTATAGTTTCAATAATGTGGGTGGAGAATGGGGGCTATTCAGGGCAAAATCGGGAGCGGTTTCCGGTTTCGTTTTGATCTTCTTGAAATCCATATGATTGGTTCAGGGCATGAGAGGGATCGCTATTTTCATCGGCTTATTCTACCTTTCGGGATGTTCCAGTTCCGATGAGGTGGGGAGCGATGAATTGGTGATGTATTGCGCGGCAGGTATGAAAAATCCGGTGACACGGCTCGCGGAGGATTATCGATCGGAGTTTGATGTGAATGTCAGGCTGCATTTCGGAGGTTCCGGCACGCTTTTGAGCAGTTTGCAGATTGTGCCGGGCGATCTCTATCTCGCCGCCGACGCCAGTTACATTGATGAAGCTGAGGAGAAAGGACTGGTCACGAAGCGTTTCGCGATCGCTTCGATGAAAGCCGGTTTGGGAGTTCCGAAGGGAAACCCTTTAGAAATCCGGGCGCTGAACGACCTGAAAAAAGAAGAGATTAGAGTTGGGATCGGGAATCCGGACGCCGCTTCAATTGGACGTTTCACCCGGGAAGTTCTCACCCGACATGGTTTCGGAGAGGATTTTGCTCCCACGGTGACTTTTCCCACCGTCAATGAGCTGGCCAATGCGATAAAACTGAATGTTGTCGATGTGGTGATCATCTGGGATGCGGTGGCGTCTCAGTATCCGGAGATCGATTTTGTGGAGCTACCCGAGTTTGATGCCGAAAAAATGGTGACGATTGCGATAACAGCGGGCAGTCGAAATCCTGAAGGGGCAGAGCGTTTCTGTCAGTTTTTGACGGATCCGGAAGCGGGACTGCCGGTGTTTCAACAAGAGGGCTTTACCGTGTCGGAATGAGCCGGGTTCGATCGGACAGGCTGTTTTTCTCGGCGATTCTGGGTATTTCAGGGCTTTACCTGGTTCTGATTATCGGGATTCTCTGGGCCGATATCTGGTATGCGGTATCGAATCTCTCATTTAGTGAGTTGATCGGGATACTGACGAATGACACCATTGAAGCATCCGTAAGACTGACTTTGTTTACCTGCACCGTATCAGCTCTTTTAGCGGTGATTGTCTCGCTCCCGGCCGGCTATCTTTTGTCGAGATATCAGTTCCGGGGTAAAGCTTTGCTGGAGGCGATTCTTGATATACCGATCGTATTGCCGCCGCTGGTGGTGGGGCTCAGTCTGCTTATCTTATTCAACCGGCTGCCGGATTGGGGAGGGCCGACATTTGAGGAAATGTTAGGGCATAAAATGACCTATCAGGTGCCCGCCGTCATTTTGGCGCAATTTACGGTGGCAGGTGCCTTCGCGATCCGGACGATGCGCAATACCTTCGATCAGATCAGTCCGCGAACGGAACACATCGCTTTAACTCTGGGATGCACCCGGGGGCGGGCTTTTTTCACGGTCGTGATTCCCGAGGCGTGGCGGGGAATTTCCACTGCCGCCACTCTCGCGTGGACCCGGTCGATGGGGGAATTCGGTCCCATTCTGGTATTTGCCGGAGCGATCCGCGGGAAAACGGAAGTGCTCTCCACGACGGTGTTTCTGGAGATCAGTGTCGGAAATCTGGAAGGAGCGGTAGTGGTTTCTTTGCTGATGATTTCAATCGCAATCGTTGTGTTAGTCGCGGTTCGCTTCTGGGACAAAGGGAATGTCACCAAATATTACAATGATTAAGGTCGAGCAACTTAGCGTCAGTTCCGGGACCTTCCGGCTCAGTGATATTTCCTTCGAAATTCCGTCCGGGCAGTACGGAGTATTGATGGGCCGCACCGGTGGCGGAAAGACCACCATTCTCGAAGCAATCTGTGGGCTCAAAGAAGTGGTGAGCGGAAAAATTATCCTGGGAGATCGCGACGTGACCCACGACCGGGCCGGGTCGCGAGGGATCGGATTTGTTCCTCAGGAGTCGACCTTGTTTTCCACGATGACGATCCGGAGGCATCTGGCTTTTGGTCCAAAAGTGCAGAAATGGGAGCGGGCGGCTATTGATGCGCGGGTCGAGGAGCTAGCTGAGCAATTGGGAATCGCGCATCTGCTGGACCGGAAGCCAATCGGACTCAGCGGTGGAGAAAGGCAGCGGGTTTCTCTGGGGAGAGCTCTCGCGGTGCGTCCGGGAGTTCTCTGTCTTGATGAACCTCTCAGTGCCCTCGACGAGGACACTCATTCCGGGATGGTTGAATTGATTCGAGGTGTGGTGAAAGACAATAGTATCACCGCGTTGCATGTCACTCACAGCCGGAGAGAGGCGGATCGACTCGCCGACTGTATTTTCAACCTGGTCGACGGAACAATTGAAACTTAGTTTGGGCGGGGAATCTTTTCGGATTCCCCGGGCGCAAAATTATTTGATGCGGCGGACCTTCATATTGCGGAAGGAAACGACATCGTTGTGATCCTGAAGGGCAATGTGTCCTTTGGTTGGTTTCCCGAAGTTGGGGAACTTGATAAATTTGCTGGCGGCAACGCGCTTGTTCCAGTCCTCGGAGCCTTTGACGTACTCAAAGTACTTCTCGCCGTTCATCCAGTGGACGTTTTTCTCAGGCGTAACCAGAATTCGCAACTCATTCCATTCGCCGTGAGGCTTCGAAGCGTCTTTCTCGGTGGTATAGAGTTGGTAGAGCCAACCTGCTTTTTGCGGGTCGTGTCCGTTAGCGTGATCCTGAATCTGGATCTCAGCGCCGGTTTTCCAGGGGCGATCTTCCTCTTCGGTGACGTGGAACATCAAACCGCTGTTACCACCCTTGGAGATTTTATATTCCACAACGAATTCGAAGGCCTCGAACTGTTCTTTGGTGATGATATCGCCACCACCTTTTTCAGTCAGGGTGAGGACGCCATCTTTCGCCTGCCACTGTTCTCTGATTCCTTCGCCTTTGAAGTTTCTCCACTTGTCCGGTCCCAGTTCCTCCCAGGTGCCTTCAGTTTCAGCTGAAGCGGAAGGTTTTGCGGCATCTTCATGCGGGTGCTCTTTGAGGAGTTCTTCGGGGCTATACATACCTACTTTCTCCTTAATCTGAGCGCGGACCTTTTTAACCTGATCCGGTGTGACAGCTGAAGCTTTGTTGCCAAATGAGTTTCTGACGTAAGTCAAAACCCCCGCGACATCTTTGTCGTTGAGCAGTGACCCGAAGGCGGTCATCGGAACGTAGCCGGGGTAGGAGCGGCCTTTCACTTCGATCGGCCCCATCAAACCATTCAGAGTAAGTTTGATGAGTCTTTCAGAACTGCCTACCGCCCACTTGGTTCCGGAAATTGGAGGGAAACCGGCGTCTGGTAAACCGCCGCCGTTTGACTGGTGACAGGTTCCGCAGTGCCCTTCCCGGGCATAGATTTCAGCGCCATGCTTGAAGAGATTCCCTTCCTCTTTGGTGAGGTGTCCGGGAGCACTGATTCTGAGTTTTTCTTCGCCTTTCACCGCAGCACCGGAGAATACACCTTCAGCGAATTCGAGGCTCTGCTTGATGTAGTCATCAACTCCTTTCGACTTGGCAATCTCCAGAATACCGGGGCCAACCTCGGGGTTCAAATGAGACGCCGCAGTAATCGCTTCGAGACGGACCCGGCCATGATCGTCATGGGCTGCCGTTGCGAGAATCTCGGAAAGATTGTCGAGTTTGTGGTCGTTGAATCGTGCCACCCGGACCGCTGCGGCCCGAACTTTGTGGTCTTTAGAACTCAAAAGTTGGTTGAGAAGCTTTTTGTCGACCTCGTCCGCTCCCCAGGTCACCCAGAGGGCTTCCAGTTTGAGGCGATCGTCATCCTGCTTTGCAGCCCAGGCTGCGGCGGCTTTGCTGACTTCCTTTCCGTCTCGTTCGCGCAATTCACGGCGGGTGCGGTAACGACTCCGGTATTCGTGAAGTTTGAGGTTTTCCAAAAGTACATCGATGGGTTCGCCGTCAATTTTTGCAGGCTCTACCAGAGGACGTCCCGGATAGGTGAGTCGGTAAATCCGACCGTGGTCGTGGTCACGGTTCGGGTCGCGGGCGCTATGCTGCATGTGTCCGATGAGCGCATTGTGCCAATCAACGATATAGAGCGAACCGTCCGGAGCAAATTCCAGGTCGGTGGGACGGAAGTTGAGATCTTTTGAAACAAACAGATCCTGGCGATACTCAGTAGTGAAACCGGTACCATCTTCGATGAGCTTGTGCTGTTTGGCACCGAGGTAGCCAATGTTGTTATTGATCAGTACGTCGCCCTGAACTTCATCGGGGAAGTGTCTACTTGAAACAAATTCGATTCCCGAAGTCGGGCGCACTTTGTTACTCGTGATAATGTCAGGAGCTTTCATGTTCGCACCGTAACGGGCGTAAACGGTTCCGGGCAGCATCCATGACATGCTGGTTCCTGAGGTATGAAGGAAAAAGTCCTGACCGTAATCATCGTAGGCTACTCCCCATGGGTTTGGAATCGCATATTGAGCGTAGCGGAGAATGTGCTTTTTCTGAGGGCTGTAGCGAAAGAAACCACCGTTAGTTCCGCGCTCCGGTCCGTAGGCACTTTCCACATTTGAGTGGAGGAAAACTCCTTCACCCATGACGAAGGCGCCACTCGGATCCGCGCAAAATGCGGAAATGGCGTGGTGGGTGTCGTGATCGTCGAATCCGCTGAGTAACACTTCTTTGGTGTCGTAGTGATCGTCACCGTCGAGGTCTTTCAGGAGGATGAGGCTACCGCTCTGAGAGACGTATACGCCGTCATGAGAGATTTCGAATCCGATCGGGATATGCAGGTCGTCAGCAAAAACGATCTGATTATCGGCGTAACCGTTGTTGTCGGTATCTTCGAGAATGATCAGTTTATCTTTTGGAAGTGGATCCCCGATTTTGTGGTGAGGATAGCTTTCCATGGTCGCAACCCAGAGGCGGCCTTTGTTATCGAACGCCATTTGGACCGGGTTCTTCAGTGCGGGGAAGGTTTCCTCCGAAGCAAACAACTCGATTTTGTATCCTTCCGGAACATCAATTCTGGTTTCGACGACCCGTCCGGGACGATACTCAATCGTTCCGTTTTTAACGCTCGGTTTGTAGTTGGTTTCCACCGGTGGCAGTTTGGAGGTCTTGGCGTCTTCGGCAGCGAGATCAAACGATTTGCCTTTGAGGTTGGCCCAGATTGCCCGATCGCGAATATCTGTCATCTCGCGGGTTTTCTTGAGCTCGAAAGGATAGTTGCCGGGGCCGTAGGGGTTGTAGCGACGACCGTAGACGTGAACGCCATTTGGAATTTTGTAATCGCTGAGCCAGACGCGGTTTTTCTCCATAACCGCAGAATGGATTTTCTCGCGGTCGACTTTTGCGGGAGCTGCTTTTCCAAAGAGGCCGTCGGCGAGAGCCGGAGCGAGTTTCCGGTAGCCTTTGTCATTGAGGAGCGCACCGTCGGTGGTCAATTCCTCTTTGGCGTTGGCGAACCATTCTTTAGAAAGGCTGAAAGAGTCGAAGTAGAGAGCACCGTTAACCCGTGCCACTTCTTTCATGGCATCGGAATAGAGCTTCAGGTTTTCGTTTTCTTTGGTTCCATCGGGAACGCTGTATTTGTCCGAAAGATCCTGATAAGCGGTAGGCGAAACGAGAGCGAGCTGTGGAGGTTTTTCTCCGTTATACTTTTTAGAAAGGGTGTGCTGCACGAAGGCTTCGAGCTCCTTCTTGAAGCGGCTGAGATCTTCAACCCCACCGAAGGAGGAGTTAAATCCAAAGAAGGCGATTATGGTATCTGCGCCGAGGCGGGTTAACCACTGGTCGGGAGTTTCGAAGTGACCGACCGGCTGAGAGTTGGCCTGAAGATGTTTCGGCAGTAATTCTTTGGCTCCGGGGAAGGCGTATTGCTCATCCTGTCCACGACCGGGATGAGGCCGGAATCCCGGGGTGTTACCCTCGTCCGCCATGTTGCGGAACGTAATGTCTTTGTCCGGAAAGCGAAGAAAGGTCTCGGTTTCAAAATGACCGAAGTGAGCCATTCTTGAGCCCATTCCCGCACCGATCATCACGATGCGGTCTCCCTGATTCACTTTAAGTTTCTCCGGAGCGGAACCGGCTTTGAAGGGGACGCTCTCGGGATTCATTGGCTCGAGAACGCCATCAGCCAGTTTTTTCTGTCCGCTTTGCTTCTTTTTCTGGTTAGCGGCGGCTTTCGGCTTCTTCGGAGCTTCTTTTTTCTTCGGCTCGGCTTTCTTATCGTTTGCGAGAGGAGCGGCTTCGAAGGCGGGTGCCCCCGGGATAAAATCTGCTGGCTTCAGGCCGGTTTTGTAAGCTTTGAAACTGTAGAAAGAAGGGTTGAATCCCTTGATGGAAACATCGGCCTTTTTAGGAACTTCAAGTCCGAGGCCCCAGAAAACGCCGTTAACTACGAGGCGTCGGAGATCTTCGTCCACCAGGTCGGATGCCGCTCCCATTGTGGATGTGAGGACCCGGTTGTTTTTGTCACCGGCGTTGTCGAATTCACGAACCCATGCAACCGGTTGCATTGGCTTGTTCTTGCTTTCGACGCCCTTGGAAGCAGGGTCAAAAGACTCAGTGACTTCACCGCGAAGAAGGATCGTGGAAGGCTTAAGCGGCTTCGCTTCGTAAACGTCGGAAGTGCAGAAAATCTCGCCCACTCCGTTGAGAACCGGATGGTTCTTGTTTTCCTCTTCAACGTGAGTGCGGGTTGCCTCTTTTTTGTGTTTCCCCCAGTGACTGACCCAGGTTTCCCCGAGAACCTGTTCGCCGAAACCGTTCTCCCAGCCTTTAACTTTACTTCTCCAGGAATACTTGGTCCATTTGCTGGAGTCCGGGAAATTGAACGCGTGAGTGGAAGTCCGGAGTGCAATGATTGGAACGCCACGATTGAGAGCTTTTTCGAAACGCTCCATTGAAGCATCGTCCCAATGACGGAAGCGGAGACTCATGATGATTGCCTCAGCCTTGTCCAGTGCCTGCGAATGGCTGAGATTGCCACCTGCGTCGGGATTGACGGTGCCATCTTTATCCAATGAGAAAAGAACCGTGGTGTTGAATCCATGACGAGCCAGAAGCTGTGCCATCATCGGCATGGATTCTTCGGATCGATACTCTTCGTCACCGGCGAGGAGCACTATATTTTTGCCTTTACCCGGTCCGTTTGGCTCAGCTTTAAAGGTGAGATAGTCCTGAGATTGATCGCCTGAGACCAGACTGACAATCGACAGAAATGCTATCGCCAGAAGGAGTGTTTTGTCCAAAGTTCGTTTCATTTCTAATTACGTAAATCCCGAAGGGCCCCGACTGTAGTGCAGGAACCAAAATCGTCAAAACTCTGATAAATACCTTTTTACGGAAATTTTTTCCGTGAGGAATCAGGGGGATTTTATATCAGGGGCGATCCGGAAATGGAAAATTGCCGGAGGATAACATTTTTTTGGTACGTTGATGGGCTAGTCACTTTGGTAGGATTTGTGCGGTTATCGGGTATTTTCCGCGAAAACATGGGTCACCTATTTTCTCATACATTTCGTCGGTTTACAGGCCGACTGATTTTGCTTACTGCGCTGCCATGCCTCATCGGATCCCGTTCCGAGGCTGCTGAGAAATCGGCTCCTGACTGGAAGCCGGTCATTCCGGTTTTGGAGAAGTATTGCGTCGACTGTCATGGGGGGAAGGAGACTAAGGGAAATATCGATCTGAAAGGATTGATCGCGAATCCGGATGTGGCAGGTCATTTTGATCTCTGGGAAACCGTTCTTTTTGTTCTTGAAGACGAAGAAATGCCGCCGCCTGACGATCCTCAACCGGACGACCGGGAAAAAGAACTCTTTCTAGACTGGCTGGGGGCTTCTCTCGATGCAGTGGCGAGTGAAAATGCGGGCGATCCCGGGGTGGTTACGATCCGGCGCCTGACGAATGTGGAATACGACAATACGATTCGTGATCTCACTGGAATCGATTTTGGTCTTTCGAATAAATTCCAACCTGATGGAGGAGGGGGAGAGGGCTTCTCAAATGTCGGGGACGTGCTTTTTGTTAATCCGCAGCAACTCGACAGTTATCTGTCGGCGGCACGATATCTCACCGATCGGGCCAGTATCCTTCCGGGTCGGGGTGTTCGGTTCCGGAAAGAGCGAATTGGCTTGCGGAGTCCGGCCCAGTTGAGTACCGAGGCGAATCAATCGCTCTATATCTGGTATCAGAAAATGGCGGGACCTTATCTACCCCGGGATGACGAAGATCGTCGCGAGGATGAATACATGCTGGCGGCCTGGAAATTCAAGCACCGGGAGAAGACCGGGGCCGGTTCGCTCGAGCAATTGGCGAAAGAAGCCAAACTGTCGCCCGCTTTTCTGAGCAACTGGTGGAGTCTGCTCAATTCCACCACGCCGGAGTCGCGATTTCTGGATTTAATCCGGGTGCCGTGGCGAAATCTTCCCGGGCCTGCTGCAGATAAGCCCGGGCAAGTGCCACCCGCAGTGGTTTCACAGATTCTCGACATCGAAGCAAAACACCTTTCCTGGAACAAACGCAAGGGTGAGGGCTGGGTGATGACGCAGCGACGTCAGCAGGATACGGACGGACTGCGCAATCGATCGATAACGATGACGATTCCGGAAGGTGAGCCGATTCACCTTGTCGCCGGGGATTTTGGAGACGGTAACCGTGGCGATCTGATTCTGTTTGAGAAGATTGAAGTTCGCTACAAGGGAAAGCGCGAAAAATATATCGATTGGTTAAAGCGCCGTCTCGAGGGAAACCGCAAGCAACTGGCGCAACTCAAGGGCAATCCAAACCCGGGCGAAGCTGATAAGAAGAAAATTCAGTGGCTGGAAACGTTTCAAAAGAACGGGCAATCGGTTTTAGCTCGATTTGGAAAACACCCTCAGGAAGGTCGAAAACTTGATCCAACGCACCTGGCGATTCGTCCTCCCGAAGTGCTGCGACTCCCTTTCGATGGTGGGAAGGTCCAGGTTTTTGTCAGTGCGAAGATGGATCTGAACTTTCCGGAAGCGGATTATGGCTCCCACCAGTGGACTATCGCCGGGGCCAATCCGCCGGACCCGGGTAAAATTATTCCGGGCGCCCTCGTGATCTACAAGCGGCAGACCGAGATCTCCCGTAAAATAATGGGTGAGTTCTCTCGCATGAAATCGGCCTTTCCGGACGAGTACAATCGACTTCTCGAGGAGGTTGCGCGGAACTACCTGCGAGGCGGGAAGGGAACCGGGGTTTATTATCTGAATGATGAGCAGCTTCGGGCCACTTTGACCGATTGGCAGCGCGTTGAGCACGAAAGAATGTTGCGCGACTGGGCATTGCTCAGGAATACCAAACCCAATGAGAAGATGCGGAAAGAGATTGATCAGGGAGTGTTGTCTCATATCCACTGGTGGACTTATCGGGCGTGGCGGCGGGATTTGAGTCATCAGGAAAAAGAGGCGCTCAATGCGATCTATTACGATGCCCGCTCGCGGGGAATGGACTCGGAAACCGCGGGGCGGGAAGTGTTAACCCGGGTTTTTGTGTCGCCTGACTTTTTGTTTAAGCTGGAAGCCTCAGAGAAACCGGGGATTCAACCCGTTTCGCCCTGGGAATTGGCGACTAGACTCAGTTATTTTCTCTGGGCTTCCACTCCT
This sequence comes from Verrucomicrobiales bacterium, assembly GCA_029213005.1. Classification (GTDB taxonomy): domain Bacteria; phylum Verrucomicrobiota; class Verrucomicrobiia; order Verrucomicrobiales; family DEV007; genus Arctic95D-9. The sequence continues at coordinate 208,057 of JARGPI010000007.1, forward strand.
GATACCAACTTGCTGGAGGCCGCTCGCAACGGGAGTTTGATGAAGCCGGAAGTGAGGGCGCAGCAGGTGAAGCGAATGTTAAAGGATCGCCGGGCTGGCGCTTTGGCGGAGGAATTTGCCGGTCAGTGGCTCGAGTTCCATGGCTTTGCGGGGCACAATGCGGTCGACTCCAAGCTGTTTCCGGAATTCACCCCGGAATTGCGGGACGATATGGCGAAAGAGACTCGTCAGTTTTTTGACTACCTGCTGCGAGAAGACCGCCCTGTGCGGGAAATCCTCATGGCTGACTACACTTTTCTCAATGAGAGATTGGCAAAGCATTACGGGATCCCCGGCGTGACCGGGGAAAATTTCCGGAAGATGCCGGTCGCGAAATTTGATCGGGGGGGACTGCTTGGGATGGGCAGTATTCTGACGAAGACGTCCTTTCCCCAGCGAACCAGTCCGGTGCTTCGGGGGAACTGGCTGCTCAATGCGGTCTTAGGCCAACCCACTCCGCCGCCACCTAACGATGTGCCGGAGCTGGAAGCGGTTACCGACGCGAAAAATTTGCGTGAAAAGCTGGAGCATCACCGCGCTGACAAAGCCTGTGCCTCCTGCCATGACCGGATTGATCCGTTGGGTTTTGCCCTCGAGGGATTCGATGCGATCGGGCGACTCCGATCTCAGGGCGATAGCGATACACCAATCGATGATACCGGAAAGCTGCGTGATGGTTCCGTGCTCGATGGCGTCAATGGATTGCGAGAATATCTGGGGAAAAACGATACAGAGTTTTACGGCCTCTTTGCGAGGAAACTGATTGGGTATGCGACGGGACGCAGTGTGATTTCCACCGATCGCGAATTGATCGAGACCATCCAGAAAAAACTCAAGGCGGGTGACGGCCGTTTCTCCGATGCCATCCTGACAATTGTCGAAAGCAGTCAGTTTTTGTCACGTCGGAATGATGAGACACTTTCCAATTAATTTACTTTAGCAACTCATGACTTCATCAAAACAATTTCGTTCTTCCCGAAGACTCTTTCTGCGAAATACCGGAATCGCTTTGGGGCTACCCTGGCTGGAATCGATGAATGCCTTTGGTAGCACGGTAGGCAAAGCGGCTTCGGCAAATGAAGCGCCGCGCCGCTTTGCGACGCTTTTCATGGGGAACGGAGTCAATCCCTATCACTGGGGAGCGACCAATACCGATCAGGGAATGGAGCTGATGAAAACGCTGTCTCCCCTCGAGCCGGTAAAGGATCGCCTACTTGTAATGAAAGGTCTCTGGAATCCGACAACGGTTAAAGGGCCCGGTGGTCACTATCCAAAAATGAATGTGCTATCCGGGCTTACCGTGAAGCAGACCACCACAGATGTTCAGGTCGGCACCACGATGGATCAGGTGATGGCGCAGCAGCTTGGTCACCACACTCCGATGCCCAGTATTGTTCTGGGAACCGAACCTCCGCGCTATAGTACGGACAGCGGCTTTACTTCACTCTACTCAGCCTATATTTCATGGAGCAGTCCAACGACACCTGCTCCTAAAGAGATTTACCCACAGCAGGCCTTTGATCAATTGTTTGATGATGGCAGTAAGCGGAGGCGTGATAAGAGTGTTCTGGATCTGGTGCTATCCGATGCCGCCAGCCTCCGGGGCAAAGTCAGTAGTCGTGATGCTCAAAAGCTGGACGAGTATTTTACGTCGGTAAGGGAACTGGAGCAACGGATTGAAAGGGCCGAGAAGCAGTCGCAAAAAGAGACCGGTGGTCAGGGCTGGCAACCCAGTGTGAAAAAGCCGACCTTTTCCCGTCCTGAAGCCGGGATTCCCAATGATGTGCGAGAGCATCTCAAGCTGCAACTGGACATTATGGTTCTCGCTTTTCAAATGGATCGGACCCGCATTGCGACGATGATGTTGAACAATGATCTGTCGGGAATGAATTTGGGATTTCTCGGAAATATCAAAGGAGGTATTCACGAGCTATCCCATCACGCCGGAAATGCGGAACGCCTCGATATGTATCAGCGGGTTAACCAATATCATATCCAACTTCTCAGCGAGACGCTTCAGAAAATGGATCAAACCGATGAAGGGGAACGGTCTTTGTTGGACAACAGTATGATCCTGTTCTGCTCAAGTCTCTGGGATGGCAATGCTCACGATTCCCGACAGCTACCGGTCCTACTTGCCGGTGGGGGCGGGGGAACCATCAAAGGGGGGCGTATGCTTGACTACAGCAAACAGGAAAACCGGAAGCTGTGCCGGCTACACCTCGCTGTGATGGAGCGGATGGGAGTAAAGACCAACCAATTTGGCGATGCTAGTTCGGCGCTGTCTGATTTGGGATAGAGCTGGGTGGAAGCTACTCCATCCGGACTTCTTCAGAATGTAAAATTCGAAAATCGAAATCGGTATCTTCCATTTTTTTCAGGAGGCGGTTCCATTCTCTGGAGCAGCGGTAGTTTATCTCCCGCACGCGGTTTAGCAGGTGCACTTGTATGATAATCATCTCAAGCGAGGGGAACGGTTCCCGCCATTGAGGGGCGGTATCTTCATCGAGCCATCGCTCAAACAGCTCCGGATCGGACTGGCTGATACTGATTAATATACTGTTACCCCGATCCAGAATTTTATAGTACTCGGTTAAGAGCAGGCCCTGATGGTAGAAATTCATCAAACAGTCCGTTGTGATGTCTTTCCATTCATCGATAAAGATGGGGCGTTTTTCCTCCCAATTGACGGGTTCTTTGAAGGAATCATCGAGTGCATCGTAGATTTGAATAATCCGGGCAGATAGCCGGAAGTTCTCGAAAAGCACATCCCGGGTATCGTGCGAACCAAAGTGAATATGGGGCAGCAGGGCGTTAGCATTGATCCCCACCACATCGCAGGAGTGTTGCATCTCCTTGAAATACATCGTGGCACGGGCCGTTTCCGTTGCCACCCGGGGTGCCACTGCGGCGATTTTATGGTAGTCGAGTCCGAGCCACCGGCAGACCCGTTCAGTCGCCAGGGTTGGGCCGAATTTGCGCGCCAGAATGATGGCTTCGTTAGGTATGAAATAGATTCCGACCCGCTGCAGCAGGTAGAGAAGGTATTTCTCCCGGGCATCAGGTATGATTCCCGTTTCCATTTCGTCATCGATCGCTTCGGGTGAAGCGAAGAAATTCATGGCTTCGTACTTTTGCTCGATCGCATGAATTCGTTTCCACTGCTTTCGGTGCAGTTTCCTCACCTTTCGGTGATGGCTCTGCTCACGATTGATTCGAACCCGCTCGAGAAGCCAACTCATTCACTCTTTGCTTTGAGGTCATCCCGTGATCTGTCTCTGGTGGAAAATAACTGAAACTCGATCCGGCGACGTTTGGAATCATCTTTTCCGGACGGATTGGTATCGAGGCTGTAGTCGGTATCGACCATGGAACCCGCAGACATGGGAACGAAAAAATCGATATTTTTGAAAAGCTTTCCCTCTTCTCTCAGTTCCTGAAAAAACTGGGTCACTACCACTGCCCGGACCATTCCCAGCTCGGTATTCGAAACCGTGTCGTTTGCCAGGATGGAAGCAGCTCGATCCAGATTGCTACCTCTGGAACCCAAAGAACGGCTCTGGCCTTTCAGGTAGGCCGCCAGTGCCGAATCGAGGTCGTATCGTTTTGACCGGTTTTGAACCGGTGCGGTATCGGCGTGTCCGATAATCTCGAGTCCATCGAATCCATGCTTTCGGGATATTTGATCGATTGATCGGGCGGCATCGAGTAACTCAAGCTGCAATTCTTCAGTAATCCGGGCGGTTTTCGAGCCGAAATTTTCTTTAATGTCGATAGAGAGGGCTGCGTCGACATACCTGGGCCGATTAAGCGCAAATACGATAATGAAAACGATCAGCAGAATCAGAAAGATTTCGTTTTCAGGTCTGATACCCCGCGCTCTCATCACTAAGACAATCTACCGTTGAGTTTCGTGAGTTCCTGAAGAACCTCATCACGATGAGATTCTTCAACCTGGCGACGAGTTGGATCTTCGCTGATGAAAGTGTTCACTTCGACCAGCAACTGATTGGCCTGCTCCAGTAAAGCGCGGTGCTGGGCCAATTCTTTTTCAGCCTCCTCCATACTCGCCCGGGAGACGCCGAGGACGTCAGCAGTCGCTCTTAATTCCGCGTTGAGCTGCTCGGTCAGCTTGGGATCGAGAGCCAGTGATATATTCTCCCCGGAAATCAGAGGTGTGTCCTCCCGCTCGATCAATCCGCCAAAGAACCAGCCAACGAGACTACTCAATAGAGCGCCACCGGCTCCTGCGAAAATCGACTCGGTATCGCTCTCAATATATTCAATGGCGAGGATCAAACCGGTGAGGGTATATAGATAGCCGGTCAGTTTTACGAGGTTACTGGACTGTTGACGGCCGACTTCTTCGATCGACTTCATGCCAATCACCCCGGCTGCCAGGGTATGAGTTAAAGCCCAGAATCTAAAGAACCCCTGATTAAAGATCGGTTCACCTCCGATAATCAACCCGTTGAGGAATAATATTGAAGACACGCCAACTAGCAGGTAGGACCCCCAGGCGATTTTTGTCATGTTCGGCTTGGTCAGCTTCATCTTCATAGTCAGTTGATGGCTTTAAGGAGTTGATCTTTGAAGCTCAGCCATTCGTAGGCTGCCCAGAAGCCGAACATCACGATTAATATCATGATAAAAAGCAGCATCATGAAAAGAACCCAGAAACCGGATTCTCTGGGCTCTTCTTTCTTCTTCGGAGGGCGCGCTTTTTTCGATTTTGAGTCGGCCTTGGTTTTGGGAGATGCCTTGGCGTTGTCCGATGACGACATAGACCGCAAACGATTTTTCGGCGGGTAATTAACGACTTTTGGGGCCAGCTCCGCCGGCATGTTGATCACAGTGAAACAGATGTCATCGAGGAGGGATTCCGTATCCTTGGGAATATCAAGATTTACTCGAGCGAAGACATCATCAGGTTTGCTTCCGGGTAAATCGACGAAGAAGTCGGGGATGTGCTTAGTCAGACCATCGGAAAACATATAGATGTTCAGAGATGGGTCGCTTTCGAACTGGTAGACACTGTCGGGGCTGTAGGGCTCTGGCAAATCGCCGAGACGGGCGTCATGACTGAGTCCCATCAATTCGCCGGGGGCGACGGTGATGTTTTCCACTCCCTGGGGGCGGGGTTCGTTGGGGCCGTCATGACAGAATCTCAACGAACCTCTCTCATTACACAATGCGATTGTGCAATCACCGACGCCGCCGATATATAAATTGTGATCGTAGATGACGATAACCGAGCAGCAGAGTATACCATTGGTAACTTTTTTGACTTTAAGTTGCCTGTCAATTTCGTTGAGAATATCCGCGACAATCTGTTTCGGGTCGCCTTTGACACCGGAAATTTCAATCCGCTGCACAGCAAATTGAACCACGTTTTTAGCGATCTGAGTGACTTCTTTGTCCACCGGGGCGGGGGCATCTGCCACCATTCCAATCAGAGCCGGGGACGGTGAACTGATCAGAAAAGCTTTCAGGATGTCCCCGAATGGCTCATTGTAGAGGGCGTAAAAGCTGTTCTCTTTTGTGATTAAGTCAATCATGCGGCTATTTAGTTACAGAGACAAACGAGTAGGGTCGGTCTGAGAAGTTGAAGAGAAAGGCTTCATCAAGGCGCTGTTTCACATTTGATCGATACACCGCGTTTTCGGTCCATTCCCCGATCAAATTGTATAGCGCGAGAGTTTGATCACACACAAACTGGTAGTAGCGGTCCGGCGATAGATAGAATTCCTCGGCAAGGCTGGGCCACTTCGGTACCGCTCCCCGGCCCCAGATGCGGAAACGCAACAGTCCCAGATTGTAGGCATGAAGTTGATATTTCTCCTCCAGAGTAAAATCGGTTTTGCCCTGATTCAGATAATACATCAAGCCCGGGTCACGGTAATCATCTTTGCCGGGGTTCTCAGACGGTTGCCACTCCTGAATCGGCTGATAAGACCCATAGTCTGCCAGCCACATGGTGCCGTAGTCGTCACTCACCAGAATATCGTCCACCGAGCAATCGGAAAAGGACAGACCGGCACTGAGAGCCCGCCCGTAAAATGCGGTGATCGATTCGACTAAGCGGTTCGTCTCATCAATACTCAGTTCAGGACCTTTAGTTTCGAGGATCGACTGCAGGGTTTGATATTCACGCGAGGTCAAAACCCAACAGGCGCTTTTGGCCTCTTCCGTGGCCCGCAATGGTTTGTAACTTCCACTGAGCAGATGTCGCTTTGTGGTATCCGGTAACAGGTTGTTTGCCGGGTAGGAAATCACATTCCAAACCCTGCGAAGAGCCTCCTTCCGCTCTGATAGATCATCACCATAGTAAACCCGGACATAGACCCGTGAGTCATCCTTCTTATCCGCTCCGATAAGGAGGTCTCCCTGGCGGACTTGCTCTGGAGCATTTTTTAAATCCTGTATTCCCAGTGTGCGACAAAAGGAATTAATCATAGTGTGAGACTGGGCAATGTCACCATGGGTTGCTACGCTTTGAGGCGAATAGCCATACCTTGCGCGGGAACCTGCCTGAATAGAGAATCCGAAATACCCGGTTTCCTCGCAGCCAATGACGAGGAAGTAATTCATATCACGAATTTCGACATTGGATCGGAAATGAGTGCCACCGACGTTTTGTTCAATCGCCTCGGCATGAGGTGTGGGCTGGACGAGAAATGCTTCGTCCATCGTAGTATCCAGGATTTGTTCCGTTTTTTTGCCGTGCACATCGGAAACCGAAGAAAACGGGGCGAGGTGAAACTGCACTCCATCGGCCAGAGAGCCCCGGAACAGGTGATACATAAACTGCTCACTTTGATCCAGAGACGGGGAGAAAATGATATTGAAAATTCCGGTTCTGATACCGGGGATCTCGGGAGGGGAGAGATTGACCCACATTTCCCGCATCGCGGCATTGGTGCTGATGGCCAGTCCAATTTGGGCCAGGGGATTCGCCAGCACCGCGCCGGTGGTTCCGGCTCCGTCCTCCTGTTGAAACTGAGGACAGAAATTAACACTGGCGACATTGAGGCGATCCCGAACCGGTGTGTCGAGTATCATCCAGTTTTGTTCTCTCGGTCGACGGAAGGCAATCAGTTCGACCTGTCCCTTTTGACCGCGGCCCTGAGTGCTTCGCCACTGCAGAATGTCGTTAGCATCCTCTTGAAAGTACTGGCATTGGATTTTTCCGTCGGTGGCTTCCGACAGGTAATTCATGAGTTTCTTCGGCGACGTGGAATTTTGGGGGAGCGTCTCGTGGTAGTAAACAAAGAGGCGCTGCCCTTTACCGACGGTCGATGGATAGACATCGATCATCCGGAGAAGCAGTTTCTCTGAAGGGTAGTTCCCGATGTGGAAGCGATAGCCTTCCGGGAAAGACATTCGGGAAACGGTAGAGATTTGCCGGGAAAAATCGCCGGCGTCATTCTTCATCCGGGTAATTGGAGTGTGCTGCTCGGTCCACAAGTACCCTTCGTGATCCTCATTCATAGCCGAGGAGTCTTTGATCAGGAAATTGCTTGAATGACCGTGCTCTCTCTGACGAATTTTAGAGATGAAGTAGAACTCATCTTCACACAGTCCGCCACCGATGTCCTTTAAAACCTGACACTGCACAAAGAGCCGCTTCGCTATATCGTCTTCCACCGTTCGGCTGAGCTTCTCAATGATATACTCGTCGTCATCCTCGTTTAGAATATTGACCCCTGTCGCAATCATTTCCTTCACGATTGCGCTGGAAATAACGAGACCAAATTCCTGACAAAAATTCGCATCGAAGTCGTCATACCACTGGCGAAAGGCTTTCAGGGTCTGAGGCTGGAGGGCGATGAGGATCTCAAAGACGGCGCCATCCCTCAACAGCATGCGGAGGATTTGAATTGATTTCGGAAGCGTGACGAGATGGGCCGCAAAGGCCTTCGCGTATTTGACTCGAACGTCAGATAACCTGAGTTCGGGATCGGGCGGAGAGTCAAATTCCTTCAGGAATTCGCGCGATAAATGGTAGTTTTCGGGGTGACCGTTTTCGTCGAGCACTTCCCCGACATTCCAGGATCGGAATGTATCCATTAACATTCGGGACGCCTCATCAAAACTATCGTCCTTTTTGATCGTTCCCCGCTTGTTTTGGTCGGGGCCGAAGAGCCAGTCTTTTAACTTTTCCCTGATTGATGCCATTTCGAAATTCTTTATTTCCCTTCCATATACCGGACCATGGTCGAAACAAGTCCACGGTCGATGACCCGTTTCCACAATCCTCCGTTAAATCCAGCTGTGGGAGAGTTGACGGATACCACTGCGCACATCCCTCCCTCGCCGGATTCATTGGGTTTGCCATCGGGGGTCAGTTCCGGTTCCAGATAAAAAGTGATCATATTGTAATTACCCCGTCGTGCCGTGGGAATATTGATTCGGAACGTTCCCGTCTTTCCGTACATGCGATATCCGTCCGGCACATTCCTTTTGAGATGACCGGCGGTACCGCGGCCCGGAGCTTGAAGACGCTCCCGCATCCATTTGTGGTTTTCTTCGCTTAATGCCAGCGGCGGCCATTCTTCTGATGGAGGCATTCGTCCCGCTTCGGGAGTTCGCACCAGCGTGGTTTCGACGGCTTTGCCAGTGACCAGCCTGGTCATACAGCGGGCCATATCCAAGTTGGTCCATCGACCGAAATTTGCCCCCCCAATTACGATATAGAGAAAGTCGTGCCCAATTCTCATGTTATCACTGAAAATCAAGCGGCTGTGCTCCGGCGAACTGCCGGCGAGAAACGGTATAAGATCTTCTTTGGTTAGTGACAGTTGGCTGAAGAACTCAATGAGTTCCCGATAACCCTCTTCTGCGTTGGCATGACTGAATGGACCATCACCCAAACTGACTTGAATTCCCAATACGGAATTAAGAGCCTGAACAAACGGGGAGTCAACCATCCCGCTGAGTACGTAGGGATCCGAGCGCAAAAAGCGGGAGAGGTCCGGGGCGTTGCGAAGCACTTCGTCGCCCACCTGAAAGGCAGCCCTGCGGGTGGGGTTAAGAGGGAGATCCCCGTCGCCTTTGGAAGCGAGAGCCGATAGCAAATGTGCCATAAAAAACGCATTGGAGGAGCGGGCGAAAGCTTCGTCAGCCTGGGCGGCAAAGTCACTTCGTTTCGAGGCGGAACTGGGGAACACGCCGCTGGTGTGAAGTGATGGGATGGTACTTTTGGGCAGGCTGTAGCCGAGAACCGAACCCATGCTGGTCGATTTCCGGGGAAGGACAAAACTTCTCAGGTCCGAATTGGCGTGTATGCCTGCGGTATAGAGATAAGGTTTACCGGAGCTTCCTACGGGGTGTTCCCAGAAATTCCGGTTCAATCGGTACCTTGGCCGGGTCGAAAGGAAATCGGCGTCGCCGGTGCCGGGGAAAACCGAATCAGCTACCGCAAGCACTTCGCCCGATTCGTTCATCAGGCTGACCGCTATTTCCAGATAACTGCTGCCGCGGGCCGATGCGACCACTCCTTCGAGTTGGGACTGCAGCATGGGGTCGATCGTCAGAATGAAATCCTGTTTTTTTAGTGAGTTAGGGACTTCGCGACCGTTTCTCTCCTGTTCGAGGAAAATCTGCGCAATAGAATCGTCGAGCCCTTTCAGAAACTCGAGGCTGTGCGGCAGATTGTTATTGATCCGGACGCGCCTCGCAATGCCATCATGATAGTGCGAGAAAGAAAACGCATCCTGCGAGGTTGAGGAAGTCTGCCAATAGTAAGGTTTCTCCCGGGCTTCGGTAGCAGTAAGCACTTTGAAAAACAGGGGGCGGGGGCGTTCCCCGGGATTCGCTCCTTTACGGAATCGAACTTCCGGCATGAGGTCGCCACCGACTGGGGTATGATAGATCACGGTTCCGGCTGGACCTGGCTTTTTCGTCCAGACTCCCTCGGACGGGATTGAGAAATATGAGGTGCTCCCCGGGATCATCAGGTTGAGCAGTAGCTGGTCGTCTTCTTTAGTGACATACGTTTCCAGTATATTCGGAGGGGTATCTCCGGGTTGTCGGGGGCGACCGTTGAACCGGTAGCCCTGATGAGCTTCCTTATTGGGAAACGGATCTCCGAATTCTGCATATCCCCAGTCTTCAGCCGCAGGGTATTGGTCGGCGATAACCAGTTGATGAGACATTTGCTCTTCGTCATCGAAAATAACGCGGAGCTCCAACTCGGTGGTAGACACTTCCTGTTCGACCCGTTTTCGCGTGGCATGGTCGGAACGATACAGAAGTTTTCCTGTCCAGCTGTGTCCCCGATAGAATGGGGTTCCGATCTTGCGACGGTTCCGGTCAATATGGAGTCGGTCTCTTCTGATGTTCCATCCAAATGTGCTCTGTTCGGCACCCTGCAACAATCGAATAATATCTTCGCGAAGCGGGCTTCGTTGATAAAAGAGCCGGTTTCTTCCAGTTAACAGTTTCGGTTCGTCGATACCGTAAGGAACCATTGAGGTGAAGGCGTCTGAATCCTGCTGGATCGGGTCCTTTGCAGCCTGGGCCAGTGCGCCCAGATCGATCAGTCCCTGTTCCACCAGTGCGACCACTTTTTCGTAGTAGGGATCATGATCAAGTCGGGAGGGTCGAATTCGGCGTCCATCGTCGTAGAGTGCCTCCTCTTTGATCAGAGCCTGTTTGGCCGATAGGGATACGACCGCGATTCCTATCAGTAGCAAAACGGCGCCCCCGAATCGATCCACGGGATATCGTGAACGCTGGTTCGATGTATTGCGGCGCAGTTTGCCTCTCCGCATCTTCCGTAAAGAACGTCTCAGGTCGCGTATCATGCCAGGGCCGATCTCCTTTCTTTTTGTATACTTGCTGCAGCGGTCGCGATCAGGAAAACGAGAATCGAGGATTCGAGAACATCCGACGAGCTGTTAAGTCCAAGCAGGAATACATTTTTTCCGGTTAGAGGCGCCCAGGGGAACCCGAGGTTACTGACGATCATATAGATCGATATGAAGCCAATAACCCAGCAGCAAAGTTTGCCCACTGCCTCCCAGAAAGCCAAACGAGCCGTGATCTGTGAGCTTCGCGAACTTCTCGGTAGGGTTAAGCGGGTGGAGTAGAACAACAGGGCCAATTGCCAACTGGCCAGAGCCAGGACACCAGTGAGACCAAATTGTCCCCGGATAAAAGTGCTCACCACATAGTCATTCAGGAAATTGTAGCGGGAGCGGTCAAACGGGAGGGTGCCGAACCCGTCGCCAAACCATCCACCCATCCCGTAGACATCGACGATTTTTTGCTCTTCGCTGATCTCCATGGCTCGCTGCGTTCCCTCGGAGTTGAGGAAGTCCCGGTCAACGGAACGGAAACGAAGGTATTGACTATAGAGCGATTCCTTGCGGCTTTCGGTCTTTGGCACAATGATTTTTCGCGCGATGGGGTTGATCGGGATTAGCTGAACCGCACCGGCGAATAAAATACTCATCCCGAGAATAGGCAGCCCGATTCTTCGCGCGGTCAGGGTGGGGAGTGCCCGGAGGCCGAGCAGGGTTACAATAACGATTAGAATACCTATCACGGCTTTGATAGCGGTCACGTCGGGGATGATATCGAAAGGATAATCATCGTGGTGGATCGCAGAGAGGAAACTGGTGATAAAGCGAAATCCCCACAGCACGGAAAGGCCCGCGACGACCCAGAGGGCGATCCTCCAGACCCAACTGGATTGGGATGAGGCATAACAGAGAAACAGCCAGGTAGCAGGCAATAGCACCAGGATGGCACCGAGGTCCTGCCGGAAAACGGCGAACATGCCATGTATACATGCCAGGAGGAAAAACAGGGCGGCGAAAACCGGCCAGCAACGTTCCGTCAGGGTTCGTGACTCTGCACCCCGCGCTCCTCCGACTCCGATAATCCAACTCGCGCTGAGAATAATGATCGGGATATAAAAAGCCGATTTCTGAATCGGGCCGATACGCTCACCACCCCCGGCGAGCCAGACGATCGAGAGCCCCATAAACAGGGCAAATAAACCGAGGAGAAAACCGAACCATTTCCGTAGCCGGAGTCTGCTGATCATACGGTTCCCGATGGTGTCCTGAATCGCGATAATGATAGCGGGAAGGATCAGTCCGCAAATTAACAATGGAACGTAAAGGGCGATCGTGGTGGTGTTTTCGACAAGCCAGTCAGTCGATTGGAGCGGCGTTGGATTCCAGAGATTCACATCGTCCGGGAAAACGTGGTCCGCTGATAAGGCGAGCACGAAGCGGGTGAGGACGATTCCCAGAATTGCCACCAGAAATGAGCCGTAGAGATTTCCAAGATTTCCGGCGGCGAGAGCGGCAATCAGAGTGATCCCGATGATCAGTAGAAACATGAGCAGGTGTGGCCCGAGAACGCTGGTTTGCACAATGGCTGAGCCTCCGGAATTGACCGGTAGTTCCCAACTTCCGCCGCCCCGGGGTTGAATATTTTGTTTGGACCGGATCTTTGGGAGGTCGTTGATTATTTCGATGCGGGTTCCGGCGCCTCCGGCATCGGCCGGGAGGTAGGGCAGGGTCAGATAAGAAGGCAGGCCTGACGTGAGAGGCAACTGAACCCGATCCTGTCGAGCCGGAATCTGCTCTCCTTTACTGACCGCTTTCAGCTCACTGAGAGTTAAAAATTCGACTTTCTGCCGTTTCAGATTGTGGATGATTTCCGGCAATGTCCGCACCGTTCGGGTATTGATGTCGTGCATCAGGACAACCGCCCCGTCATGAATTTCACTGACCACGTTGCGGATCACTTCCTCATCGGTCGCCGATTTCCGGAATTCCTGCGGATCAACCGACCAAAAAACCGTTTCCACTTTCCACTTGTCCGCGATTTGGCCAGCCAGCCATTTCCGGTTTTTCCCCATCGCTCCATAGGGTGGACGGAAAAAGCGGGGAGGGCTGCCGGTCTCTTTGATAACTTCGTTGGAGCGCCCGATCTGGCTGTCGGGATTCAAATACCACACCGTGCTGTGATCCCAGGAGTGATTCCCGATTTCGTGACCTTCTGCGCGGATTCGTTTCATCAAGTCCGGATTGCGCTGCGCATTTCTCCCCAAAACAAAGAACGTCGCGGGGACCTGATGTTGCCGTAAGATCTCCAGCACCCGCGGGGTGGTTTTTTCCACCGGACCGTCGTCAAAAGTCAGGGCAACCTGAACACCGGGACGGTCGGAACTGTCATATTTCGAAATCCGGTTTTCAATATCGGGAACAAAACCCTCGGTAAATTTGAATTCGCTTGATTGCCCGGTGCCGAGCTGCGCCGGTGAGGGGGTGGGGTTTTGGTACAACCAGTCGGAAGCGAGATAGTGAACGGTGTCGTCCCGCTTTAGAAAGTCGAGCGGGAGGCGGAGACGGTCAAATCTGGACACTTCGAGAAGTTTTCCTTCAATGAAATTTCTTTCGTACGACAGCTTGAAGATATGGCTTTGAAATCGCTTTCGAACCGTGTTCCATCGGTTCACTCGAAGGTAATTCGGATCCGGTTTGCTGGAAAAATTTAAATCGGGGGCAAACGACTGCCCGTTAATTACCAGATCACCTTCGCTTTCGTTTTCCCCGCTCTGCAGCGCAGGATTGGTCACGAGGATATGAGCTCTCTGGCCCCGGTCCTTGGCAAGGCGGGTGAGAAACAGCCCCGACCGGTTTAAATCTGACTCACCCGGGTCCGGGAACTGCCAGGCTTTCGGGTAACTGATCGCGCTGGCGGGAAGAGTGTCGGTGGCGCCGTCGGGGTGTTTGATCACGATATGAGTTTCGTCCTGATCCGTTTTCCAGAGAATCTCGAATTTCCGGCCCGATGCTAAAATAACCGAGTCAGATTCCAATGGTGCGGAGAAAGGTTTGAGATCGAGTCGTTTCCGGGGACTGGATGGGAAATCAACAACGAGTTGACCAAGGCTCCGTTTGGTTTGCCGGGCGAGGAGTTGCCTTTTTTGAGTCGCGCCTCCCAATCCGCAGATCTCCAGAGCGGGACCGGATGTTCGGGGCAGAGCCCAGGGAACCGGGGACCAAATTCCGGATTGATCGCCACCTGCCGTCGTGGAAAGCGAGGTTCGAAAACCACTTTGATAAACTTCCACCTTGGGCGTGGACTGTAAGCCAAAGAATATCAACGAGCCAGCCGATGCTCCAGCGGCCAGTGTCAATAGAACGAGGACAAAACGGAGCTTTTTGGTGCGTCGAAAAAGAGCACCAAGCAGGAGTGCTACCGCCCCGCAGACAAGGGGAAGAGCAAAGAGAATACTCTGAGAGCTGGGGGGCATCTCGCTAATCTGCCCAACTGATGTATTCCACATTGTTAGAAGTCCCTGTCGCTGCTCCACCGTTTCGGCAGATTACGGTTGTTACAATTTTCTGTCCTCTTTCGAATCAAATCCCACACGAAATCCGATTGCACCTCACTTTTCCAACCGTTGTGGAACGTGAGGCTTTTTCAAGTTTAGAAAGACAGCTTGCGCCGTGCATCCTCCGACAATTTCGTACGCACTAACAGGTAGAAATTTGCTTTTTCAAGCCTTAACTGGCACCGGTTTTGGAACGCTTGCCGATGAGGGTTGGTGCGACTCGCCCGAACCTCCTGATGGGCTGATGTTAGGGGGATTCGCTCAGTGGGATCGCAAAAGCGGGATGTTTCTGTCAGGGTCCCTGGGAAAGGGGGAGCGGATCAATCTCCGCAAGGCCGGTCATCTTCGCCGTCCCCGTTATGGATGACTGACTTTTTGAACTCAGTGCCGTATTGGAGGGATACCAGCGTGGTGAGCATCAGGGCGAGGGCGACTTCCCATTGGCTGTAGGCGCAGGCCGCACCAATAGCACCGGCGCACCAGATCGCTGCCGCGGTCGCCATGCCGCGGATTGAGGATTCGGTTTTAAGAATGGCTCCGCCGCCGAGAAAACCGAGTCCCCCAACCAGGCCCTGAATCAGTCTTGCGTTTGCTTCAGAGTCCGGTCCGAGAAACCGTAGTCCGATCATGAGAAAGCCGCAGGAGGTAATCGAGACAATCGGAAAGGTTCTGATTCCCGCGGTTCTCTGCGCTTTCTCCCGATTGTAGGCAATCGGCAGCGCCAACAAAAATGCGCCTCCCAGTTTTAACAGAGCATCAATATCGACGAACTCCGACCAAAGTTTTGCAGGTATTGTATCCATATTCGGGTAGTTCCTTCGAACCGGGGGGAGTTCTAACGGGAAGGTTAGTGATTAGTTGGTATAGGGAGACTGCAGCGGAATGGTTCCGCTGCAGTCGGTTGAGTTTCTGTTTTTTGAGATTGCTGGCCGACTCAGGCGAGCGCAAGTTCATTCACTTTCGAGATTGCGATGTCGTTGAGCTTCTCATCAGCATCCTTTTCCTCTTCCAAACTGGTTGCGAGCAAATTGGCAACTTCGTCTTCCTTCAGCATTCTAGCGTAGTGAAGCGCAGTGCCGTAACCGGCGATTTCGTAATGCTCGACACGCTGAGCTGAGGCGATCAAACCGGCATCCCGGACCTGATCATCGCCGTCCTCTTTGATCATACTTTCACCTTCTTCAATCAATCCTGCCATAGCATCACACTTCGTGTTGCCCGGATTGATTCCGAGAATTTTGCAGGCACTCGAGAGTCGTTCTTTCTGTTGTTTCGTCTCCTCGAGGTGAGCTTCAAAAGCTTTCTTCAGGTCCGGATGGGTTGCTGCGGACGCGAGTTTTGGAAGCGCTTCGATCATCTGTGATTCAGCTGAATACAGATCTTTTAATTCATGTTTAAACAAGTCTTTCAGTGTTTTCATTAACTGCCGAGATTTGCAGCAACTATGCCAAAGGGCGGTTTCCCTGAATAGCATTGGGATACGACGGTTTGAGGGCGAAAACCAGGGCTGTTATATCTACAGATTCATGCGAATTGCATGTCGCTACATTAATTTTGCAATTATTGGGCCTTGAAGTTCGGGCCGGGCCAGCGTTTTGCCGTCGGCATGTTTCATGCAATATAGAAACAAATGGAATATCTATCGAATCTAATGGACACAGAAACCGACACACCTAATGAGCCGGACGAAACAGAAGAGGCTGAAATTATCATGCCGGATGATCCCTATGCACCATCGGGGCCTCCGGTGGTTCCGACGCACCCCAACGATCCCGAGCTAAATCCTTCGGGACCGGTTGTTCCGAATCCGGCCCATCCCGAAGAGCCCGAACTATAGAAAATTGGCAGGACGGTGGCTAACTCGACGTTAGCCACTCCGGTGGTGGGTCACGGGTTGATATGTCCGCTTGGATTTGCCGTGCCTTCCCGACTGGAAGTGGGAACCGCTTCGTCCGGGTGTTGGAAGAAACCTTTGAGCCACCGCTTAAACATAGTGTAGCTGGATTCTTCGTCATGGTCATCCGGTTCGGGGAGCCCGGCCAATTTTTGATCGAGTCGAACTCTCTCCCTCTCAAAGGCTTCCATTGTTTGGGTAGCTGTTGCCTCAAGGTGGGCTTGAACAATTTCAAGTCGCTGCAGGAATTCCCACCAGGCGCTTTCCAATTCCCCGCGACACCCGGTGAATCGCTTTTTCGATTCGTCGGTAAGCCGGTTTAGCGTCTCCCAGGTCGTAGCAAATTGCCTGGTGACCCGCTCGCGGAAGGTAGCGAGTGATTCGGGATCGTCCACTTGTTCGAGAGCGAGAAGGAGGTTTAGCTGACCCAGTTGTTCTCTGACTTCAGCGAGACTTTGATCAGCATTTCCAGCGAGTTCATCTAAAGAATCAATACTTCGTCTCGCGGCTTCTCCGCAACGCCCCATTTGCTGCTTGAGCTCTTCTTTTGCTTCGTGATGACTAAGGGATAACTGCCTCCGCATTTCCTGGATCTGTTTTTCCGTGAAATGCTCGAGGTTTTCCAAATTTTCATTTTCTTTAAAATAGGCCATGGTATCTATCTTTGCACATCCCATGCCACGATCTATAAACGGGACTTAGTAGGGAAACGATTAACGAAGGACTAGCTATGCTTTTTCCCGGTGGCGGTCGATCCAGACATAGATAGCAAAAGCCGCCAGGCTCACTACTGAAATGGCGATGAGACCCGGTTTCATCCGGTTGAGATCCTGCCCCAGCCACGCAATTGCGATAATTAGTGGAAGAGTGCCTATCGCTGTAGCGGTTATGAACCTGAAATAGTTCATTTTGACGATGCCTGCCACGAGGCTAACCGCATCAGTAGAGATCACCGGGGAAATCCTCGCCGCGATAACTCCCCAAAATCCGTATCGATCGACGAGGTCTTCCATCTTGTTTTCTGTGTTTTTGCCGATCATTTTGACAGTGCCGGAAGGGCCCAGAAGATTTCCGATGGTGTAGGCGATAGATCCAGCGAGGAGGAGGCCGCCCCACGCTAGCGCGCTGCCCCAGATCGGTCCGTAGCCGAGCACCGATACCACCATGATCACAAGGGACGGGAGGAACGGGATCAGGGTTTGGAGGACCATGAGGAAGGCGATGACGGCAAAGCCCCAGGCGCCAAACTCACTCACCCAGCTTTGAATTTCTTCAGGATTGCCTTCGGAAAGCTTCTGGTAGGCCTCGGTCATGAAATTCCGGTAGTTGTCGGATACGAAATATAACCCGATGAGGAGGAGTAGCATAGTCACTGGGATCAGCCAGGTGAATTTCGATTTCCCATTGGATTTGGTCATGTGGATCCTTTTGCGCAAATTCGATGCCATGAGGAACCGCCGAAAAGAGGGCCAAAGGAGCGGTTGTTTTTGCAGTTTGCATCACCGGAGTGTGAAATTTGCAATTTTGCACGCTCAATGCGGTCCGGCGGAACCGCTATATCATGACAGATAGGGCCCTGTGGCAGTATTTTTCCGGTGGCACGGGCTATGCAAAAGCGGCTCTGTGTTATGAAATCAATCAGCCAGTTTTCGGGGTCTGTTTCGACGGACACATCGGTTCATTTTCGACTTTGGGCTCCCAACGCCGACGAGGTATCCGTCGTGGGGGATTTTAACGATTGGGATCCCGCAGCGGACCCCATGAAGCGGGGTGATGATGATCACTGGGATATCGACGTGAAAGGCGCGGATGTCGGGGACGAATACAAGTTTGTGATTAAAAACGGGGATCAAACCCTTAGTAAAAATGATCCCCGGGCGAGAGAAATGACGAATTCCGCTGGAAACAGTATCGTGGTGAAAGATGATTTCGACTGGGGGGATGACAATTTTCAAATGCCGCCATGGACCGAATTGGTTATCTACGAACTGCATCTCGGTACTTTCAACCGCAAAGGGAATGGAGAAGTGGAGGGCTGCTTCGATGATACGATCGCAAAGTTGGATCATCTCATCGATCTCGGTATCAATGCCATTGAACTGATGCCGATTGCGGAATTCGCCGGCGACCAGTCCTGGGGGTACAATCCGGCGTTTCCTTTTGCTGTGGAGTCCAGTTACGGTGGTGTCGAAGGTCTGAAGCGGTTTATCAAAACCTGCCACTCGAAGGGCCTCGCTGTTATTATCGATGTTGTTTACAATCATTTTGGTCCCAGTGATCTCGATCTCTGGCAATTCGATGGGTGGAGTCAGGATGGAATGGGCGGGATCTATTTCTATAATGATTGGAGAGCCAATACGCCCTGGGGCGATACCCGGCCCGACTATGGCAGGGAGGAAGTCCGAAAGTATATTTTCGATAATGCTATGATGTGGCTGGACGCTTTCCGGGCGGATGGACTTCGCTTCGATATGACATTTTACATGAGGTCGGTCGATGATGGGGCGGATATTCCCGAAGGGTGGTCTCTGGCTCAGTGGATAAACCACGAAATTGGCCAGCGCTATCCCGGTAAAATCACTATCGCGGAGGATCTCAGATCTAACGCATGGATCACCAAAGACACTGGTGAAGGCGGGGCGGGATTCGGCAGCCAGTGGGACGAACAGTTTGTGCATCCGGTCCGGGAGGTATTGACGACTCAAGAGGATGCAAACCGGAATTTGGACGATATCGTTTCCGCTATCACTTTCACCTACAATGGGGATCCATTCCAGCGGGTCGTTTACACCGAGTCACATGACGAAGTTGCCAATGGAAAAAGCCGGGTTCCCACTGAAGTGGATGAGTATGATCAGGAGGGATATTGGGCCCGGAAGCGTTCGGCGCTGGGGGCATGTCTCACGATGACAACTCCGGGGATTCCTATGATCTTTCAGGGACAGGAGTTGCTCGCAACCGGACATTTCGAAGATAATCGCGAGATGGACTGGGATGGGCACGGTGGAGTTTACCGTCTCTATCGGGACCTGATAAGGTTGCGCACCAATAGCGAGGGTCAAAGTGAGGCTTTGCAAACCCGGGAAATTTCAATTCTCCACCTCAATCACAAAGATAAAGTTCTCGGTTATAGCAGGGGCGAAGGTGACAACCTGATGTATGTAATCATGAATTTTTCCAACACAAAACTCGAGAACTATCGAATCGACTTTCCCCGTGAAGGCAGATGGCACCTGCTCTTCCATGCCGACGCTGAAGTGTACGGCGAAGGCAGTGACGCTGTGCTTCAAAATATTGACACCGAGCCTGTTAGATGTCAATTGTCGGAATGTTCTACAATAATTGAACTCGGCGGTTACGACTGTGCCATTTTTCGTTACGGGAACTGATAATATGAACACTTTAAGCTATCATATAGGGATGGTTGGTGGCGGTTTGGAGGCATTTTACTGTCTCGATCGTCTTAGTCTGGAAATCGGTAACCGGAGTGATCTACCAGTTGAAATCGTCATTTACGACCATTCTGATATTCCGGTTTCGAAAAAATTATTCAGGGAGGAGCGGGTGGTTCCGATGGTTTCCATCATGCAATTCGATGTCTGGTCTAATGAAAGTCGGAAACGTTTTCCACATACATCGTTGAGTTTTCCTCACTGGCTGATGAAAAAGTATCCCGAAAGTGATCATTTCGAAAAAGAGGGAGTTCCGGTGAAGTTGATCGATGACTATATGCATGACTCTCTGTTGCAGGTGCTGATTCGCTTTGCCTTTTCCCAGTCGGTTCAGATATTGAATCGTAGTGTGGATCAGATTTCGGTGAGTAAGCGGGCTCAGCAAATCGTGGATTCGGAAGGGGACAGCCATATCTTTGATGAATTATTGTTTTTGGTCGATCCTTCTGAAAGCTCCGGTTCCGTTTTGAATATGCTGAGTTATTCTGATGATTTACCTATTATTTCAGAGAACTCGAGGATCGATGTCGACCGCAAAGGGCGCCCAATGTTGCAGGATGAAGGCAGGGCGACCCATATGGCAATTCTCGGGCTGACTCCGGGTGATTTTGAGGAGGACTCCACGTCCGGTTCATCACTGTGGGCGGTCGATATCCGGAATAACCTTATCAACTGGTGGTCTAGCTTGAGAAGATCGGAATCGATTCCCTGGGAGGCCCAGAAGCCGATGGAAGCGGCCACTGCAATGGTATAAAATCAGATCTTCTTATTGTCGACTTTTCGCTTCAACCACTTGGTCGCCAACATCAGAACGGTCATGCCACCTACCAACCAGTAAATCCAGGTCGGATCAAAATCCATAACCGCGCTGCCAGCCCCTATTGCGATAGGGGCAAATGCGAGATAGACCGGGAATCCTACCCAGAAGTAGTAACGAAACGGCACGTCGGTCAGGGCGAGGAGGTAAAGTTTTAACGTGTATGGTGGTCCATGTAGAGCCGCGAAAATCAGGGTGAATAAAGCGGGTTGCCGGTCTCCAATTTTCGGGATCTTATAGTCCCAATTCTCGAGTTTCCGGTTAAACCAGGGGCGAAATTTTCCATGGCCCAGCCAGTAGGCGATGAGATGGTGGAAGGCCATCGCACCTGCCGTAAGCAGGATTCCCGGCCAGAATCCGAATCGAACTCCGGTAAGGAACAGAATAATTGAAATGGGGAAAGCGACCAGCGGCAGGAGAAAACTGGCAGCGATCAGCCAACCGGCAGGAAGGGACTCGCCATACTCCAGGATCGCTTCGCGATTGAATGCATCTCTCTCAAGATAGAGCCATACAGCTCCTCCGATAAGGACCAACACACCAAGTGCAATCCGCCAGCGATGACGGTGGAGACTTTCTTTGATTTTCGGATTCATTAAGTTGGCTCTTTAAGCGTGAGGCGCACACACACTGCCCGATGATCGGATGCGAGGTTGGCGGTGGGAGTGTTCGGAATCTCTATCTCCTCAACGGTGAAATGATGAGAAATAAATATATGATCGAGCCGTAGCAGGGGAACTGAAACCGGAAAGGTTGGACGAATCCTGTGACCGGAGAGTAATTTTTGACTGTCGCGTAACCGGGGCCAGAGCCCTCTAAATACACCGGAAGTGCCGGGAGTATTAAAATCGCCACATAGAATTAACGGCTCATCTTCCGGAATGTCACCGATCCATTCGTCGCTCAGTAGTTGACTCATTTGGCGAAAACGATCACTTCGTGCCAGACCGAAGTGGGTATTGATAACGTTCACGGCGATCGGTCCTCCGATATCTACCTTTGCCCAGATCGCACCACGGGCCTCTCGCAACCTTCCCCGTCCTGCCGGGGTGAGGAGATCGGACTTTACGACTTCGAACGGGTAACGTGAAAAGACCCCGATTCCATACTGCTCCCGGCTGTCATGTTTTTCCTCCAGCATCGTTTTGAAAACATGGTTCATCCGGAGGTGATTCGCGATCTTCTGGGACTGATCCTGGCGACCGCTGCGTTCGCGGTGGCTGTCGATCTCCTGAACTCCGATTATGTCGGCATCACAATGGTTGATGACCCGCGCAATTCGCTCCGGGCGCACCTTCCCGTCCATGCCGATACAGCTGTGAATGTTATAGGTCATCACCCGGATACCAGTGGTTTCCATATCGTCATCCCGTTCCGGCACGATCTCATTCCTTTCTTCCCCGTCGCGGCCCAGGTAGTGTCTGACTATTTCATAGATGCCCTCGCCCCTGACATAGTTTTTCGTCTGAGGAAAGTGGTGAATATGCCAGTGTCTGAGTCGGTCCGGAATCAGGAGGAAACCCCTGGTTTCCTCACTTCCGGGGCCGGCATGGGCGCCGTTTTCGATAGGGAAGGTCATAGGCTGATGCCCCGGCCTCCACCCACTGATAAGAAAATCTCCAATGTATTTGCAGTCGAACATTCCGACGAGATCTTCAGACACTTCGGTGATGTAAGGATGGTCAGAACCAAGGACTTTTTCGCCGTCCCGGGGTAGTGTCAGAGACTGTACCCTGTACACTTTATCACTGTACAGGGTACAGTCGTCGGTGGCCTTAAAAGCGTGGACCCGGCCACTACTGTCACGGATCATTACCAGAGGGATTTTCGCCTGGCAGACGAGTTTTTTCGCATATTCGATTTTGTCTTCGTCCGATAGTCTCCCAGGTAGATAGATATGCCCAAGTGGTCCCATCGCAGCGACAAAAATCTGGTGATCGTAATCGGGTTTGGTTTGTTCCCAGTGTTCCGAATGGCGGTTGAATCCAAGGCTGGATCGTATTCCGCTGACAATGTTTTCCCAAAGGATCGGCACATTTCTCTGGGTAACTTCGGTTCCGCTGAGGGGCCCTTCGGAGAACGCTTCCTCTACGGCTTCGATTAGAGGTCGACCATTTTCGATTTCGAAGGGGATGGTATGCTCTTGTCCGTGATCGGAGTAGATCATCAGTTCGTAGTCTCGAATATCGGAGTGCGATGCGGTATAGTGAAAATCCCGAATCGCCCGATCGATTCCTGATAATGTCCGGTGGGCAAATCCGGAGCCGGGGCCCCGACGGTGCGACTGCTCGTCGTAGCCGAGAAAGTTCGCGTGAATTACCCGGACTCCTGCCTCAATATCCAACTGGACCCGAAAGCGGATCAGTTCCCTGACAACCATACTGACAGCGATGCGGGCCGGTATAAATTTTAATTCGGCGATAGTGTCCTCTCCTTTGAATTGACCGCGAACCATATCAAAAACGGCGAGAAAAAATTCGATAAACGCCAGCGCGCAGATCTTCAGCATTCGGGGGAGATGCAGGGTAAGTAGCACCGCCCAGCGCCATAATTTGATACCGCGGAAGAATTCATTGGGAGCCAGGTCCTGCGAGCAGTAACGGGTTTTCGTTGCTCCGGCGCGATAGACGTTGGAATAACCATTGCCGCCCTCCAGTAAAGGTTCGCTTTCACTGGCCATTTCCTCTTCGATAATTCGAGCGGACTCGGCGTCGTACATACTGAAATCTCTACCCGTTTCTCTATCAAGAAAGTGGAAGCCCGGAACGACGCTCTTTTTACCATAGAAAATTTCCCCCTGAACTGCCGGCGTGGTTGAGGGGACACCGGAGTAGAAGTTTGTCAGAGTAAAATGGCGTCGGTTGACGAGGCTGGAAAGAAAAGGGAGGCGTCCTTCGCGGACGGCTTTTTCGAATTGGGTCCGGGACAGTCCATCGACCTGGATTAGTATGATACCGGGACGGGCCGGTTCGGATGGGGGGACCGGTAATCTCAATAGGCGGGCCGACCAATAAATATGGCTGAATTTGCGGCGCAGCCATCGCCAGCGAACTGCGAATCGACTAATCAAGGATGGCCTCCGTTGCTTCGGTTTCCGTTACGCTGGCTACAGCGGTTGCAATTTTGGCTGAGATTAATTCCCACTCGGCTTCGATGCCGGAAACAATTAGATCCCATTCGGACGTCGAAAGCTCGCTCCGAAACCCGGCATTTTCCTCGATCAGGCGGCTGTAGTGGTCGATTAGCTGAGCGACGCAATTCGGCGAGGAGTACTGGCTTGCTGTTGAAACCGCGTGCTCCCGCATTGCGTTATGTTCAGTTTGATCCCCGAGAAGCTGACAAATGGCTGAGGCAAAGTCGTCCGTGGATGCTTTGTGATTCAGTAATCGGCCGTTCCTACCGTCGTCAACGATTTCCCGGACGCCGGGACCGTCAAGTGCCACGACGGGAGTCCTCGCTGCCATCGCTTCGGCCAGAACGATTCCCTGGGTTTCGGTCTGCGAAGCGAACACAAAACAATCCATCGCAGCATAGGCATCCGCCAGGTCGTGTCCGGTCTGTTTACCTAGTTCGATGACCCGGCCGGAGTCGATGTGCGTTTGAAGAATCGTTCTCATATCCTCGGTGCCATCTCCACAGCCGACCAGCAGGAAGATCGCTTCGTTGTTGGTAGATAGGGCTTTCTCTACCGCAGTCGCCAGGAAAACGAGATTTTTTTCCGGTGCGAGACGTCCCACATGTCCAATTACAGGGGTATCTTTGGAAATGCCATAGTGTTCACGGGCTCGACCTCCCGATCCATTCTGGAACAAATTCAAATCGATCCCTGTGGGCACAACTTCAATCGGCGTTTCCACCCCACGATCTTTCAATAGTTTACCGATGCTGGCGCTCGGAGCGATTACCATATCCACCAGATTGCAGTATTCTGTAGCCATTTGGATCGCCATCCGCTTCATTGCCTCTGAGTCAAACGGAACGTAATGGGTATACCGTTCATAGAGGGTGTGATGAGTGAACACCAACGGGATGTGCATCTTCCACGCCTCCCGCAGTGCCGAGTCGCCAAGAAGGAAGGGGTGATGGCTGTGAATCAGGTCCGGTTGGAATTCCTCCATCGCGTCGCGGATTAAGCCCGGACGGGGAATCTTTACACTGAAGTCGCTGCCGTTAAAGTTCTGGATAGCGGGCACTCGGATCACGTCAGGGACCTCGTCAGCCTCGTCGAACTCGGGGGCGACCACAAGGGTTTGGTGTCCCGCTGCCTCGAGCTCGTTTTTCAGTGTCTCAACTGATTTTGCCACGCCGCCGACATGGGGCAGGTAGGTATTCGTAAAAAGTGCGACTTTCATGTAGTTATAATTTGGGTGATAATTCAAAACACCGATGTGAGCCATCGCTCGAAATGGAATCAAAACCGGGAATGGAAATTTCCAACATGGGAATGTTACCACGCCACGAGGCATCGATAGATAACTGATTTCCGTCCAGCGATACGGATACCGGTCCCCAGCGCGTCAGGGTGGGGCCGTAGGAAATGGCTGTGCCCGGGGCGAGCCATTCCGGCAGGATTCCGGATCCGATCACAAGATGATCAAATTCTTCGCGGACGAAACAGTTCCGGACCATCATGATCCACTCAGCGGCGGCCCAGCCGTGTTGACCGTCTCCCATACAGCCACCCAGGGTTTGAGGGTGAATCGCTTCGGGCCACTGTCCAGTCGGAGTGGCCAATTCTCCAACACGGCGGAAAAGGTCAGCGAATTTTGGATCCCCGGCGCGCAGTAGTGTCTGGGCGAGGTCGAGAGTCAGGTAAGCATTGATACCGGAATGAATCATTTGCTGGAAGAATCCGCCCCGGACAAAACACTCTCTCATCAAATAATCAGTGGTCTTCATCACACGGTCGTCGCCCGGTGGGTAGATCTGTAGCGGGTAGTCCGCGACCATCGATCCGATAGCTCCGGCATCCATCCTGCGTCCCGGAGCAGCCGGAAGTCCGCCTTTCGATCTCCGTTCCGGAATGGTCAAGAGGCTTGCCCCGATGCTGTTGGCAAATTCTTTAGCGAGGGCTTTTGCTCTACCGGCGTCCTCTTCGCGGCCGGCTGTTTTCCACATTTCGGCGGCGGCGCGTAAGCCTGCCAGGGCCCAGTAATCGTCCCAGTAGTAGTAATCGTTGGGTCCAAGATGTTCGGCACTGAATCCCGCGGGGAGAAGTCCGCTGGTCCCCGCTTCGGGGTGATCCTCTTTTCGAATTCGTTTTTTGTCGAGCCAGTCGACGGCGTTAAGCAAAGCCTTATCCAGTTCCCCCGGCAGGGGACGGCCTGTGAGTTGAACAAAGCGGGCTGCGATCCAGAGAACCTGGCCGTTGGAGTCCCACTCGCCTTCCTGGGACTGAAAGTAACCATTGTGTTTCTGCCGCTCTGCAAAGCCGTCGAGAATTCGCTCTGCACGATCGACCTGTCCGGTTACGATCAAAGGGTGTAGCATGAGACAGGCATCACGGAACCAGAATCGTCTATAGGTGTAAGGCCCCGGAACCAGGTCATCCGCCGACAGCAGTGTTACCGTTCGCACTGCTGTATCATAGAGAAACTGCATTCGTTCATCGGGAATTGATAACTGTGCGTTATCCTTGAGCGAGGCCTCCCAGGATAAATTGGTTTGCACCGGATTGCGAGCCTCTTCCAGGTCTTTTTCCAGACTGGTTCGGACCTGTAGAGAGGTTGGCAGATTCGGTTCAAGGCGGAAGAGAGTCATTGCTGTAGCCATACCTACTGAGCATTCGATCGAGCTTTGACTGCCTTCACCGGGAACATCCAGATAGACATCTCCGTCGGCGTAGTGCGCCATTCTTACGGCATCGGGGACCCGGTCGATCGAAACCGTGCTTTCGTCGTTGACCCGGAGAATGCTCAGGCACTCCTGCTGAATAATTTTGTGGATAAACTGCACCCCCTCCGGATTATAGGGCCGGATCGCCACCGCTAACCAGCCGGGCTCATCGCTCAATGCCGTGACGCTGGTCAAAAGGTTTGGCTGATTCTCATCCGTATCAGATCGACCCATCCTGGCCGACACGGTGAGCTCTAAATCCTCAAAACGGGACTCCGTGGTCACCTCCAGATCGGGTTCGAGATCCAGTCGCTGAGTTACTGATTCGTCATCCAGTTTGCTGGGTAGCAGTCGCCGGCCGCTGTCCGTAACGATCCAGAAATCCAGTGACCAGCCATCGTAAAGTGGAGTTACCAGGCCGCGGGGATCGACTAGGGGATACAGTGGGACTCCGGGCATTCCGACCGCGGTCCAGTTGCGGTGACTGAGATTGATATGACTGAATGAAAATGCCCGCGGAATGAAAGAGGCTCCTTCGGGATCGAACTGACGCTCCACCCAGTATGGCCAAACCCAGTCAAGATTTTGCTGGATCGCTTTCGAATTCACAAGGCCTCTCGCATGAAATACGATTCCGGCCCGTAGCAACTCGAGTGGTTCGGCCACCTCCGAAGGTTGGGAAAAGCGGCGGAGTCGGGCCATCAGGTCGAGCGGATCCAGCACACTGTAGTGCCGCGCGGCCTGCTTGATAAGAAACTCCCAAGGTAGAAATTTAAGCATTATGTCCAATGGTTAATATTCCAACTTCGCAGAAACATTGCCAAAGCAGATATCAGCATCCAAATGCGCGATTAGGCGGCGTGGCGGGAACGACCTGCGGTGAAAATTCGGTATAACGCAAGCTTTTGTCACTCCATGCCGTGCATTTTGCATGGTTTTTAATTAGGGGGAACTTTGGGGCAGGGTATTGAGGCGAGGCTCCGCCTTGAATCGATCGCTTCCCGGAAGGATGTGGGATCAGGCACTCTTTCTGCAGAAGGTGTTGGTGTAGTGAAACCTGAACCGAAAATAAAATGTCCCGAGACCTGTTCGAGAACGCGATTGTGGTCCTTAATCAAGATGCCGGTGGCGTGATAAATTCCGCAACGGAAAGTCCCGGCAAACACATTGAGACATTTTTCGAAAAGAGGAAACGCAAGGTAAAGCTGATGGAGGTCCCACCGACTGAGATCGAGACCGTCCTGTCGGAGTTAAGCGGAACTGTTCCCAGTCTCATCATTGCAGCGGGTGGTGACGGCACGGTCTCTGCCTGTGCCAAAGCGGCGATTGATTTGAGCGTACCTCTGGGGATTTTGCCGATGGGCACTTTCAACCATGTGGCTCGTGATATGAAAATACCTCTGGATCTTGAGGAAGCAATTGATGCGCTTTCTGAAGGTCAGGTTAGTTCAATCGACGTCGGATCGGTGAACGGGCGGCAGTTTCTATCAGCTTGCGTGCTTGGATTCTACCCCGATAAAATCTATACCGATGAGGATCGCGGACAACTCTGGTGGCACAAGATTTCCCGTTACTTTTTTACAGGTCTGAGAATCCTCCCGCACTATCGGCCGATGAATCTCCGCTTTGAAACCCATAGTAGGGTATTCCGTAGTAGAACCAGTTTCGTCGTGATATCAAATAATCCCTATCTGGATCAGGCGGGGGTGATGCCGGCGAAAGAGGAATTCGACTCGGGGAATCTCGGCTTGTATGTCTCGACTCACCATACCCGTCGCGAATTGATGGAGGCGGGGAAGGCCTTCCTTCTCGGTTCGCTTTTGGAAAATCCCGATCTCAAGACGGAGAAAGCGCCTCAGGTCACGGTTTACAGCCGGAAAAAATGCCTCAAAACTCTGGTGGACGGCGAGCTTTTTAATTTCACGACACCGCTCACTTTCAATAGTAACCATTGTTCTCTTCAGGTGGTTCGACCGGTAAAATTACTATGACAACGATCGCACACCTTTCCGACTTGCACTTTGGTCGGCTCGACCCGCCCGTCGCCGAAGCATTGCTCGACGATTTACGGATCCGAAGTCCCGACCTCATCGTGGTGAGTGGTGACTTTACCCAGCGCGCCAGAACGCGCGAATTCGAAGAGGCGCGGGACTATATCAGTCGGTTCCCCACACGTCCTTTGATGGTTCCGGGCAATCATGATATTCCGGCCTATCCTTTATGGAATCGATTTTTTCGCCCGATACATCGTTTTCGACATTTCCTGGAGAACGATCCTTTTCCGGTATTGGAGCGAAGGGACGTGAAAATCCTCGGGATCAATACGGCAAGGCCGGCAGGCTGGTACCTTGACTGGTCGCGGGGTAGAGTCTCAGAATCGCAACTCCGGATGATAGCAGAGCGCTTTGGGGAGCGTCGTCCCGATCAATTGCGAGTCCTTGTGACTCACCATCCTTTTATCTTTCCGCCCCTGCAGACAACTCGTCATTTAGCCGGAGCGCCGAAACATACCCTCGAAACCCTCGCTGCCTGCGGGGTTGACTTGATTCTTGCCGGACACTTCCATCGTGCGTGGAGCGACCTGGTCGCGACCCGGCATCCTGATGTCCCCTCAATCGTCGTCGCTCAGGCCTCCACCTCCACCTCCAATCGAAGGAAAGACCGCGATCCCAATGCCTACAACTGGATCGAGGCCGATCTTCCCCGAATTGCTATCACCAGCGTAGAATGGACCGGCCATAGATTCGCCGATTCCCAGATGAAGACCTACCGGGAGGACACCGACCACTGGGTTCGAATCGAAGAGGTTGTCAGTAGGTAGGAGGAGTGCCGGCGCCTTCACGCTCGGCTGGTCCGTTTTAAAACGGAGTTATAACGGGTATCAAACAGAGTTAGAAAGCCCGGCACGGATTCTTTCACTACCCCGCCTGGCATTTTGTTCCTCCATCGGCGCAACCGGGTCCAGATCTTTGACCAGGTGACTTTGGCTACATCTTTTTCACAATATTTCACGGCCTCCCCAAACGCATCCGCCAGATGGCGGGCGATTTCGGGATCCAGCGGTTCATCAGATTCGGTGACGGCATCGGAACGGAGAAAACGTGCGAGAAGATAGGTTTCAGTGGCGATTCTGCCGGCATCGCGAACGGTTAGCCAGAAGAAAACGGTTCTGAACAGCTTTCGTAGCGGTTTAATGATGAGACCTTTCAGGAGTGCGAGGAATCTTCTGCCCAACGATTCCGTTTTCCATTTCGCCAAAATATCCGGAACGTTTTCTCTATATTGAATTCCGGTTTCATTGAAGATCCTGCGAACCATCCTCCGGCGCAACCGGGCAATTATCATATCGTCGATGAACGGCAGCGGGATAAACTTACACAGACCCGTCTGAATACAGACGACCCGGAATTCCGATGAGTATTTTGCCGATGTCTTCATGCCCATGCGAAATCGCAGAAAGGGTGCCAGAGGAGAATTGCGGTTAGCTCCATTGATCAGGTCTCTTATCACTCTTGAGTTCGTGCAAAACGGAGATTTCACGTTGCAGCTTGCACCGGGGAAACAGTGTCATTGGTGTAACGGTAAGCCGTTGTGATCCCATGAAACCTGACTTTAGGCATTCAATGGGACAACAAGGTCGAATGGCAGCAATTTTGCATAATAGCGGCAATCCAAGACACATCTAACAAGACAATGAATACTGTAATCAATTCAGAACTGGAAACCGGAGATCTCGTCAGAATGTTTAACGGGGGACCGGAAATGACGGTTGTCAGAGCTAAGCAATATTCAGGCCCGACAAATGAACCGGCGGCTCTCTGTGAGTGGTACGACGGTATGGAATATCACACCGATTTGATAGAAATATCGAATCTCGAGCCTGTCGTTCGACCGGCAGTCGAAAACGAAGCGCTCTGGTAAACTGTGAGAGATGAAAGTGTTCGATACGACAAAGGGGGAAAACAGCTCCCGAACGGAAGACTTTGAGAAATTCGCAAAGTCACGTGCTGACGGCGAGCTGTTGATTCCCCCGGAAATGCTCGACAGGGAATCTCGGAGAACCTACGTGCGACGCACTCTGCGGGAGGATCACCAGTATCGAATTAGGAATCATCCGGAAGCAGCGGAGGGGAAGTTTGCCAAGCTTGCAGAGGATCTATTTTCATTTTTTCGAGGGACTGCGCTACTTTACTACCGTGATCTGGCAGGAGTTGACAGCCATATTCCGGTAGTTTTCACAATCGGGGACATTCATCCTGAAAACTTCGGAGTGATGCCCAATGAAGATGATGTTCCGTTTTTCGGGGTGAACGATTTTGATGAAGCCTACTTCGCCCCCTTTACCTTCGACCTGAGACGGGGAGCAACGGGGTTTTACCTGGCGGGACGTCGCAATGGGTTCAGTAAAAAGAAATGTAGACGTCTGGTGAAACATTGGACCAAAGGCTACATCAAAGGTCTCGTCGAGTTCGCCCGCGATGACCGGGAAAAAAGATTCCAGTTCCGGCTGGATAACAGTCCGGATTTGATCAAGGACTTGATTGAAGGCTCTATAGTGAGTCGTGATCGCTTTCTCAAAGACAAGATCGATTTTAATACAGAAACGTTTTTAACTACTGATGACGTGGTGCCACGTTCTAAATTGGTTGGTCAGTTTCAAGGGATTATTGATGATTACCTGGAGGAAAACGAAGTCTACGGCGAAGATCTCGGAGAAAACTTCCATATCGTTAAGGACGTCGCTCTCAAGAGAGGAAGCGGAACAGCCAGTCTTGGGCTGGAAAGATACTGGGTATTACTGCAGGGCAGAAGCGGGGATTCCCGGGATAATATCATCCTGGAAATGAAACACGCCAGAACCTCGGCGCTTGCTGGATTAACTGGACAGGACATTGACAGCCCGGGCGAAGAGAAAACTGAAGCTGGCAAGATTGCGGCTGCCCACCGGGTCCACCTCGCCGGGGGCGACCGCTTCTACGGCGCTGCAACCATAGACGAGCAGAGCTTTCTCGTGCGGGAACGAAGTCCATTAAAGAATGATATCGATCTGGAAGACCTCACCGCCGGTAAGATGAGAAAATACGCCCGCATTTGTGGCAAAGCGCTGGCTCAAACCCACGCCCGGTCCGATTCGGACACCGGGATCATGAAGGGTGACGCAGAGCAAAGGATCCTCGAGGCGATAGAACCCCGACTGCTCGTGGCTGACATGATTCGTTTCGGGGAACACTCGGCCCGCCGACTAAAGCGGGACTGGAAGGCATTTCGCAAAGACCATCGACTCGGAGCCTTCACATTTTCCAATCCAGGCGAGTAGTTTCTACGTGGCCCAAGGCCTCAATCTGAAAAGGGATAAACCGTTTAAATACCGAGGATAAAAGCTCAGTCCGATCCACCGGCACAGGTAGCAGAACAAAGATCATATCTCTGATTTTCGAAAACGGATTCTAGTCCGAAATGAATCCAACTTGAAAATCAGCGGGAAAGGCTCGCATGTGCCCAAATTTTGTGCAAAATTAAAACCGAAAACTGGAGGGGGCTCCAGAATAATGTTCAGGAGAGGCCCTCCAGAATAAAACTGTTCGGCAAAAAAGCGCGATGGACCCCTCAGTATCACACCATGTTTTCAAAATCGGCGAAAGCGAATTGGAAGGGTTCATTTTGAAATTGCCTTCATCCAATGGAGAACTTCTCGTTTTTCACAGCTATGATTCGGGTGAGGTTGCTCTTGATAATCTTCAGATGATTTCCGAAGCTTGGAGTATTCTTTGGCCGAGAATCGAGCTACTCTCGATCGATGGAATCAAGACCCATGATACAGGGCAAGTTATCAGTGCTAAAACTTGCTCCGGATTTATTGAATTCCCAGACGAAGAGGATGAAGACGACAATGATTTTATGATTGGGTTTCAGTTTTCGAACGATGTTCCCGGATGGGATTTCCATATAAAAGATTGGGAGGTTTCAGAATACCAGCCTGTGTATTAACGCCTGCCAGCCGAACAAAACGTCGTAGGCAAGGCGCTTAACGTTGCGAGTTCGAAGTTGATTTGGTCATTTGAGCTTCTATTTTGTGGCTGGCAAACGCACTCAGCGCCTGCCTAGACTCAATCGTTGTGCGTCGTGCAAAGCGAGGCGCTTCTTATTTGGTGAAAGTCCCAATGTTATAAACCTTAGCTAGGAGTAACTACCGAGTGTTGCGTTCATGTTAGCTAAGCCATTGAGCGTGAACCGCCTTGCCCAGATGGCGGGTCTAAATGAGAAGGCGATCAGGCTGATCGAGAAGGAAGAACGCATGCCTTCTCTACCTACAGCTATCCGATTGACCAAGGCTCTGGGCTTGAAATTGTCCGATCTGGTGAGTGATGCTGAGGGCAGAGTACCTAACGACTCAACCTAAATCGGTGTAAGAGAATCGAGCGTTGTGTCAATCACTGAGCTGTCGGTAGAGAAGCTGTCTCGATCGACAAGATTGCCTTTGGTTCCGTATGCCGTTTCACGGGTATCCCAAGTTTCTCTTTTTAGAAAAAACTGTTCATTTGGGTAGTTTTTTGTTGATTCACTCTCATTACGCTGAAAGAGTGCAACAATGAACACGTCAGGAAGCAGTCCTGAAGACGCTTATTTCCGCCTTCTAGCCGATCCGAAGGCCCGCGTCTCGGAGAAAGCCCGCCCGTATTACTTTCGCCGGGTTGAGCAATGGCAGCAATTTTGTTTGGAATCTGAAAACCCTTCACCTGCCGAAGCGACAATCGATTTTTTTAATCGACTCAGTGGCGACACTGAACTGGAGGACTGGCAGATCCAGCAAGCCGTTCGCGCCGTCGAGTTGTGGACCAGACAAATTGAAAATCGCGTTTGGGCAGCTGATTTTGATTGGAACGGCACCATCGACCAAGCTCGCTCCCTGGAGCAGGATCACCGAACGGTCCTGCGCGACAACGTACCCTCACCCCTGCGGTCGTACCCTCCCGGTCCCGCCGACCGGATCTCCGCTCCGCATGAAACGGAAATCATCGCTGAGCTGGTCGCTGAATGCACGAATATCATTCGCAAGCAGAGAAAAGCTGTTGCTACTGAAAAAACCTACGTTGGTTGGTTGAAGCGCTATATCCGTTTCTGTTTGCGTCGGCTCGGGCGATCACCGCTCGACCTGCCGCTCGAAAACATAGGGCTCTTTCTCGATTATGTCGCGCTCGAACGCCGGGTTTCGGTGAGCACGCAAAATCAAACTCTTAACGCCCTGGTATTTTTCGCCAGGTATCAACTTCAGATCGATGAGATTGAGTTGAACTTTGTGCGCACCGAATCCGGTTACCGTCGCCCGCCCGTAGTTTTGACCAGAGAAGAAATTGACTTCATTCTCTCGCACCTTAAAGAACCGTGGGACCGAATCTGCCGTCTCCTTTACGGCACTGGTCTGCGCCAAAGCGAAGGTTTGCGTTTGCGAATCAAGGATATTGACTTTGGTCAGAAAATTATTGCTGTACACGATGGTAAAGGCGGCAAACATCGTGTCGTTCCATTGCCGAAAGCCATGGAGCGGGATTTATCCACTCATATCGCCGATCTGAAAACCCGGCACGACGGTTGGCTGAGACTGGGGCAGGGTGCCGTTCATATTCCCTCAGCCTTAAAAAGAAAATACCCGAATGCAGCAACTGAATTTGCCTGGCAATACCTGTTTCCCGCAGCGAGACTTTGCGCACATCCGAGGTCAGGTGAGGTGGCGCGCCATCATTTGCATGAGAAATCACTGCAAAACCAGTTTAAAAATGTATTGAGAAAGACCACTATCTACAAAAAAGCAACCTGTCACACTTTGCGGCACAGCTTCGCAACCCACTTGTTGGAAGCTGGTTATGACATAAGAACGGTGCAGGAGATGATGGGGCACGCCGACGTGTCCACCACCATGATCTATCTGCACGTCATGAAGAAGCCCGGAGGGGTGGGTGCTCCCAGCCCTCTTGACCTGCCAGGGGATTAAATACTGAGGAGAAAAGCTCAGTCCGATCCATCGGCACAGGTAGCAGAACAAAGATAATATCTCTGATTTTTCGAAGACGGATTCTAGTCCGAAACGAATCCAACTTGAAAATCAACGGGAAAGGCTCGCATGTGCCCAAATTTTGTGCATAATTAAAACCGAAAACTGGAGGGGGCTCCAGAATAATGTTTAGGAGGGCCCTCCAGAATAAAACTGTTCTCCAAAAAAATGGCCGATCCTGATATAGAGAGATGGAAGAACCGAGGGGCTATCTCGATTTGGCGCTATCAGGACTTTCCTCGGAACTATTACGGATACCATCTCACAGCTGACGCCCAAGGTTGCGTGTTTCTCCTGGGTTTGATTGAACTGTTTCGGAACGCTCACTATCCAGCAAGGAAGGTCGTCAAACTGGCAGCTCCTACCTCTGATCATCTTGCGATTCCGAATTGCCCCCAGGAATGTATTCCAGCGCATACGGCAGTGTTCCGGTTTCGGAGAGATTATCCCGAATCGCATTGGTTAATCGGTGAGACTGACGGGCAAGTAACCATCGACTCAGGTGCAATTGGCCTTGGGGATTTGGTAAGAGGGTTAACGGATATTACTCTCGGCAAAGGGGATTGGGCTACAGGAGATGGGAATCACGGACTTTGGTTCTGGTGGCACCCGCACCCTAACAAAAATGGAGAACAAAACGCGTCTGGTAAGGACTATATTTCAGGAGTTTGAACGTGACATTCCTCCGGTTTCATCTACTTTTAGTGAGCGCTTCTCGGCCCAGTGGCCGTCCTACCAGCGCTCAGACGTTGTGCCAAAGAATATGACGCGTGATCTCGCAGCACGAGTGAAGCTCGTTAATGAGCCAACCTACTCATTCGGATCGGCAGACAACCCGAGGCGCTACGACACGGAAATCGATCTAACTGGCGGATGCCAGGCTTCTTCTATTCATGGTTTGATCATCGATGACAGACCGACGTTGATCATAGGTGACTCAGGCGGCGCGTCGGGAGTCCATGAACATTCACTTCTGTTTCTCGATTCGCAGATCTACGTCGCGGTGGGAGCGCATGTCGTATGTCTCACGCTAGGCAGCGAACATCCAGATTGGACGCTTGAGATCGATGAAGCCACTTGCTTTGGCTTATACTACGCGCCAGAGCACGATGCCCTAATCTCTCACGGAGAACTAGAAATTGCGAGATTCAGCCGCGATGGAAAGATTCTCTGGTCTGAGGGTGGAGCTGATATTTTCAGCGAGGGGATTTCACTGCATGGCGACTGCATTGAGGCCATCGACTTCGACCGGCGCTCATACTTCTTCGACTATGCCACCGGAAAATCGACAAGGCACAACAAGGCGCTGGACACCAAGACCTGACCCGCCCCGAGATCGAACGCACCATGACCTCTACAACCATTAACCCGAAATCAACGCACGCCCTCCGGTCAGGTCTGGGTCAGCTTTGACGTTGTGCGCCGTGCAAAGCGAGGCGCTTCTTATTTGGTGTAAGTCCAAATGTTATAAACCT